>CAVPBL010000022.1:0-43371 GCA_963701835.1 uncultured Acidobacteriaceae bacterium | reverse complement strand
CTGCGAAATTTCGCTGCGAAAAATTGACCCAGCCCCACCTGGATCAGCACATCCGCTTCCATGCGCCGGAACCGGCGGGCTGACCGGTGCGCCGCGTTCCTCGCCGCGCCGCGGCCAGCGCATCGCTCGCCGCCGCCGCGCATCCTCCAGCCACTTCGCCACTTCGATCGGCGAGTATTTTGGATTCGCGCTTCCGGCGAGCAAATCTCCGGCATGCTCTTCAACCGTCGAAAATCTCGGGATCGAGCGGGCTCACAGTGCCGAAGCACTTCGGCTCCGGCGTGTCGCTGTAAGGCGAAGGCTCGCTGCCGATCACCATCGGCATGTTGGTGTCGATCTCCGGCCAGAACGAGTGATTCGATGCCGAAGGCAGATGCGCCGAAGTCACCAGCGGAAGCATCCGGCTGGCCTTCGCCACGGCCGTCTCCATCGGCCAACGCGCCGCGCGCCAAACTCACTCGCATCCAGCGCCGCCACGCCTCCGGATTCGCATCCGAGTCGTAGAGCCGGCGGCCCCACACGCGATAGTAGAGTTCGAACTTCTGCCAGTCGTACTTCGGATTGAGCGTCGCATCGGCATACGCGCATCGCCCGCCCGGCTGCCCCGAGCCTTCCCTGCCCTTGAACGTCAGTGGCTCCATCAAATCCAGTCCCACCGCGCCGCAAAAATGCGCCGTTCGCCCGTACGCCGCCGCCATCTCCGGATCGGCGGTGAGCAAATGCCGCTGCGTTCCCGGCCACAAGCGGAACAGCAGCTTGTACCGGCTGCCAGTCCTCAAAAAATCCGCGTAGCCGTAGCGCGTAAACGAGCGCGACGCCCGAGCTCAAGCTGAACGGCCCCTCGCCCGCGTGACCCGGCTTGGGAATCTCCAGCGCGCGGATGTCGGCCTGCTGATAACCGAGGCTCTGATGCTCGGCCGAATACTTCGCGCCCAGCTTGACCGGCATGCCCGTGGCCACGGCGATGTCGATCATCTTCTCGTCCACGCCCTTGGCGTGCATGTCGATCTCGACCGTGCGCCCGCAGCCTGTGACCGCTTCAAACAGCGTCTTCCAGAACTCGTAGCTGCCCTCCGGAATGCCGCTCTCGCCGTGCACGCGCATCGTCAGTCCCTGATCTCCGGGCAAAGCTTCAGAATCATCGCCAGCGCATCGCGGCAATAGGCCGCATGCGTCTCCGGCGTCAGCCCCTCGATGCGGTGATACGCATTGGGGCTGTCGGTCCACTGGTAAGCATGCGTCCAGATGCCGAGTTGGAAGTGCAACTCCGCGCGCCGCCGTCTGCGCGGCAATGAACTTGCAGCGCCTGAAGATTCTTCTTCCGCTCCGCGGTCGCTCAACGTGAACCGGCGCCGGCAGCACTTTGCCATCCGGCGCTGCCAAGCTGCATCACCCGCACGTTGTATCCCGGCACATCGACCAAATACGGATACGGAAAATGCAGATAGTCGCTGGTCACGCCTTTGGGAAAGTCGTACTCCAGGCCGAACGCGAGGCAGAAGCGGTTGAAGCGGCTAGCAGCCAGCACGTCCAGGTACCCCGGCCAGAAATCCCTGTCATAGAGCCACGGCTTGTCTTCCAGTCTCGCTGCAAAAATAGCGGCTCACGCTACGCACTTCGTTGGCAGGTTTCTCTTCGAGTGGCTTCGCCAGATGCAACGCCGATCTGGATTGGCGCCGAACCGCACCCGCTCGGCGAGTTCCAGCAGCCCGTAAGACAAATCCTCGCGCGTCGCTGCCCGCAGACAAGAGTGGCCGGCACGCCGCCTTCCGCCCTGGCGCCAGCCGGAAACATTCTCGGCCGCCATAGCTCCGCGCCTGCTTTGGGGAAACTCCTGGTCATCGCTTGAGTCCGCCGCAGCCACAATCACGTAAAAGGCAACTCCGCGGACCTGTTCGCTGGACGCGACAACCTGGCACAGTCCGCCCTTCGCCGCGATCGCCCCGCGCAGTTGTTCCGCAGCCCATCGCACCGCTGGTGAGCCGGCCACAGCGTCGTTTGCATCCATGACGATGGCGTACCTGCGGCCCGGCTGCGCCATCGTGCCGCGCACCAGGCTCGCCGCCGAAGCCGCTCCCGCCGCCTTCAAAAACTCTCTGCGCTTCATCGCGAAACTCGTCCCCGGGCTCTCTCGCTCCCTCGCTCCCTGTCTTCCTGATCCCTGTTCCCTGCTATCTTAGCTCCTGTGCGGGCAGCTCTTCGTGTTCAGGCACTCCTCGGCGATGCGCAGCCGCTCCACCGGCCGTCCGCCCACCAGGTGCTCCGCGACAATCTCCTCCGCATCCTCGGGCCTCACGTTGCCGTACCAGACGGCATCGGGGTAAACCACCACCGTGGGCCCGTGCTCGCACTGGTCCAGGCAGCCGGACTTGTTGATCCGCACCCTGCGGCCCAGCCCGGCCTCCCGGGTCAGTTGCTGCAGCCGCGTATGCAGCTCGCTTTTTCCGTCGGTGTGCAGGAGGGCCGCGGCGCATCGGCGGGGCGGACGTTGTGGCAGACAAAAACGTGGCGTTCAAATGCGGGCAAGCGGCATCCTCCTCGGTACGGATGATTCCAGATTAACGCCTCCACCGCTCGGGGCCGATCTTCGTGCCGCCGATGCTCCGCCAGCCACCTGGCGTCCGCTCGACCACCGACGAAAGCCAGCCCCGCCAGCCCGCCAAAGATTTCCTGATTCCCACCCCACCCCCATCTGCGAGAATGGGTGTTTGACTATGAGCACCGACAATCTGCTCTCGCTGAAAGACGACATGGTGGCCTTTATTGAAGGCCACGGTCTGCACCGCCTCCCCGGCTACGTCACCGAGGACATTCCCTCCATCCTTTGGGAGGGCCGCGGCAATCCCGACGCATGGAAAGACTTTGTGGAGATGGCCAAGCACGTGGGCGCTCCCTTTGTCACCTTCAGCGAGATGACGCTGGAGCGCGAAGAACTCGACGCGCTCATCGAAGAAGCCGGCGAGATGAACTTCCCCGATGAAGAAGCCGCGGAGCTGGTCGAGGCCAAGTGGCTGCGCAAGTATGCCGGCAAGCTCGGCTATATCCAGC
This sequence comes from uncultured Acidobacteriaceae bacterium, assembly GCA_963701835.1. Classification (GTDB taxonomy): domain Bacteria; phylum Acidobacteriota; class Terriglobia; order Terriglobales; family Acidobacteriaceae; genus Telmatobacter. The sequence continues at coordinate 40,323 of CAVPBL010000022.1, read as the reverse complement.
TTGGCTTCATCTATCAGGGCCTCGTCTTTCTGCACGAAACCACCACCGAGTGGTATGAGCGCTACCAGGCACTGCTCGAAAACCTCGAAAGCTTTCACGACATCGTCATCGACGACGCCCATTCGCACGACGACGAGGACGAGTAAGCCGCGTGGCGATCCAGCAGCACATCCGGGGCCGGGAACCACACCATCGCGGCACATAGATCGCTGCCGCCGCAGCGCTGGCTCCTCGCCGAGCCGCATCCTGAAGAAGCCGCTTTCCTCGCTCGCGAGGCGCGCCTGCCGCTGGTGCTCGCCGAGTTGCTCGTCGCGCGCGGCATCACCGACGCCGCCCAGGCCTTCGCCTTCCTCAATCCCGAGCCCGCCCACCTCCACGATCCCTTCCTCATGCTGGGCATGTCCGCGGCCGTCGAGCGCCTGGAGCGCGCCATCGCCCCGCGCCGAGCCGATCCTCCTCTACGGCGACTACGACGTGGACGGAACCGTCGCCGTCGTCCTGCTCAAGACCGCCATCGAGATGCTCGGCGGCGTGGCGCGCTTTCATGTTCCCCATCGCCTGCGCGAGGGCTACGGCATGCAATCCAGCGTGCTCGAAGCGGCCCACGCCGAGGGCGTCCGCCTGGTCATCACCGTCGACACCGGCATGCGCGCCTTTGCCGAAGCTGAAACCGCGCGCCGGCTCGGCCTCGACCTGATCATCACCGACCACCACTTGCCTGACGCCCACGACGCGCTCCCCGCCGCGCTCGCCATCCTCAATCCCAATCAGCCCGGCTGCACGTATCCTGAAAAATCGCTCTGCGGCGCGGCCATCGCGCTCAAGCTGGCGCAGGCGCTGCTCGAGCGCCGCGATCCCGCTCGCGCCCGCGAAAAAACTCTGCCCAGCTTTCTCAAGATGGCCGCCATCGCCACCATCGCCGACGCCGTTCCGCTCCGCGGCGAAAACCGCACCATCGCCGCCCTCGGCCTGCGCGAGCTGCGCCGTCCCGTCGGCGCCGGCCTGCGCGCTCTCTTCGCCGCCGCCGCGCTCGATCCCGCCGCCAAACAGCTCACCGGCTTCGATGTCGCCTTTCGCCTCGCCCCGCGCATCAACGCCGCCGGCCGCATGGACGTTGCCTCCGAGGTCATCGAGCTCTTCTCCACGCGCGACTCCCACCGCGCCGCCGAGCTCGCCGCCAAGCTCGAGCGCCTCAACCGCGAGCGCCGCGACGTCGAAGCCGCCGCGCTCACCGCCATCGAAGCCCGCCTCGAAGCCGACGCTGAACTCGCCGCCGATCGCCTGCTCGTCATCGACGGCGACGGCTGGCATCGCGGCGTCATCGGCATTCTCGCCTCGCGCGTCGTCGAGCGCACCGCCAAGCCCGCCATCGTCGTCAGCGTTGAAGACGGCGTGGCCCACGGCTCCGGCCGCTCCGTCGACGGCTTCCCGCTGCTCGCCGCCATCGAAAGCTGCGCCGATCTCTTCACCCGCTTCGGCGGCCACGCCTTCGCCGTCGGCTTTGCCCTGCCCGCCGCCGCGCTGCCCGAGCTCAAGCGCCGCCTGCGCCTCTACGCCGAAGAACACCTCGCCGCGCGCGAGCCTGAGCGCCTGCTGCGCATTCACGCCGAGCTGCCGCTCGACCGCATCACGCCCGTGCTCGCCGGATGGCTGCGCAAGCTCGAACCCCTCGGCCACGGCAACCCCGAGCCCATCTTCCTCGCCCGCTCCGCGCGCCTGCTCGCTCCGCCCCGCATCATGAAGGCCCAGCACCTCTCGCTCGAGCTCGCGCAGGACTCGGTCCCCTCGCCCGCTGCGTCCTCCGCCCGCTTGCCCGCCAGCGCCGCGCCCTCAAGCTCCATCCGCGCCGTCGGCTGGAACCTCGCCGAGCGCGCCATGCAACTCCGCCTCGCGCAAGGCAGCCTCATCGACCTCGCCTACCGCATCCGCGAAAACGACCACCCCGACTTCGGCGGCCTGGAAGTCGAAATCATGGGCATGCAACGCCCGAGGCTTGAGCATTGCGATAAGACGACTCCTTTCCGTATTCTGACAGCCTTCTCTTCGTCCTTGCCGCGGAGCGACGCGAAATCCCGCGGCCGGAGTCTCCACGAAACGATTCCGAGCCGCTTGTCCGCAGTGCTACCATCGCTGCAGTTTCCACTCACCGGTTAAGTCGCTGAGCAACTGCGCTTGCTAGTGCGCGCCTATCGTCAAGGAGGCTCCCATGCCGGCATCGAATCCCGAAGACTGTGATGCGTTATTCGCCCGGTACCTGAATGCCGGAAACGTCGACGCCTTGCTCAAGCTCTACGAGCCGCAGGCGAGCCATGTCCGCCCCGACGGCATTGTCCCGCATGGCCGCGACGCGATCCGATCCGCGCTCGATGTGTTTGTGGCCATGCATCCGACGCTCCACGTCGACGTGACCAACGTGGTGCGCGCCGGAGACGATCTCGCTGTGCTTTATGACCACTGGACTCTTGCGGCAACAGGGCCTAACGGCGAGCCCCTGGATATGGAAGGAACAGGAGTCCACATCGTCCGCCGCGAGCAGGACGGCGCATGGGCCTTCGCGGTCACGGGCGTCACCAACCCCACCTGGTAGTCCAGCGGGCCTGCTCCCGGCGCCCGCCGAATACAACCGGGCCGTGATTCTGAAATGGCCAACTCCACCGACGAGGAAGGAACCATCATGCGCCGCTCTCAAATTCATCTGTTCGCGCTCCTCATTGTTCTTGGCACTTTCACTTCATACCCTGTGGCCGCAGACTCCCGCCCCGCAGGTCTACTCCTATACTCAAGACCCCGCGTCCAGCATCATGGGGCCCTCCATCGTCAAGGTGGCTCGTGACGGCCCCAAAGAAGCCATCGACCAAATTCTCCCCGTCGGCCCCGGCCGCGCCAAGGAATTCCACAATCACATCCTCTACGACTTCCAGGCGCACAAGATCTACACCAAGCTCATCAGCGATCCTTCCGTGCCCTGCTCAGTGATGGACTACACCTCGCCCGCCGTTCCGGCAGAGTTTGACCCGATCACCAGCTCGGCGGATTCGATGAAGGACTTCCTCGCCCACGCCACACTGCTGCGCAGGGAGACCGTGAACGGCATCCCGTCCAAAGTCATGGAATTGACCGCCGACCAGATGAAAGTCACGGCGTGGATCGCCGATCCCGGCGGCTTCCCGGTCAAGGAAGTCATGGTCCCGCCCGGCGGCGCGGCCACCACGATGTTCGAAGTCAAGCAGCTCAGCTTCGCCAGGCCGCCCGCGTCCGCTCTCGCACCTCCCGCCGGCTGCAAAACCGTGAGTGGCGAGGCCACAGCGACCGGCGTTCACGCCGAGTTCGGCACGGGCGAATCCGCATCCAAGCCCACCACCAACGTCACCGCCATCACGCTCCATTCCGTTCCCAACTACACCGGTCCCTGCCCGGTCAACATCCGGCTCGCGGGAAGCATCACCGTCGACGGCCCCGGAAAGGTCTTCTACCAATTTGGCGTGGGTAAGATGGAGCCCGGCGATACCGTCACCTTCACCGCGGCCGGCGCCAAAACCGTGAGTCACGTGGTCACGTTCAAAAAGCCCGATCCCGGCTTCGGCAATCAGATCGGTGTCGGCGCAATTCTCGAAGCCATCGGCGAAGACGCCTCCGGAAATCACGGTGCGTCCATGCAAGGTTCCAACAATGCGAGCTTCACGATCAACTGCACGGGCACATGCTGCCGCCGCGCCGGCGCGACCCCCGTATTTACCATCCGCTCCACAAGCCGCTCCGCCAGCCCCGGTGCCAATGCTCGCGTCACCTCGGTCGCAATCCAGGTCACGCCCCAGCACTACACCGGCGTTTGCCCAGTCGCGGTCAAGCTCGTCGGCACCCTTCACAGCCGACGGGCCGGGACCCGCGTACTTTCAGTTCCAGGCCGGCGCGGTGGGAGCCAACAGTTCCGGAGCCGCCGATGTCGGAGCCGACGGCACGGCAACCGTCACCAGTGAAGGCCAGGTGCGCCGCACGCCGCAGGTCGAGAGCGTCCGCTTCCTGGCGGGCATGGAGCCGCGCGGGCATCAGGAAAATGCCAAGTGGTCTGACGCCCAGCTCGACATTCACTGCACCAACGCGCCTTAGAGCGCCCAACGCAAAACGGCCCTCCCCTTTGTTACGCCCCTTTTCCCGTTTGCCGGTCTCGAAGAAAATCCGTGCAACAACCGCGAAAGATCTGTACGAACGCACGACATGGCGGGTATCCTGATCTTGAGTTGGGCGCAACAGGAACGTCCCGCTTTGCTTCCCCCCGCATCGACAAGACCTGGCGCTCCCGCAGAGGCCGTCAACCGGCTGTCTCCCTGGCCGGCGAAACCGATATTCCCCGCGCCTGAATGCGGCCGGAACTGATTCCCCTGGGAGGAAAGATGAACGTACGAGTTTTTCGGCGCGCCACGCTTAGTGCGACGTGCCTGGCTGGCCTGATTCTCACCACCAACGCTCTTGTTGTTCGTGCTGCAACTGCTCCATCGGCAGGCAAGACGCGCACCTATTACGTCGCCGCCGACGAGGTGAACTGGGATTATGCGCCATCGGGCCGCGATGAGGCCATGGGCATGGAATTCGACGCCGTCGCCAAGGGCTTTACCGAAACCAGCGCCAACCACATCGGCCGCGTCTACAAGAAGGCCATCTATCGCGAGTACACCGACGCCACCTTCACCAGCTCAAACCGCGCCCGCCCGAGGAGCAATACCTCGGCCTGGTGGGACCCATTCTGCACGCAGAGGTCGGCGACACCATCAAGGTCCTCTTCAAGAACAACGGAACCCACCCCTACAGCATGCATCCGCACGGCGTCCTCTACGAAAAAGACTCCGAGGGCGCGGACTACAACGACGGCACCAGCGGCGCAGACAAAGCCGACGGCTGCGTCGCGCCCGGCGTCACCCACACCTACACCTGGCAGGTTCCCGAGCGCGCCGGCCCCGGCCCCAACGATCCCAGCAGCCTCTTCTGGCTCTACCACTCGCACTGCGACGAGCTGCGCGACGTGGCCTCGGGTCTGATTGGCGGCCTCGTCATCACGAGGCGCGGCATGGCGCTCCCCGATGGCCGTCCCAAAAACGTGGACCACGAATTCGTCACCATGTTCATCGCCATCAACGAAAACGAGAGCTGGTATCTCGACGACAATATCAACGCCCACATCCCCGATCCCTCAAAACTGAACCGGTACGAATTCAAGCCCGATCACCGCGACCGGGATCTTCGGTACCATTGCCGGACAGGGCTTTGCCGACACCAATGTCAAGTGGTCCATCAACGGATACATATACGGCAACATGCCCATGATGACCATGAAGAAAGGCGACCACGTGCGCTGGTACGTGTCCACGCTGGGCGACTTCAACAATGCGCACACGCCGCACTGGCACGGCAACACCGTTATCGTCGCCGGCCAGCGCACCGACGTCCTATCCGTCGTCTCCGCGCAGATGATCACCGCCGACATGACGCCCGACGCTCCGGGCATCTGGCTCTTTCACTGCCACATCAGTGACCACATGCTCGCCGGAATGGTCGCACGCTACGAAGTCAAGGATCGTTGAACAGGCGCCCGCGGTCCGCTCGTCAAACTGTGCGCATCACTGCGCAGCCAACATTAACAATCCGTCCGCGCAATAAAAACAAAAAGGCCCTCCGCATCCCAGAGGGCCTTCTTGTTCAAATCTAACGAACCGCGAACTACCCCACTACTTCGACCCCCATCGACCGCGCCGTGCCCTTGATGCTCTTCACCGCCGCATCAATCGACGCCGTGTTCAGGTCTGGCATCTTCTGCGTGGCGATCTCGCGCACCTGCTTCTCCGTCACCGTGCCCTTCTTTTCCTTGTTCGGCGTGCCCGAGCCCTTCTCAATGCCCGCCGCCTTCTTTAGCAGAACCGCCGCCGGAGGCGTCTTGGTGACAAAGCTGAAGGTGCGGTCCCCGTAAACCGTGATGACGACCGGAATGATCAGCCCGGCCTGGTCCTTGTTCTGCGTCTTGGCGTTGAACTGCTTGCAGAACTCCATGATGTTGACCTGCGCCTGGCCCAGCGCGGGGCCGACCGGCGGCGCGGGCGTGGCCTTGCCGGCTTCGATCTGCAGCTTCACATAGCCGTTAATTTTCTTCGGAGGTGCCATGTTGGTTCCTGCGGAACCAGCTACTAGCTCCTAGCTTCTAGCTACTAGCTGGTTCATTCCTTTTCAAAATTTTGGTGTCACAGCCTCAGCGTTTGCATCAAACCGGCGCTTGCTAGGTGTGCCCGCCGGCTAGAAGCTTGAAGCTAGTAGCTAGAAGCTGCAACTACTCAATCTTTTCTACCTTGCCAAACTCGAGTTCCACCGGTGTCGACCGCCCGAAGATCGTCACCATCACCTTCATCGTCTCGCGATCTTCGTTGATCTCGTCCACCACGCCGTTGAAGTTGGCAAACGGCCCGTCGGTGATGCGCACCTGCTCGCTCTTCTCAAACTTGATCTTCATCCGCGGCTTATCTTTGGATGTCTCGCTGCGGAAGAGAATCGAGCTCACCTCTTCCTCGCTCAGCGCCACCGGCTTGTCGCCGGTGCCTAGAAATCCTGTCACCTTGGGCGTGTCTTTTAGCACGTGCCAAAGCTCGTTGTCCAGTTCCATCTCCACCAGCACGTAGCCGGGCAGAAAGACCCGCTCCACGGTCCGCTTTTTGCCGTTGACGATCTCCGTCACCGGCTCCATGGGAATCATGACCCGACCCACGCGGTCCTTCAACCCAAACGCCTGCACGCGGCTCTGAATGGACTCGCGCACCTTGCGTTCAAATCCCGAGTAGGCGTGCAGGATGTACCACTTGAAGTTCGGATTCTTTTCCGGTTCCGGCTCTGCTGCAGCGGCTTCCGGCTCGGCTTGCCCGGGCTCGGCTCCGGCTTCATTTGCCGCGGACGTTTCAGCCGGAGCTTCCGCCTGCGCTTGAGCTTTTGCTTTAGCCCCCGGCTTCTTTGCTTTGGCCGCGTGTACTTTTGTTTCGGCTGCCTCTGTTTCCGGCTCGGCTGGTTGCGGCTCTGCCTCAGGCGTGGGCACTTCCGGCTCGGCTGGTTGCAGTTCTGCCAAAGACACGGGCACATCCGGCTCTGCCGCATGGACTTCCGGTTCCGTTGCGCGCACTTCCGATTCCGTCTGCGCCTCTGCCGGCACTTCCGCCGGCGCCTCTGCCTGGGCCACTACGGGTTGTTCCAACTCATCTGCCATTCCGTTCTCGATTCCGTGCCGCACCGGCTACTGCGATCCTCCCAGCCGGCCCAGCAACCCATACACGGCGATTCTGAAAAAGCTGTCGACGATAAAGAAGAACAGCCCAAAGAGGAAAACCGCGACGATCACCACGCTGGTCGTCACTCTCACTTCCTTCCGCGAGGGCGTAACCACCTTGCGCATCTCCGCGCGCACATCGCGCAGAAAGCCCGTAAACTCATTCCACTTGCCCAACGCGCCGCCGCCAAACTCTGCCAGGGCCCCAGGCTCCTGCCGCTTCGCGGACCGTTCCTCGCCTTTTTCAATTGCCGTCTTCGTCGCCATACTTCCAACCCTTCTGCAGCCGTCAGCTTTCAGCCGTCGGCTTTCAGCTCCATCGTACTCGTCCAAACCGTCGCGGCCGAATCTACCACCGCGCTAGCTGAAAGCTGAGAGCTGACAGCTAGATGCTGCGCTTCAATCTGGCAGGGGCGGAGGGATTCGAACCCCCAAGTCCGGTTTTGGAGACCGGCAGTTTAGCCGTTGAGCTTACGCCCCTTTCCAACAGCCTTCAGTCAGGCGTCAGCTTGCTTAGCCCTGCTTCGCGCCGAGGATTCTCGACTTCCGGCACGCGCTCAAACTAGCACCTGATACCTGTTCCGCGATCCGCTGCTTTACTTCGTCTCTTTATGCACCTGGTGCTTGCGGCAGCGCCTGCAGAACTTCTTGAGCTCCAGACGGCCAGTGACCGTCTTCTTGTTCTTCGTCGTCGAGTAATTGCGCTCCTTGCACTCGGTGCACTCCATGGTAATGATTTCCCGCATGTTTGCTTCCCTTCGGTCAGCAGTGAATCAGTGAACAAGTGAATTAGTGAACAAGTGGAATTAGTGAAGCAGCAACTTGCGACATTCACTTCTTCACTCTTTCACTTTCTTCACTCTTTCACTTTTTCACTCTCTTCACTCTTTCACTTCCTTCACTTGCTTCACTCACTTGATAATCTCGCTGATCGTGCCCGCGCCCACCGTCCTGCCGCCTTCGCGAATGGCGAAGCGCAGGCCCTTCTCCATGGCCACCGGCGTAATCAGCTCGATCTGCAGCTCCACGTTGTCGCCCGGCATCACCATCTCCACGCCCTCCGGCAGCTCCGCCACTCCCGTCACGTCCGTCGTGCGGAAGTAAAACTGCGGCCGGTAGCCCTTGAAGAACGGCGTGTGACGCCCGCCCTCTTCCTTGCTCAACACGTACACCGAGCTCTTGAAGTTGGTGTGCGGCGTGATCGATCCCGGCTTGGCCAGCACCATTCCGCGCTCCACGTCTTCCTTCGGCGTGCCGCGCAGCAAGATGCCCGCGTTGTCGCCCGCCAGACCTTCGTCCAACTGCTTCTTGAACATCTCCACGCCCGTGCAAACCGTCGTGCGCGTCTCGCGGAAACCGACGATCTCCACGTTCTCGCCCACCTTCACCTTGCCGCGCTCGATGCGGCCCGTCACCACCGTGCCGCGGCCCGAGATCGAGAAAATATCCTCGATCGGCATCAGGAAGGGCATATCCACCGAGCGGTTCGGCTGCGGCACGTACTTGTCCACCGCCTCCATCAGCTCGTCGATCTTGGCTTCCCACTGCGGCTCGCCGTTCAAGGCGCCCAAGGCCGACCCGCGGATCACCGGCACGTCGTCGCCGGGGAACTGGTACTTGGTCAGCAGCTCGCGCACTTCCATCTCCACCAGGTCGATCAGCTCCGTATCCTCCACCGCGTCGCACTTGTTCAGAAACACCACGATGCAGGGCACGCCCACCTGGCGCGCCAGCAGCACGTGCTCCTTGGTCTGCGGCATCGGCCCGTCGGTCGCCGCCACCACCAGAATCGCCCCGTCCATCTGCGCCGCGCCGGTGATCATGTTCTTGATGTAGTCGGCGTGCCCGGGGCAGTCCACGTGCGCGTAGTGCCGGTTCTTGGTCTCGTACTCCACGTGCGCCGTGGCGATCGTGATGCCGCGCTCCCGCTCTTCCGGCGCGTTGTCAATCGAGTCGAACGAGCGAAACACAATCTTCGGATTGTGCTTCTGCAATACCTTGGTGATCGCCGCCGTCAACGTCGTCTTGCCGTGATCGATGTGACCAATCGTCCCCACGTTCACGTGCGGCTTCGAACGATCAAACTTTTCCTTCGCCATAAAAGCTCTCAATCCCTTTCGTTGCTGCTACTGCCTGTTGCTCCTCGGGGCGCCGGCGTTCCGGCTCCAGCCCCAAAACTTAGTTAAGCTTCAGCGGGTCAGGTTTCAGTTCGTTCTTGCCTTCTGTGAGCTGCTTCAGTTTGTCCGCCACTCTAGCTGACCCCTGATCCCTGATCGCTGTCCATGTCTTTCAGTAGTACGCGTACACCTTCAAATACCTCTGCCTTAGCTCCAGCGGCACCTTCTCCACCAGCCGCAGATACCGCTCGCGCGTCAGCGCCTGGTCCGAGACCGGCAGCGCCTTGTACAGTCGCGATCGCTTCCTTGCCCAGCAACCCGCGCTCCAGAATGCCTTCGTAATCGCGGACTCTCAGCCTGGCCCTCTTCACGCGGTTCAGGAAGACTTCCACGTCGCGCGCGTCAAACGCCGCATCGATCAGAGCGTGGAGCTGCGCATATCCCTGCTCATCCTGCACCGCAATCGCTGCCTGCTCAAACATCCTTCGCAACCCTCAAAAAACAGCCTCTAGCTTCTAGCCGCTAGCTTCTAGCTCTTCTGTCGCGCTCGAACCTCAAAGGCCCGCCTCGCCATTGCACGAGCTAGAAGCTAGGAGCTAATAGCTAGAAGCCGCATTTCTGGAGCGGGAGACGGGACTCGAACCCGCGACCAACAGCTTGGAAGGCTGTGACTCTACCACTGAGTTACTCCCGCCCGTAAAACCAGCCTCTAGCTTCTAGCCTTTAGCTCATAGCTCGTCTTGCCGCTTCAAGCCTCGGAGGTTCGATGCGCCACTGCACGAGCTAGGAGCTAGAAGCCAATAGCTAGAGCTGTATTTCTGGAGCTGATGACCAGGATTGAACTGGTGACCTCTCCCTTACCAAGGGAGTGCTCTACCAACTGAGCTACATCAGCCCTCAAACTTTAAGCTCCTGGCTTCTAGCCGCCAGCTACTAGCCTCTATCATGCGGGCGTGCAGCCACATGCGGTTCAATTTCGCAACTCGAAAGCTAGAAGCTAGAAGCTAGAGGCTACCAGCTAGTTCTTCTCTGCCTGAATCTTCTCCGCCTGCCGGGCTAAAACCGTTCGCAATGCCAGCCCGCCAATCACGATGAGCGGAACCAGCCTCAACTCCACCGGCCTGCCAAAGACGAGCACCGTACCCTCGCCCATGGTGAACCAAACCAGCACTGCCAAAACCGCGAACATTGCCAGAGCTGCCCAGAACTTCCGGTCTAAATCCGCATCGGCACTCTTCACTGTTCACTGACCACGAGCCACCGATCCCTGTTCCCGATTCCCTAGTCCCTGTCTTTCTGGTGCACAGGGGAGGATTCGAACCTCCGTAGCTCGCAAGGAGCGGCAGATTTACAGTCTGCTGCCATTAACCGCTCGGCCACCTGTGCCCAAACTCAACGTACGTGCCCATCCGACGCGTCTGCATCGTGAACCAACTCTTCGCACCCGTTCACCCCTTCCGCGCACGCCGCAACCTCCGGACACCCTCCGGACCTTCTGGAGCATGCACCTGAGTGGGATCACCGCGGAGAACAGGCCCGGCGTCTTGAAACATCACACTTCGCCGGTCAACTCTTGCCGCCTTCGTTTCCCCGTTTCAGCTTCCGGTTTGTGGAGCTGGCGAAGGGATTTGAACCCCCGACCCTCTGATTACAAATCAGATGCTCTACCAGCTGAGCTACGCCAGCCCTCCGGCGGCCACTGCGGACCGCCATCCCACCCGGAAACCTTCCCGGAGGCCGAAATGTGCGCGGACACACTCCCACTTTCCGCGTACACGGCACAGAAATTAAGGTTAGCATAGGCGCGCAACCCGAGCAAACGCGGAAGGTCAAGCAGCAAGGGTCAAGAGTCAGCCGCGCGGGTCGGGTTGCGCCCAGTTGCGCGTCTGCCCAGCTTCCTGCCGCCCTCGGGCCAGTGGCAACCACGGGTCTGGCGACTATTTCGCCGCCACCGATGATTTGCCTTGACATCCGCCATCGGAAGATCGACCCTTCTTGCGTCCTTCCATTTCATTCTTGAGGTCGCCCGATGAACCTGAAGAGATCAATTCCTACTGGCGTTATTCTGCTTGCCTTCGCCGCGCCTGGCCCTAGTGCCCGCCAACGCCCAGACCGCTCCGACGCGCAAACCCCGCGTCGCCGTTTTGGACTTCGACTACGCCACCGTCCAAAGCTACTCCACCGCCATGTTCGGCACCGACGTCGATGTGGGCAAGGGCATCACTGACCTGCTCATCACCAACCTGGTCAAGGACGGCACCTTCTCCGTCTTCGAGCGCCAGGCTCTCGACAAGCTCATGGCCGAGCAGAACTTCTCCAACTCCAACCGCGCCGATCCCGCAACCGCCGCGCGCCTGGGCAAACTCGCCGGCGTTGACGTCATCATCATCGGCGCCATCACCGAGTTCGGCAATGAGACGCAAGAACCAGAACGTGGGCGGCAGCGGCGGCAACTGGCATGGCTTCGGCGTGGGCGGCATCGGCCACTCCAACACCAAAGCCAACGTCGTCATCAACGCCCGCATCGTCAACGTCGATACCGGCGAAATCGTTGCCGTTGGCGAGGGCGCGGGCCAGTCAAGCCGTTCCTCCACCTCGCTGCTGGGCGGCGGCGGCAACTGGCGCGGCTTCGGCGGCGGCAATGTGGACTTCGGCTCCAGCAACTTCCAGAACACCATCATCGGCGAGGCCACCAAGGCCGCCGTGGATAAGCTCACCGCCGATCTCGTATCGAGTTCCTCCAAGGTCACCGTGCGCACCATCAAGGTCGATGGCCTCGTGGCCGCGGTCGATGGCGGCCAGATCGTCCTCAACGTGGGCGCCAAAGCCGGAGTCAAAGTGGGCGATCAGCTTCAAGTCCTCCGCGTCACCAAGGAGATCAAAGACCCCGCTACCGGCGCAGTTCATTCGCCGCCTCACCACCACCGTGGGCGTTATCCGGGCCACCGATGTGGACGATGCCTCCTCGGTCTGCGTTCCTGTCTCCGGCTCCGGCTTCCAGGAAGGCGATCGAGTTTCATCCGTGACCCAGTAGCAGCCCTCGCATCCATGCCACGCCCGCCGCGCACTCCACGCGGCGGGCGTTCTCTTGCGCGCCTCTTCGCGCTTCCCGAATATGCGATGCCCTAAAAGCCCTCTTGCGTAATCCGGCGCTTGGGTAGATGATGCAGTTGCTTCCCCTTGGTCAACTTTGTCGTTTGGAAAGACAAGGAGAAGCTGTATGCGTAGGTATGTCTTCGCGGTTTTATTCCTGGTACTTTGCCCATTCCTCATCGCCCAGCAGGGGATGAACAACGATGCCGTCGTCAAGATGGTGAAAGCGGGGCTCTCCGATGACGTGATCGTCTCCACTATCAACGCCTCGGCAGGAGCCTACGACACCTCCGCGGATGGGATCATAGCCCTCAAGACCGCGGGTGCCAGCGACAAGGTGATCGCGGCAATTGTGATAAAGAGCGCAGGCGCTACGCCCGCCGCTACTGCAACACACGCTGCCTCGGCCAATCCTGCTGCTCCTGGCGGCCTTCCTCACGGTGTCAGCGGTGTTGGAGTCTATTTCCAGGACACGAACGGCGCGTGGCAGGAGATTCTTCCCGATCTCGTCAACTATCAATCTGCCGGAGCCTTGAAGCATCTCTTTACCGCGACGCTCATCAAGGAGGACTGCAACGGTATCATCGCCGGCGGCCGTTCCCGGCTCCTGCTCAAAACCCCTGCCACGTTCATTCTCTTTTTGTCTGGCGGCAAAACCCCCGAGCAGTACGAACTCCTCCAGCTTCACGTGAATGGCACTACACGCGAGTTCCAGTATGCGGCTGGGAACCTTGGGCACCAGACTGGCGGCGCTGTGCGCGACAATGTCGGTTTCTCCAGTACGAAAATCGATCCCTCCGCATACCAGATCGTCCTGGGGCCCAGCACCAAGCCTGGCGAGTACGGGCTCCTCGAACCGCAGGACACAAGCTCGCAAAAGAATCCGCCCACCACCGGAAAGATCTATTCCTTCTCCATCGTTCAATAGTCTCGTTCGATATGCTTGTTAGGGCTGTTATCGACAATCTCGATCTCGGCCCTTCCGCCAATGAACCGACGCACGCGCAGAACGCTTCTCATTGTTGCCGCGGTCCTGCTTTTGCTGGCCGTGGCCGTCTTCCTGCGCTCCAAGGCCCCGCCTGAGGCCGCCCGCCTGCTGCCCGAGTCCGACGGCATCGTCTACATCGACCTCCGGCCCATCCGCACCTTCTTTCACAAACAGATCAAGCCGCCCAAGCGCGTCCCCGAGTACCAGCAGTTCATTGACGCTACCGGCATCGATCCGGAGCGCGACCTCGACCAGGTGGCCATCGCCCTGCACCGCATGCCCGATCCCAACGGACCCAACGGCCCCGTCGCCTACTCCATGGTCCTCGTCGGCAAAATCACCGGCAAGCGCCTCAACGCCTGGCTCGAGGCTCACGCCACCTCGCGCGAGATCTACACCGGCCACACCATCTACAGCGTTCCGTCCGAGGGCCGCACCGTCCGCGTGGCGCAAATCGGTTACGACATGGTGGCCGTCTCCAACACCCCCACCGCCGGAGCAGATTCACTCCATCCTCGACCGCCATCGCGCCGCCGCGCTGCCCTTCGCAGGCTCCTCGCTCCTCGAGCGCCACTACCACGACGTGCCTCTGCTTTCGCTGGCCTGGGGCGTGGGCCAAATCGGCCTTCCCTTCTCCGAAAGCGGCGCCATCCACGTCTTCGGTGTTGCCCTGCCCCTGCAATCCGACTCCACCATCGTCGCCAGCGTAGCTCCCGCGCTGCCCGTGCCCGGTTCGCTGGGCTCGCTGCGCCTGCGCGTGGAAGACATCGCCCCCAGCGAAGACAAAGCCGCCAGCGAAGCCGCCGCCCTGGCCACGCTCGTCACACTCGCCCGCAGCCTCTCTGAGCCGCTCGCCGACAACGACGCCAACAACAGCTTCAAGCAACTGCTCAAAACCGCTGAAGTCAATCAGCGCGGCGAGCGCGTCATCGTCACCGCCACGGTTCCAGCCAACGTGCTCTCTCATCTGTGAGGCGCACGAGCTTGGCACACTCTCTCGCTCGCGTCGCAAATCGTTCCCACAGCCGGCGTCAGGTCCTACTTTTCGGGAGAGGTCTCCGGCGACAGAGGGGTGAAGTTTTCGAAAGCGCTGGGTATCGGCGGCGGGAAGAAGACGGCGAGGTGCTCTCTGGCCGCTTCCACGAGATGCGGATCGATCTTTTCGCTATGGCCGTGGCAGTGCTTGTAGAGTTCAAGACCCAGGAGGCTGGGAGTGATATCGAAGGTGTCGATCTCACGATATGAGGTGAAGTCGAAGACGTTCTGAATCAATCCCAGGTTGAATAAATAGGCGAGATCGGTAGCGTTCCGGGTAAGGTCGTGTATGCCCGTTACCCGAACGATCTCCTGCGGGCTGAGAACGATGGACCCGGAAGCAGTATTTTCAGGTCCCGCCGCCGGGCTAAAGGCCCGCTCACATCCATAAAGCAGGATCCTGGCCTCGGTGGGTGTGATGTGCACGAGCAGGTCGACAAAGATTTGATTGGAGTCGTCCGGCGCATCAACCGAGCAGGAATAGGCGAGGAGGCCCGCCCATAGCTTCAGCGTCAGGTCATCCGGAGCCCAGGACCCACCCTGCAGAATGTTTGCCGCCAGCCTCGAATGGGCGCGCATGCGGCTGGAATCGGGTTCTGCGGCAAGCAGGTTCTCCGCAGCGAACGCGATTTTGAAGAGCGTTGCAGTGCGTTCCGAGTCCAGTCGCCCATCCAGCAGGAGAATCGCTTCCTCGGCCTTGGACTCGCAGAGGCGGTACAGGAAAAGAACGATGCGGAGGGTACGAAACACCTCCGCGACTTGATCCGGATCGCTGAGACTCACGATGTCGCGCACGAGCGCTCCGCACAGGTCCGGATTCATGCCCGGAGGCAGAACAAACTCGAGCGCGACTCCGTCCTCTCCCTGCCAGGCGACCCGAGTCTGAACTGAAATCCGCAGCTCTGCGCTGTCCTCCGGCTCGCCTTCCTTTCGCAGGATGAGGTTGACGAGTTCGTCGGCGCGGAAACGCTCTTCAGTTAACAGGTAGACGCCGGAGGCGCTGACGTCTTTGATGCCGGCGGGTCTGGAGGCGGAGTCGATGCCATAGAGAGCCGAAAGCCCCGTTGCGGGCCATCGTTCAGCCCGTGGCTGCTCCGGTTCACCCAACCTTTGCAGCGCACGCTTTAAATTGCTCAGCCGAGACATCGCTATGAATCTCCTGGCTCAATTCCGGCGGCGTGATCGCTTGATGGGGTCAAGCCATAAACCGGCGCCGATCTCGCGCGACCGCGAATATAGCCCTTCACAGGGATAAATACTAGTGTCCCGTCTCTGAAGTTCGCATCAAAAATGCTCTGTCATCCTGAGCGAGTCCCGGCGTGCCGGGACGAGTCGAAAGCCTGCCCTGAGCGAGGCGCGCCGGGCGAGCCGAGTCGAACGGGGACCTGCATTTCCGGGGCTTCGACTTGCGATGCAAACTTCTGCGACGCCAAACTAGACCACACAATAGCACCGCCGTGCGAACAAAACCATTGCCTGGCTGGATGGGTGAACCACTGTTGCCAGCCGCCAGCCTTCAGCTTCCCTGCCGATTGCGCGCGGAACCAGCGCGGCGCTCGTCTTTTGCGGCTCACGGTACGGAGTTCGCTCTCCCCGGCATCTCCGCGATCTCCGGCGACGAGACGCAGGGCAACTGCATGAAGGAAATTCATTGACTCCAATGGTTCCAACCTGCCCGCGTGGCTCCGATCTGCCCGCGCCGTAGGCGCAATGTTTGTTAGCCCAGCGTTTCAACGCTGGGAAAGCGGACCAAAATTGGTCCCGCCGCGCCGTAGGCGCAATGTTCGTTAGCCCAGCGTTTCAACGCTGGGAAAGCGGACCAAGATAGGCCCCGCAGCGCCGTAGGCGCAATGTTCGTTAGCCCAGCGTTTCAACGCTGGGAAAGCGGACCAAAATTGGTCCCGCCGCGCCGTAGGCGCAATGTTCGTTAGCCCAGCGTTTCAACGCTGGGAAAGCGGACCAAGATAGGCCCCGCAGCCTCGTAGGGGCAGCGCAAGCGGGCAAGTGCCGCCAGGGCTGCCCGTTCATGCGATTGCCCTGCGCCGAGACGCCCCATCCCTGCACGGGGTTCGATATGGTTGTAGCATGGGACATGCTTGGAGATTTATGCAGAAGTGTGCGTTAAGGCCCTGTTCCTTTCTTTTGTTCGTTGCCATTGTCGGGCTCCTCTCTGCCGCTCCTGTTGCCGTTGCGCAGAACGCCGCCCCGGATGCCGCTGCCCAGCAAACCGATCGACCGTGGATGAATCCACAGCTCTCCCCGGAAGAACGCGCCGACCTCGTCCTCAAGCAAATTACGCTCGACGAGAAGATCGCACTCCTGCACGGAAATGGAATGGCTCACGATGCCAATTGGCAGGCGCCGCTCACCGATCTGGCAAACGGTGGCGCCGGTTACGTTGAGGGCGTCAAGCGCCTGGGAATTCCCGGTATCGTCATTTCCGACGCGGCCTATGGAGTTAGGGATAGCGGCGCCAACGGAAGATATGCGACCGCGATGCCATCAAGCCTGGGAGCCGCGTCGAGCTGGGACCCGGAATCCGCCTGCGAGTATGGCGCGCTGATTGGCAGCGAGCTTCGCGCGCAGGGCTTCAACATGACTCTCGGTGGCGGAGTGGACCTCGCCCGTGAGCCCCGTGACGGCCGCACCTTCGAGTACGCCGGCGAAGACCCTCTGCTGGCGGGAACGATCGTCGGCAATCTGATGAAGTGCGAGCAGGCGCAGCATGTGATTGGCGACATCAAGCATTACGCGATGAACGACCAGGAAACAGGCCGCAACTTCGTCAATGCCATCATCTCCAAACGGGCCCTGCAGGAGTCGGATCTGCTCGCGTTTCACATTGCCATCTCCATCGCCAATCCCGGCGCGGTCATGTGCTCCTACAATCGAATCAACGGCGACTATGGTTGCGAGAACTCCTACACCCTGCGCGACGTGCTCAAGAATGATTGGGGATTCAAAGGCTTCGTAATCTCCGATTGGGGCGGAACTCACTCGACGGAAAAGGCCTCTGCGGCGGGGCTCGATCAGGAGCAGCCCATGTCGAACTTCTTCGGCGCAAAGTTACGAGAAGCTGTCGATGCCGGGCGCGTGCCGCTCTCGGAAATAGACGATCACGCGCGCAGAGTCCTTTATGCGGAGTTTCTGTCGGGCATCGTCGACGATCCGCTTCAGAAAAGCGTAGTGGATGTTGAGAAGGGCTTCGAAGCTGCGCAGCGCGTGGAAGAGAAGAGCATCGTTCTCCTCAAGAATCGCCAGTCCGTGCTCCCCATCCTTCCTTCCCGTGTCCATAGCATCGCCATCATCGGCGGCCACGCCGACGTAGGCATGATCTCCGGCGCAGGATCGGCACAGGTTGACCCTCCCGGCGGCAATGCCATCATGCCCCCCGGCAAAGGTGCAACGCACTGGCAAGACCACGTCTGGTTCCCCACCTCTCCGATCGAGGCCCTGCGCGCGAAACTGCCGCATACAAAAATCGATTTCGATCCCGGCACGAATTTGGATTCCGCCGCGAAACTCGCCCGGAGTTCCGATCTCGCCATCGTCTTTGCGGATCAGTGGGAATCCGAGGGCATGGACCTCCAGAATCTTTCGCTCCCCGGCAATCAGGATGCATTGATTGAGCGGGTGGCAGCGGCCAATCCTCACACCGTCGTCGTCCTCGAAACTGGATCCGCCGTTACCATGCCGTGGATCGAAAAGGTCGCGGGCGTTGTCGAAGCGTGGTACGCCGGCAGCTCTGGACACAAGGCTCTGGCCAACGTTCTCGTCGGCGACGTCGATCCATCCGGCAAGCTGGCCATCACGTTCCCGAAGAGCGAGCAGGACCTTCCTCATCCAGTCATCCCGCCACCGCCGCCGCCTCTTCGCGGGCAAGGAGCAGCCCCGGTCAATACAGGCGCTCCGGCTTCGAACTATGCTGTTCACTATGACGAAGGCGCCGAAGTTGGCTACAAGTGGGTTCAAGCCGAGCACAAGACTCCGCTGTTTCCATTCGGCTTCGGGTTGTCCTATACCACCTTCGCCTATTCCGCTCTCAGCGTCGATTCAGCGGCGAAAACCGCGCGTTTCACCGTGCGGAATACCGGCACGCGGGCAGGCACTGAAATCGCGGAAGTCTACGCGGCGCTTCCCAAAGGATCCGACGAAACATTTCAACGTCTCGCCGGATTCGCGCGCATCACACTCGATCCCGGCAAATCGCAGATCGTCACGGTTTCAATCGATCCGCGAGTTTTGCAGACTTTTGACGAATCGGCGAGCCGCTGGAACCTCGCGCCGGGCAGCTACGAAATCCTCGTCGGACCATCCTCTAACGACACGCCCCTCACAGGCAGTCTCCAGGTTCGCTAACGTCCCTGCCGTTCTTCTCACTCCGCTAATCCCGCTGTCTCTTCCCCGGATCCCACCACCCCGCCGGCGCATCCAAAACAATAGCCACGGACTCCCCGGTTGCTCGCCCCGGTCGCACTTCGCCCCCTTGAACTTCATCGCATCGAGAGGTCTCATGAGTCATCTGCATCGTCTCCTCACCGCCTCGGCCTTCGTCGCCATCGTCACCCTCGCCGCCGCCCTCTCGCCCGACGCCGCCAAGACCGTCCCCAAACACCCGGTCCCCGTCTATCCCGTCCTCACCGGCCAGGCCGCCTTCACTGACGCGGCCCACGAATCCCCCGGCATTCGCCGCCATCTCAGCGCCGCCGATCTGCCCGAGCCCGCCCCCGATCAATCCGTCGACAACGGCCCCACCATCGTTCCCCGCCCCGCCAACGCCTGGCCCATCGCACCCAAAGGCTTCAAGGTCGAGCTCTACGCAACCGGCCTCGACAACCCGCGTCTCATTCGCTTCGCGCCCAACGGCGATCTCTTCCTCGCTGAAAGCGCCACCGGCAAGATCAAGATCTTCCGCGGCGTCGGCTCCGACGGCAAGCCGCACCAAACCTCCGTCTTCGCCGGCGATCTCCACCAGCCCTTCGGCATCGCCTTCTATCCCCTTGGCCCCAACCCGCAGTGGGTCTACATCGGCGACACCGACGCCATCGTCCGCTTCCCTTATCACAACGGCGACCTCACCGCCCGCGGCCCAGTAGAGCAGATCGCCGATTTGCCCGGCGGCGGACGCCTACGCGGCGGCGGCCACTGGACCCGCGATCTCGCCTTCTCCCTCGACGGCGCCAAGCTCTTCGCCTCCGTCGGCTCCCACTCCAACGTCGACGACGCCGACACCCACCCCGAAGAATTCCACCGCGCCGACGTGCTCGAATTCACGCCCGCGGGCAAATTCATCGAGATCTACGCTTCGGGCATTCGCAACTGTGTCGGCGAGGCCATCAACCCCACCACCGGCCAGCTCTGGTGCTCCACCAACGAGCGCGACGCTCTGGGCAACAACCTCGTCCCCGACTACATCACCCATCGTCGAGGAGCATGGCTTTTACGGCTGGCCGTGGTTCTACATGGGCGGCCCGTCCGGCGGCCACCAGGACCCGCGGCACGAGGGCAAGCATCCCGAGCTCAAGTCAAAAGTCATCACGCCCGACATCCTTCTCGAGCCCCACTTCGCCTCGCTCGAGATGACCTTCTACGAGGGCTCGCAGTTCCCGGCCGAGTTCAAGGGCGACGCCTTCGCCGCCGAGCACGGCTCCTGGAACCGCGCCCAGCGCGCCGGCTATGAAGTCATCCGCCTGCCCATGCACGACGGCCACGCGACCGGCGAGTACGAGGACTTCCTCACCGGCTTCACCGTCGGCAACGGCGATGGCGATGTCTGGGGCCGTCCCGTCGGCGTCGCCGTGGCCAACGACGGCTCGCTCTTCGTCTCCGACGACGGCTCCCGCTCCATCTGGCACGTGATCTACACCGGCAAATGACCGAGCCCAAGCAAACAGAACAGGCCCCTTTGCGGGACCTGTTCGCTGACTCGCGATTACGCCCTGCCGCGACCTACTTGTACGTCCCGTTCCCTTTCAGCAGCTCATCGCGATGGGCGCTGTAGTCCACGAAGGAATCAAATGCCGGGCCGCTCAGCGGGTTATTTCTCATCGATTGCCTTATCGCCGCGCGCAGCGTATCCAAGCCCTCCGGTTGCGGCGCCACGGTGACGATCGCAAACGTGTCCGGCGCATCCGTGTGGACTGCCTGGACGTCGATCTCGTATTCCACGATGGTCCCGTCCCCCAGCATCTTCTCCAGAAGCGGTACAAACATGGTCTTGCTCAGCGTCTCCAATGCCTCGTCGGGCGCGTCCGGCTTCAACTTATACATCGCCACGCTAACGTATCCGCCCGTAAAGGAGCCCGGCTTCCAGTCGTAAAACCGGCTCACGTAGATGTTGTCCCAGTGTTTGGTGGGATTGAGCGCGTACGGCGAACTCGAAGGGTCGGCCGCCCTTAGTTGGTCCAGCACTTTCATCAACCCCGCCATCGACGTGGCCGACCACCACACATCGTTCGTCTCGCCATCGACCGAATGCACCAGATTCGTGTCGCTGCCATACCCCACAAGGGTTCCGTCGGCCAATGCACTTTGCAAAATTGGGCCTTCGGCGGAAGTAATCTTCGCCATGTCCGCCCAATGCTCATGAGGAAGCTGCCAATTGGCGACGTACGAGTACATCGGTGGTTTTTCTTTGGCCTCCGATGCCTGCGCGCCCGACGGAACGGCACACAGCGCGAACACCGCGACCCCACACAGGCCCGTAAAGACACTGCACACTCTTGCGTTCATCTTCCTTCTCCTGTTGTGATTTAGTCAGTAATGCTCTGGGGAAAGCCTGACCAAGGAAAGTCTATAGCAGCCCGCGAGCCTTTGCGCGGGAAATTTTTTGCGTCTTCACGAATTATTCGTCGCCGATGTCTTTGCGCACCTTCGCTCCCCCGCAAACAAAACAGGCCCCGATATGGGGCCTGTCTTCTAACTCCGCTAGTGTCCTGTCCCTCAACTTCGCGCCATCACGGAACTGTCATCCTGAGCGAAGTTTGGCCGGCTTTTGGGCCAAACGGAGTCGAAGGACCTGCTTTTGGCGGGGTCGATTTATGGAACGAACTTCTGAAACACCACGCTAGCTCCGCCAACACCTCTAACCCCGCTGTTCCTCGTCGCTGAAAATCTCCTCGATCGGCCTTTCAAACAGCCGAGCCAGCTTGAACGCGAGCGGCAAACTGGGATCGAACTTCCCCGTCTCGACCGCGTTCACGCTCTGCCGCGACACCTCCAGCCGCTGGGCCAGATCCCCCTGCGACCAGTCCCTCTCCGCGCGCAAAACCTTCAGCCGGTTCTTCATCTGTACCTCAGCCTGAGCACGAGCCTTGCAATGCACGTGATGAACATGAACAGCGGAAAGACGAACATGAGCTTCAGACCCTTCGCCAGATCGAACTCCACCAGAGATCCCCAGAGTGTGATGACGGTCAGGGTCGCCCCAATGCCCCACAGCAACGCCTGGACCCAGAGGTCCCGCTGAAACTCGTCCTGCTCTTCTTTCAGGTAGAGGCCGAAGATGACAATAAATGCGACACCCATGAGCGCGAACAAAATGGCGGGAAGGTAAGCGCCTGCCGCGTGCAGATGGCCATAGCCAATTCCCCAAATCGCCATAGCGATATTCGCCACCAGCAACGGCATCCCGATGAAGAGCATGCGATCTTCCATGTGATCCCTTGCCGAATTCTTGATTCGCTCAGTCATAAGCGGCCCCCTTTCGATTTGAGCCGATTGGATCGGGCGCTTGCGATGTCCGCAGACGGTTTTTCATCTGTACCTCCAGCGGTAGGCTGCGAGGGCGACGATATAAACGAGAAAGAATAGAAATTGAACCGAAGCGATATCCATGTGCGGAGCTTGGCTAAACTTCTCCATGCTCCCCCAAAATGTGGTCGCGGCCAGGGTCACTCCGATGGCCCAGAGCATCGATTGAACGAGAATGGATTTCTGGAACTCGTCCTTCTCCTCGGCCAGGTACAAGCCGATGATGACAATGAAGGCGATAATCGGCGACGACTGCACCGTGGCGCATAGAACTGCCAAAACGCTAGCCGGGTGGAGATGGTGATAGTGGAATCCCCAAATCCCGAGAATTCCATCCAGTACAAATAGGGGCACGACAATGAACAAAAACCGGTCTTCAAATCGATACTTTGCGGGACTGCCGACGCAAGCGTTCATGATTGGCTTCCTTTGCACAGTGACACTGAAGAAACTGTTGTCCGAGCGCCGACGGCGTTCATCGGTACCTCAGCCAGACCACGGCGGACGAAACGCCCGTTGCCACCCAGAACAGCGGATACACCAGGAACAGATCC
Source organism: uncultured Acidobacteriaceae bacterium (assembly GCA_963701835.1). Lineage (GTDB taxonomy): Bacteria > Acidobacteriota > Terriglobia > Terriglobales > Acidobacteriaceae > Telmatobacter. Next base: position 17,490 of record CAVPBL010000022.1, on the reverse strand, counting down.
ATGCGGCGCACCTGCATAAAGTTTTCGAGGAACCCCCACACGCTCACCACCGAAAGGGTTCCCCCAATCCCCCCAAGCAGCGCCCGCACCTGCATATTGCGGATGAATTCGTCTGTCTCTTCCGACAGGTAAACTCCGATCACCACCAGCATTCCAATGATCGCCAGCGCCGGCAGCAACGCCAGCACATAGCCTCCGACCCCGGACGGCCGGAAATGCACAAACACCACCACCGCCGCCACCAGCGCCACCGCATACAGCGCCATGCACAAGGCAAACCGTACCAAGAACCTCCGTTGTGCTGGATTCGTCGTCGAACATTTCATGTCTTGTCTCCTTTACAAACTGACAACTACACTTTACATATTTCCTTCCAGCCTGTCAAGTGTCATTGACACTTTTCGGAGAAATTTCTGCCCTCCTCCAGTCGTGTCAAGCCCCTACGCCCAAAACTGGCCGATCATTCGGACACTTAATTCACTGATTCTCTTTCACTTATTCATTCCTTCACTTTCTCTGCAAGTTTGCCGATTATTTCCCCCGGTTTGGCTACACTGGTCTCATATGCAGCCAACCGGCCAACTCGCCATCACGCGCAAGCGCGGCCAACCAGCCAAGGCGCGACGAGTCCTGCGTCTCCCTGACACGTCGGAGTCCGGCCCGCCTGTGCCCCGTCCGGCTGTCTATCTCGTGATCCAAACCCCACATCTTCACTGCATGAAAACGCGAAAGATAAATAATTAAAGAAATTGGCCACTTTTCGCTGAATCTTCTCCATGTAACTCGTTTAGAATCAACAAATCGATCTCTGAAAAGCCCGGAAAATGCATCAAATCACGTCGCGTTTAAGGCAAACAACTCCTTTAGAATCAATGCGCGACCCGTCAATTTGCGCCGTTGCGCTTTCTCTCCGTAACTGTCTCATTTCTTTACTCTTGTTTCACTTCTCTACTCCCTAACTCGCGAGCCACCTTTCACCGCCCGCATCCACTCCCGCCGTCCAAGGCGCACCGTCCAAGACCCGCCGTCCACGGTCCACCGCGCACTGGTACTCTCAATCCATGGCCTTCCAGGACTTCCTGGGCAACGCGGCAACGGTCACGCACCTGCGCGAGAGCGTGCGCTCGGGCCGCTTTCCGCACTCGATGATGCTTGCCGGCCCGCGCGGAGCCGGAAAGTACACGCTCGCCCTGATGCTGGCTCAGACGGTCAACTGCCTCAAGCCCTCGGAAACCGACGGCCTGCCCGATTTTTGCGGCGTCTGTTCGAACTGTGTCCGGATCGCCGCTTCCGCGAACCTCGAATCACTGGTTGAAGAAGCTGTCGCCGCGCGCGACGACCTGCGCGAAACCGACAAACGCGAGACGCGCATTCTCATTCAGACGCACCCTGACGTGCTCGTCATACCCCCCGATCCGCCGCAGCTCATGATCAAGCTCGGCCAGGTCCGCCAGGCCATCCACGTGGCCTACTACCGGCCGCCCGTCGAGGCCCGGCGCGCTTTTACTATCTTCACTTCGTCCGCCTTCATGAAAGAGGCGGCCAACAGCCTCCTCAAGCTCCTCGAAGAACCCCCCGACCACACCACGCTCATCCTGCTCACTGAGAATCCGCAGGAGCTTCTGCCCACCATTCGCTCCCGCGTCGTCGTCCACCGCCTCGGCGCACTGCCCGCGCCGGAGCTCGAATCGCTCCTTGCCGGACGCCGCCCCGAGCTCAAGCCGCAGGACCGCGCTCTTGCCGCCCGCCTGGCCATGGGCGCTGTCGGCCGCGCCCTGTCGCTCGATCTCGGCGCCTACCTCTTGAGCCGCCAAGACGCGCTGGTCATCCTGCGCACGGCTCTGCGGGAGCCGGACTACTCCGCGCTCTTCCATGCCACCGAGAGCTACCGCGCCGGCGCCGATGGCCACGAGAAGATCGTCAATCTCCTTCGCGCCCTCGGCAGCCTCTTCGAGGATCTGCTGCTGATTGTGGCCGGCGCCCCGGCCCTCATCCGCAACCTCGATCTTGCCGCCGAACTTGGCGCGCTCGCGGAAGGATTGACCGTCGACTGGATCGACGGCGCGTCGCGCGCGCTGGTCCAGGTCGAGCAAGGCATGCGCCGCAACCTGCTCCGCTCGCTCTCGCTCGACGCCATGGCCGTGGGATTGGCCGCGAACCGGGAGTAGAGAGCAGGAAACAGGGATTGCCTCGTTCCCTCGCGCCCTCGTTCCCTGGTCCCTGTTCCCAGCTTCTTGTTCCCTCGTTTCCATGCTCCCCGGTCTTTCCGGACTTGACCATTCGCCCCGCGCCCCGCACAATAAAAGAGCAACCCCCCATCGGACCCCGGCATCTTTTTGGGTACGAGTACTCCCACCGAGCCCAGGGACGCAGGTACGCGCTTCTCCCGCCAACACGGGAGTGCCTTCTTTTCCCCCACGGCGCGGTGCAAGGTCTTTTTGGATTTCTCCAGAGTGCGGCTTGGACGCCTCTGCGGGCTGGTTGATCGAGTTTTCCCCGCTGTCTTGCGCCGCCTGCGGTTTTTCGAACTTCGGCTTTCACTTTTTACGGAGGATTGTTCCCCATGAGCATCCCATCGATTCTGCCCGCAACGCGCGTGTTCGCTCCCGGCCGAATTCCGGTCCACACGAGAAAGAATGTCCCTGCTCCGGTTCCCTTCCGTTTTCCGGCGCAGACCGTGGAAAGGGACGCGTCGAACCGCCATGCCGAGCTCTTCTACCTGCAGAAGCAGATTCAGTCGCAGACCCCGATGGTGATTGTGCTCGAAGATGGTGAGCGCGTGGACGGCTGCATCGAGTGGTACGACCGCAATTCGCTCAAGGTTCGCGGCCGCGCACGACCCTGGTCTTCAAATCCGCAATCAAGTACATGTACAAACTCGGCGACAACGGCTAGTCAGCGAGTTCAGCGCCCGCGCCCTCGCTCCCTATTCCTTCGGACCCCTATTCCCTGCCTTTTCCAATCGGTCTCGGATCGCCGCTCCAAGCCCTTCCGCGGGCGGCAGCGGACAGAGAATCACCGTGCATCCAGCCCCATCGAGCGCGCGCAGTCCGGCATAAAGCCTCTGCGCAAGCTCTTCCGACGCGTCCCACCTGCCCCACGCGTAAACTCGGTCTGCTGCAATCTCCGCTGGCGCGCGAACACCCGCAGGCAGCATCACGCCCAGCCGCTCGCCGCGCTCATCGCTCGCCGCCTCGGCCAGACTCGCGCCCAACTCGCCGAACGGCGCCTCGATCAGCACCAGCCGCGCCCGTGGCGCATAGTGCCGCAGCCCCACGCCCGGCGAGGGCAGCGCGGCGACAGGCGCATCGGGCGGCGTCTCCTGCAACCGTTCGCCGCCCTGGAGCAGTTCCACCGGCCCGGCCACGTCCCGAATCTGCTCCGCCGTCACCGCGCCCGGCCGGTAGATCGTCATCGGGCTTGGCGCAGGATCGAGCACCGTGGACTCGACGCCGCGCGGCGACTGGCCCGGCATCGAGCACCGCATCGATGCGCCCGTCGAGATCGTGGAGCACGTGCTCCGCTGTGGTGGGACTCATATGGCCGAAGCGGTTGGCGCTGGGCGCGGCCACCGGAACCCCGGCGCGCCGGATCAGTTCGAGCGCCACCGGGTGCGACGGCATGCGCACTCCAACCAACGGCCGGCCCGCCGTCACCGCGTCCGGCACAGCGCGCGTCCTCGGCAAAAGCAGCGTAAGCGGACCCGGCCAGAACGCCTCCATCAGCCGCTGCACGGTCTCGCTCGCCGCGGCAGGTTCCACAAGCCCCTCAAGCATGGCCTGCGATGCCACGTGCACAATCACCGGATCCCATGCCGGCCTGGATTTCGCGGCGAAGATGCGCTCCACCGCAGCCCGGTCCAGCGCGTTCGCTCCCAACCCGTAGACCGTCTCGGTGGGCAGCGCCACCAGCCCTCCGCCGCGCAGGATGCCGGCGGCGCGCTCCAGCGCCTCGCGCGCTTCCGGCGTCTCGAGATGTTCGGGATCGATGGTGAGCCGCAGCGTCTTCAATCCGTTCTTCTCGCCTCAATTCTTGTTTCTATTCTCGCTGCTGGCAGCCCGCCCCCGCCACCGGCCTTTATACTCGCAGTACCCCATGGCCCTCGAAACCGAGATCAAATTCCGCATCGCCGACCTCGCCGCTCTCGCACGCGCGCCTCGAAGCCGCCGGCTTCCACCTCGAAACGCCGCGCAGCTTCGAGAGCAACGTGCTCTATGACACGCCCGACCGCCAGATGCGCGCGCGCACCGAAATCCTCCGCATCCGCAGCTACGCCGGCCGATGGACGCTCACGCATAAGCGGCTCCCCGGCGCCGGAGCTTGGCGCGACCGAGGCCCCCAGGAAGCGGTCCTTGGTTCCTGGACTGGCGGGCAGGATCGGCACAAACACCGCATCGAAACCGAAACCGGGATTGCCGACGGCAACGCGCTCGCCGAGATCTTTCTTTCGCTCGGCCTCGTGGCCGCCTTTCATTACGAGAAGTGGCGCACCGAGTGGACGGACGGCGAGGGCCACTGCGTCGTCGACGAAACCCCCATCGGCAACTTCGCGGAACTCGAAGGCTCCGCCGACTGGATCGATCGCACAGCCATCCGCCTGGGGGTCGATCCTGCCCAGTACCTTACGCTCAGCTACGGCCGCCTCTTCGACCTATGGCGCGAGCAGCACCACAGCTTCGCCCAGGATCTGACCTTTGCCGCCGTCGCAGGCAGCGCGCCGTAAAGTTTCGCACCAGTGAAATTGGTAACGAATGAATTGCCTTAAGGCGGATTCGGAAATACTGCGCCCGGTCAGAGCTTTGTTCAGGGCCGTTGCTGGATTGCTGTCGGGGCCGAAGACGGGTGCGGTCCGCGCCCTGCCCGGCTATCTTCCCACGAATCGCGATGCGCTCTGGCTTTGCGAGCAGGGCTTCGACATGACTATTGTCGGGATGGACAGCGATCCGCGCGATGCGCTGCTCACGGTCGAGAGCCTGTGCGCGAGATGCAGAACCGCGCCGAGCCGCTGGCTCTCGAAGGCTCGCCGATTGCGCGTGTGATTCGCCAGATGGCCAGAGAGGCGTGCGGGCTGCCGGAGAACACGAAGAAGAACGGTTTGCTAGGGCTCTTCGGCTAACCAATTTCACTTCCTCTCCCGGCTCACGGTCCGGCTCGCGTCCCATTTGTTCGTCGTGGATGGCGATCCAATCGCAAGCAACACAAGTCGCCCGTGGACGAAACTGCGCTTGGTCAGCCCCGGAAGTCGAACGCTTCCGTTTACTCCATCCATTTCAAATGCTTAGCGTCTCTTCCTGTTGCCTCCTTACGTACTCCCCCGAAAGAGTCATGGCAAGTCTCGTCTCAGCAACGAGATGGACTATCATAAGCTTTTGGGAGAAGCCTGTTCAATATGCCGCAAGCCTTAGGGGATTCAGCCGCCCAGAATGAGACCCCATTAACTGTCGCACTTCTCGGGCCCAACGAACAACACCGCAAGGCAGTTGCTCTTGCTCTTTCGGTATATCCCAATCTGCAACTTCACGAGTTTTCGAGCTTCCCTCCCAATGTGGAACGTCTGCATCAAAAACTGGCCCAGCAATATGACATTGTGATCATCGACGCAGACACCGAGCCGGATCGCGCGCTCATACTTGCTGAGGGCCTCGGCACCAGCGGCCACACATACGTCATGGCTTATTCGGTGCGAGTCGATATGAGACTCGCTGTCCGCTTCATGCGCGCCGGGGCGCGCGAGTTTCTTACTCTGCCGCTCGATCCCATTGAAGTCGCCGCCGCACTAAGACGGGCCTCCGCCCACCGCGAAGCGCCATCCCAGGAGGAAAGGCCTGCCGGCAAGGTGTTCGTCTTTCTGGGCACAAAAGGCGGATGCGGCGTCACCACCGTGGCGTCCAATTTTGCGCTGGCGCTGGCTCAGGAGTCTAGCCGCAACACTCTCCTCATCGATCTCGGCCTTCCCCTCGGCGACGTGGCGATCAATCTCGGTATGGTGAACGAGTACTCCGTCGCCACTGCTCTGCAATATCCCAACCGGCTGGATGCGAATATGCTCTCCTCGATCGTGGTCAAGCACAGATCGGGATTGTCCGTGCTTGCGGCTCCGAGTGAGCTCGAGGAGAAACAGCCTGCAAAAGAAGCCATCGACGAAGCTGTTGGCGGTTGCGCGCCAGAGCTTCGATTATGTGGTGGTCGATGCGGGATCGCGACTCGACCTGATGCACTCGACTCTATTCGACGTGTCCGTCGACGGTCTACCTCGTTGCCGCAGGTGGGCATCTCCGAAATGCGCAACGCCAATCGCATGATCTCGAAGTTTTTCACCACGCGAGACGAATCTGCAGATTGTGCTGAACCGCTACAAATCCAGCGATCTGCTTTTTGACGAGACGCAGATCACCAAAGCCTTGACCCGGCCCGCGCAGTGGAAGGTTCCCGATGATTATGCCTCTGCCCGGAGAACGCGGGAGACCGCAACGCCGATGGTGATGATCGACTCATCTATCTCGCAGATCATCCGCCAGATGGCCAAGACAGCCGCCGGCGTGCTCCCCGAGAAGAACGGGAAGAAGGGTTTCTTCCGCTTCCTGCGCTGAAAAGGCAGCGAGCGTGCCGCCCCGGCGGGGAGCGGGCGAGCGGAGATCGGCGGCATCGCGCGCTCCCTCGGCCTTTCGGTTCGCTTAGCTGCGATCTCTGATCTCTCTTCTCTCAGTTCGCCGCTCCGTGACATTTCTTGTATTTCTTGCCGCTGCCACAGGGACAAGGATCGTTGCGCCCGACCTTTTCGCCCGTCCGGCGCTGCGAAGGCTGGCTTGAGTCTCCGCCGCCCTGACGGCTGGCCGCAGCAAGTTCCTTCTCCTTCTTGCGGTGGAACTCCTTCTCCAGCTCGTCGATGGTCGTCGAGGGTTGGCGCGTATGGATCGTCGATCTCCCGCGGCGCACCGTCCCCGGCAGCGGTTGCGCGGCGCTGGCTACCGGCGGCGCTTTGGGCACGGGGCGTTGCGGGCGCGGCGCCGCATCCACGGGCTGTCCGTCCGGCCCGAGAATCTGCATCCGGAAGAGGAACCGACGGTGTCTTCCTGGAACTTCAGCATCATGGCTTCGAACAGCTCGAAGGACTCGCGCTTGTATTCCACCAGCGGATCCCGCTGCGCATAGCCGCGCAGATTGATTCCTTCCTTCAGGTGGTCCATCGAGAGCAGATGATCCTTCCAGAGCCCGTCAATCACGCTGAGCATCACCATCCGCTCGTGGTAGCGCATGGTGGCCGCGCCGAGAATCTTCTCCTTGGCCTCGTAGACTTCGGTCAGCTTGGCAAAGATCTCCTCGCCCAGCTCGTGCCGGCTGAGTGCCTCGGGCTTAATTCCGGACGCCGCGAAATTCAATCCGAAGTGGTCGACGAGTTTCTCGCCCAGGCCCTTCAAATCCCACTGATCGGGGCGGACGCGTTCGCCGGCATACTCATCGAGCAGGCTGCTCAAGATTCCGCCGACGTAATCCTCCAGAATCATCTCCCGCTGTTCGACGCCTTCGAGCAGTTGGCGGCGCAGGCCGTAGACGGCCTCGCGCTGCTTGTTCATCACGTCGTCGTACTCGAGCAGATGTTTGCGCGCCTCGAAGTTCTGCGCTTCGACTGCCTTCTGCGCGCCCTCGATGCGCTTGGAGATCATCCGCGACTCGATGGGCACGCCCTCTTCCATGCCCAGCCGCTCCAGCAGCGTGCTCACCCACTGCTTGGCGAAGATGCGCATCAGGTCGTCTTCGAGCGAGAGAAAGAAGCGCGACTCGCCGGGATCGCCCTGGCGGCCGGCGCGCCCGCGCAACTGATTGTCGATGCGCCGCGACTCGTGCCGCTCCGTGCCCAGGATGAACAACCCTCCGACCGCGATCACTTGGTCATGTTCTTCTTGTGCCGCAGCGGCATAGACCGCATTCGCCTCGGCCCAATCCGCGTCGGAGACTTCGAACTCCTGGCCCTGATAGTAAAAGCGCAGAAAGCCCGGCGGCGCCATGGGGTTGATGGCGCCCTCGGCCACGCTGATGGCCCGCGCCTTTTTCTTGTCCACCAGTTCCCTGCGCGTCATGAAGTCCGCGTTGCCGCCAAGCAGATATGTCGGTGCCGCGGCCGGCCATGTTGGTGGCGATGGTCACCATGCCCAGCCGCCCGGCCTGGGCCACGATCTCCGCCTCGCGCTCGTGGAACTTTGCGTTCAGCACCACGTGGCGCACGCCTTTTTTCTGCAGGATCGCCGAGAGCCGCTCCGACTTTTCGATGGACACGGTGCCCACCAGCACCGGCTGGCCCTTTTCGTGAAGCTCCGCGATGTTGTCCGCCACCGCCTTGTACTTTTCCTTCTCGGTACGAAAAACCACGTCGGGATTTTCCAGGCGCAGCAGCGGCTTGTTGGTGGGGATGACGACGATCTCGAGTTTGTAAATCTTCTCGAACTCGGCTGCCTCGGTCTCGGCTGTGCCGGTCATGCCGCTCAGCTTTTGATAGAGGCGGAAGTAATTCTGGAAGGTGATCGTAGCCAGCGTCTGGTCTTCCTTGCGAATGCTGACGCCCTCTTTGGCCTCGATGGACTGGTGCAAGCCGTCGCTCCAGCGGCGGCCGGGCATCAGGCGGCCGGTGAACGTGTCCACGATGATGACTTCGCCGTCCTTCACCACGTAGTCCACGTCGCGCTTGTAGAGCGCGTGCGCCTTGATGGCCGTTTCCACGTAGTGCTTGAGTTCCCAGTTTTCGGCGTCGGCGATGTTGCCGATGCCCAGCGCCTTCTCGATCGTCTCCCATCCGGAGTCCGTAACGCCGATTGTCCGCTGCTTCTCGTCGACGATGTAGTCGCCGCTGAAGTACTTTTCGCCCTCGCCCAGCCGGATGCCCAACTGTTCCTGGCGGTGCGTATCGCTCCACTCGACTTCTTCGCCCATCTCGAGTTGGGGAATGAAGCGGCGCACGCGCGCGTACTTGTCGGTGGTCTGGTCGGTGGGGCCGGAGATGATCAGCGGAGTCCGCGCCTCGTCGATGAGGATCGAGTCGACTTCGTCGACGATGGCGTAGTAGTGCCCGCGCTGCACGCAGTCCTTTATCTCGAATTTCATGTTGTCGCGCAGGTAGTCGAAGCCGAATTCGTTGTTGGTGCCGTAAGTGATATCGGCGCCATACGCGGCGCGGCGCTCGTTGTCGTCGAGGTCGTGGACGATGACGCCAACCGAGAGGCCCAGAAACTCGTAGATCTTGCCCATCCACTCCGCGTCGCGCTTGGCCAGGTAATCGTTCACCGTGACCACGTGCACGCCGTGGCCAGCCAGCGCGTTCAAGTAGCAGCTCAGCGTGGCGACCAGCGTTTTTCCCTCGCCGGTCTTCATTTCGGCGATCTTGCCCTGGTGCAGCACCATGCCGCCGATCAACTGCACGTCGAAGTGGCGCATCTGCACTGCCCGCCAGCCCGCCTCGCGCACCACAGCGAATGCCTCGGGCAGAATCTCGTCCAGCACCTCCCGTTCGGCAGTCTTGATCTCGTCCTTGCCGGTAATCCCTTCAAGCTGGGCCGCGACCCTCGCCCGGAATTCGGCCGTCTTGGCCTTCAGCTCTTCATCCGAGAGCTTCTCGATCTCCGGCTCCATCGCACTGATGGTCTTCACGCCGGGCGTGAGCCGCTTGATCAGCCGCTCATTCGCAGTGCCAAAGATTTTGGTTAGGATTTTATCGAAAAACACGGCGTTCTCCGCTTATCTAGTGTAAATGGCTGGGGGTGATGTGAGCCTCTCATCGCTCCCTTTGAAATGCGAGGATTCAGCGCTCTCCGGACTCGAGTTACAGCCGTAATACAAGAACACCAACTTGCTCACCTCGGCGAATCCGTTTGAGCTGGCGGTTAAGTTGTTTTGTGATGCGCTCTGGATCGCCTTGATCGTCTTCCTCCACACTCTCCTCCTGCCTTGCCTCATGAACGAAGGACACAGTTGGCCGATAAAACATCTGCGCAAAAAAGAAAAATCATTCCCAGCGCGGCGGAAGAAGGACAAAAGCCCGGGTTCTTTTCTCCGCGCCGCTTTTTACGCTTCCAGGCAGCACGTCGCAGACAGTAGTGGATAAAGATTGCGGCAATCGCCAAAAATGGAGCTCCGAATGCAAACTCGGAAATGAGAACAAGAAGGTTAGAGACCATCGACGCTCTCCCCGACTGGCAAGACTTCATGAGGGAATAGAAGGCGACGCAATGCAGCCAAAGCTGCTCTGCAAGACCGGTTCAATTTCTCGGAGATTTAACCAAGCCGGACGGGCGGTGGCCTCTGGAAGGATGCGGGAAGGAGAGGGGCGTCAGGCGTACGGCCCAGATACATGTAGGCCATCGGCGACAGCAGACTGAGCGGGGAGATTACCCCGGCAAACAAAAGGATGGGCAGAAGTGCTAACCAGGCCCCGGCGTCACCGGAGTTGCCGTGCGGGACCAGCAGCGCACCAAGTGCGATTGCGATCGCGATTGCCGCAATCAGAAACCAAACGCGCCGATGCTGAGCATGAATCACTTTCCAACTTTCCGTGATTGGCAGTATAGCAGTCTCAATCGAAGATTGCCGCTATATTCATGCCGTGCTATTGAGCGGCTACAGCACTTTTCTTTGGCCGGCCGCCACGCCGGCCATTTCGTTTTGCGGCAGCTATTTTGGCCGCGCTTCTCGATTTTCCGCCAAGCGCAACAGGGGTCGTCAACTCCTCGCCATCTTTCAGGATTACTGCAGCCAGGGCGAAAACATGTTCGAGGCGACCGAGTCCGCCTTCTTCGAATCATTGCTCCTCCTTGATCCAACACCGCAGCTGAGCCAAGAATTGCGGCAGCTGGCGCTGGGATTCGCGAGGGGCAACGCTCACGGGCAGGCAGGGAGGCCTCTTGGACGAGCTTCCGCCATCGTCGCTTTATATTGGCTCGGGGAGGCGTCGTCCCGGCTGAAGTCCCTATTCGACGCTGCCTCCGCAAGGAGAATTCCCAAAGAAGTTGCCAGGGCTTGGCTGGCAGTGACCTTCGCAGTGAGCCCGAGGGCTCTTGGCTCGTTACAGGCGCTACTTGTGGGCCATCCATCCGATGATGTTGCGAGACTCTCAGATTTTCTTCTTGCCCTCGGAGGGAGTGGCAGCATTCAAAACCTCGGTAGGTACAAGCACCAGCGTAACCGATGGCCCCTCCCCGGAAAGTATTACGATGCGCGCTCTTGGCTAATTCTCGATGAAGCCGCAGCAACCAAAGACCCTCGACTGCGCACTCAGCTTCAGAAGGATTTTCCGTCTTTTCAGCGCCTAGCGCGTAGCGGCCCGGAGAAACGCATCGCGGCGAGAATTGCACTTAAGCTTCGATGAAGGCTTGAAGAAAGTTTCTCCGCGTCCGGCAGTTTCTTGCGTCCGGCGCAAAGAAATAGCACCTCCTAAACCGAAGCGCTTGGGTTCCGTAGCCCAAATGTATGCCAAAACGCGCGCGCACGGCCCGGGGCGGCGAGGTGCGAAGCGCGCGAGGATTGGCTGTCGCTGGCATTTCGAAAGAAGATGCCGCCAACCCAAGCGCTTGGGTTCTCGAATTGAAGCGTGCCCGAAAAGGTCCCCGGCCGATTTACCGGTAGCTTCTGCTCTTTTGCCAAACGTAGCTCAATTGCTCAACGGCAGCACGCCTGCCGCCTTCTCGTCGGAGGCACCCTGACCGAAGCCGCAATCGCCCGCACTTGCCGCGCATTCAAGCTCTCCCTGAGTTAGAGAAGAGCGGGAAGCGGCTTAAGCGGCCGCCTTAATGACCTTCTTCCGCGGCCGGCCGCCCCGCTTGCCATTGCGTCTCGCCGCCGCAACTTTCGCCGCGCTTCTCGATTTTCCGCCAAGCGCACCGAGGCGGCCCGCCATCCAGTTGCGTGAACCGAGGAATCCAAGAAGCAGCGCCGGCAAATAGAAATCTGCGTCGATCTTGGGGAAATGAATGCCGAGGCCCGAAGGCGAGATCTCGATTTTGCCTAATTGTGCAGCGGTTGCTTTTTCAAGTCCCTGCGCATCGCGTGGCGAAAAGGAAACATCGAGTCCCGTTGAAACATGGATAAAGATCCGCCTCCGTCGGCGGTCATAATGCGCACGAATGACGCGAGGCGGTGAAATTTGGAGCAAGCGGCCTTTTCGTGTTGTTGCCATAAACCAAGGATACTCTCACCCGAAGCGCTTGGGTTAATTGATTCTCGGATGAAACCACGCGCCGTTCGCCGCCGACTGCGAAAAATGGCTTGCAGCACGGAACCGATGCGCTTGAGTTATGTAGTTCAAGTATGCACGAAAAGCGCACGAGCGGCGCGGGGCGGCGAGCAGTGAAACGCGCCCAGCTTGGCCGCAGTTGGCATGAAAAACAGCATAGCATAAACCGAAGCGCTTGGGCTACGTAGTTCGGAGGTGCCCGAAAAAGCACACGGAGGGCGCGCGGCAGCGAGAGGTGAAAGGCGCCGAGCTTGGCCGTGGCTGGCATTCAAATAGAGAAGACCACACACCGAAGCGCTTGGGTTATGTAATTCAGCCGCGAATTGTGACCCGATTTGACTTGAAGTTCCTTTTTCGCGACCAAGGCGAAAAGCGTGTCGCAAATCGCTGCGGATACGATTTCACCACCTGCTTTGGCGTTACCTTCGATTGCGTGCTGTTCCTCGGGACTACAATCTCGACATTACGCTGAATCGTATGGTGATATGCGCACTGTTCTTGACAGTTGGGCCCGCGGATGAGCCGCACAGCTATCTTTCTCGCCTAATCTCGCCGGAGAATGTCCCAAACATCGTCTTGGCTATCGTTGGAATTGTGGGAATCGGCGTCGGTATTTGTACCCTGCTGTTCATAAAACGCCAGGCGCAGGAGATGACCACCAACGGGTCATAATGCGTCGAACGCTGGACACCGTAAGAAGGCAAGGAACTACAGCCGAGGGGGCCGCCGGTGCCGCATTGATGAATGCCCAAGCCGTTGTTGATGCTGAACGGCCGTGGATGAGAGTTGAACCCAAATATGAAAAGGATGGGGATTACCCAAGATACACTTTCAACTGCGTTAACCGTGGAAAATCTCCCGCCATAATTGTCAATCAATCTGCCGCATTTAGACCGGTTTCTATTGAAGCAGAAAATGACCTTCCTGCCGAAACGAAATACGGACAATTCGCCGCTCCGGAATGGGAGATTGTTCATCATCTTTGGTTCATTCCCGACGAAAGCTTCGAGGTTTATCAATTCGACCCTCGGATAATCGGCGAAAACGACCCTGAGAGGTGGAATTCCATCGCGGCGTGGAAAATGCGGCTCTATTTCGTCGGCGCTGTTCGGTATAGGGATACCTTGAGCCAGGAAATACACGAAAGTCGATTCTGTTATGTCGCCGCCCCGGGATCTTTGCGCACGTTCGGGCCAACTTCGGCCTACAACAAGCTGGCCTGAAATCGAAAGCATGGTGCGAATCGGCGAAAGCAATTGAAATCAGGACGCTACCCAGAGGCGTCCGAAAAAACACACGGAAGGCGCGCGGCAGCGGAAGGTGAAAGGCGCCGAGCTTGACCGCAGTTGGCATGAAATCTGCAGTGGCCGACAAGGAGAAGTATATATCACATACCGAATCGCTTGGGTTTTTAGTGAATCGCCCAACAAAAAGCCCCCGGCACTTTCGCCGAGGGCTTTTCTTCTGGTTTTGGAGTAAATCAGTTGCTGAACAGCAGCACGCCCGCCGCTTTTTCCTCGCTCGCAGTCTCGTCCGCGCTCACCGGCCGATAGAACAGCTGGTTGGCGTCGAGATAGACCTCGAGGAATGCCGGCCGCTCGTGAATCTGCCCGGCGATCAGCGCCTCGGAAAGCGGATCCTCAACGTACCGCTGCAACGCGCGGCGCAGCGGGCGCGCGCCGTAGCTGCGATCGACCAGCGTCTTGTCGAGAATCCACTTCTTGGCGTCGTCGGTCACCGAGATGGTGATGGACTTCTGCGCCAGATTGATGTTCAACTGCTGCACCAGCAACTCGACGATCTGCATCAGGTCCGCATCGTTGAGCGACTGGAAGAGGATCACTTCGTCGAGACGGTTGAGGAACTCGGGGTTGAAGGTCTTCTTCACCTCGTTCTTCACCAGCTCCTCGACCTTCTCGCTGACCATGTCCTCGCGTTCGCTCTGGAAGCCGAGTCCCTGCTTCTTCATGCAGGTGGCGCGCGCCGATGTTCGAAGTCATGATGACGATGGTGTTCTTGAAGTCGACCGTGTTGCCCAGGCCGTCGGTCAATTGCCCATCCTCAAACACCTGCAACAGAATGTTGAACACATCCGGGTGCGCCTTCTCGATCTCGTCGAGCAGAACCACCGAATACGGCGAGCGCTTGACGCGCTCGGTCAACTGGCCGCCCTCCTCGTAGCCCACGTAGCCCGGAGGCGAGCCGATCAGCTTCGAGACCGAGTGCTTCTCCATGAACTCCGACATATCGAAGCGGATGAGCGCCTTGTCGGAGCCGAAGAGGAAGTTGCGCCAGAGTGCGCGCCATCTCCGTTTTGCCAACGCCTGTCGGGCCGAGGAACAGGAAGCTCCCGATGGGCCGGTGCGGCGACTTTAGCCCCGCGCGCGACCGGCGAATAGCGCGAGCCAGCGCCGAGATCGCCTTGTCCTGCGAGATCACGCGCTTGTGCAGCTCTTCTTCCACGCGCAGCAGTTTCTGCGTCTCTTCTTCCTTGATGCTGGTCACGGGCACGCCGGTCCAGCGGCTGACCACGTCCTCGATGTCCTCGCGGCCCACAATGCCGGCGGCGGAGTCGTCGAGATGATACTTGTCGCGCAGGGCGCGCAGGTTTTCGCGCTCCTTGCGCTCCTCGTCGGAGTAGAAGCGCGCCTTCTCGAACTCGTGATTGGCAATCGCCGAGTCCATGCGGTGCACGATGAACTTGATCCGCTTCTGCACCTCGGTGATCTCCTCGGGCAGCGAGGTCTGGCGCAGCTTCACGCGCGCGCCGGCCTCGTCGATCAGATCGATGGCCTTGTCGGGCAGGAAGCGGTCGGGGATGTAGCGATTCGAGTGCGCACACGGCGAACTCGACCGCGGCATCGGTGTAGCTGACCGCATGGAACTTCTCATAGCGGTCCTTGATGCCCATGATGATCTTGATCGCTTCGGCCTCGTTCGGCGGCGGCACTTTCACGGCCTGGAAGCGCCGCTCCAGAGAGCGGTCCTTCTCAATCGACTTGCGGTATTCCGCCGGAGTGGTGGCGCCGATGCACTGAATCTCGCCGCGCGAAAGAGCCGGCTTGAGGATGTTGGCCGCGTCGAGCGACCCTTCCGCCGATCCCGCGCCCACCAGCGTGTGCAGCTCGTCGATAAAGACGATCGAGTTCTGGCTCTCCATCAGCTCCTTCATGATGGTCTTGAGCCGCTCCTCGAACTGGCCGCGGTACTTCGTGCCCGCCACGATGAGCGACAGGTCGAGCGCCAGCACGCGCTTGTCGGCCAGGAAGCTCGGCACTTCGCCGTCGGCGATGCGCTGCGCCAGGCCCTCGACGATGGCCGTCTTGCCCACGCCGGGCTCGCCGATCAGCACCGGATTGTTCTTGGTGCGCCGGCACAGAATCTGAATCGCGCGCTCCAGTTCGCCTTCGCGCCCGACCAGCGGATCAAGCTGCCCGTCCATCGCCGCCTGCGTCAGGTCGCGGCTGAACTCGGCCAGCAGGCTCGACTCGCGCTGTCGCTGCTGCGGCGGCGCTTTTTCCTGCGTCACGCGCGCCAGCTCGTCGCGAATCTGCGCCAGCTTCAGGCCCCGCTCCTGCAGAATCTCCGAGGCAAAGCACTTCTCTTCGCGCAGCAGGCCCAGCAGCAGATGCTCCGTGCCGATATGCTTGTGGCCAAGCCGTTCCGCTTCTTCCGCGGCATACGCCAGCACCCGCTTGCACTCGTTCGAAAGCGGCAGGTCCACGCTGGTTGAAACCTTCTCGCGGATGGTGGTGTGGGCCTCGATCTGCTTCCTGATCGACTCCACCGATGCGTGCGAGCGCAGGAAGCGGTTGGTTAACGCCTTGTCCTCGCGCAGCAGCCCCAGCAGCAGGTGCTCGGTCTCGATATAAGGCGACCCGAACTGGCTAGCCTCATACCGCGCGAAGAAGATCACGCGCCGTGCCTTCTCCGTATACCGTTCGAACATGATGTTCTCCCTCAATCAGGCTTTCGGCTGGAGTGGCCGTCCGGTTGTCTTCCCGGCTTCGGCCCTAGCCTGCGCGCGCCCTTCCTGTTGCTTCGCCGCCGGAGGCCCGATAGAAAAGATAGCCCTCGCTCCGAACAGCTCTTTTGGATGGTTTTGGGTCCGCTTTCACCCCTTGCGTCGGCCGGTCAAGCTACGCCGAACCGACTTCCATCCCGACCTCGCCAGCCTGCCAACAGGGAAAGTCCTTTGCAGGCTCGCTACTTAATAAGACTCAAAAATCTGCGAAAATGGTGCTTATTTCTAGCTGAAAGTTTCCAGCTTGGAACGACTCTTGGCCGAACGTCTGTGATCTCCGTCAGCCTTCCATTCTCCAAGCGCAAGATTCGCGTGCATCGTACGGCCAAATCCATGTTGTGCGTGACCAAAATCGAAGTCAGCCCGTGGCTTGCGTGCAAGTCGTTCAATCAATTCAAAAACCCGGCCCGCCGTCGCGCCATCCAGGTCTCCGGTAGGTTCGTCGGCCAGCAGCAGACGCGGATGGCAAACCAGCGCCCGGGCCAGCGCCACGCGCTGCTGCTCGCCGCCTGAAAGCTCGCCGGGCCGATGGTCGGCGCGATCCTCCAATCCCACCTCGCTCAGCCAATTTGCTGCTTCGCCAGCGCCTCGGCCTTCGCACGCCCCGCGCCAGGAGCGGCATGGCCACGTTCTCCTGCGCAGTAAACTCCGGCAGCAGATAATGGAACTGCCAAACGTAACCGATCTCACGATTGCGAAAGGCCGCGCGCCTCACGCGCGGAAAGCGACGCCACGTTGGTTGACGCGCAGTATACCGTTCCCGCGGAAGGCGCATCAAGCGCGCCCAGAATGTGCAAAAGCGTGCTCTTTCCCGCGCCCGACTGGCCTACAATCGCCACCATCTCGCCGGCCTCGACTTCGAGGTCGAGATCTTCAAAGAGATCCAGCGCGCCGCGCGCCGTCTCGGATAGGACTTGCAAAGGCCCTGAACCTGAATCACCGGAGACTGGATTGTCGTCTGGGTAGCCGGGCGCCCGCGACTCCGGGTCCCGCGCGGTGCGGGATGCCTGGGGAGCAGCCGCTGGAGGGGAAGGCATCATCCGGTTCGCCCTTATTTTACAGGACCGCGGGCCAGTGCCGCGCCGTCCCAGGGAGGTGCGACCCAGGGTGTCTCGCCGGACAGGCTCCGCTCCGCGCCTTCTCGCCGCCCGCACACGCAGTGCCACAGGTAGCGCCGGTCTCCAGACCGGGGTCCCCAACGACAGGTCCACGTCGTTGGGGTCGGAGACCGGCTGTCGTGCGGGCGTCC
>CAVPBL010000021.1:0-342981 GCA_963701835.1 uncultured Acidobacteriaceae bacterium | reverse complement strand
TCACTCTCGTCGGCTGGTGAGCGATCTTGATGACTCCCGGCTCCTTGATAAACAGGCGTCGAATCGTGCTTTCGCTGAAAAACCAGAGCTTTGACAACTGGGCCACGGTGTAGTGTCTTTCGAGTGCCTGCAACCCCACCGGTTGCTGCAAGGTTTCTGGACCATTAAGAGCGTGTTGGAAATCCATGTGGCATCTCTCCTGAGTCGGATAACGCTGATCGGGCCATGACGAACCGCCGAGAACGCTGATGGAATCGGCGGATCCATCAGACCAGCACAAAGTAGCTGTAGTTCGAGTTGGAAATTCGGTCAAATTGATCGATTACATGGAAGAAATCGAGGCGACGGCTGACGCGAACGTTCCGGCGCGCGGGCCCCGGCAGAGCGGTGCTGGCTCGCTTGGGCAGGCAAGATTGGAAGAAAATAGAATTCAGTGCAAGGGCATGGGGAGCGATTCTTTCGGAGGCTATCCAGTTGAGAGACAAGTTCAGAGCACGGACTGTCGATTCTTCGGACTCAACTCGAGGCCCTGAAACCGACGAAGCGCTGCGCCGGGATGCGGAGGCTCGCGAGACCGCATGGCGCGCCGAAATGCTCGCCAAGTTCCGAAGAGAAAAAGCGAGCCCCGATTTTATTTACGCATTCGAGAAGACCGGTAATTTTGTGACCAGCGAGAATCGGGACGATTGGAGCGCGAAGGAACTCAAGGAGTGGGACCGTCTGCTCCAGGAATACCATCGGCGGACGGCAATGGAGGGCCGGGTCATCGATCTTTGCTTCCGCCTGCATCACGAGTCCGGCCGATCCGCGATCGGCAGGCAGAGACGATTCGCTGCGTCGGAGTTTGGGATTGCCGTGCTTTCCGCTCACGAGCAGGGGATCAGTTCGTTCGCGGTGGAACAGATCTTCCGTGAATCGTGGCTGGACGTTGTCGTAAGACGCAGCAGAGCCGCGGACAGTGAGTGGGACCCGACCGATCACCACCGCTTCGACTATGTCGATCGCGCTTCCGTCAGGAACGTGCTGAACCAGCTCCGTGACGACCTGCCGGAGCAGCGCCTTCCTGTTTCGACGAGCGCAGCGGTCGAGAAGCTAATCGCGAAGATCGAAGCGGCTCGGGCGACCGACGGAAGCTGGTTCGGGAAACCGCCTGCTCCCGGTGAGGAAGGAGAACGCGAGAATGCCGTCGTTATCGACGAGATTCATCACGCCATTTTTCACTGCGAACAGGAAGGCGTACCAGAGGACGTGATCGAGTCGATGCTGCTGCGCTCGTGGATTCGCATGCTGGTCTTCAACGAGCATGAGGACGAACGCGTCTTCCATATCCTCGACAAGTACTGGGAACAGGTTCACGCCACCTTTCAGATCCGCATGGCGGGATATTCCGGCCTCCGCGTCCAGTGACGGTCACGCCGTCCGGATTTTCCGTCTCGTGTTGTCGATCAGCCCCCACCCCTTTTGTTTGCCGGTGGGGCGTGCGGCTTTCGGCGGATGGTTGTCTGGTCCCTGACCTGCGGGCTCGCCGACCTTCCACGCGTTGCGCACGCTCTTCTGGAGTTGGACCTGCCGTGCCTTCACGAAGGGAGCGTAGTGTCGCTCCGTGATCTTCACCGAAGAGTGCCCGAGGAGTATCGAGACCTGATCGATGGGAACTCCGGCGAGCAACATCTCGACCGCAAAGGTGTCGCGGAACATGTGGGGATGGCAACGCTTCAGCTCGCCATCGAGCCCTCGGATATCGGCCAGCTCGAAGAGACGACGATAGGCTCGTTGCCAGTCAGCCACCACAGATTTGGCGGCTCCATTGCCGCTCCAGAAGACATAGCGTGGGTTCGGCCTGGGACCATCGGGGATATTCACCAATGCATCGACGACATGGGCGGGAAGCGGCACATAGACCGCCTGCCCGGTCTTGGCTTGATAGAGCAGGAGGCTGTCGCCATCCAGACGGTGCCGTTCAAGCGTCACCGCGTCGCGGATGCGGAGCCCGCTCCAGCGCATCAGTAGTGTCAAAGTACGCAGTCTGGTACGGGTGTCCTTGATCGGAATAAAGCCGCCGCGAGCGTCGCCATAAACTTCGATGGCAGCGATGATCCTATCGAACTCATCGCGGGGGAAATAATCGGTGGGAACCGGGGTAGTCTTGATTTTGCTGAGCGACAGAGCGGGATTCTGGGTGACGTAGTTGCGGCGGAAGCAGTCCCAAAAGAAGCCGATGACGCGGTCCTGCTTCTTTACCCTGACGATGGCACCCTCGGTCCACGTGCTGCGGAAGGCGAGCAGGGCGTCAAGATCGACCTCATCGAGGTATTCGAGTCCCTGCACCCTTGTCCAGGGGAGGAACTGTTTCTCAAAGATTCTCTCGAGCTTCTTGATCGTGTCCGACTTGAGCCCTCGGCTGCGGGCGTCGGTCATGTAGGCATCGACGGCCTTCTGGACCGTAACTCTCGCCTTCTGCCGACCGGTGGACTGGGTGCCGCTTTGAGATGTGGAGGGCGCATTCACCTCAGGTGGGGCTGCGGCCGGTCCCGGCGAAATCGGAACGGAGGCGGTGGCCGTAGATTGCGGTTGAGCCGCCGAGGCGCGAAGAGGTGAGGGCGGTGCGGCAGGTGCCGTGATCGAGTCCGCGTGAAGACCGTCTAGCGGTAGCCCTCTCGACAGAGCCTCTTCCAGTTTTTCGCGGAACTGTTCGGCCTCGCCCCAAACCCTGGTCGAGGCACTCTTGCGGAAGCGCTCATGGTTGAACCTGCCTTCGACCCACTTGGGGCAGTTGCAGCGGTTGCAGAACCGGTCACGTTTGAATTTGCAGTCGGAAGAGTGACGGGTGAAGACGAACGAATCCATGAGGGCCTCCCACTTCAGCCGGAGTTTTGCTCGAACGCTGAAATGGGTCAAAAAATCGGGAGGCTTTTTGTCCCTGGTACAAAATGGGTACAAAACGGTCACAAAAACGACCCGACTTTTAGGCCCTGATTGGTAAGTGCAAGAAAATAAAAAGCTTAAGTATGGTGGAGGCGGCGGGAGTCGAACCCGCGTCCGAAATCGCTGTCAGCCGGGAGAGTCCATGCTGTGTCCGATTCCGATTGGGTTCGCTCCACGGCGCTTAAGAACGGACAAGATGCGACGAGAACTAGTCCGATGATCTCGCGCAAAACGACACGGACCGAGCCGCTCGCGCCAGCCTACTGAATGACGTCCGCTCACAGCCCATAGGCGAAACCGTGGAAGACGGCAGCTTAGTTAATTAAGCTGCAAGTGCCAGATTCTTGGTTGGCAACTTTAGTTTTGCAGGCGATTACGGGTGCCCACACCCCGACATGCCTCCCCTGCCGCAATCGATCCCGTCGAAACCGTGACGCCCCCGTGAAGCGGAAGCGAACCGGAAGCAACCGGCTCGTGCTGCATCTCTTATTTTACGCCGAATTAAGGTCTGACGAAGCCGGACGGTTACTGCTTGTCGAGATCGATGGATTCGTAGTCGTGCTTGGCGATGCCGGCGCGGATCTGCGCAGGAGTCCAGCCCGCTTTGGTCTTGCTAGTAGGCGTAGAAGCCTTCCTGGGCGCAGGTGGAGCACTCGGTGGAGTGCGTCGTTTCATAGCAACTGCGCAGGCTGGTGTGGCCAAGGGCGCGATCGCAGCGGCAATTGCACGGAAGCTGGTAGACGACGCTCGAGACCTGGCTGCCAACTGATAGGCGTGCACCTGCCATGGGTAGCGGAAGTTCGGTCCGGTCAACTGGGCGCCGTGGAGAATCGACGGCAAGGCGTGGATATTGAGCGGCGCCGACGGGTGATAGGCGGGAACGTCGTCGGCCGGGTTGGACCACTGCGCATAGCTGGCTGCCGTGACCGCGAAAACGGCCAAGCCAAGGACCCAGCGGCTCTTGATTTGATGCATCGTGAAACTCCTCGACCCCTACAGTGTAAGACAAATCCTGAAATTGCACGGATCGGGGGCCCCGGGAGGGCAGGCTGGAGCAGACCTGCACTCCGGTTGGCTTCTAAGGATGGGGGGCCCCCCTCCCCCACCTGTTTTGGGTTAAAATCCTGATCTTGAATGACTTGATGTTGATCATTTGCCGTAGATCTTTGATTCCAGAGGACTTATTTCGCAAAATCGTCATAAATCAAGGGTTACCGCAGCTCATTTTGGGATTTTGCACGGCTTGCGGTGCAATTCGATGGGAAGAGCGGCTCCTGAAAAAGGAGGTGGGCGGCCCAAGGAGCGCCGGAATGCTCAGCCGACACCCCTCGGAGCCGCCCACCAGCTCTCAAGGAGGAGAAACGCTCTGTTTTTGCTCTCTAGATACAGGATAGCGAAATGGCGAAATTAAACCGCAAAGTTGGGGAAGAAAATGAATGAGCGAATAAGTGACGGAGAAGGCAAGGGGTTAGGGTGGGTTTGACGCGAGTGTGCGAGCGATTGGGGGCTTGACAAGGTTGGAGAGGCAGCGGAGTTAGCGGCGCTAGCGGGGTTAGCGGAGTTGACGGGGCATGTGAGGCGGGTGCGGGGTGGTGGAGATGTTGACAGAAAAGCAGGGACCAAGGGAACGAGGGCGCAAGGGAGCAAGGGAGTGCGAGTAGAAGGAGTTTGGAAACTGGCGCGCGGGTGAAAGTGAGAAATGCCGCAGCAGGGAGCACCGGATCGTCGAGTGAAATAGGGAATCCGCAGGCAGAAAAAAAAACGGCACGAACGTTAAAGCTGCTCGTGCCGGGAGGCCAGTGACGCAATCTACTTCCGGTTTGAAGGGGGTTACACCCACCTCCACAACCGGAATAAATACACGATAGCATAGATTCGGGAAAATGCAAATACAAAATTCAAAATTCTTTTGAGGGCGATCCGCGAACCCTAAACCTCAAAGATTCATCGAATCCATGACCATCGGAAGGCCATATTTTTGAGCATTCGGGTGGCCGGACACTGGTTTCCTGCCCACTGGGTCCGAGCTTGATCCAGCGCAAAGAACTTTGAATCATGGACTTCCCTTGGTCATGCAGGCTGCGCCTGTTCCGGGAAAGGTGCAACAAGTCCGCACTGCGGGTCTCGTTGCCGAACATCGCCGGAAATCGGCGGTCCGTTGAAGGGCTGTGGAAAACACGTGGAAAACTTTGCCAAAGCTCAGAAATGAATCAGAAATCCAGATTTCCGGAGGCGTTTCGGCCAGGTTGTCGGAACAGGCTGGGCGTTTTTCGTGGATAGCCGTCGGGCCCCTATTCTAAGAGCTTCTCCGCCCGGCCTGCCAAGTGGAAATCTTTCTCGGTGAGGCCGCCGGCGTCGTGGGTGATCAGGCTGAGCCGGACGCGGTTGTACCGGATGTCAATGTCGGGATGGTGACCGGCTTCTTCGGCGAGTTCGCCGACGCGGTTCACGAACGCAAGCGCGGCAACGAAGTCGTTAAGCTGAAACGTTTTGACGAGCTCTCCAGCCTCGATTGTCCAGCCGGGCAGTTGGGCAAGTCGGGATCGAGCGGCCTCAGGGGAAAGGACGGACATGGGGGACCTCCTTTGAGGAACAGTGGACAGTGGTCGGTAGTTGGCGTGCGGGTGAAGATTCGTGCATATACGACGATATACTACCGTTCGCGCTTCTCCGGTAGTTTGGGTTGTCTGCCGGCCGTTGCCGCCGGACCGTGGCGGTTCCAAGGTGTTTGCTTACGGGGAGCTGACGGACTACCGAACATCAACTCCGAACGGTCAATGGGGCCTTCCGATTAGACTTGTGGAAACTTTGAGAGCAATGTCGAGTGGCCACTGGAACCACATACGCGACGCGCAGGGGGCAACTGCCCGGAACCATGCTGATTCCTGGTGTCCTGATTGTGCTCACGCTCACTGCAATCAGTGTCGCGCGCCATCCGTCCGCCATCCGGGGAGCCGGAATCCGTCTATTTTGGCTGGACTTCGCACTCCTAGCGATATACGGAGTTGCGGGCATATGGATGCGTTACCAGAGTAGTGCACCGTTGGACGTCGCGATTCGCCTGGGTACGATGACAGGCTTCCTGTTTGGCGTAGTCCTCGTCGCCAACCACGTCACCGAGTTGTTTGCACCGGCCAGAAACTTCACACTCGTCATCGGCCCGGTCTTCCTGGCGCTTGCGTTGTTTGCTGCGACGGGATCGGCTGTCCAGGAGCGCACAAGCTCGCCCTTGCTGGCAGTGGCTGCGGGTGTGTGGTGCGCAATGGTGGGGACGCTCATACTGCTCTGTGCCGGGTTGGTGTTGGATCTGACGTGCGAGGCACGCTGCGAGTTGTGGCTCCGGCAAGCTTTCGCAGCCAGCGAAATGAACGATCCAGGTGGATTCTTAATCCGGAATACGCTTGAAGCGGCCTCTGAAGGTCTGGTTCGCATGCCGGTCATGGCGCTTTTATTGTCTGCAATCGGCGCCTTCACAAATGCATGGATGATGAGGAGATCACGAACCACCGTGCTTACGAGCATCTGCTTCGCGTTGCTCTTGTTCGCGGGAGGCGCGGCAGCCCTGTCATATGCGAATTCTCTGTCGCGATCCGCACGTCCACCGTACATTCTCGGGGGGGTTCTTCTCGCCAGCGTTGCTCTCTCTGCTGCACACCCAAGCAGGTCGGCGTTGCGGCGAGATCGGCGAAAACGCTAGAAGCTTGTTAAAGCGTGTTTCAAAAATGGCCTGGCAGGCGCGAACCGAGACCCCGCAGGGGCTAAAGCCCTTTGTTTTTCGGGCCTATTTCGGCACGCGACCCAGGGGTGCCCCGGTCGTGCCCTGACACAAGGCTGACTTTTGAAACACGCTTTAGGCATCCTGGATTGAACCAAGTTGTTCCCGGTTAACCGGCAAACCAGACTTTACGGTCTCAATCGCGCTATGTGCCTGGAACCTGAAAGTCCACGCCGGCGGCGTTGTTGATGCGCTGGGTTGCGGCCAGGTCGATCTGATCCAAGGGAATCTGTTCGTAGTGCTGAGAATCAAGATCGTTGAGGACCTTTGTGGTCATCAAGTAATTCCGCACCATTATTGGAGCGCGACCGCTCTTGAAAATCACGGTTAGAAGCCGCTCGGGTGAGGAAGGTCCAGCCGGCGCCGCGGCAGGGGGTTGCTGAGTTGGCGCGTTATAGCTCTGGTTTGGATACGGGGGCGGGTAAAGCGGAGCCGGGCCACCTTGGTCATAGGTCTGGTCGTAGGCCTGGTCAGACTCGGAGCTACCGGACGCAGAGTTATCTGAATCTCCCCAATCGTAGAAGCCGGAATCGTAGAAACCGGGATCGATCAAATAGGGGTATCCATATCCGAGCCCATTCGGATAGGTGTTGACATACCAGTTTTGGAACTGCCGTCTGCGCGCGTCGAATCGATCGCGATCCCGATCGCGGCCGCGAGACGGGCCAGCACGCCTCGGATCATTCGGAGAACGGCCAGGCATCGATCGATTTCCGGCGTAGCGATTTCCGTTGTAGGGGGTTCTCGAGCTGCTATTCCCGTTGTAGGGACTTCTCAGGCTCGAGTAGTTCGGCGGGCCAGTCCGCCGAAATCCCGCGTTACCCGGGGCGCCGTACCGAACTGGCGGTGCAGACCGCGCAAAGCTGCCGGGATGTGAGAAACCAGGATGCGACGAAAAGCCTGCGTGGCCTGCGGATCCTCGATTGCCGAAAGAGCCGGCGTGCGCGCCGCCATGTTGCGCAAAGGCCGGCACGGCAAGCGCGAGCAGAGCGATTGCGGCCCGGAACATCATGGCACCATTCTACGCCCGATCGGGCTCCTATTTCTTTATGGCGGAGCCCGAGGCATCTTGCGTTCGGGCTGCCACCCCCGGCCTAAAGGCCGGACCGTTGCAGGCCTGGGCCTCAGTGGCCTGAAGGCCTCTGTTCCCTGCGATGGTTTTCTTTTCTGAAGTTGGCCTGGGATTTTGCCCTACGATGCGGCCTGCGTTCGGGCCATATCGAAGGTGGAGAAGCGCATGTGCTGGCCGCTGATTTCCGAGCGCAGTTCCTGCCAAAGCTCATTGGGGATCTTCAAGAAGACCTCGACCACAGCGGGGTCGAATTGCGTTCCCGAGCAGCGCAGGATCTCTTCGCGCGCGGCATCGAAGCCACGCGCCTTGCGGTATGGCCGTTCGCTGGTAATGGCGTCAAGGGTGTCGGCCACGGCGAAAATCCGGGCCCCGATGGGGATCTGACGCCCGCGCAAGGTGGTTGGGGTACCCGTTTCCGTCGAAGTGCTCCTGGTGGCAGAAGACGATCTCTGCCGCTCCGGCAAGGAAGGGGATCTTGCGCAGCATGTTGTAGCCACGCGAGCAGTGTTCGCGCATCAATTCCTGCTCTTCCGGGGTCAGTGTTCCGGGCTTGCGGAGAATTTCATCGGGAATGGCCATTTTGCCAATGTCGTGCAGGAAGGCGCCGCGGGCGATGATTTTGATTTCCTCGGGCGGGATACCCATGGCGCGCGACAGCGCGATGGCGTAAGCCGTGACCCGTTTGGAATGGCCCTCGGTCTCGGAGTCTTTCAGGTCCAAGGCGTCGCCCAGCGCCTCGAGCGTGACGTCGTAGGAGTGCTCAAGATCCTCCATGGCATGGCGCAGCATTTCGGTTCTTGCCCGAACCATCTTCTCCAGGCTCTGGTGGTAATTCTGCGTCTCTTCGAGCGCCTGGCGATGGCTGAGCGCCCTCTCGACGGTGCTCAAAAGTTGCTCGCGCTCGAAGGGCTTGAGGAGGTAGTCGTAGGCGCCGCGGCGCATGGAGTCGATGGCCACGCTAATGTCGTGAACCGCAGTGACCATCACGACGGGAAGGTTGGGTTGCAGAGCATGGATACGTTCCAGCAGCGCGATGCCGTTCACGTTTTGCATGACGATGTCGGTGAGCACCAGATTGAAGGTGCTCATTTCCAGGGCCTCAAGCGCTTCGCGCCCGCTGGCGGCCTGCTGGACCGTGTATCCCTGGCGCTCAAGGGCGGCAGAAATCATGGTGCGCACGGGAGCCTCGTCGTCCACGACGAGAACGCGCGCCGGTTTGCGCACTCGCGGATCGCCTTCGATGCGCAGGTTTTCCGCACAGTCCTTTGCCTTCGCGTCTGACAAACTCATTGCCAAACGGTAGCCTCCGTCGTCTTCGTATCCCCGCGCAGAGCCTGCAACAATGAGCGATTCTTGCGTTCCCATATGGCTATGCGCCTCTTCCGGTTCAAACCTTGAAAGCACCGTTGCGCTTTGTGTTCGAGCGGTGTCCCTTGCCAATGCCGCTCCCGAATACGCGCCGCGCACGGCTCAAGTTCCGTGAAGTCTTCCTGCCCCGCGCGAATGGCCGGGATCCGGTTGCGCCCAGGTGCTGCTCCTGTCTCAACCGATGACGCCAATGGCAGAAAGACCCACAAATATAGCAAGATGCCGCCTGAATCCCCGCACTGCCGTGGAGTCAGGGGAGCGCCAGGCGGGATCTCTTTCCGAGAGAGTATCATTCTGGCCACCCCCCCTCAATCACCCGAATGTGGCAGCGTTGCGGAGCGAACCTGAGGCGTCACTTCCATTGGTGAGGAAGGGCGCCGGCGGGCTTGGGCTGCGTGATTTCCGCATAGGCGACGGAAAAGACCGCGCCCAGGCCGGCGGGAAATCCAGTTGCGGAAAACCGGGGAGGACAATACGGCGCGCCAGAACATTACGACCCCTTGGTCTGGCGCCGCGCGCGCCGCGCCGCAGCCCAGCCCTCTTTGGTGACCTGGCGGCTACGGCTGACGGCCAACGCATCGGCGGGCACATCCTTGGTGATGCACGAACCGGCGCCGATATACGCTCCGTCGCCGACGCTGATGGGCGCGACGAGGTTGGTATCGCTGCCCACGAAGACACCTTTGCCGATTTGCGTGCGGTGCTTGTTCACGCCATCGTAGTTGCAGGTAATGGTTCCGGCTCCAATGTTGGACCCCTCGCCGATCTCCGCGTCGCCGAGGTAGGTGAGATGGTTGGCCTTTGCGCCCTTGCCCAGGCGGGCCTTCTTCATCTCAACGAAGTTGCCCACGTGGGCATTCTCGCCCACCTCGCTACCGGGCCGCAGGTGCGCGAACGGCCCGACGCGCGCGCCATCGGCGATCGTGGAATCTTCGAGGACACAGCTCTGAAGGACCTGTACGCCGCTGCCCAGCGTGCAGTTCTCTATGACCGAAAAGGAACGAATGCGGGACCCGGCGCCGATGTGCGTGCGGCCCAGCAACTGCGCGAACGGCTCGATCACGGTATCGGGCGCGACTTCGACCTCGGGGTCGATGACACAGGTCTCCGGGCGGTAGATTATTACTCCGGCAGCCATGAGGCGCGCCGCCGCGGCTGCCTGGCGCGCAGTGACCTGCGACGCCTGTTCGGCCGTCGTTGTTGCAGCCGACGCCTTTGCCGCCTGGTCCGAATTTGTCGTCATCGCACTTTCTCCTGGTGTCTTACGCAACCCGCATCCGGGAGGAACGGCTGTTGTGCCGCTCGCTCGATTCCCGCTGCCCGGTTATTTCTCCGGCGCGCCGCCGGAGGTCTGGGGCGACGCGGGCCGCGGGATGGTAATGTCGATCGGTTTGGGCGAACCCATGCCGAGAGCTTCAATGCCTCCCTTGATCTCGGCGATCTCCGGCCCGTTGCCCACTACGAGTACGGCCAGCTTGTCGGGGTGGATGTACTTTTTGGCTGCCGCGGTCACGTCGGCCGGCGTCACTTTTTCGAGCGCCGTGCGGTAGGTCTCAAGGTAATCCGCCGCATAGCCGTAGAACTCCAGCCTCTCGCGCTCGGCGAGGATCTTTTCCTTTGTGTCGTAGCGGAAGAGGAACGAATTGAGGAGGTCGTCCTTGGCGCGCTTGACTTCATCTTCGGTGAAGGGCTTCGTATTCAGGCCCGAGATTTCGGCCTCTGCTGCTTTGGTTGCGTCGACGGTTGAGGCGCTCTTGGTGAGCACTTCGACGCTGAAGGCGCCGGGGTGGTCGTACTCGAGCCCGAAACCTCCGCCGACCGCATAGGCCAGCCCGAGCTCCGTGCGGACCTTTTGAAAGAGCCGGCTGCCGAAGCCGCCGCCGAGGATTTCGTTCATGACGACGAGGGCGGGGACATCGGGGTTACGGCGGTCGATGCCAAGTCCGACGATCTGCACATTCGATTGGTTTACGTCCTCTTTGTCGATGAAGTAAATGCCAGGCGTGGGGCCGGTGAAAGTGTCATGCCGCGGCGGCGCCGGTGTGACGGGTGGCAGGTTCTCGAAGGCCGCGCGCACCTGGGCTTCCATGGCCACCGGATCAAAGTCGCCGCTGATGCCAACGATCAGGTTGCCCTTGAGGGTGCGGTCGTGCCAGGCCTCGAAGTCAGCGAGGGTGACTGCCGCGATGGTGGCCAGTTCCGGCTGACGCGTGTAAGGACTATTGACGCCATAGACGAGTTTGGCCGACTCGCGACCGGCGATCTCATCCTCGTCGTCGTTGCGGCGCACGATGGCCGTGGCCTCCTGCTGCTGCGCGAGCCGGAGCTTTGCTGTGCTGAACTGGGGATGAAACAGCAGGTCCATGGCCAGGGAAAAGACCTGGCCGGCATCGCCTTTCAGCGAATCCCAGGAGAGCGCGGTGGAGTCGTCGTCGCCTGCTGTCTCGATGTGCGCAGCTCTGGCTTCGAGGAAGTCGTCCATCGCGTCACCGTCCATCTTCGCCGTGCCGCTGGTGCGCCATGCCTGACCGTACATGCCGACCAGTCCCGCTTTCGCCGGATCCTCCTCGCGCGATCCGCCGGGAATGAGGACCGAACCGTAGATGAACGGCAACTCGTGATCCTCCTGCAAGAAGACGACAATGCCGTTCTTCAGCTCAATGCGCTTGGGCTGCTGGGAATGAAAGGCATGCAACTGCGGAATGGGAATTTGCTCCCATGGCTTGCTCTGCTGCGCCGCAGCGGGTGCCGGAGCGATTGCGGCAACCAGGACGGAAACGACGAACACGAAGGAGTGTGCGGGCCTGGAGGCCCGCACCACAGCCGGTCTGGAGACCGGCGCTACAGGCCAAGATAGCTTCTTCATTGCGCGCCTCCATCCTTCTTCGCGTCCGCGGCTGGCGGCTCGGTGTCGATCTCCGCGCTGGTGCGGTTCGAGTCCACAAACACCTGGTTGGCCACGCGACGGATGTCGGCTTTGGTTACCTTGTCAACGCGGTCGAGCTGCAGGAACAACTCGCGCCAGTCGCCATAGCGCGTCTGGTACTCGGCGAGCGAGTTGGCGAGGCCCTGATTGTCCGCCAAACCGCGCAGCAGATCGGCACGGGCGCGTGTCTTGTACATCTGGAGCTCCGCGTCGGTCACATCGGTGGTCTTCAGCTTGTCGATCTCCTTGTGAATCGCGTCGCGCATTTCCGTGGGCGCGTGGCCGGGGAGAGGAACAGCGTAAAACGCAAAGAGGCTGGGATACTTCTCGCCGGGGTATGGGCTGAACCCCTGGGCTTCGGCCGCAATCTGCTGCTGCTCAACCAGGCTGCGGTAGAGGCGCGAGACGCGGCCGTTGGATAGGATGTCGCCGATGGCGTCGTAGACCGCATCGTCGGGATCGCGGTAGCTGGGCCGGTGATAGCCCTCGATGTAGAACGGCTGCGTCTGCTCGCGAATGACCACGGACTTCTCGGCAAACTGCCGCGGCTCGACGGTGGTCATGTCCTCCGGCTTGGGACCGCCGGGAACGCGGCTGAAGTATTTCTCGAGCATCGGCAACTCGGTCGTCGGGTCCACGTCCCCTGCGATGGCAACGACGATATTTCCGCCGGCGTAGTACTTCTTGTGAAAGGCCATGGCCTCGGTGGCCGTGATCTGGCCGACCTCGGTAGGCCAGCCGATGGAACTGCGGCCGTAGTTGTGCGCCACGTACGCAGTGGCCAGGAACTGCTCGAGAAGACGGCCGATGGGGTTCGAGTCGGTCCGCATCCGGCGCTCTTCTACCACCACGTCCCGCTCTTTGTAGAACTGGCGCGGCACGGTGTCGGCAAGGCGGCTCGACTCCATCCACGCCCACAGCTCAAGGCGGTTCTCCGGCATCGACCAGAAATACTGCGTGTCGTCCAGCCCGGTTTCCGCGTTCAAATCGTGTGCGCCGTTGGCATCCGCGACCTCAGTGAACTGGTTGGGGATGACGTATTTCTCCGCCGCGGTTTGCGCGTCGGCGAAGGCCTGGTGGAGCTGCGCGAGCTTCTTCTCGTCGCGCCCAACCGGCTTCAGGTACTCGGCTTCGTATGCGTCGTTGGCCGCCTCCACTTTTTCGAGGGCCACTTTCTCGTCTGCGTAGTCGGTTGTGCCGATCTGGCTTGTGCCCTTGAAAGCGAGGTGCTCGAACATGTGCGCCAGGCCGCTCTCGCCGGAAGGATCGTTCACGTCGCCCGCGTCGATGAATGTTGTGTAGCTGAAGACCGGCGCCTCAGGCCGCTGGCAAATAACGATGGTGAGCCCGTTGGGGAGGACCTTCACGGTGATGCGCTGCTCGAAACTCTTGAGATCCTGGGCTTGCGCCGCGCTCCATGCGATGGCCAACGCTATCCCCAAGAAGCCGATCCAAAACCGGGGAGAAAAGTTGTGGTGCATCCAGCCTCCTTCTTTGAGACAGCCCGATCGACGATTGTTCGCTCTCTTCCAAGCTATTGCCCGCAGCCGGGGGCGTCAAACGCGAATCGCGCCTGTCCGGTTCGAGAGCGGGGCGCGGCGGCACGGGGAAAAAACGGTCAACGGTATAATTGGAGACATGGCGGCGAGCCCGGAAACGAAGATTCCGAAAGCTGGGGTGGAGCAACGCACGGATGCCGTCGCCCCGGATACGGCGGCAAAGCTGACCGTGCTGGAGACGCGGCTGAAGCAGTTGGGAAGCCTGATGGTGGCGTACTCGGGCGGCGTGGACTCGGCATTTCTGGCGGCCACGGCGCATCGCGTGCTGGGCTCGCGCATGCTGGCGGTGCTTGCCGACTCGGCTTCGCTCGCCCGGCGCGACATGGAACAGGCCTGTGCCTTTGCCCGTTCGCAGGGGATGCCGCTGCAGGTGGTTGCCACGGAAGAACTGGACAGGCCGGAGTACGCGCGTAACGACGCCAACCGCTGCTTCCACTGCAAGGACGAGCTTTTTCTGGTTTTGGAGAAGTTAGCTGGCAAGTTGAGCTTCGCGCACATCGCGTATGGGATGAACGCCGACGACACTCGAGATTTTCGCCCCGGCCAACGCGCGGCGGAGGAGCACGAAGTGCTGGCGCCGCTTGCCGCAGCCGGACTGACCAAGCTGGAGGTGCGCGCGCTGGCCAAGGCGGCCGGCTACCCTGTGTGGGATCGCCCAGCGGCGCCGTGCCTGTCATCGCGCGTGGAGTACGGCCGCACCGTAACGCGCGAGGTTCTGGAACAGGTGGAACGCGGCGAGGAGAGCCTGCGGCAGTTGGGCTTTCGCGAGCTGCGCGTCCGCCATCATGGCGAGCTGGCACGCGTGGAGATTGCGCGCGATGAGCTGCCCCGCGCGCTGACGATAGAGATGCTGGACGCAATCACCGCGGCGCTGAACCAGGCCGGATTCCAGTACGTCACGCTCGATTGCTCCGGTTTCAGGTCCGGCTCCTTGAACGCGGTTCTGCCCGCCGAAGTGCTGGCGCGGCGGGGCGCATAAGGCGCTCTCATTTCCCAGCTCAGGCCTCTGGCAATTTAGAATCACAGAGCGATGCGAATCGGCTATCTGGAGTGCTTTTCCGGGATCAGCGGCGACATGCTGCTGGGCGCGCTGGTGGATGCGGGCGTTCCTTTCAAGGCGCTCACCGACACTGCAGCGGCCCTGAACGTGGGCGCGCGCCTGGAGATGCGCAAGGTGAGCCGCGGCGGGCTGGCGGCGGTGAAAGTAGACGTACTCACCGAGGGAACAGGGAACAGGGATCAGGGATCAGAAAAAGCACGCGATCATGAAGATGCACATGGTGATCATGGGCACGCGCACGAGGGCCGTGAGCACCACGGCCATGACCATGCGCACGATGCGCACGAGGGCCACACACACGAAGTGGCGCATGAGCATCAGAGCCACGAACATGCGCTGCATCGATCGCTGTCGACGATCCTTGGGATTATCCAGGCTGGGCCACTCGCGGATGCGGTGAAACAGCGTTCCGCTCGCGCCTTTCAATTGCTAGGCGAAGCGGAGGCGGCGATTCATTCCATCCCGGTTGAGCAGGTGCACTTTCATGAAGTGGGCGCGGTGGACACAATCGTGGACATTGTGTGCGCGGCGGCTGGATGCGAGGCGCTTGGCGTGGCCCGCTGGATGGCGTCGCCCTTGAATGTAGGAAGCGGAACGGTAAAGTGCCAGCACGGCACGCTGCCGGTGCCGGCTCCGGCCACATTGGCGCTGCTGGGCGACGCGCCGGTGTATGCGGCCGGCCCACCGATGGAGCGCGTGACGCCAACCGGCGCAGCAATGCTGCGCATGCTGGATGTGAGCTACGCGACACTGCCGGCGATGCGCGTGGAAGCGCGCGGCTACGGAGCCGGAGGCCGCGACACACCGGGCGAGCCGAACCTGCTGCGGCTTCTTGTGGGCGAGGCGCAAGAGGAAGCGGCAGGCGCCGAGCCGATTGCCGTGATTGAGACCGTGATCGACGACGCGACTCCGCAGTTGGTGGCTTACGTGAGCGAGCTGCTGCTGGAGGCGGGCGCGTGGGATGTCTACAGGGCTGCAGTGCAGATGAAGAAAGGGCGCACTGGCGTACAGATGACTGTGCTTTCGAGTCCTGACCAACTGCCCGCGCTACGTGATTTGCTGTTACGAGAAACCACGAGTATTGGCTTGCGCTGGCGCCTC
Source organism: uncultured Acidobacteriaceae bacterium (assembly GCA_963701835.1). Taxonomy (GTDB): domain Bacteria; phylum Acidobacteriota; class Terriglobia; order Terriglobales; family Acidobacteriaceae; genus Telmatobacter. Next base: position 327,195 of record CAVPBL010000021.1, on the reverse strand, counting down.
GAAAACAAGGTGGCGCTGGCGCGTGAGTTCGCGGAGGTCGAGACCGAATGGGGCAAGGTGCAGATCAAGATTGCGCGCTGGCCCTCCGGCGAGGTTGCAAACGCATCGCCGGAGTACGAGGTTTGCCGCAACCTTGCCCGCCAGCACGCGGTTCCGCTGAAGCGCGTAATACAGGAGGCGATGCGGGCCTTCGGCGAGCACGAGCGCGCGCCGGCAAAGAAGGGACACTGATGGACCGAGCAACGATCGAGACGCTTTTGAACGAGGTCCGGGAGGGCCGCACCGGCGTGGCCGAAGCGCTGGAGCAGCTACGCAGGCTGCCTTTCGAGGACCTGGGATTCGCCAAAGTGGATCATCATCGCTCGCTGCGCACCGGCATGCCAGAGGTGATTTTTGCCGAGAGCAAGACACCGGCACAGGTGGCCACGATCTTTGCACACATGGCCAAAGCCGGCGGCAACGTGCTGGCGACGCGCGCTTCGCGCGAGGTGTACGAGGCAGTGCACGGCGCGGAGCCGCGCGCGGAGTTTCACGAAACGGCGCGGGCGATCACGCTGATGCAACTGGAGCCGGCTGCCGGCAAGGGAACTGTGGGTGTGATCTGCGCCGGGACAAGCGACCTGCCTGTGGCCGAGGAAGCCGCGGTGACGGCGCGGTTGATGGGCAACACGGTGGAGCTGGTGGCCGACGTGGGTGTGGCCGGCCTTCATCGCTTGCTGGCGCAGCAGAACACGCTCCAATCCGCCCGGGTGCTCATCGTGTGCGCCGGCATGGAGGGCGCGCTGCCGACGGTGGTCGGCGGCCTCGTGAACGCGCCGGTGATCGCCGTCCCCACAAGCGTGGGGTATGGCGCTTCGCTGGGCGGTGTGGCCGCGCTGCTGGGCATGTTGAACACCTGCGCGCCCAATGTCTCTGTGGTCAATATCGACAACGGATTCGGCGCGGCGTGTATCGCGTCGCTGATCAACCATCTGTGACAAATGGACTGCGCTGCGCGCTTTTTTGCGCGCTGCTGAACCGTGTCGCTGCGGTCCCCTCTCTTAAAACGTGATCTGGGTCACTGTTGGGGCCTCGCCTGAGCCTTGATGATGGCGATCAAAGCTCAAATCTACGCGCGGCGTGCGGAGGAGTGCGTGAACGGTTCTCGATGGCAGCGATGGCGCAGGATTTCGCAGATCTTTTTTCTGCTCCTGTTCCTTGCGCTCCTGGTCTTCACGTCGCAGCGCGGCGTACCTGGCGCCACCAGCGACATCAACCTGCTCGCACCAGTGCGGCTGTTCTTCGAGTGGGACCCGCTGGTTGCCGTGGCGAACGCATTCGCCAGCCACGCGCTCTACCGCGGGCTGGCGTGGAGCTTGATTATCCTGTTGCCCACGCTGTTTCTCGGGCGCTTCTTTTGCGGCTGGATTTGCCCCATGGGCACGCTCCAGCACTTCGTGGGCAACATGCCTTCCGAGTCGAAGCGCGGCAAGCAACGCATCGAATCGAATCGATACCAGCGCTGGCAGACGATCAAGTATGTCGTGCTGATCGCGGGATTGGTCGCCGCAGCGTTCGGGTCGATGGCGATTGGGTGGCTCGATCCCTTTAGTCTGCTGGTGCGGTCGATCGGGCTGGCGATTCTTCCGGCTTTCAATTTCGCGGCGCGCGCCGTGCTGGAACCGCTCGAGCACAGCCACGTGGGCGCAGTCGCATCGACAAGCAAAGTGATTCATGCGGTCCTGGCCGCCCTTGTCCTCGACTCCCGCCAGTCGCACTTTGCGCAGGGACTTGTGCTGGGCATTTTGTTTGTCGTGATTCTCTTCGCCAGCCTGCGCGTCACGCGGCTGTGGTGCCGCGCAATTTGTCCGCTGGGCGCGCTGCTAGGCGCGGTGTCGCGCTGGAGTGTGCTGGGCCTGCACAAGGACCCGGAAAGCTGCAACAACTGCAACCGCTGCCTGCTCAACTGCCAGGGTGGCGACGACCCGATCGGCGGCGCGCCTTGGCGCAAGTCAGAGTGCGTGATGTGTATGAACTGCGTGGACAGTTGCCCTGATCATGCGCTGACGTTTCGGTTCTTCCGCAAAGAGAAGGAAGTTGCTTCGCCCGACCTGGGCAGGCGCCGGACGATCACGGGCCTGGCGGCCGGCGCGGCGGTGGTGCCGCTAATGCGCGCCAACACCGGCATGGGCAAGAGCCGCCACGAGCGATTGCTGCGGCCGCCTGGCGCGCTCGATGAGCCGGAATTTTTGGCGCGCTGCATCCGCTGCGGCGAGTGCATGAAGGTGTGCCCCAACAATGCGCTGCATCCCACGCTCGACGAGGCGGGCCTGGAAGGTTTGTGGTCGCCGACGCTGGCGCCGCGGATCGGCTATTGCGAGCCGAGTTGCGTGCTCTGCTCGGGGGCGTGTCCGACGGGGGCGATCTGGCAGATTACTGCGAAAGAAAAGGGATGGGTGGTGGACGTGGGCGCCGCGCATAGTCAGCCGGTGCGGCTGGGCACGGCGTTTTACGACCGTGGGCGCTGCCTGCCCTGGGCGATGGCGACCGAATGCATCGTTTGCGAAGAGTGGTGCCCGGTCTCGCCCAAAGCGATCTACGTTGAGGAGGCACAGGTGGTGGATTCGGCGGGCCACACGAAGACGCTGAAACAGCCGCGCGTGGATCCCAGCCGCTGCGTGGGCTGCGGCGCATGCGAATTTGCATGCCCGCTGCAGGAGCGCCCCGCCGTTTACGTGACAAGCATCGGCGAAAGCCGCTCCCCCAGCAGCCAGATACTGCTAACTCGCAAGTAAAGGAGACTCTCTTGAGAACGTTTGGGCCAGCAAGATGGAACGTAGCCATTGTGGCGCTCGCGATTGCGGCCGTGGCCGCAGGCGTTGGATGCAAGAAGAAGGCCGTCGATCCGCTCCCAGCGTCGGGCGCGGTGGCGGGGTGGGAGAAGACGGGCGAAACGCGCGTCTACGATGCCAAAGATCTCTGGCGGTACATCGACGGCGACGCCGAGCAGTATCTCAAGGCCGGCGTGGTTTCAACGACGACATCGGACTACAAGTATCAAGGCTCGTTGGAGGCATTTGTCGACGTTTACACCATGGGTGATTCGGCAGGCGCGCGCAAGATTCTGGAGGCGGGCCAATCCAGCGATGCCATGAACGTGCAAGTGGGCGATGCCGGCATCGCGTACGAGCAAAGCGTGACCTTTCGCAAGGGCCCGTACCTGGTGCGCATCGTTGCCTATGAGGCCACGCCCGGCACGCAACAGGCGCTCATTGCGCTGGCGCACGGCGTGGAGGCGAAGCTCTAAGGGACGCGGCCGCGGAACGGGCGGCAAGACAGAGGCGAGGTGGAATGAAGAGTCGCAGAGATTTCTTGAAGGGGGCAGTCACGGGCGCCGTGCTGGCAGGGTCGGCGGCGGCGGCAGACAAACTGGCGCTGGCGGGAGTCATGGAGCAGCACGCTGCGGCGGGGAAGTCACGGGTGGTGATCGCACGCGATGCGTCACTACATGGGGCGGGCGCCCAGGTTGATGAACAGCGCGTGTTGAATCTGCTGGACATGGCCATGGCTGCGTACACCGGGCGGGACAAGCCGGTGGAGGCATGGAAGAGCGTGATTCCGGCGAAGATTCTTGCCGGCGGAGTAATCGGTCTCAAGGTGAACGGTCTGGGTGGGCGCGGAATCTCGACACACGCGGCGCTGACTCTGGCGGTTGCCGAGCGCTTGCAGCAGGCCGGCGTGCGCGCGGGAAACATTCTGGTGTGGGAGCGCGACGCGCGCAGCCTCAACGCATGCGGCATGACCGTCAACACCGATCCCAGCCGCGTGCGCTGCTACGGCAACGACGTGGGCGGCTACGAAGACGAGCAGGTTTCGTGGGGATCGGCGCGCATTCGGCTGGCAAAGATACTGACGCGCGAGTGCGCGATGGTGATCAACCTGCCCATCCTGAAAGACCACGAGATGGCCGGCGTGACGTTCTCGATGAAGAACATGTACGGAGTGGTCGATCGGCCGTATGAGCTGCACGGGAACAACTGCAATCCCGCCGTGGCCGATGTGAATTGCATACCGGCAGTGCGCGAGAAGGTGTGGTTTACCATCGGCGACGCCATTACGTCGGTGTATGACGGAGGGCCCGGGCTTCCGTCCGGAGCGGCTCTGGTATCCCAATGCGCTGGTGGTGGGCGAGGACCGGGTGGCGCTCGATCAAACGGCGTGGCAGATGATCGAGCGCAAGCGTGCCGAGGCCGGAATGCCCACGCTCGAGGCTGTGGGGCGCGCGCCAAAATACATCGCTACGGCCGCCGACGCAGCGCACCGGCTGGGCACGAACGATCCGCAGCGCATCAGGCTCGTGGAAGTGTGACGAGGAGAATGGCCATGGCCGGGAAGGATGAGGGAACGGCAAACCTGGATGCAAGTGCGGCGCAGCCCGCGGCCGGCATGACGCGGCGCGAGGCAATGCTGCAACTGCTGCGCGTGGGTGGCGTGGCGGCGGGCGCGGCAGGCGCGGGCATTTGGCTGAGCGAGCAGAGCCGCCATCCCATTCCTGAGCAGGCCGCGCAGGCGCGGCGCGATCATCGCGTGGCTGCCGATGCGCAGTGGCCGCAGATCACGGTAGTGCAAAACGGCGAACCGCGGGCGCTGGTGCAACAGGCGCTCGAAAATCTGGGCGGAATCAGCCGCTTTGTCGGCAAGCAGGACGTTGTGGTCCTGAAGCCGAACATTGCGTGGGACCGCACGCCGGAACAGGCGGCGAACACCAATCCCGAGCTTGTGGCAGAGGTTGTGCGGCAGTGCTGGCAGGCGGGCGCGAGGCGCGTGATTGTGACTGACGTGAGTTGCAACGAGCCGCGGCGGTGCTTTCAGCGATCGGGCATTCAGGCCGCAGCGCGAGCCGAGGGCGCGGAGGTGATCTTGCCCGATGCCGACCATTTCCGCGAAGTCGATATGGGCGGGGTGGTGCTCAAGAACTGGCCCGTCTTCACTCCGTTTCTCGAAGCCGACAAGGTAATCAATTTGCCCATCGCCAAGCACCACATGCTGACCGGGGCCACGCTCGGAATGAAGAACTGGTATGGGATTCTGGGCGGAGAGCGCAACCGGCTGCACCAGCAGATACACCAGAGCCTGGTGGACCTGGCCAGTTTTATGCTGCCGACGCTAACGCTGATGGACTGCTATCGCGTGCTCATGCGCAACGGGCCGACGGGTGGAAATCCCGAAGACGTGTCGGTGAAGAAGACGCTCGTGGCAGGCACCGACCCGGTGGCGATCGACGCGTATGTGGCCAAAGCCTATTGGAACCTTGACCCCGAGCACCTTTCCTATCTCGCGATGGCCGCCGCACGGGGACTGGGGACGGCGGACTATGCGTCGCTCCATGTGAAGGTGAGCCAACTGGGATAGTGTCTCCGAAATTCCTTGACATGGAACGAGCATTTCCAAAAGCAGGTTCTTCGACTTCGTCTGGCGCAAAGAGACGCGCCAGACTCCGCTCAGAATGACAATTTGTTGCATAGCCATTTGTGAAACACAACACCAGGGGAGATGAGCGGGTGCGCCGCCCTTATGGCCTATCGTAAAAGCGGAAGAACAGCGACGGCTTGGCTACCGGCTCAGCCCTGGCCACCATCGCAGCAGCCTGCACGTCGCTCAGCGGCGTAAACTCGTGGGCGAGCTTTACGTTCTCTTCGAGCTGCGCGATGGTGTCGCAGCCGATAATGATGGTGCTCACCGGGCGCGAGAGCGTGTAGTACATGGCCTCGCGCATGGTCAGCGTGCCGGGAGTGGGCGCCGGAACCATACCTTCCCACATTTTTTCCTGGATTTGGATAGGCTGTGGTGTCCAGGTTGACAGCAAGCGGCCCCGGGCGGGCACCTTCATGCCGATGATGCCCATCTGGCGCTCGACGGCCAGCGGCAAAAGCGCCGAGTTGAAGCTGTAGTGGTGCGGGTCGGCAGCGTTCATGGCCATCAGAATCGTGTCGAACGGATAGCGCTGGATGCCTTCCATGAGCGCGTCGGGGCGGTAATGGCCGGTGAGGCCCAGGAAGCGTACGACCTTCTGCTCCTTCATCTCCAGCAGCGCCTCCATTGCGCCGCCCTTGGCGAAGACCTCGTTTACATCGGTCAGGGTGCCGATGTCGTGCAACTGCCACAGGTCCACGTGATCGGTCTGGAGCAGCTCGAGCGACTTCTCAATCATGCGCAGGGAGCCGTCCCGCGTACGCTCCTTGGTCTTGGTAGCCAGGAAGGCCATGTTGCGCCGGTGAGCCATCACCCTGCCCACGTACTGCTCGCTCCAGCGCTCCGGGCCACCGTAGATTGACGAGGTGTCGATGTAGTTGACGCCCAGGTCGAGGGCGCGCTCGATGATGGGCACGGCGGCGTCGAAGTTGTTCGCCTGCTCGAGGGCGGCCTGGCCGCCGAGCGAAAAGATCCCCACCTTGTAGCCGGTTTTGCCCAGGTTGCGCGTGGGCAGCCGCAAGGGCGTGACGGGGTTCGACGGGAGACCGGGAAGGGTCTTTGGCGTCTCCGCTATCGCGGTCCGCGCAAGCATTGCTGCCGTTACCGCGCCGCCGGCCTTGAGAAACGCGCGGCGTCCCTGGCCGCTTGCGGAAATCTTCTTCTGATCGCTCATCGTCGCCTCCTGATTGAAGCTGGTGAAGACATCATATCCCCAGGGCACGCGGTGGAGGAAACCGGGTTTGAGCGGAATCCAACCCATTGGCGGACGACGCGGAGAGTGCGGGCGCAATCGTGGGTCAAACTATAATGGAAGCGAGCTTCGCGGCTTTTTCCGATGCCGTGCCGTCCTTGATCGATCTTCAGGGCCGCCCAACGGCTTGCCGTTCGACTGGCGATTGCGATTGCCTGATTTGCGAAATCAAACTTCTTGCTCTGGGTAAGGTTTCAGTTCTCAATCGACGAATCTTTCTTTGACGAGGAACCAGATGATGAAGTTGTTGCAAAGAGTTCATGGAGCCTGGCGGGGATCGCGAACGCGGAATAAGACGGTGATTGCTCTCGCGGCAGCAGGGATTCTATTGGGTGTTCCCACTCTTTGGGCACACCATGGTCTGGCAGAGTTCGACACCACGCATACCGTCAGGATGGAAGGAGTGGTCACGGATTTTCAGTGGATCAATCCGCATGCGTTCATCTTTGCAAACATCAAAGACGACAAAGGCAAGGTTGCGAACTGGAAGCTCGAGTTAGGGAGCCTGGGGATGCTGTCGAAGTACGGCGGCTGGACACCGGCGACGGTGAAGCGCGGGGACCACATCACTGTGCAGGGATTCAAGGCGAAGGACGGCTCGACATATTTTTCCGTGGGAAGGATCTGGCTTCCTGACGGACGGTCGCTGGAAGGCAAGCCCTGAAGTATTTCTCCTTCCGCTGTGGGCCGATGCCTGCGCGACGTGGCGGCAATTCAATACCTCCTCAGGCACGTTTTTCACTCTGCATCCGCACTTCTTTTGCACACGCTGAGGGACAGGCCTTAAACAGGCGAACTATGGATGCGCACGGCATAATGGCGTTTTGCAAGTGGCTGGAGGACACACCGGTCGGCGCCAGCGTGCGGGAGTCGCTGTGGCTGTTTCCGATTATTGAAACCGTACACCTGCTGGGGATGGCGGCACTTGTGGGAACTGTTTCCGCATTCGATCTTCGGCTGCTTGGATGGGCTTTGCGGGGGGCGCGGGTTTCAGAACTTGCAGGGCGGCTGATTCCCTGGGCTTGGGCGGGATTTGCTGTGCAGGTGATTACCGGGGGAATGCTCTTCTCGTCGGAAGCGACCAAAATGTATGCCAATCCCGCGTTTCGCGTGAAGATGCTCCTGATCTGTCTCGCTGGGGTTCATGCTCTCATCTTTCATTTCGCCGTCCGTCGCAATGTGGCCGCTTGGGATGACAGCCGCCGCCTGCCCCTCGCCGCAAAAGTTGCAGGCGCAGTTTCAATCCTGATATGGGCCGGCGTGGTTACGGCCGGACGCTTCATCGGTTTTGTGTGACGTTCGAAAAGCGGTGAGCCTTCCAGCTTTCGATTTCAAAATCGCTGCCCCGTGAACGAAGGCCTGTCCCGTTACTCAGTGAGCGGCCCAGGGAGCAGCCGGTGCTCGCCGGGGGCCCCGTGTTCGTTGAGGCCCCGAGACCTGGGCATCCGCTGGACTCAATCCATGCCCTTATGCCTGGGGTTGAGCCGGGGGCTGAGCCTGGTGGTTGCGTTGGTGAGCGCGGCGCTGGGCAAGCATCTGCTCAAACTGCTGCTTCTGCGTATCATTCAGGACCGATTCGATCTTGCTATTCGTGTCCTGCCTGATGGCCCGTGCCTTGGAGTGGCGATCCTGCTCAGTGAGCGAGGTGTCGGCGCGCAGGGCCTGCATCTGCTGCTGGCGAGCCGTGAGCAGGGGCGTAATCTGCGCCACCTGATCGCTACTCAAGCCCAGCTGTTGGCCGAGATGCGCGGCGAATTGGTTGGGGTCCATGTGGTGGAAGTTGCCCGGTTGCGCGGGCGCGGCTTGCGGCGCATTGGCAGCGGGGGCCTGGTTCGAGTTAGGCGCCTGCGCGAGCACCATGCCCGCGGAAAGCAGCGCGCCCAGAAAGATGGTTGCCTTGGTTGCGTTCATACGTTGGTTTCTCCCTTGCGGCCTTGACGGTGCTGAACGGCCGATGGGTATGAAGACACGTTTACGCAAGGAAAAGTTGCAGTGCGGAGACGCGGGAACGACAGCGCAGCAAAAGGTTAAAGATTGCGGAAAGATCATGCGTCTGCGGGCGGGACGCGTACGTCTAATGTTGGACAGCTTCGTTGCTCATTCAATAGATGAGCTTCAGCGAGAATTGGATCTGGCGCGAGTTGCCCGCGGTTCTACTGATTTCGCCAAACCCGGACCCGGCAATGATATTCGCGGGCAAACCCATATCGACAATGTTGAAGAGGTTGAAAAACTCCGAGCGGAATTGGAGATCGACCAACTCGACTCCGCTCTTGCGCTCGCCGAAGGGCGTGTCCTTGATTAGCGCACCATCGTAGTCGTAAAACGCAGGTCCGCGGAAAGTGTTGCGCCCGAGCGTACCGAACCGCCCCTGGTTTGGCCCGGTGCCGCCCACGACATGAGTTGGGATCGAGAAAAAATCCGCCGCGTTGCTCGCGCCCTCGCCAAAGTAATCCTCGCGTACCTTCCGCGCAGTTGAGAGATGCGGCGTGGCAATCCGATCAGGCCGGTCGACGCCGTTGGAACCGGCGCCGGTTTGCTGGATGCCCGAGTAAACGGTGAAGGGCGAACCGGAGCTGAGCGAAAGGATGCTCAGAAGCTCCCACCCCGCCGTGAGCTTCCGACCGGCAAAACGCAGAAAGCGGGACCTATCGAGATGGAGGTCCTGAGCCGCGCTTAGACTGAAGCCGTCGGTTACGTCGAAGGACGACGGGCCCTTTTCGGCGTGATAGTCGAAAGGATTCTGGGGATTTGGTATGGCCACCGCGCCGGTCGAACCGGTGCCGCCGCTCACGCCACTGCTGTCATCGATCGACTTGCTCCACGTAAAGCTCGCCTGAATGCCCGGACCTCCGTGAGCGATGGTTCCCGCAAGCGAGGCCTGGAATGCGTGATACGTGGAGTGAGCCGTTGCGGTGACGATGTTTTCTACGCCAAAGCCGCCGGTAACGTTGCCGGAGGCGTCAAATGTGGTATAGCGCGCGAAGGCCGGGCTGGCGCCGGGATAGGCATTGGGAAAGCTGGTACAGGGCAGCTTTTCGCTTGCCGTGCCCACATAACTTGCATCGGCAGTCAGGTTGCCCAGCTTGCGCTCCAAACCCGCTGTCCAGGTGAAAAGGGTGGCGTTGCCAAAGGAGCGATCGATGCCGCTCAGATTCAAATCGCTCACGCGGCCGCCTGGCGTGAGTGCGGCCAGGTCCTGTTCATAGCGGTTTACGTCCATCACGGTGTTGGGAGCGACGCGATCGTCGCTTTCGCTGGGAAAGATATTCTGCCCTGAAGGCGTGTAGACCGGAGGAACCTGCGCCGGGATGATCTGAAATCCATAACGGATGGGCGCGCCCGCGGCAGAGAGCAGGCGTGGATAAACCGCAAAGGGCGTTGACCCAGTGAGAAAGTTATCCTGCCAAATATTCGGCGGGATGGTCATGATACTCCCGCCGGCGCGCGCCAGTAATTTGCCGGTAACCTGCCACGAGACCTGCACGCGGGGCTGCCACGCGTTCCAGTCGGTCTTATAACCCGGCTGCGGGTCGATGACAAACTGCTGCGCGCCGTTGACGGTGAGAAAGCTCGAAGTCCGTCGCGCCCGTTCGCTGATGGGTGTATAGAGATCCCAGCGCACGCCGTAATCCAGAGTCAACCGGCTGTTCACTTTGAATGTATCTTGCACGAAGAAGCTTACGTTATTGCGACTGATGGCCGCCGGGCCGATATGCGCGCCGTTGGAGAAGTAGGGAGGAGCGATAGCCACGGTGTAAGCGAAAGGACTGCCGGAGAGAAAGCTTGAAAGCGTGTCCGGCAACGGATCGCCGGGATGAACATCGTGCGTGCCGCTCTTTGACGAGATGTATTCGGTGGCGTACGCTGTGCCTCCTCCGAAGTCGTATTCGCCATCAGGGCTTATTCCGAAATACGTGGTGTCGCGGTTAAGCCGCGCCTCGAATCCTGCCTTGAATGCGTGCCTCCCAAGTGCATAGGTGACGAGTTGGCGCCCCTGAAAGAGGTTTCCGTAAGCCTGCATCACCGAGCCGGCGGCGGAGTTGAACGCCTCAAACAACCCGTCGTTGAACTTGATCGCGGGATCGGTGCGATTGGGCGCGGGAAATCCGGGCGTGGAGCGCGTGATGCTTAGGGAAGATACAAGAGCCAGACGCGGTGAAACTGTCCGTGTATAAGTGCCGACGACATTGCGCTGGCGATCGATGTAAGTGACTCCGAACGACGGATCAATGGCCGTTTGGTCGGGATTGGTTTGGGGGCCGGCGAGGTTATCGACGTTGAAGCGCGCAAAGAACTGATCTTTGGCGCTGAAGTTGTGGTCGATGCGGACGGAATATTGATTCGCGTTGGTGGTGACGGTCGAGGGGGTTGCGAACGTGTAAGCGCCGAACGCGCCCGCGGCGTAATTGGGCAACGGAAAGCGTTTGAGCACGGCCGCGATCCCGGAATCTACAGGAACATCGAGCACATCGCCGGGATATGCGGAGGTATCGAGGCCCGCGCGTTCGTCAGCCGTTGGCACCGGCATGACCTGCGTAGTTCCAAGCATTTGGCGGAAGCCCTGGTATTGGACGAAGTAGAAGGTCCGCTTGCGGCCGTTGTAGACGAGCGGTATGAAGACCGGACCTCCGTTGGTGAATCCGAACTCGTTGCGGTGGAAGGGCGGGATGCGCCCGGGATAGACGGGTGTGGCGTGGTCGAAATAGTTGCGCGCATCCAAGGCAGAGTTGCGGACAAACTCGAAAAACGACCCGTGAAAGCCGCTGGCGCCGGAGCGGGTAACGATGTCGGTAAAGCCGGCGGCGCCACGGCCAATCTCGGCGGGCATCCAGCCGGAACTGGATTGAATCTCCTCGACAGCGTCCACGTTGAAGTTGCTGAAGGTCGATCCGCCCATCTCCGGATCGCTGATGTCGGCGCCGTCCATGGCAAAGGTGGCTTCAACCCCGCGCTGGCCGTTGATGGCGAACTGCTGGGTGAAATTGGTGGCGCCGTTGGCGTCGGTCATGGTGCCGGCAGCCAGCAACAGCAACTGGCTGAAATCGCGCTTGTTGAGCGGCAGTTCGCTCACGGCCTGGCTGGAGAGCTGTTCGCCTCCAGTGGCGCTGCTCTGCTGCTGGCCGCCAACTGTGAGCTCACCGCGCTCTGAGAGCCAGAGCATTGCGGGAGCGGCGGTCGGAGTGATCTCAATGGGCAGCGCATATTCGGCCTTGCGGCCGCCGGCCTCAACGGTCAGCCTGTATTGCCCCGGTTGCAGCGCCGCGAATCGGAAGCGGCCGTCGGCGCCGGTAACCGCTTCCGCCGCGGCTCCATTGCCCGCCAGCCGGATCGTGGCTTGAGGGAGAGGCTCACCCGCGGCATCGCGCAAGGCTCCCTGCCAGGCCGTCGTAGCCGGCGGCTGTTGTGGCCGCGCCGCCGTGAGAACAAACAGCGCCGTCAAGGTCAATCCCCACAGGCTGCGCTGCAAACGGGCGAATCGTAAATGGTCAAGCCGATACCCCGGCAAAAAGCGATGGAACAACAGGGTCAGCGCCGTCTTCGTAGCAGACAAACCAAGCTCCGTTGCACGTTCCGGGGAGGATAGCAGGAGTGCGATGAGCCGCCCGCGTGGTTTTGAGACACTCGAGATGAGAGATTCGGCCACGCCGGCGCGAACTCCGGCTCGACAGCTCCCCTCATTTTCAGGGTTCATACTCTCATCGTATTCGATGCGGGGTCGGGGATTCTCAGAATGCGGGTGCTGCGCAAAGACCCGAACGCGAAAAGCCTCTTCCGCCGAGGGCGAAAGGGGTCGCGTAAATTGGGCTTTCCTGGGGGTCCTCTCCGAAGCTCCAAATTCGAGGGCCACGGAGAGGAATGAAGTTGTCTTACCCGGCCTTTTCCAGCAGGCAGAGCGAGAGATCGCGGCGCTCGACCATATCTTTGGTGATTTCGATGTCGCGGACGCGCTTGTTCGACGGCAGGTGGTACATGAGGTCGAGCATGAGCTCCTCGAGGATCATGCGCAGGCCGCGGGCGCCCACTTTGCGCGCCATGGCCTCGCGGGCGACGGCGCACGCCGCCTCCTGCGTGAAGTGCAGGCGAACGTTCTCGTACTCGAAGAGGCGCTGGTACTGCTTGAGGATGGCGTTGCGGGGCTTGGTGAGAATCTCAATGAGCGCGGCTTCGTCGAGCTCGTCGAGGACGCCCATGACGGGCAGGCGGCCGACAAACTCGGGAATCAGGCCGTACTTGATGAGGTCCTGCGGCTCGGTCTGGCGCAGCAGTTCGGTGTCGCGATGGGAGCGTGTGGTGGCCTGATCGGCGTCGGCATCGACGGTGCGGAAGCCGAGGGCCTTCTTGCCGACGCGGCGGCCTACGACGCGCTCCAGGCCGACGAAAGCTCCGCCGCAGATGAAGAGGATGTTGGTGGTGTCGACGGCGGTGAACTCCTGGTGCGGATGCTTGCGCCCGCCCTGCGGAGGAACGTTGGCCACGGTGCCTTCGAGGATCTTGAGCAGGGCCTGCTGCACGCCCTCGCCGGAGACGTCGCGGGTGATGGAGGGGTTCTCGTCCTTGCGGCCGATCTTGTCGATCTCGTCGATGTAGATGATGCCCTGCTGGGCGCGGGTCACGTCGCCGTCGGCAGCCTGCAGGAGCTTGAGGATGATGTTCTCGACATCCTCGCCGACGTAGCCGGCCTCAGTGAGCGTGGTGGCGTCAACGATGGCGAAGGGCACGTCGAGCATTTTGGCCAGGGTGTGGGCGAGGAGGGTTTTGCCGGAGCCGGTGGGGCCGATGAGGAGGATGTTGGACTTGGAGAGCTCGACTTCGTCTGTTGCGCGCCTTGTTCATCTGGATGCGCTTGTAGTGGTTGTAGACCGCGACGGCGAGCTTCTTCTTGGTCTGGTCCTGGCCGATGACGTAATCGTCGAGGAAGCCCTTGACCTCAGTGGGCTTGGGGAGATGGCCGGCGGTGGTGGCGGGGGCCTCGCCGCTGCGATCGTCTTCGAGGATGGAGTTGCAAACGGCCACGCACTCATCGCAGATATAGGCGCGAGGGTAGTCGCTGGGCGACGAGATCAACTTGGCTACGGCGTCCTGCGACTTATGGCAGAACGAGCAGCGTAGCGCTTCTTCAGGCCCCGTGCGCGTCTTCATTGTGATCGGCTCCCCCAGAACGAGTTTAGTCCAAATCCGCATATCCGGCTACGGTGCGGAGGCCGGTCGATAATCTCGTCCACTATCCCGTATTCCTTGGCTTGCTGCGCGTTCATGATGAAGTCCCGCTCGACGTCGCGCTCGATCCGTTCGAGGGGCTGGCCGGTGTGGCGGGCGATGAGGTTGTTGGTGATTTCGCGGATGCGCAGGATTTCGCGCGCATGAATGTCGATGTCGGTGGCCTGCCCGCTCAAGCCGCCCATGGACGGCTGATGAATGAGAATGCGCGAATTGGGCAGGGCAAAGCGCTTTCCCTTGGTTCCGGCCAGAAGAAGAAACGCGCCCATGCTGGCGGCCTGGCCGATGCAATAGGTGACGACGTTGTTCTTGATGAACTGCATGGTGTCGTAAATGGCGAGGCCGGCGGTGATGGAGCCGCCCGGAGAATTGATGTAGAGAGAGACGTCTTTCTCGGGATCCTCGCCCTGGAGAAAGAGCATCTGGGCGACGATGAGATTGGCGACCTGGTCGTCAATAGGGGTACCAAGAAAGATAATGTTGTCGCGCAGCAGACGGGAGTAGATGTCGTAGGCGCGCTCGCCCCGGCTCGTCTGCTCAACCACCATGGGAACCAATGCCATTTCCTCTTCAGCTCCTAGCTTCTAGCCTTTAGCTGCTAGCTTTCTTGTGCCCGTGTCGGGCTGTGTTTTCAAGGGTTCCAGCGTCGGAGCCCTGAGTGCTTGCTCCGTTTACGCGGGCAGGCGTTCGTACAAAATGGATGCAGTCTTGTCTCGTCTGAGTTGCTCCCTGATCCTAGCCAGCCCGCCATCTTTGGTCAATCGCACTTTCAGGGCATCGAGCGGCTCGCGGGACTGAATGGCGGCGATTTGCAATTCCTTGTCCATTTCCTCGTCGCTGACCGTGATGTTTTCCTCGCCGGCGATGCGGTCGAGGAGGATGTTGGTTTTGACTTCGGCCATGGCGCTGTCACGCTGGGCGGCGCGCAGGCGGGTGAAGTCGAGCTTGCGCATCTGCTCGGGCTGCATTCCCTGTGCCGCGAGGGCGCGCAGGCCGCGCTCCAGGCGCGTGTCAATCTGGTCCTGGACCAGCGATTCGGGAACCGGGAAGGTGAACCGCTCAGCCAGCGCGGCGAAGAGCCGGTCTTTGGTTTCGGCCTCGACGCTGCGGCGCTTGCGGTTGGCCAGATACTCGCGGACGCTCTTCTCGAGATCGGCATAGCTTTCGTAATGGCCGAGTTCCTTGGCGAATTCGTCGTTCAGCTCGGGCAGCATGCGCTTCTTGATGGCCTTGACTTCGACTTCGTAGGCGACGGTTTTGCCGGCGAGCTTGGCCTCAGCGTAGTCGGCGGGATAGATGACTTCGAGCCTTCAACTCCTGGCCGGGCTTGGCGCCGCGCAGAGCGTTGGTGAAGGCCTCGACCGTGTCTTTGCCGCCGATTTCGACCAGGGTGTCTTCGCCGCGTCGACCGGCTGCTGCTTCTGCCGGCAGCTTCGGCTTCCGGCGCGGGTGCAGCCGGGTCATTCTGGATCTGGCCCTTGTAGCTGATCTCGGCCCAGTCGCCGTCCTGGAGCGCGCGGTCTTCTTCCACCGGCTCGATGGTGGCGCGGGATCGCGCAGATGCTCGATCTCGTGCTGGAACTCTTCTTCAGTGACTTCGACCGAGGGCTTGTCGACCGTGACGTCTTTGTAGCCATCGATGGAGAAGGCGGGAATGAATTCGAAGACCGCCTTGACGTGGAGCGGGGCGCCTTCGTCGACGGTGAGCTCGGTGACCTGCGGCTGGCCGACGGGACGAATGCCCAGCTCGTTGACGCCTTTGTTGAAGCGCTCGGGGAGCAGGGTGTCGATGACTTCCTTGCGAATTTCAGCGGCAAAGCGGCGGCGGATGACGGATTCCGGCACCTTGCCGGCGCGGAAACCGGGAATCTTGGCGTATTTGCGATAGTTGGCGGCGACTTTGCGCCATGTCGCTGGAGACTTCGTCGGCGGGGACGTCGATGACCAGTTCGCGGGTGCATTCGGGATTCAGAACCGGGCCGTGCGAGTGGTCGTGGGTTTCTTCGGCGTGATCGTGTTCGTGCTCGGAGTCAGCCGTTTCGGGTTTGGTTTCGAGGGTGCTGCTGGAGCTCAACGTTGTACCTTCCGGGCGCGTGCGCCGATCTGATGCGGCCACGGGCTGCCTTCAAGGCAATACAGCGCCGTTTGGCCGGGGGAATACCTCGTCTCTATGGTACGGGGGTTTGCAGTCGAGGGGTCAAACCGAGACGGGACCGGTCGACGGAAACGGACGGGCATCGCAAAAGGCACGTTACTGTTCGGCGGGTTGGGGCTTACGAACGTAAGGCAGAAAACGGGGATGGGCTGCGCCACACTGGGCGTAGTTGCTGCGGGCTTCCTTGAGGCTGAGCTGGCCGTTGACGGTGAGGCGCACTTCGGAGGCGTCGTCGTCTTCCTGGCCGTCGTCCTCCCACCAGCAGACCGGGCACAAGTGCAGAGCTGCCGGGTGCTTCAAGGGTCTTGTATCCGCAGCAGGGACAACGATAGCGCACTTGCAACCGCGGCGACTTCACACAGGGATTGGACGGGGAAATGGGCGCCGGCGAGATTACGACGAAGCTTCGGCGAGCCAGCTGCCAGCTTCTAGCTGCTAGCTGGGACGCGCGACGGGGAGAACTGTGAAGAGGTGGAGATACGCCGGAATCGATCAATCCGCAGTTCCGCGCCAGTTTCTGGCGCCGTGGTAGACGCGTAAGATCTGAACCGTTGTGCTCGTAAGCCGATAGACAACGATGTACGGCAAACCGGAGACGATTAGCTCGCGGGTGCCTGGGATCCTTCCGACTCGGCCCCTCCCTGGGAGAAGGCTGAGGCTATTGGCTGCGTCAAAGAGGGATTGGGAAACTGCCCCCGCAGCGGTAGGCCGATCTTTTCGGATGTATTCGGAAATCTCCTCAAGATCTCGAGCCGCAGATTCGGTCCATCTCACCTCTATTGGATTCGGCATGTCTGGTGTTCAGGACTTGAGCACTCGCTCGACTCTCTCCCAAACCTGAGATGGTGTGAGGAGCTCCCCGCGCTCGGCTGCGTCGATTCCCTCCTGGACGGCAGGCGCGAAAGCGAGCTTCTTCGTCGAGGTAGCGGTCCACGGCCTCGCGCGCGAGATCGTCCACATCCCGGCCTGCCTGAGCGGCGATCTGGGAAAGCTGGGCTTCCTGCTCGGTTCGTGAGCTGCACGACCATGGTCTGAGGGTACGGCCCCTTCGCTTGAGTGTCAACCCAATCCATCCTTGCGGCGGGTGATTGATTTCGCCGTGCGTGGCGAGCTCGCACAGCAGACCGCAGAACTGAAAATCATTCAATCGCGATCTGCGCTCTGAAAGGACATTCAGGCGCGGCCGGCGAACTCCCTGGTTTCGGTGTAGACCTTGACCTTTTCGCCCTCTTGAATGAAGAGAGGAACCTTGATCTCGAGGCCAGTCTCGAGCCGGGCGAGCTTGGTGACGTCGCCCGATGTGTTGCCGCGCGCTCCGGGCTCGGTGTAGGCAACTTTGAGCTCAACCTGGGCAGGCAACTCCAAGCCGATGGGGTTGCCGTTGAACTTGTGCAGCTGGATCAGCGCGCCTTCGACCAGAAATTCCAGCGCGTCGCCGACCATGCTCGGAGAGAGCGTGTGCGTATCGAAGCTCTCCTGATCGAGAAAATACGAGCCTTCGCCATCGCTGTAGAGGTAGGAGGCCTCGACCAGCTCCAGGTCCGGCTCCTTGAATTTTTCGCCGGCTTTGAAGGTCTTGTCGAAGACCGCGCGCGTGAGCAGGTTGCGCATCTTCAGGCGGACCAGGGTCTGGCCGCCGCGGGCCGTGGGCGTGGAAACCTCGGCTTCAAGGCAGTAATACGGAGTGCCTTCAAACTCAAAGACCATCTTGCGTTTTACGGTGATTGCTTCAATCAGTGCGGCCATGGGTTCCCCAGAAAGAAAGTTCGATTAGGCGAGGAGCGCGCGGAGCGCTCTGCCAATCCTCATCCATTATAGGTAGAGGAGAGGCAGCGTATGGGAAAGTGCCGCCCCCTGAATTGCGTGATCAGTCTGACACTCGATATTATTTGGCTTCGGGACGACGATGTGGGTTGCGCTCGCGTGATGCAAGCGCAGTCTATGCATGGTCGGCAGCTTGTTTAAGATGAAGGCTCTAGAGCAGGCAGACTTCGAAGTCACCGTAGACCGTCCAACCACCGCTTGATTCAGGCAGACCTTTGGGAAACGTGAAATGGAGCATCAGGGCTGCCTCATTACGTCAAGAGTCGAGCTATCGTGCTTGATGGCCGTACCGATTGCATGTAGATGCCATAAAGGTGGTGAGTCCCTACGGGCCAGATCAGCCATTCGTATTGCCAGCCGTCGAAAGCATCCTCGGTTACCAAGAATTCGTAGAGGGCAGTGGCCATTATTCAGAAGTAAGTCTGCCATGGATAGTAACAGCTTGAGGCGATTTCAGGAGTCTTCGCTACGGCTCTTGGCGATAGGATAGTCTCATGTGGCCAGATGCCCTCATGTCGCCGTATGGCGAGTACGACCAGAAGTGTGAGTCGTTGTAACACTACCGACTTCGGAGATGCCCTGACCCGAACTCTTAGTCTGCCAACGCAGCGATTTCAGAGAAGGCGACGGTGAACGATGTCCCTGGAGCTCAACATCGTAGCCAATGTGAGCTGTCCCTGGGAATAGCGGTAAAAGAGCTGCTTGGTCGGCTCGATGAGCCAGATTGCGGCGATGCCCATGCGCTCGTAATCGCCGAGCTTCTCGAGCATGCGCGTCATGGTGTCCTCTGGCGAGAGAATCTCAAACACGGCAAGAGGCGCATGGGTAATGATCTGCTCGCGGGGAGCTTTCCGGCTCAGAAGAGTCACGTCAGGGACGCGGAAGCGGCGATGTGCAACCTGCACGCGCAATTCGGTTCTCGCTTCGATGCCCAATTGTGCCTGCCGAATGGTAAAGAATGCCGCCAAAATTGCTTGCCACGTCGCATGGTCGTACTCGCCCACCGGGTCGCTCCTCGATCACACCATCTACGTACTCGCAGTCGGGATCCGAAGTGGTCCTCAGGTATTCCTCGACCGGGATGAGGGAAGGCTGTGCAGCCATGGTGCAATACTCCGTGGCTCATATTGTACGCCCGATGCACTGGCGCCTTCGTCAGCCTTCTTCCGCTTCGCGCAGCTTGGCGATGACGGTGAAATCTTCGAGCGTGGTGACGTCGCCCTTGATTTCGCCGTGCGTGGCCAGGTCGCGCAGCAGGCGGCGCATGATTTTGCCGCTGCGGGTTTTGGGCAGCGCCTCGGTAAAGCGGATATCGTCGGGCCGGGCCAGCGCGCCGATCTCCTTTGCCACCCATTTGCGCAGCTCGTCTTTGAGCGCGTCGGAGGGCTGGTTGCCGGACTCGAGCGTGACGAAGGCGGCGATGGCCTGGCCCTTTAGATCGTCGGGCCGGCCCACGACGGCGGCCTCGGCCACCTTGGGATGGGCGACCAGCGCGGACTCGACTTCCATGGTGCCCAGGCGATGGCCGCTCACGTTGATCACGTCGTCGACGCGGCCCATCAGCCAGAAGTAGCCGTCGGCGTCCTGGCGCGCGCCGTCGCCGGTGAAGTAGCAGCCGGGAACGTCGGTCCAGTAGGTCTTCTGGTAGCGCTCGGGATCGCCGTAAATGGTGCGGGCCATCGACGGCCAGGGCTTGCGGATGACCAGCAGGCCGCCGTGGCCGGCGGGAACGGCTTCAAAGTGGCCGTTCGGCGTCGGGCTTCGTGACCACTTCAGGCTGGATGCCGAAGAAGGGGCGCGTGGCCGAGCCGGGCTTGGTGGGCACCGCGCCGGGAATGGGCGCGATCATGATGGCGCCGGTCTCGGTCTGCCACCAGGTGTCGACGATGGGGCAGCGGTTGTGGCCGATCTTCTCGCGATACCACATCCACGCCTCGGGATTGATGGGCTCGCCGACGGTGCCGAGCAGGCGCAGCGAGTCGAGCTTGTACTTGTCGACGAATTCGCTGCCCCACTTGATGAAGGCGCGGATGGCGGTGGGCGCGGTGTAGAAGACGGTGACGCGATGGTCGTCGACGATCTTCCAGAAGCGCGAAAAGTCGGGAAAGTTGGGCGCGCCCTCGTACATCAGGACGGTGGCGCCGTTCTGCAGCGGGCCATACACGACATAGGAGTGGCCGGTGACCCAGCCGATGTCGGCCGTGCACCAGTAGATGTCGTCGTCGCGCAGGTCGAAGACGTATTTCGTGGTGAGGTAGGTTTGCACGGCGTAGCCGCCGGTGGTGTGGAGCAGGCCCTTTGGGCTTGCCGGTCGATCCGGAGGTGTAGAGGATGTAGAGCGGATCCTCGGAGTCCATGGGCTCGGCGGGGCAGTCGGGCGCGGCTTTGGCGACCAGATCGTGCCACCAGTGATCGCGGCCGGCGACCATGTTCACCGGCGAGCCGGTGCGCTTGTAAGACCACGACGTGCTTGACGGTGGGGCAGGCGGGCATGGCCTCGTCGACGGTCGCCTTGAGCTTGATTTCGTTGCCGCGGCGGTAGCTCGTGTCCTGGGTGATGATGGCGACGCAGCCGGAGTCGGCGACGCGGTCGGCGATGGCGTTGGCGGCGAATCCGCCGAAGATGACGGAGTGGACGGCGCCGATGCGCGCGCAGGCCAGCAGGGCGATGGCCAGCTCGGGCGTCATGCCCATGTAGACGGCGACGCGATCGCCTTTCTGGATGCCGAGCGACTTGAGCGCGTTGGCGAACTTCTGGACTTCGGCGTGCAGTTCGGCGTAGGTGAGGCGGCGAATCTCGCCCGGCTCGCCCTCCCAGATGAGCGCGGTCTTGTCGGCGCGGCTCCCTGAGCGCGTGGCGGTCGACGCAGTTGTAGCTCAGGTTGATCTTGCCGCCGACGAACCACTTGGCCCAGGGCAGATTCCACTCCAGAACCTTGTCCCAGGGCTTGAACCAGTGCAGTTCGCTGGCCACGCCGGCCCAGAATTTTTCGGGATCCTCGATGGATTGCTTGTAGAGCGCTTCGTACTCGTCGAGGCTCTTGATGTGGGCCTTGGCGCTGAACTCGGGCGGGCGGAGGAAAGACGCGGTTCTCGCGCAGCGTGGAGTCGATATCCCGGTTGGCGACGGAAGCAGGCGTGGAAGACATGCAGGGTCCTTTAGGGAAGCGGTTGGATGCGGCCCGCGGAGAGCTCTGAGGCGGCGCTCGCGCAGGAGAAGCCTCGGCTGAAACTTTAGCGGGTGGGACGCGGGAGAGCAAGTTAGAGGCTTGATCAGCGAGTGCTTCGGGCAAGCGGCAAAGGCAGCGGAACGTAGAGTAATGTACATTATGTACAGAACATGATGTACATATATGCTATAATCAAAAAACATGGAAGTCCCGATCACGCAATTCCGGCAAAAGCTTTTCGAGCTCGTCAATCAGGCCCTCGACGGGAAAGAAGTCTGGGTGCCCCACAAGGGGCGCCGGGTGCGGATTGTGCCCGAGCATGCGCCTTCTAAGCTGAGCCGCATTACGCCAATGCAGATTCTCATCCCCGACGACTTCGATCTGGACGATCCGGCGTTCAAGGCCGAAATGCTTGCAGAGATGGAGCAGGAATGGCAGAGCGATTGGGAACGGGACTTCGGTCCGGCCCCCAGGCACGCACGGCATAATCGCTCGCATAGCAGCAAGATCGGCAAGAATCTGTGATCGTCTACCTCGACACAAATGCTGCGGTTTTTCTTGCGCAGCGAGGTCCCGCCCGTTTTCATCTCAGGGCGCGGAGGCTGATTGAACGTGGCGATCTGCTGGTTTCGCCGCTGATTCTGCTTGAACTTGAGTATTTGTACGAGATTGGCCGCAGCGCCTTGCGGGCTTTGGATGTTCAGCGGAAGCTTGAGCATGAGCTCGGCGTGCGCCTCTGCGAGTTGCCCTTCGCGGAGGTCGCGAGAGCGGCGCTCGATGAGAAGTGGACTCGCGACCTATTCGATCGAATGATTGTCGCCCAGGCTAAGGTGAACGGCTTTGCGCCGCTGATCTCTTCGGACGAGAAGATTGCGGAGCATTATCCGCGGACCGTTTGGTAATCGTTCGCCTAACCATAGGTGGCCTTGCCTCGCTCGCCCCAAGAATTCTTAGTACTCCTCTTGACAGCAAACTGGTTCGGGGCTATATTTAAACACTTGTCTAATTAAACAAGGCGCTAATTACCAATGAGCAGCAATGCAGCGTTCAAGGCGCTAGCCTATCCCACCCGGCGGGAGATCCTTGGAATCCTGCGGCGGGGCGAGATGACGGCGTGCGCGCTGGCGGAGCGGTTCGATATGACCAAGCCCTTCTTGTCGCACCATTTCGCGGTTCTGAAGGAGGCTGATCCGATCACCAGCCGCCGCGACGGCCAGCAAATCTGGTATGGGCTGAACACAACGGTGGTGCAGGATCTGATGGCTTGGACAATGGACCTGCTCAAAGAAGGGAAATCACTCGAAAGGGAAACGGTTATGACACGCAAACTTCTCATGTTCGAATTACTTCTGATTGCAGCGTCCATCATCGCGACGGTTCTGGTTTACCCGCACCTGCCCGATCGGGTGGCGACGCACTGGGGCTGGAACGGCCAGGCGAACGGCTTTTCGCCGAAGGGCGCATTGTGGCTGTTCGGGCCGCGATTCCTCGCGGTGATAGTGGCCCTGACAGCCGTGATTCCCTGGCTCTCGCCGCAGCGCTTTGGGGTAGAGGACTTTGTGGCGACCTATCGCTTCATCATGATGAGCCTGTCGCTCATGCTCGCCTACATCTACGGCTTCGATGCTGTGCGTGCGCATGAGGCACAAGTTGGATATTGCGAGGGCGATCATGGGACGGTTTGCCTGTTCGTTGCGGCAAGAGGGAAAGTGATGAGTAAGGTGAGGCGGAATTTCTACTGTTGGCTTGCGAACGCCCTGGGCTCTGAGCGATGAGCGTGTATGGCACTCGACTCACCGTTTTGCGGCGAAGTGCTTCGTGATTGCGGGCTTGCTCGCGCTTGTCATGGCGATGGCCGGAATGCAGGCCGGGCCCGTTGTCGTGATTCTGGCCGGCGCCTTCGCACCAGCCGTCTATTCCCTGGTTTTCTACAAGCAACTCGAACGCCGCCGAGAGTTGTGAAGCCTGGTCCTTTTGTGCACTCATGAAAATGCCCTTCTCACCCAAGCAGGGCTTTGTGTTTGAAGCCGGCGAAAGCGGCAGGGGGTTAGTGATTCTCGACTTCGGCGGCAGAGGCCATCTTGGCTTCGGCTTCGGAGATGACGCGGAGGGCCTCCGTGTAGGCGTTTTCGCTTTCGCCCGCGCAGGAGAATCCTCGCCTCTCGCCTCATCGCGCGCGAGGGGTCGAAGAAAGTCAGCGAGTCAGCAAGTTAGCGCGTTAGCGGGTTGGCGCTCTCGATCTTTGGCCCGAATACTGGCGCTACTCTCGCGGCGCTGGATGCCGGGCTGGCGTCAGTGGTATAGTCACCTTTCTATTCAAACCGCGTGGAACGGCGCGGAGAACCTGGTGGCGGCTCAACCGCGCGGCAAGGAGGCCCATGCAAAATCGAATTCGTAAGAACACTCGCGCTGATTGCCCTGGCTGTGTGGCGCTTCGCCGCGTGCCGGGCGCAAGCGCAACTGGCCGGGGATTGGCAGGGAACCCTGAGCGCTGGGGGTGCGAACTTCGCCTCGTCCTGCACGTGACTGCGGCCAAGGACGGAAACCTGACGGCAACACTGGATAGCGTGGACCAGGGCGCCTACGGGATTCCGGTGACCAGTGTCACACTCAAGGATTCCAAGTTCAGCCTGGTCGTGGATGCGGTTCATGGAACTTATGACGGCACGGTCAACAAAGATGCGAGCGAGATCGATGGCACATGGTCGCAGGGCCAGCCGCTCGATCTCAATTTCCATCGCTCCGCGACGCCTGCCGCCGCCGGCCCCGCCCAAGCCCGCAGCGCCGACTGATATCGACGGAACCTGGACGGGAACCCTAATCACGGCACGAGCGTGCTCCATATGATCTTCAAAATCGTCAACACGCAGGACGGTCTGACGGCCCAGATGCAAAGCCCCGACCAGAGCCCGGTCTGGATTCCGGCGTCCTCGGTGACACGATCGGCGGCGCGCGACCATCACCATGAAGGGGATCGGAGCCACGTTCGAGGGCGCGATCAGCGGGGATCTGGGATCTATCGACGGCTCGTTCACGCAGGGCAAAGTCAAGCTTCCGCTGCTGCTGAAGCGGGCCAAGAATTAAGTTGAGCGAGGCGGAAGGATGAAACAGCGGGAACTCCGGAATCCGCGGCAAACAAAAGCCCTGCTCGCAGAGCAGGGCTTTGTGTTCGAATCGGGCAGTGCCGAACGGGTTAGTGCGGCTCGACTTCGGCGGCCGAGGCCATCTTGGCTTCGGCTTCGGAGATGACGCGGAGAGCCTCGTCGTAGGCCTCTTCGCTTTCGCCGGCTTCGTTCCACATCTTCTGGCCGCGATCGAGCTGCTGCTGGGCGCGCTGCATGTCGATCTCCTCGGGCTTGAGCGCGTCGGAGGCGAGGATGGTGACGCGGTTGGGCAGAACTTCAACGAATCCCCAACTCACGTTGTAGCGGGATTCGCCCGTCGGGCCGCACTTGTCCGCGTCGGATCGCTCTCCGGCGCGCAGTGCACGATGACGTCGCCCGCGCCCAGCTCGGCCATCAGCGGCGCGTGGCCGTAGAGCACTTCCATGTAGCCGGTCTTCGAGGGCAGCTCGACGGCAGTCGCCGCATGCTCGAAGAGAGTGCGCTCGGGAGTGACGAGCCGGACGCGGAGTTGGTTTGTTTCGTCTGCCATAAATTCCTTCTCAGTTCTCAGTTGTCAGTCGATAGTTTCGTGGTCAGCGAGCGCCGAAGCGCTGATCACGAACAACTGAATCACGCTGCACGAACTGCTTTCTACACCGTCGCCTTCAGCTTCTCGGCGGTTTCGAGCACTTCCTCGATGCCGCCCTTCATGTAGAACGCCTGCTCGGGGACGTCGTCGTGCTTGCCCTCGATGATCTCCTTGAAGCCGCGCACCGTGTCGGCGATCTTGACGTACGCGCCGGGAATGCCGGTGAACTGCTCGGCCACGTGGAAGGGCTGCGAAAGGAATTTCTGCACCTTGCGCGCGCGGGCCACGGTGAGCTTGTCGTCTTCAGAGAGCTCGTCGATGCCGAGAATGGCGATGATGTCCTGCAGATCCTTGTAGCGCTGCAGAATGCGCTTGACGCCCTGCGCCACGTCGTAGTGCTCCTCGCCGACGACGCGCGCGGTGAGAATGCGCGAAGTGGAGGCCAGCGGATCGACGGCCGGGTAGATGCCGAGCTCCGAGAGCGGACGGCTGAGCACGGTGGTGGCGTCGAGGTGAGCGAAGGTGGTGGCCGGCGCGGGATCGGTCAGGTCGTCGGCGGGCACGTAGACGGCCTGCACGGAAGTGACCGAGCCCTTGCTGGTGGAGGTGATGCGCTCCTGCAGCTCGCCCATTTCGGTGGCGAGGTTGGGCTGGTAGCCGACGGCCGAGGGCATGCGGCCCAGCAGCGTGGAGACCTCGGAGCCGGCCTGCGTGAAGCGGAAGATGTTGTCGATGAAGAGCAGCGTGTCGGCGCCTTCGACGTCGCGGAAGTACTCGGCGACGGTGAGCGCGCTGAGGGCCACGCGCAGGCGCGCTCCGGGCGGCTCGGTCATCTGGCCGTAGACCAGCGCGCACTTCGACTCCTGCCATTCGCCCGGCTTGATGACGCCGGACTCGGTCATTTCGAGCCACAGGTCGTTGCCCTCGCGGGTGCGCTCGCCCACGCCGCCGAAGACCGAGAAGCCGCCGTGGTTCTTGGCGACGTTGTTGATGAGTTCCATGATGACGACGGTTTTGCCCACGCCGGCGCCGCCGAAGAGGCCGATCTTGCCGCCCTTGAGGAAGGGCTGGATGAGGTCGATGACCTTGATGCCGGTCTCGAACATCTCCTCGTGGTGGACTGCTCGTCGAAGAGCGGCGCGGGGCGATGGATGGGCATGCGCTGTTTTCGCCGATGGGGCCGAGCTCGTCGACCGGCTCGCCGATGACGTTGATGACGCGGCCCAGCGTCTCCTTGCCCACGGGCATGCGGATGGGACCGCCGAGGTCGATGGCCTTCATGCCGCGGACCATGCCGTCGGTGGCTTCCATGGCCACGGTGCGCACGCGGCCCTCGCCCAGGTGCTGCTGCACCTCGAGGATCACGTTGATGGGCGTGGGGACCGTGAAGCCGTCGCTGACGACGCGCAGCGCCTGATAGATGGGCGGCATGGTGGCTTCTTCAAATTGAACGTCTACGGCGGGGCCGGAGACCTGAATTACTTTGCCGATGTTTTCTGCCATTTGTTTTGCCTTCTTTATGAAACTTGCTAGTACGCTTTCCCTCAGGGGCTAAAGCCCGTTTCCTTCTAACCTTCGTCGGCACGACTGAAGTCGTGCCCTTTCAAAACCTAACTTCTGTCGCCCCTACGGGGCTAAGAAGTCTTGTTGAGCTCCTCTCCCAGGACTGCGCCCTCGACTTCGCTCGGGCTTGTCCTGGGCTAACTTCCTTGCGCTCCCTCCGGGAGCTTACTCAGCGGCAGCTACAGCGCGGCCGCTCCGGAAACAATCTCGATAATCTCCTTGGTGATGGCGGCCTGGCGCACGCGGTTCATGTGCAGCGTGAGGGCGTCGATCATGTCGGAGGCGTTGTTGGTTGCCGAATCCATCGCCGTCATGCGGGCCGCGTGCTCGGCGGCGACCGACTCCGTCATGGCGTGGAAGAGCATGGAAAAAATGTACTGCGGAAGCAGGCCGGCGAAAAGCTCCTCGGCGGGCTGCTCGTAGATGTAGTCGACGTCGGCGGTGCCGAACTTCTTGGCTTCTTCGTCGGCCTCGGTGGTGTCGGCGGGCTCGATGTCGATGCCCGCGGAGAGCGCGGCTTCGGCGACGCGCTCCTTTTCTTCGGCGGTGGGCTCGACGGCGCCGGTAATCTGCGGGCTCCCAGTTCGATGAGCGGCAGCAGGCGCTCGACCACCAGCCGCTGCGCGATGACCGACTTGAACTCGTTGTAGACGATGTAGGCGGCGTCGATCTCCTCGTGGACGTAGCGGGAGATGATGTTGTGCGCCAGATCGAGAACGCGCGAGGCTTCGAGCTTGACCAGCAGGCCGGGGTGGTCGCCGGTGACTTCGACCGGGCCCTTGCGCGGCTCGCGGACCTTGATGCTTTTGGCTGACGCTCGCTGCTCATCTGTCGGCTCGTCGGTATAGGCGGCCGTCGGATAGCGGCGGCGCAACTGGTCGCGGCCCTTGCGGCCCACGGCCTCGATATCGATTTCCTTGTCGGGGTTGCCGTTGATGAACTGGTAGGCGGTCTTGAGGATGTTGGCGTTGAATGCGCCGGCAAAGCCCTTGTCGCCGCTGACGACGATGAGCAGCACGCGCTTTTCAGGCCGCGTGAGAAACAGCGGATGGCACAGGTTGCCGGTCTTCTCGTCGTAGAGATCGACGCGGCGGCGGAGCGACTCGAGCACGCTGGCGATCATGCGGGCGTAGGGCCGGGCCGCGAGCGCACGCTCCTGCGCGCGGCGCAGCTTGGCCGCCGAGACCATCTTCATGGCCTTGGTGATCTGCCGCGTGTTTTTCACGCTGCGGATGCGGCGTCGGAGATCGAGTACGTTTGCCATGTTGTTCAGCTCTCAGTTCTTAGTTCGTCTAGTTCTTCGTTCACTTCCAGTGCGTCGTCTCGCGGCCGTTTGCTGAGAACTGAGAACTGAGAACTGACAACTGCTTCTTACGCCGTTGCGGCGGCCAGCTCCGCCTTGAAGTTTGCCGAGTACTCCTTGAGCGCCGCGTGCAGGCGGTTGCGGAGGTCGTCGTCGAGCGGCTTCTTCTGCGGTCAGGTCGGCGATCAGCGCCTGCTGCGCGTCGGCGAAGTACTTGTAGCAGGCCGTCCTCGAAGGCGCGAATGTCGGCGACCTGCAGATCGTCGAGATAGCCCTGCGTGCCGGCGAAGAGAACCACCATCTGCTGCTGCCAGGTGAGCGGATGGAACTGCGGCTGCTTGAGCAGTTCCGTCAGGCGCTCGCCGCGGGCCAGCTGCTTTTGCGTGAGCGGATCGAGGTCGGAGCCGAACTGCGCGAAGGCCGCCAGCTCGCGGTACTGCGCGAGATCGAGCTTGAGCGTGGAGCCCACCTGCTTGACCGCCTTGATGGCCGCCGAGAAGCCCACGCGCGAAACCGAGAGGCCGACGTTGACGGCCGGACGCACGCCGGAGTTGAACAGGTCGGTTTCAAGAAAGATCTGGCCGTCGGTGATGGAGATGACGTTGGTCGGAATGTAGGCCGAAACGTCGCCGGCCTGGGTTTCGATGACCGGCAGCGCGGTGAGCGAGCCGCCGCCGCGCTCGTTGCTCATCTTGGACGAGCGCTCCAGCAGGCGCGAGTGGAGATAGAAGACGTCGCCCGGATACGCTTCGCGGCCCGGCGGGCGGCGCAGCAGCAGCGAGATTTCGCGGTAGGCCATGGCGTGCTTGGAAAGATCGTCGTACATCACCAGCGCGTGCTTGCCGTTGTCGCGGAAGTACTCGCCCATGGCGGTGGCGGCGTAGGGCGCGAGATAGAGCATCGGCGCGGGCTCTGAGGCCGAAGCGGCCACGATGATGGTGTGGCCCATGGCGCCGGCTCGGTCAGCGTCTGCACCACCTGCGCAATCGACGAGCGCTTCTGGCCGATGGCGCAGTAGATGCAGATCAGGTCGTTCTTGGCGTTGTTGATGATGGTGTCGAGCAGGACGGCGGTTTTGCCGGTCTGGCGGTCGCCGATGATCAGCTCGCGCTGGCCGCGGCCGATGGGGATCATGGCGTCGATGGCCTTGAGGCCGGTGGCCATGGGCTCGCGCACAGGCTGGCGGTCGATGATGCCGGGGGCCAGGCGCTCGACGGGCAGCGTTTCCGTGGTGGCGATGGGGCCCTTGTCGTCGATGGGCTGCGCCGAGCGCGTTCACCACGCGGCCGATCATGGCCGTGCCCACCGGCACGGAGAGAATCTTGCCGGTGCGCTTGACCTCCTGGCCTTCCTTGAGCTCGGTGTAGTCGCCGAGAATGACGGCGCCCACCTGGTCCTCTTCAAGCGAGAGCGCGAGGCCGGCGATGCCGTGCGGGAAGCTGAGCAGCTCGCCGGCCATGACCTTGTCGAGGCCGTGGAGGCGGGCGATGCCGTCGCCGAGCGAGGTGATGGTGCCGACCTCGTCCACCTGGACCTTGGAGTCGTAGTTCGCGATCTGCTCGCGAAGAAGTTGTGTAATTTCGTCTGCCTTGATCTGAGCCATTGTGCAGGTTCCTTGCAGTTCTCAGTTCGTAGTTCTTAGTTCGCAGTTACGAGACTGCGAGGTTCCGGCATTCAGCCGGCTGTTAACGCTTCTTTCAGCCGGTCCAGCCGGCCGCGCACGCAGCCGTCGTAGACCGTGGAACCGATGCGCACCACGGCGCCGCCGAGAATGGACTTGTCGAGCTTGAAGCTGGCGTCGATTTTTGCGCCGGCCAGCTTGGCCACTTCGGCCACCAGCGCGTCGCGTTCGTCCTTGCTCAGCTCGCGCGCGGTGACGATCTCGGCGGGGCGAATTCCCAACTGCTCCTGCAGAATGCGGCGCCAGGCCGCGGCCACTTCGGCCACGTGGCCGATGCGATCGTTGTGAGATGAGCACGGCGATCAGGTTGCGCAGTTCCTTCTGCAGGCCCAGCTTCGCGTTCAGCTTGTCGAGAATCGCGACCTTCTGCGCGGCCGGAATGGCCGGATTGACGAAGAACGTGCGCAGCTCGGGGCTGCCGTCCCATGTGGCGAGAAAATCGGTGAACTGGCGGTCGATGCGCGGCCGCGTCGAGCTTGGCAGTCGGTGACCACATCGGCAAAGGCGCTGGCGTAGCGGGCAACAAAGGCAGGCATCTAGTTCTTTCCTCCCTTGCCCGAGCCGTCGGCGGCAACGCCGGCAACGAACTCGGCGATCAGGGCGCGATCGGTTTCCGGCGTGAGCATCGAGTTGCTTCGCGGCCTGCTCGATGGCCAGATCGGCGGCAAAGTTGCGCAAGCCGCGCCGGGCCTGGGCCGCGGCCACGCCAATCTCCTGCTCGGCGGCGGCCACGATGCGGGCGCTCTCTTCGCCGATCGCGGCCTTGATGCGCTTTTCGTCTTCCAGGCTTCCTGCTCTACCTGGGCGCGGAACTTCTCGCATCTCCTCGTCGAGCCCGGCGAGCTTGGCCTCGACGGCGCTCAGGCGGGCCTGGGCGTCGGCAGTGGCCTTCGCGCGCGGTCTGGAGATCGTGGCTCAGGGTCTGCGAGCGCTTGCGAATCACCTTGGGCATGATCCGGGCGAGCGGAATGGCGATGGCAAAGAAGATGATGGCGAAGTTGATGCCGAGGAAGATGTCGACCGTCGTCTCGACGTTGAGGTGCAGCATGCGGGCCAACGACTGCACGAGGGCGAATGCAGAAAGGTCTTCTCCTGATCTTCTTCGGATGCGGGAGCTTCTGACGCGGCAGAGCCGGTGGACGGCGCGGTCGCGGCGGCGGGCGACGCGTCCGGAGCGGGGGTCTGACGCCTGCGCGGCGGCGCGGAAGGGCGCGATGAACAGGGCGGCGGCGAGCGTTGCAACCAGAACAGGAACGGAAGAGATAGGCGAAAAGGGACATCTTCGGGAGGGAGTGTTTCAACGGGAACCCCCGGCAGCGGCGGCAGGACGGCGCGGACGGCCTGGCCGGCCAGATCGGCGGCCGAGGCCTGAATCGCCTTGCGCGCGGCGGCGGCTTCGGCGTCGAGCTCGGCCTTGGCCTGGCGCACCTTTTCGCCGGCCGCCTTGCGGGCGGCATCGAGGGCGGCGTCGCGCTCGGCGTTCCACTGCTTGATGCGCTGCTCGCGGAGCTTGTAGCTCGGCGCGGGCCTGGCGCAGGCGCTCGGCATATTCCGCGGCCTTGGCCTCGGCCTCGGCGATCGCCTTGCGGGCATCTTCCATGGCGCCCTCAGTGAGGGCGCGGCGCTTTGCAAGGACCGCCGTCAGCGGGCCCTGCACCAGAAACTGATAGGCGATAACCAGCACGATAAAGAGCAGAGCCGTGGGGATGGCGCCAACCAGAAGCTCTCCGAGTTGTTGAAGGATTCTTGCATGGAGGTACTGGGCCGCTGCGGCTGTCAGAACAAGAATGTTCGCAAGTGGAACACTTTTTTGTATCAGGGGCAGCCCGCAAGTCAACGCGGAGAGGGCCGGTGAAACAGCATTCTGTGACACGCAGTCACGAAATGGGAATTTCATGCAAAAAAGGGCTTGCTTTTGCCCAAAACAAGCCTACACTTAAGTTACCACCTAGACCCGGTCCAGGGTCCAGCGGGCAGCCGGTTTCGGGAATCCTTCCACTCCCGAAGCCGGCTGCCCGCTTCTTAATTTCTGGCCTCTAGCTTCTAGCTTCCGCAACTCGTCTCCTGCCAGAGAACATCCAACTATCCTTCGCCTTCCGAGGCGCTGGAAGAGGCCTGCTCATCTGGGATATGCCTTTCAACTACCGAGAGGACCGAACGGATGGAAGCTAGAAGCTAGCCGAGCTAGAAGCTGCGTTTCTACGGCCTGGCGCCGACGGCGGATTTGTCCACCGTCAGCAGCCCCTGCGCGCGCAGCCAGTTCTCCAGCAGGTCGGGCCACTGGTCGAGCGCCGGATCGCCTTTGCCCAGGCCGCTGCCGTGCGCGCCGTTGGCGAAGATATGCATCTCCGACGGCACGCCGGCCTTGACCAGCGCCTGATAGAAACGCAGGCTCTGCTCGACGGGGACCGTCTTGTCGGTGAAGGTGTGGTAGATGAACGTGGGCGGCGTGTCTTTGGTGACGAACAAGTCGGGAGAGTATGCCGCGCGCAGCGCTTCGCACTGATCCATCAGGTTGAAGATCTTGCAATAGCTCAGGTGCGAGGTGTCGCTGGAGATGGCGCCGAGCCACGGATAGCCGAGGACCAGGAAGTCGGGCCGGCTGGAGGCGCGATCGATGGGATCTTCGGCGTTGGGATCGCCGGGCACGAACTGGGTTCCGGCAAGCGCGGCCAGGTGGCCGCCGGCCGAGAATCCAATCACCACGATCCGATTGGGATTGATGTGGTAGTCCATGGCGCGGGCGCGGACGGTCTGGATGGCGCGGCGCGCGTCGAGGAGCGGAACCGGCAGCAAGTAGCCGTTCGAGGCGAGCCGGTAGCTGAGGATGAAGGCGCGGAAGCCGCGGGCGGTGAACCAGTCGGCCACTTCGCGGCCCTCGAGATCGCCGGCCAGGTGGACGTAGGCGCCGCCGGGAAAGATGATGACGGCCGAGCCGTTGCCGCTGCCCTGGCGCGGCTCGAAGATGGTGAGCGCGGGAATGTCGTCGCACGCCGCGCCCTTGGCTTCCGGCGCGTTTCCCGGCCAGAGGCGAATGGTCTGAATGCCGAGAAAGGCTTGTCGGTGCCGGGCGTGGCGCAGGAGGGAGCTTCAGCGGAGACGGCGGAGCAGGCAAGCAGAGCGGCGGCAAATAAAGCGAGAAATGAGCTTCATGGGAACCTCGATATTCTCTCGCCGCGATTATAAAGGCAGGGAACAGTGGGTCAGGGAATCGGTTCCCTGTTCCCCGCTCCCCAACATCCGCTAGACTTAACCAACGCGCCACGCCCGCCTGGGCTGCTCAATCCCCGTGGTGCCAGGAGCCCACGTGTCGCTCGCGCTTGCGAACCCTGCACCTCAGCCGCCAGGCGCAAGATCGCGCGCCGCCTCCTGCCCTTCCTCTTCCTCATCTACATGACCGCGTTCATCGACCGCGTCAACGTGGGCTTCGCCGGCCTTGAAATGACGCGCGAACTCCACTTCTCCAATGAAGTCTTCGGCTTCGGAGCGGGAGTCTTCTTCTTCGGCATGTGCCTGCTTGAGATTCCAGGCGCCATGGCTGCGCACAGCCGCAGCGCGCGCACGTGGATCGCAGGCATCATGATCTTCTGGGGCGTGCTTGCCCCTGCACGGGCTCATCCACACTGCCACCGAATTCGACGTCATCCGCTTCCTGCTCGGGGCTGCCGAGGGAGGCTTCTTTCCGGCGGTCCTCGTCTACATGACCCACTGGTTCCGGCAAACGGATCGCGCTAAAGCGGTGGCCCTTTTCATGACCGCTGTCCCTGTATCGAGCGCAACCGGGGGCGTGATCGCCGGCGAGCTGCTCAGCGTCCACTGGCTCGGTTTCTCCGGTTGGCGCTGGCTGCTCATTCTCGAAGGCATTCCCGCCGCACTCTGCGGTATCGCGACCCTCTTCTATCTCACCGACCGGCCCGGGGACGCGCATTGGTTGAGCAGCGATGAAAAGGTCTGGATCGGTGAGGAGCTTGCGCGTGAGCGCGCGGGACAAGAGACCGGCCAACCCGAGATCGGCATCCTGCGCGGTTTTTTGAGCCTCACCGTGTTGTCCCTCGTAGCTGGATATTTCTTCATCAACCTCACCGGATACGGCATGAACATCTGGTTGCCCAAGATGGTTCAAAAGCTCACCCGGCCTCACGCTCTGGCAGATCGGCATGGTCGCGTCCCTGCCGCATCTCTGCGCCATTCCCGCGATGATCGTCGTCGGCTGGAACGCCGATAGAACCGGACTCCACAAGCGACACGCCACCCTTGCCGCATTGCTGGCGGCCGCGGGCCTCGCCATCAGCCAGTTGCCCGGCATCAGCGCCACGCTGGTTGTCATCGGCTTCTGCATCGCCATGATGGGCATCATGAGCTACTACCCTTGTTACTGGGCTCTGCCCACAAAACTGCTCAACGCCCGGCTCGCCGCGGCGGCATGCGGCCTCATCACCATGGCCAATCTCGGCGGCTTCGCCGGTCCCTATGCCATCGGCTTCTTCACCGACCTCACCGGAACCCAAATAGCCGGCGTCCTCGTTCTGCTGATCAGCGCAATCCTCGCCGGCGCCGCCCTGCAATTCCTCCACACACAATGAGCTCGCGGGTGGTCCAGGTCTCGTCCGCGGCGAAGGAGTCTTCCGTTCCAATACGCCGCTCAGGGCCTCTGATTCCTGCCGAGATCTACAGCCAGATTGCGGTGTGGCCGGAGCAGGGAGTTTCCGGCTTGGGCGCAGAGTGTTTCGGCGAGTTCGACAGGCCGTAGCGGGCAAAGTAGTACGCCGCGCCGTGGACGCGCTCCTGCAGCACGCCGCCGGGATAGAGGGCGTTGAAGATGGCGTTCGGCGTGGCGGGTGAGGGTGGCTTCGCGCTGCAGCTGGAAGTTGGCGGCGAGGGTGCGCAGGCGGTTCATCTGGTAGCGCATCTTTGCCGGCCGCGGTCTCGGCCGACTGGCCCAGGCCCTTGTCCTGCGACTGCATCCACTCGACCAGCGCGGTGAGCTCGGCGTCGAGCGCGTTGCCGGCGGCGGCGAGTTTCTGCTTGGTCTCGATGGGCATGGAGCGCGCGGCAAGACGCTGGGCCAGCGAGGCGGCGTTCTCCTCGGCAAAGACCTGCTCGAGCGTGAGCTCGTGCTCGCGAAGCAGCTTGGCGACGGCAGGCTCGA
The DNA here is from genome assembly GCA_963701835.1 of uncultured Acidobacteriaceae bacterium. Classification (GTDB taxonomy): domain Bacteria; phylum Acidobacteriota; class Terriglobia; order Terriglobales; family Acidobacteriaceae; genus Telmatobacter. The sequence goes on along the minus strand of CAVPBL010000021.1, from coordinate 292,733 downwards.
TGAGCGTGGCGGAGAAGCGCGGCTGGGCGGCGTCTGGCGGCCGAGAATGCGCTCGTAGAGAACGGCGGACTGGGCGAAGTAGGCGATCTCCGCCGGGCCGCCGACCTGCGACCGAGGTCGAAAACAGAAAATCCTGAAAGACGGGGCGCAGAAGCGCCGAGGGCGAGATGCGCTCGGGCTCGGCGTCGAGAATGCCGATGAGATCGGCGGTGGAGTAGGTCTGCTGGCCGGCCTGCCATAGGCCGTTGGGCTCGGCGGCGTGGGCGCGGTGCGCTTGAGCGCGATGCGCGCGCCGGTTTTGTCGTCGATGAGGAACAGCAGGCTCGACTGCGGAGCGACGGCGACCTGGGCGTGATAGCCGGCGGCTTCAAGCGCCTGGCTGCGCTCGAGGAGCGCGGCGTGGAACTCGTCGGCGCGCTCGATGGCCGCGCGCAGCACGGGCGCGCCGAGGCGATGGAATTCGCGGCTGCTGGCATCGACGATCAGCAGACCCTGCGCGGCGAAGATCTTCGAGTAGAAATCGGCGAAGGCCTGGGCGAAGGTGCGGCCGGGCTTGTAGGCGGCGACGAGAGCGTCGGTTGCTTCGGAGGGGCCGAGCAGTTCCGCGGCGCGCTCGACGAGCGGCGTGATGGAGTCGTCGAGCACGATGCGGCCGGCGGGAAGGGCGGATTTCGGGCGCTGTGCGCGTAGGCAAGCTGGCCAGCTCGCGCCGGCGGGAAAGGTGACGTGGTCGATTTCGGCAAAGTCGTGGTCTTCGCGTGGCCAGCCAGAAGATGGCGACGTGGGGATGGCCTGCCGCGGTGGCCTGGCGGGCGCGGGCAATGGCGGTGGCGGCTTTGAACGGCGTGAAGAGCGGGCCGCCGAATAAGCCCACCTGCTGGCCGGTGAGGACAGCTCCGGCGCCCTGGCGAGAGCAGCAAGCGAGGCTTCGGCGGCGGGGGATGGGTTCTGCGCGGCCAGGAGATGGACCAGCTCCGGCCAGTGCGCGGGGAGAGGCGGGCGTTCCGCGATTTCGGGCTATGCGGCGGAAGAAAGGCGCCGAGCGCCCCGGCGCAGAAGTCGAGAAAGAGCCGGCTCTGGCCCGGCATCACGGTCACGGGATAACAGTCTGCGGTCGACAATTCGTTCACTTGCGGCTCGTTTCGTCGGGAAGGGAATCGAGTGCGCTCATGCGCGAAATCCGGCTGTGATTAAGGATGCCACGGCGGGCCGGATGATGCAGAACGCGGCGTGGAAATACAACCGCCAGTGCGTATACTCGTCTTGAATCGCGCCCGAAGAGCGCTCGCGTGAAATGAAGAGGTCGAAATGGCCAGGAAAACAATGCGGAAGGCAAGAAGGGTGAAGGCGGCGAAGGTGAAGGCGGCGAAGGGCGAAGAAGGCGCGAAGACCGGCAGCGGTAATGGAGACGGCCACGGTGCTCAGCTCGGAGGTCGTGTTCGAGGGGCCGCTGTTTCGCGTGCTGCACGACAAGCTGATCGAGCCGGGCGGACAGCGGAACGAGCGCGACGTGATCCGCCACAATGGCAGCGTGGTGATTCTGGCCATCGACAACTCGAAGAGCAAGAAGAATCCGTGGATCGTGATGGAGCGGCAGTACCGGCACGCGGCCAACCAGTATCTGTGGGAGCTGCCGGCGGGGAAGCTGGAGCGGGCGAGGATCCGCTGGCGGGCGCCAAGCGGGAGCTGGCCGAGGAGACCGGCTACCGGGCGAAGAAGTGGAGGCCGCTGGTGGAGTACTACGCCAGCCCGGGATTTCTGGGCGAGTCGATGAAGGTATTTCGTGGCCGAGGGGCTGGAGGCGGGCGACGCCCAGCCGGAAGAAGACGAACAGATCGAGTTCCGGCTGGTGAAGCTCTCGGATGTGCTGAAGATGATTGAGAAAGGCGCGATTCTGGACGGCAAAACGCTGACCAGCGTGCTGCTTTATGCGCGGCTCAAGGGCGGGCGGGAAGAAGTAGCGGCAAGCGGCGCAGATTTCTTCACAGAAGCAAACGAGATCTGCTTGCGGAGCAATCGAAAACGTTTGCCGGTTTTCACTTTGTGGAATAGTCGGAAGTTCAATCAACCTTTCGCGGGTCTTTCTGCGTCTTAATAATATCGGTGGGAGATTCCCCTCCATGCTCACCGTATCCCACAAAAAAGCACGACAAAAGGAAGGCAGGAACCTGTGGCTCAGTACAAAGGAAAGGTCAAGTGGTTTAACAACGCCAAGGGCTACGGATTCATCGGACGCGAAGACGGGCCGGATGTATTCGTTCACTACTCAGCAATTCAACTGGACGGATACAAAACGCTCAAAGAAGGCGATGAGGTCGAGTTCGACATCGTCGAAGGCCAGAAAGGCCCGCAGGCGGATGCCGTAGTCCGCTTTCGGGATACTGCCAGTGCCCACAGCGCCGCCTAGGCGCGCGTAGGTCCGGGCGTTCCCGCAAGACCGCCGCCCGGCGGTAAGGGGAAGTGCGCCCAAGACATCCTCACATGTCACATTCCAAGATTCATGCGTCCGCGGCTGTGCTGCGCCGCGGACCGTCCGCAAGGCGCTTCCCGGCTCGAGATGCATGCCGATTGGCCTGAATGGCCGACAGATGTTCGATACTGTCGGCGGAGAGGGCCATCCGATGGACAACAAGACCATGGCGCGGCTGCTGGCGGAGACGGCCGACCTGATGGAGATCGACGGCGCCGACAGCTTCCGCATCCGCAGCTACCGGCGCGCGGCCGAGGCCGCCGAGCAGACCACCGTGGACCTGGTGGAGGCGGCGAGCGATACGGCGCGGCTGCTGGAGATCGACGGCATCGGCAAGAGCATGGCCGCCAACCTGCAGGCCATTGCCGCGACGGGCTCGCTGCCGCAGCGCGACGAACTGCTGGCCAAGTATGGCGCGGGGGTTCTGGAGCTGCTGAAGCTGCCGGGCATGGGGCCGAAGACGGTGGCGCTGCTGTGGGATGCGGCCAAGATCGGCAGCATCGACCAGCTTGCCGAGGCCATTGAGGCGGGACGGCTGAACGGCCTGCCGCGCATGGGCGCCAAGCAGATTGAAAAGCTGCGCAAGGGCATTGAGGACTACCGGCGCAGCGCGGGGCGGTTCCGCATCGACGTGGCCGAGGAAGAAGCGCAGCGCATTGCGGCCTACCTGCTGAAATTCAAGGGGATTGAGAAGGTGACGCCGGCGGGATCGCTGCGCCGCGGGCGCGAGACGGTGGGCGACCTGGACCTGCTGGCGACCGGGCCGGCCTGCGCGCCGGAACATACGCAGGCCGCGGTGGAATACGTGGCCGCCTATCCCGGCATTCACGACATGATCGCCAAAGGCGAGAACAAGGTGAGCTTTCACGTGGAGCAGGGCCTGCAGGTGGACGTGCGGCTGCTGCCGTCGGCGAGCTACGGCGCCGCGCTGCAATACTTCACCGGCTCGAAGGCGCACAATGTGACGCTGCGGCAGCGGGCGCTGAAGATGGGCTACACGCTGAGCGAGTGGGCGCTGGCGCGGCTGGACGACGGATCGACCGTGGCGGCGGCGACCGAGGAGGAGATTTACGCGGCGCTGGGGATGGACTGGATGCCGCCGGAGATGCGCGAGAACCTGGGCGAGATCGAGGCGGCGGCGCGGCACGAGCTGCCGCGTGTTGTCGAGCTGGGCGACATCCGCGGCGACGTGCACATGCACACCACGGCCAGCGACGGGCGCAACTCAATCCGCGAGATGGCCGAGGCGGCGCTGGCTTGCGGATACGAGTACATCGCGATTACCGACCACTCGAAGAACCTGGCCATGACCAACGGCCTGGACGAAAAGCGGGCGCTCGAGCAGATCAAGCAGGTGCGCGAGGTGGACCGCGCGATGGAGGGGCGGATCCGCGTGTTCACGGGCATCGAGGTGGACATTCTGGCCGATGGCGCGCTGGACCTGGACGACGAGGTGCTGGCGCAGATGGATGTGGTGATCGCCAGCGTGCACACGCGCTTTGAGCAGAGCCGCGAGGAGATGACGGCGCGCGTGCTGCGGGCGATTGAGAATCCGAATGTGCGGATTCTGGGCCATCCGACGGGCCGGCTGCTGCTGCGCCGCGAGCCGTTCGCGCTGGATATGGGCGCGGTGCTGCAGCGCGCGGCCGAGCTGGGCGTGGCCATGGAGCACAATGCCGCGCCGGAGCGGCTGGACCTGAACGACCGCGACCTGCGGCTGGCCAAGGAGCTGGGCTGCAGGATCGTGATGTCCTCCGACTCGCACGACAGCCGCAACCTGGGCAAGATGGGCTACGGCGTGAGGCAGTTACGGCGGGCCTGGCTGACGGCCGAGGATGTGCTGAATACGCGGGAGGCGGAAGGGTTTTCTGGCGGGGCTGAGAGCGCAGGCCCTGAAGAGTTCAGCACCGACTTGCGAATGTCCGGCCGCATCCCCCAAAAGTCACCTCGTTGAGCACAAAGGAATTGTGCGCGATGCGGGAGACCTTGCCTTGGGACGCGTAGTTGGAGATAAGATAAGGGCGCGATGAGGTTGAGTCTCCATGAGCCTACTTCAACAGGATTCGACGGAACTGGACGACGCCGCGCTGGGCGAAGAGCTGACCAAAGGCACCAGCCACGTGGTGTGGGCGGCCATCGTCGCGACTGTTGTGGTGAGCATCGCCATTGCGATTTACGTGATCGCCGGAGCAAAAGCCGCCCATCGCCACAGGAGAGATCGTGGCGGTCTGGGCGCATCCGCAGCACACGGAGACTTCGGGCCTCGACGCCAGCGGCGCGCCGATGGCCAAAGAAGAAGTCGACCAGGTGATGGTCTTCACCCAGGTGAGGCTGCACAACCAGAGCAATCATCCGCTGTTTCTTTCCGAACGTGCTGACCAATGCCACGCTGGACGACGGCATCCACTCCAGCTATGCGGCCAACAAGGGCGACTACGACCGGATCTTTGTCGCCTATCCGGATATTCCGGTGCCGCACAACACGCCGCTCTCGCCGCTGGACACGACGATCGACCCCGGGCAAACGGTCGAGGGGACATTTGTTTCGGCTTTCAGGATGACCAAAGCAGCAGTGGGACGCGCGCAAGAAGCTGGACTTCACCTTCAGCTTCCGGTACCAGCCCAACCTGGTGCTCACGCCCCAGGTGCCGGTTACTGAGCAGTAGGCGGAGCGGGCGCGCTCTTGGGCGTGGAGAGATAGCCCGCAATCTGATTCTTCGAGCTGATGGTGTTGACCACGATCTCATAGAGCGCCGGATCCTTGCCGCTGTAGAACTGCAGCGGCTCGTTCACGTTGCGGTCCTTCTTCTCGTACACCTTGTCGTCGGCATAGATGTCGAGGGTGAACTTGTTGTGCTTCTGGTCGGTCTTCTTCAGTTCCAGGCTGACCGTGCCCACGGGCTTCCTCTGGCCCTTGTCAGGGTGAACTCATAGTAGTTGCGGTCGCCCTTGTGCTCCAGCAGCACCAGCTCGTCGTGATTGCGGGCGATCACGCTGTTGGTGCCGCTCAGGTCGCCCTTCACGGCTCTGAGCTGGCTGATGGCGGTGGCCAGGTCGCTCTGCGTCTTGGTCAGGTCGGTCTTTACGCCGCCCACGTCGGTCTTTACGTTGGTGACTTCGCTGGAAACCGCGTTGACCTGCTGCGCGGTCTGCTTCTGGGCGCTCTCAAGCGCTGGTTGTCGGCTTGCTCGCGCTGGATGATCGCCTGGGCGCGCTGCGTCCAGCTCCTTCTGCGTCAGGCCCAGCGACTTTGCCCAGCTCGTCGGTGGCCACCTTCAGGCGGGCATCGGTTTCGCGCAGCTCGGCGGCCAGTTTGGGTGTTCTGCTGCTTGGCGTCGGCCAGCTCGGCTTGCGCGGTGCTTAGCTGGCTGCTCAGCGTGAAGCACCAGATCAGGCCGCCGATAGCGGCCAGCAAAGCGACGGCGATTGCCGCCAGCAGCGCGCCGGAGTAAGTTCGGGGTGCTTCTTCAATTTCACTCATTCTTTACCTTTCCTGCGCAGGCAGGTTCTTTCGAGCCAACCCTGCCTGGTGCATTGGCGGCATTCTGTCCGGTTAGACGCCGCATTCGGGAGGAAATTGTCTCAATCGTTCCGGAAATCCCCATGATTCACAATCTTACCGACGGAAGTGCCTCCGAAGAAAGCGCCGGGACTCTCGCTCCACACCTGCGCTATCTACAGAATAAATCGAACGGACGCGGTGTCGTGCAGCTTTTCACCGTTTCTCGGCTCAGGAGGGCCGAGCCTTCGCTGCCGTTCGTCCCATCTTCCGTGACAAGCATGAACGCTAGTTATAAACATCTTTACTGCATTTTTTGGCGCCGGGCCTCTTTTCGGGGCCCGGAAGTCTACCGCAACGGCCAAACAGCCATCGAAATGAAAGGAGAGAACCGAAGGCTATGTCGACTGCTGTCGCTGGAAAGGGTCTGGAAGGAATTGTCGCCGCGAACTCCGGCATCTGCTGGATCGACGGAGAAGCGGGCATCCTCTCCTACCGCGGCATCGACATTCACGAGCTGGCCGAGCACTCGACCTTCGAGGAAACCACCTACCTGCTGTGGAACGGCATTCTGCCCAACGAGCTGGCGCTGCGCGAGTTTCAGTCGCAACTGGCCCTGGCGCGGTCGCTGGATCAGCGCATCATCGACATGCTGCGCAGCTTTCCCACGTCGGCCACGCCGATGGAGGTGCTGCGCACCGCGGTCTCGGCGCTGAGCTTTTACGACGCCGACGAGAAAGACAACTCCCACGACGCCAACGTGCGCAAGGCCTACAACCTGACCGCGCAGATCGCCATGATCGTGGCCATCTACGACCGGCTGCGCAAGGGCAAGGAGATTGTTCCGCCGGACCGCTCGCTCTCCCACGCCGGCAATTTTCTGTGGATGCTGAACGGCGAAAAGCCTTCGGAGACGGCCACGCGAACTTTGGATATCGCTCTGATTCTTCACGCCGACCACGAACTGAACGCCTCCACCTTCGCCGCCCGCGTCATCGCCGCAACCCTCTCCGACATCCACTCCGCCATTACCGGCGCCATTGGCGCGCTGAAGGGCCCGCTGCACGGCGGCGCCAACGAAGGCGTGATGCGGCTGCTGCTGACCATCGACAAGCAGGGCGCCGATCCGGTGGAGTACGTGAAGAACATGCTGGCGGCCAAGCAGAAGATCTCCGGCTTCGGCCATCGCGTGTACAAGACCGAAGACCCGCGCGCCACGCACCTGCGCAAGATGAGCGAGCAACTGGGCAAGGACTCCGGCCAGCCCAAGTGGTTTGAGATGTCGCGCGCCATCGAGCTCTACATCAACAAGGACAAGAAGCTGAACGCCAACGTGGATTTCTATTCGGCTTCGACGTATGCCACGCTGGGCATCGATATCGATCTCTATACGCCGATCTTCGCCGTCAGCCGCATCGCCGGGTGGGCCGCGCACGTGATCGAGCAGTTGGACGACAACCGCCTGATCCGCCCGCGCGCCGAGTACATCGGGCCGGTGTATCCGTCGCCGTGGATTCCGATGGAGGAGCGGCTGTAAGAACAGCACGTACTGGCATCTTACCTCACGCCTCAAATGTCGAATCGGTGTATTCTATCGATATGACGCATTCGGTCGTCATCACGACTCCTTTTTCGACCTTGGATCAGATCCTCGCAGAGCTTGGTCTGTCAAAGGCCCAACAGAACTCCCTCATTCGCCTCGTGAACGGAAAAGCGTCACCGCGGCCGACGAATCATGCCTTCAAAAGCACGATCTCTCTTCGCAAGCGGACGGGGAAGAATACGTCTAGTCGAAGGCGAAAGACATAAAACCGTGCCCACGCGAGCGCCTGACGTCTCCGAAAAGTCCGTTTTCCTGAACATTCCCTACGACGAAAGATTCCGCAGTCTTTATCTCGCCTACATCGCAGGGTTGGCTCATATCGATCTGAGACCGCGAGCCACCATCGAGATTCCTGGAGGCCGCAACAGGCTGGACAAAATCCTCGATCTCATTCGCGGCTGCCGCTATTCGATACACGACCTTTCCCGTGTACAGTTGAAGCGCACTCCGGCAGCTACACCTCGATTCAATATGCCATTCGAGCTAGGGTTGGCCGTTGCCTCAGCCATAATCGACGCTCGTTCTCACGATGGTTCGTCTTCGAGTCCATGCCGCGCGGCTTCCAAGTCTCTCCGTGACTTGAGCGGAATCGATCCCAACATTTACGACGGAACGATTGAAGGCGTGATGCGAGAACTGTGCAACGCATTTTCGCGCGAAGCTCCCGGTGAGCGTGCCTCTGTATCCGAGATGCTGAAAACCTACCACGTACTATCGAGCCTCAGCGGAGAAGTACAGCGCAAAACCCGTGCGCGTGGCCTTTTTGAAGCTGGCGTTTTCAAACAACTGTGTTTCATCGCCTCAACTGCCGCAGAGATACCTCAATCTCGTTGATTCGATCCTCCTCGCACAACTGATGAAAAACAAGTCTTACCTCGAAGAATGGCGTCGGTCATTTAGATGACTGGGGCTTCTTCAGGGAGTCAGTGGCGAGAGGGTCGCTGAGGCGGCTAATGAGCCAGTTGAGGACGGTGCCTTCGTCCTCAATCTCGATGCGGAGCTGTACTGTCTTCAGCGGGAGCGCTGCGGGCAACGTTGCAGGCGAGCGAGCCGAGGCGGACGCGATCCTTTTCCGTGGTGAGCAGGGCCGTGGCGCCGGCTTTGCTCGTGCCTCGGTCAATGCGGTCGAGATCGGCAGCGGTGTAGTCGTGGTGGTCGGCGAAGGCGGTCCGGGCTGGCGAGCTCACACCGGCGCGTTCGAGGCCCGAAAAAACTGCTCGGGGCGCGCGATGCCGCAAAAGGCGGCGACTGGGCCGTCGATGTGCGGGATTTCCATTGGCGGCGCAGGCGCCAGACCTGTTCCCTCCAGCCCGCGCGCTTTGATCTCCGCTTCAACTTCGGGTTCGTCCGCGGGAATCGCGATGACATGCGCGCGCTCCGCCGCACGCAATGGCTCGCGCAGATTGCCGGCGGGTAGCAGATGGTCTTCCAAGTCGCGGCGGTCAGCAGCAGAATGTCCACGTTGCGAGAGAGCTGGCGATGCTGAAAGCCGTCGTCGAGCAAATGCGACGCCGGCTTGCTCCCTCGCTCGGCCTTTGTCGCATCGCCTCGGCCATCAACCCCGCCTCGTACCGCTCGGCGGCAACATAGACCGGCACGCCGGCTTCGCGCGCGATGAGCAGCGGCTCGTCGCCGAATTCCTGCGCTGTGCCGCTCGGGATCAACCAAAAGTGGAAGCGCGGAGCGCCGCCGGCCGTAGCCGCGCGAAAGCACATCGACGTGCAGGCCGCGCGCAGCTGAGCGCTTTGGCCAGCGCGATGGTGAGCGGAGTCTTCCCTGAGCCGCCGGTGGAGAGATTGCCGATGCTGACGACGGGCCAGCCCAGTCGGCGGACCGGCTTGAGTCCCGAGCGCAACTGCAGCTCGCGCAGCGCGAGGCCGAGCCGGTAGACCGGCACGAGCGGCCAAAGCAGCGGGCGTGCGGCGGGCGGTGCGTCATGGCGTAGGCCCCGTGCCGGAACTGGCCGCGAGCAACTCGCGGAGGGCCGCAACGCAGCGATCGGTGGCGCCGGCCTGGCGCTCGAAGACTTCCTTTGCGCGCGCTCCCATGGCCTCGGCGGCTGCGCGGTCGCGAAGGAGTTCGATGAGAGTCGCGGCCAGATCATCCTTCGCGGCGAATGCGCAGCGCGTCGTGCTTCGCGCAGGCTGTCGGTGATGGCGCGAAGTTGGCGTAGTGCGGACCCATGACGATGGGGACGCCGAACTGCGCCGGCTCGAGCGGATTGTGGCCGCCGGCAGGAACCAGGCTGCCGCCCACGAAGGCGACGCTGGCGAGCGAGTAGACCGATGCCAGTTCGCCGATGGTGTCGAGCAGGACGATTTCGCCGGGACGAAGCGGCACGAGCCGGCTTCGCGAGCTCCAATCGGAGCGCTTGCGCCACAGATTGCCCGATTTTTCCAGCAGCGCTGCGACGGCGTCGAATCGCTCGGGATGGCGCGGAGCCAGCACCATCGCCAGCTGCGGATCGGCGGCGAGCAATTGCGGCCATGCATCAAGCAGCGCAGCTTCCTCGCCTTCGAGCGTGCTGCCGGCCACGACGAAGCGCAAGCCGCCGGACATCGACTTCAACCGGCGCGTGGCTTCGGCCTCCTCTGCGGCGCGCACGTCGAATTTCAGATTGCCGGCGACCGAGACGCGATCCGGACTTCGCAGCCGATCGCCAGCAGCCGCTCGGCGTCGGTTTGGCTTTGGGCCAGCACGCGGCTGAGGCGGGCGAGCATCGGCCGCCACAGACGGCGCAGCCTCCGGTAGCGCGGCCAGGAGCGGTCGGAGATGCGGGCATTGACCACGGCGACGGGAATTTCGCGGCGGAAGCAGCCGCTGAGCAGGTTGGGCCAGAACTCGGTCTCGGCCAGAATCAGCAGCCGGGGCTTGAGCGCGTTCAGATAGGCGCGAACGGCCCAGGGCAGGTCGAGCGGGCAATAGAAGACGCGATTCGCTCCGAATCGCTCGCGGGCCAGCGCCTGGCCGGTGCGGGTGGTGGTGGAGATTACAACGAGCGGAATCGGGCAGCGCGGATTCAAGGGTCCTGACCAGGCGCGTGACCGCCAGAACCTCGCCGACGGAGACGGCATGGAGCCAGATCAGCGGGCGTGCGCCGGCCGGAGCGGGCCACCGGAACCAGCTTCGTCGGGACGCGGCCCAGGCGTTCCAGCAGCCCTTCGCGGTATTTGTGCGTGGTGGCCATGCGCCAGAGCCACCAAGGGCGGCCGGCAACCAGCGCCACGAATCAGCGCCAGGTTATAGAAAAAAAGAATCATGCGTAACCGAATCTGCTTTCCGCACGGTCTAATCCGTTCGGGTGCTCCTTAGATGCAACCTAGAATGATACAGTCGCAGCACGATGAGAATTTTGCGGGGAATTCCGCTGTTGTTGCTTTGGCTTGGCGCTGCCGGCGACGGCGAGCGACCACACGCCGCCTCCGGTGCAGCCGGCCACCTCGTATCCCGGCGGTCGAAATTCACCACGACGAGCACGTGGCCATCGCCGTCGAGCCCTACGACACCAGGGAAAAAGAGTCGATCTTCCGCGTCGACTACCTGAGCCACGACGTGATGCCGGTGCGGCTGATCGTGACCAACCTGGGCGACCGGCCGATCTCGCTGCGCGATGCGCGGATTCTCTTTGAGACCGCGGAGGGCGACCGGATTCAGGCGGCCGAACCGGAAGATGTGGAGCGGCTGATGACGCGCAAGGAGCGCGAGGGATCCAAGATTCCCATTGCCCGCGCCGCTGCCGCCGATCCACACCAAGCCAAAGGGCAGCAACAAGGAGATCGAGCAGGACTTTGATACCTTCGAGTACTCGGCCCTGGCGGTGGAGCCGCACACCACGCGCGCCGGATTCCTGTTCTACGATGTCTCGGGGCTGAGCCATCCGCTGGTGGGCGCCAAGCTCTACCTGCGCAAGCTGCGCGATGCCGACGGCAAGAGCTCTTCTACTTCGAATTCCCTTCAACAAATATCTGCAATCGAAGTCGAGCCAGATGAACTGAGCATGAGCGCGGCCGCGCGCGGATCGCCGCGCTACTCATAGTAAGTAGCCGTGGTGGTGTCGGTCTCCCAGATGGTGCAGTCTTTCACGCGCACGCGCCCGCGGTCATTCCGGCGAGCTGCCGGTTGGTCTCGTCGTAGAAATATTTCGCGATGTTTTCGGCCGAGGGTTGAGCACCGTGAATGGCTCCAGGTCGTTGAGCATCTGGTGGTCGATGCGGTCGATGACCGGCCGCAGCACGCCTTTCAGCAGCTTGAAGTCGAGCAGCAGGCCGGCCTCGTCCAGCACGGCGCCGGCCAGCGTGACGCGGACTCTTGTAATTGTGGCCGTGCGGGTTTTCGCACTTCGACCGTTTTCCGTTTCCCAGAATGCGGTAGATCACGCGATAGACACGATGAGGCCGATGGCCGTACAGGATGTGCCGCAGCCGTCGCGCCTCGTGCGTCGCAGGCCAAGTGTGCGGGTGGTCTTCCAGATCGAGGATGGCTTGTTTGAGGCCTGTGTACCATCTTCGCGCCGCGGCGGAGTTTTCGGCGTCGGTTTCTTCATAGAGAGCAGCGAGGTCACGTTCGGCCCTGGCTGTAATGTTAACGAGATAGGCCACGTGCAGACTCGAATTCGCTGAAAAACTCCCTCGCCAAGCGGGTTCTCCCCTCGCCTGCGTCTTCCAGGCCCTGCCGCACGCCCTCTACGGCGTCGGCGCGCGCAGCAACATCGAGCAGACGTTGGTACGCTTTGGCATCCTGCACCACAGCCGCGGCCTTTCCGTTCACCGTCAGCACCAGCGGACGTTTGTTTTTCCGCAGGCGCTTCATCATGCCGGCGGAATTGCGCCGGAATGCAGTCAGCGATTGAATATCGGTTGCGATGTTCAACATAGGATCTCCGGCCGAAGCACCTTATTCGGTGCTCTTAGCATACCGCATCGAGACGCGACCGGCCAAAGACAGATACGGCTTAGCGTACGTCAAGAAGCTCCGTGCTCTCGATGACGGCAACTCCCGCCTTGGCGAACTCGGCTTCGATGGCGGCGACGGAGCCGTTGAGGTCGATGGCGCGGCAGGCGTCGCGCAGAACGAAGGCGGACAGGCCGAGGCGGCGCGCGTCGAGAGCGGAGTAGCCGACGCAGTAGTCGTAGGCGAGGCCGGCGAGAAAGACGCGTGTAAGGTTGCGCTCGCGCAGATAGCCGGCCAGGCCGGTAGGTGTGGTGCGGTCATTCTCAAAGAACGCCGAATAAGAATCAATGTGCGGCCGAAAGCCCTTGCGCAGGATCAGCTCAGCCTGCGGCAGGTGCAGCGCGGGGTGGAACTCCGCGCCGTGGCTGCCTTGAACGCAATGGACCGGCCAGAGTGTCTGCGTGCCGTAGGCAAGCTCGATCGACTCGAAGGGCTGCTTGCCGGGATGGGATGCGGCAAAGGAAGTATGGTTGGCCGGATGCCAGTCCTGGGTGAGGACGATGTGCGCGAACCGCGGCGCGATGCGATGAATGGGCGCGATCACCTCGTCGCCGCGGGGAACGGCGAGCGCGCCGCCGGGGCAGAAATCATTCTGCACGTCGATGACGATAAGAACGTCGTGCGGCTCGATTTGCATCGGGACTCCTTGAGCGGCAGTTCCGATTATGCCAGAAGGACTTCAATGCCATTGTCGCGGAGCAGTGTAACGAACTCGGAGCCGAGCTCCGCGTCGGAAACGACGATGTGCGCGGCAGTTGAGCGGGGCCACGGGAATCATGCCGCCGCGGCCGAACTTGGTGTGGTCGGCCACGATGATGACGCGGCGGGCGACTTCGATCATCTTCTGCTCCGAGCCGACGACAAGCGTGTTGTTGTTGCTGAATCCGGTCTCGGTGATGCCGCCGATGCCCATGATGACGGTGTCGGCGCGGATGGCGCCGAGCATCTGTTCGCAGAAGGGCCCGAGCATGACGCGAAGACGCGGATCGAGATAGCCGCCCGGTGAGCGTCAGTTCGATGTTGCGCAGGGATTCGAGGCCCTCTGCAATGGGCAACGAGTTGGTGACGATGTGCAGGGATTTGGAAGCCAGCTCGCGAGCCACGGCGGCGACGGTTGAGCCGCCGTCGAGGATGACGGTCTGGCCATCTTCAATCAGGCCGGCGGCTAGCTTGCCGATGCGGCTTTTCTCATCGCTCAGGCGAACGCTCTCGACCGCGTAGTCAAAGGCGCGATTCGGCGGCGACTGCACGGAGACCGCGCCGCCATAGACGCGCTTGAGCGCGCCCTCCTGTTCCAGGATGTCGAGATCGCGGCGAATGCTGGATTCAGAGGCATCGAGTTCGCGGCAGAGAGTCTCCGAGTCGATGAAGTCCCGGGACTCGAGCATCTGGCGGATTCTCAGTTGCCGTTCAGCAGCCTTCATCGTGTGTCAGCGTTGCACCTCGAGATTCTGCCGCATGAGTTTGAACCAACGCGCGCGATTCGCGCGTCGAGCCGGGTGCGGTTACTTTACGGCGATCGCCTCCATCACCGCATCCGTCACTGATTTCACCAGCGATTCCAGATCCGAGCGCCGCTGCCGTTGCCGCTGTTGCCGTCGCACGGGGTTGGCGTGAGCGCAATCGAGCCCGGCACCTCGAGATCGGAGAGCTGGCACTCCTTCATGCGCGACGTGTCGAAGCGAATGTCGGGCAGGCCGAGTTTCTTCTTGATCGCCAGCAGATCGGAGCCCTGCTCTTCAGAGATGCGGGAGATGGGAACGCCGAGTTGCGCGGCGAGCATCAGCGTCCAGCAATAGGTCTCGAGCACCTCGGCGTACCACTCGGCGTGCGTCACCGTGTCGGCCCAGCAGACGATGCCGTGGTTGGACAGCAGCACGGTGTTGTGCTGCTTCACATAGGGCAGAACGGTTTCCGCAAATGCCTTCGTGCCCGGCGTTTCGTAGGGCGAAATCGCAACCTTGCCCACAAACACCTCGAACTCCGGAATGACCATGTTGGGCGGCACGCGTCCGGTGATGGCGTAGGCCGTGGCGTGCGGCGGATGGCAGTGGACGAACGGCCTTTGCCTCGGGCACCGCTTTGTAGATTTCAAGATGCAGGAGGAGCTCGCTGGTGCGCGGCTTCGATCCGGCGATCTGATTGCCTTCGAGATCGACCAGGCAAATGATCCTCGGGCGTCAGGTCGTACTTGCTCACCAGGGTCGGCGTGCAGAGGACTTCGTTGGGCCCGATGCGATAAGAGATGTTGCCGCCGTTGCCGTCGACAAACTGGCGCATCCACAGCTTGCGGCCCACGGCGCAGATTTCTTTCTTGATGGCTTCGGCTTCCGGCGTGGTGAAGAGGCGGCGATTCACGGGGGCTTGGCTCGAGGCTGCTGCGGCCGCTGAAGAGGAATCCGGCGGCGCGGATGGGCTGGAGCTGCTCGCCAGCTGGCTCTGTGACCAGCTCGATGCCGTGCTGTTGCAGAAAGTCGCGGGCCGAGGGCGTGACCACGCAGTTTGCGCGCGGTGAGGATGCTGGTGGCGCCCGCCGCCAGAGCGTCCTGCACGTCGCGCATCGCGATCAGCCTGCGGCCGCCAAGATCGATGCTCTTCTTTTCGTTCTTCACTTCCGCACCTCAGATCCCGCAAAACTCTCTACGGCGCAACATCGACGGTGTCGACAATCAGCGCCAAATACGCGTCCACGGGCACCGGCATTAGGCCAAAAGGGATTCGACGCCTCGCGGCCCTCGGTAAACGCAACCATCTGGCCCGTGGCCGCGCCCAGCTCGTCGATGGCGATCAGAGCCTTGCCCCCGCCCTGGCCGTTTTTCGCGCGCAGATTCTCCATCGTCACCGGCTCCAGGATGGCCAGCGTCCTGGAGTGAAACGACTCGACGGCCGGAGTGAGCGTGAGGTGCCCGCGAACGATGCCGAGTCTCATGCCTTGCTCCTTTGCGCGACAGGTTCCTGCACTGCATCGACGATGCCCACGACCACCATGCGCGCCGGCGTGTTGTTGCCCAGTCTCTCGCGCGCGATGTCGCCGTCGGTGGAGACCATCACGGTGGATCCGCGCGCCGCGCCCAACCAATCCACCACCACGTTTGGCTCGTCGGCGGCGGTACCGTCCGCTTCAAGCCGCCGCGCAACCAGAAATCGGCACCCATCCAGCGTGGGATGCTTGGCTGTTGCAACGACGGTGCCTTCAATGCGCGCGAGAAACATAGCTAAATAATCCGCAAAGCGTCGCCGACCACCATCTGGCGCTCGCGCGTGAACGTGAGCGGCGTGGTGATTCCCTCGCCGGTAGGGGTTGCAATCGTGTGGCTGAAATAGCCCGGCCCGCCCACGCCCAATGATGCCGGCGAGCCTGCGTTATGAATGAAGAGCGTTGTGTTCATGGCGCGCGCCATTTGCGTCGCTGTCTCTACATTGTTGGTGTGGATGATGGCGGTGTGCCGGTAGCCATGCTCGGCCTTGACGGCGGCGGCGATGGCCGCGTCAGCGTCCTTGACGCGAACCACGGGAATGAACGGCATCATCTGCTCTTCCACGACGAACGGATGGTTCTCGCCGGTCTCGCCAAAGAGCAGATCGGTATTCGGCGGAACGTGCACGCCGGCCGCGGCGGCAAGCACCGCGACATCCTTGCCGACCAGATCCTTTTTCACAGTGCGCGCGGGCACAGCCGCCTCCGCCGCCTTCAAAGGTGAACGCAGCCTTGGTGAGGCGATCGATGGCTGCGGCGTCGAGCTGATAGGCGCCGGCGCGGCGCATGGCGGCGATAAAGGCGTCGGCGACCGAGGCCACAACGAAGACCTCCTTTTCGCCGATGCAGAGCAGGTTGTTGTCGAAGGCCGCGCCCTCGATGATGCAGCGCGCAGCGCGATCGAGATCGGCGGTTTCATCCACGACGACCGGAGGATTGCCGGGACCGCCTGCGATGACGCGCTTGCCCGACTGTGCGGCAGCCTTCGCAACCGCAGCGCCGCCCGTGACGCAGAGCAGAGCGACTTTGGGATGATTGAAGATCTGCTCGGCGGCCTCGATGGTGGGTTCGACTGACGGTGGTGAACACGTTGGTGACGCCCAGCTCGCGCTCGATCTCGCGATTCCAGAGTTGCAGCGCGTATTGCGCCACCTTTGCGCCCGAAGGATGCGGCCCGAAGACCGCGGTGTTGCCCGCAGCGACGATATTGATGGCGTTTGAAGCCATGGTGGGCACGGAGTGCGTGACCGGCAGCATCATGCCGATGACGCCCCACGGCGCGTGCTCGATGATGCAGAGGCCGGTCGAGTTGCTGCGCGCGTCGCTGCGCATCGCGTCAACGCCCAGCACGAAGCGCATGTTGGTGAGCTTGAGAATCTTGTGATCGAGGCGGCCGACCTTGGTCTCCTCGAGCTCCATGCGGCCCAGTTCTTCGCGGCGGTCGTTGCAGATGCGGCGGATGATATCGACGATGCGCCCGCGATCGGCGAGACTCATCGCGCCAACCTTCTTTTGCGCCTCGTAGGCCGCGTTCACGGCCTCGTCCACGGTGGCGAAGACGCCATCGCGCGAAGCGGCGGCCCTGGTTGCCCACCCCGGCGATGAAGACTGTCGTCGCGGACCCGGCGTTGGCGCTGGCACGGCCGGCGCAGGTTGCATCTGGATGCGCAGGCGCGCAACGACTTCTTTGGCAATCTCCGCAATGACCTGTGGCGATACTTGCTGTTGCGTTTGCATGGCCAGCTACTCCCTGTCTACGGCTTGGCTACCGCCGCGCCGCCCACCTCGATGGTGTCGACGATGCCGACGATCACGGCGTCGACGGGCGCATCCTTGGTTGCGGGTGTCAGGCGCGCGGAGCTGCCCTGCGTGAACAGCACGCACTCGCCCTCGCCGGCTCCCACGCCGTCGACCGCGACCACGGAGCTTCCGGAGATCTGCAGCTTTCCTTCCCTGCTGATGTAGGGCTGGATCAGCAGCAGCTTCATTCCGCGAAACTTCGCGATCTTCTGCGTGGAGACAACATTGCCGATGACTTTCGCTATGAACATGCCGGCTCACCTCGTGCGCCGCGGCGCTCAAATGCATGCGCCGCGCGCGGTTACTTCGGCAATATGGTGCCGAGCGAGTCGTGCGGGCGCGCGATCACGTGCACGCTCAGCACCTCGCCGGCCGCGCGGCCCGCGCTGGCGCCCGCGTCCACCGCGGCGCGGACCGAGCCCACGTCGCCGGTCACATAGACCGAGCAGAGGCCGCTGCCGACCTTGTTCCAGCCCACAAACTTGACGCTGGCCGCTTTGAGCATCGCGTCCGTTGCCTGCACCAGGGCCACCAGGCCCTTGGTTTCGATCATTCCAATCGCTTCATTCGCCATGTGCGTTCTCCCCGTTCCTCGTTACTTCAACATGTTTTCGACAAGCGCATCGTGGGGCCGCGGAATCACGTGCGACGACACCAGCTCTCCCACCACCTTGGCCGCGGCTGCGCCCGCGTCTACCGCGGCGCGCACGCTGCCCACGTCGCCGCGCACGATCGTGGTGACGTAGCCGCCGCCGATCTGCACCGTCTTCACCAGCTCCACGCTGGCGGCTTTCACCATCGCGTCGCTCGCTTCCACCAGCCCCACCATGCCTCTGGTTTCGATCAATCCGATTGCCTGACTCATCTCGTCTCCTCTTGAGAGCAGCTTCTAGCTACTTAGCTGCCAGCTTCTAGCCCGTTCATTCGGTTCCTGGCTGTTTGTTATTTCACTAATCGTTCCGGTGACGTTCTATTCAAGCTCGCTGTCCCGCTTCAAAGCTAGTAGCTAGAAGCTAGAGGCTAGAAGCTAAGCTTTCTTCGCCGCCGCTCTGTTCTGTTGAACGAAAGACGGCAGCTCGTCGTGAGGCCGTGAGATGACTTGCACGCTCACCACCTCGCCGATCCGGGATGCCGCTTCCGCGCCCGCGTCCGTAGCGGCCTTGACGGCCGCCACGTCCCCTTCAACGAAGGCGGTCACCAGACCTGCTCCTACGGTCTGCCAGCCGGCGAAGGTCACGTTTGCTGACTTGAGCATGGCGTCGGTCGCCTCAAACAGCGCGACCAGGCCTTTGGTCTCAATCATTCCAAGCGCTTGTTTCATCGCTTCCTCTCTTGTTGCGTAGCGTTACTTCAATTCCTGTTGCGTTACTTGAAAAGCTCCACGTCTTTGGTCAGGTGCAGGCCGCAGGCGTTCGCCTCATCGGTGTCCATGTGGACGTTGAGGCGGGATGTGGGATCGATGCGCACGTGAACGTGGTTGAAGGTGACGCCCGACGGACCGCCGACGCGCAGCTTCATCATGTCGCCCTGGCTTCACGCCGAAGTAGGCTGCTTCCTGGGGATTCATGTGCACGTGGATGGCGGCGCGAATCACGCCTTCCTTCAGCTCGACGACGCCCTTGGGCCCGATGATGACGGCGCCGGGCGTGCCCGCGATGTTGCCGGAGAGACGAACTGGAAGATCGTTGAAGCCGAGCATGATGGCGTCGGTGAATGCCAGCTCGACCTGCGACTGCTTGCGCATGGGTCCCAGAATGCGCAGATTGGAGATGAGGCGGCTGCGCGGGCCGACGATGGTGACCGTCTCCTTGGCGGCGAAGTTGCCTTCCTGGAAGAGCGGACGATCGAAGGTCAGCTCCGAGCCGGGACCGAAGAGCACGTCCATATCCTCGCGGCAGACGTGCATGTGGCGCGACGAGGTCTGCACGGTGAGAACCGGCGCGGAGCCGCTCTTGTCGCGGCCCAGGTATTCGAGCGCCACCTGGCGGACGATGCGCTCGACCGTGTCTCTGTTCATCGAAACCGTGTTTGCTGCGCTTGCCATAATCGATCCTGTTGGTGTCTCTCTTACCGTGCCCATCCTTTTCGCATCTTTGCGAAAAGCGTGGGAAACCCCGAATCTCAGCCCGTCACCAAAGACTGATCCCTGATCTCCGATCCCTGATCCCTGTTTCTCTTGACTACGGCCACGGTTTCGCGCGCGACGATGGATTCTTCGTTGGCGGGAATGACCAGAACCTTGACTGCCGAGCGAAGCGTGGAGATGGCCCCCTCACCCTTGAATGGATGCATTCGTTTCTTCATCGAGCTCGACGCCGAAGGCCGCGAGGCTCTTGAGAACCGCGGCGCGAATTTCCGGGCTGTTTTCGCCGATGCCGCCGGAGAACGTGATCGCGTCGATGCCGCCTAGCTCCAGCAGGAAAGCGCCGACATAATGGCGGATGGCGCGGACAAAGACATCGAGCGCGAGGCGCGAACGCTTGTCGCCCTTGGCAGCGGCCTCTTCCAGATCGCGCAGATCACCGCTGCGTGCCGCTGATCCCCGCGAGGCCCGACTGGCTGCCGAGCAGCGCCGCCATCTCGTCGGGCGAGAGCGAGAGCTTCTTCATCATGTGCAGCACGGCGAAGACGTCGATGTCGCCGACGCGGTTGTTCTGCGGCAGGCCCGACTGCGGCGAGGCGCCCATGCTCACATCGATGGCCACGCCCTTGCGAAAGGCCGCGACGCTGGAGCTGCCGCCCAGATGGCAGGAGATGTGGCGCAGGTCGTTGCGGCCGAGGAATGCCTGGGTCCGTTCGCTGGCGGAGCGGTGGCTGGCCCCGTGAAAGCCGTACCGCCGGATGCCGAATTCTGTCCGCCACGCGTAGGGAACGGCATAGGTGGTCGATGCCTCGTCCATGAACCGGTACGGGAAGGGCTCCATGACCGCGACCAGCGGAACGCCGGGCAGCTCCTGCCGGAAGGCCCGGATGGCGGCGATGTACGGGGGGTTGTGCGCGGGGGCAAGGAAGGAAAACTCCTCCATGGCGGCCAGAAATGTGTCGTCGATGATCTGCGGCTCGTTGAGCGGGCCGGCATGAACCGCCTTGAACCCGACCGCCCCGATCTCCGCCAGGCTCTTAAGCGCCTTGCCAGGGCCGGCGATTTCGGCGATGCACTTGCGGATGGCGGCGGCGCAATCGGCACACTCGCCGCCCGGCTGGCCGATGCGCTCAACCCGGCCCTGGGCGAGAACCGTCTCCGCCGGGCGGGGCGCATCTGGGGGGACAGTTTCCTGGATCTCAAGCAGCCGGAACTTGAACGAGGTGCTGCCGATATTTGGGATCAAGAACTTTCATTGTTGAATGATCTTGATTGAAATTGAATGATACTATATATTCTTTACCATAGTCAATCGTCAATTTTGGCGGATTCTGAGGTAATACAGAGATATGACGCCAAAAACTGGCATTTCGGGACAGGGACGGGGCGGAAACACCCCCTCGCATCGACCGGATCGACGAGCTCGGCATCATTGGGGCCGGCGGGGGTGGTTTTCCTACGGCGGTCAAGCTCCGCACCCAGGTTTCGCTGCTGATTGCCAATGCGGCCGAGTGCGAACCGCTGCTGCACAAGGACAAGGAGCTGCTGCACCACTATGCCGAGCCGTTCCTGCGCGGCATGCAGATGGCCATGCAACTGGTGGGCGCGCGCGAGGGCGTGGTCGGCATCAAGGAGAAGTATCACGACATCATTGCCGCGCTGGAGAGCGCAGGCGCCGGCGGGGGTGCGCGTGGTGCCGCTGCCGGACGTTTATCCGGCGGGCGATGAGTTCATCCTGGTGCACATGGTCACGGGCCGCGTGATTCCGCCGGGCGGGTTGCCCAAGGACGTGGACGCCGCCGTCGCGAACGTCGAGACGCTGATGAACATCGGCCTCGACCGGCCGGTGACGCACAAATACCTGACCGTGGCGGGCGCGGTGGCGGAGCCGGTGACGCTGCGGGTTCCGGTGGGCATCACCATCGGTGAGGCGATCGACGCGGCGGGCGGGCCTACGGTGGCGAACTTCGGCGTGCTGCTGGGCGGAGTGATGATGGCCAAGCCGGCGGCGGACCTGGACGTCCCGGTGACGAAGACACTCGGCGGCATCATCGTGCTGCCGGCCGAGCACGCGCTGATCCGCCGGCATAACGCGCCGTGGATGCATGTGGCGAAGATCGGGCGGTCGGCGTGCGACCAGTGCCGGTTCTGCACGGAGTTCTGCCCGCGCTATCTGCTCGGGCATCCCATTGAGCCGCACCGCGCCATGCAGTCGCTGGGATTCGCCGAGGGCGCGGACTCGATGGTGGCGGGAACGCTCTACTGCTGCGAGTGCAACCTGTGCACGATGTTCGCGTGCCCTGAGGACCTGGATCCGAAGACGGTGTGCGTGCAGTCGAAGCCGATGGCGCGCGAGCGCGGGCTCACATGGAAGGGAACGCCGGAATCGGTCGAGCCGCACCCGATGGGCGAGTACCGGCGCGTGCCGATGCGCAGGCTGATGGCCAAGCTGGGGCTGGGCGAGTTCCGCAACGAAGGTCCGCTGAAGGAACACAGCTTCGCGCCGCACAAGGTGACGTTGCCGCTGAAGCAACATGCGGGCGCGCCCGCGGTCGCGGTGGTGAAG
The DNA here is from genome assembly GCA_963701835.1 of uncultured Acidobacteriaceae bacterium. GTDB lineage: Bacteria > Acidobacteriota > Terriglobia > Terriglobales > Acidobacteriaceae > Telmatobacter. The sequence goes on along the minus strand of CAVPBL010000021.1, from coordinate 270,785 downwards.
AGCGGCGACCGCGTCCGCGAGGGCGATCTCGTGGCCGCGCCGGAGCCGGGCAAGCTGGGCGCGCGCATTCACTCGAGCATCGACGGACGCGTGACGGTGATCGAAGACGCGGTGGTGATTGAGGCGTGAACGACAGGGAACAGAGATCAGGGGTCAGGGATCAGCGAGTGCAAGACGATGGTTGCGCGCGGGGCGAGCGCGTAAGACATGTTGGACGCGCGGTTGACGCTGTAAGACACGAATCGCGGGCACGTTAGACGGCGTAAGACAATGCCGGAAGGAGCCAAGGTGGCGACGGAGATCAATTCGATTGGATTGCTTGAGCTATCCAGCGTGGCGACGGGAATTGTGGCGGAGGATCTGATGCTGAAGGCGGGCTCGGTTCAGCTTTTGCTGGCGCGCAGCATCTGCTCGGGAAAGTTTTTGATTGTGGTGGCGGGGGATGTGGCCAGCGTGCAGGCGGCGCTGGCGGCAGGCGCAACGGCGGCCGGGGCGTCGCTGATCGAACGGCGGCAGATCGCGCGGGTGCATCCGACGGTGCTGCAGGCCATCTCTCAGACGGTGGACGTTGAGCCGAGCCAGTTGAAGTCGATCGGCGTGATTGAGACGTTTTCCGCGGCCAGCATCATCGAGGTTGCCGACGCGGCGGTGAAATCGGCCAACGTGACGCTCTTGCGCGTTCACCTGGCCATGGCGCTGGGCGGCAAGGGCTTCGTGCTGATGGCCGGCGACGTGTCCAGCGTACAGGCGGCGGTGGCCGCCGGGTGCAAGGCCGCTGCGGACGATGGGATGCTCGTGGGTAAAGGCGTGATTCCGGCGCCGTCGCCGGAGCTGTTTAAGGAATACATCTAAGAGCAGCGAATAGCGACACCAACAAGCAACGATCACTCGTCGGGCCCTCGGCAGGGAGTAGGGAGTAGAGAATAGAAAAGCAAATCTAACTATCAGCCTTTAGCTCTGAGCCATCAGCTGGCAGCTAGTTAGTGGCAGTTAGTAACTTAGTAACTCTGAGCTGGTGACCGGTAACTACAGCGTGTTTCATAAACATTTTCGCAGCGTGATCCGGAGGCAAGCGAGATAGAAGAAGGGCCGGTAGATCGTCAGGAGATGTTCGTGACGGACCAGCGAGTGGCGGAATTGCCCCAAGCCAGGCGTTGGCGCGTTCGATGATCCAGCCGCGTTTCCCACTTCCCCACAGCCCCGGCGGCGGATTGCATTTACAGAATCATCGATGCGGGATCCGGGGACAGGTCAATTCCCCAAATGATCGCTGCCGAAACGTTCCGGTGAATCTGAATGGACCATCTTCGCCATAAGATACTCGAATTCAGCTCCGAACTCCGCTTTCAGCGAATCGTGAGCTTTGCGGAGTACCGACCAGGAGAGCCATGGGATTTGCAGCTCGTTGGCAATGGGCCGCAAACGGCGTGCTGTAATATTGATCGGATTGACGGGAGTCCCAGATCGAGACACAAGAACAAAGTCGTCGGGCCCGATATAGTTTGGCCGGGCTCTCAGCGTTAGAAGAATCGGCAGTAACAGCTCCGGAATGGCCAGACTCCTGACTCGACACTCCCGTACTTCGGCACATTCTCCGCGATAGCACTGATTTTTGATGGCGATGCTAATCGGAGGAATTGCGTCTCCAGTGTCGCCCGAACCCGTCCCGGTCAAGTTCACGCATTTCCATTGCAGTCCGCAAATCTCAGTGACATTCATGCCAGTGAGGAGCGCGATGAGCATCATCTCCTTCTCTGGATAGCGCATGAGTCCAAGCACGTCCCTAACTTGATTGAGCGTAAGCGTCGGCATGCTCCGGCGAGTCCGTTCCGGTAGCCTCACCAGCCTGGCGGGATTGTCTCCGGCGTAATAATCTGTCCTCTTGGCATGGGTGAAGATTGCTCCGACCACATTGCGAATGTGCACGACCGTTTGTGTCGAGTATCCTTGATTCACGGCCGCCAAGATGAGCCGCTGCAAATTGTCGGGATGGACCTCATGGAGCGGCAGGTTGTTCAAGTATGGCCAGTCTGATTCGGCCTGAAGTTTGCTCGATGAGCAAGCACCGTCTATTTGGAAGGCTCGCTCTACCTCCTCGGGCGTGATGATATGCTTCAGCATCGCCGCATAATGCATGCGGCCCGCCTTCCTCTTGAATGCAACGTGTTCCGGGACAAATTTCTCCTTTACAAAATCCGCCAATGTCAGTTTGGGGAATCGTTTATCGATGTCGAGTTGAATCCGGGTGGTGGCGTTCTGCTCCAGACTCTTCAGAGCTTCCTGAATTGTTATCCGTTTCGAGTCTGTGGCGCGACCGATCCGCACTTGCTTTTGCTGCCGCGCCCATTCGAGACCATTGGAATCCGCCGGGCCGATACGCAATTTGGACGTGTTGGAGCTATCTTCCTCCAAGAGGTCAATGTTATTGAAGACCCTTTCCTGATTCACAGAACCTCCAACTCACTTAGCTTGCAAGCAACGGGGCCCATAAATTTCCTGTCACTGTCAGGCAGGGTGAATCGATTCTTGCCTGGCTTTCTTGTTGACGGTCAACCAGCTTGTAAAGTGATGTAAAGAATATGTAAACCCTTATAGACTCAGCCGATTTCAGCAGCATGCACACTTACTAAGTCAGAGCGAGACGAAACCAGGAGGCGTTTTTACTTGAGGATGTGACGTTGCCCATCGCGAAGTTGCCGAACCGTGGCAACTCCCATCTATCGGCGATTCGACGCACCATTCGATGCTTTTGGGTCCGTCGGCTTCAGGAAGTGCGATGGATCGAGCTTCGGATTCGCGACTACCTTTTCGATGATGATCCTCTCGGCCGGCACCGGAGGATCCTTGAATCCTCCCGCAGTTGAAAGAATTCAAAACTTGACTCTGCGACTGTTCACTCCCAATCAATTCCACAACGCTCACTTCGGCAGAGGGGATTGTTACCTTTTGCTTTCCTGCCGTGCTGCTCCGCGCCTTTCAAGGATCTTGGCGCGCACTTCTGACTGTTGCTTCGGGGTTAGAACCTGGAAGATCTGACGGCTCCCCAGACGTTTGAGTCCGTCAATCAGCGCTTCCTTCTGATCTTCGTGTAACGTTGGGTCTTTGATTACCCAATCCATGCGATCCATCAAGTCCTGACGAATCCGGTCAATCTTTGCCTTCTGATCGTCCGTCAATGCCACGCCATCAAGGTCGTCTTCTGGGCGAGCATCTTGCATCGGCGGAGCCACATGACGGGTTATTCGCTGGATCTGCGCCGGAGCTGTCGGATCATTTTCTGCTTTGGTCTGCGTCGGCAGGGCAAATGCAAAAAGGAGCCAAAATCCAACTGTCAAGTGTTTTGTCAATTTGCTCTTGTTCATGCAAAGCCTTTTCCCGGTTGAAGAGCGGCTGCCGGGACCAACCGGGAGTCCGGCAGAACATGCCACCTTCGGCCATGAGAATGCGCCTCGCTTACCACGGCATTCTCAACGCGTGAATAGCTGGAGTTATCTTCTGCCCGTTGCATCGTTTGAACTGGATTGCGCATTGTTTGCGAACAACTGCGGAGCCAGTTGGCTATTCAGGTATCTGCTTTGAGTCAAGTCCGAATTCTTCTGTAGATTGGTTCTCCTCAGGGTTTTGGTTGTGAATGCAAGTGCGCGGAGGGCGTAGCCCGGAGCGCACTTGCATTCAGGCGGCGGCCGAGGCCATGGCTTGCGAGCTGACCGCCGTTGCGCCCTCGCCCATGTCGAGGTAAAGCTGCTCCATCCACTCCTGGTTGGTTTCCATCAGCAGCGCCGTCACCAGCCGCAGGCACGACTGCTCATGGGGAAATACCCGCACCACGCGCGTGCGCCGTTTCAGCTCCTGGTTCTGCCGCTCCAGCAGATTGGTGGTCCGCATTTTCTTGCGGTGCGATGCAGGCAGCGCGTACACCGCCAGGATCTCCTCGCCATGTTCTTCCAGCAACCGCGCTACCTTGGGCGCCCGCTTCTCCAGCTCTGCCGCCACCTGGCCGATCGCCTCCAGCGCCGCCTCCCGTGTCTCCGCTTCCGTGACGTTCTTCAGCAGCCCCGCCACCAGCGGCTTGTCCCGCGCGGCGCATAGGCTGAGCGCGTTGCGCAAAAAATGCACCTGGCAGCGCTGCCACATCGCCCCTTGAAAATGCCGCCGCACGGCCCGCACCAGCCCCTGATGATCGTCCGACACCACGTAGCGCACGCCGCGCAGTCCGCGCTGCTTCAAGTCCCCGAAAACCTGGCCCCAGCTAGCCTCCGTCTCCGAGTCCGCCATCCATGCCCCCAGCACCTCGCGGTAGCCTTCCTGGCTGATCCCGACTACCACCAACACGCCCTGGCTCACCACTGCGCCGGCACGCCGCACCCGCTCGTAGCGCGCATCGATCACCAGGTACGGATAGGCCTTCTCCAGAGCCCGGTTGCGCCACGCGCTCAGCTCCAGGTCCAGCTTCTCGGCCAGCGCCGACACCTGGCTCCGGCTCACCTCCAGCCCGCACAACGTCTCGGTGACCGCGCTGACCTTGCGCGTCGATACCCCAGAGATGTACATCTCCAGCATCGATAGCACCAGCGCCTTCTCGCTGCGCTGGTAACGCTCGAACAACTCCGTCTGAAACTGCCCTTCCCGATCCTTGGGCACCAACAACTCCAGCTTGCCCACCCGCGTCTTCAGCACCCGCGGCTTGAACCCGTTCCGCCAGCCCCGCCGTTCCGCGCTGCGCTCATAGCTGCCGGCGCCCAGGAAGCTGGTCATCTCCGCATCCAGCACTTGCTGCACCACTCGTTCCACAAGGCTGCGAAGAAAATCCTCCTCACCCAACCCTTGCCACCCCTCCACCATCCCAATACCCTGTCTCTTGCGAGCCATCGCCGTGTCCTCCTCTCGGAATGTCGTTTCCACGAACAACATCCTAAGGAGAACCCAAAGGTGGCTCGCTACCGCTCGCCGCCTGGACCGCTTCTACAGAACTTTATGGACTCAATCCTGCTTTGAATCGAACTCGCCGCGCAATGGAGGAATAGGGGAAGCCACACAACGGCGACGTGCAAACTTTGCTTGCCGTTCTTCAGGTGCGTTGCCGGATGACGGTGTATGCCGTCGACCGCTAACTGGAACCGAATATCTAAAAAAAGCGCAATTGTTATGTTGATTAAGCACAAAAAACATCGCAGCAGTTGCATTCTACCGTTGCGCGATGAATGCTTGCTTGTGACGAAGCGATAGACTGTTGCTATGCTCGAATTGCTTGCTTCCTGTCCCATTTAAATGGGATAACTCATGACATATGAGTGAGTTTGTGTCCCAGAGTGCTCGCGCGTATCCGGAAAAGTGCGAATTATTTCTTTGGAAACACCCTCATCGGAGATGATCTTTTGGAATCTCGCTCCGAAAGGCAAAAAAACGTTTGCAAACTCATATTTTTGAACCAAGTTCTAACGCTGAATTGCCGTGGGCACAGATGTAGCCCATCCTGCTGAGGCCGAACCTCGGCAAGCCGGATCCCAAAAAATCCCGCCATCGCTGCGCTGATTCTCGACGCACCTGCTTGCTGTAACAGGCCCTTAGGCAGGTCCTGGAAAGGGTGGACAAGGCGAGTTTGCCGATGCGCCATCGCCAAAACGGGGATTGCAAGAATTATTTTCTATTGCATTGTCGCGATTCTCAAAATATCGTTTCCGGCTCAAACAGCCTGCAAAGCTCTGTCATAGATCTAGCTGGAATTTGATCCAAATTGCGAGAAGATCCCACTGTTTAAGCAGATGTCGCCCGGTCTTGCGAGAAATTCGAACAACAAATCCGCATTCAACCTCCATGTCGAGCTACGTAAAAATCAATCATTCATGACGTTGCAACAAATCGCATATTTATTCAAGGATTTTTGCGCTTCATCAATATGACACAAACCCATTCTTCGGATACTCATTCGAGTGAAGCGCCGGTGTCCAACATCGGCGGACACGCACGATGCTTAATAGCCGACAGACAGAATCTGGACCTCGCCGCTGGATGACGTTCACCTCCCCCCATTGCGCGGCAAGTTCGCTTTAGCAGAGATCTGAGATAGCTCGCGGGGCCCGTGCCGGGCTCCAAAGAGCGGTTGTACCCCAGATGCACGCCAGGCAATCGAACGAGGCGGGCTGGAGATTGTAAGGGCGATAGGAATCTATTCACCGCAGAAATGCGGCGCAGCCGAGACGATCCGACTGTGTGTTTAGTTAAGTGAGCACAAATGCTCTTTCGATGAAAGAGCTGCTCCTGCAAGCAGGGCCGGCTGCCGGCGCTGATTGCGGGTCAAGGCGAGGAGGCTGCACAACCATGAGGAAGTCGTACCAGGTTTGGATCACCGTACTCATCGTCGCCCTTGCGACGGCCGCGGCAAGCGCCCAGTCATTCCGAGTGCAATGCCCAACCTCCACGATTACGCACCCGATCACCGCGGCGCGATTGCAGCGGCACCAACGCCACAATGCCGGGGTGCAACAACTCAGAGCCTGCGTACAACGGGCCGACACAATTCAGCTCCTCCCTCGCCACCCCTGTAGCGGGCACGACGACGGGGGGCTTTGTCACGCCGGTTACTGGAACCGTGAACGGCGCCATCAAATGCCAGCAAATCTCCGGTGGCGATGGCTATTCGACGATGGGGGACGGCACCCAGATCTTCATGTTCTCGTTCGGGCCGCTCTCCGGCCTGGCGGACATCGCGGCCGGCCGCGGCGGCTCCGAGTTCCCGTATATCTTCAACCAGCCGTATAGCGAGGTTAGTCCCACCGTCCCGCTGGTGCGTGGCGACCCGGCCACTACTGACGGGGCGAGCAGCGGCGCTGCGCCGTGGCCGTCGAGCAATAACCCGGCGACGAATCCAATGTTCACCTGGAACGGCGCGGTTGGCATCGCGCCCGACATTGCGAACATCGTCACGGTTACTAGCATCGCTGAGGGACCGATTACTGCAGCCCTTTACCCGGGTGTCACGGTCCCCGGTTGCCCCACGACGGGCGCTTCCGCTAACACAGTGACCGCCTGGACGGACGCTCCCCTGGGTCTTCCGCTTCACGCATCAAGTCACCATTAACGCCGTTGCGGGAATCAACCCAACCCCTGGCGGCTATGCAGGCACCTGGACAATCTCGTGCGTGGCTAGCGGGTCCGCCGTCACTCCGGATGGATTCAACGAATATGCCTTCCAGTACACCGACACAAATGCAAACCTGGCGGCTGATACCGGCAATAACCTGGCGGCCACAGCCTCCTCGCCTGGGCAAATCGACGGGCATGTGGATCCCCGCCCCATCATGGACATCGGCGTGATGAACGGCAATATTCCGGCCCCCCTGTTCGCGTTTGACGAGGACGACGAGTTCTTTCTCACCCTTACCAACGTAGGCATGATCATGCGCCCGGACCTATTCGAGCAGCACACGGTCCACTTCCACGGCTACCCCAACGCTTCCTCGTTCTATGACGGCGTGCCCGACGCGTCCGTCGCCATCAACATCGGCGCCAGCTTCACCTATTACTATCTCGCTCCCGACGCGGGGACTTACTTCTGGCACTGCCATATCACTCCGCCCGAGCACTTGCAGATGGGCATGGTGGGACAGGTCTATGTGCGGCCGCGGCAGGATCGAGTGCCTGTCGCTGGAGACCTCTACGCGTATCTCCGTACCAGAATGGGCGAGCGATGGCCCCGACCGCCGCAGCAACCCCGACAAGCCTGGCGTATCCGGGTGAGACCGTAGCGGACGGGCGCACGGTTTGCAATACCGCAAGCGACATCCTGTGCAGCGAAACCATGCCGGCCATTAACAGCAAATGTCGCCAGGCCGGCGGCCGGTACGCTCTGCAATGGCACGTCGCCCGCGAACGAGGGGACAACACCTGAATATGTCTACAACGACGGCGATGCCTCGACCTGCTACGACGTCACCTACCCCATCCAGATGCACGGCTTCGATCCCAACTTCCACTTCGTCGGCATGACCTTCAACCCGGAAATGTTTGTGGACATGAATGACAAGTACTTCCTGCTGAACGGTCGAAGCTATCCCGACACGGTCGCGGCCGGTCCACAGGCCACAGCTGCGAGCGATGGCCATGATGCACTACTCGCAGCCGCTGCCCGCCATCATCAACATTCCGGTTGGCGGAAAGGCCTCCCTGCGCCTCGTCAACCTGTCGGTCGCGGAATACTTCACTTTGCAGAGCCTCGGCGTTCCCATGCATGAAGTCGGATTCAACGCCAAGCTGTTGCGCGACCAGGATGGCAACAACACCGAGTTCTACACCAACTCGATCACGCTTGGCGGCGGCGAATCTCTGGACGTGATTCTGGACGCCAGTGACGATGGCTGCAGCGCCTACCTGGGCCCCGAATTGCGCCGCAACGCTTTATCCGGCGGGCAGCACCTTCTATCTCTATGAACCCGACTCTCTACAGGCTGTCGAACGACGCCGAAAACTTCGGCGGCATGATGACCGAGGTCCACATCTGCAATAGCGTAACCAGCGACACCTTTGGGAATACCTGCAACTAGGAGAGCAGCGATGAGGCAGATGAAGATGAAAAATGCGACGTCAATGACACAACTGCTCCTGGCGCAGTAGTGGCTGTAATGCTATCGCTTGCGCCAGCCGCCTTCGCTGCGGCTCCCGGAATCAGCGGCACGAGTGCGGCTGGGACAACCACGTCCGCAACGTTTAATCTGACTGCCCAGAACGCTTACCTGAATCAGCCGGACGGGGCCGCAATTTACTCCTGGGGATACGGCTGCGTCAGCGGCTCGACTCCGGATTTCGTCCCCAAGGCTACCTTCGCCTTCGAGCCAACCTGCAACACCATGCAGGTTCCCGGCCCCACGTTGGTTGTCCACGAAGGGGCGACGGTCACGGTCAACCTGACCAATAATCTGCCCACGGCCGCCGGCAACACGTCAATCCTGTTTCCAGGCTTCAACGTGTCGACCAGTTGTACTACGACGACCTGCGAGGCCAGCAGGGCCTGTTGACTTGCGAAGCGGCTCCGGGCACCACGGTGCACATACACGTTCACCGCCTCGGCGCCGGGCACGCATGCTTATTACAGCGGAACGCAGGGCGACCTCCAGATCGAGATGGGGCTCTACGGCGCCATCGTTGTGTTGCCGGCGAGTCCGCCCGCCAATTGCGCCAACACCGCAAGCGTAACCAACCTGTACGGAAAGACGGATTACGGGACAGCGCACGGCATCCTTGGATTTCCCGAGCAGGACTTCCGTCTGTCTACCGCAGCCTACGACCACCCCAAGAGCTGCTACGACCGGGAGTACCTCTTCCAGTGGGCCGAAATGGATCCCAGGATTCACAGCCAGGCAGATGCGCAGGTTCAGGCCAAGGCGGGCTGCACTGCGAACACGATGGGATGCAGCCTCGATGTACAGACCGAGCCCTACCATCCCGCCTATTTCTTGATCAACGGACGCTCCATGCCTGACCTCATGGACCCCAACTACGCATCCGAATATCCGCACCAGCCTTACAACGGCAACCCGCACATGCATCCGGGCGAGTTCAGCTGATTCGCACCATCGGGCAAGGGCGGTGGCAACATCCCTTCCACGAGCACGCCAATCACGTGCGCATCCTGGCTCGTGACGGGGATCTGATTCTCAGCCCGACCAATCCGACGGCAAATCTCGCGGGAACTCTGATGTTCAACACCGATACCACTCCGGGCGATGCGTTCGACGGCATCTTCTACTACAGCGGCAGGGGATTGAACTGGGATCCGTATGGTCACCACCCAGCGGGAACCGCCAGCTCGATCGTTCGCTCCATTCACGATCACGTCCATCAGCGAAAGTGTGGACCCTGTCACAGGTGCGAACACGGTCACTGCCACCGTCTCCGGCCATATCCCCCCTGTTTTTGCCGCCAGATCGATGGTGACGATTGCGGGTGCTCCGAGCGGCTACAACGGGACGTTTCGGTGGCGAATTCCGTCACCCCAGGCACCTCGACGAGCACGTTCACCTATACGGACCCGACAGGAAGTTTGGCCTCCGCATCGGGCGGGACGGCGACTGTCAACCTCGGCAGCACGAACAATCAGTCTCCGGCCGATGCCCTGGCTTCTTTGGACTGTGAATCCTGACGCAAACGGCTACAACACATGAGTGGCACCAGCTGCCCTGAACTACTACGAGTGGTGCCAGGATCATGACAAGCCGATACAGGTGGATCCGTTCGGCGATGTGGCATCGGGCGGACCCGCAACGCTGCCCGATCCGAATGTCCTTACCAACGGCCAGTGGTACGGCGGCACTCCGTACCTCGGTCCGGACGCCAGTCTGCGCGGGACGATGACCACCTGCGATGCCACCAACAACGCCAACTTGCACAACCCTATTACCTTCGAACACTCAGGCCAACCCTGCCAACGAGCGCGGTTGGGCGTTTATGTGGCACTCGCACAACGAGCGGGAAATCACGACCAACAACGTCTTCCCCGGCGGCATGTTGATGATGCTGCTGGTGGATTCACGCGAATTTGCGATTGACGAATCGAACTAGGGGCAGGTGGAGTTCCTGCCTGGCAAGGCCGTCACTTTGAGCACCCCACCCAGCCGGGCGACGGCGATTAAGAATTCTGGTTTTCTGTCCAGGACGCAACGCGATCGAGAGGCGAAAACGATGATCCGGATCAACGATTTCAAGGCGAAGACTTCACTGAAGACCGCAGCTCTGGTGAGCGCGCTCCTTCTCTTTGCGGCCGCGACGGGCTTCGGCCAGCAGGTGGTCAACCTGACGGCGGGGCCGGCAACGACAACCATGCCGGATGGCACTGTGATCCCCATGTGGGGTTACACCTGCGGAGCCGCGGTTTCAACGTCGACCGCGACCTGCGCGCCGTTGAGCGGATCCAGCACCGGTGCTTCCACTGGGGCGCTTGGCGGAATCTATGTGCTCAATGGCGGATCGAACTACTCGTCTGCGCCTACGGTCACCATCAGCGCCCCGACCGGTATTACCGGCGTGACGAGTGTCACGGCGACGGCGACCGCGATCGTTACCAACGGCCAGGTGGTTGGCTTTAACGTAACCAGCCACGGAGCCGGGTATACTGCCGCTCCGACCATCACGTTCGCGCATGGCGGCGGCTCTGGCGCCGTAGCAGCGGCGGCGCCGGCCTGGTCCCCGGTCGAGATCACGGTTCCCTTCGGAACGGCGGCTGGAGGTCTCCAGATCAACCTGACCAACAATCTTTTGTTCGGGGCGAATAACATTCCCACATCGATTGTGGTCATTGGTCAAGTGGGCGGCGGTCTCGGCAGTGCGACCGCAAGCAACTACTCGCCGAGCCCCGACCACTCCAACGCACAAGGATGCCCGACGTGGTTTATCGCCGCCAACCCACCGGGTACCCCATGCACAAGCACCAACAACGCAGGTTTGGCCTCGCCGCCGCTCCAGGCGGCGGGACGTGTGCGATCCATGGCCACGGAAGTGTTGGCTGTCGCGCCGGGAACAACCACCGCAACATCCTTGACGTGGGGATTGCTCAAGCCAGGCACTTACCTGCTGGAATCCGGCACCCATCCTTCGATCCAGGTGCCCATGGGCTTGATTGGCATGCTGGTGGTCACCACCGCCCCCTCGAGCGCAAATGCCGGCATAGGCACAGCTTACCCCGCCGTAACAACTACCACCGCGGCGTCTCAGACGGCGATTCCCGCAGTGCAATACAACGCAGAGGTCCCATTCGAGTTCAGCGAAATCGACCCGGTGCAGAACAAAGCGGTCGACGTGGCTGTCCGGAACGCCATGTTTAGCGAGACCAGGGTGTGGTCCGGCTTGCCGACCGACCCGCAGGGTGGTGCCGGCTGCGGCAACCCGCAGTCAGGCGCTTATTACCAATCGTGCTATCCCCCGGCGGTAAATTACACGCCGTTCTATTTCCTCATCAACGGCCTCGCGTTCGACAAGACCAATCCGGCTGCGTCGCTGTTTGCGGCTACGGCCGGTGTGTCTGGCACGCCTCCCGTACCGGTCACGTCCGGAATCTCGACGACTGGCACGGTTTTGGTACGCATGGTGAATGCCGGCCTGAAAATGCACGTGCCGGCGATCGTCGGATCGCAAACGACTGGATTCAATGGGGTCGGGGTGCCTGCCACGGTGGTTGGGTTCACCCTGAAAGCGGAAGATGGCAACCCGCTCCCGAACCAGACGGCTCCCCGTGTACAGACCGACCTTTTCATGGCCGCGGGCAAGACATACGACGTGATGGTGAATGTTCCTGCTGCCTCGCTGCCGATCTTTGACCGCGAGGGAAGCCTGTCGGCCAATTCCTCGGTGCGCGACGCCGGAATGCTGGCGTACATCGGCGTCAACGGCGCCCTGCTGCCGAGCTTTGTAGGGACGCCTGTAGGCCAAGCTGCGGCAGCCAACCCGGATATCTACAACTCCGTCGCCGCCTGTAGCGCCGGCACCTGCACTCCCCTGGTCATCACCGACCCATCCAAGGGCGTGATGGCCAACGACATCAATGTCTATGGCGTCACGCTGTCGTCTCCTCCCGCCAACGGCACGCTGACTTGCAACGTGGTGCCAGGGAGCTCGGTCGGCGGAATTTGCGCCAACGGCACCTTTACCTATACCCCCTCTCCAGGCTGGAGCGCAGACTCCTTCGTATATTGCGCGAACAATGCGGTTCTGGTCAGTGCAACTGCTACTCCTCCGACGAGTACTCCTGCCGGCCTGTGCACAACGGTGGCGCTGAACCCGACCGGGCTTACCGGGCCCCCTGTGGCGCACGCCATCACCTACACGTCCACGATGGCCACATACATCAAGATTCCATCACCTGGCGTCCTCTCGGTAGACAGTGACCCGAGCGGGTTGCCTCTTACCGTTGATCTTTCCGCGGCGAATACACTGAAATTGACCGGCGGAACGCTGGTTATGGACCCGAATGGCGGATTCACAGCGTCCTTCCCGTCGTTCACCCCCGGAGGGGGATCGGCATCTTGCCCCACCACCGCGCCGACCGGATCCAGTTGCTTCAGCTTTAACTACAAAGCGCAAAACTCCCTGGGAACGGTGAGTGCCGCCGCGACGGTGACCCTGGTCTTCCCGCCGCCCAGCAATCTGCAGGTCAAGGTACTGGATGCCCAGGCGTATAACAACTGCAACGGGCTCAGCTCCTGCATCAGCAAAATTGACGCCATTTAAGGACTACCGCTGGATCATTGAAGAAGACAAGACTTTCTGGGTCGACCCCAACTGCACAGCCAACAGCAGCATTACCACCCCAGGCTGCCCGACTGTTGTGGGCCCGGCGGGTACAAACCACGATTCCCACGTTTGCCGTGAATTTCCATACCAACGCCATGGGTTTCGTTGCCCAGGGCTGCACCGGCCCGCTCTCGTGCGAAGGCGGCCAGACCATGTTGGACCCGACGACAGGATTGCACGTGAATGCGGTGTGCGACCTTGGCAATGGTGCCTGCCGGCCCGATACGACGGGGAATGGATTAACCCAGGTGACGCCCGACCAGGTCGTTCTCGATCCATCCAAGCGATACTACATCTCGGTGCTGCCGGGTGATGCGGCCAATCCGTTTCCTGCGGACGCGAGCCCTCAGGCTTGCAATGGCTTAGAAGCAAAAGCAGGGGATAACACGATGCGGCCACACCATGAGTGGCGCTTCCATCCCGCCGGCCTGCAACATACTAGGTGGGCCAAATGCTTGTACTACGAGTTCCGCATTTACTCAACCGGTGAGCGTTCTCGTGCTGCCCACGCCGCTTCCCACGGGCTCTCTTTCGGTGCTCGTGTTCGAAGACGACTTCCCGCTCAACGGCGAGCAGGACGCTGGAGGCGGAGTCGACACGGTTTCACCCCTTGAGCCCGGCCTGGGTGGCTTCAACCTCATTGTGTGGGATACCTTCGGCGGACTGGGCGACTTTACCGGGCAGGATACAAACGACATGTTCAACCAGCCCCTGTCGAACAGCCTGGCGGGGACCATCGATCCCAGCACGGGATTCGATGCCTGCTATGTTTCGGCCAATCCGCTTCAATCGACGGGCATTACTGATTCGGGCGCTCCCGGGCTTGTCACTGGGAACGGGGCGGGTCCGTTGCCGACGGTGGCCATGACGGGCATGATCGTGACTTGCCCGAAGTACGAGTCGGATGGGAAAACTCTCTCCCCGCTGGCCGGCCAGGCGGTCATTGCCAACCTGATGCCTGATAAATTCAGCGTCCAGGCGTACCCCGCGGCGGATCGCATCGCGCGCGGTGAAGAGTGGGTCCAGACCAACACGCTGGATGGCCAGCATGCTCACGACGCCTTCATCAGCATCGGCGGGCCGAGCTACTTCCAGGAGTACGGACCGGCCGGGTATCACGTGATGATCGGTTTTGCCAACCCGAAGATCATCAACGACCGCCACGACGATGTTTGCAATGGGCTCGGCAGCCCCGGTAAGGTCGGTGCTTGCACCAATACCATTGACGGACAAATCAACGTCCAGCGCCTGAGCCGCATACCGGATGAGAGACTCTATCCCAGCGGTTCGCGCGATGCCTTTGCCTGGTCGCAGTGCTGGGTCAGCCTTGGCGACCCCGACGGCGAAGACTTCCAGTTCACCAAGTGCGACGCCAACGGAAACTTCAAGTTCACCAATGTTCCCGGCGGAACCTGGAGACTGGCCATCGGCGACCAGTGGAACGACCAGATCATCGATGGTCTGTCGACGCCGGCGAACGTTGGCTGCACGAGCAATGCCCCCAACCAAACGAATCCCACGTGCCCTGGCAACCAAACTCTTCACATGGGCAATATCGCTGTCCAGCAGTGGCAGTCGAACGTCTACACCCGCACCTACATCGACGACAACAAGAATGGAATCTGGGATCCGGGCGAGATCGGGATTCCGCTCATCTATACGATGGTTCACTACCGGGATGGGCACAATGCCAACGCCCTGACGACGGACTTCAACGGCGTTGCCCCCTTCAACGAGACGTTCCCGCTGTTTAACTGGTATGTAGTGGAGGCAGATTCGACGCGCTACAAGACGACGGGCATCCACACCGTCTACGACGCGGGCGGCCCTGCCGATGGCTCACCCTCCTGCGGAACCGGGAATGGCGCCCGGGCCTGCGGCTCTTCGACCGCCTACAACTTCTTCTCCAACACCTTCGAGTCGGTTCCTTTGCCCGCCGATTTGTCCGTGCCCGGCGCGGTCTATTGCCAGACTGCGGATTGCTCGGCGGAAGCTGCTTCGTTCTTAGCCGGCACGCCCATCAAGAGTTCCTCAACCGCATCCACCGGCCGCATCGACCCCCCATGGGTTTGGTCGGAAGGCTGGGCGGGCATAACTGGTCTCAGCAACTGGATCGATTTCGGCAAAGCGCCGTACGCATCCTGCCCGCCGGCCTGCGCCACGGTAACCACTAAGGCTCCGGGAGCCACTACGTCAACGACCACGCAAGTGGGCGAAAACGGCGGCATCTATGGAACTGTCGTCTATGCATCGACGCGTCCCTTTGATGATGCGTCGCAAATGATACAGCAGCCTTGGCAGCCGTATGTTCCGAACGTCACTGTCAACCTCTACCAGGAAGGCTTTGCGGTGGATGGCGTCACGCCGACCTTGACCTTGGTGGACACAACCAAAACCAGCAGTTGGGATGACTGGGCGCAAGGCTTCTACCCGAACAGCACCGCCGGCTCAGGCGCCGGCGCAGGCGAAAGGCCCTATTTGAATTGCCCCGGCCAAGCAGGCGCGGCTTCCAGCGACGTCTTTTACTTCACGCTGTTTGATCAGCCGAATTACCTTGACTGGTACAACACAATACACAGCGGTGGCACGACCCCCACTCCGCTGCCGTACAACTCGCAGTTCAAGTGCTACGACGCGATGAAAATCTCCAACCAGATTCAGCCGGCGCCTTACGACGGCAAATACATCTTCCCCAGCTCGCTGGGCATCGACCCAGCGTCCGGAAAGCTGCTCGCTGTAAAGGGATCCACGAATGGTGTTGCGTCTTCAATGAATGGGACGAACTGCACCATCTGCGTGGCGAATCCCGATTCGACCGACAATTGGCGTGTTGGCAATCCCATGCTGCCTCCCGGCAAGTACGTGGTGGAAACCATCATGCCGCCGGGATACGAGGTGGAGAAGGAAGAAGACAAGAACCTGCTGATCGGCGACAACTTTATTGCGCCGGTGACACAGCAATTCGGCGGGTTGGGCGGGGACATCTTCATCCTGCCAGACCAGGCCTCCGTGGCTTCGATGTACGAACCAGGCGCCCAGGGATACAACGGCACGAACTACCAGAACTCGACTACGGCCGAGGGGCTGGGGAATCATATGGCGCTCCCCGGTTTCCCCGGCTACACCGATCCCACTTGGCCATGCGTGGGTGAGCAGCGCATTGTGCCTGACTACCTGAGCCTCTTCCCGCTGAACGCGGAAACGGCGCCCTTTGCCGGAGCGACTCGGCCTCTGTGCGACCGCAAGGAAGTGACGCTGACCAACCAGATGGCGGTGGACGCGAGGTTCTTCGTCTTCACCTCGACCCACATCGCCGCCAAGTACACCGGCGTGATCACCGACGACTTCACGTCGGAATTCGATCCGTTCTCCCCGCAGTTCGGCGAGAAGTTTTCGCCGCCCAACATGCCGATTTCGACCAAGGATTATCTTGGAAACGAAATCTCGCGCGTGTATTCCGACCACTGGGGAATCTATGACGGGCTGACCTACTCGAGCTGGAACGTTAACCCGCCCAACATCACCGGGTATTCACCCGCAATGATGACGCAGTGCATGAACGATGCGGGTCCGATCCTCGACACCAACTCGAGTTCGCCAACCTTCGGACAGATGATCACCGATCCTTTGTACAACCCGGCCTACAGCGATTTCTGCTACATCAATCCCTTCATGCCGGGCCTGACCACCTATAACGACACTCCGGTTATACCCACCGAAGCGTTTGTAGGTGCGGGCTACAACAACGCCGATTGCAGCTACCCTGACACCACACCGGCAGTCTCCGAAGTGGACGGCGACGGTGTCGGTCCCTGGGTCAGCGCAGCCGGCAAAACCCTTACCATTACTGCGCTGGGCGATCAGCAGGTGAATAACAACGCCTACTCTGGACCCTCTGCCAGCGTTGCACCGTTCAATTTGAAAACCATCACCCGCCACTATGGCTTTGGCGCCCAGTGCTCAGCCGTTTCAGGCGCCTGCACTGCGGTATCCTCGGTCACCATCGGCGGGATTCCGGCAACCATCGGCAGTTGGTCCGACACGCAGATTCAAGTAACGGTGCCGACTGGCGTGGCCAACTGCGCGATCCAGCAGCAGACGCAATACACCGGCTCGACAGCGCAATGCGGGGAGCTGGTTATTACGGCCGGTAACGGCAAGCAGTCGATCGATACCGTGACCGTCACGATCGGCGGCAAAACGCCCACTCACGTTCTCGCCTCCGCTTCGGTGCAGACCGCAATTGACACTGCTGCTCCAGGCGACTTGATCATCGTCGACCCGACCGCTCCACCAAACTGCACCACCACTTCGGGCACTGTGACTACCGCGGTTCCCTGCAACACTGCAGGCGCTGCCGTTCATCTCAACAGCTCCGCCCACGGCGAAATGCTGATAATGTGGAAGCCTGTCCGGCTGCAGGGCGTCGGCGCTGCCTCGTCCATCATCAACGCCAATGCCTTCCCGGCGGGTAAACTGCTCGATCCCTGGCGCCGGCATGTCAACTGCCTGTTCGGCTTGACTCTGCAAGGTGTGCCGTACACGGGCAACGGTCCGTGCGAACACGACGACCAATCTCCATCCGTACGATCCGAATTACAACGGCACCGCGGGCTCGGGATACACTTGCCCCGACGCGGGTTGGACAAACTTTGGCGCCCAGCCCAATTCTCCCCAGATCGACCGTCTGCCGCTGGAATCGGTTGTCGGTTGGGACGCTACCCTGAATGGCAACATTGCCGAGCAATTGCAAGAACCCTCGCTGATGGGCGCCTTTGAGGGAGCTGGGATTACCGTCCTGGCGAAGGGACTTGAGTTCCACGGGCAAGCCCCATGGAGCGACGGCACTGAGCAGGGAGCTTTCCCGACAGCTACAACCATTCTTACAGGTACGGGTAACGTGACTACCACTGCGGATACTCTCGCTGTGGGCGACGCCAACCAATTCTGCCATACCGGGACTTACAGCAGCACTGGCGCCTTTACGATCACCAGCCAGACCAACCCGTACCCGAGCAACTTTATGTGCAACCCCTCGAGCATCGATGGGTTGACCGTGACGAACAGCTCACAAGGCGGTGGCGGGATCTTCGCCCACGGCTGGGCGCACCACCTGCAGATTGCCAACAACCGCGTCTACAACAACTCCGGAACGCTTACGGGCGGCATCAGTGTCGGCCAGGGCGAATTCGCAACTCCATATGTTGCGGGAGGCACGACCAACGCTGCTCCCGGTTCCTGCAGTAATGGCACGGGATGGACCACAAACCAGCATGAGCCGTACTGCTTGCAGTTGGAGGTGAACGTTCACAATAACTACGTCACCAGTAACAGTTCTCTCGGCGATGAGCTGTTCTCCGCAACTCTGGCGGGAGGCGGCGGTGTCACCTTCTGCACCGGCAACGACTATTACAAGTTCAACTACAACTGGGTGTGCGGAAACCTCAGCACGGGTGAGGGCGGAGGAGTTGTCCACCTCGGAGAAATCCAATACGGCGACATCGAGCACAACTCGATCCTCTTCAACCAGAGTCAGAATCCCACCATCCCCACAAACGGTGGCGGCATTCAGGTGCAGGGTACGCCCGACACCGATCCGGTTTGCGTCGGCATTCCCGACGCGGATTGCCCGCCGGGACTCAGCGACGGCACGGGTCACGGGCTGGTCATCAACGCCAATCTGATCCAGGGCAACTCCGCCGATAGCGGCAGCGGCGGCGGCATCCGCCTGCAGCAGGTCAACGGGACCGAGGTTTCGACCTTCAACACGAAGCCGAGTCTCTGGAACAGTGTGTCCATCACCAACAACCTCATCACCAACAACGTGGCGGGCTGGGATGGCGGGGGAATTTCGCTGCAGGATTCGTTGAACGTGTCCATCATCAACAACACCATTTCGAACAACGATTCACTTGCCACCTCGGGTGTGCTTACCCAGAGCATTGGTACACCTTTGTCCAGCGCGCCCGCGGGGAACTGCGTGCAATCTGGTCCCACTGGCCCGACCACGGCGTCGTGCCCGCAATCGGCCGGAGTGACCAGCATGCAGAACTCTTCGCTGCTGACCACGACCTTCGCTGTGCCAATCACATGCCCCACGGGACAGCCCAACTGCACGGGCTTCTCGAACCCGCTACTGAAGAACAACCTGATCTGGCAGAACCGCTCGTTCTACATCGGGATAACCGGGCCGGGTGCAGGAACCATAAACCAGCAAAACCTCATCGCGCTGTTCCCCGCCTTCTCTTCGACAGCCGCCCTCCCGCAGAACGTCTTCGGCCAATGCACGTCGGGCGTCAGCTACTGGGACGTCGGCGTCCGCGGCGACACGGGGCCGAGTAACCACGGCTCTGGGTTTACGCTCAGCCCGACATATTCGGTGCTGGACGACCCGGCAGACTACTCCACAGGACATAACCTGGGAACTAGTCCCGGCTTTGCCAGCCAGTATTGCAACGGTTCGCGCGTTCCCCCAACGTGCTCCGTGGCGGATGGCTGCGGTGGACCCAGTGGATATGGCGTGCCTCCGGGTATTGCCGACGCCCAGACTCCGAATCCGGTCTTCAGCCTTACTCCATCGGCGACGGTGGACGAAGGCAACAACTGGATCAACGTCAGTTGGGGCCCGATCGCGGCGAGCGACGATTCACTGGCAGGAGCGGATGGGAACTATGGTGGCGGGGCTCTGTTTGCCAACTACACCCTGACAGCAGGTTCGTCGGCCATCGACTATGTTCCGCTGAATGCGACAAATCTTCCCACGGCGGCGGATCCGGCTCTTGCCATGGACTTCTTCGGCAATCCGCGGCCGGATCCATCCAACCCGACGCACTTCGATGTCGGCGCAGCCGAGTTCCAGGGCGCCAACACGCCTCCGAGCTTTGTATCGATTTCGCCGACTACCGGTTATCGTGGAACGTCAGTCGCGGTCACCATTACCGGCACGAACTTAAACGCCCTATCGTCGCTTACAGTTTCCGGAACCGGCGTCACCGTCACCGGCGCGCAAGCAACCAGCTCTACAACGATTACGGCCACCTTCACCATCAGCGCGACGGCAGCATTATCGTCCCGTAACGTGGTGATCACCACCGGAGGCGGGACTGTGACCGCGACTGGAGCGTTCACAGTGCTGGGTCCGTCACTCACATCGATTAGTCCGGCGTCGGGCGGCCGGGGCACGACCGTTCCGGTTACTTTGACCGGCGCGGACCTGCAAGGCGCAACCGGTGTCACCATGAGCGGAACTGGGGTTACCTGCACGCTTGCCACACCAGCGCCGACCTCAACCACGGTCAACGCTTCTTGCGTAATTACCGGCACCGCAGCGCTGACGGCCAGGAACGTGACGGTGGCAACGACCAACGGCAACGCAACCTTGACCGCTGCATTCACGGTAGGCGGCGGCCCAACTCTGACCGCTGTTACACCAACCAGTGGCGAGCGCGGAACGACAGTGGCGGTGGCTCTAACCGGAACGAGCCTGCAAGGCGCCACCGGTGTCACCATGAGCGGAGCAGGGATCACCTGCACGCTGAGTGGAACGCCGACCGCTACCACGGTCAACGCTTCGTGCGTGATTGCGGCAACCGCAGGGCTCACAGCCAGGAACGTGACGGTGGCAACGACCAACGGGAACGCAGTCCTGAACGCTGCCTTCACGGTCACAGGGGCTACAGTCGCGTTCTCAGCGCCTTCACCGGTATTGACCACAACCCCGGCCAATACGAGCACGAAGGCTGGCACAATCACAGTGTCTAACGCCGCAGCCGCAACCGGACCATTAACCCTGACAGCAGCACCGACAATCACCAAGAGCGCCGGTAATGCCGCGAGTGCATTCTCAATAACTGGAGGTACTTGCGGATCGGGGACGGTTGTACCTCCTGGCGGCAGTTGCACGATTAATGTGCAATACGCTCCTGGAGGAGTTACAACCACGGCTACGGCTCATGTCACAATTACTGGTTCCGGATTAGCGGCAGCCACACTGAACTCCGGGAACTTCAACGGCAACTAACCTCCAGCCTGGGGCGGCCGCAAACCGGCGGCCGCCCCAGGCGAAGAAATCTCAACCGGCTCAGATCAAAGTTCGCGGCGGAAGTTTCAGCGCTGCGAATTCACATGTGAAGCAAGTGAACGGAGAGTGTTTCCCATGAAATCCAGCAAGCTATCTTACATGTTTGTAATTTCGGCATTGATTCTTGCGGCCTGGCTTGGGGTTGTATCGGCAGAGCCAACGAATTCCGGTTCAGCACAAGCCGCAGGCGCAACGGGCTCCCAATCCACTGCCACAACAAATTCTGGCACGCCAGCTCAAGCTGTCGCTCCCGCCCCGGCGAGTACCCCGGCCGCGCGGCCGGCACCGGTTTGGCGCGGCTCTCAGGCGCTTGGCGTTTCGCGCCGGGCGGACATGTATTACCAGGGGGCCTATGGCGTTGACGATCTCCACGTAAAGGTGGCAGAGTCGGGCGAACTCATTCGATTCAACTATCGGGTTTTGGACCCAGCGAAGGCCGTGGTCCTCAACGATAAGAAGGTTGAGCCGAAGTTGTACGACCCGCAAGCCGGAATCATCCTCTCGGTCCCCCAGTTGGAAAAGGTCGGATCACTGCGCCAGAGCAGCACACCGAAGGCGGGCATGAATTACTGGATGGCTTTCGCGAACCCGACGCTGGGGGTGAAACGCGGCCACCGGGTGGATGTGGTCATTGGCTCATTCCGGGCAGCCAGCCTCGTCGTGGAATGAGGGATATCGCCGGCCTGCTTGCCGGGTAGCCGGTTATCCAACCGGGACCGCCAAAATAGGCGGTCTCCGGTTGTCTTCTGCCCGACTCGGCCCATTTGCGCGATCCTGATCCCTACTCGCTCGCTGGCCTTCAGCCGGCGCGGAGCCTGCCCATTGGCGAGTTTGCCCTCAATATCAACGGCTCTCATCTCGGCGTGACCGCCGCGCCTGAAGAATCATTGCTCTCGTCCTCCGCGACCATCTCAAGCTCACTGGCACTCACTACGGCTGCGGCGAGGGCCAGTGCGGCGCCTGCACCGTCCTGCTCGACGGCGTCGCCGCGCTCGTGCCTCATGCCGTCGGAGGCGTCGGCGGCGCCTACATCGTTGCGATCGAGGGCCTCGAGCAAAACGGCCGCCTCAACCCCGTCCAGCAGGCATTTCTTGACGAGGGCACCTTCCAGTGCGGCTATTGCACCTCCGGTATGATCCTCAACGCTGTCTCGCTCCTCCGCCAGACGCCCCATCCCATCCGGCCGGAATGCCGAAGCTGGCAAGAACCCCGTTGTGAGAAACGATCTGCTGTCACGCAAGTATCGTGCTGGAAGATGCATCAAGTGCAGGGCATCAATAATTCCGTCGATTATTCATCGGTTGGAATGAAGTGGCGAGCCACCCAATCACAGGGATCTCTCGCTTCTTCCTCCCTTTGCGATAATCGGCATTCTGCATGACGCACTACACTAGGAGGCAAATATCGATCAATCGGACGGAGCGCGCCTGTGGAGAGATCTCACCTGATTAGCCCACAGCGGCTTGCAGTTCGTCGTCCTCCGGCGCATCATCAACCAGGTTTCCATTAACTCGCAGCAGTTCGCCAGGCCTCGAACACGATACGCCGCGGGCGCGGTCGACTCGCACCTGAAACGCCGCGAAAAAGACCGCAGCCCGCCGCCGAGTGAGAGCAAGTCCATTCCCAACGGATTCAGCGGAGCTTAAATCACCGTGAGCGAGACGCTCGTGGTTTGCTGAAGGGAGCCGGACGCAGCAGTGACAGTCACGGTTGCATTGACAGGCTGTGTCCCACCACCGCCTCCACCACCACCGCCCGCAGCGCCGCCACCGCACGCCGAGATCAGGCCCAAAGCGGCAAAAGACGCAACCAGCAGAAACAACTGCAAGCCGCGCCGCCGTTTCTTCCAGCCGATCAGGCAGACGGTCATCGCCAATGCGGTCATTGGCAAGAATGGCCGGGGGCCGCGCTGTTGATTCGCTGCTTGTGCGCCGACGGCAATCGTGAGCTGCGTGATTGTTGCGGAGCCCAATGGCGTGACTGGGTTGGGACTGAACGTACAGGTTGCCCTGCTTGGCAGCCCTGAGCATGCAAAGCTGACGGACGAGTTGAATCCATTCTGCGGCGTCACCGTCAACGTGACCGAGCCCTGGCTTCCGGAGTTGACGGTGAGCGAAGACGGTGTTGCGCCGAGCGTGAATGTCGCCGGCAGGCTAAGGGTATACGTAACCGAAGCGACATTGCTGTTCGCAAATCCGCTCGCAATGGCGATCGCCTCAATCGTTTCTGTCGTGGTTACAGCAATCGCACCGTTGTAAATGGTCGAACTCGTCGTCGGCGTGGTCCCATTCGTGGTGTAGTAAATGGTCGCGTCTGTCGTGGTATCGCTGATCGCCACCGTTTGCGCCGACGAGTACGTCCCCGCGGGCACGCTGAAGGTTGGCGTCGCCGCTGGAGGAAGATTGATTGTGTAGATGGCTGATGCGATCGCACTCACCGCATCTCCGCTGGCCACTGCGACAGCCTCGACAGTCTCTGAAGTTGAGACCGGAATCGGCACACTATAAATCGACGAATTCGCATTCGGCGTTGTTCCATTCGTTGTGTAGTAAATGATCGCGCCGGCGGTCTGATCCGAAATCGTTACCGTCTGCGCCGAGTTGTAACTCCCAGCGGCCAGGCTAAATGTCGGCGTCGGCGCGGGTGATGGAGGACGAACAGGCGGCGTGCCGGCCAAATCGTATTCCCATAAATCGTTCAGACTTCCCTGAGTGCCATTCGCATCGACTGCCGCACCTCCAAAAAGCCAAAGATTACCGTTGGCGTCGGTCCAGGCGGCAGCAAACTCGCGGCCCCCCGGAGTATTTCCGGAGGCGGGAGTTCCCAGTGTTCCGTATTGCCCGGGCACGCCCCAGGTGCCGCTCGGAGCAGCGATGCTGCCGCCCATCCATGCCCACTCATTGAGCGAAGGCTTGAACTCCCAAAGGTCGTTGAGCCAGCCGAGTGTAAAGGGGTGCTGGTTTACCGTACCCGCTCCCCCAAGCACCCAGAAGTTACCTCCGCTATCGATCCAACTCGCCGAAGCTGTGCGCTGTCCAGGTACGTTCGGGGGCGAAAAACTCCCCGTCGTGCCGAAGACACTTGTGGCGCTGCCCCCGGGCGCACCCCCGCTGCTGGTGCTCGTGAAAGCCCACTCATCCAGCGTGGGATAAAACTCCCACAAATCATTCAAATCGAAACCGGCACCGGTATTGTCTTCTCCGATGCCGCCGAAAAGCCAGAGATGCCCGGCGCTGTCGGTCCAGGTGGAAGACTGCGTGTAGCTCCAGGGAAGGTTTCCGACAGCCGGCACTCCTATTTCGCCGTAGATCCCCTGGTACCCTGCAGTGAATCCATAGCATGTGGGGTGCCCATCCATCCAAGCCCATTGGTTCGTGGATGTGTTGTACTCCCACAGGTCGTCGAGGTAGCACTCCAGCCCAATATTATCGACGCCGAATCCGCCAAACATCCAAAAGTTCCCATTTGTGTCTGTCCATGTTAAGGACTCGGTACGGCCTCCAGGCATATTTCCTTGCGCGGGTGCGGCGAGGTTTCCATAGGTTCCCGGCGCGCCACAAGCGGTGCAGGAAAGAGAATTGCTTCCGCCAAGCCAGATCCACCGATCCGAAGAAGGATCGAATTTCCAAAGGTCATTGAGAAATCCAAGAGTTCCATTGGCATCGAACCCAAATCCGCCAAAGAGCCAAAGATTCCCGTTCGCATCGATCCAGGTGGCTGCGTTGATTCGAGCGCCCAGCGAGTTCTTCGAGGAGGAAGTACCCAGGGCGCCGTAGGTTCCCGCCTGGCCGCAGCTGCCGGCGGAACCGCAAGCGGGAATCGTGTTGCTGCCGGCCATCCAAGTCCATTCGGCTGTTGAGGGATTGAACTCCCAAAGGTCATTGAGATAGCCCGACTTGCCGGCCGAGTCCGATCCATGACCTCCAAACAGCCACAAGTTTCCCGCATGGTCGGACCATGTGGCCGCAGAGCCCGCAGGAAGCAAGTAATTCCCGAAATTGTTAAACGGCGCAACCAAAGATGCTCGGGACCCGGGCACATTTGACGCAGCTGGCGTCCCCAGCGTGCCGTACCAACCCGGAATGCCGCAGGTGTCTGCCGAAGAGCAACCCGGCGGAACCGTGTTTGTTCCTCCCATCCAAGCCCACTCACCTGGCAGGTTTGGTCCAATGCTGTACGCAGCAACCGCTACCGCGCTGTTCAGGTAGTTCTCCGCAACCGCATACGCCTGCAGAGTTTCGGAGGAAGAAACAGCGATCGGGCTGTTGTAGAGAGAAAACAGGGCCGTGGGCTCTGCTCCGATCGCGTAGTAAATGGTTGCTCCGGGAGTTGCGTCGGAAATCGTTACGCTCTGCGCGGAAGAGTAACTTCCCGCCGTGACGCTGAAGGCCGGCGTAGCTGCGGTCGAAAAATTCGTCTCATAATTGGCGGTGGCGATATTGCTGTTTGCGTGTCCGCTGGCACTTGCGATGGCTTCGACGGTCAGAGACGACGCGACAGTGATCGGAGTTGTGTACTCCAGGGCCGGAGTCATTCCATCGACGAGATAGTAGATGGTTGCGCCCGGCGTCGTGTCGGTCATCGTCACCGTCTGCCAGGAGCTAATCGTTCCTGAGGCCGGCGTGATCTGTGGCGTTGCGGTCACCGGCATTCCGTTCGTGTTGGGCTGAAACTCCCAAAGGTCGCTCAGATAGCCGTCAAGATAATTGCTATGTATCGAATTACCCTGGCCATCGAAGCCTTCCCCGCCAAACAGCCAGAGATTTCCCTTGCTGTCGGTCCAGTTCGCGCCGGCGCTTCGGCCGCCTGGAACGTTGCCGAGCCCTGCGCTTTGCAGGACTCCGTATTCTCCAGCTTCGCCGCACAAAGCCAAGTACGATGCGCAGTCGTTGGGGACAACAGAACTTCCCGCCATCCACGTCCAGTCGTTGCTTGCGGGATTGAATTCCCAAAGATCGTTCAGCAAGACATACTCTCCGGCCGAGTCGTACCCTTGTCCTCCAAATAGCCACAGGTTGCCCGCGCCATCAGTCCAGGCGCCCGCCCCCACGCGGGCTCCGGGCACGTTTTTCGGGGACGAGATTTGCAATGTACCGTAAACGCCCGATGGGCCCGTTCCAAACGCCTCCGGCGCGGTGTTGCCGCTGATCCAGGCCCATTCGTTCGTGGAAGGATTCAACTCCCAGAGATCGTTCATCGTTGAGCCAAAAGGATCGCCAGGGTTGCCGTCGGCGCTGGTGCCACCGAGGAGCCACAAGTTGCCTTGATGATCGGTCCAGCCGGATGAGGAGTTACGCGCCCCAGGCGTGTTTCCTTGGGCCGGAGTCCCCAGCGTTCCCGGCACGTTTGCCTGGCCCGCTGTGTTCGATCCGTTCATCCAAGTCCATTGGTTCGTTGTGGGGTTGTACTCCCAAAGGTCGTTGAGGTTTTGCAGCGCGCCTGTGGAATCGTACCCATCGCCTCCAAAGAGCCATAGGTTACCCTTGCTGTCGGTCCAACTCACTGCTTCATATCTGGCTCCCGGCATGTTCCCGGCCGCGGGCTTTTGGTTTGTTCCATACACACCAGCTTGATTCACCTTGCTTGAGCCACCTACCCATGTCCACTCGTTTGTGGAGGGGCTGTACTCCCAAAGATCGCTGAAGTAGTCGGATGCGGCGTAGTTATGGCCGCCAAAGAGCCAAAAATTCCCTTTGGAGTCAACCCAGCCTGTTGCGTCGAAGCGGCCTGGAGGAACGTTTCCAGCGGCGGCAACCCCTAAAGTGCCGTACACTCCTGCTCCCGCGCTGAAGTTACTTGGGAGAGAATTGCTTCCGCCCATCCACGTCCATTGATTGGTGGCAGAATTGAATTCCCACAGATCGTTGAGGAATCCGTAGTTCGCCTCAGGCCCAGATGCGATCCCGAACCCGCCAAAGAGCCAAAACTTCCCTTGGCTGTCGGTCCAGGTCACGGCCCCGTATCGTGCTCCGGGACTGTTTCCGGAAGCAGGAGTACCTAACGTTCCATAGACACCGAGGCTTCCTGAAGTAAGACTTCCCCCCATCCACGTCCACTCATTCGTCTGCGCGTTCGCGACTGTGCATGCGGACTCCGCCAGAATCAGGAGAGAACTCGCAATCAAACAAAAGGTCCATCGCGCTTTACGGGTGGGCATCTGCTGTGCGCTCAGTTTGACCAAAGCTTGGAAACAAGAAAACGATGAACGGTGCATCGATATTACCCCGCGCCCCGAATAGCCTCGTCGGAATCGGCCGTTGCCACACTCAGTTGAACCGGCGACTTTTAGCCACTCCCCTTCGCCGAAATAGATTGAACGAGCGAGTGTCGAGTGGAATATCGCCCACCAGTATACCTCCGAATGAATTTCGCCGCAGGTCGTCGCCCTTGAAGGCCGATGGGCTCAAACCAGGCGCCTACGCAGCTCTTCTGTCAGATATTGCGCGGTTAAATCACGGGCCGGCGCACTCACCGAAGGCCATTCCTCATTTGATTCCAGAGTTCCGGTCGTATTGTTGACCCAAAACCCTAAAACTGTACCAGGGGGAAGTTGAGAGATTTCGTCGGTCGTGGTTCTCTGAAGGCAGAGAGGAGAGCCAGGATATGACGAAGAAGGGTCATTCGGAAGAGGAGATTTTGCGGGTACTGCGGGAGGCCGAGTCGGGCACGACCGTGGTCGAGGTCTGCCGCAAGCACGGCATCAGCCAGCAGAGCTTTTACCTGTGGAAGCGGAAGTATGCAGGTCTTGGTCTGAGCGAGCTGCGGGAGCTGCGGCAGCTTCGCGACGAGAACGGCAAGCTGAAGCGCCTGGTCGCGGACCTGAGTCTGGACCGCCATATCCTGCAGGAGATTGTCGCAAAAAAGTTGTAAAGCCTCGTGCACGGCGCGAGCTTGCCGAGTGGACCCAGCAGGTCTACGAGTTGAGCCAGCGCCATGCGGCGAGGCTGATTCCGGTTCCGCGCATGACCCTCCGTTACCAGCATCATCGAGAACGCCATGAGGCACTGCGGGTGCGTCTGCGGGAGTTGGCCGGCAGCCGGGTACGGTACGGCTACCGGCGCCTGACGATCCTGTTGCAGCGCGAGGGTTGGGAAGTAAACGCGAAGCGGATCTACCGTTTGTATGCCGAGGAGGGATTGAAGGTGCGAACACGTAGGCGTAAGGAACGAGCACAACGCCAGCGTCTGCCGCAGGGGCAAGCCGTGTGCAGGAACGAAAAATGGAGTATGGATTTTGTTGCCCAGCGGCTTGCGGATGGTCGTTGGATCCGTGTTCTGACTGTCGTCGATCAGTACACGCGCGAGTGCCTGACGCTCCACGCCGACACTGCTCTAAGCGGAGAAAAGGTCGCCATCGCATTGGACAGGGTCGTGGCCGTCCGTGGAGTGCCGAAGTCTATTACAGTGGACAACGGAACGGAGTTTGCTTCCAAAGCGATGGATCTGTGGGCCTACACCAACGGCGTGCACCTCGACTTCATTCGTCCAGGACGGCCAGTGGAGAACGGTTACATTGAAAGCTTTAACGGGAAGTTGCGCGATGAGTGCCTGAACGTGGAAGTGTTCTTCACCCTGGCCGATGCCCGCCGGAAGCTGGATCTTTGGCAGTACGACTACAACCATCACCGGCCTCACTCTGCATTGGCCGATCGAACGCCAACCGAATTTGCAGCAGTTTGTAGCAGTGGAAATGACGGCGATAAAGCCGCCTTGGAAAACGCTGCGCGTTTACCACATTCCCACCGCACGGCGACTGCTGGCAGTGATCTTACCCACGCACCGGTCTCAAGCCTCTTGCTGGAGACCATCACTTGAGTTACATTAACCGCAACCATGCCCGCCAAACGGGCACAAACCGAACCACGCAGGTCGAAATCTCCAATGTGTTTTGGCTCAGTTTTCCTGGGCGGGTCATTGTCGCCATCCGTCAATTACTCATCGGTACACATATTGGGGGCACCTGGATCACAATGGACCATCCGGTGGAGCGCCAGCGACTTAGTTCAAACGTCCTAGGACTGAGGAAACTTTCGGAGAGCTTGCGATAGTCAATTTCTCTGCTTTGTCCCGTTTGTGAAGGTATACCTTTTGATACGACCGGATCGGTGAGATCCGGCCGATTGTTTTGTCGAGGTTAGTGGGTGGGTTGTCCGAGCCCTTTTGTCACGAGCCGAACAGGCCACGTTCAGGCCGTTTTCTTGAGCTCCTCGATGGGGATCGGAACTGGTTGTTTTCGAAGCACACGCTGTACGGCAGCCGCCGAAATGCGATGGCCAGTCTAACTTGATTCTGAGACGGAACTGGAAGCGATCCCGTGCTCCAGCGTTCTCGACAGGAAGATGCTTGCCACGCAGAAACCAATGAACAAGTAATAGCCGGGCAGGATCTTCGAAGCATTCGTCGGGATCAGCACCTGTTGGACGTTCGGCACGGCGCGCAAGCCGTCCCACGCGCTTCCGATGACGCCGTTGAACGCGACAAAGGACATGAAGATCGCCAGGACCATGACGTCGGCCATGGACCACTTGGATAGCTCGAAAGCCAGCAGCTTGACGAAGCGGTTGGTGCGCAACAGCGCCGGCCGGAAGAGACTCGCCCCGAGCGCCAGCATCTTCAGCGTCGGGAAGACCACGCTGAACAGGATCACCAGCACGCCGACCAGCGTCATCTCTGGCCGGCCCATGTGGATCAGTGTCTGAAACACCTCAAACACGGTCTTGCTGCGGTAGTACAGCGACTGGTCGTGAAACTCGATGGGCGTGCCGAGCAGGGTTGCGTCGATCTTTGTGACGCGAACTTCCACCTCCAGCATCGGGCTGAGCACGCCGCCGGCCAGCATCGCAAGGCAGAACAACATCAGCACCACAACGGCGCCTCGTGACGAGCGTTGGCTTGCCGGCCATCAACAGGATGAATCCCAGCGCCGCAGATGCGAGCACCGTGAGATAGTAGCGATTCACCTTCGCGTCCGCTTCCGCGATCTTCCTGCCAAGGGTCTCCTCGCAAGCCGCGCCACTCGAGCACCCATAGTGCTTCAGGATGGCGTTATAGGTGGTCATGTCCGTGGCGCCGAACGTGTTGGTGACCGCATTGGCCAGCACGCCGCGAATGGAGTCCCTGAAGCTCTTTTGCGTTTGCGGCTTGGCTAGCTCCGCCATCACCACGTTGGTGTACTCAGGCACATGCGGACGCAGCGATGCGACGATCATGTTCACGAACATCCCGTTGATCCCGCCGGGCTTGCCCGTTGACTTGGCGTCGGGCGGCGACTTCTGCGTCTTGATGTTGTCCAGCAGGGCGTACAGCGATCGTTCAACCATGGGCCGGAGATTCTTGCTCTGCCCCTTGAGGTCGAGCTTGTCGACTTGCGCGTTGAGCATCGGGCCGATGATGGCGCGCCATTGGTCGGCGCTCAAGATTCCGTAGCGCACGTTTGTGATCTCAGCCAAATCGGTACGGATGAGGCGGCGCGCGGCCAGCCCATCGACAGTCTTCCAACTGAACCAGATGGCCGGCAGGAGCAAAATCAGGGCCGCGGCTAAGCGGAAATCGAACGAACGCGAATGCTCGCTCGGTGACGGATTCGTCGCTGTACCCACGTTTTCCACGACGGTGATAACGAGTATAAGACAGGTTCCGACCGGTGAAGAATTCAATCGCGAAGAGTCGCTTGGAGTGGTTCCCGGGTAGTGCTTCTTCGATTCCTTAATACTAGCCGACCTCAGGGGACCTATCCGAGGAGCAGCGTGCAATCGGGGGTACTTCCGGATTGTCGATCCAACAGTTTTCGGGCAATTCTGGATTACTGGTGATATTCACACCAATGAGCGAACCGCGCGACTTCATTGTTCGGCGTTTGCCCAAGCGGAGCAGACAAATCGAAGAGGGCCCCGGCAGCGTCCGATTCGCAGTGGCGGCAAACGAGCTTGCGGGGTATCCCCGTGTTTCGCGGAATTTTCCGGGCGCACGACCTGCTAGTTTTCAGGGCAACCGGTCGCACATTCCCTTGGCATGCGATGACACGTTTTTGAGGGCAGTGAGCGCGGATGCACCGGCCAGCAGTTCGAGAATGCCACGCATGGAAATTGTTATCACTTGCCTGCCGGGGCCGCCTTCTTGTGCTCCACGAAGGCGTGTGCTTGATGACAGCTCACGCACGTCTTGCCGTTCATGAATGGATCGGACTTCAGTTGTGCCACCTGATCGGTGTGACAGGCGTCGCATGTGCTTAACGCCGGCGTGCCCGCGAAGTCCTTTGCTGTTGTCTCGCCATGGCACACGGTGCATTCGACACCGTTGGCGGCATGCGGGCTGGCTTTCCATTGGTCATAAATCGCCTTGTGGCAGGTGGCACAGGTATCCCCGGCTGGAATCAGCCGATGGTATATATGCTTGGCTTGATCCTGCTGAGCAATGGCAGGTTGGACGGCAATAGCCAAAACGAGAAAAACGAACAGGGTGAAACCGAACATGCGCGCACAGAAACGATTCACGGACAGGCCTCCTGAGTGTGGTAAGCAAGTATCGAACCGGCGATGGCTGCAATCTGTGATCCACATCACATCCCACCGGGATGCGATCTGCGCACTGGCTGCGAGGCCTTTTGCCAAAGGAATGTTCACAAACCTCGCTTGATTCCGCTGTCTGTCGCTGCGATCGTGCAGATTCCTGCGCTATGGTGCGCCCTTTCGTTAGCGCCTCGGCTGAGGCGTTGCTGTCACCAGAGTCGGCCAACCGCACAACTGGCAGCAGACCGAGCCGTTGAGGAACCCGGAGGGCACCCTGGTTCTGCTCATCGGCAACGAATTAGCCCATGCGCAACAGGTCACGGTTTGGTTGCAGCAACACGACCTTGGGCTGGACTCTTGCAAACTTTTCGCTGTAAATCCGGTCCCCGATGAGTGCCTGGGCGATGATGCACCGATTGAGAATGTTATTGGCGAAGCAAACCTATTCCATTCGCAATGCCCGCATTGGATCGACAGATGCTGCGCGCCGCGCGGGCAGCGCGCAGGCAGCCAGCGCGATCAAGGCGAGCGCAATGCTAACGCTGCCAAGCACAGCCGGATCGGTCGCGCTGATATCGAAAAGAAGGCTCTTCATCAACCGCGTCAGCGCAACAGCGCTTCCCAAACCGACCATGATGCCAAGCATCGCAAGAACTGCTCCGTGCTTGAGAACGAGCGTAAGGATGTCCTTTCTTTGGCCGCCTAAAGCCATGCGGATTCCGATTTCCTGCGTTCGCTGCGATACGAAATAGGCCATGACACCGTAGATTCCCACGCTTGCCAGGAGCAGGGAGAGTGCGGCGAAGGCTCCCAACAGCATCATCGCGAAACGACGCGAAGCGATCGAACCGGAGATCATGCTTTCCATGGTTTGCTCGCCCCAGATGACCTGGTCCTCGCTCATGGCCTTGTTGGCGCGGCGCATGCCGGCCAGCACCGCGGAGAGATCGCCGTTGTAGCGCACGATCAGGTTGGTGTTCGTTGGCGAAGAGGCTATGTAGGCATCCGGCATCTGCATGCACGGAATGTAAAGCTGGGCGCGGAGCGGCTGCGCGTCGTCGGCATCGAGTCCCCATTGGCGCACATGGCCGACGACTCCGACGATTGCGAGCTTGCGGACGGGATTGGTGACATCGATGCTCTTGCCGATTGGGTCCTGGCCGGGAAAGAACTTGCCCGCGAAAACATCGTTGACGACCGCGACCATCGGAGAGTGCTCGTCATCCTGCGTTGTGAAGAAGCGCCCGCGAAGAACTGGAAGCTGCATGACGCCAAGGTAGCCGGGGCCGACAATGTAGTCGAGCGTCCAGCTCATGTGCTGGTCGTCTGCGGGCTTCGGCTGATCATCGCGCCAGAAGACCATGTCGTCCTCACCACCCATGGGGATGGCGCCCCAGGTCTGCGAGACCGCCTGGATACCAGGCACAGAAGCAAAAGTCCGATCCAGCTCTCGCAGCTTGGCGCGAATCTCGGCGAGTGTTGCGTTGTTGATCGCCGGCGGCAGTGACAGCCCGAAGTTGAGCACCCCGCGTGCGTTGAATCCGGGATCGACGTTCCATAGCCGCTCCAGGCTGCGAATCATCAGGCCCGCTCCCGCCAGAAGCACTAAAGCGATGGCCATCTCGACGACGACCAGTGCGCTCAACGTACGATGTTGCGTGCCGGTTGAGGTGCGCCCCCCGTTCTTGAGCGCAGCCTGCGGGTTTGTGCGCGAGGTCTTGAAAGCCGGCGCGAGGCCGAAGAAGGTTCCCGTAACAAGCGAGATGAAAAACGTGAACGCTAAAACGCGGAAGTCGATCCCGATCTCTTCGGCGCGGGGCAGCGCCGAAGGCAGGGCCTTGATGGCGAGATGCGTGAACAGGAACGCGGCGCCCAGGCCCACCACGCCGGCGCCAAGCCCGAGCAGCAGGCTCTCGGTCAGCAACTGGCGAACGACGCGGCCTCGGCTTGCTCCCAGTGCAGCGCGCACCGCAAACTCCCGGTCGCGCCCTTGCGCACGCGCCAGCAGCAGGCTGGCCACGTTCACGCACGCGATCAGCAAAACAAATGCCACTGCGCCCAAAAGGACCAGCAGGAACGGCCTTGCTTCGCCCACAATTTGCTCTTTCAGCGGCTTGAGCGCAGCACCGATGCCGCGGTTGGCATCGGGAAATGCGCCCGCGAGGTTACGCGTCACCTGTTCCATATCGACGCGCGCTTCATCAATCGTGACGCCAGGCTTGAGCCGCCCGATGCCCTGGAACCCAAGGCCTCCGCCACGTTTCATCAGCAGCGGGTTGTCCCACTGAACAATGGGAGCGTAGACGTCGCTCTCGCTGAAGTTCGAGAAAGGCAAGCGAAAACCGGCCGGCATCACTCCGACAATAGTGAAACTCCTGCCCTCCAGTACGATGCTTTGGCCGATGATATCCGTCAACGCACTGAACTTTCTTCGCCACAGACCCTCGCTGATGATAGCAACCGGCGCGGCGTGGAGCTGCTCTTCATTCCCTGTGAATTCCCGCCCGAGCATGGGGTGGACGCCGAGAACGGTAAAGAAACTGCCGGAGACGAACTGCCCCTGCAATTGCTCAGGATCGCCGCGGCCGGTCAGGCTGAACGACCACCTTCGCGAAAGAGCCATTGACGAAAAGCTTCGATTCCCCTGGCGCCAATCGAGGAAGTTTGGATAGGAGATCGAGCCTTCGGCAAAGTTGGGTTTGCTTTCATGCAGCGAGACGAGCCTGTCGGATTGCGGGAACCGCAGCGGGTTAAGCAGCACGCCGTTCACGATGGAAAAGATGGCTGTGTTGCCGCCGATGCCAAGCGCAAGCGTCAGCACTGCAACGATGCTGAATCCCGGAGACCTCCGCAATTGCCGCAGGGCGTAACGAACGTCCTGCTGAAGCCGCTCGAAAGGCGCCCAACCCCATGCCTCGTGCGTTTGCTCCCGGATTAGGACTGTATTGCCAAGCGCCCGTCGCGCAGCATAGTTCGCCTCTTCTGGCGGCAGGCCATTTTCGCGCTGCTCTTGCTCTTCCAATTCCAGATCGGATCGCAGCTCCCGCTGCAGGTCTGCATCTCGCTTTCTTGTTTGCCACCATCGCATTTCAGCTCTCCTCTGTGGCGGGCCACATGACGCGCGCTACGGCTTCGGCCATCTGCTTCCACTTCGATTCTTCGACCACGAGCTGTTTCCGGCCCTTCTCAGTCAGCCGGTAGTACTTGAATTCCCGGTTGCGGCCCGGCGCGGTCTCCCATTTAGACACAACCCATCCTCTTTGCTCCAGGCGATGCAACGCGGGATAGAGTGAGCCGTGCTGCATCTGCAGAAATTCATTTGTGGTCCTCTGGATGTGCTTCCCGATCTGGTGACCATGAGCAGGTCCATAGAGAAGCGTTCTCAAGATAAGCATGTCGAGGGTTCCCTGCAGGAGCCCGGCATGTTGCTGTGCCTTTTTTGTCATAGAAGACATTCGACCCTCAGATAAGAAACGATGGTAGACAATCGACCATCGATTGTCAAGGTAGCAAACTGCGGATTCTCGAATGACGGCTTCAGGGTAACGCACTCATTGACCCCGAGCTGTGCCGCATTCCTGCAGTTGGTCCCGACAAACGGGGTAGTGTTGTGGCATATTCTCGCGCGCGCGGTGCGGAACTGCGTAGACCGATCCGGCATCAGACAGCCCAGATCGTTTGATTGCGAGTTTCGCGATGTCGTGCGTCTGGAGGTGTGCAAACAGTGTGCTGACAAAGTCAAGGGAAACCCCGGCCGAACGCGATCAGGAAGAAGACCAAAGGCGATTAAGGCTTATCGCTCCCTCCGAACGCTATTAGGCAAAAAGCATTGGAGTTTGAGCAATGCGTCGCCGCGCGTGCTCTCGCCGTCGTTCGCGAATCAGACGCTTACGCCGGTACCGAGGCCAAATATGCGCAAAATATGCGTGCGTTTCCCACTGCCGGGGTCGTTCTCACAGACATAAGGTGTTTACGTGATTCTGTTGCCGCTATCACATGAAGACAATCGAGGTCGAAGTTAGACTCGGCAAAGCATGGCCTACCGAGGCATGACGCTTAGGTGCTGGAGCACCCTTCCGCTGGTCGCAACTTCAAGCTCACGATCGGCTGACATTGCTTGCCAGGAGCACCTTGGTAAGTGCTAGGAATAGCTGTTGAAAAAATACAACCAGGAACTGCCCGGAGGATCGTCGTCATCGTCATCGTCCGGTATCCAAGGGCCAAACCATCGGCCCACAAAGGCCCGACAAGTCACTCCTAAGGCCACAATCCCACCCCAGCCTCACAGAGCCCTCAGGACAAGCCTGAGGGCACAGTGACAGCCTGGCGACCGACAAAAATGTCAATCTTGATTGTTTCTGTAAATTATAGATTTAATGGTGCGCCCGGAGAGATTCGAACTCCCGACCTACTGATTCGTAGTCAGTCGCTCTATCCAGCTGAGCTACGGGCGCACGCGCGTGGCTTCAGGAAGAAGCCCAGGAGAGGAACCTTTCCAGAGTATCAAGGTTGCAGCGGCTGCGCAACGCATGTGGTCAGGCCCCCGGCGCCGCGACCCGCTCGGCCTTGGGTGCAGGAATCAGCGGCAGCTCTTCGGCGATTTCCAGTCCGGCCCCGTGGACGAGATTGGTGACCGCGGCGGCGTTGAGGCGCGTGGCGTCGAACTCGACGCGGAGGCGGCGGGCATTGCGATCGAAGCTCAGGTGCCGGATGCCGTAGACGTCGCGCGCGCGGGCCAGCGCCGATGCCACCTGATCCGTGAACGGCGCAGCGTAGCGATAGACAATCTCCACAGTGGTCACATCGACAGAATAACAGCTAGTAATCGCTTCGTGTGAGGACGAGGCCCGGGCCCTTCTCGTTTTCATTCACCAATGCAGCCTGATTCGGGCCGGTCAGCGTGAGACGGAACTCAACAGGCGGGTCGGACAGCGTGCGTGGGGGATGTGCGCGGCGATGGCTAATTTGAAACGTGAGCGTCGGGCCGTCAAAGTGCATCCTCATCATCGGTTCCGGAAGCCCCGGAGTGGAGGTGAAGGGATCGTTCACGGTCTTGCGCACCTGGAAATAGAAGAGCACCGCTCCCGACAAGCTGCCACCTTCGTCAGTCACAACGAGAGTGACGCCGGGAAGGCCGTTCATTTTCCCACGCCAGACGCCGGTGACCGTCGCAGGAGCAGGCGATTGCGGTTGTTGGTGCGGAGCGCTCTGCGAATTTGCGGAAAGTGCGATAAGTAGGAGGGCGGCGATCGGAACGATGAGGGGTCTCATGTTGACCTCCTTTGGGACACGGATCCGAGACGGCTTCATTAAACCGCCGCCGGCTTGGTGGCAACAGAACGCACGGCGGCGCTCAAAGGCTCTTGAGGTAGCGCGCGGATCTCCGGGCTGGTCCAGTCCTGCGGGCCGACGAACTTGCGGCGGATGATGCCGTTGCGGTCGATCACGTAGGTTTCTGGCCACATGTCGGTGTGATAAAGCTTGGCGGCGGACTCAGTCGGATCGCGTACCGTGATGAGGTCGACGTGGTGCCGGACGATGAAGTCTGTGTAGGCGTCGGGGTCGTCGTCGATGCTGACGGCCAGAATGACCAGATTGGGATCGTCGTGGTGGAGCTCAAGCAGCGAAGGCATCTCTTCGACGCAGGGCACGCACCAGGCTGGCCCAGAAGTTGAGCAGCACCACCTGGCCGCGGTAGCTGGCCAGATGGACGGTGGAGGTGCCGTCGGAGACGGTGAAATCGGGAGCGGCCTTGCCGGTTTGGGCGGGATGCGCGCCGCGATTGCACGCCGGCAGAGCAAGGCCAATGGGAGCAAGAGCGCCAGGCTGAGGCAACGAGGAAACCGCACATCCTTATAATACGGAGCGAAAGGCGCGGAAAGTGAAACGGTGAGGCGTGATGAGCAAGGATAAGCCGGAACCGCCCCGGACCGAAGGCTGGAAGCCGGTGCTCGGCCTTGCCGATCCGGCGGAGGGCACGGCTCCGGCGGCGGATTGGCGCGACTGGGCCGGCAAGACCGTGCCGGGAACGGTATTCGACCAGCCGGAGCCGGAGGAATTGATCGAGCTGACGGTGATTGTCCCGGCGCGCAACGAGGAAGATTGCCTGGGCGAGTGCCTGCAATCGCTGGTCAGCCAGTCGGAAGAGATCTTCGAGCTGGGCCGCGATTGGGAGCTGATTGTGGTGGACGATCACTCGACCGATCGGACGGCGGAGATTGCGCGCGGATTTGCCGGCGTGACGCTGATCGAGGCCGGCAAGCTGGAGCCCGGATGGACAGGGAAGGCGAACGCCGTGTGGACGGCGGCGCGGCGGGCGCGTGGCCGCTGGCTGCTGTTTACCGACGCGGATACGGTGCACGAGCCGGGCGACCTGCGCCGGGCGATGCATGAGGCGGAGCGGCACAAGGTGGGCATGCTGAGCTACTCGCCGCGGCAGATTGTGCAGCGGGCTGGCGCAGCGGTCGCTCATGCCGCTGGTCTTTTGCGAGCTGGCGCTGGCCTATCCGCCGGCCAAGGTCTCTGACCCCGCGCAGCGCATCGCCGCGGCCAATGGGCAGTTTCTGCTGGTGGAGCGGGAGGCGTACCGGCGGCTGGGCGGGCACCCCAGCGTGGCCGGCAAGGTGCTGGAAGACGTGGAGCTGGCGTTTCTGGCCAAGCGGCGCAAGGTGGGCTTGCGCTTCCGCTATGCCGACGATGCCGTCTCCGCGCGCATGTACCGGAGCACCGGCGGCGATGATCGAAGGCTGGACCAAGAACCTGAAGCTGCTCTTCAACAACGCGCTGGTGCTGGCGGTTTGGCGGGCGCTCGACTTCTTGCTGCTCTTTGGGCTGCCGGTGCTGGCCTACGAGCTGTGGAACGCGCGACTGGGCGCGCACGGCGCTGGAGTGGCTGGGCGCGGGATGGATTCTGGCGCTGCTGTGGCTGCGGACGCTGTTCCGGTTCTATGCGCGGGTGGCAAAGTCGAACTTTCCGTTCCTGGATTGCGCGCTGGCGCCGCTGGGACTGCCGCTGTTTGTGTGCCTGCTCTATCGAAGCTGGTTTCAGCACCGCATTCTGAAGCGCGTAAGCTGGAAGGGGCGGAGTTACGCGGCCTAGCGACAGGGTTAGCGGGCTCGGCACGCTTTTGAGCGGAGTCGTGCAATGGCGAGCAGATTTTTCGATGATACGCAAATTCGTCTCGATTCTGTGAAACCTTTACGTGGCTGCGGAATCTTCTTAAGTGAGGGGCAGGAATGATCTTTCTGACGCGGCGGGCGACGTTTTCCGCATCGCACTACTACTGGAACGAGGCCTGGCCCGCGGAGAAGAACGAGCAGGTCTTCGGGCGCTGCGCCAATCGCAACGGGCACGGGCACAATTACACGCTGGAGGTGACGGTGGCTGGCGAGCCGGACCCGGTGACCGGCTTTGTGGTCGATCTGAAGTGGCTGAAGGACGTGATGGAGCGCGAGGTTCTG
Source organism: uncultured Acidobacteriaceae bacterium (assembly GCA_963701835.1). GTDB lineage: Bacteria > Acidobacteriota > Terriglobia > Terriglobales > Acidobacteriaceae > Telmatobacter. Next base: position 231,459 of record CAVPBL010000021.1, on the reverse strand, counting down.
GCGGCGTACGACCACAAGCATCTGAATCTGGACGCGCCGGAGTTCGCGCACGCAAGATTCCGACCACGGAGAACATCGCCATTGCGGCGTGGAAGCGGCTGGAACCGGCGGTGACATGCGGCGGGAGGAGCGCGGTTGAGCCGGATTCGCGTGTACGAGACGCCGGAGATCTTTGCCGAGTATCAGAGGTGAGGCGTGAAAGCGTACTTTGGCCGCCGCTACATGCTCAGCGCCAGCCACCGGCTGCACACGCGCGGCGCTCACGGCGGAAGAAAACCGCGCGGCGTATGGAAAGTGCAACAACGAGCACGGCCACGGGCACAATTATTTCGTCGAGGTTCTGGTGGGCGGCGCGGTGACGCGGAAACGGGAATGGTGGTGGATCTGGTGGCGCTGGATGAGACGGTGCGCGAGCGGGTGCTGGATCGATTCGACCACGCCAACCTGAATCTCGATCCGCTGTTTGCCGATCGCGTTCCGACGACGGAGAATTTTTGCAGGGCGATCTTTGCGTTGTTGCGCGATGCGTTGCCGGCGGGCGAGCTGGAGCATGTACGCGTGGAAGAGACGGAAAACAATTTCTTTGAGTGTTCGGCGAGAGGATAAGAGACAATGGCGCATCCGATTGCAGTGAGTAAACCGGTTCGGCGAGCGGTCGAGGCGGACGAAGGGCTGAGCAGCTTCAGCACGCAGGAGATGTATCGCGAGATTCTGAGCCGCCTGGGCGAAGATCCCGACCGCGACGGCCTGCGCGCCACGCCGGAGCGCGTGGAAAAGGCGATGGCCTTCCTCACCAAGGGCTACGACCAGGATCCGGCGCGAGATTCTGCACGGCGCGCTGTTCGATGTGGACTACGACGAGATGGTCATCGTCAAGGACATCGAGATGTTCTCGCTGTGCGAGCACCACATGCTGCCCTTCTTCGGCAAGGTGCACGTGGCCTACATTCCCAAGGGCAAGGTGATCGGGCTCAGCAAGATTCCGCGGCTGGTCGAGGTCTTTGCGCGCCGCCTGCAGGTGCAGGAGCGGCTGACGCGGCAGATCGCCGACGCGATTCAGGAAGCGATCGCGCCGCAGGGCGTGGGCGTGGTGATTGAGGCGCGGCACCTGTGCATGATGATGCGCGGCATCGAGAAGCAGCACTCGTCCACGGTGACCAGCGCCATGGTGGGCTGCTTCCGGCAGAAGGAAACGCGCGCGGAGTTCCTGTCGCTGGTGCGGCAGCCGGGATCGACGGAGCGAGGATCGTCGCTGGGCAGCGCGGAGACCGCGACGGCGGCCTGCGGTTGCGATCGGACGCGTCGCTCTCAGCGCTTCAGATCCCCTGCGCAACGGGCATCGTCAGATACTTTCCGCGAAGCGCATTCGCTGCCGCGAGCGCCTGATCGAACTTCCGCTTGGCGGTCTGGTCGATGCGCGCCAGCAGCGCGTGGTCCCGTTCCGGGGTCGAGAACCTCGCGCGCAATCTCCTGCCAATTGCTGCCAGTCGTGCCAGTCGCCGATGCGGCGCTGCACGTTTCCCAGCGCCTCGACCAAGTCGGGTATCGGCGTCCGCGGAAAGCTGCAGGATGTAGCGCAGCTCCTTCACCTTGAGACGAAAGGCGTGGATGTTGCTCGGCGTCGAGCGGCGGCCATTCGCCCAGCTCGCGGACAACGTTCGATCGCTGCGCTGTGGATGCCCTCGTGCGGCTGGCTGGGCAGTCCGTTCGTCGGATGCGGTCGCTTCGCTGTGCGCCACGCGCCGTTCGAACAAGCTTGGAGTACTGCTTCAGGTTTTCCCGCGCCGCCTTGCGCCGGCGGCCGAGCGCGCGCCGCAACTCCGCTGCATTCTGCTGGCGAGCGATTTCAAGATGCTCGAGCAGGCGGGTGAGGGAATCGCCGTCGCGAGTGCCGCGCCAGCTTGCGCGCGTTGCCGATCAGCACGTCCATTTCGCGCACGCCGCCGGCCGCCTTGCGCACCGGCTCGATCGATTTGAGCAGGCGCCGCGATTCTTTGCCCTCGACCGGCGCCAGCACGGCGGCAATCGCCTCAACCCGCCGCGTGGCCGTGCGCAGCTTGTGAACCTCTCTGGGCGGAGGATCGCTGGGCAAGCTCTTGAGCGTTTTGCCGAGCTCGCGCACCGCCTTCCGCGCGCGTTCCAGTTCGTCTGCCATCTCTCTCTCTAGCTTGAAGCGTCGCTGGCCGGGTTGGCAAGGGTAGCTCAGACGGCTAAAGTGATGATGTGAACGGGCTTCTTGTGATCGATAAGCCGGGCGGGATCACCAGCCACGATGTGGTGAACCGGCTGCGCCGCATCACTGGAGAGAAATCCATCGGCCACTTGGGCACGCTGGACCCCATGGCCACGGGCGTTCTGCCGCTGTTGATGGGCAGGTTCACCCGGCTGGCGCAGTATTTTTCTGCCGCGGAGAAGAGCTACACCGGAGCGATCCGCTTCGGATTCGCGACCGACACCTATGATGCCGAAGGCGAGCCTGCGGGGCCGGACCACTGGCCGGAAGCTGCCACAGAGCCTGACGCTGGAGCGGGTGCGCGCGGCGGCCGCGCGCTTCCACGGCGAGATGCAGCAGATGCCGCCGCCGTTCTCCGCGAAGAAGATCGACGGCAAGCCCGCCTACAAGCTGGCCCGCGAGGGCAAACCGGTGGAGCTGAAGCCGGCTCGGGTCCGGATCGATGCGTTTGAGATTGCGGCGCATGGAGGGCGCTGAAGCCAGCTTTCACCATCGACATCAGCGCCGGCGGGTATGTGCGCTCGGTGGCGCACGAGCTGGGGCAGGATCTGGGATGCGGAGCGCACCTGAGCCGCTTGCGGCGCACGCGGGCCGGCGCGTTCACGCTGGCCGACGCGCACACGCTGGAGGAGCTGGAGGCGCTGGCCGGAAACGCCGAGGCGCTGGAGGCCTTGTGCGTGCATCCGCGCACTTTGCTGCCGGAGATGCCTGCAGTGACCGGCGACAGCCATGGCGCTGGGCCGGCTGCGCAACGGGGCGCAGGCCAATCTGCCGGAGTTCTCTGCGGCCCCGCTGGTGAAGGTCTTTGCCGGGCCGCGCGAACTGGTCGGCATCGCCCGAACGGGTGGCCGGCACGCTGTTTCAGCCGGTGGTGGTGATGGGGTAAAGCAGGATTAGGGATAGGGAATGAGGTCAAAGGTCTTCACTGTCCTGCCCGACCCTTGTCCTCATCTGCCCGCAGCCCTCTCGCCTTAAACTGGATATTTCGCTGTCTTCTTCAAGGAGCAGACCCGCCATGCCCTATCCCACGGACTATCGCTATACCCGCGAGCACGAATGGATCTCGGTGGACGGCGCCATCGGCTCGATCGGCATCACGGACTACGCGCAGAACTCGCTCGGCGACATTGTGTATGTCGACGCGCCCAAGGTGGGCGATACGGTCACCGCCAACGCCACCTTCGGCTCGGTCGAGAGCGTGAAGGCCGTCAGCGATCTCTTTTCGCCGGTCAGCGGCAAAGTGACCGCGGTGAATGAGGAGCTGAAGACCGCGCCCGACAAGATCAACCAGGACGCGCACGGCACGTGGATCATCAAGGTCGAGCTCTCCAACCCGGCCGAGCTGGACACGCTGCTCGACGCCGCGGCGTATGAGGCGTTTATCGCGGAAGAGACAGTGAAGCAGCTAGCTTCAAGCTAGTGAATCAGCAGTGAATGGTTGAACCGGCAGAGGATTCGAAGGCAGTGCTCGGGCCTTCACATGTCTGTTCACTGCTTTCAGCTAGAGCTATGAACTAGAGCTAGAGGCTAACCATGCGCTATCTCCCCAAATCCGACGAAGAACGCCGGCAGATGCTTGCCGAGATCGGCGCGGACTCGATCGACGATCTCTTCGCGAGCATTCCGGCCGAGTACCGCCTTGACCGCGATCTCGACGTGCCGCGCCAGCAGGCGGAGAGCGAGATCGTGGCGTACTTCCGCGCCGCCGGGCAGAAGAACGCGACCGATTACGCCAGCTTTCTGGGCGCGGGCGCCTATCGCCATTACCGGCCGGTCATCATTGACTCGCTGGTGCAGCGCGGCGAGTTCCTGACCAGCTACACGCCCTACCAGGCCGAGATCACGCAGGGCACGCTGCAGGCCATCTTCGAGTTCCAGACCATGATCGCCGAGCTCACCGGCATGGACGTGGCCAACGCCAGCATGTACGACGGGTCGACCGGCGCGGCGGAGGCGGTGATGATGGCCGTGCGCGTCACCGGCCGCCACAAGGCCGTGGTCGCCGCGACGGTTCATCCCGAATATCGCGAGGTGCTGGCCACCTATGCGACGCATCAGGGACTGCCGACGACGACTGGTCGGCTACGACGCCGAGACCGGCCGCGTCGATCTTGAAGCGCTGGACGCTGCGGTTACCGAAGAAACCGCAGCCGTTCTTGTCCAGAGCCCGAACTTCTTCGGCGTCATTGAAGACATTCCGGCCATCGCGCGAGATCGCGCACGCCAAAGGCGCGCTGCTGATCGTGTCGATTGCCGAGGCGGTTTCGCTCGGCATCGTGCGGCCGCCGGTCGAGGCCGACATTGTCGCCATGGAAGCGCAGTCGTTTGGCGTGGCGCTCAGCTATGGCGGGCCGTTCTGCGGCGTCATCGCGGCCAAGGAGCAATATGTGCGGCAGATGCCGGGCCGGCTCGCCGGCCAGACGGTCGACGGGGCAGGGAATCGCGGATTCGTGCTGACGCTGGCCACGCGCGAGCAGCACATTCGCCGCGAAAAGGCGACCTCGAACATCTGCACCAACCAGGCGCTGGTCGCGCTCATGGCGACGATCTTTCTTGCCGTGTACGGCAAGGAAGGCATTCGCGAGCTGGCCGAGCACAACCTGGCCAAGGCCGATTACGCGGCAAAGACGCTGGCCGCGCAGCCGGGCGCGAAGCTGCGCTTTACGGGCGCGCCGCGCTTCCACGAATTCGTCTTGCAGACCGACGAAGCGCCCGCGGCGTGGAGCCGGCGGCTGCTCGAGAACAAGATTGTCGGCGGCATCGAGCTGAGCCGCTGGTATCCCGAGCTGCACAACTGCACGCTCTGGTGCGCGACGGAAGTGGTGACGCGCGAGCAGATCGACACGGCGGCGAAGGTGCTGGCGGCCGTGCCGGTGGAGGCGTAGAGAGGCCGATGACTACAGCGCAACATAGCCGAAGCCATTCCGCCGGCCCCCACACCCTCGGCAAAGTCCGCCCGCATCCGACGCAGAACGAAGCGCTGCTCTTCGAGAAGTCCTCGCCGGGCAAGCGCGCCTACAAACTGCCGCCGCTCGACGTGCCTGCTGTTGACGCCGCAAGCGCTGCTTGGCGCCGCGCGCACGCGACACGCCCGGGCTGCTGCCCGAGCTCAGCGAGATCGAAATCATCCGCCACTTCACGCGGCTCTCCACCTGGAACTACGCCATCGATCTCGGCATGTATCCGCTCGGCTCCTGCACCATGAAGTACAACCCGCGCGTGAACGAGTTCGTGGCGCGCATCGAGGGACTGGCCGAGGCGCATCCCTACCGGCCCGAGTCGCTGGCGCAGGGCGATCCTCGAAATCTTCGATCTGCTGCAGCGCTGCCTGCTCGAAATCACCGGCATGGACGCGATCACGCTGCAGCCGGCGGCCGGCGCGCACGGCGAGTTCACCGGCATCCTGCTCACGCGCGCGTGGCACGAGTCGCAGGGCAATCCGCGCAAGAAGATTCTCATTCCCGACTCGGCGCACGGCACCAATCCGGCCACGGCGGCCATCTGTCGGCTACGCGGTCGAGAATCTCAAGTCGAACGCCGACGGCGGCATCGATCTCGAAGCCCTCGCGCGGCAGGTGGACGAAGAAACCGCGGCGCTGATGCTCACCAACCCTTCGACGCTGGGCGTTTTCGAGAACCAGATTCACAAGATCGCCGATATTCTGCACGCCAAGGGCGCGCTGCTCTACATGGACGGCGCCAACATGAACGCGCTGGTGGGCAAGGTGCGGCCGGGCGACTTCGGCGTAGACGTGATGCACCTGAACCTGCACAAGACCTTCTCCACGCCGCACGGCGGCGGCGGGCCCGGCTCCGGCCCCGTGGCCTGCAAGGCATTTCTTGAGCCGTTCCTCCCCATCCCAGTTCTCGTCCGAAGCGAGGACGGCCCGAAGGACTGCCCGGATGCGGGGGATTGGGAGGACACCAATGCCGAGCCGACGGCCGACGGCTGCCCGCCGCTGTTTCGCGCGCCATTCTCAAGCCCGATGGCGAGCGCGTCGGCGACACAGAGCCCTTGCCGCTTCACCCGCTTGGCGGGCCGCTGCGCTGGGAATACGACCGCCCGCAATCCGTCGGCCGCGTGCGCGCCTTCTACGGCAACACCGGCATGTTCATCCGCGCGCTGGCCTACATTCTGGCCAACGGTCCCGACGGCCTGCGCCAGACCACGGAAGACGCGGTGCTGAACGCCAACTACATCCGCAAAAAGCTCGAAGACGTTTACGAGCTGCCCTACAAGACGGCCTCGATGCACGAGGTGGTCTTCAGCGACAAGCGGCAGGCGGCGCGCGGCGTCAAGACCGGCGACATCGCCAAGCGGCTCATCGATTACGGCTTCCATCCCTACACGGTCAGCTTCCCGCTCATCGTGCACGGCGCGCTGATGATCGAGCCCACGGAGAGCGAGTCGCGCGAGGAGCTGGACCTCTTCATCGACGCCATGCGCTCCATCGCGCGCGAAGTCGAGGAGAATCCCGAACTGGTGAAGACTGCGCCGCACTCGACGCGCGTCTCGCGGCTCGACGAAGTGCAGGCGGCGCGGAAGCCGATCCTGCGCTGGAAACCGCAGACGTAGGCGAATAGCGTCAGCTGTTCTGGCGAGGCCCGCCTCGCCTCGACGAGTACCAAACCCGCCATATACTCCGCTGCAGCGCCGCTCGCCTACACTCGTCTTCAGAATGGCCAGCACTCCTCCAACACCGGCATCGGGCTATCGCGGACGGCTGGCGCCCTCGCCCACCGGCTATCTGCATGTGGGCCACGCGCGCACCTTCTGGACGGCGTTCCAGCGCGCGCGCGAGGCCGGCGGCACGCTGGTCATGCGCATGGAGGATCTGGACCCTGACCGCAGCCGCGCCGTCTACGCCGAGGCCGCGCTCGACGATCTGCGCTGGCTGGGAATCCGCTGGCAGGAGGGCCCCGGACAAGGGAGGGCCGTTCGCTCCTTACGTGCAGAGCAAGCGCCGCGCCATCTACCTCGACGTGCTGGCGCAAGCTGCTGCGCACGCGGCCGCCTGTTCCCCTGCCGTTGCTCGCGCAAGGACCTTGCAACCGCGCTCGCCGCGCCGCATGAGCGCGCGCAGACAGGCCGCGGCAGGCGGGAAGCTCGACACGCTGCGACGATGAGCCGCTCTATCCCGGCACCTGCCGGCGATTCATGGGCGGCACGCCGCAGCTTCCCGGCCCCACGGCCAGCGAACTCGAGACGCCGGGCGGCACCAACTGGCGCTTCCGCGTTCCCGACGGCGAAGTGATCGAGTTCGTCGACCGCAACCTGGGGCCGCAGCGCTTTGTGGCCGGCGTGGACTTCGGCGACTTCGTGGTCTGGCGGCGCGACGGCGTGCCCAGCTATCAGCTTGCCTGCGTGGCCGACGATGCGGCCATGGCGCATCACCGAAGTCGTGCGCGGCGCCGACCTGCTCAAGTCCACCGCGCGCCAGATCCTGCTCAACCGCGCTCTGGGCTTCGACAATCCCGCCTGGTACCACTGCCGCCTGGTGGTGGACCACAACGGCCGGCGCCTGGCCAAGCGCCATGATGCGCTGAGCCTGCGCGCCCTGCGCCAGCGCGGGCTTACGCCCATGAACATCCTTTCGGCGGAGCTGCCGGTCGAAGGCTAAGAACCGCGTCCACGGCTGTCGCCGGACAGCGGCGGCTGCCGACGCGTCCGGGCGGTTCCATGCTTTACCATCGTTGACGAGAGAAATGCTCTCCGGCGCGTGCATTGCGTCACGGCGCCTGCTACTCGACCGACTGCCATGCACGAAGAGCCGAACCTCCGATTGAACCCGCTGCGCAGTGCGCCCAACCTGCTCACGCTTTTGCGCATGTGCATGGCGCCGTTCCTGGTGGCCGCGATCCTTGACGAGCACTACCTGCTGAGCTTCTATCCTCTTTGTGGCCGCGGGACTCACCGACGCGCTGGATGGCACATTGGCGCGCCTGCTCAAGCAGCGTTCCATGCTCGGCCATTATCTTGACCCGGTGGCCGACAAGCTGCTGCTGAGCACGCTATTCCTGGTGCTGCTGCACAAGGGATTGATGCCGGTTACGGTCACGGTGCTGGTCTTCGGCAGGGATGTGGGCATCCTGCTGGTTGCGGCCATTCTTTATGCGGCCGTGGGACGGCGGGAGTTTCATCCCAGCATCTTCGGCAAAGCCAATACCCTTGCCCAGATCGGCGCTGTCGCGGCCGTCCTGCTGCATCAGCTCATCACCTCGGCGTATTGGGTCGCTGTCATCCCGCACCGTCGCGCTCGACGCCACCATCGCGCTTACCGTGCTTCGGGCCTGCATTACGCGTGGATCGTCTCGCGCCGCACGGGCACGCCGGCGGCCAATGGCGCCGCCGCCAAGTAGAGACGAGCCGGGCGGCCGCGGGGCAGTCTGGAACCTCCGCCTTCGCGCGAAAGCTTCTTATCGTCCCTAGGATTCGTCCGGGAGATCTTCCGTTCCAGCCGTGTCTTCAATCTCCATATCGCGAAACTCTTCGGAATCGAAGACCTCGCCACACTCCAGGCACTCGACATACTCGGTGTCTTCGTGCCGGGAAACGATCCGGACCTTGGGGTGTTTGCAGGCGGTTGCCATCGTTCTCAGGGCCTGATGAATTTACAGCAACTTCCAGAGCGGCTATGCCCTTCCCGGGTGAAGTGATGGCCAACGTTCCTCGCCACGGCGAAAAGCGTCGACTTCCACCCCAGCGACGAAGACCTGTCGCTGGGGACCCCGGATCTGAGGGTGCCGGCTCCGGGGACAGCCACTCGGGAATGGCTATAGGTGCTCTTTCCGCCAGATTGTAGCCGTCTTTTGGCCGATTGCAAACCGATTTTTTGATGAAACCTCCAGCTTGGCACCAGGGCGGCTCACCGCTGGGGCCGGGCAAACGCTGACTTGAACGGCAGACCAAATCGGACGTATACTGAATACGGACCGAACAAGTCGCATATTTCATGCTAAAGCTCACCAAGAAAGCGGATTACGGGCTGATGGCGCTCAAGTATCTTGCCGAGCACCCGGAGACCCCTGCCCTGAGCGCCAAAGACGTCGCGGATGCCTATGGGATTCCTGCGCAACTGCTGGCCAAGATTCTGCAGCGGCTGACCAAGGTGGGGCTTCTGCGCTCCCATGCCGGGATGAACGGCGGCTATGCTCTGGCCCGGGACGCGCGCCAGATCTCGGCCTTCGAGGTGATCCACGCCATCGACGGGCCGTTTTTCATCACCTCCTGCACCAAGGGCGCAAAGTCCTGCGACCTTACCCCAAGCTGCACCATTAAGGAACCGCTGGCGCGCGTCAACGAGACCATCGCCGGAGTTCTGAAGAGCATCAGCATCCACGATCTGGCGGAGCAGGAACATGCCGCGGGAAAGGCGCGCGAAGGGCAGGCGCTGGTTACGTTGACGCTTTAGAGCGGAGTTAGCGGGGGCTAGCGGAGTCAGGAAAAGCCCCGGCCCTACAAGCACCGCGAACACCGCTATTGAGGATGGAGACAAGGATGAGCACGGTTGCGAATCAAGTGGAGGCGCCGGCAGGCGTGACACCTGCCCATCTACATGGACAACCACGCCACCACGCCCGCTGGATCCCAGGGTGCTGGAGGCGATGATGCCTTACCTCACCAGCAAGTTTGGCAACGCCGCCAGCCGCAACCACTCCTTTGGATGGGAAGCCGAACAAGCCGTGGACACGGCGCGCGAGCAGGTCGCCAAGCTCATCGGCGCCACGGCCAAGGAGATCATCTTCACCTCCGGCGCCACCGAGAGCGACAACCTGGCCATCAAGGGCATCGCGGAGATGTACCGCGAGCGCGGCAACCACATCGTCACGCAGGTCACCGAGCACAAGGCGGTGCTCGATACCTGCAAGCGCCTGGAAAAGCACGGCTATCGCGTCACCTATCTGCCGGTAAATGCCGACGGAATCATCGATCTCGAAGACCTGAAGCGCGCCATCGACGACAAGACCATCCTGGTCACCATCATGGCCGCCAACAACGAGATCGGCGTGCTGCAGCCCATCCGCGAGATCGGCAAGCTCTGCCATGAGAAGGGCGTGCTCTTCCACACCGATGCGGTGCAGGCCGTGGGCAAGGTTCCGTTCAACGTGATCGACGACTACGTGGATGTGGCCTCGATCTCCGCGCACAAAATTTACGGCCCCAAGGGTGTGGGCGCGCTCTATGTGCGGCGGCGCAACCCGCGCGTGCAGATCGCCGCGCAGATCGACGGCGGCGGCCACGAGCGCGGCATGAGGTCGCGGCACGCTGAATGTCCCCGGCATCGTGGGCCTGGGCAAAGCCTGCGAGATCGCTCAAGCACGAGATGGACACCGAGGCCGCCTATCTGCGCGGGCTGCGCGACCGGCTCAAGACGAAGCTCGAAGCGGAGCTCGACTACGTTCACGTCAACGGCTCGATGGAGCACCGGCTGCCGGGCAACCTGAACATGAGCTTTGTGTACGTCGAAGGCGAGTCGCTGCTGATGGGCATTAACGACGTTGCGGTTTCGAGCGGCTCGGCTTGCACTTCGGCCACGCTTGAGCCCTCCTATGTTTTGAAGGCTCTGGGATTGGGCGACGACGTGGCGCACAGCTCGATTCGCTTTGGCCTGGGCCGCTTCAACACCGAGGCCGAAGTGGACTACGTGGCCGCCAAGGTGATGAACGTTGTGCAGGCATCTGCGCGAGCTGTCGCCGCTCTACGAGATGGCGAAGGAAGGCATCGACTTGACGCAAGGTCGAGTGGCAGGCGCACTGAATAACAGGGATCAGGGATCAGGTGTCAGGTTTCAAGGCTGGCCCCACTGACACCTGAAACCTGAAACCTGAGACCTCGGAACGGAGTACGCAATGGCATATAGCGACAAAGTCGTGGACCACTACAACAACCCGCGGAACGTGGGCACGCTCGACAAGACCTCGGCCGAAGTGGGCACGGGCCTGGTGGGCGCGCCGGAGTGCGGCGACGTGATGCGCCTGCAGATCCGCGTGAACCCCGAGACGCAGGTGATCGAAGAGGCCAAGTTCAAGACCTTTGGCTGCGGCTCGGCCATCGCCAGTTCGTCGCTGGCCACGGAGTGGATCAAGGGCCGCACCGTTGATGACGCGCTGGGCATCAAGAACACCGACATTGTGAAAGAGCTGTCGCTGCCGCCGGTGAAGATTCACTGCTCGGTGCTGGCCGAGGATGCGATTCGCGCCGCCATCGGCGACTGGAAGAAGAAGAATGGCGTCGCGGAGGTTGCTCCGGCGGCGGCCGGCGAAGTAACTCCGCGCAACGCAGGCGGTAGAAAGATCGGGAATTATGGCGAACATCGTCACACATCGAATCGAAGGCCTCGCAGGACGCAGTTACGGCTCAGCCGCAAACCTCGCGCCGGGCCCAGCGGGCGCCACAGCCGCGTGCGCAGGGCCTGCACGTGACCGCAGCGCGCCGTCAAGCGCATCCGCGTGATCCTGGCCAAGGAAGACATCTCGCCCGAGGAGGGCGGACTGCGCCTGGGCGTGAAGGGCGGCGGCTGCTCGGGGCTCTCCTACTCCATCGGCTTCGACACGCACCCCCGCGAGCGCGACCGCATCTTCACTGTTCGACGGAGTGCGCGTTTTTGTCGATCCCAAGAGCTTTGTCTATCTGCACGGCATGACGCTGGACTACGAAGAGACGCTGATGCGCCAGGGATTCAACTTCATCAACCCGAACTCCACGCGCTCCTGCGGCTGCGGTACGTCGTTTTCTGTTTAGTGGCGCAATGCGCGTAAGGCACGTCTCATGCTGAAAGTCCTCGATACCGCAGTTCCGGTTGCCTGCTGGTCCTGTTCCGTCGCTCACAACGAGTCCACTCTCTTTTGTCCGCATTGCAGCAAGATTCAGCCCCCTCCTGGCGGCGATTATTTCTCTGTCTTTGGACTGGAGCCTCGCCTGAACCTCGATCTGGCCGCGCTGGAGCAGGAGTTTCATCGCCTCAGCCGCAAGCTGCATCCCGACCGCTTTGCCCGCGCCGCAGAGAACGAAAAAGAGTGGAGCCTGGCCGACACGGCGCTGCTCAACGACGCCTATCGCACGCTCAAAGATCCTTTGCGCCGCACCGAGTACCTGCTCAAGCTCCAGGGAGCGGAGATCGGCGAGTCCGCAGCTCCGCAGCGACGCAAAACTCGTCCAAAACCAGGAAAAAACCTCGCGCGTGCCCGCCGATCTGCTGGAAGAGGTCTTCGATCTGAACATGCAGCTCGAAGAGATGCGCATGGCGAAGAAGATGGGCCAGGAAGATCCGGAGCTGAAGGAAAGCCTGATGAAGGCCAAGGAAAAATTCGAAGGTCTGGTGGCCGCGGTCGACCGCGATCTGCGCGCGCAATGGGCAGTTTGGGATGCAGGCGATGCTGCCGCGCGCCAGCCCGCGCAACGCGCGATGGTCGCCTGCTCGACCGCAGGCGTTACCTCAGCAACCTGGTCCGCGACGTGACCGAAATCCTGGGAGACTTAAGCAGCGAAGATGGCGGAAGAGCACGGATCGTCGGCATCGATCTGGGGACCACGAACTCCCTCGTCGCTTATATGGAGGGCGACAGGCCGGTGGTCATTCCCGGCGTGGACGGCTCGAATCTTGTGCCGTCGGTGGTCGCGCTCGATCCCATCCCCGCCGGCGGCGGCCGGCCCACAGTCACCGTGGGCAACAGCGCGCGCAAGGCGCTGATTGAAACGCCGGAGCGCGTCATCTATTCCGTCAAGCGGCTGATGGGCCGCGGGCTCGAAGAGGTCCGGAAGGAGCTGAAGTTTTTTCCCTTCCGCCTGGCCGGCGACGTCGAAGCGGGTGAAGTCCCGCGCATTCAACTCGGCGAGCTTCGCTTTACGCCGCCGGAAATTTCGGCGTATATCCTGCGCCAGCTCAAGCGCAATGCCGAGCGCTTCTTCGGCAGCGCCGGTCACGCAGGCCGTCATCACCGTGCCGGCCTACTTCAACGATGCGCAGCGCCAGGCCACCAAAGACGCGGGCCGCATGGCCGGCCTCGACGTGCTGCGGCTGGTGAACGAGCCCACCGCGGCAGCGCTCGCCTATGGGCTCGATCGCGCCAAAGAAGGCACCATCGCCGTTTACGATCTCGGCGGAGGCACCTTCGACATCTCCATCCTCAAGCTGCGCGACGGCATCTTCGAGGTGCAGTCCACCAACGGCGACACGCACCTCGGCGGCGACGACATCGACAATCTGCTGCTGGCCATTGCGCTCGACGAGATTCACGCCGAGCACGGCGTCGATCTGCGCGGGCATCCCGGCGCAGTGCAGGCCCTGCGCAAGGCCGCCATCGACGCCAAGGTCCGGCTTTCCACGGAACCCGCGGCGCACTTCGACATCGAACTGCCCAATGGCGACCGCTATCAGCGCGAGATTCCGCGCGCGGTCTTCGAGCTTCTGATCGAGCCGGTCCTTGCGCGCACCGTGGGGCCGTGCAAGCAGGCCATGGCCGACGCCGGCATCACACCGGAGCAGATTGACGAAGTGGTTCTGGTCGGCGGCTCGACGCGAATTCCCGCCGTGCGCGCGCTGGTCGACGATCTCTTCCAGCTCAGCGCGCGCGGCAAAAAGCCGCACATTGAGCTGAATCCCGATGAGGTGGTCGCGCTGGGCGCGGCGGTGCAGGCCGGCATTCTGGCCGGCGCCTCGCAAGCCACCGACGAGATGCTGCTGCTGGACGTGACGCCGCTTTCGCTCGGCATCGAGGCTCTTGGCGGAACGGTGGCGCGCATTATCCAGCGCAACTCCACCATTCCCGCCTCGGCCACCGAGCACTTCACCACCGGCGTCGACGGGCAGACCAACGTCGCCATTCACGTCTTGCAAGGCGAGCGCGAACTGGCCGCCGACTGCCGCTCGCTGGCGCGCTTCGACCTGAAGGGCATTCCGCCCATGGCCGCCGGCCTGCCGCGCATCGAGGTGCGCTTCCTCATCGACGCCGACGGCATCCTGCATGTCTCCGCGCGCGAGCAGCGCAGCGGAAAGGCCGCGCAGATCGAGGTGAAGCCGACCTATGGCCTGACCGACGAGCAAGTCGAGAACATGATTCTCGATTCCTTCGACCACGCCGAGGAGGACTTTGCCAAGCGGCTGCTCATCGAGGCGCGCAATGAAGCGGATTCGATTCTTGCCGCCGTCAACCGCGCTCCGCAAAACCCCGCGTGGAACGAGTTGAGCGCGGAGGAGCAGGCGGCCATCGCAGGGGCGCGCGACCGGCTCATCGCGGTCAAGCAGAGTGACGATCTGGCCGCGATCAGCGAAGCCATCGTTGCGCTCGATCGAGGCCACGCGCCACTTTGCCGAGTTGATGATGGATGCGGCGGTTTCCAGCGCCATTCGCGGCAAAACCATGAACGAGGCCGGCGAAGAATTGAATGAAGCGGTGACCGCGCCGCATGCCATGGCGCCGGCGGAGTTCAAGTAACAGCGGAGTTAGCGGGGCTAGCGGAGTTGGCGACGGGAGTAACGAAAGCCATGAGCGAGACATCAAAGAACGAATCCCGCCCGACAAGCTGGTCCGCGTCACCTTTCTTCCCGAAGGCCGCACCGTCGAGTTCGAGTTTGGCGCCATGCCTTACGATCACCACGGCAAGCCCATGTCGTTTCTCGATGTGGCGGAGAACTTCGGCATTTTTCTCGACCACGCCTGCGGCGGATCGTGCGCCTGCACTACCTGCCACCTGTGGATCAAGGAAGGCGCGGCGGGCATCAGCGAAGCCGAAGACGATGAGCTCGACCGGCTCGACATGGCCGCCGATCAGCAATTGAATTCGCGGCTGGGCTGCCAGGCCGTGATCACGCGGCCCGGGGAATTACATCGTCGAGATTCCGAGTTGGAACCGCAACTACGTCTCCGAGGGCAAGCCCGCTGGCGGTCGCCGAGCCGAGTAAAGTAAGGAGCGCCCCATGCCGCGCGAACTTCACTGGACCGACGCCGAAGAGATCGGCATTCAGTTGGCGGAAAATTTCTCCGGCCTTGATCCGCTGACCGTCCGCTTTACTGATCTTCACCGCTATGTGACGGAACTCGAAGGCTTCGCCGACGACCCGAAGATGTCGAACGAGCCGCGCCTTGAAGCCATTCAGATGGCGTGGTACGAGGAGTTCCAGGACGCGCGAAAGTAGATCCGGCCGGCGAGTCTCGCAACTGCACTCAGTGGGAACAAGCCCAGGCCGGAAGATTTGTCTTCTATTCCCTATTCCCTACTCCATGCTCTTTAGCGCCTTCTCAATTCCCGCTTCCGCCAGCGGCGCCATGATCGCATACCCGGCCGGCAGCGGGTGCACCCCATCCGCGCTCAGCGCCGACGGCAGTCCCCCGCGCTCATCCTTCATCGCCGAGTAATAGTCCACGTACACATAGCCTTTTTCGGCCGCATATTGCTTCATCCACGCGTTCACTGCCACGACCTTGGGCGCGGGCGTCAGTCCCGGCGCCCACGGAAAGTCGAACGCCGGAAGCACCGAGCACAGCACGACGCGAATCCCGTTCGCGCTGGCCAGCTCGGCCATCGACGCGATGTTTTCCTCCGTCTGCTCCAGCGTCATCGGCCCCGTGTTCCCGGCGATGTCGTTGATCCCGGCGAGAATCACGACGACCTTCGGCTTCAAATCGATCACGTCCTGCCGGAAGCGCACCAGCATTTGCGGCGTGGTCTGCCCGCCGATGCCGCGGTTGATGTACGGCTTGCCGGGAAACGACTCATCCAGCTTCCAGCCCTGCGTGATCGAGTCGCCCATGAAGACCACGCGGTCCTCGCCCGGCTTCGGCGCAGCCAGCATCGCATTCGCCTCCTTGAAGCGCTCAAGCCCGCCAAAATCCACGAGCAGTTGTCGTGTCGTGCTCGATCCAATACGCGTTGTTCGGATGCCCGAGGGCGAGGTCTGAGCAGAGGAGCTGTCTGGGTTGCAGGCGTTCCGGCCAGCTCCATCAATTCGCTTCTGGCTGAAGGAGCCCTCAATGATGCCCTGATCGCGAATAGGGTCGCTTGATGACCGCTACGCTGCGCACCGAGCCGTTCATCACCACGGCCATTTCCTTGCCGATGTTGGCGCGGGTATACTCCCAGAGCTTGGCGCCGGCTTCGGCGGTGAGGGTAAAATCCACCGTTCTATGCCCGGTATTTGAATTCACGCCGGGTTGAAGAAAGCGGAAATCGCTGCCGGCCACAATGGAGGAGCGCGCGATGACGTAATAAGAAGTACCGCTCGAACCGTCAGGACCACCCGTGAAGGGCAGAATCTCGTCATCGGGTGGAAGCGCGCCGTTCACGCTTTGCTTGGCCGCATCTTCGGTGGGGAATGGGCCGCCGCCGACGGCATGAATCTCAAGTCGAGCGGCCGAGGTTGCGGGCGTTTGTGCCATCAGCGCAGCGCCTGCAAGCGATCCTGCCAGGGCCGCAGCGAAAAAAGTAGCTTTGCAAAGCCTCCATCGATTCACGTGATGCGCTCCTATCGATTGCAAATAGGCTTGAACTTCTGCCAACCATGCCATCTCCGCGCGATACGATTGTAGGCAATCGCGCCTCATGGCGAGCCACTCGACCCTCGCAACGCAGCGCCGACGCGTGACGCGCGCTAAAATCCAAACATGCCCGCCACAGCCATCTCTCCTGATGTTCTGACGAAATACGAGCCCGTGATCGGCCTTGAAGTGCACGTGCAACTGCTCACGGCCACCAAGGCGTTTTGCGGTTGCGCCAACCGTTTCGGCTCTGAGCCGAATACAAACATCTGCCCGGTTTGCCTCGGGCTGCCGGGAGCGCTGCCGGTGCTGAATGCAAAGGCCGTCGAATTCGCCACGCTGGCCGCGCTGGCGCTGAACTGCCAGGTGCGCGAGCGCTCGATCTTCGCGCGCAAGAACTATTTCTATCCCGATCTGCCCAAGGGCTACCAGATTTCGCAGTACGACAAGCCGCTGGCCGAGCACGGCTGGATCGAAGTTCCACCTCGGCGGACGGCGCAACGAAGAGGATCGGCATCACCCGCCTGCACATGGAAGAGGATGCGGGCAAGAGCCTGCACGAGGGGTTTGCCGACTCCGCCACGCGCACCTATCTCGACCTGAACCGCTGCGGCACGCCGCTGATCGAGATCGTCAGCGAGCCCGACATCCGCACGCCCGACGAGGCCTTCGAGTATCTGACCCGGCTGAAGGAGATCCTGCTTTACACCGGCGTCTCCGACTGCAACATGGAGGAGGGTTCGCTGCGCTGTGATGCCAACGTCAGCGTCCGCCCCAAAGGCCAGGAAAAATTCGGCACCAAGGCCGAAGTGAAGAACGTCAACAGCTTCAAGTTCATCCGCGCGGCGCTCGAATACGAGATCGAGCGCCAGGTTGAAGTGATCGAGTCGGGCGGGCGCGTGATGCAGGAGACGCGGCTCTGGAACGCGAACGAGGGCCGCACCTACTCCATGCGCTCCAAGGAGCAGGCGCACGACTACCGCTATTTTCCCGAGCCGGATTTGCCGCCGCTGGTCGTTTCCGCCGAGTTCTTGTCCGAGACCAGGAGAAAACTCCCGGAGCTGCCGGAGGCGCGGCGCAAGCGCATGATCGCCGAGTACGATCTGACGGTGCAGGACGCGCATACGCTCACTGCCTCGCGCGAGTTTGCCGACCGCTTCGAAGCCGCGGCCAAGACCGCGCGCAATCCGCGCCGCGTGGCCAACGTGCTGCTGAGTGAAGTGGGCGGCCGCCTGAAAGCGCTGGGCACTCGAGCCGGAGCAATCGCCGGTGATCGATGGCGGGCATTGTGCTGGCCGCCGATCTGCTCGACGAGGGCAAGATCAGCTCCAAGCAGATGAAGCAGCTCTTCGACGTGTGCTTTGAGAAGGGCGAGGACTTCGGCGTCGTCTATGAGCGCGAAAAGCCGCAGCAGATCACCGACGCCGCCGCCATCGAAAAGCTGATCGACGAAGTGATCGCCGCCAATCCCAAACAGGTGGAGCAGTATCGCGCCGGCAAAAAGACGATGGCGGGATTCTTTGTGGGCCAGGTGATGCGCGCGTCGAAGGGCCAGGCCAACCCGGCGCTGCTCAATGAACTGGTTGTGAAGAAGCTGGAAGGATGAAGCTCATGGCAGCGGGCTCTGCCGCTTCGATTTCGCGCCGCCGCAAATCGCGACGCTGCTCAGACGCCAGCGCGTGATCCGCTTACTTCAGCTTCAAATCCGAAATAAAGTCCTTGCGCGCGTCCCATGAGCTTACGGTCTTCATCGCGCTCTTCTTGCCGTCTTTCTCCGCCCACAGATCGAAGTCCACGCTCATGTCGATTTGGGCGAAGTGAAAATGGCCGTCGGCCGTGGAATGATAGCTGCGGATGGTCTTGGTCTTCTCGTTCTTGAGGAAGACGGTTGCGCCGGCGACGGGCTGGGAGTTCGCATTCAACACGGTGCCCGACACAGTGCGCATGCCGATGTTCTGGGCTCGAGCGGCGGGAGCAAACAGCGCATCCCGCGGCCCCGCCGCAATCGCTGCAAACGCCAGAAGACCAATATGCCGCTGCCGCCAGCCACGCTTGCCCGGCTCATTCTCACTCCTCCTCATCCTCTTCGAGGAGATCTTCTTCCTCTTCGAGGCCCTCTTCCACGCGCGCCAGCTCCAGCGGCTCGACGCCAACCACTTCGTACTCCGTTCCACACTCTTCGCAGGCTATCACGTCGCCTTCTTCCACTTCGTCGACTTCAATGTCCAGTTCGGTGTCGCATTCAGGGCAGCTCGGCATAGCAGCCTCCTCACTTTCCAGACCGAATTCGCATTGCGGGATAGACAAATACCGATTCGACAACCATCGCTAGTTTTAGGGAGAACCCGGCCTCAGGTCAAGAGCCTCGCGCCGCCCTCGAAACCATTTTCTCTTTGCAGCGAATAGCCCCATCATACTCTTTAAACGATGCGCTTTCCCTGGGACGACGTTGGCCGTGTTCCCATCCCTGGTGCGGACCATTGCGCACTTCCCGGCTCTCATTCTCCGGCCGCTGCTCTCCTGCGCTTAGCCTCCAGGCGCCATGACACCGGTGCGCTTGAGCGTTTACCCTGTTGACTACGATGGCAAGATTCGGCTCCAGCCCGCTCGCCTTCCCCGATCTTCGCGGAGCTACGCGCCGGCTGATTCTCATCAACCTGGCCGCTTACTTTGTGCTGCTGCTGGCGAGCCTGGCGTCTTCCTCTCAGACGGCGCGGCTTGCCGGAGTAGCTCGACCTTCGATCCCTCCTCCTTCGTCCACGGGTACCTCTGGCAGCCGCTCACCTATAGCTTTGTGCATCCCGGCATTGCTTGGCACGCTCTTCGAGTTGCTCTCGCTCTGGTTTCTTGCCGGATTTCTCGAGGGCCTTCACAATGCTAACTGGGTCACCAGCCTCTACGCGGTTTCCGTGCTGGGAACCGCCGCCGCGGCGCTGGCTCTCTATGCTGGTTAGCGAGCACGCTGGCCCCCTCGCTGCTCACCAACGTCAACCCGCTCTTACGGCTGCTTTGGCGGCATCTTTGGCCTGCTGGCGGCCATCGGGCTCCTTTACGGCGACACGCAGTTCATGCTGTTCCCTCTGCCCATCGGCATCAAGGCGCGCTACCTGGTGATCGATCTACGCGCTCATCTGCCATCGCCATGCTCTTCGGCCAGCAGCGGATGTACGCCTTTGCGCAACTTGGCGGAGCGCTTGCCGGCCTCGCCTTCGTGCGCATGGCGCCGCGGCGCGGAGTCTCTTTCGTGCTCAGCGAAAGCTGGTACGGCCTGCGCAATCGCTACTACCGCTGGAAGCGCCGCCGCGCAGCCCGCAAGTTCGAGGTTTACATGCGCTCGCAGGGCCGCACCGTGAAGTTCGACGGCCAGGGCCGGCTGATCGACGAAGACGCCGACGACAAGAAGCGCTGGAACTGAAAAAGGCAGGGAACAGGGAACAGAGAACAGGGAACGGCAGAGATCACGTGTAGCGCCGGCGTCCTCGCCGGCTGTCGTGCGGGCGTCCCCGCCCGCACTCGCGTCGCTGAGATTCAGTAGCGCGATCCGGTACAATCCTGACTGGAATGTCCAACAAGATCGCCTTTCTCTTTCCGGGGCAGGGTTCGCAGGCTGTTGGCATGGGCCGCGAGCTCGCCGAGCGATTTCCCATTGCAGCCCAAACCTTTGCCGAGGCCGACGCGGCGCTCGGCTTCCCGCTTTCGCGGCTCTGTTTCGAGGGGCCGGAAGAAGATCTGCGCCTGACCGAAAACACGCAGCCGGCCATCATGACGGTGAGCGTGGCCGCGGCGCGCGTCCTCGCCGAGCATGGGGTTGAGCCGGCGCTCGCCGCGGGCCATTCGCTGGGCGAGTGGTCGGCGCACGTCATCGCCGGAACGCTCACCTTTGCCGATGCGGTGCGCGCGGTGAAAGCGCGCGGGCACGCGATGCAACAGGCGGTTCCTCCGGGCGAGGGAGCCATGGCCGCCGTGCTCGCGCTCGATGCCGCGCAGGTAGCCGAGGCCTGCGCCGAGGCTGCGCGCGAAACCGGCCTGACCGTGCAGGCAGCCAATCTGAACTCGCCGGGGCAGACCGTCATCTCCGGCGCGGCTGCTGCTGTCGAAAAAGCCTCGGCACTTTGCAAGGCCAAAGGCGCGCGCCGCGCCGTCATGCTTCCCGTCAGCGCTCCCTTCCATTGCGCGCTCATGCAGCCGGCGCAGGAGGAAGTGGCGCGGGTGCTCTCGCGGCCTCGCGATGCACGATCCGCGCATTCCCGTCGCCGCCAACGTCACCGGCGGCTTGGTCACGACCGCCGACTGCCACGCGCGACGCGCTCATTCGCCAGGTCACCGGCGCGGTGCGCTGGGTGGATTGCGTGCAGGCGCTCAAAGCCGCGGGCGCGGATCTGTTCATCGAAGTCGGCCCCGGCAAGGTGCTCTGCGGCCTGCTCAAGCAGATCGATCCCGAGCTGAAGTCGCTGAACGTGGAAGACGCGGCGAGCCTGGAAAAGACGCTGGCGGAGTTGACGGCCTGCGGTTAAGCGATCAGCCTGCACGGCCCGTCACACAATGCCCAGCTCCCTCAGCAGAAACGCGTAGTCCAGCGCGATCTCCTTCAGATAGTCATAGCGCCCGCTTGCCCCGCCGTGCCCGGCCTGCATATTCGTCACCAGCAGCAGCGGATTACTATCCGTCTTCAGCGTGCGCAACTTGGCCACGTACTTGGCCGGCTCCCAATACATCACCTGGCTGTCGTGCAGCGCTGGTCTTCACCAGCATCGCCGGATAACTCGCCGCGCGCAGATTGTCATAGGGCGAATAACTCAGCATGTATCTGAAATACTTCTCGTCATTCGGGTCGCCCCACTCTTCGTATTCGGGAACGGTCAGGGGCAGGGAAGCGTCGAGCATCGTGTTCATCACGTCGACAAACGGCACGTGCGAGACGAACCGCGCGAAACAGCTCGGGCCGCATGTTCACCACCGCGCCCATCAGCAATCCTCCGGCCGATCCGCCCTCGATGCCGCCACGCGCTTGGGGTCGCCGTAGCCCGCGGCGGTCAAGTGCTCCACGCAGGCAATGAAATCGGTGAACGTGTTGCGCTTTACCAGCATCTTGCCGGCATCGTGCCATGGCTTGCCCAGGTCGCCGCCGCCGCGAATGTGCGCATAAGCCATCACCACGCCGCGATCGAGCAGGCTCAGACGGTTGGAACTGAAGCCGAGCGGCAGCGAGTATCCATACGACCCGTAGCCGTAGACATACAGCGGATTCTTTCCCGGCTCGCGCCTGTCTTTGCGATACACAATCGAGACCGGAACCTCGACCCCATCCGGCGCCTTCGCGCGAACGCGCTCGCTCGCGTAGAGCGTGCGGTCGAATCCGCCGGGAATCTCAAGCTGCTTGAGCAGCGTCGATGCGCCAGTCGCCACGTCGTACTCGTACACCGAGCTCGGCGTCACCAGCGACTGGTAGGCGTAGCGAAACGTCGTCGTTTCGAAGATGCGGTTGATGTGCGGATGCGCGCTGTAGGCCGGCTCGGGAAAGGCAATCTCGCCGGACAGCGCAGCCAGCTATCCGGCCCGATCGCCCGCAAACTTCCATAGGCGCAAGCCGCGGCAACCCATCCTCGCGCTCGCAGGCAATGAAAAACCCGGCGAAGAGATCCACATCCTCGAGCATCACTGCATCGCGGTGCGCAATCAGCTCGGTCCAGTGCTCGCGGCCCGGTGTGGCCACCGGCGCAGTCACCAGCCGGAAGTTGCGCCCGCGATCGTTGGTGCGGATAAACCACAGCCCGTTGCGGTGGTCGACCGAGTATTCGTGCTCATCCTCGCGCGCGCGCAATCAGCGTGAAGCTGCCGGTCGGGTCGTCCGCAGGCAAGTACCCGCGCTTCGCTCGTCGTGTGGCTGGCCGACTCCAGCACGATGTACTTGCCGTCGCGCGTGCGCCCCGCCGCCAGGTTGAAGCGCTCGTCGTCGTCCTGATAGACCAGCGACGTCTTCCGCGTGCGGCGTTCCAAGCACGTGCCGCCACAGCTGGTACTGCCGCTTCTGCTGCTCGTCTTCGACGGTGTAAAACAGCGTGCGATTGTCCGCAGCCCACACCACAGAACCCACGCGCTCCACCTCGCCCGGCAGCGTCTCGCCGGTTTCCAGGTCCTTGATGCGCAGCGTGTACTGGCGAAAGCCCTTGGTGTCGGTCGTGTAGGCCAGCCAGCGGCCGTCGTCGGTGATGTCGGTGTCGCCGATGGCGAAAAACGCATGCCCCTTGGCCAGCTCGTTGCCGTCCAGCAGCACCTCTTCCGCCGCATCGGCATCCGGCCCCGCCGGCGCTGCCGCGCTTGCGGCAATGGATGCCGTACTGCAGGCCCTCCTCGGTGCGCGTGTAGTACCACCAGTGCGCCGTCGCGGTAGGGAACCGAGACGTCGGTCTGCTTGATGTGGCTCAGCATCTCCTGGTAAAGCTCTTCGCGCAGGCCGGCCAGCGGCGCCATCACCGCCTCGGCATAGGCATTTTCGGCTTCGAGGTACGCCGTCACGTCCGGGATTCTCCTTGTCGCGCAGCCAGGCGTAGTCGTCGGCGAGCAGCGACTCCGTGCATGTGGTTTCCGTGTGCGCTTTGCGGGCGATGGGGGGTGAGGGAAGCGGATTCTGGCTCATTTCTATCCCAGTGTATCTGATCTTCTTGACTTCTGTCTTGGAAGAACTGTACAGTTCATATTGTTGGAGTGAAGAGTTCATGACACTATCGGGAGCCGCAAACAATGGAATGGTCGTTTCCGCTCTGCGGGCGCGGGCCAATTTCGGAAAGATACTCGACGACGTAGACAGCCAAGGCCGCTCTGTGGTGATTGAGAAGCGGGGCACGCCGAGAGCAGTGCTGCTGAGTCTTCGCGAGTATGTGAAACTCGCCGCTCCTGAGCCAGAAATCCTGAAGATTATTGCTGAACAAGCGAAAAAGAAGGGAACAAATCTTTTGACCTCGCGGCAAATCGATCGTGAGATCAAAGTGGCGCGGGCGCAGAGAAAGAAGCGTTCGTGCTAGCGCTGCGCCTGGTTGTCGATACCAATGTTGTCGTTTCAGCGGCGCTTCAGGAGGAGGGTTTTCCACGAACGGTCCTACTGATCGCCATGGCCAGACCGGCCCGTCTCTATGTTTCCCGGCCCATCCTCGATGAATACTCCGAGGTGCTCGCTCGCCCGCCAATTGGCATTCGCAGGGGCGATCGCCTTCGGCTCTTACAACTGATTAGAAACCGCAGTTTCCTCGTCACTCCCTATCGGCGTCTGGAAGTAACCAACGATCCCGATGACAATATATTTGTCGAATGTGCCGATGCCGCTCGTGCGGACTACCTGATTACCGGTAACTGCAAGCACTTTCCGCGGTTTTGGAAGGGAACCAAAATCATCACACCGCGCGAGTTCATCGAAGTTGCGGCGCCACACTTGCTGCAGGGATGAGCCTGCACACCCGGGAACATTCCCTTCCCCGCCCACGTACAATGGAAGAAGGAATGGAAGGCCTTCGCCGCGCGCGTTTGACCGTGTTTCCGCCGTTGCTGGCGGTTCTTTTCGCATTTCCTGCCCCATTGCCTCGCGCGCCGAGAGCGGTCGCCAGCCTGCCCCAACCCACCGACTACGTCAGCGATTTTGCCCACGTGCTTTCGCCCGAGGCGATTGCGCGGCTCGACTCGATCTGCGCGCAGCTCGACCACTCCGCAGGCCAATGCGCAGATCGCCGTTGTCACCGTGCACGACCTCAACGGCGACGACGCGGCCGACTACGCCAACCAGCTTGAAGACCACTGGAAGATGGGCAACAAGGGCGACAACAAGTACGCCATGGTGCTGCTTGGCCGTCGCCGACCACAAGTACCGCATCGAGGTCGGCTACGGTCTTGAAGGGATCCTGCCCGACGGCAAAACCGGCGACATCGGCCGCGACATGGTTCCCGACCTGAAGGCCGGCGACTATGACGGCGCCAGTGACGCTCGCGGTGGGCGAAGTGGCCCAGGTGATCGCCGACGACGCCAAGATCACGCTCAATCAGGACGAGCCGGTCGGCCCCGCCAAGCCAGCCCGTGTCATCAAGGCATCGCCGGTCGGCAAGCTCATTCTTCATCATTCTTCTACTGGTGATCTTCTTCGGTGGAGGCTCGCTGCTCCGCATGCTCTTCGGCGCCAGCCTGTTCTTTGGCGGCTGGGGCCGAGGCGGTTGGCGGCGGAGGCTCCGGGATGGGCGGCGGCGGATTTGGCGGAGGCGGTTTCGGCGGTGGTGGAGGCGGAGGTTTTGGTGGATTTGGCGGCGGCGGCGGCGGCTTTGGCGGCGGCGGCGCCGGAGGAAGTTGGTAGTAGCTTCAGCTTCTAGCTCGTCAGCTTTCAGTCGTGAACTGATTCGCGAGAGGCAGAGAGCCGAGTCAGTCAGAACAATGAGCGGACGAGCTAGAGCTAGAGCTAGGAGCTGGTAGCTGCTTTTACGGAGGAGAAACAAACTGTATGAGTAAAGGACTTGGAATTACGCTGGCCGTTGTGGGCGTTCTGCTGCTGGTGGTTCTCATGGTCTTTGGCAGCTATGTGAGCGCCAGGAACCAGATGGTGGCCAAGGATCAGGCGGTGAAAGCCGCATGGTCTGAGGTGGACGTGCAACTGGAGCGGCGCGCCGACCTGATCCCCAACCTGGTGGAGACCGTGAAGGGCTTCACCAAGGAAGAAAGCACGCGTCTTTGGCGACATCGCCAAGCGCGGGCCGGCATGTTGAATGCGCAAGGCCCGGCAGGACAAGATCGCCGCCAACAACCAGATCGACGGCGCCATTGGCCAGCCTGCTGCTGCTCACCGAGAACTATCCGCAACTGCGCTCCAGCGACCAGTTCATGCGCCTGCAGGATGAGCTGTCCGGCACCGAGAACCGCATCGCGTGGCGCGCAAGCGCTACAACGACGCGCTGCAGGACTACAACACCTTCATCCTGCAGTTCCCCAACAGCATCTGGGCGGGAATCGCCGGCTTCCACCAGAACAACGCCTACTTCGAGGCCAGCCCGGCCGCGCAAACCGTGCCCAAGGTGAGCTTCTAAGGCCACGCCGTCGTTCCAGCCGCTGCGGGCAAACACAAAAAGGCCATTCCGCACTGGCGGGATGGCCTCTTCGTTCAGATCGGAACTCGAATCGGCGCTACTTGAAGGAAGCGATGGCGCTGGCCTCGTCGTCGTAGATGTCGAAGACGGTATACAGCTTGGTCAACTGCAGCAGGTCGTGGACCTTCTTGGTCAGTTTGAGCAGTTTCAGCGCCGCGCCCTGGTTCTTGGCCGTGGTGTATGCGCTCACCAGTTCGCCCAGGCCCGAGCTATCGATGTAGTTCACTTCGCCCAGATCGAGCAGGATGTGCCGCTGTCCTTTGCCGATCAGGTCGCGAATGGCGTCGCGCAACTGCACGCTGCCCTCGCCCAGCGTGATCCGCCCGCTGAGTTCCAAAACAGTCACGCCATCCACTTCACGGGAAGCTATCGCAAGTGCCACGGAAAATCCCTCCTTGTCGGTACTTCGGTTATAGCATCTTTAGCGCCGCCGGCTTGCGGAAAACTCCACGGCCAGGTCACGTTCGCGGGAAGAACGATGATACGCCGGCTCCCGCCATCCCGCCACCATGTCTAAGTTTTTTCCGCCCGCTGGCGCCAGATGCTTGATCAGCGTCAACTCGGTTCCGGGATGCAATTGTCGAAAGTGTACCTCATCCATCAGCGACCGGATGAGGAAGATGCCGCGGCCGGTGCCGCGGAGAAGGTTCTCGGCGGCCAGCGGATCGGGCAGATGGTCGGGATCGAATCCGTGCCCCTGGTCGGCAATCATAAACACCAGGTCGTTGCCGGTATTTTCGAGCGAGACTTCGATCTGGCGCGTCGGGATCGTATTCGTTGCCGTGCAGCACGGCGTTGATGGCCGCCTCGCGCACCGCCATTGCGATGTGAAAGCGCTGGTCCTCGTCGAGGCCTGCCTCGGTGGCCAGCTGATCCGCGGCCGCCTCCACCTCGCCGACGCTTTCCATGGTGGAGCTCAGCCGGAAACTCCGCCGTCCTCTACTGGGTCCGCTCACCGGGCTGCTCTTCCGCCTCCGCCGGAGCGGTTCGTGCAAACTCCACCCACTGCTCCATCAACCTTGCTGGCAGTTTCAAGTCTGGATGCGATTGTGTCAAGCCGGAGATGGGGATACCTTCGGTTGGCCCTGATGCACATCTCTCGCGGCCAGCGCTGTCGCACTCGGGGAGTAAACTTCGTTCAGAGGTCTACACTCAACCTCGGAGCCGTGAATCGATCGCGAACCGACCGCGCATGGACCAGCACACCTCAACCCGCGTCAGCCTGACCGCGCTTCTCGGCACGCCGGTGACCGATGCGCAGGGGCAGTTGCGCGGCAAGCTCAAAGATATTGCTGTGGCCACGGGGCCGGACGGCGGCAAGGTGGCCGGCCTTGTGCTCAAAACGCGCACCGGCCTCTCCATCGTGCCTTCGCAGGAAGTGATGGAAACCCCCGCCGGCACTCTCGAACTGCGCTCGGCCGAGGCGCTCGTCCCGCTCAAGGACGAGGGCAACTATCTCTTTCTGCAGCAGGACCTCGTCGACCGGCAGATCATCGACATCAACGGCCGCAAGGTGGTCCGCGTCAACGATGTCGATCTGGAGTGGACGGACCAGGGCGCGGCCCACCTGCTGCGCGTGGCCGAAGTCGAAGTCGGGCTGCGCGGCGCGTTTCGCCGGGTCTTCAAAGGCGTTCTGCCGCGCGCCCGCCTGGAATCCATCTCGCGCAAGTTCAGCGCGCGCGCCATTCCCTGGCAATTTGTCGACGTCATCGAGCCCGATCCCGCGCGGCGCGTCAAGCTGCGCATCGAGCACGAGCGCCTGGCCGACATTCACCCCTCCGAGCTGGCCGACATTCTGGAAGATCTGGCGCCCGCCGAGCGCGAGGCCGTCTTCACCTCGCTCGACGAAGAAGTGGCCGCCGAAACCCTCGAAGAGGTCGAGCCCAAGCTGCAAAAGGCGCTGCTCGAAAAGCTCGACGAAGAGCGCATCGCCGACATCGTCGAGGAGATGGACCCCGGCGCCGCCGCCGACCTGCTCTCCGAGCTGTCCGAGGAGCAATCCGACGCCATCCTCGAAGAGATGGAGCCGGAAGAGCGGCAGGAGGTCGAGGAACTGCTCGAGTTCGACGAGAACTCCGCCGCCGGCTGCATGACCACCGAGTTCGTCTACCTCGGCGTGGACGCGACCGTGGCGCAGGCCGTGCAGGCGCTGCGCAGCTTCGACGGCGATCCGGAAAGCGTCACCGAAATCTTTCTGCTCGACGAGAAACGCATCCTGCGCGGCGCCATTCCGCTGGCGCGCCTGGTCATGGCGCAGCCTGAGACGCGTCTCGAGCGTGCTGGCCGAGCCCCGCGTGCTCTCCTGCCCGCGCCGACATGAACCAGAACGAGCTGGCCGAGATGTTCGACAAGTACAACCTCCACGCGCTTCCCGTCGTCGATCTCGCAGGGCCGCATGGTCGGCGTGGTGCAGGCCGAGCAGGTCATCAGCTTCCTGCGCGAAAAGCTCTAAGACTTCGAACAAGGCCTGCCGGGATCGGACCTCAATTTGCCGCGATAGTGAGCAGTATTGCACACTTCTCGTTACCCATTCGCTGATGCACGAGAAAGCCCGCGGATGGATCCGAATCTGTGAAACAATTCATAGATGATCCAATTTCCAAAAATTATTCAGGGCGGCATGGGCGTCGGCGTGTCCAATTGGCGCCTTGCCCAGGCCGTCTCAAAACTCGGCCAGCTTGGGCGTCGTCTCGGGCACGGCGCTCGATTCGGTCTTTGTGCGCCGGCTCGCCGATGGCGACCAGGGCGGCCACATGCGCCGGGGACTGGACGCATTTCCGTTTCAGGAGATGGCCAAGCGCATCTGGCAGGAGTACTTCGTGCCCGGCGGCAAGGCTGCCGGCGCGCCTTATAAGGCGCTGCCCATGCACCAGAAGCGTGATTCGCGCAAGCTCGTCGAGCTCTGCATGGTCAGCAACTTCGTTGAGGTTTTTCTGGCCAGGGAAGGCCACAACAATCCTGTCGGCATCAACTATCTTGAGAAAGTGCAGATGCCCCATCTGCCTTCGATCTACGGCGCCATGCTGGCGGGCGTGGGCTACGTGCTGATGGGCGCGGGAATCCCGCTGCACATTCCCGGCGTGCTCGACGCGTTTGTGGCGCACCATGCAGCGGAATATCGCCTGGCGATTACCGGCGCGGCGCAGGGCCAGTTTGCGAATATGGACACGCTGATGCGGCTCGATCCGGCCGAATATGCGGAGGGCCCGCTGCCGGTGCTCCACCGGCCCAGGTTTCTGGCCATCGTCTCTTCGAACACGCTGGCCGCGACCATGCTGCGCCGGGCCAACGGCCGCGTCGACGGGTTCGTGATCGAAAGCCCGACGGCGGGCGGGCACAATGCGCCGCCGCGCGGCAAGCTGCAACTCAACGCCGCCGGAGAGCCGCTCTATGGCGAGCGCGACCGGGTCAACATCGCGGAGTTGCGGGCGCTGGGCGTTCCCTTCTGGCTGGCCGGCGGGTATGGCAGCGCGGCGAAGCTGCGCGAGGCGCTGGACCAGGGCGCGGCCGGAGTGCAGGTGGGAACCGCGTTTGCGTTCAGCCGGGAATCGGGTATGCGGGCCGACCTGAAAACGCGGCTGATCGAGCAGGCGATTGCGGGCACCGGCGAGGTGTTTACCGATCCGCTGGCCTCGCCGACGGGATTTCCGTTCAAGGTTGCGCAGCTCGAGGGCACTACTTCAGCGCTCGAGTATTTACCAGGAACGGAACCGGATCTGCGATCTGGGCTATCTGCGCGAGCCGTACGCGGCGGGCGATGGCCAGATCGGCTACCGCTGCTCGGCGGAGCCGGTTGAAACCTACGTGGCCAAAGGCGGCAAAATCGAGGACACGGTGGGGCGCAAATGCCTGTGCAACACGCTGCTGGCCAATATCGGGCACGCGCAGACGCGCAAGG
Organism: uncultured Acidobacteriaceae bacterium; assembly: GCA_963701835.1. GTDB lineage: Bacteria > Acidobacteriota > Terriglobia > Terriglobales > Acidobacteriaceae > Telmatobacter. The sequence goes on along the minus strand of CAVPBL010000021.1, from coordinate 201,736 downwards.
ACGGCTCCGTCGAGCCGGCGCTGATCACCGTCGGCGACGACCTGAATACGATCGCGCAGTTTCTTGCGCCGGGGCGCAAGAGCTACAGCGCGGCGGACGTGGTGGAGAACCTGCTGAACCTGAGCGACGAATGCAGTCGGAGACGGTGCTCGCGGTCACGGCTTAGCGGAGCGCGCTACAGTCGCGCCGGTCATTTTTCTCCGCCCACTGCAAACACCTTCGGAATGCGATCCGCCAACGCGGGCAACGCCGGAAAAGCCGCGTGCGGCTCGGTCTGGTACCAGTACGCCGTCGAATAGAAGTTGTCCGAGCGGTCATTCGCCGTGCCGTGCTCGATGGTCACCTTGATCGACTTCTCAAACGCGATCGGGCTCTCAATGTGCCAGCGGTAGAGGCAATAGCGGCCGCCGTTGCGCTCGGGAGTCACGATGTACGGCGCGCCCTGGTGCAGATTGGCGAAGGCCTGGCCGCCAAAGTCCCACGCGCCGTTGTAGTAATCTTCGGTTCCGGTGCCGTTGATGGTGGGCATCGCGTCGCCGTCGACGAAGATCATGTCGTCGCCCTCGCCGAACCAGCCGTCCTGTTCTGCACGACGGCCTGCGTCACGCCAACGAAATGTCCCTTGCCCGGTCGGCCTCGAGAAACACGTAATTGTCCTGCCCGCTCAGATTCTTGCCGTCGCTCGTCACTGCTCTGCACGGCGCGGCCTGGCGATACTGCGCGTGGAAGCGGCCTAAGTCCTCCGGGAAGGCTCGGCAGCGGTCACATAGTCGATGGCGAAGTAAAGATTTCGTAGCGCTCCGGGCCTTCATTCGTCTACGCGTGAGGCGGGCCGCACGTTGCGAAAGGCATCTGGAAATAAGCGTTCAGCGCCTTGATAGGCGCCACGGCCAGCAGCGCCGATTGGTAGATGAAGTATTCGCCCAGCCCGAGGCCGAAGAAGTCGCCGATCGGGACTTCAATCGGAGGTGCGCGTCTCGCCGTCCCACCATGCGCGCAGCACCAGATTCTTCAGGTGCATGGGGTCGGGTGAATTGATGGTGAACCAGATGTGCGTCACTACGCCGGCGCCCGTGACGTCGAGCAGTGTGGCCGTCTGGCCCGGATCGACAGCCACCGAGTCGGCATTGCCGCCGGTGCGGTCCCAGCTTGAGGAGCGTAGATTCTTGTAGCTGCGCAAGGCGGGCAAGCGCGAAGAGTTCTTCCGGCACAGCGCTCTGAGGTTTGCCCGGCTCGGCAGCAGCGCCGCGGGCGCATTCGCGCCCAGCATTGCGGCGGCAGAAACGCCGGCGGCGTAGTAGCGCCCAGCATTCTGCGCCGGGTGCTACGAAGACTCTCCTCTTGCGTCCGAATGGATTGCATAGCGCACTTCCTCCTCGAGGCTTCAGCCGTGCACGGAATTCATATTGTAGTCACGCGGATCGAGCCGCAGCAGAGCTTTTCCGGCTGTTCCGATAGGGCCGCGCCAGTCTGCGCGTCTGACTGCGCTTTGCCCATGGCTTCGCGCCAACGGGTCTGGCCTGTTATGGTCAGTGAGGAATAGCTTTTTCCGCAAATCCAAGACCGCAATGAACCCACCTTAGGAACCCGCATCTGCATGTGGAAGCGCTGGCGAATCCGGATCCTGCTCTTTCTGGCCGTCCTCGGCCCCGGATTCATTACCGCCAATGTCGATAACGACTCCGGCGGCATCCTCACCTACTCCCAGGCCGGCGCGCAATACGGCTACACCCTGCTCTGGACCATGATTCCCATCACCATCGCCCTCATCGTGGTGCAGGAGATGTGCGCCCGCATGGGCGTGGTCACCGGCAAGGGCCTCAGCGACCTCATCCGCGAGGAGTTCGGCCTGCGCCTCACCTTCGTGCTCATGGTGCTGCTGGTGGTGGTCAACTACACCAACGTGGTCACCGAGTTCATCGGCATCGCCGGCTCGCTGCACCTCTTTCACGTCACCAAGTTCATCTCCGTGCCGATCTGCGCGTTGCTGGTCTGGTACCTGGTGGTGCGCGGCGACTACAAGAGCACCGAAAAGATCTTCCTCGTCGCCTCGCTGGTCTACATCTGCCTACATCTTTGCCGGCGTGCTTTCGCAGCCCAGTTGGCACGACGCGCTGCTGGCCACCGTCAAGCTGCCGGCCGAATCGGTGTGGCGCGACAAGGCCTATATCTACATGGCCATCGGCGTGGTGGGCACCACCATCGCCCCGTGGATGCAGTTCTATCTGCAGTCGTCGATCGTGGAGAAAGGGCATTCGCGTCAAGGACTACGCCGCCTCGCGGCTTGACGTGATCGTGGGCAGCCTCTTCACCGATATCGTCGCCTGGTTCATCATCGTGGCCTGCGCGGCCACGCTCTTCGTGCACGGCATGGGCGCCATCCAGGTGGCCGCCGACGCGGCCGAGGCCATGCGCCCGCTGGCCGGCGACTACGCCTTCATCCTCTTCGCCTTTGGCCTCTTCAACGCCTCGCTCTTCGCGGCCTCCATCCTGCCGCTCTCCACCGCCTACACCGTCTGCGAAGGCCTGGGCTTCGAATCGGGCGTCGACAAGAGCTTCCGCGAAGCGCCGTTCTTCTACTGGCTCTATACGCTGCTCATCGCCGGCGGCGCGGTCACCGTGCTGCTCCTGCCCGATGCGCAGCTGATCAACGTCGCCATCCTCTCGCAGGTGCTCAACGGCGTCCTGCTGCCGGTGGTCATCATTCTCATGCTGCTGCTCATCAACCGCACTGACCTGATGGGCGAGCACAAGAACTCGCGCCTCTGGAACGTGATCGCCTGGGGCACCAGCATCATCGTCATCGGCATGACCATGGTCATGCTCTGGGGCATGATGCCGGGCCACTGAAAGCGCAGGGAATAGGACAAGGGAACGGGAATGGGGAGAAAGCCGGGAGCTGACCCGCCTCAGGCCGTTGAACCATAGGAAATGGTGTGGCGCCCGCCACGGAAAGACCGGACGCCAGCGGAAGCAGCAGGGGAGGGATGAGCGCTTTCGTCAGCCGATAGTGCCTGCGGGCGTCAGCTCTTTTGGATTGGGGCCGTATTGGTTGACGCCCGGCTGGCCTTCCATCACCCAAAAGACGAGCAGGATGATGGCGCCGACAAACGGAACCAGGGCAATCAGCCACCACCAGCCGCTTTTGCCGGTATCGTGCAGGCGGCGCGCCCCGACAGCCCACCCAGGCACCAGTGCGGCCAGGACGTAGATGAAGTACAGCACAAAGAAAATGGTGCTCAATGAGCTGCCCTGTGACGCTGCAATCAGGGCAGGAACATAAAGCGCCAAGGCGACGATCATATTGAAGAGCGTAAACATCCAAAGCTCTTTGCGGCGCGAACGGCCGCTGAACTCGGCGTAACGCTTCCACACCATCAGATACCATTCCATGGCTTCTCTCCGTTCCTGGCTGGTCCCCTTCGCCGGCCGCTTCATTGCCGTCCAGGTTCGGGTGAATAGCCCGGTGATTTCGATTTGGTTTATTGACTGCGCCAAGGATACAGGAAATGTTCATCGAATGGCACTGGATTCTCCTGAGAATCGCCTCGGGAATCCAGTCGTACTGTGGGAAATCACGCCGGAACAGAGAGCGAAAGCCCGTGCCGGCACGCAACATCGGAACTGTCTCTACAGCAGCTTCCCCGCCGCCAAATCCTTGATCAGCCCGCGGTCGGCGGCCAGAAACTCGTAGCCGGTCAGGTCTTCGAGCTTCACCCAGCGCACCTGCTGATAGATCTGGTTGTCGATTTCGCCCGCGAACTCGCGCACCGCGAAGAACTGCAGGTCCACGGCGCCGCCGCGGCGATAGTTGTGGCGAATGCGCGTCACCGCCGGGCCAACCTCGGCGCTGAATGCCAAGCTCCTCCGCCAGCTCGCGGGCCAGCGCCTCCTGCGGGCTCTCGCCGGGCTCAATCTTCCCGCCCGGAAACTCCCACAGCGACGCCATCGGCTGATCCGCCCGCCGTTGCCCGATCAGCACTTCGCCGTCGCGCACGATCAGCGCCGCCGCCACAAAGCGGAGGGCGGGACCGGGATGTATGTGTCCTGGCCTTGGTCGGCTTCATTCACGCCTCCAGTGTAAACGAAACAAAAGATGAATTGTCTAAGCGATTGAATCGGACTCACAGGGTGCATGGCTTGGTCGTAGAACAGCTCGCTGTCGTGACTGGACGGCGAATCCGTTCAAGCAACCGGCTTCGATTCCCCGCCCACCGCGGCTTCAACGCCCTCGGCAGCCTGCGGCCTGAAGTAGCCCCAGCCTCTTTTCGCCGCCGCCTCAAGCAGCGCCGGCGACGGATTCACCGGAAACGGGCATCGCGCCATCTCCAGCATCGCCAGGTCGTGAACCGAGTTGCCGAAAACCGCATCGGGCGCCGGCAAGCCCACGCGCTTGAGCGCCGTCGCCTTGGCGGCGTCCGGTCGGCACGTCGATAATCTCGCTGGTGATCATTCCGTCCTTCACGCGCACCTCCGCCGCCAGAATCCGCTCCTTCGGGATGCCGAAATCGCGCAGGCCCTCGACGATCACCCAGCGGTTCGTCGAGCTCACCGCCCACAGCTCGATCCCGGCCTGCCGCATCGTGCCACCAGCGCGGCCATCTCGGCAAAAACGCGCTCGCGCACAAACTCGTCCACGTAACTGCGCGGCGGCGGCCTCGCAACTCGCTTCGCGCAACCCGGCATACATCTGCACCATCTCGCCGCACATCGCCTCTTCGCTCACGTCTCCCGCGCGGTAGGCGCGGTAGCGCGTATCGATCCAGTCGTTGGTCGACCGCGAAACCAATCCCTGCTCCAGCGACCAGGCCATGAATCCGTAGCCGGCGTCGCCGCCCCAAAGCGTTCCGTCGCAATCGAACACCGCAACCTTGGGCTTGCACTCGAAAACCAGCCGCTCAAACTCTTCTGCGGTCCATTTGCTGAATTTCCGTCTGCTGTGGGCGTCAATCGTTTCTTCATTCCTGTCTGAAAGATTCATCCAATTCTATTTTCGTCCATGCAGGCCGGATTTGCATGGCGCTCGGTAGAGGAGCCAGGTTAATCAATCGATGGACGCGCGAGCTGGCATTCACCGAAGATTCATCTTGCGGAGATCGAGGCTACTCCGATTGCGCTGGATGCGGCGGCTCGCCTGCATCATTTCCACGCGGATCTTGGCGATGCGCCGCGCGTCCATCTCCACCACGGTCAGCCGCCGGTCCTCAAACTCACCGACTCGCCCGGTTGGGGAATGTGCCCGAGGCGCGCCAGCACGAATCCCGCCAGGGTTTCCACGCCGCCATCGCGCGGCAGGCTCCAGTGCATCTGCGTTTCCAGGTCGCGCAGATTCACGCTGCCATCCATCACCACCGCCCCGCCGGCGCTGCTCAGCACCGGCTGCGACGGCGTATCGAACTCGTCTTCCAGCTCGCCCGCAAGCTGCTCGATCGCATCCTCCGCGGTCACCAGGCCCACCGTCGAACCATATTCGTCCACCGCGATGGCCAGATGCCGGCGGTTCTGCTTGAAGTCGCGCAGCAGATCCAGCGCGGATTTGGTCTCCGGCACAACCAGCACCTCGTGCATGATCTGCGCGAGACGAAGCTCGCCCTGCGGGCGCTGCGGGCGCGGTCCCTGACGTGCGGAAGTAAAACAGCCGCGCCAGGTCGCGCGCATACACCGCGCCGACGATGTACTCGGGCCCGCGAGCCTCGTCGTAGACGGGAATGCGCGAGTGGTTGCGGCCGAAGACCCGCACGCACGCCTCTTCAAGAAGCATGTTCGAAGGCAGAGAAAAAATCTTCTGCCGCGGCGTCATGATCTCGCGCACGGGCACATCGCCGAGCTCCAGAGCGCGGTGCACCAGCGTCTCCTGAAACTCGGGCAGCAGGCCCAGCCGCCGCGCCGCCGTCGCAATCAGCTTCAGCTCTTCGGCGGAGTGGATGGATGCGGCGCGCTCGGTCTTGCGGAATATCGAACCCGCGCAGAACGACCGCCGCCGACCGGCTCAGCAGGCGCACCGCGGGGCGGGCCACGGCCATAAACACCAGCATGGGCGGCGCAACGGCCACGGCCAGCGCCTCGGCGCGGCGCAGCGCCAGCGCTTTGGGCACCAGCTCGCCGGCCACCACGTGAAAGTAAGTGATGAGCGCAAAGCCCAGCGCCACGGCGGCCACGTGGCCGTAGATTCTGCGCGTGGGGCAGCGCGCCCATCCATCCCGCGAGAATTTGCGCGGCCAGCGGCTCGCCCAGCCAGCCCAGCGCCAGCGAGCAAAGGGTCACGCCGAGCTGCACGGCGGGCAGCAGGTCGTCAAGATTGCTGCTGCAGCCGCCGCACCGCCCGCGCGCCCGGCACCCGCGCCGCAAGCAGTTGCTCCACGCGCGTTTCGCGGATGGAGACCAGCGCGAACTCGGCCGCCACAAAGTAGGCGTTGGCCAGAATCAGCATGGCCACGGCCGACCGGCTTGAACAGCAAAAGCCCGTGCATCTGGGTGAGAGAATAGCATTGGCAAGGTGGCTACCGCGAGCGATCATCGCCGTGCTGAGCTCGCGATCCGGAGACGGGCGAGCGTGCACATTTCCTGGAACCGGCAGGCCGGCTGGCGCGTAGAACAGGATCGGTGCGGAAAGGGAAGTGCAGGAATGAGGATGGGAATGAAGCATCTTCTTGCAGGTCAGCGGCATTCATGGTGGCATTGGCCGTCTTGGCAGCAGTTCCGGCCCGCGCCACTGAAGCGACATTTGAGCGCGACTTGACGGTGAACGGACGAGTGGATCTGTCCGTTACCACCGGCTCGGGCTCCATTCATCTCACGACGCGGCCCCGCGGGCCACGTGCACATCTTCGGGCGCGTCAAGTCGGGCTGGGGCGCGAAGCGATGCGAAGGTGCAGCGAGATCGCTGCGCATCCTCCCATCGAGCAGACCGGCAACATCGTGCGCATCGGAGTGAGATCACCAGAATCTCACAACATCAGCATCGATTACGAGATTCAGGCGCCGCCCGACGCCTTTCTCGACGCCGGCGTCAGGCTCGGGCAACGTGACCGACGACGGCGTGGGCGCAAATGCGAAACTGAACACCGGCTCGGGCTCGATCCACGCCACCGGTCTTGCAAGGCGGATTCACGCGTCGGACCGGCTCGGGTAACATCTATGCCGAGCAGATCGGCACAGGCGACGTGAAGGCCAGAACCGGCTCGGGCTCGATCGAGCTGAAGAACCTGCACGGCGGGCTGCACGCCGATACCGGCTCGGGCAATATCAAGGTTGACGGAACGCCTACCGCGCCATGGCGGCTCCACACTGGTTCGGGCAGCGTGGAGCTTTGGACGGGCAATGCGGGGCTGACGCTGGACGCCTCGACCGGCTCCGGCAGCGTTCACTGTGACCGCGAGATCGTGTCGCAAGGGACGATGGACCACCACCACGTGAAGGGCAACATCGGCGGCGGCGGGCCCTGAGTGCGTGTCGGAACCGGCTCCGGCAACATTCCGCATTCACTAGAAGACGGTTCGCTGCGCTACGGAATGAAGTAATACGGGTCGGGATATTTCACTGAGAACTCCGCTTCCGGCTTGCCCTTCAAGTCGCTCCACTGGTCGCCCACATTCAGCGCCAGCGTGTAGCCCGCGGCAGCAATCTGGCCGCGTACCACGGCCTTGAACGCGCCGATCGTCTGCGAGCCGTGATGCGGCCGGGCGCATCACAAGCAGCTTCCAGTTGTCGAAGCCCTGCGCGCGCAGATTGCGCTCCGTGGCGGCGCGCTGCGGTTCGTCGCGGCCGGTAATAAAGAAGATGCTCACGCCCAGCCGCTGCGCTTCCTTGTAGAGCCGCAACGTGCCGGGAATCGCCGGCGCCTGCGCCGTCTCGACCCACTGGTCGAAGACGGCCGCGTTGTAAGCGAAGTCCGCGCCAACCTCTTCCGCGTAGTTCGATAGCGTGGTCTCGTCGATGTCCAGAATCAGCGCCAGTTTCTCGTGCGGGCCGGCGATGCGCGGCGCGCCGGCGCAGAAATGCGATGGCGCGATCGGCCTGCACGTCGATGTCGTGCGCGTAGCAGCCGCATTTGCAGGTGCAATCGTGGTACTCCCTGAGTTCCGTCTTGAGCGCGTCGAGATTGGGGATGTGCTCCGCCGTAGCGTCGGCTGCTGAATGCCGGCCGCGGCGCCTGCTGCGCGGCGAAGGCAGCACGACCCAATCGCAAGCGCCGATCGGCCGCCGATTCCAATTTCCAGAACGTTTCTTCAATGCCATCGAGCACTCCTCTGCGCCACGGCTTTGCCTGCCAAGTGTAATCGATGCAGGCCCCTAGCCGGCGCAGCGTCCGCTCTGCTCCCGTTACACTGAGACAATATGATTCGCGTTTTTCGCCCCATTCCCGTCGAGCGCCTGAAGCTGCTCGTCTTCGATCTCGACGGCACGCTGATCGATTCGGCGCAGGACCTGTGCAACAGCGTGAACGCGACGCTGCGGGAATTCAACCTCGGCCCGCTGCCCGATCCCGCGATCGCCGGCTTTGTCGGCAACGGCGCGCCCATGCTCATGCGCCGCTCGCTGGCCCTGGCCGCCAACATCGCTCCCGGCGATGTGGACGAAGATCTCTTCGCCAAGGCCTACGCATTCTTTCTCCAGTACTACCGCGAGCACAAGCTGGACTTCACCTACGCCTACGAAGGCGTTCTCGACGCGCTCAAGGCTCTGCACGAGCTGCACGACGCGCCCGGCGGTCCGCCGAGAACCATGGCCGTGCTCACCAACAAGCCGGTGCGCCCGGCGCGCGGCATCTGCGAGGGGCTCGGCCTTGCCGGACTACTTCCTCCACATCTACGGCGGCGACAGCTTTCCCGTCAAAAAAGCCCGATCCGCTCGGCCTGCGCTCGCTGATGGAAGAGACCGGCGCAACGCCCGACGAAACCGTCATGATCGGCGACAGCCAGGTGGACGTCGAGACCGCGCGCAATGCCGGAGCCTGGTCCGTCGGCTGCGCCTTCGGCTTCGGCCCGCAGAACCTGATGGACACTCCGCCCGATGTCCTGGTCGATCGTCCGCGCGGATGGACAGAGGCGCTTGAGCGTAAACATCTCAAAAAAAGTGACTTAGACCATCGCGAATTCTGCGGGAACTTTCCGCTGCCCTCGCGCGTATATTGGCTTGTAGCGAGGATCGCACACCTATGCAGAGAAGATTTCTCGCCCTTTGCCTCTTCGGCGCCGCCCTGGCGGTCGCCGCCTCGCCCGCCCGCGCCGAGCAGGACGCGGTTCAGTTCTTCAACAACATCGAAGTCACCCCCGACGCCCCCGTCGCACGACGCCGTCTGCTTTTTCTGCAATGTCGACGCTCAAGGCGACGTGAGAGGCGACATCGTCGTCTTCTTCGGCAACGTGCGCCTCGACGGCCAGGCCCACCACGACGTCGTCAACTTCTTCGGCAGCGTCACGGCGGCCGATAACTCCTCCATCGGGGGCGACCTGGTCTCGTTCTTCGGCTCCATCCGCCTGGGCGAAAACGTCAGCAGTGCATCAAGGACATGGTCGCCATGTTCGGCACGGTGCACACGCCGGCAGCGTCTCCGTCGGCCAGGACCACGTCGTGTTCTCGCCCTGGATCTTCTTTGGCCCGCTGCTGATCATCTTCTTCGATCGTCTTCGTCATCGTCCACGAATCCGCGCCCGTCGCCGAGCGCCGCTTCATGCAGCACTACCCGTTCCCGCCGCGCTAATAAGCGCCATCGAGAGCCCGTCTCGCGCGTTACGCTGATTGCATGGGCAATCCAGCCATGTCAGACCGCCCGCCCCTTGCGCATCGTGCATGCCCGGCGGCAGCGGCCAGGTGGGCCGCATGTTGGCGCGCTTCTTTCAGGAGCGCGGCCATCACGTCACGGTGCTCACGCGCGGGCCCTACACCGCGCCCTGGCAAACGGTTCATTGGGACGGAACGAGCTCGGGCCCTGGGTTGAAACGCTCGAAGGCGCCGACGTCTGCATCCATCTCTCCGGCCGCAGCGTCAACTGCCGCTACACCGCGCGCAACCGCCGCGAGCTTTACGACTCGCGCATCGGGCCCAACGCGCCTGCTGCACCGAGCCTTCGCCATCGCTCGCCAATCCGCCGCGCCTCTGGATGAACGCCTCGTCGGCCACCATCTACCGGCACGCACTCGACTCGCCGACATGGACGAAGCCACCGGCGAGCTCGGCGGCAACGAGCGGATCTCGCGCCGCCGCCGCGCCCCCGCAGAAATGGAACTGGACCGTCCAGCTTGGTCAAGGATTGGGAGGCCGCATTCTTCTCGACCGCAACGCCGCGCACGCGCAAGATCGCGCTGCGCACCTCGCTCGTCTTCAGCCCCACGCCGGGCAGCGTCTTCGCGGTGCTCTCGAATCTGGTCCGCGCCGGCCTCGGCGGAACGCAGGGCAATGGCCGCCAATATGTTTCCTGGATTCACGAGTCCGACTTCGCCCGCGCCCTCGAATTCCTCATCGACCACGAAGATATCGACGGCCCCGTCAATCTCGCCGCGCCCCACCCGCTGCCCAACCGCGAATTCATGGCCGCGCTGCGCGAGGCCTGGGACGATGCCCAACGGCCTGCCCGCGCCCGCGCCCCTCATGGCCATCGGCATGTTCTTCCTGCGCACCGAGCCCGAGCTGGTCCTCAAAAGCCGCCGCGTCGTTCCCGGCCGCCTGCTCGACGCCGGATTCCAATTTCGAATTTCCCGACCTGGCCCGAAGCCGCCGCCGACCTCGTCCGCCAATGGCGCGCCCGCGACGATCTCTGACCGCGGTCCACGGTCCACGAATCGCGATCCACGGTTCACGGTTTTCCCGGCGTCATATCCGTCACCGGCAAATCCCAGTGCGCCGAGCAGAATCTCAAACCGCCGCTGCTCCTCTCTCTTGTACGTCTCCTGGTCCGGCCACAGCTCCTTGATAAACGCCGCTTCGTCCGGGTTCGAGCTCGTCGCCACCGTCGAGTTCTTGTAGACGATCGTCACGCGATAGTCCCAGCGCCCGTCCTCGGTCGTGTGGTAGGCCGGCGACTCGATCTTCAGCGACACAATCCGCCCCGTCGACTGGATCTTCTTGAGCAGCGGCCAGTGGTTCTTCAGAAATAGTTCGAGAAACTCCTGCTGATGCCCCCACTGGCACTTGTAGTAGTACTCGATCGTGTACGGCGCCCCTGCGCTCGACTGCGGCGGCGCGCCCTGCGCCAAAAGCGGCCTCGCGAAGCCCGCAGCAAACCCCAGCGCAACCAAAGCGAAAAGAATCCTGCGCATATTCCCTCCATCCGAAAGTCCAAGGAATTTTCAGAATACTACCTGCGGAGCGTAGCAGCCCGAGAAAGCGTGCGCCCGCACCCAGGAATCACCGGAAGAGGATTGTTCGCTCGAGGAGCTTATTCCGACTTGCGATGGTCGGAGATAGGTGCGCACCCAAATTGCGAACTCCTGCTCCGGCATCGTTCCTTCTGCCACGGCCAGCATGTGCCCTACGCACTCCCCGTCGCTCGCAGCAGTTTGTAGCCGTTCAACGGCAGAAATACGCCGGCCGCCACTAACCAGGGCCGTGCGCTTGTTTCCGTCAATAAACGCGTGGTTGCGTGCAATGCCCACAGCATAGGAAGCCGCAAGATCGGCGACATCCGGATTCCCGTAAGCCGCAAGATTTTGTGGACGCGCGAGCGCCGAAAGCAGCAGAGATTCATCTCGCAACTCCCGTCATGCCGCCGTGTTCCGCAAGCTGCTCGTCGTGAATTGCCAGAACTGACATCCTCTGATACCCAGCGCCACTGTTCCTGGCTCACTTTGCGAGCTCCCGCAGCACGTCGCGCCGCTCACGCATGAACTTGCGCGCCAAGGCCATCTGTTCCTCAAACTCCGGGCTGTAGGGCGTAATGCGGAGGCCGTCCGGCGATTCAGTGAGAAACACCGAATCCCCCTTCGCGACCTTCAGCAGCGCCAGCGCCTCTTTCGGCAACACGATTCCCGCCGAACTCCCGATTGTTGTGACTTTGAGCTTGATCATCGCCCCCGCCTCCATTCTAATGATTATAACAAATGTTAGAATCACCCGGAATTGCCGCCGGCGGCGTCCATTCAAATGCGGTGCAGCTGAATCACCTCGCTGTAGACCTGCCGCTTGCGTATGTGGCCAGGAAGGGTGCCACTTCCTCCGGCTTGCCTTCGATCAGCACATCGGTACTGTCGACGGCACGTCCGAATTGGCGCCCTTTGCAACCGATGCGCCAAACTTCAGGCTGATGTCCCTGAGCCCGCCCCCTACGCTTTTTTGCAGCATGAGGGTGGTGTCGAAGGTGTCGTACTCCAGGGTATTGTCAGTAGCACCACGCGGGTAATCGTCCAGCAGCCATTCGGCGCATCGTCGGCAGAAGGCGCACTGAAGAGGAACGCGCTGCAGGCAGATGGGTTTTCTGCCAGCAACGTGCCGCCCGCTTTGGCCAGATAAAAAGTCGACCCGCTACCGTTTTTCGTTATATCGTCCCCCGTCAGCGACTGATACGAAGAATTGTCTCCGCGTCTTGATCACCGCATAGAGCTTGCCGTCCGGAGTAGCCCAGCTGCCGACGATGCGGTTATCGAGAACGGAGGGCAGTGGATTCTCCAGAACGACATAGTTGCATCCACATAGAAACAGCGCAACCACCCCATATACCGCCAACAGCAGCCTTGTGCTCCGCGATCGCATACCGTCCCCCTCTGGTTTCGCTTACTTAAGATGCCCCTATCGTAATACATGCCCTTTTTCGCAGGCACAAAAAAAACGGCCCCCGTGTTCACGGGGGCCAAGTTGCCTTGGTTCTCTCGCGTTGCGAGAGCTTGGTTGGCGGCCTAACGGCGGGGTGGCCGTTGGCGCAGAGAGCAGAGCCTCGGGGGAGGATGGCCGCGATATTACGGCTGCTCCGCGCCAGCTGCGGCAGGAGCGCTTTGGGGTGACGCTGCTGCCCGGGCCGCCAAACTGTTTTCCATCAACACGCAGATGCACGCTGCTGTACCGTACCCGCTCCGGCTTTTGGTCTTCGATCGCCGGCTGCGGTTGAGGCCATCTCGCTGCGTTGCCGAGGGCCACGGAGTGCATGCGGTAGACGGGAATCTGGTGTTCGGTTACGAGATAGCGCTTGACTGCTTCCGCCAAGCGCTCGGAACTCTGTATGCCTGCGCTGCCCGCCACCGGCGAGTGCGCTTCCATCTCCAGGATGTAGCCTTCGCGGCCGGTCAGGCTCGAAGCCAGCTGATCCAGCTTGGTGCTTCGAATCTGCTGTCAGCACCGGGCTTCCGCCGCGGAACGTGACTTCCGATGTCCGTAACCTGGTGGTATTGATCAAGGCCGTTGACCGTGGTGTTGATCTGGTCCACGTGGCCCGACGCCTGTTTGCGCGGTGCTGCTCGCGTTCTGCGCCTGCGAGTTGGCCGCCATCGCGGTCTGGTTGGCCGCATCGGCCGCACCCTGCGCCTTCTGGATTCCCGCCTGCGCCCGCGCATCCACGTCCTTGATGTCGCGCGCGTTCTTGGCGTTCACTTCATCCAGTTCGCGTCAACCGGTCGTTGATCGGGTCGATCTGCCTCTTCACCCACTTTTTGCGGGCAAACGGGTACACGCGGCCCCAGAACCCCTCCTTCGGCGCGCTCAACGGCTGGTGTAGCCGCTGGGGAGGGCTGCTCTTGCGCAGCCGAAGGAGGCGTGCTCTGGGAAACCCTGATGCCAGTGTTCACTTGGTCCTGCGCCCACACGGGAATGGCAATCGCAGATGCCAGCGTAAGTAATGCCAACTGGCGGGGGAACGAATTCAAAACATTCGCAGATGTTCTTCATGGGTTGACCCCTCTTTGGCTCGCGGCTTTCCAACTTCCTTCCGCGGTATGAGCGCTGCTGTCCGCTCGCCCTTATAAGAGCAAGGCCGCTGCCAAAGAAGGGTCATCGGCAGGAAAAACTCGTATCTAATTGAAAATATAGATCCTAATGAGCTTGGGCGATGGGCAGGAACCGTGCTTTTTGATCCCTGTAAACGCCTGTTGCCGGGTAAATTTTGCACGTTCGCGTACTTTCTACCCTGTAAAGCGAAGAGCCCTACACCGGGACCCACTGAAAGGGCTTATTTTAGCTCGACGTGAATGATCCGAATCTCGGGAAAAGCGCCATCCCAATCCTGCGGCGACGTTGTCGAAGATCAGCCGGAAATCCCGGGCATCGCCCGGTTCAGCGGGGCCGCTGAGAGCGGCTCAACATCGATATAGGGTTCCCGCGTTCGGATGATCGCGCAACGGCTGGGTTTCGTTCCACGCGACTTCGTGCGCAGGGTCGCGGAAGAGCACCTGCACGGTGATTCCGAGTACGCGTCCTGCTGCCGCTGTTCGTAGATCTGGCCGTCGAGGTAGGTCGACTTTGCCGCCGGCCAGGTTGGCTGACTCGCTCATCTGCAGCTTGCCGATGGCGAGTTCGCCGCGTAGGGATCGGTCGCCGCCGAGATCGGCATCGCCGCCGGTGCGCTCTTCCCGTGCTCGAAAATCAGCACCAGTCCAACCGCCACAGCCAGCACAATCGCCGCCGCCACCACCATGGGCAGCCAGTTGCGTTCCTGCGCCGGCGCAGGACGCACAAGTTGCGGACCTGTACTCACGAGCGAGATTGTACACCCCTTTTCGCCGGCCCAACTGCCCATTCACAACCGGGCGTCGCACCACGCCATCGCCTCCGCGCCGCCCATCCGCCACGCCCGAAGCCTTTTCATCGAATCTGCATCTCTCGCCGAGTCCTGCGCGAAATTTCCGCGTCTAAAGCGGTGCCAGGATGCATCCGCCGCTCTGAACGAGCCCGAGCGGGACTCCAAGACCGGCTGTCGAATGGGGTCTCCTGCACAGGTCGTTGGCGAGGCGGCAATCGCCGAGTAACTTTTGCACGCAAGAAGAAGGCACCAGAAATACTGCCGGAACAGGGCGCATGTCTCCAAGAACCGCAACGCTGGGAACTGAAAGCGGGCAAAGAGGAACCAGAAACGTGATCGAACCGTAAACCTTATTGCACGACGAATTGAAAGGCAGGCCAACCGATGCCCCCCTCCCCTTCGATCGCCTCCACCCGCTGCCAGCCCAAACGCAGCGCTGCTCAGCAGCCCAACCAGCTGGCCGACTGGGCATACCAGGGCTTGACCATCGCAGCAATGCTCCTGCTTCTCGCCAGCCTCTTGTCGTTCTGGTAGTTTTCCCTGACTCCGCGCGCTCCGGAGATCGAGCGGCCACAAATGAGCCCATCGAAGCGAAACGTTAAAGCCTGAACCCTGACACCTGACACCTGAGACCTGACCCCGCCTTTCTCACCCGAACCGCGCCCGCTTTACCGATTGCCGGAAGTCGTCGCCCTGCATCTCCACGCGGACGCACATCTCTGCCAGCCGCGACCGCATGCGGTCGCCGATCCGGTCGCCAAGCGTGTCCTCGCGCGACGGCGCGCTTCGGCGTCGGTCCTGTCAACTTCGCGCCTGCTCCCGCCGGCAAGTCCGCGTAATTCGTCGTAATGATCGTGGTCTGCCGTCGTTGTAGCGCGTGTTCAAAATCAGCGCCACCGTGTCCCACACCCATTCGTTCGGCTTTTGCGCGCCCAGGTCGTCCAGCACCAGCACCTCGGCGGCAAATACCGGCTTCAGCAGCTCAAGTTCCGTCGTCCGCACCTCGGGGTTATAGCTGTTCTGGATGCTCTTCAGCAGCTCGCGATAGTCGCAGAACAGCCCCTTCACTCCGCGTTCCCGCACCAGCCGCCGCAGAAGCCACCGCCAGGTGCGTCTTGCCCAAACCCATCGAGCCGACAAAGAGCAGCCCGCGCCCCGCCGTGTCCACCGGATAGGTCTCCGCAAATTTCCGCGCCGTTCTGAAGCGCCCTCCCCAGCGAAGCGTCGGCGCCGGGATAGGAGGGATCGAAGGCGTCCAGCGTGCAGTCCCGGTAGCGCGCGGGAATATGCGCCGCCGCAAGCCGCCGCTGTTCCCGTTCCACTTCCTGGCACTCGCACGGCCGGCTCACCCAGTTCCCGGCCGCATCCATCACCCGAACCAGCCCCACGTCCGTCGCAAATCGCGCAAACCGTCATATCGTTTTTCCAGCCTAGCGCATCCGCCCTCGCCGAGCCTCGGTGCACGTCCCGTGACCGAATGTGGAAAAGATGTTCGGCTGGAACGATGGCAATTCCACAATCGCCGTACCCAAGCCGGCTCCTGAACGAGGCCGCTTTTTGTAGCGCCGGCCTCCGGGCCGGCTGTCGTGTGGGCGTCCTCGCCCGCACAACGGATTCCTGCTTGGCGAAGCTGGCAGCAGATGGGTATACGTTTCGCTGAATCACCTCGCTGTACTCAAGCCGGCTCTTGAACGCGGCCGCCTTTTTGTAGCGCTCGGCCTCCACGCCGGCCCTGATTGCGTCCGCGGGCGTCCTCGCCCTCGTCACAACCTGGATTCCTGCTTGGCGAAGCGCCAGCAGATCGGGTACACCTTTTGTTGAAGCCAAATCGCTGTCCCCTCAATGCCGGGCCCTTGAACGAGGCCGCTTTTCTGCAGCGCCCGGCCTCCGAGCGCCGGCCGTAGTTCGACGGCGTTCCTCGCCCGGACAACAGATTCCTGCCTGGCGAAGCGCTCATCAGATGGGTACACCTTTTGGCGAATCACAATCACTTTACTCAATTGCCCTTCTCTTGAACTACGGCCGCTTTTCTGTAGCGCCGGCCTCCAGGCCGACGTCTGTGGGCGTCCTCGCCCGCACAACGGATTCCTGCTCGGCAGCTCCCGGCAGCAGATGGATACTACCCCTTGTTGAATCACAATCGCTGTACTCAAGCCGGCTCTTGAACGAGGCCGCTTTTTGCAGCGCCGGCCTCCAGGCCGGCTGTCGTGTGGGCGTCCTCGCCCGCACAACGGATTCCTGCTTGGCTTAGCGGCAGCAGACTGGGTATACCTTTCGTCGAATCACCTCGCTGTACTCAAGCCGGTTCGCTGACCGCATGCCGTCTTTTTGTTCCGCCGGCCTCCGAAGGCAACTCGGCGGTGTAGTAGCGCCCGTCCTCGCCACCGCAATAACGGATCCTGGGTTGCGACCAGCGCCAGCTACATCACCGGTACACTTTTTGTCGAATCACAACTCGCTGTATCTCGGCAACGCGGCCGGCTCGTCGATGCCAACGGTTGGGCCGACGGCCGTCTTGCCCTGTAGCGCCGGGGTGCAGGCCGCGTGCTGTCGTCGTCAAAACGGGCGTCCTCGCCCGCTCCATTCCAAACCGGCATCCCTGCCCGGACGAATGCGCTCGCAGCAGATGGGTATACTTTTCCTGTCCGCCGCGACTGTCCTTGTTTTCTAATCCAGCGACTTGCGGAATCGCAGTATCGCGACCGCAGCAGCCCCACGCCCAGACCCGCCATGGCGGCCATCTGCGGCCACAGAATATCCAGTCCCACGCCCTTCAAATAAGTTCCGCGGAGCACCACGAGGAAATAGCGCAGCGGGCTGGCGTAGGTCATGTTTGCAACCAAGGCGGCATGGTGCTGATGGGGAATCCGAAACCGGAAAAAACGATGGCCGGCATGATGAAGAAGAACGCTGTGACCATGGCCTGCTGCTGCGTGGACGAAACCGTCGAAATCAGCAAGCCCACTCCGAGCATGCACACGAGAAACAGGACAGAGCCGAGAAACAACACCGAGAGGTGGCCCCGAAACGGAACCTGAAACCATAGCGTGCCGACCGCGGCGATGAGCGAGACGTCGAATAGACCAATCGCGAAAAACGGCAGCGTTTTGCTCAGAATGAATTCTGCCGGACGGATCGGCGTGACCATGATCTGCTCCAGCGTGCCGATCTCTCGCTCGCGAACCACGCCAAAAGCCGTCAGGGTGATAACCAGCACAACCGTGAGGCTGCCGATGATTCCGGGGATGAAAAACCAGCGGCTGCTCAGATTCGGGTTGTACCAGGGACGAGGTGCAAGCTCGATTGACGGCACAACGCGCGCCAGTTGCGGAGCGATCCGCGCCATGCGGTCCTGCTGATAGTCCTTGGCGTAGCCGCTGGCGATCTGCGTGATGTACCCGGCGGCGATGAGCGCGCTGTTGGAGTTGGTTGCGTCCACGATCACTTGTAATGGAGCGGCCTGGCCCTTTCGCAAGGCCTGCGCGAAGCCGGCATGAATCTCCAGCCCGACCGTGGCCTTGCCTGCCTCAATGAGGTTCGTGAGCTCTGCGGAGTTATCCAGTTGGCGTTGCACGGCGAAGTAGGGGCTGGACGTGAAGCGCGAAATCAGGTCGCGGCTCTCCTGGCTATGGTCAAAGTCCACCACGACCGTGGGGACGTGACGGATTTCGAAGGTGGCGGCGTAGCCGAAGATCAGCATCTGGACAATGGGAGGCACGATGAGAATCACGCGCGTCCGCTTGTCGCGAACAACCTGGATCACCTCCTTGACGATCATCTGCTTCATGCGCCCAAACATGTGTCTCCTCCCGTTCCCCCTACGCCAGCCTCTTGTGAAACGAACGCGTGGCCAGCACGCCAAGCACGATCGCAAAAAGCGCCAGCGGCACAAGGTCGCCATACAGCATGGCGGTGGGCGTGCCTTTCAAAAAGATTCTCTTCAATACGCTGACGTAGTAACGCGCGGGAATGATGTGTGTGACCCATTGCAGGACGGGCGGCATCTGGTCGATCGAGAAAAGAAATCCCGAAAGCAGAAAAGCGGGGAGGAATGTGACCAGCAACGCGATTTGGCTGGCTGCAAACTGACCCTTGGCGAGCACGGAGATGAAGAATCCCAGGGACAGCACAACCACCATAAACATGGCCGAGCTGGCAAGAAGCGTAAGGAACGATCCGCGAAACGGTACGCGAAACCAGTAGATGGCAATCAGCGTGCTCATTATGGTGTCGCCCATGCCCAGAACGAAATAAGGCGCCAGTTTGCCCAACATGATTTCTGCGGCGCTGACCGGCGTAGAGATCAGTTGTTCCATGGTTCCGCGCTCCCACTCGCGCGCGATGGTCAGCGAGGTGAGGAATGCGCCGATGACCGACATCACCAGCGCCAGTACTCCGGGAATGATGAAGGCGCTGCTCTCCAGATCCTCGTTGTACCAGGTGCGAGTCTCGATTCGGATGGGCGCTGCCGGGGCGGCCATTCCAAGCCGGCTGAGGTAGTCCGTTTGCACTTCCGCCGAGTACTCCTGCACAACGCCTTGCGTGTAGCCGATGACGACGTTGGCCGTGTTGTCGTCTGTCGCATCCACCAAAGCCTGGATCTGAATCGGCCCGCCTTCGCCGAGCTTTTGCGAGAAGTCCCAGGGAATCACGATGCCCATTTTGGCGCTGCCGTCGTCGAGCGCGCGGGTCAGCTCAGCGTAATTATTCACGGTTCGCGCGACGTGAAAATATGCGCTTGATTGAAAATGCTTGAGCAAATTCTGGCTCTGCTGGCTGCCCTCCTGGTCATATACATAAACTGGCAGCCCCTTCAGGTCCAGGCTCACGCCGTAGCCAAAAAGTATGACCAGAATCGCCGGCATCACGATGACGATCATCAGGCTGCGCGGATCGCGCAGGATCTGCACCACCTCTTTTCGCGCCATCACCCACAGCCGTCTCCCGCTCATTCCTCGTGCTCCTGCGCGGTCCCGCGCGCGGTGGTCAGCGAAACAAACACATCTTCCAGACTGGGGCGAATTCTTTCTGTGCGATTGAGTTTTATGCCGCGCTGTGCGAGATAGTCCAGTAGCTGCGCTTCTGTCTCGTTGGCGTCGCGAACAACCAGATGCAGTGCATTGCCGAAGACTGCCGCGTCCAGCACGCCGGGCGTCGATTGCAGAGTCTCCAGCGCCGCCCCCAAAGGCGCGCACTCTACCAGAAGCAGGTCGCCTTTCATGGATTTCTGTTTCAACTCCGTTGGCGTGCCCAGGGCCACAATCCTGCCGCGAAAGATGAGCGCGAGGCGGTTACAGTACTCGGCTTCATCCATGTAGTGAGTGGTGACGAAAACCGTCACGCCTTCTTCCGCCATCTGGTGGATCAATTCCCAAAACTGGCGGCGCGAAATGGGATCGACTCCGGAAGTCGGCTCATCGAGAAACACAATCGGCGGCTTGTGCAGGACAGCGCAACCCAGGGCGAGCCGCTGTTTCCATCCGCCCGGAAGAGTACCCGTCATGAGATTCTCGCGGCCCTTCAGATTCGACATCTTGAGCGCCCATTCGATGCGGCCGGCCGATTCTGCCGGCTTGACGCTGTAGAGGCCGGCGAACAGGCGAATGTTCTCGATCACTTTCAATCGTTGTAGAGCGAAAACTTCTGCGACATGTATCCGATGTTTTGCCGCACCTCTTCGGGCTTGCGCGCGACATCCAGACCGGCAACGAACGCCCGGCCCGATGTGGGCCGAAGCAACCCGCAGAGCATGCGAATCGTCGTCGACTTGCCCGCACCGTTGGGACCAAGAAACCCGAATACTTCGCCCTTGCGAACCGAAAGGTCGATGTGATCGACAGCAGTGAAGTCGCCAAACCGCTTCACGAGGTCCTCAATCACCACAGAGCTGCCGTTGTCATGCATGGGCAGCGGCCTGGGCGCCGACAATGTCAACGAACAGGTCCTCAATCGTCGGAGCGACGTGTTGAATCGAATCGAAGGGCACGCCTGCGCTCTGCAATCGCTGCTCAAACGCGGCCGCGCGTCGCGCTGCATCGTCCACCACAACCCGCAGGCCATCGCCATGCAACACCATGCTTGAGATGCCTTCCTGGTCTCTCAACTCATCGCGAACCTTGCGCGGATCCGAAGAAACGATCATCACCACGCCCTTGCGCAACCTGCTCTTCAGGTTGTCCGGCGTATCGCAAAACAGCAGTTTGCCCTGATGCAGGAGGGCGACGCGATGGCAGCGTTCGGCTTCGTCAAGGTAGGCCGTCGAGGTCAGAATTGTGACCCCTTCCGCGAGCAACTCATAAAGGATCCGCCAAAAATCGTGACGCGAAACGGGATCGACGCCTGTCGTCGGCTCATCGAGCAGGATCACTTTGGGCCGATGAATCAGCGCGCAGATCAGACCCAGCTTCTGTTTCATTCCGCCCGACAATTTGCCTGCATGGCGTCTGCGAAATTCGCTCATTCCGGCGGCTCGCAACAGTTCCACAGATCGCGTCTCGCGTTCGACTCCGCTTGACGCCGAACAAATCGGCGTAAAAGCGGATGTTCTCGTCGACCGAGAGCTCTTCATATAGACCGAAGCGCTGCGGCATGTAGCTCAGTGAGTGCTTGGCTCGCTCCGGCTGGCGCACCACATCCACCCCGGCGATCGACGCGTTCCCTCGCGTCAGGCGGCAGGATGCCCGCCAGCATGCGCAGCGTTGTGGTTTTCCCAGCGCCGTCCGGGCCGACGAGTCCGAAGATCTCGCCTGTGTGCACGTCGAAGCTGAGCGCATCCACGGCGCAGATGCCGGGAAACGTCTTCGTCAGGCCATCGGCAACGATCGCGGCTTGGGCTTGATCGTTCATTTTCCGCTGGGCCCGGCTCCGGCAGGGGCCGGTGTGGGGCTCGCAGCAGCGGCTTCGATGCGCGCGTCGGCGGGCATGCCCGGTTTTAGCTCGTGGTTTGGATTGTCGATGTCGATCTTGATGCGGTAAACGAGCGTAACTCGCTCGGTGTAGGTCTGCACGCTCTTGGGAGTAAACTCGGCGGAAGGCGAAATGAATGAAATGCGGCCATGGTACTGCTTGCCGGGATAGGTATCGGTTGTGATGGTCGCATCCTGACCCCAGCGAATGCGGCCCAGATCGGTTTCCGCGATGTAGGCGCGAAGCCAGATGTGGTCGAGGTCGGCCAGCGTGACCACCGGCGTCCCGGGAGATACAACCTCTCCCAGTTCGGCCTCGCGCACGCTAATCACGCCGGCATAAGGCGAACGGAGAACGGTGTAACCGAGATCGACTTGCGACAGCCCGAGACTGGTCTTGGCCTGCTTCAGATTGGCTTGCGCAATGGCAATGTCCTCTTTGCGGCTGCCTTCTACGGCTTCGTTGTGGCGTTGCTGCGCCGCCTCGTAAGCCGCTTGCGAGCGCTTGAGAGCCGTTGCAGCCAGGTCCCGATCCTGCGCGGAAACTTCATCCTTGGAGAATAGCTTTTGCGCGCGATCGGCATCGATCTGCTTCTCAGCGAAATCCGCTTTTGCATCCAGCATGTTCTGTTCGAGCGCCTTGATCTCCTGCTCGCGTGTGCCGGCCTGCGTGAGCGCCAGATTCGATTCGCGCACTCCAACGCCGGCTTCGTCCATACGAACTCTCTGCCGGTAGTCCGCATCTTCAAGCCGCGCCAGCAAAGCGCCTTGCCCTACCTCCTGGCCTTCTTCGATCGGCAGCTCGGCGATACGGCCCTGGACTCTGAAGCTGACAAGGCTCTCGTGGGCCTCGATGTTTCCTGAAAGCGTGAGCTCATTTGTGGGGGCTGGCTTTCGAGCAAACTTCGGGTATAGATAAATTCCTACCGCGACGGCCGCGGCCAGCAAGGCAAGTACCAGTATCCTTTTCTTCATCGCGAACACCTGCCTGGAACTTCGTGATTCATCCTCATGGTGACGGCCTTATTGTTTTGCAAACTCCGCCACGTTCTTTTCCGTATCGCCAAGAGCGCGGGCCAGCGCAAACTCCGCATCCTGATAGCTCCAAACCGCAAGGATGTAGTTTTCTTCGGCGCGCGCAAGCTCATCCTGGGCAGTGATCACCTCAACGTTGTTCGCCGTGCCCTGCTGAAAACGGTCACGCGTCATTTCGAGTTCGCGGCGGGCCAGGTCCTGCCCCTGGCTGGCAACATCCACTTGCTGTCTGGCCGAATCGAGGTCTAACAGCGACTGGCGAATGTCTTCTTCTATGCCACGACGCAGATCGGCAACGCGGTCGTCGACGCTCTTGAGTTGCGCCGCCAGCTCCTGCGCCTCGCCGTTGCGGTCGCGGTCGAACAATGTGACGTCGATCTGCCCCTGAATCAGGCCCGTGCCCTGAATGCCGCCTATGCTCCGGCCGATTCCGCCGTAGTTTCCATTGAGACTCAACTTCGGATACCAACGGGCGCGGTTGGCGCTCTGCTGTTCCACGATCGCCTGACGCTGCGAAGCCAGCGCTAGATAGTCGGCGCGCGCGGCCAGCGCTTCAGGTACAAGCGTCTCGGCCTGCTGCTCTGTCAATGGGTGAAATTCCAGAGTCTCGGCCAGTTCAATCGGCGTGCCGGGATCGATGCCGATGTCGCGCGCCAGTTCGAGCAGAACTTGTTGGTATTGGTTCTGCGCGATCAGAAGCGCTTGCTTGTCGTTGGCAAGTTGTACATCAGCCCTCAGCACATCCACGCCCGTCGCCGTTCCCGCGTCGTGTTTGTCTTTGGCAAGCTGGTAAAGTGTGGCCGAGTCGGTCACGCGCGATTGTGCCGCCTCAGCGCGCGCGGCGGCCGATTCGGCGTTCAGATAGAGCTCGGCAACAGCTCTTCCGATCACGTCGCGCGCGTCGCGGTAGCTCAATTTGTCCGCGTTGAGCGTCTGCTCGCTGGCCTTCAGGCCGCGATAGGTCGTCAGATCGACGACGTTCTGCTGCGCGTAAAGCCGGAAGTCATAATTCGAAAACGGCCCCACCACATTGGGAATCGGAAGGCCCGGAACCGAAATGCCGAAAGCTCGCAGATTGCGGTTTTGATAGTTGGCATACGTTTCGGCGCTGACACGCGGCAACAGCGCGGCGGAAAGGCGTCGCAATCGCGTGCCCGCCGCCGCATCCACCTGCGCGCCGGCAAGCAGAACGTTCAGATTGGCTTCAAGCCCCTTCTGAATCGCTTCCTGCAGAGTGAGCCGGTAAGGAGCGGGCGTCTGCGCTGCGCCGCGGGGCCATTCTGTCCCGCCGCCAAGCGTGAGTACCAAGAAGACGGTTGCTGCAAACTGGTGCTTTGATGTCATGGCTTCCGCTCGCGCCCCCTTGCGGCGATGGCTCGCCAAAAGTGCCGAAAACTGTTTTCCGCCCAGATCTTCAACTCCGGCTCGCCGTGCAGCGACCAGAGCAAAGTGGTCCCAAGGAGTATCTGCTGCATCTCGAGAGCGATGTCCTCGCTCTTGAGCTTGCGGTCGACCTCGCCCCGTTTCTGCCCCGCGGCAATCACGCCGGCAATCATTGACCGGCCTTGAGACATCTGGTGCTCGATAAGTTTGCGGACAACGTCGCTGGCCAGAAAGGATCCAATCACGGCTCGGGCAAGATAAGGGCTGCGGCCCGGTTCCTCCGCCAGACCGAGAAACAAGCGGTGAATTGCGGAAAAGATGCTGATCTTGCCCGATGCCGCAGCTTGAACCGCCTCGCGCACGCGCGCCAACTGCAACTCAGGCATGACGCTAAGAACGTGGTCTTTGCTCTCGAAATAGTTGAAGAACGTCCCCTTGCCTACGTCTGCGCCTTCCGTAATGTCCTCGACGGTGACATTTTGGAATCCGCGATCGGCGAAGAGCTGAAGTGCGGTCCGGAACAGACGCAGCCGGGTTTCCGCGGCACGGCGCTCGCGGCGGCCCATTGCGTGAGCCTTTGGCGCGGCAGCCTTGCGGCGATTTTTCGCCACATCCATGCGGTTCTCGATTTGACCGTTCCTCATATTCGTCTACAGCTCATAGTTGACTCACAGTCAAGTTTGTACCGCAAGGTCGCCGGAATTGTCAAGCGCGGCATTGCCCCCGGCCGCCGCGATTCGGCCGCATCGATTGCGTTTTTTGAAAGGCACACAGCTACCCATTCCGGACCCCGTTCCGAATCCGGCGCCATCACTCGGTATATACGTGTTGATGAAAGGGAAGGTTACATTGGATTGGCGGGAAAGGCGGCCGTCACAGTGCGCAGCCTAGCACCATGTCCACATGAATTCGCGACTTCCGTGATGTAGCGCCGGTCTCCAGGCCGGCTGTCGTGCGGGCGTCCACGCCCGCACATGTCGACGAACGATTACGAAATCATTCGGTCAAAGCACTAGTCGCAGACCAGCGCCGCATCCGGCATCGCTTGCGCCGCATCCTCGCTGTCGGCGCCGGTCTCCGCCTCGAACGCCTCACCCGCCTCGATCCGCGGCACAAAGAACCGCTCCACCTCGCCCAGCACATCGGCGCCGGTGTGCGCGTGGTAGATCGCCGCACGCAGCTTCGCCCCGCCAGGCACGCCATGCGTGAACCATGTCGCAAACTGCTTCATCTTTCCCACCGGATCGCCCATCTTCGCATCGCGCGGCAGATCCTTGGTCGCCTCGGCCTCCGCCAGCAGCATTTCGAAATACGCGCGGATCATCCGGTAGCGATCTTCCACCGCCGGCCGCTCATAGCTGCCCGTCGCCGTGTACTGCGCAATCTGCCTGAAGATCCACGGATTCGCCGGCGCCGCACGCCCGATCATCACCGCGTCGCAGCCTGTCTCGGCCACCATCGCCGCCGCGTCCTCCGGCGTGCGGATGTCTCCGTTCCCCATCACCGGCAGCCGCACCGCCTGCTTCACTTGCGGCAATCCATCCCCACTGCGCCTGCCCGCTGTAGCCCTGCTCGCGCGTGCGCGCATGCAGCGCCAGGCCGTTCAGCCCCTCGGCCTCGGCCATCCGCGCCAGCTCCACGCACACAATCTGCTCGTCGTTCCAGCCCATGCGGAACTTCACGGTGAAGGGAATCGTCACCGCCTTGCGAATCGCCCTGAAAGATCTCGCCGATCTTCGGCAGATCGCGCAGCAGCCCCGACCCTCCATTGCATCCCACCACGCGCTTCGCCGGGCATCCCAGGTTCAAATCCACCGTGTCGAACCCCGTCTCCTCCACAATCCGCGCCGCCTCGGCCAGCGTCTCCGGATTCGACCCGAACAGTTGCGCTCCGATCGGATGCTCATCGTCGTAAAACGTCAGGTAGCGCCGCCGCTTCGTCTCCCGCATCCGCGCCAGCCCATCCGCCGACGTGAACTCGGTCATGATCAGCCCGCACCCCGACTCCACATTCGAGATCGCCGCATCAATCTGCCGGCGCACCTCGCAAACTTCCGGGTTCCCTAGATCCTCTCGCTGGACTGGCTCGCCCCTGCTCGCGGCTCCCTGTTTCTTGTTCCCTTGTTCCCTGGTCCCTTGATCCCTGCTAAACAGGCTCGCATGCCGGATGAACCGCCGGAACACCGTATCCGTCACTCCGGCCATCGGCGCCAGCACCGTCGCCGGCCGCACCACCACCGCGCCCAGCCGCACCTCTGCCGGAACCCGCGCCTCCGCGGGCATCGCGTGCTCCACCGGATTGTCCCAGTTCTTCTTTACCGTGAATCCGCGGCGTGGCATGGCGGCAGACCTAAATCCTCACTTCGATATCGGGACGGCTCTTTGCCAGCAGCCTGGTTTCGATTGCCTTGAGTTTTGCCGAGTCAACGCGAAAACGCTCTGGGGAAAGAGCCATTTCAGCCACGGGTGAATCAGCGCCGTTCTCGGTAATCGCAATGATTCCAAGTCTTCCAATGCCATCGTCTGCATACAGCCCAAGACGCGTAAGATTGCCGTGCAAAATATCGAGAGACGATTTTGAGATCGCAAGTTATCGGAAGTGCGCCGGCAAGCTTATCGACCGGCGATAAGCCGTGCTGATAATTTCCAACAGCCGACCTTGCGGCCCGAGAAGCGGTCTATTTTCGAAAAGTTTGATTTCAACTGCGTGCAGGTCACCCGCGCCAGCTCGATCTACGGCGAGCACGTCGGCTGCAATCAGGCTCGCAGGTGGCTCCAGATAAATATTTGGCACTGACAGTGTCCGCCGTAACAACTCTGCGACCGCATTGATAGCGCGACCTTCTCTCTGGCGCGTTGTCAGCTTCAGGGTCTCTTCCTTTATGGTCATGACGACCACCTTCCTTCCCGTTTCTGCAGAATCCGTTCCGCCCAAACCCGAAATCGCTCTGCGGTTATACAGAGCGCCTCAACCCTTTCATCGTCGACCCGCTTTTCACCATAGGAAATGTCCGTTTTAGTACTCACAAGCTTTTGATAGTGAGTGATCCCGTGCTGATCGATCCTCGCTCTAGTGCACGCTCGCCTTAGAGCGGTCACAGCTTCTCGATGATTCTCACCTCGTGGCCGTGCACCGCCGAGCCCAATTAAAACAGCATCGCTATAAGAGATGGCGCTGTGTACAGCCAGAAGTGCCGCCGCCGACGCGTAAGCCGACAGATCTTCCCGGCAGAGTTTCATCGCGTCGGCAAGCTGTGTCGCCCGGCGATAGTAAACGGTGAAACTCGCCTCGACCATGCACCACCATCATCGCATGTAAGAAGGCCCCCGCCGCGGCGGAGGCCCACTGGTCCAACTCCTGCCTCGGCTTACTTCGCCGCCGCAATCGCCTTGTCGCTCTTCGCGTACTTCCGCCGGAACCGCTCCACGCGTCCCGCCGTATCGACCAACCTTTGTTTGCCCGTAAAGAACGGGTGGCAAACCGAGCAAATTTCCACGTGAATGTCGCCCTTGTGGGTCGACCGCGTCTCAAAATTGCTTCCGCAGGCGCACATCACCCGCACCGCGGCGTAATTGGGATGAATCTTTTCCTTCGGCATCGCTAAAGACAGACCTTTCCTGCAATTCTTCTCTATCCATATTGTAGGGGGATTCGCCGCGCTTGCGCAATTCCGGGGCAGGGAACTGCAAAAGCAGCTTTTAGCCGCTAGCTTCCAGCTTTTAGCTCCCTGCCAGCTGTGCTTACGTCCTCCGCTGGCGGACCAAAGTCGCCAGCTTACGAACAGGCTAAGAGCTAACGGCTGACATGCTGATGGCTGTTTCACCGAAAATCCCTCGACCTCACCTCCACTCGCGTCATCTCCAGCGGCATAATCCGCTGCGCCTTCACGTGAATCACGCCCTCCTGGTTCTGCACCGGCCCCTCGATGCGCAGAAACCGGCTCCGCGTCACCACCAGCCGGTCGCGCTCAAACACATCCGGCGTCAGAATCACGTTGGCAATTCCCGTCTCGTCCTCGAGCGACAAAAACACAAATCCCTTCGCCGTGCCCGGCCGCTGCCGCGCAATCACGCATCCGGCAATCGCAACCCACCTGCCGCTCCTCAACGCCTCCAACTCCGTCGCCGAAAAAATTCCCTCTGCCCGCAGCGCCGCGCGGTGATACGCCATCGGATGCGGCCCCGTCGTCAGCCCCGTCCCCGCATAATCCGCCGCCAGCCGCTCCTCCGTCGTCATCTGCCTCAGCGGCATCGTCGCTCGCATTGCCGTGCTCACGCATCTGCAGCTTTTCGTCGCCATGTCCGCTGCAACCTGTCGCCCGTTCGCACGTCTCCCGCTCCGCGCAGCAGCGGCCCCACCGGCCTTCCCGCCCACTCCACCTGCCACAACGCATCGCGCCGGTGCTCCACTTCGCCCAGCGCATTCAGCGCGCCGATCTGCGCCAGCGCCACCAGTTCCTTGCGGTTCAACTCCGGCACGCGCCGCGCCAGATCGTCCACGCTCTTGAAACCCGCCGCGCCGCGCGCCGCAATCAGCGCCTCCGCCGAAGTCTGCCGCAATCCCTTCGCATAATTCATCCCCATCCGCAGCGAAACCGACCCATCCTCTTCCTTCTCCAGCGTGCACAGCCACTCCGATCGCTGCACATCGATCGGCCGCACGCGCAGCCCGTGCCGCTGCGCATCCTTCACCAGCACCGCCGGCGAATAAAACCCCATCGGCTGGTTGTTCAGCAGTCCGCAGGTAAACGCCGCCAGATAATGCACCTTCAAATACGCCGACGCATACGCGATCAGCGCAAAGCTCGCCGCATGGCTCTCAGGAAATCCGTACATGGCAAACGACGAGATCCCCTGCACAATGTTTTCCTGCGCCTCCGCGTCCATGCCGTTGCGCGTCATCCCCGCGCGCAGCCGCCCCTCCAGGTCCTTCATCCGCTGCATCGACCGCCGCATGCCCACCGCGCGCCGCAGCTCCTCGGCCTCCGCGCCCGTAAAACTCGCCACCGTCATCGCCATGCGCAGCAACTGCTCCTGAAACAGCGGCACGCCCAGCGTCCGCTTCAGCACCGGCTCCAGCAGCGGATGCGGATACGTCACCTCCTCCTTGCCCTGCCGGCGCCGCATATACGGATGCATCATCTTGCCCACAATCGGCCCCGGCCGGATGATCGCCACCTGCACCACCAGGTCGTAAAAACGCACCGGCGCGTTGTGCGGAATCGACGCCATCTGCGCGCGGCTCTCCACCTGGAACATGCCCACCGTGTCCGCCTTGCACAGCGTCTCGTACACCAGCGGATCCTCGGGCAGCAGCGCCAGATCCACCTGCTTGCCGTAGTGCCGCGGGATCAGCTCGATCGAATCCTTGAGCGCCGCCATCATCCCCAGCCCCAGCAGATCCACCTTGATCAGCCCCATGTCCGCGCAATCTTCTTTGTCCCACTGGATCACCGTGCGTCCCGGCATCGACGCGCGCTCAATCGGCACCACGCGATTCAACATCCCCGCGCAGATCACCATGCCGCCCGAGTGCTGCCCCAGATGCCGCGGCAGATCCTGCATGCGCAGGCACAGGTCCAGATAGCGCGCGATCCGCGGATGCCGCACATCGAATCCCGCCTGCGCAAAATGTTTCTCCATCGTGTCGTTCGGGCCGCGCCACTCCCAGTGGCCCATCAGCCCGGACAGCCGCGCCGACTGCTCCTCCTCGAAGCCCAGCGCCTTGCCCACCTCGCGCGCCGCCGACCGCCCGCGATACGTGATCACGTTCGCCGTCATCGCCGCGCCCAGCGCGCCGTAGCGCTCATACACGTACTGGATCACCTGCTCGCGCTCGTCGCCCGATGCCAGATCGAGATCGATGTCCGGCCACTCGCCGCGGTTCTCGCTCAGGAATCGCTCGAACAGCAGCTCCATCCCCACCGGATCGACCGCCGTAATCTCCAGCGCATAGCACACCGCCGAGTTCGCCGCCGACCCGCGCCCCTGCACCAGAAATCCGCGCCACTGGCAGTAGCGAATAATGTCCCACACGATCAGGAAGTAGCCGGCAAATCCCAGCTTCGCGATCAGCGCCAGCTCGTGCTTCACCTGCGCGCGCGCCTTGTCCAGCAAATGCCGCTTCGCCGGCGATCCGTACCGCTTGCGCACGCCCTCCTCCACGCGCTTGGCCAGAAAGCTGTCCATCGTCTCGCCTTCCGGCATCGGATAATGCGGAAACTCGTAGCCCAGATTGTGCGAGCGTGAACTCCAGCCGCTCGCTCACAATGCGCGTGTTGGCAATCGCCTCGGGAATATCGCGGAACAGCGCAGCCATCTCGCGCGCCGTGCGCAGATGCCGCGCATCGTTGCGCGTCAGCAGCCGCCCGGCGTGGTCGAGCGTCGTGTGATGGCGGATCGCCGTGAACACATCGAGCAGCTCGCGATCTTTTTCCTCCGCATAGCGCACGCCGTTGGTCGCAATCACCGGCAGGCCCAGGCTCTCCGCCATGCCCAGCAGCGATTGGTTGCGGCACTCCTCTTCGCGCTCCTGGTGCCGCTGCAGTTCGAGATACACATTGCCGCGCCCGTAAATCGCCGCCAGCCGCTCGGCAATCTTCCGCGCCTCGCTTCTCCGCCGCGCGCGAGCGCCGCGGCCAGCGGCCCCTCCTCGCCGCCCGTCAGGCAGATCAGCCCGGCCGAAAATTCCTCCAGGTCCTCAACCGTCGCCGCGCCCTCCGCCTTCGTCGTCTCGCGCATCTTGAAGCGCGTGATCAGTTGGCACAGATTCTGGTAGCCCATCTGCGACGCGCACAGCAGCACCACGCGCGCCGGCTCATCGGGAAATTGATGCGGCAGCCAGCCCGGCGGCGTCGAGCGGCTGCCGAACGACGACACTGCAATCTCCGCGCCGATGTGCGCCTTCACCCTGCACGGTTGCGCCGCCGTGTGAAAGCGCGCCGCGCCGTACACGCCGTTCCGGTCGGCCAGCGCGATCGCCGGCATCTCCAGCTCCACTGCGCGCTCGATCAACTGCTCCGGCAGCGTCGCCCCGGCAAGAAAGCTGAACGCGCTCGTCGCGTGCAGTTCAATGTATTCGCAATGATTCGCGTTCGCCGGCGGTTTTCGCTTGTCATCCTGAGCGAGGTCGCCTCGGCGACCGAGTCGAAGGATCTGCGGTTGTTCTTTGTCGGTTTGTTCTACAGACTTCGATACAGGCGGCCTGTACGCATCGTTCGGATGGCAAACCGGCGTCCCCGGCGAGCGTGCGTTCGGCACCGAGTGCGTATTCGGAATATCGATGCTCTGGTCAGTCGTAAAACGCCTCCAGCCGCCACGCATTCCGCGCGCGGTCGTGAACCAGCAGGCACGCGATCGTCGCGCCGCCACTTCATGTGGGTGCTATCATCCTGAGCAAGTTGCAGCAGGGCGGAGTCGAAGGATCTGCGGTTGCCTTTCTGCAGGCAAGACATTTCCTTTTAAGCTGTCGCCGGCACTGGCTCCCCCATCATGGCAAAATGATCATCGGTAAGTTCTGTATCAGGGCACGCTGTAGGTGCTTTAGTCCCGACGCCGTTACTGCTCCGCAAAATGATTGTGGGCTTTAGCCCCTGAGGGAAGCGTTTCGTCGCGCACCGCCAGCACATCCCACTCTTCCGCGTCCCACGCATCTTCAGTGCCCACCAGCAACCGCTCGTCCTCCACGGCCCGTACGCCGCCGCAATCTCGTACCTGTTCTCTCCATCGCGGAACGCTGCAGGCTTCATCACAGAAGTCTGGGTGCCCCCGGTCCCTCGCATTTGGAGACCGGGGTAGCACAATCTGATCTGTTGTCTCTGTGCAAGGGCGGAGACAGCACCACCCGCACCGCCCGCGCCGGCCGCACGCGCCGCAGCGCCATCCGTGCTTGCGTCATCGTCAGGCTCGCTGACTCGCCGACTCGCTGACTTGCTGACTTGCTGACTCGGAATCGCAAACCCCTCCATGCGGAATCCGCCCGCGCGATGCGTATCTTCGAGTACCGGCGAGCCCACGCGCTCCTCGCCCACCATCGCGCGCAATCGCGCCAGCGTCACATCCAGCCGCGAGGGCTCCGGCGTCTGCGGCGCGAACAATCCCAGCTGCACCTTGCTCTGCGTCCCGCCTCAGCCCGCAGCGTGAGCCGAACCACCGCTGCCTGCGGCGGATGCGCTCCGATCTCCAGTTGCAGCAGCTTGAGCAGAAATTTCCGGTCCGTCGACGGCACCGCCGGCCGGATCGCGCACCCATGCGTCCCTCCGCCTTCCAGCCGCATCTCGGCCGTCAGTGAGCGCAGCGCCAGCGCGCGTCCTGCGGCTCGCGCCACCAGGCAATCGATCATCCGCGCGCCGACAAAGAGCAGGGAATCGATCTGCTCCACCGGCGTCTCGAACTCGCAAAACTCTTCGAGCGAAAACTCCGCCTCGATCGGCTCAAACGCATGTTCCGCCGCGCCGCGCGCCAGCGCACGCCACCGCGCGCCTCCGGTCCCATCCGCGCCACCAGCTCCGCCTCCGGCAGAGCAGCCAGTTCGCCCAGCGTACCGATGCCCCACAGCGCAAATGTTGCTGTGTGTTCCTCATCCAGACCAGCGCAGCAATCGGCAGCTTGGCCAGCGCCTCCGCCTCCGCGCCTTCGGGAATCACCGCGATTCCCCGCGAATGCTCGCCGCCTTCATCCGCGCCGCATCGTAGTTCGCGCTCACCGCAACCGACGCGCGAAATCCCGCCGCAGCCAGCTCCTCGCGCAACCGCTCCGCCAACCGTGCGGCGGCCCAAACAGCCGCTCCGTGCCCGCAATGTCCAGCACAAACGCGCACGCCGTTCCGCTGCCCGGCTTCGCTGTGCCCGCACCTCGACTCGCCTCCTCGATCCGCGGAGAAAACTTCGCCGCGCACTCCAGAAACACCGCCCGCGCCGCCGCCTCGCTCTCCGCCGATCGCTTCAGCAGCCGCAGCCCGGCATGCTCTCCGCTTCCAGCCGCGTCATGCCCACCGCCGCGCCCCTCCGCTCCGCCAGCCGGTTCAGCGAGCACACCCACTCCTCCGGCGCGCGCCCATCCAGCACCACCACTGGCTCCGTCTGCCAATCCGTGCGCAGCCGCAACAGCGCCTGCGCGGGAAACTCCGCCGCCCACGCGCATGCATAAAGCGCTCCGTTCATGCGCGCCTCTCCGCTCGGCATCCCACGCCGCTTCGCCTGCCACGTCGCGGCTGGAGGTTTCCGCGTCGTAATCTCAACCGGCGCAACCGTTCTCTCCCGCGCCGCACTGCAAACTCAAAACCGCGCAGTACCGTCCCGCCCGCCGCCTCCGCGCGCCGCGCCGCGCACTCCAGCACCACCGCCGCCGCCGACTGCGCATACGCCCGCTTGCCCAGAACCACCAGGCTGCACTGCGTCCGCTCCGCCGCCTGCCTGTAGCGGAACCACGTCGCCAGCGGAATCCGGTTCGCTTGTTCCGGCGCCGTATCGCCCAGGTCCAGCACTATCGCCGCAAATCCCCCTGCCTGCAGCAGCAGATCAGTCGCCCGCAACCCCTGATCGAGTCGCGTCCATTGGGTCTTGTCCACGACATGGGGTGCTCCATCCTCAAGTTCGCCGCATCGCAGCGAACTTCAGGTCGAGCTCGTTCCGCTCCACACTCCCTCAGTCCCGGCCTTTCTGTTCCCTGATCCCTGTTCCCTCGTTCCCTGTCTTTCCCCTACACCGCACCCACAGCAATTGCCTCAGCCGCACTCCATTCGCCGCAGCCGACTCCGGATCGAACGCATCGTTCACGTCCACCCACGCGCATGCCCGCTCCTCCGCCGTCCGCTGCGCCACAAACTTCAGCGCCAGGCTCGTCCGCCCCGACGACGCCGCTCCCGTCAGCTCGCTGATCGCACCCACCGGCAGCCCGCCATGCACAGTTCGTCCACCGCCGCAATTCCCGTCGCCGCAACCTCGTGCATTGTGCGCGGCGCAGGCGTCAGCGCCGCCGGAAACCTGCGTTCCAGCGCGTGCTCAATCTCAAAACGAAGTGCGGCGGCAGTAGGCATAGGATTCGAGGCGTCCAATTAGGCGATCTGATATTTTCGCCTTTTGTTCGCCTAATGTACCGCTAAATCACCTCGCCTGTCAAAGCCAAATCCACAGATTTTTCAGAATTTCGGCCGGCTTCCTGTTCTTGCACCAGGATCGGTGCATCCTACGCCCTATTCATCTCTAAATAGCTTGATTCTCTATCGCTTGCACTCGAATAACAGTCCAGTTCCTCTGCCCAAAAGCCCGCCGAACTCGCCAACTCGGTCGCGTGCACGCCAACTCCGCTAACTCCGCTAACTCCGTTAACCCCGCTGCCTTTTCCCCACCAGCTCCGCCCTCGCCGCCAGCCCCATCGCCATCGCCATCACCCGGTCGTCATGCGTCCCTGACTGCGCCCCGCTGCTCCCATTCGGCATCCGCACAAAACTCCGGCACTCCCCCAGCAGCCGCCGGCTCTGGAACCGCTCCGGCTCCTCCACCAGCGCCGCATCCAGCCGTCCGATCATCGCCGGCCGGCTCACGCTCGTCGTCAGCCAACCCGCCTGCCCGCCCTGCCGGTAAATCCGCCCGTACTTGCACGCCGTCTCCGCCAGTGCCAGCACGCCGCTGCCGTGATTGTTCCGCTCCACCACCAGCCATGCGCCGTTGTACTCCGTCGCCAGATCCGTCACAAACTGCGCCAGCTCCAGCCCGCCCATGTGCCCGGCAAACTCCGCGCACTGCAGGCCCGTCTCCATCTCCAGCACCTGCGCAGCAGAGTAGTCGCCCTCGCTCCCGCCTCCCGCCGGATCCACCGCCACCAGATATTGCTTGCCCTTCACCGGCGGCAGCCAGATCTCCATCTCTCCATTCTTCCGCCGCTCCACCGGCTCCGGCGCCGTCTTCATCCGCGCCTCCACCGCCGCCAGCTCGAACACGCTTTCGCCGCTTGCCAAAAAGCAGCTCTCCTCGTCCTCCGCATACTCCTGCCGCGCCAGCCCGCGAAAATTCGCCCGGATCTGTCGCCGGTACCCGATCTGCCTCAGATCCAGCCCGTACTTCGCCATCAGCTCGCGCTCTTCCTCCGTCAGGCTCGCCTCGTCCACCGCCTTGGCCCGGTACCTCGGCTCCATCCACCACGGAAAAAAATGCCGCACCATCCCCGTCTCATCGGCCTTCAGCCACTCCTCATGAAAGCATCCGCCCACTCCCTGCGGCGTCGACTCCAGCACCATCTCCGCTTCCGGCGCCATCGCCGCGCGCAATCCCGCAAGGATCTCCGCCGCATCGCCGGGCCAGCGCGCCAGTCTCGCTGCAGTGCAGGTTCTGCACCGTCAATCCCCGCCCCGCATTCCGGTCCGCCGCGCTCACCACGCGATACTCCGCGTCCATCTTCGGAAACACAATCTGCCGCACATTCGATTGCCCCGTCTTCAGCGCCCCTTTGCGCAGCCCTTCCGGCAGCCAATCCACAAACCGGTGCACGATCCGGAAAATCTCCTCCGCCGCCTCCTGCGTATGCGCCACCTCCAGCGTCAGCGTTCCCGGCTGCGTAATCGTCTTCAGAAAAAATCGCGCCGCCACCCACGTCGTCATTCCCATCTGCCGCGCCTTCAGCACAATGTTCCGCTGCCCGCGCGCCGCTCAAACTCCATCTGCACGGCATTCGCCTTCAGTTTCTCCGGCCTTCCGCTGCGCGACCGCACCACCAGCAGCTTTTCTGCCATCGCCATCGCCGCCGTGCGCCCCTCCAGGATTCCCGGCCGTGTCCAGACCCCTTCCGAAGTTCTCCAACTCCTTTCTGCCATGTTTCTCCAGGTGCTTCTTCCCACTAGCGCCTCTCTCGCGTGCCTCTATCCGCTGCCTTCACTCGTTCCCTCCCGCTGCGCAATTCCCGGCAATCTCGCGCACTTCATCGCAGGCTTGGCGCGCGACTGCCCAGGTCGCGCGCCAAGCGAAGGCGCAGCCCGCCCCAGGCCGCACCTCCTATCTCTCTCCATCAATTTGCGTTTTCTTTGTTGCGGCTGCTCACCCGCGCCGCCGCGTCGGCACTCTCAGCCCGTGGTCGCTCCCTATTCCCCCCTAGTCCCTAATCCCTTCAGTCCCTCTTCCCTATTCCCTTTTCCCTGTCTTTCTCAATACCCTCCGCACCAGTACTTGATCGTGTACGCCGTCGACGCCGTCAGCGCCGCATTCGCCGTGATCGTGATCGCCGTTGTGCTCTCCGTCCATGTGTTGCTCGTGATCATCGCCGTCGCGCTCAGCGTCGTCACCATGCAGTTGGCCTGGTTCGTATGCGTATTCGGAAAGCTCAACGTCGCCAGCGTTCCCGTCGTCGGGCTGGTCCCCGTCGTCAGCGTCACCGTCCCACTGATCCCGTCGCACGTGTGGTTCGTCGTGCACGCAATCGTCGGCCTCGATCCCGCCGCCGCCCCTGGCGCACGCCCATCGACCCCGTGCCCATCATGAACTTGCCTTGCAGGTAGCCCGTCGCTGTCGTGTTCCCGCTGCCCGACACTTGCAATGCCGCAGTCGAATAATTCGAGCCGCCCTCATACACAATCAACCCGCCCGTTCCCGATCCGCTCGTATTGTTGATCACCACCGCGTTCGCGCCCGCTCCGGCATTGATCGTCGTATTCGCGTTCGCCGGCAGAATCACGCCGGTCCAGCGAGTTCGCCGCATCGGTCACGCGCAAGTAGTTGTTCGCATCCTTTTGTACCTGCCACTTTCGCCGTGCCCGAATAGTTGTTGAACTGCATGGCGCCGATTTGGTCCGCGCTCGATCCCGGCTGGATCGCCATTGTCTGGCTCGCATTCGCTCCGTTCTGTAGCGTAACGTTGCCCTGCATGGTCGTCGCGCCGCTAACCGTCGTCCCGCTCAGCGTCGGGCTCGTCGCCAGCACCACGCTTCCACTTCCCGTCGTCGCCGCGCTTATTGGCTGCCCACTGCTGTTGGTTCCCAGCCAGGGCGCTCGCCGGAACCGCTCCGCCATTGATCTTGCTTACCGTGGTTCGGATAGTTTCCCCCAAGATCGCCGCCGGCAGGGCCACTGGGAGCCTATTCCCGAAGGCGTGCCTGAAATCTGCGAGTACGCCACCTGTGCGCACGTTGGGCCGCCTATTGTGTCTCCGTCTCGTATTGGCCCGAAGAGCAGGAGTTTGTCCCGGCCTTTGCGGTCAGGCTCGAAAGCAACACGCCGCTATCTTGTTCCTGGCCCGACATACCGGTGTAAGTAACTAGGTCGCCGGAGGCGGAATTCCTGGCCCCGTGGGAACCGCGGTTCCGCCCGCCCGTGGTGTTGATCGGTGTTCTTAACACTGGCTGTTGGCCGTTGTAGTCGTGCTGGAAAGGCCGGACGGCGATGTACCCTACTTCGGCGTCGTTGTCTGGTGAGGAAACAGCCGTACCAAATGCCTGTCCGGAATAGGTGCGTGAAGTCCACCGGAACCGCAAACGTGGCATAGCTCGTCGAGCAGGCTCACCGTTGTCGATCCGATGTTGTTGCTCCCCGCGTAGACCGTAGCGGTAATCGAAGTGAGATGCGCTGCATTTCGCGCCGAAGTATACGATGGCTTTTGTTGCCGGAACTTGAGTTCCCACAAATGCCTGACCGTAGCCATTCTGCGTATAGAGGCTGTAGAAGTTCAGCACGAATGCGCCGTTCGGCCACGCATAGGTCTTGCCGAAAAGCGCCGTCGAATCAATGGATACCTGCGTTTGATTGCTGATGCCGGCGTATCCGGAAGAGTAGTCCTCTGGTCCGAACAAAAGATCGTTGTCGTTAGGATAGGGTGTATTAACATCACCGCGTCGAATGAAATCACTCGTCTGCACGCCGGCCGGTTGGTCAAGGATCGATTTCGCTAGGACGCCTTGGCGCGTTGCAGAAAACGCCTGAAATGGACTTGCTTCGTAGCCCCTCGCTTTAATCTGATTGGCGAATCCGTCATCAACCGTGGTAAGAACTCCAGAGCCGATGGACGAGGTCACTTCGATCTTGTTTCGCGCTCCATTTACGGTCAATTTCCCCCATACTGCGCATTGCATACAGTCGGAATCTGAAGCATCCCAAGTCGGGCCAACGGAAGTGCCCTGCATGCCACCGAGGTCTGTGCTGAGAATATGAAAGTTCTGGCCCGCAATTCTCCATCCCGGCTCTGTAGCCGCTCGGGTTTCCATCTCGCCGACGTTAATCACCCAGTTATCCGGCTGGTCATTCGCCGCATTTCCAACTTGGAGAATTTGCGGTCCGTATCCGGTGTAGGTAAAAATCTGTAACCCCCGCATCGTTCCAAAAGCGCCGCCATAACTGATCCAGGGGTAATTTACTTCAAGGTACCCGTCGTACCAGTGCATATAGTCCCGCAGACCGGGCCAAGCAGGTGTATCCAATTCCGGAGCGGTAAAGACAGCCCCAAAAATAGGTCCAGCCATCGCCGTGTTTTCCGCGAGGAAATTGTACGGCGCATAACACCCTTGCATGAAGATTCCGGCAGAGGTCGTCGCGCTCCCTCCGTAGGCGTTGATATGCACATTCTCTATCACGTCGAGTGTCATTCTCGGGAGCGCCCGCCATTGTCCAATGAGCGTTGTTGCCGTCTTTACAATCGAACGCTAAAGCCGCGTTTCCGACCGTAGCCGTTACCGGCAGACCAGCGACGGAGATATATGCGGCGACGTTACTGACTGCCGTGGACGCAGGCGCGGCGAGAGTTACTGTGGAGGGAATCGCGCCTTGCCAATCACACGGCACGACGGATGCAATCGTAGTAACGAGATCTGCCCCGGCTAGTCCGGCGCCTTCGACCTTGATCGCCTGTCCTATATCTCCACAACTAAATTGGGCATTCGGCGCACGAATCACTGCACTTCCGCCGCTCATGGCAGCGTCTTGCGTCCACCTACCCGGCCAGCGGTGCGGAAAAGTTGTATGAAGCGTCTACCGAATCATCAACCTCAAAAACGATGTCGCGAATTGACCACGAGATGTGGGGCGCAGCCGTTGTCACTGTCGTCGGATCGGGCGCGCGGAAAACATCCTCCCCCGGCTGTCCTTTGATCATGACTCCAGCACTTCCCTGCGCAGGGTTCACTCCGACGGGCTGCTGGCCCTCCAACGACACGCCATACCACGGTAAGGTGCTCGTGAGGTAGCAGCCTCCCGGCGGCAGTGGGAAATAAACGGTCGCCGGCGGAGTCGTCGCGTTGGCAGCATTCAATGCGCCCCGGTGATTGCTGCCTCGTCGTCAGTCGAACAGTCGCCCTTGGCGTTATAGGGAGGCGCCATAACATCAATTTGCGAGTTGACGCTGGCACTTACGGAAAGCCCGGTCAGTGGGCTTGCAAAAGTCTGCGCCTGTGGTTGCAGCAGAAAGCCCTCCCAGGTTCGCCATCGCGCCGCTTGCGCTGGTCGCGCCCGTTCCGCCCGATGTCAGCGGCACCGCGTTCATGCCGCCGATTGTCGTGCCGTTCCCCGTGTAATACGCAATCTGTCCCGAGCTTCCCTGAGTTGATCGTGCCGTTCGCGCCTCCCGATCCCGATCCCGCTTCCGCACGGCGAGCCGGTATTCGTGATATATCCCGAGTTATCGATCTGCAGGCAGGAGTGCCCTGACGATGCCGCCAGCCCCGGAAACTTGATGCGCGTTCGGCCCCAGAAACGCCGCATCCAGGTTCGCGCTCGATCCCGAATAAATATCCGTCTCCGCTCCCGATCCGCTTTCGTAATTCAGCCGGATATGTCCCGTCGAGTTGCTCGCATTGATGTAAGTGTCGCCGCTGTTCGTGCTCTGGTACGCCTTGAAGCTGTCCAGCCCGCCAGTCGCCGAGTTCAGCGCCCAGTTATTGCTCGCGTCCTTCACCATGTACCACTGGCTGTTTCCGTTCCAGTCCTTGTAAGTGAACGATCCTTTCTGGCTCGTCGTCAGTCCCGGCCACAGGTAGTAGTCCACTTCCGCATCGGCGTTGTTGCGCACCGTCATCGTCCCCGCCGACTGCGTCGTCCCGCCCACCTGCAGCGTCCCGTTGAACTGCGCGTTTCCCGGCGTTGTCGATCGTCGCCACCGTCGTCGCGCTCGCGCCGCCCGCTCGCAAACGTCACGCCTCCGGTTCCGGCGTTGGTCGAGCCGTTCAAGCACACATTGCCCGTCCCCGCCGAGTTAATCACCGTCTGGTTGTTGGTGCTGCTCTGCCCGTGGATTCTACTGCCGAATCTGCAGCCGGTACACGTTGTTCAGCTCGTCCTGAATCTGGTAAAACTGCTCGCCCGCCGTCGCGTCGCTCAATCCGTAAAGTCCACCGGTATCCATAGTCCGTCTGGATCTCGTTCAGCAGCCCGCGCTCGTTTCCCGCTCCGATTCCCAGCCGGAAGTGATTGGTCACCGTCGCGTCCTGCTGGCTTCCGTACCAGTCACCATTCAATGCCGTTGAAACTCCGGTGAAATGTATCGAGGAAGCTGTTGCGCGTTCCGTTGTCGGTCAGCTTTCCGGTGAACATCGTGCCGCCCGTCATCCAGTTGTTGTACGCGCTGCCCGCGTCCGCCACCACCTGGTTCGTCGAGTTCTCGTTCCGCAGCCCCACGATCGTGTTGTTCTGCGCATT
This sequence comes from uncultured Acidobacteriaceae bacterium, assembly GCA_963701835.1. Classification (GTDB taxonomy): domain Bacteria; phylum Acidobacteriota; class Terriglobia; order Terriglobales; family Acidobacteriaceae; genus Telmatobacter. Next base: position 161,144 of record CAVPBL010000021.1, on the reverse strand, counting down.
CGGCCCCAAGTGCAACGCCGTCGCGCATCCCTCTACATCTCCGCCTGTAAACGTGTTTCCATCGCCCTGCTGCAAGTTGATTCCATAAGTTCCGCTGATCGGACTTCCGCCGCTCGTCGGGCAATCGATATGCAGCCGCACAAACGTGCTCGCATTCATCCAGTCCGTCGTCGCCGGATTCGCCACCTGGTGCCCGATCGCATTCACCGCCGTCCCGAATCCGCTGAACTGGTCATCCAGGAATGTTCCGCCCGTGTAATTCCCGGTTCCATCCAGCGTCATGCCCGTCTGGTTTGCGTTACCCAGGAAATACAGGCTTTCGAAGTCCATCTCCTGCGTCCGGTACGCAACCAATCCCTGCGCCGTCGCGCTCGTCGCTCCGGTCGTATTGATCACCACGTTGTCCATGTGGAAGCCCGGCGTATCCGCCGCATAAGTCGGATCGCCCACCTGCACCATCGCGCCCGCTCCCGAGTACGCAAACACCGTTCCGCCCTGGCTTCCGCTCGCCGCTGTTCCGCCGCGCATCGCGCACCCGCGCAGCGCCACGTTCCGCGTTCCCGCCGTCACAACAATCTGGTTGGCCGTCGTAATCGTCGCGCACGGCAGCAGCACCGCGGTATTCGCCGTCGAGATCGTCAGATTCGATCCCATCGTCAGCTTGCCCGTAAAATTCCGCGCGTCGCACGTTCCGCCATAACTCGCATTCACCGCGTTCACGCACGCCTGGATCTTCGCGCCGAAATCCGCGCCCGGAAACTGATCCACCTGAAACGCTGCTCCGCACTCGACCGCTTCCGGCCACCAGCGCCGCGTAAGTCCCGCCGCCCGGCAGCGTTCCGCCGCCGCCATCCAATTGCGTTCCATAACTCGCCGAGCTCGCCGCGTTCCACACCGTGTATCCGCCGTTGCCCTTCAGCAGATTCCCGGCAAAGAACGTCATATTCTGCCCGCCGATCAGATTCACCGGCGCCGCCGTATCCCATGTCCCCGCCGCGTTCACGCTCGCCGTCGTCGTCGACGAGCAGCCCACGCCGCCCTGCGTCACCGTCACGCTTCCAATCGATCCGTTCGCATTCACCGTCGCCGTCGCCTGCGCCGTGCAACTCCCGCTGAACGCCACCGGCACGCTCGTCCCATACGGATCCCATCCCAGTCCGTGCTCGCTGCCCACTGTCACCGCCGTCACCGCTCCGCCCGCCGCCGTCACCGTCAGCGCCGGCTGCACCGCGTTCCACGCCGGCATCACCACCGCATTCCGCACCGTCCATCCCTGTTGCGATTTCCCGTTCCCCAGATCCAGCACCAGTCCCGTCGGCGGCTCGCCCGTCGCCGCCGAATTTCCCGCCATCGCCACCACGTTGTCCAGCACATTGTTCGATCCCGCCGCCGCCGTAAACGCGTGCGTCGCCTGGATCGTCACGTTCTGCCACCGGTTCGAATCCGCATTCAATCCCGCCGGCGCCGTCACCGGCAGCGCCGGAATCGCCACGCCCGTATTCAGCCCGCGAATATCGATGTTCCGGAACTCGCTCCACTGCGGCCACTGCGCCAGATACAGGCCGCACGTGTGCGTCGAGTGCGCGCCCGGATACTGCGCCGCCATCGGGTCCGCGCCCGTCGCCGCAATCTCCACGTTCTCGATCTCCGCCACGCGCAGCCCGTTGCCGCCCGCGCCCGTCGCCGCCTGCATCGCAATCGCGCAATTGCCCACCCCCCATGCCGCGCCCGTTCCCGCCGTTCCCGTCAGCCCATTCCCGCCCGGCGAAAAAATCGAATTCGTCTCCATCGGCCGGCTCATCTGGCAGCTTCCCGCCGCCGCGCGCCCCTCGCGCCGGCGTGCACGACACATCCACGCTCTGGTCCACATAAATCGTCAAATCGTGCAGCCGCGTGTAGCTCAGCATGTTCGTCGCGTCCGGCCCGCTCGCCAGCACATCCTGCCCCGGAAATCCCATCAGCGCCGAAACCTGCTTGCCCAATCCGCCAATCGACTCCCCATGCCAGCTCAGCGTCCGCGTCTTGCACGTTCCCTGCGGAATCGTCAGCGCCACGCCGTGCGCGTTGGCATAGTTCAGCGCCGCCTGCAGCGCATTGGTATCGTCCGTCACGCCATCGCACACCGCGCCGAACTCCTTCACGCTGCGCTCCGTCTGCTGCGCCCCGCCGGTCCGCAAATCCGTCACCCGCACGCCATTCGGATTCGTAAACGTATCCGTCCCCGCATAAGTCGGCGGAATCTCCATCGCCCCGTTCGTTCCCGCCGCATTCATCGCCGCCTGCAGCGTCGTCTGCGCGCTCCCCGCCGCCGGAGCCTGCACGCCGTTCACCGCCGGCGTCGTCAGCGCGCCCGTCATGTTCCCGCCCGCCAGCGGCACCGCCGTCGCCACCTGCGTATCCACGTAGTGCTTGTCCGCCGCCTGCAGCGGCTGCGTCGGATCGCCGTTCAAATACAGCGGCCCGCTCAGCGTTCCGCCCGACGCCGTCAGCAGCTCCCCGCTCAGCTCCGCAATCGCCTGGTCCACATACGCCTTGCTCACCGCCTGCACCGCCTGCGCCGCCGGCATCACCTGCGCCTGCACCTGCGCCAGGCTTGCCTGCGCCGCCGCCGGCACCACCCAGTACTGCGTGCTCGTCGACCCGTCGCTCATGTAGTACACGGCCGTGTAGTACTCTCCCGCCGGCGTCGCGCCCAGATTCGGCGCGAGGTTCACGCTCACAAATCCGTCCGGCGCGATCGTCACCGTCGTCCTGTCCGCTGCCACCGCCTGCCCCGCCGCGGTCGTAAACGCCGGCCAGCTCATCACCAGCGTTCCCGCGCCCGGCTGCCCGTTCGCCAGATACACCGTCCCCTGCACCGTCGTCGTGCTCACCGCCTGCGCCACGCCATCGCCGCCAGCGCCATCGCCAGCAACCACACCGCAATCCCGCGCCCCATCCGCAACCACCGTCCTTCATGAGCTTCATTCCCATCGCATCCTTCTTCTCACTGCAATTCGACATCCTCCGCGGCGGACCGCAGCGGATCGATCCGCCTCAGCCACACAACCTGCCACAAATCCAATATCGAGCGCCGAAATCTGAAAGCTGGGCTATATCGACATAGAGCCATCAGTGAAATGATGGAATATACAAGATCAAATCTTGATCCTGGGCGACGTTTGGCGCGTTCTTTGCGCCAAACGGAGTCGAAGAAGCCGCTTCTCGTCCGCATCTCCGCGGATTTCCCTAAAAACAGCACCGGAACCCGAATTTACCTGCCGATGCGGCCCGGCCGCCGGAAGCTAACAGCTCGCGGCCGCTGCTTCCTTCTCTCTCTTTGCTTTCGCCATCTCCTCGTTCCACTCCGGCTCCGCCGCCAGCTTCCCCGCTATGCTCAGCCCGTCCCACCCCACGTCGTTTTCCCCGTCCTTCTTCTTCTTCTCCATCAACAGGAGCATGATCTCCGTGCTCCGTATTTTGCCGTCCTTCGCCTGACTCATCAACGAGGTCGCAAACCCTGTACAATCCTCCCTCACCACGGCTTTCACCGCGTGGCGCAGCGCCTTTTTCGCGCCCTTGCCCGCCTTCTTCTCTTTTTCCTCCTTTTCCTTCCGTTTCTTTTCCGCCTTTTCCTCCTTGCTCTTCGACTCCCGTTTCCTACCCTTCTTCGCGCCCTTCTTTGCGGCCTCCTCGCCGCCCATTCCACTCGCCTCCACGTTGTCAGCGCCGTCGGCCTTCGCGTTATCCTTGCCGCCGGCCTTGCCCGGCGTCTTCACTACCTTGCTCTTCGCCTCTTGCCTTTTCTTGTCCAGATTGCTCCTGCCCATTGCTCCACCATTCCGGCCACCCCTCCACGGTCCTTCCTTGCGTCCAGCCCGCGTGATTCTCGCCCCCGCTCGCTAGCGGATCCTCTCTTCCACTCCGCCCTCCTCGCACGGATTCCAATCACCGTTTCAGGCGGCCTCGCTCTTTGCCGCGGAAATGAAAAGGGGCAACTCGCTCATCGAGTCGCCCCTCCGCTCTTTTCTTCTTTCCTTTGCCTGCGCGCCCCGCGGCGATGGCCCGAAGAAGATCGGAAAAGCCTCTTCGGCTCCTCCGTCACTCAGAATCATTTCTATACGAATGCTTCTAGCTTACCCCATTTCGCATAAATTCTCTGCAATCTTTACCCCCCAATATCTTCCGCGTGTTTTCAGTGACTTAGCCAAAATCCCGGCCCGCAGCGACTTGACAAACCAAAACCCGCTCCGTCTTCCCCCCAACGCCTGAACCCCGGATACCCCCCAGGGCAAACGCATCTAAATTTGGACTCCGAGTAGGCGGAGCAAATATTCGTGGTCCCAAGCAGCCTGCAGGCGTTTGCCGTGGATGCCCAGTTTGCAGGTTTTGTCCTGTTTGAGCATGTTGAGGGCGATGCGCGTGAGGATGGAATAGTTCTGCGCGGCGTGTCCGGCGCGTTTGCGGCTGAGGTCCTCGCCGAAGCCGACATCGAGTACCCAATGCAACTTGTTTTCAATGCCCCAGTGCTGGCGGATGGCTGCGTTCAACCGCGCTGCATCGGGCTTGAGGCTAGTGATGTAGTAACGAATTTCGCGTTCTGTTTTTCCCCGTCGCCTTGTGATAACGCTCGGCCTCGATCCGCACCAGTCCTTGTAAAGACGCCCACTCTCCGGGGGCATCCAATAAGCTCAGATCTGCGAGCACCGAGCAGGTGCGGCGCTCCACGCGCCCATGCCCGCAGTCGATTTCTTCATCGACGCTATCGGCAGCGAGCATTTGAAACGAATCCTTGATATCGGCCAACAGGGAGGGCTGATTTTCCTTCACCGCCAGCACGTAGTCAGCCCTTTGCTCGACGATCTGGCTGGCAATAGACTTCTGGCAGCCGATGGCATCGATGGTCACCACCGCTCCACTCAGTTCCAGGGCTTTGAGCAGCTTGGGGATGGCCGTAATCTCGTTGCACTTGTCGTCGACCTTGCGCTGGGCAAGCACCAGGTTGTTGGAGTTGGCCCAGGCTGAAACCATGTGCACCAGCGCCTTGCCTGCCGTGGTCCGTGTGCCACGCAATGTCTTGCCATCGATGGCCACCACTTGGCCGGCGGTCAGACGGGCAATCGGCCCAAGCCCGGCGGCAAAGCTTTCTTCCAACTCCTCGGTGGCCAGAGCCGCGAAGACACGGTTGAACGTGTCATGAGACGGAATTCCGCCCGGGAGGCGCAGAAAACTGCTCAGCCACTCGCGCTTCGCCTTGCCATAGTTCTCAATCTCGTTCCAACCGTTGGCGCCGCTCAGAATCGCCGCAATCGCCATCAAAAGAATCTCTTCCAGAAGATGCTCCCGCGTTCGCTCCACTCGCGGGTCCTTCAACTCGGCAAAGTACTCCAGGGGATTTTCCATATCCCCATCTCACTTCTACATAGCCGCTTGGCATATAGCGATTAAGATGCGTTTGCCCTGGGATACCCCCGCGCCGGACGCATTCTTTGTTTGATTTGTGTCTCGGCCTCGTGGTATACAAAAACCCAGTTTTCTCCATCCTCCCGGCATTCATTTCTCTTTTACGTTTTTCCCCCTCGGGTGCGAATAAATCGGCCAACGTTTCAAGCAAGCCCAACGAAGGGAGTTCCCGCCGTGCGCGCGTTCCTGGCGATTGCCTTCTCCTCCTTTGCCCTCCTCCTCTCCGGCTGCTCGAGCATGCCGGCGGTGACCACATCTTCCACGGGTTCTGTTTCCGGCACGGTTCTCCGCGGCATGGTGCACGGCGGCCAGAATCCCATCGTCGGCGCGCACGTGTATCTTCTTGCAGTCAACACCACCGGCTATGGAGGCCCCGGTATCCCTGCCTCCAGCGGCAACGCCTCCGTGTCGCTGCTCACCAGTGCCAGTGGCACCGCCCAGGACGGCAGCGGCAATTATTACGTCACCACCGACGCAAACGGCGACTTCACCATCACCGGCGACTACACCTGCCCCAGCGCCTATGCGCATACTTATTTTTACGCGGCCGGTGGCAATCCGGGCTCAGGCGCGAACTCAGCCGCGGTCCTGGTGGCCCCGGCACAAGCCTGCGACTCTTCCGCCTTCACCGTGGTCAACGAGATATCCACCGTTGTATCCGCCTATGCCTTCGCCGGCTTCTCCAGCGATCCCACGCATACCTTGAAGTCCCAACACCACCTTGGCTGCCACAGGCACTCAAAACGCGGCCGACACGATGAGCAACTTAGAGGATGTCAACATGAGCGTGGCCCGCGCCACAACGCCAGCGGGCAACGGCGCCGTGCCCCAGAGCGAGATCAACACCCTCGCCAACATCCTCGCCGCCTGTGTAAACTCCACCGGACCCACTTCCACCCCTTGTACCACGCTGTTCTCGAACGCCATGAACGGCAGCACCGCGCCCGCTGACACCGCAACGGCCGCGCTCAACATCGCCCACAACCCCGGCGCCAACATCGTCAACCTCTTTGGTCTGCAAACGGGTACTTCGCCCTTCCAGCCCATGCTCAGCGCCGCGCCCAATGACTTCACCATCGCCGTCAGCTACACCGGCGGCGGGATGAATTCGCCCGTTCCGGTTGCCATCGACGCCTCCGGCAACGTGTGGATAGGGAACACGGCAACCGGCGCCAACAGCGTCAGTAAGCTCAGCCCTCTCGGCGCGCCCATCTCCGGCTCCTCCGGCTACACCGGCGGCGGCATTGTTGACCCGTACAGCATCGCCATCGACAGCTCCGGCAATCTCTGGACGGGAAACGTAACTCCAAGCAGCCTCAGCGAGCTTGGCTCCACCGGCACGCCGGTCTCCACCTCCTCCGGGTACACCGGCGGGGGGCTCAGCACCCCCTACGCCATCGCCTTTGACTCGCTTGGCCACGCCTGGGTTGTAAACAACGTTGGCGGTAGCCTCAGCGAGTTCAGCTCCACCGGCTCGCCCATTTCCACTTCCTCCGGCTATACCGGGGGAGGGCTCACCAACCCTGTTTCCCTTGCCATCGACGCCTCGGGCGACGTCTGGGTCTCCGATAGCATCATTGCCGGCGCACTCAGCGAATTCAACTCCAGCGGCTCGCCCCTTTCCACTTCCACCGGCTATACCGGCGGCGGCCTAGCAGATCCCTGGGGCCTCGCCATCGATGCCTCCGGCAACGTGTGGGTAGCGGACAGTGCATCCAGCGCGAACAGAATCAGCCTGCTTGCCTCCTCCGGTTCGCCCATCTCCACCTCCGCGGGATACACCGGTGGCGGCCTCAACATCCCCGAGGGAATCGCCATTGATGGCGTCGGCAACGTTTGGGTCGCAAATCGCGGAAGCACGAACGTCGTCGCGCCCTTCCCCCCGAGCTCCATCAGCGAGTTCAACTCCTCAGGTGCCGCCATCTCCCCTTCCACCGGCTACACTGCCGGGTTGAATTTGTCCCTGCGACTGGCAATCGATGGCTCCGGCAATGTCTGGGTCTCGAATGCCACGCTCAACACCGTGACCGAATTTGTCGGTTTGGCCTCACCCGTGGTGACGCCCATCGTTGGCATTCTTACGGGTTCCTCTGGCGCACCGGTCATCGCAAACATCCAGCCGAACCCGGCGGCGGTCGGAACCTCGGTGACGATTACCGGGATAAACTTTGGCGCGACGCAGGGCGGGAGCACGGTCACGTTCAATGGGACGACGGCCTTACCGGCGAGTTGGAGCGCGACGAGCATTACCGTGCTTGTGCCGGTGGGAGCATCGACGGGGAGCGTGGTTGTCACGGTGGGCGGCCAGGCGAGTAATGGTTATTTGTTCACAGTCACTCCCCCCGCTCCAAACATCACAAATATTCAGCCGAACCCGGCAGCGGTCGGGACATCGGTGACGATTACAGGGACGAACTTCGGCGCCACACAGGGCGGGAGCACGGTCACGTTCAATGGGACGATGGCCTCACCGGCGAGTTGGGACGCGACGAACATTACCGCACCTGTGCCGGTGGGAGCGACGACGGGGAGCGTGGTTGTTACTGTGGGCGGGCAGGCAAGCTCCGGGTACTCCTTCACCGTGAGCGCCGGCACGCTGCCCGGCGACTCCGTCACCTGGCGCTACGACAATTCACGCGACGGGCTGAACTCGAATGAGACGACCCTTACCACTGCGAACGTGAAATCCACGACGTTTGGGAAAGTGGGAGAGTTCACCGTGGATGGCCGGATCGATGGGGAAGTCCTCTATCTCGGCCAGATATCGATTTCGGGAACGATGAAGAATGTCATTTACTTTGCTACCGAGAATGACATGGTGTACGCGGTGGATGCGGATAGCATCAGCGGCACTACAGCGACGGTTCTCTGGAGCAAGTCGCTGGTTCCAACCGGAGAGGCGCCGGCCCTCAACGAGCAGACAGGTGGCGCGTGCGGCAATGTTTCACCCACGGGCGTCCTGGGAACGCCGGTCATCGATCGAGGCCGCAACGCCATCTATGCAGTGGCGAAGACCATGAATTCCACCACCAACACGACTCAGTTCTTCCGCCTCCATGCGTTGGACTTGACCAACGGGAACGAACTGTTTGCAGGGCCGGCGACAGTTTCAGCAACCTATCCGGGGACCGCGGGCAATGTCTCGGGCGGTGTCGTCACATTCAGCGCGAGAGAGCAAAGCAACAGGCCGGGGCTCCTGGAGACGGGAGGCAACATCTACGTCGCATTTGGCGGTCAGTCTGGGGATTGCGGTCTCTATTCAGGATTCCTCATTTCTTACAGCGCGGACTCGCTTGCGCAGAGCGGCGAGATCGATCTGAATCCCAACAGCATTCAGGGAGGCATGTGGAACGGGCAGGCGGGTCCCTCCGCCGACACAGCGGGATCCGTTTATGTGGTCACTGCCAACACCGGGGATGATGTGACTCCCATCGGAGCCAATGATTATCCCGATTCGGTTGTCAGGCTCACAAATTCCGGGACGCTGACGATTGCCGACTACTGGACGCCTTTCAACGCCGTGACTTTAGACCAGCAAGACCTGGATCTCGGCTCGGCAGGATTATTGCTTTTGCCGGATTTGGTGGATAGCTCAACCGTGGTGCACCACAATGCCGTGGCGGCCGGCAAGGATGGGAAGATGTACGTCGTCAATCGCGACAATCTGGGCCAGTTCAACAGTTCAACGAACAATATTGTCCAGACAATTACCATCAACGGCAGCGGAGCCGCCTCAGAGAATTTCTCTACGCCGGCTTATTTCAACAACAACGTGTATGTTTGTCCCTCGGGCCAAACCCTCAAGGCCTTCGCGATTTCCAACGCGCTCGTGGCAACGTCGGCCACTATGAGTACCACGACAGCCATCGGTATTTCGGGTTTCACCATTTCGTCCAATGGCAACAGCAACGGAATTGTCTGGGCGATTCAACCGACGAATGGAAATGGGGTTCTGTATGCTTTCGATGCCTCGAATCTTTCCACAATGCTCTACGCATCGAACCAGGCTACGGGGAATCGGGACCAAACTGCCCAGATTTTGGGGAACTTCCATACGCCGACGGTTGCGAAGGGAAAGGTCTACTTTGGCACGGGATCTACGGTGGCGGCGTTTGGATTGTTGCCGTAATCAAGCAAACTGCCCGTCTCCGAAAGTGATTCCCATAGGGTGCAGCCTTGGATGCCCGGCGCGAAGCATATCGATCAGGAGGACACCATGAACCCGAAAAAGACACTTCTCGCCCTCGCCCTCACCCTCATGCTGGCCCTCGCTCTGCCCCTCCGCGCCCAAACCGGCTGCGACGATTCGCCCGAAGACCCCACAATCATTCTGGCCCTCATGGGCGGCATCGGCGCCTTCGCTGCCACCCTGTGGAGATCGCGCATCCGCAAGCAGTAGATGTCCCCCAGCTTCCAGTGCACCGCTGGGTGCCCCATGTCCCGATTCTGGGACCTGGGATACCGCGATCCTTCCCACGCCGACCAATCCCATCGGCGTGCAGAACACCTTCCAATACGCCCCGCTGTCCCACTGCCCGCTGACCTCTGATCCCTGACACCTGCTCCCTCGTTCCCTTGCTCCCTGTTCCCTGTTCCCTGCTTTACCATTCCCCTATGCCCCTCTTGCCGCGCAGTTTCCGGCGTGCCGCCTTTTCGCTGGCTCTTTGCGCCGCCTCCGTCCTTCCCGCTCGCGCCCAGGGCCTGGCCGCAGCCCCCGCGCAGGCCACCCTCGCGCCTTCCTTGGCTCGCCTCGACCAAATCCTTCCCAGTCTCAACCGCGGCATTTCCATCGGCGAGGTCGCAATCTCTCCCGATGGCAAGCGCATCGCCTGGTTCCAGCGCGGCGAGATCCGCATCGCACCCCTCAATAATCTCGGCCAAAGCCCGCTCGTCACTGCGGCCTCGCCTAATCAATCCTGCACGGAACACGATTTCGCATGGTCGCCCGATTCCGCCGCCCTCGTCTTCCTCTCCGATTGCGCCCAATCCCGGCGAACAACCCGACCTTTATCTTCTCTCCGTCTCGACGGCATCCCGGCGCGCCGCTTCACCGATCTCCATGGCTACGTCGACGCAGCCCGCCTTTTCCCCCGACGGCGCCCGCATCGCCTTCCTTTATGTGGAAGGAGCCACCCGCCCCGCCGGAGCCCTCGCCGCCGAGAACGCCGCCCTCCGGCGTCATCGGCGAAGACCATGTCGAGGTCCAGCGCGTCGCCGTCGCCTCCGCCGACTGCCCACGCCCGCCGCCCCCGACCTTGTCACGCCCGCCCAATCTCCACGTCTTCGAGTTCGACTGGTCGCCCGACTCCAAATCCCTCGCCTACATCGCCGCCGACCCTCCCGGCGAAAACAACTGGTGGGTCGCCAGCCTCTACACGCAACCTTGGGTGCCCCGGTCTCGCTTCTGAGACCCGGGATAGCACCTGATTCAAAACCTGCGGGTGCCCCCTGGTCCCCGCGCCTGGCGACCTAGGGTGCACGGATCCATCCCAATGCCATCCTCGCCCCCGCCGAAGTCTCCGGCCCCCTCCACGGCCTGCAGATCGCTGTTCCGCGCTGGTCGCCCGACGGCAAATCCATCGCCTTCATCGGTGGCCTCATGAGCGATCAGGGCGTCACCGGCGGCGATGTCTGGATCGTTTCCTCCACCGGCGGCGCAGCCCCGCGACCTCACTCCCGGCCGTCCCACCTCCGCCCGCATGGATCACATGGGACGGCAACGAGCACATCTTTGTCAGCGAAATCGCTGGCGGCAACTGCTCAGCTCGTTCGCTCTGCACGTTCCAGGCAGCGACAGCGCTCCCACCGCCTTCGGCTCGCCCGTCTTCAGCATTCCCGGCGACCGTCGGCGCCGGCAGCTTCGACACAGCCTCTCCGCCACCGCCGACCGCTCCCTCTTCGTCTTTCACGCCAGCACCTTCAGCCGCCTCCACGCCGAAGATCTTCACCGCCTCGGCGCCAATGTACCCGAACACTCATCCACCTCGGCCTGCGGTCTCCCGGCCTCACCCAGCTCTCCCACTTCAACGACGGCGTCCAGCCCGCCTGGGGCAAATCCGTCTCTCTCACCTGGACCAACGACAACTTCCACGTCCAGGGCTGGCTCCTGCTGCCCGCGCACTACGATCCCGCCAAAGAAGTACCCGCTCATCGTCGAGGTCCACGGCGGTCCCGCCGCGGCTGTCCTCTCCCGCTGGAGCGGCGGTGCGGCGGCCTCAGCGCCACCGCCTTCTCCGCCCTCGGCTACTTCGTCCTCATGCCCAATCCGCGCGGCAGCTTACGGCCAGGGCGAAGCCTTCACCCAGGCCAACCGCAAGGACTTCGGCTACGGCGACCTGCGCGACATCCTCGCCGGCGTCGACACCGTTCTGGCCAAATACCCCGTCGACCCCAACCGCGTCGGCATCACCGGCTGGAGCTATGGCGGATTCATGACCATGTTCGCCGTCACCCAGACCCACCGCTTCCGCGCCGCCGTCGCCGGCGCGGGCATCTCCGACTGGCTTTCGCTACTACGGCGAAAACTCCATCGACCAGTGGATGATTCCCTACTTCGGCGCCTCGGTTTACGACGACCCGCGGTCTACGCCAAAAGCTCCGCCATCACCTTCATCAAGCAGGCGCACACCCCCACGCTGTCGTGGTTGGCGACCGCGACGGCGAATGTCCCGCGCCCCAGTCCTTCGAGTTCTGGCATGCCCTGCGCGACCTGCATGTCCCCACGCAGTTGGTCGTCTATCCCAACGAGGGCCACGGCTTTACCGACCCCGCCACCGCCGCGACGTCCTGAGCGCGCCGTCGACTGGTTCGCCCGCTACATGCCGCCCGGGTCCTGATCGCCCGTTGCTCGCTATCCGGTCCTGGGCAGTCTATTTGTCAGAGGCTACGAGCAATCTCGTTCATGCCAGAGGTGGCCCCGTCCTGATACACTTTTTCCTTGGAGATTGCAGTGTGCGTTTCGCCCCTCCGGCCGCATGCGGCAGTGTGCCGCCGAGGACCTGTGGCTTGGGTGCGATTCACCGGTTGCGGGTCGACCCGGAGCATGGGAAGGGGCGGTTATAACTCATTTTTCTTTACGTGTTCTTTCAGAGACCGTTCCGCGGTTCGACGGCGCGGGGCGGGGAGGATTCATGCGGCGGTTCTTGACGCTTGTTTGTTTGCTTGGCCTGGCCATTCCGGCCGGGATTTCCATCTCCGGCTGCATGCGCAACCCGGCGGGGAACTACTGCAACGGCCTGGGCTTCGGCTTGAAAGACACCGACGTAGCGTCCATCACGCTGCAGCCGCAGATCGCGGGCATCTCGCTGGCCTACGGGCAGACCACCCAGATTCAGGCGCCCATCGCCACCACCTGCAAGGGCGATCACGGCCTCGAGTGGTTCCTCAGGCTTACAGCTACGGCACCACCAACAATCAGTTGGTCGACATCTCGCCCAGCGGCGGCATCTGCGCCGGCACCTGGAACCGCAACACCGGCGGCGGCATCGCCGACTACACCTACTGCTACTACCCCAATCCCTTGCCCTCACGAGCGGCTTGCCCTACGGCGTCGCCTATATCACGGCCACGGCCGATTCGGTCACCTCCAACCCCGTCGCGGTATACATTCACGCGCCGGTCACCATATCAGTCTGGTGACCACTGCCGCTTTCGGGCGCTCCCAGCGCAAGGTTGCTTCTCGCAGAACCAGCAGGCGCACCTCGACGCCCAGGCCTGCTACTGCACTGACAGCAGCGGTCAGCCACAGTACGAGTTCTGCGCGCCGTCGACCGTTACTGCAATTACGCTGCCGGGTGGTCTGGCGCCCGGCGTCACCTCGGTCCCGAGTTGCGGCACGTCCATCGGCACGCTCAACTTTTCGGTCGGCAACTCCATCCGTCGCCACCATCGACGCCTACCAACCAATGTCATCACCGCGCAGCAGCCCGGCACCACCGCCATCACCGCGACCATCGCGCAATCGGCTTCGTCGGCCGGCTACTTCTCCACCTGCCCGCCCGATCCATCAGTTCCACTCGCCAACGGAGGCACCAAAGGCGTCGTCACCCAGGGCGTCGCGCAGAATCTCACCACCACCGTCACTCGACACCCAGGGCAATCCCATCACCGGCCTCACTCTGACTTACCAGTCCACCAACCCCATCGACATCACTGCCGACGGCAGCGGCTCCATCACCGCCGCTTTCCCCGGCGTCGCCTCGGTCTATGCCGTCTGCGAGCCGCCGATCTGCAATCCCGCACCCATCAACGAGTTCGGCTTGAATGGCACCGGCCTGTCCATCTCCTCCAACCCGGTCAGCATCATCGTCCCCGGCACCACCAGCGACTTTGTCTGGTTCGGGGCGCCCGGCCAGTCGCAGTACTTCTGCCCCATCGAACTGCTCACCGGCAACCCCGGCTCTACCGTGCGCCTGCCCTACGTGCCCAACTCCATGGTCATGGACCAGGCGGGCAACAATCTCTACTTCGGCTCGTCACGCGAGCTGATGATCTACTCCACCGCCAACAACTCCTCACCAAGCAGGACACCTCGCGTTCCCGGCGTGGTGCTGGCCGTTTCGCCGAATGGCAACCAGGTGCTCATCAACGATCAGATCGCGGCCTCTTTTATCTCTACAACACCGTCCGGCGGCACGTCCGTCACCTTCGGCGGGCTGGGAGTCGCCGCCGCCTGGACGCCCGATTCGAACACCCTCTATATCGTCGATAGCGCACGCGCTCGGCGGCAATCACACCAATACGCTTTACGTCTATAACGTCAATACCGGCTGGAGCACCTACGATCCTCGAGCCGCTTCCGGCGGAGCTCGCAGAATCTGGCCATCACCGTCCCCGGCGTGGGCGCCTATCTCGCCGGCAATCCCACCGTCGCGCACACCTGGTGCCCTCCGGCACGGTCGGCAATAACGCCAGCATTCAGTTCTATCCCCAGAGCGATTCCGTCAATCTGCCTGACCAACGTGCTGGGCGCCACCACGGACGGCGCGCATATTCTCGGCGCATCGCTCAACGGCAGCAGCATCACGCTCGACGATATCGGCGTCACATTCCTCCGACGACCCAGTTTCTCGCGGCGGATGTCCTGAAACCACCACCGGCACGCCGCCCAATCAGGTGCAGACGCTCACGCCGCTCTCCACCAACCCCACGCTCAACGGAACGGTGAACCTGACCGGCGTGCACCAACGCGCGCCGTCAATCAGGTCGTCACCGGCACGGCGCCCACCACGGCTTCCGTCACCACGGCCGCGCCCATCGCCTTCATCACCTACAACACGCCACAGTTCCACCACGGCGGCGCAACTGCCGTACTACCTGCCCAGGCCGAGCGGTGCTGGCACCGTCGGCTATGTGACCTTCGCCGACAGTACGTCTGCCGACGCCGCCCACGGCTCCGCTCGCCGGCGCGTTCTCTCCCGATAACTCCATCTTCTTCGTCTCCACCGCGGGCGACAACGAGATCCACTTCATCAGCATTCCCACCAACCTGAGCATGCAGCGCCGCCCACCGACACGCAGCAGTTCAGCCCCAATCTGCCCGCCTGCACGCCGGTCTCAGCCGGCGGCAACGACGCCGGTCTGTCTCTATCCGACACACCTGCCGGCACCAATTGTTCCGGCCACCGTCATTACCGTCAAGCCGCGCTCACCACCGTAAGCTCTTCGATCTCGGCAGCACGAAGTCGGTCGCGCCGGCCTTTTATGCGCCGTTCGCCGTGACGCATGCTCATGAGCCTTGCGGGTCTCGCACGAGCGCCGGCGCACGCAAGCCGGTCTCCGCCCCTCCGCACGATAAAATCAACTCATGATCAAGGGCATCTCGTTTCTGCGTCCTGCCGGCAGCGCGGCGGCCTATGAACGGCTGGCGGCTTCTTTGCCGCGCTCGGCTTTGCCCCCGGCAAAGGATGGCAGGAAGAGGGATCGCGCGGCGCTTCGTTCCTGGCTCCGCTCGGCAATCTCGAGTTTGTCGATGGCCGGTTCCCATCCACCGCCGATGTCCTCATCGAAGTCACGTCGCTCGACTCCATTCATCAGGCGGCCGAAGCCTGGCTGCGCGCGCAGTGGCAGGCGACGCCGCCGTCGCGCGCCTCTCGCCGATCACCGAAACCCATTGGAAGTCGCGCCTCTTCACCGTCGAGCCCGAACCCGGCTTCCGCTTCAGCTTCTGGGCCTGGTCCGATCCCGTCAAAGGCAAGCCCGTCGCCCTCGAAGGCGATCTTTCCGCCGCCGGCATGAAGTTCGCCATCGTCGTCGCGCGCTGGAATGCCGTCATCACCGACCGCCTGCTCGATGGCGCGCTTGACGCTCTGCTGCGCAGCGGCGCCGACCGCGCCGATATCGAGGTCGTCCGCGTTCCCGGCGCGTGGGAGATTCCCGCCGCCGCCCGCGCCTGCGCCAACGCTGGCCGCGTGGACGCCATCGTCACGCTCGGTTGCCTGTTGCGCGGAGAAACCGCGCACTACGAGGCCATCTACAACGAAGTCGCGCGCGGCATCGGCCAGTCGCAGCAGGAGACCGGCATTCCCCACAGCTTCGGCGTGCTCACCTGCGAGACTCTTGAGCAGGCGCTCGAACCGCGCCGGCATCAAGGCCGGCAACAAGGGCTTTGAAGCCGCCGCCGCGGCCATTGAAATGGTCAGCCTGCGCCGCAAACTGCAACAAGGCGGTCCCGCTTGACTCAGCCGCCATCGCCGCAAGTCCCGCGAACTCGCCATGCAGATGCTCTTTCAGGCGGACATCGGCCACCAGACCCCCGATCAGGTGCGCGCCACCTTCTGGAAGGCCGGCGATCCCGGTCGAGCCCGAAGTCCGCGGCTTTGCCGAAGACCTTTTCCGCGTCGCCCTGGCCGAGCAGGAGAAGATCGACGCGCTCATCGCCGGCCACTCCACGCACTGGCGCCTCGATCGCATGCCCGCCGTCGATCGCAATCTGCTGCGCATGGCCGTCGCCGAGCTGCTCGGCTTCAAATCCACGCCCTTTCCCATCGTCATCAACGAGGCGCTCGAGATCGGCCGCCGCTACTGCGCCCCCGAGTCCATCAACTTCCTCAACGGCGTCCTCGACTCGATCGCCCGCAGCCTTATCGCGAAATAGATTCGTTGGCGGCTTCGCGCTTTCCCGAAATTAAAGGGGCGGGCGCTTCGATGCTGGCTTTTCGCACCGCGCCTCGCGCCCGCTGTTCGCTGCATCGCTGCTTCGCTCGGGGCCGCGCAATGCATTGATAGTGCTCATACATCCGGTTATACTTCCCGAAGCCGAGCTCTTCCCCAGGGCATGGTTTCCAGACGCCGGGCGCGCCGGCGTCGATCGATAGCGAGAACTTGCCTCATTCGTTCAAGACCACCGCTAGGGGCCCAATATGAAGATGTATGGCGCAGATTAGCGGACCCGATCGCCAACGCGTATTCTTTCCCTCTCTCGAAGGGGTGCGGGGATTCGCATTTCTTGCCGTCTTTATTGCGCTGTTGCGACCAGGACTTGGTGCGCTGCATAGGTGGTGGTCGTATCCCTTGTTTCTTCTCGAAGGGCTAGAGTGGGTGACGGTGCCGGTGTTCTTTGTACTTTCGGGCTTTCTTATTTGCGGTATTCTCATCGACACGCGGGAGAGGCAAGGCTACTTCAAAGTCTTTTATTCCCGCCGCGTTCTACGCGTTTTTCCTCTCTATTACCTGACTTTGCTGGCTGTAGTATTGTTCGCCTTCCTCAACAGCTACTCGTTGAGCCGTCAGTTCTGGGTCCATTTCCTGTATGTGCAGAATCTCTTCCCAAGTTACACGTCCACCGAGTGGATTCCAGAGGGTCAGGTCCTCCATTCTCTGGTCGATGAGCGTGGAAGAACAGTTCTACTTGTTATGGCCCCTTGTGGTATGGATTTGTCCCAATCGCCGCGTTCTCCTCAGAGTTACGCTGGCATTGATCGGATTCAGCTTTGCGCGGCGCTTTGCCGCTCCCTGGTTGAAATTGACGCCGTGGTTCGTTTACTTCTGGACGCCCACCCGAGTGGATGCAATCATGCTGGGCGCGGCTCTGGCGATTGTCCGCGGTGACACGATCCACCTGCGACTCGTGCGGGTGGCGAAGTATGTGGCTTTGGCTGGTTTGTGCGCGATCGTCCTGATCACTGTTGTGACGGGCGATTCAATGGCCACAACCTGGCTACGCGCCGCTTTCCTGATCCCCCTGTGGAACCTGACGGCAGCAGGGATAGTTGTGGCTCTGATGCAGGAAGGTCGCTTTCTTTGCCGTATTTGCAGCGGCAATGGAATCTGCTGGCTGGGAGCAAGGAGTTACGCGCTGTATCTCTTTCACTTTACCTATTTTGGTTGCTTTTTTAGCGTATTCGCTCCTTATCTTGCCGGGTTCATGCCCCATTTCTGCGCGCTTTTGGCATCCTCCGCGATTGTGTTTGGTCTGACCGTGTTGCTTGCTATTCTCAGCTATCGAATCATCGAACAACCGGCGATGAACCTGAAGAAACGCCTGAAATACGGCGCGGTTAGAATGCCGGCGCCGGTGCGGCTGGAGGCCGATCGGTGCTCCCCTCAAGCAAGTAGCTCGCCCCGCGGTTGAGACATCCCCCTGCTATCCTTGATTTCGTGATTCTGCGTCCCCGCATAAGAGGAATTGCCCGCTTTATGGCCCTGCTTCTGGCTTTCTCTCTTGCGGCCTGCCACAAGGAAGAGCAGGCCGTGGAGGTCGTGGCCAAGAACGCCGCCAAAGCCGAACACCAGGCCCAGGTCACGGCTACGGAGCAGGATGCCGAACGGGCCCAGCTTGAACAGATTCCTCTGCCCACCAAAAGCCTGTACATCGATGTCCACGACCCTGCCGCATGGGCCAATCCATTTCTCTCCGTCGGCGCCGCCACGGTTACGCTGCGCATCCTGCTGCCCGATGCGAACCCCAGCCCGGTGGGGCAGGGTAGCATGCTCCGCCCTGAGGCCGCTCGCCGCCAGGAGTTCGAGTTGCGCCTCTCCGATCTCGATCAAGCCGTTGTCGCCATTCCTCCCGGCGCTTGGCGCTATGGCCGTGTCATCGCTGTGGCTGAGTCCTCCTCCGCCGCGCCCAAAGACCGGCCCAAGGTTCGCCGCAACGTCGAAGCCGTGATTCGCCAGCTCAACGATCTCGGCGTGGTCGTTGAAGAGTGGCCTGCGCGCTAGTGCTTCACGCCTCAATCGAACGCAAGTACAGAGGGTATGGTTTCAAGCTGGCGACCACGCTCACCGGAAGTCTGGGTTCGAACTTGATTCGCTTAGCGGAGCTGGTTTCCGATTCTCTCCAACTATCTCTCAAACCACGATTCCAGGTACTCAAAATCGTGCATAGCCCCTTTGTCGGAAGCTCGGTGTTGCATTTCGTAATCTTCTGGAGGCCGGAAGAGCGCGGGATCGGGTCCAAGGGAAATCTTCTCCAAACCCCATACCGTCTCCACTCCATTCGGATCGCCGTCAGCAACCCTCACGACGAGCTTCATCTGCGGCGCGGTCCAGACCTCGTGAATTCGGGTGAGATGCACACTCTTGCCCGACTGAATCCTTGTGTAGCGGAGGGTCGATCTCACCCCGTGAGCAACAATCCCGTCTATGACTTTGTCGCCCAAGTCCGTGGTGCTCACCTCGCCATCGTCTGAGCTGAAGTCCGGCGGAACTTCGGGCAATTCCGAGGTTGTGCGTACAACCTGCTCCAGATCGGCGGCGGAGAGCGGGAAGTCAACCGCGATGTGGCCTGCAATTTCACCCTCTGGCCAATGGGTCACGGTATGAGCTACCGGATCGATGACAAAAACGCCCCAGGAGGGGCAGATCGGCGGGACGAGAATGTCTAGTCGATCGCACTCCGGATAGAGGCCGGCCGTGTCGATTATCTGCATCGTCAACCGGCCATCTGCGTCGCGCGCGATCCGGATGGGATATCTCTCGTTCGAGAGAAATTGCTGCTTCCCGTCCGGGAGGACTCTGACGCGCCTTGCATATTTGATCGCAGAAAACGGATGCCCAACCACAAGTGCTTTGCCACTGTCGCTGACCCTGCTCTCCGCTTCGCTCGACGCCGAGCTCTGCGCCCACGCAGCCTGCCGATTGAATAGGATCGACACAGCGATGAAAGCGACAAGCGCAACGAAAGTGGGATTCCGCATAAAAGACCGCCCCCAAAACCATGAGGATCTTGATACTGCCACGCATTGCCAAGGATGTCATCAGAAGGACGCCGTTTAGCATTTTTCCGCTCACGACACCCGGAAGGGCCATTTTGTGGGCAGATCGCGGGCAATCCGGAAACGACCTTCTCCAGCCACAGTTCGCCCCTCACGCGCTACCATTCCAACGTGAGCACTTCTTCGTTTTCCATCCTCTCCAACCCCGCTCCGCTCGACCATGAGCGCTTCTCCGCGCATCGCGAGCTTGAAGCCCTGCTGAAGAAATCCCTGCGCGGCGAAGTGCTGCTTCGATCTCGGCTCGCGCGCGCTCTACGCCGCCGACTCCTCCAACTACCGCCAGCTCCCCATCGGCGTCGTCTTTCCCCGCGACGCCGCCGACGTCGAAGCCGCTCTGGCCGCCTGCCGCGCAACGGGAGCCGCCGTTCTGCCCCGCGGCGCAGGCACCAGCCTCGCCGGCCAATGCGTCAACGTGGCCGTGGTCTTCGACTTATTCCCGCTACATGAACGCGCTCACGTCGATCGATCCCGAAGCCAAGCTCGCCCGCGTCGAGCCCGGCATCGTTCTCGACCGCCTGCGCGACGCCGCCGAAGCTGCACCACCTCACCTACGCGCCCGACCCCGCCACTCACTCGCGCTGCACGCTCGGCGGCATGATCGGCAACAACAGTTGCGGCGTGCACGGCCTGCTGGGCGGCAAAGTCGTCGACAACGTCGAATCGCTCGACATCGTTCTCTACGACGGCACGCGCATGACCGTCGGCGCCACGCCGCCCGAGCAGCTCGACGCGCTCATCCGCGCCGGCGGCCGCGTCGGCCAAATCTACGCCGGCCTGGCGCGCATCCGCGACCGCTACGCCGCCCTGGTCCGCGAAAAGTTCCCGCGCATCCCCCGCCGCGTCTCCGGCTACAACCTCGACGAGCTGCTGCCCGAGAACGACTTCCACGTCGCCCGCGCGCTGGTCGGCTCCGAAGGCACCTGCGCCAACATCGTCTCCGCCACGCTCAATCTCACCGCCAGCCCGCCCTTCCGCGTGCTCACGGTGCTCGGCTTCGACGACGCATTTCTCGCCGCCGACGCCGTTCCGCTCGCCCTCGAACACAAGCCCATCGGCCTCGAAGGCTTCGATCATCTGCTTGTCGATTTCATGCGCCGCAAAGGCCTCGCGCTGCAAGGATCTCGACCGGCTGCCGCCCGGCGTCGGCTTTCTGCTGGTCGAGATGGGCGCATGGTCGGCCGAAGAGGCGCAGGCCAAGGCCGAGTCCATCGCCCGCGCCTCGCAATCCTGGCCCTCCCCGCCCGTCGCCCACATCTGCACGCCGGAAGAAGCCGCGTCCGTCTGGCATGTGCGCGAGTCCGCTCTCGGCGCCATGGTCTTTGTGCCCGGCGAGCCCGACCGCTGGGAAGGCTGGGAAGACGCCGCCGTTCCTCCCGCGCAGCTCGGCAACTATCTGCGCGCGATCACCGCGCTCATGGCCGAGTACGGCTACCGCAGCCCGCTCTACGGCCACTACGGCCAGGGCTGCGTCCACATGCGCATCAACTTCGACTTCCGCAGCACCGAGAGGCATGCGCAACTTCCGCGAATTCATCGATCGCGCCGCCGATGTCGTCCTCTCGCTTCGGCGGATCGCTCTCCGGCGAGCACGGCGACGGCCAGGCGCGCGCCGCGCTGCTGCCCAAAATGTTCGGTCCTGAGCTCATGGAGGCCTTCCGCGAGTTCAAAATGCTCTGGGATCCCGGACAACCGCATGAATCCCGGCAAGCTCTCCGATGCGGTGCGCGTCTACGATCCGACGGAAAATCTCCGCCATGCACCGCGCGATGCTCCATCCGATCGGGCCGCGTGGCATCCATCCGGCAGATCTGGGAAACCCATTTCGCGTTTGCGCGAAGACGACGGCTCGCTCGAGCGCGCCACCGAGCGCTGCGTCGGCGTGGGCGCCTGCCGCAACACGGAGGGCGGCGTCATGTGCCCCAGCTACCGCGCCACCGGCGAGGAGCAGCACTCCACCCGCGGCCGCGCCCACCTGCTCTGGGAGATGCTCGCCGGCGCCCTGCGCGAGGAAGGCTTCCAGAGCCGCGCCGTCCACGAGGCCCTCGACCTCTGCCTCAGTTGCAAAGCCTGCAAATCCGAGTGCCCGGTGCAGGTGGACATGGCCGCCTACAAATCCGAGTTCCTGGCCCAGCGCTACAAGGGCCGCCTGCACCCGCTGCACCACTACATCTTCGGCTTTGCCGACCGGCTGGCGCGCTACGGCTCGCTCGCCCCGGCGCTCACCAACGCCATCCTCACCGGCCCGCTCACCAGCCCGCTCATCAAGCGCATCGCCGGCGTCGCCCAGCGAGCGGCAACTGCCGCGCCTGGCGCCGAAGAGCTATCCAGAATGGCGCGAAATGCTCCGCAGCGCGAAGCTGTCGAGGACTGCCCCAACTCGTTGTCGAAGATGCTGCCCCACCGCAGGTGGTTCTGCTGTGGCCCGACACCTGGAACAACTACTACCACCCGCAATCTCTCGCCGCCGCCGAAACCGTTCTCACCCAGGCGGCTTCCGCGTCGAAACGCCGCAGGGCCATATCTGCTGCGGCCGCCCGCTCTACGACTTCGGCCTCTCTCGGCGCCGCCCGCTCCTATCTCGCGCACGTTCTCGACCGCATGGCTCCGCAAATCGAAGCCGGCCTGCCCTTCATCTTCCTCGAGCCAAGCTGCGCCAGCGTCTTCAAGGACGAACTGCTCGAACTTTTCCCCAACGATCCGCGCGCGCAGCGCCTGAGCCGAGCAGGTCTGGCTTCTCGCCGACTGGCTCGCCGCCAACGCTCCCGGATTTCGTCGCCGGGCCGCCTGCAGGGCGCGCACATTCTCCTCCACGGCCACTGCCATCACAAAGCCGTCTTCGGCGGGCCGGCCAACGAAATCGCGCTCCTGCGCCAGGCCGGCGCCACGGTCGAGCCCATCCAGGCCGGCTGCTGCGGCATGGCCGGCCCCTTCGGCTTTGAGGCCGACAAATTCGAAGTCTCGAAAACCATCGCCAACCAGGGCCTGCTGCCCGCCGTCCAATCCGCCGGCCCCACGACGATCATCGTTGCCGACGGCTTCAGTTGCCGCGAGCAGATCGACCAGCTCGGCCACGTCAAGGCCCTCCACTTCGCTGAAGTTCTGGCGCACACCTGCGGCTGCGGCGGATGATTCATGACGTCGCCTGCCGCGCACTCGAACGCGTGCCCAATGCGTCATACGAGCTTCCGCGTCCAGGTACACTGCTCAGCGCGATCAACTGCCGCATGCAGGCAGCCGGTTGCGGTAAACTGGACAGTGTTTGATACGCTCAGGCATCCTTTGAAGCGCAGCGAAAGGAGAGATTTCGTTATGGCAGAGGAAAACAAATCCTACGGATTGGCCTGGTTTTTGGCCGGATTGGGCGTCGGCGCTCTGGTCGGCATTCTTTATGCTCCCAAGAGCGGCCGTGAAACCCGCGAGGACATCGCCAACGGCGCCCGCGAGGGCACGAGTATCTTCGCGCCCGCACGCGCGAGGCCGCGGAAAATGTCAGCGCAATGGTCGACAAGGGCAAGGAGCAGGTGAGCGCCTTTGTCGATAAGAGCAAGGAGCAAGTAAGCGAGTACGTCGATCGCGGCCGGGAGGTTATCGATCGCGGACGCGCGCAATGGGAAGAGTTTGTGGAGCGGGGCAAGAATCTCGTTGCCGACCAGACCAACCGGGTCAGCTGCGGCCGTGGATGCTGGCCGTCAGGCGTACAGAGTCGATCCACCAACGAACCGAAACTCACGAGTTCTGAGGGCCGGCCGTTCGATCCGGATCGCATGATCCGGCCTCGGCTTCTTCACTCCCTTCCGGAGCTGGACGCGAGAGCGATCGAAATGGGCTCCCGCGCCGGCTCCGGGGAAAATGCCGCTTTCTCCGCCAGGGGAGCGAGCTCCATCGGTTTAGTCGCAAGACCGCAGAGTCCCTGCGCGAGATGCATCACCATGCCAAGCTCGACAATCAGACCCTTCAGCTCATCTTGATCGCCGTGGTCGCGCTGGCCATGTTGATTCAGGCCATCGTCCTATTGGCCGCCTTCATCGGCATGCGCAAAGCGGCCAGCTCCGTCCGACGAGAAGTTCGAGGAACTCCGCTCCTCGGTCGTGCCGGTCAGTGGACAAGACCCGCGACCTGATTACGCGCCTGGCGCCGAAGATCGAAGCACACCGCCGAGGACTGGCCGCCCTCACACATTCCCTGCGCTTGCAGACCGCCGACGTGCAATACGCGGCCAATGAGATCATCGACGCGCGTGCGCAGCCAGGCCAGCCGCATCGACACCATGCTGACCAATGTCCTCGACGCGTCGAGCGCGCCAGGCGACTTCATGGCCGACACCGTCTCCAAGCCCATGCGCCAGCTCTCCGCGATCCTGGCCTCGGCCAAGGCGGCGCTTGAATCGCTGCGCAATTACGGGCCTGCGCCTCGCTCAAACGCGGACCGCGCTTCCGGCGACAACGATATGTTTGTCTAGCGCAGCTCGTTCCTGCGGCTGAAGGTTCCGCGACCGCGGCCGAACCAGGGTGAAGGCGGAGTGAGGAATGCGCGCACTGGATCCTGCCCAGATCGCGGCCAACGACATCTACAAGCTCATGATCGGCATGATTGTGCCGCGGCCTATCGCCTTCGTGTCCAGCGTGGATGCGGCGGGCGTGAGAAACCTCGCGCCCTTCAGCTACTTCACCGCATGCAGTTCCAATCCACCCGTCGTGTGTTTTTGCACATCCGTCCGCTCCGCCCCGCGGCCTTACAAGGACACCTTGGAAAACGTCAGAGGCCACGGGCGAGTTTGTCGTCAACATCGTCTCTGAGGAGTTTGCGGAGCAGATGAACGCCTGTTCTGCCGACGTGCCGCCCGATATCGACGAATTTGCGCTCTCCGGCCTCACGCCGCTGGCCAGCGATCTCGTCAAGCCGCCTCGCGTGGCCGAAAGCAAGGTGCAAATGGAGTGCCGCTTGCGCCAGATCGTGCCCGTCAGCGACCAGCCCGGCGGCGGCATGCTTGTGCTCGGCGAGGTTCTCCGCTTCCACGTGCTCGAGTCGCTTCTCGACGGCTATAAGATCGACCCGGACAAGCTGAATGCCATCGGCCGCATGGGCGGGCCAACCTACGTCCGCACCCACGACCGCTTCGATATGGCGCGGCCGAAGTAACGCCGGTCTCCCCAGGCTGCGGAAAAACTGCCTCGGAGGAGCGCGAAGTGTCAGGGCACGACTTCAGTCGTGCCGAAAGCGTCGCAAAATCAATGAGGGCCTTTAGGCCCTGTGGGATGCAGTTCTTGCTGAACTCCGCCCAAAGCTCAGGCCTTTTTCCGCAGCCTGTCCAGACCGGCTTCTATGAGACGGCTGGTTGAGTCAAGGTGTTTTTGTTTTTTCATTCATTGGAAAGTTTTTGCTTTTGCTGTTGCTTTTGTCTTTGAAATTCATCTCGGGCTTCTATCCGCACTCGATGTGAGCCGCATGGGCTCGGTGCCTTTTGGGACCCGATGGTGATGAATGGGTGCTGCTATCTGTCGCGCGGCCTTTAAAGGCCAAGCCGGTCGCCGCAGTCACCCGGGTTCGAGATTGTTTTTCCATGGAACGGTTCTGCCATCCTGGCGGTTGCGTCGAACTTCAGAAGCGTGTTTTAGGCCCTGGCCGGGACCGCGGCCGGTGGTTGTGGAAACGGTTGGAAGCACTCACCGCTGCGCCACATGCTGTGCAGCAGCACGGCCAGTTTGCGGGCCACTGCGACCAGGGCGCGTTTTTTGCCGCGCTTGCCTCCGCTGGCGGCCAGCTTCAGCCCCCATCGGCGTAGCGCCGAGTCGGGACCGAAACGGCCAAGGATGTACTGCGCCGATTGCACCAGCAGACTACGCAGGTAGATGTCGCCGGCCCGGGTAATGCGCATTTGCGGATCGCAGTCTCCCGACTGGCTCTGTCTGGGGCGCAGCCCCAGAAATGCGCCCGCTGAGCGGTTGGCTCCGCTATCCGGGCGGCCCAGCGTGAGCACATAGGCCGCGGCCACCACTGGCCCCACGCCAGGCGCCGTGCGCAAAATACCGACTTCCGGATACTTCTCCCGCAGCTTGTCGATCTGCCGGTCCAGCGCGGCGATCTGGCGGTTGAGCTGAGCGATCTGTTCCAGCAGCGGACCGGCAGCCGCAGTCAGCGCAGAGGGAATGTGCGCCCGGACGCGGGTGGGCAGCGACTCGGTCGAGCAGCACGGTAGCCGCCCGCCGGCGCTCTTGGTCAGCCCGCGCAGCGCGTTGACGAGCATGGTCCGCGCCCGCACCAGCGTGGAGCGAACCTGGATCAGGTTCAGATCCTGCTGCTGCTCCTGGCTGCGATGTTCCAGCGGCACCAGCAGCCTGGGATCGTAAGCTGCCAACCGCGCCAGTTGTTCAGCGTCGTTGCGGTCGTTCTTCGATTCGCTGGCGGTAATGGCCGGGATCTTGCGCGCGTTGGCCACGATCACTTGGTGACCCAGCGCCGTCAGCAAACGGCTGACCCAGGGCGAGTGTGTGCCGCACTCCAGGGCAATGCGCAGGCGCGGCTCTGCCTCGAAATGTCTCCGCAACCCCGCTTGGTTGCTCGCCATGCGGCCCTCTTCGATCACTTCCCCCTCCGCGCTCAAAAAACAATACCGGCTAAACCGGTCGCCCAGGTCCAAGCCTACGGTGATCTCGGGCTTGTCCCTCAACACCATTTCCAATTTCGTGGCACGCCTGCTAACCTTCTTCATCGGCTGGTCTCCTTTTCAGCACCCTCGAGTGCGCTGCGGTCAGCTTAGCTGTACCGCGAGACCAGCCGTCTCATCCCATCTGTCGTGCGGGCCTCCGCCGGGGTCCCCAACAACAGGTCCTCGTCGTTGGGGTGGAAGGCCCGCTCTTGCTCGCAAGCCCTCGCATCTCCACGACAGTTGCGATGCCTGCTGAGCCTCACACGATCCATCCCCCGCCCACGACTTCGTCGCCTTCGTAAAAGACCGCGGCTTGACCCGGCGTCACCGCGCGCTGCGGCTCGTCGAACGTGGCCAAGGCCTCATCTGCGCCCGCCGGCTCCAGCGTGGCCCACGCCGGCTCGTGCCGGTGCCGGATCTTCGCGCGCACACGCATCGGCGCAGTCAACTCCGCGATGCTGATCCAGTTCAGATCGCGCGCGCGCAACGTGCGCGTCGCCAGCTCCGCATCCGCGCCCACCGTCACGCGATGGCTCGCAGGATCGATGTTGATCACGTAGTGCGGCGCTGGCCCCGCCACGCCCAACCCCTTGCGCTGGCCCACGGTGAAGTTGAAGATTCCCTCGTGGCGGCCGACCACCTCGCCGCTCGAAGCCACCATCTCGCCCGTGGTCTCAGGCATCGCCTCGCCCTGCTCTTCGAGATACGCGGTGATGAACCGCTTGTAGTCGCCGCCCGGAACAAAGCAGATCTCCTGCGAATCCGGCTTTTCAGCCAGGCGCAGCCCATGCCGCCGCGCAGCCTCGCGCACCTCTGGCTTGGTCATATGTCCGAGCGGAAACAGCGTGTGCGCGAGCTGCTCTTGCGTGAGTCCGAAGAGAAAGTACGTTTGGTCCTTGGCCAAATCCGTAGGGCGCTTCAAAATCCACCGCCCGCGTCTTTCGTCGTACTCGTTCACCGCGTAGTGTCCGGTGGCGATCCGCTCGGCACCGATGCTGCGCGCCGTCTTCAGTAGTTGGTCGAACTTGATGTGGTTGTTGCAGAGAGAGCAGGGAATCGGCGTACGCCCCGCGAGATACTCCTCCACAAACGGCCGCACCACGTCGCGCTCGAAGCGCTCCTCCTGGTTTACCACGTAATAGGGAATCCCCAGGTGCTCGGCCACGTGCCGCGCATCGTACACATCGTCCAGCGAGCAGCAGCGGCCTGCCTTGGCCGCGTCGGGAATCCCATGCTTGCCCGGCGAGCCGCGTCTGATCCCAAAGCTGCAGCGTGAGCCCGACCACTGTATTGCGCGAATCGGCGGAGCCGTCGCCCTCACGCGCGAGGATCGCCGCCGCCGTCGAGGAGTCCACCCCTCCGGACATGGCGACCGCAATGGTTGTGCTCTGCTTCATAAATCAGTCTCTAATTGCGGCCTTCTAGTATCCGAAATCCGGAATTCGTTGAAAAATCGCTTTGTCATCCTGAGCGCAGTTTGCCGCGCTTTCTGCGGCAAACGGAGTCGAAGGATCTGCGGTTGCCTTTTATTGAATTTCAGATTCACCACGCCGGCCTTCCGTTGCAACCGCCGCGCCAGCTCGCCGCTAAACGGGCTAGATGCTAGGAGCGAGAGGCTAGAAGCTGTCTTCCTGCAACCTCCGGCGCAAGCGCCCGCAAATGCTCCACTGCCTCCGGAACCACGCGCAACACATGGTCCACATCCTCATCCGTCGCCGTCTTCAGCAAGCTGAAGCGCAGGCTCGCCCGCGCCGCGTTCTTATCCAATCCCATCGCCATCAGCACGTGGCTCGGCTCGGTCGATCCCGAGTGGCATGCCGACCCTCCGCTCACCGCAACGCCCTTCAGGTCCAGCGCGATCACCAGCGCCTCACCCTCCACCTGCTCGAAGTGGATGTTCGTCGTATTCGCCGCGCGCGGTGCGCCTGCGCCATTCACGCCCGTGCCCGGCAATCTCGCAAAATCCCCGCCTCAAGCCGGTCGCGCAGGCCGCGTGACTCGCTCGATCGTCCCATCCTCCAGGCTCTCCATCGCCAGTTCCGCGGCCTTGCCGAGGCCCACGATGCCCGGCACGTTCTCGGTGCCCGCGCGCTGACGGCGCTCGTGGCTCCCGCCCACAATCAGCGGCGTCAGTGGCGTTCCGCGCCGCACATACATCGCGCCCACGCCCTTCGGACCGTGCATCTTGTGCGCGCTGATCGAGCACAGATGGCACCCGAACCGCCGCACGTCGAACGGAACCTTGCCCGCGCCCTGAACGGCGTCGATATGGAAGAAAGCCCCGGCCTCCGCGGCAATCTTGCCGATCTCCTCCACCGGTTGCAGCACGCCCGTCTCGTTATTCGCCAGCATTACGCTGATCAGCCGTGTCTCGCGGCCGCACCGCCCGCCGAATCTCCTCGGGATCGATCAGCCCGCTCGCCCGCGGCGCAACAAACGTCACCTCCACGCCTCGCTCCGCCACGCGGTCGGCCGCGCGCAACACTGCCGAGTGCTCAATGGACGTAGTGATGAAATGATCGCCCGCGTGCAGCAGCCCGAAGATCGCCGTGTTGTCTCCTTCCGTGCCGCCGGAGTTGAACACCACCTCCGCCTCGCGGCAATGGAACAACCGCGCCAGTGTCTCGCGCGCCCGGTTCACCGCCTTCCGCGCCTGCTGTCCCTGCAAGTGGATCGACGATGCATTTCCGAACTCCTCCATCCAGTACGGACGCATCGCCTCCATCACCTCCGGCAGCAGAGGCGTCGTGGCATTCGCATCGCAATAGACCCGCCGCATTGGGAACCACTCCTACTCCAAATTGTACGGGGAATCTTGCTGGGGCGCGAACTGGGCCGGCTCAGCCGCGCGCAATTCTCGCACCGCTCAATCCCTTGCGATCGGGCCAGTTAGAATGCGAGCAGCGCACAATCGCGTCTGCCGGAGTTCGTCCGAATGAGTGAAGGCCCAACCCAAAACCTGGCCGGAAATCCGCCGGCAAATCCCCGCATTCTCATCGTCGGCAACGCCGGCCAGCTTGGCCGCGAACTCGAGCGCCTCTTTGCCGGCGTCGGTCCCATGGTCGCCGTGGATCGCGAATCTGTCGATCTTGCCGATCCCGATCAGACGCGCGACCTTGTCCGCCGCGCCGCACCCGATGTCATTCTCAACGCCGCAGCCTACACTGCCGTCGATCGCGCCGAATCCGAGCTCGCATCTCGCACATGCCATCAATGCCCTGGCGCCTCGCGTCCTCGCTGAAGAAGCCGTCGAGCGCAACGCACTTCTCGTCCACTACTCCACCGACTACGTCTTCGACGGCAGCAAGGCCGGCCCATGGACCGAAACCGACGCGCCTAATCCGCTCAGCGTCTACGGCGCAAGCAAGCTGGCCGGCGAGCAGGCCGTCCAGAACTCGCGCAGCAAATACCTCATCTTTCGCACCAGTTGGGTCTACGGCCCGCACGGCAACAATTTCCTGCTCACCATGCTTCGCCTGGCACGCGAGCGCGACCGGCTTTCCATTGTCGACGACCAGATCGGCGCGCCCACCACATCCATCGAGCTCGCCCGCGCCACGCACGCCATCGTCACCGGCCTCATTGCCGGCCGCTTCGGCCCGCCGCAGGATTGGTCCGGTCTCTACCACATGACCTGCGCCGGCTCCGTCTCCTGGTACGGCTTTGCTCAGGCCATTTTTGCCCGCGCGTCCACGCTGCTCGGCGTCAAATCGCCCGAGCTCACTCCCATCGCCACCAAGGACTACCCCACGCCTGCCGCGCGCCCCCGCAACTCGGTCCTCTCCAACGCCAAACTCCACACACGCTTCGGCGTCCAGCTCGCCTCTTGGCAATCCGCGCTCGAAGAAGCGCTCCAGTCACTCCGCACTGGGTCCAAAGCGGACGGCTAAAAGCCAGAAGCTAGAAGCAAGAAGCTAGAAGCCAGAAGCTATCAGCTGCTCTGTGATCCCCGTCCTATTTCCGGCCCTCGGCGAACATTTATGATGTCCAGTTTCCTGAAATCTGAGGTGTCTTCATGCCGTCCAAAACCTCCCGCCGCAGTTTCCTCTCGGCCAGCATCTCCGCCGGTCTGCTTGCTCCGTTAGCCGGCGCGAGCCCCGCCATCGGCGCCTTAAACCCCGCTGACGACGCCGCCCCCACAGGCTCCGCCGTCAAGCTCAGCTACAAGACCCTCGGCCGCACGGGGCTCAAAGTCACCACCGTCGGCTTTGGCTGCATGATCACCTCTGACCCCAGCGTCATCGAGCGCGCCGCCGACCTCGGCATCAACTACTTCGACACCGCGCGCAGCTACCAGCACGGCAACAACGAGCGCATGGTGGGCGCGGCCCTCGGCGCCAAGCGCAAGCAAGTTGTGCTTTCAACCAAGACCCACGCGCCCGACAAGGCAGGCATGATGCAGCATCTCGATGAGAGCCTGAAAGAGCTCAATACCGACTACATCGACATCTGGTATCTCCACGGCCGCAGCGGGCCGGCCGACATTCCCGACGATCACATCGAGGCCCAGCAACTCGCCAAGCAACAGGGCAAGGTCCGCTTCATCGGCGTCAGCACTCACAGCGGCCAGCCGCAGCTCATCCCATGGATGATCCAGAAGCGTGTCTTCGATGTCGTCCTCCCTGCCTACAACTTTTCCATGGACGCGGCAATGGACGAGGCGATCGACGCCGCAGCCAAAGCCGGCCTCGGTGTGGTCGCCATGAAGGTGATGGCCGGTGGATTCCGCAGCCACAAGCCCGGCGATCCTCTCGCCGATAAGCTTGCGCAGCCCGGCGCGTTGCTCGCCGCGCTCAAGTGGGTCGTGAAGAACCCCAATGTCGCGACAACCATCCCCAGCATGACCGGCATGGACCAGCTCGACGAGAACCTGAAAGCGATGGACCACGCCTATTCGCCGGCCGACGCCCAAATCCTCGCCGCGCACCTGGAGCAGATTCGCCCGCTCTATTGCCGCATGTGCGGCCAGTGCGATGGCGCTTGCAGGCACGGCCTTCCGGTCGCCGATGTTCTCCGCTGTCTTACCTACGCGGAA
Organism: uncultured Acidobacteriaceae bacterium; assembly: GCA_963701835.1. Taxonomy (GTDB): domain Bacteria; phylum Acidobacteriota; class Terriglobia; order Terriglobales; family Acidobacteriaceae; genus Telmatobacter. The sequence goes on along the minus strand of CAVPBL010000021.1, from coordinate 129,805 downwards.
GGTTACGGCCAGTTCGCGCTCGGTCGCGAGCGCTATCTTGAGCTCGCCTCCGCGCACACTGCTCGCTGCGCCGATTGCGCCTCCTGCACCGTCCAATGCCCGCACGGCGTCCACGTCGCCCGGCGCATGGCCCGCGCCCAGGAGATCTTTGCATGAAGCGCGCCGCGCTATGGCTCACGGTCCTTTTCGGCGCCGGCACTGCCGCCGCGCAGGGCTATCTCGACTGCCATCTCGCGCCGGGCTGGGAGCAATCCGGCGCGAAACGTCAATATGATGCCGGCAATCTCTTTGACTTGAAGGACGGCAGCGCCGAGGGCTACCTGATCTTCGGTTTTATCCGCATGAGCACCATCGACTGCAAGTCAGGCGCCAACACACTCACCATCGATGTCTCGGAAATGACCGGCGCCGACGCCGCCTACGGCATCTTCGCCGCCAATCTGGATGCAACCCAACCCATCGCGGAGATCGGCATGGGCGGCCAGGTGCAGGCGCAGAGCGCGACCTTCGCCAAGGGCAAATACTATGTCGAGATCGTTGAGGTCGCGGCCGATGCGTCGACCGACGACTCCCTGATGCTCCGCAGCCTTCGCCTCCGCCGTGGAGATGCGGCTCGAGGGCAGCGTCACGCCGCCCGCGCAGCTGCATTGGTTTCCACCCGGCAATGTCGCGCCTGTCCGCATGGTTCCCGAAAGCGTCCTCGGCCTGCGCGAACTCAGGCGCGGATACGTGACCAACTACGCCAAAGGCCAGGCATTCATTGTCCTCGAAGACACGCCGGACGCCGCGGCCCTCGTGCTCAAAGCACTCCGCGCTCATTTTCCGGGCGCCATCCAGGCGCAGGTGGGCGACGAAGCCTTTCAGGCCAGTGCGCAATATCTCGACGGCCTGTGCATCTTCCGCAAAGGCCGCGTGCTGGCCGGCTACGCCAACCTGCCCACTCCGCAGCAAGCCGCGGCGCAAGCAGCGGCACTCGCCGCCCGCATCCCGTGAGTTGTCGGATCTCGCCTATTTCACGATTCCCCGCGAATACATCTCCAGCAGCATCCGCGCCGCGCGGAATGAAGTCGTTCGCCCCTCGGCCACATCCCGCTCCAGCGCTTCCATGCTGTGGCGCACCGCCGGATGCGCGGCGAATCGCTGCTCGAGCGCCTGCTCGATCATCTCGTGCATCCAGCGCTTCTGCTGCGCGCGGCGCGCGCGCCCGAACCATCCGTTCGCTTGAGTCAGCGCGTCATATTCCAGCACGCACTCCCACAGCTCGCGGATGCCCGCGCCTGTCAGCGCCGAGCAGGTGATTGCCCGCGGCGTCCATCCTGACTCCGGCGCCGGGAAAAAGTGCAGCGCGTTTTGCGCTTCGGCACGGGCGCGCTTCGCGGCAGCCGCATTCGCGCCATCGGCCTTGTTCACCGCCACCAGGTCCGCCAGCTCCATCACGCCGCGCTTGATCCCCTGCAGCTCATCGCCCGCGCCGGCCAGCGTGATCAGCAGAAAGAAGTCCACCATCTCGTGCACTGCCGTTTCCGACTGACCCACGCCGATGGTTTCCACCAGAATGTTCCGGTATCCCGCCGCCTCGCACAGCAGCATTGCTTCGCGCGTCCGCTGCGCCACGCCGCCGGCAATTCCGCGCGAAGGCGACGGCCGGATAAACGCCATCTCGCTCGCCGCGAGAGTCGTCATGCGCGTCTTGTCGCCCAGGATGCTGCCGCCGGAGATCTGGCTGCTGGGGTCGATCGCCAGCACCGCGACCTTCTGTTTCTGCTCCGCGATCAGATACCCGCCCAGCGCCTCAATCAAAGTGCTCTTGCCCGCGCCGGGCACTCCTGTAATTCCCACGCGGATCGAGTTGCCGCTGTGCGGCAGGCAATCTTCAACAATCTGCTCGGCCAGCTCGCGGTCCGCCTCGCGCGCGCTCTCGATCAGCGTGACCGCGCGCGCCAGCACCGTGCGGTCGCCGCGCAGGATGCCGCCAAGATATTCCTCGCGCGAGAGCGGCCTGCGCCGCTTCGCCACCTGTGGCGCCTCCGGCTTTTCGCAGCCCGGCAAGTTCCCGCAGCGCGCTCTTCATCGCATTCCACCTCTAGCCGATCACGGCGGCGCTCAACAGCACCAGAATCTTCTGCGCGGCCACGGGAATCACCGTTCCCGGCCCGTAAATTCCCGCCACGCCGGCGTCGTACAGGAACTTGTAATCCTGCGCCGGAATCACGCCGCCCACCACCACCAGAATGTCGTCGCGTCCCAGCGCGCGCAACTCCTGAATCAGTTGCGGCACCAGCGTCTTGTGTCCCGCGGCCAGGCTCGACACGCCCACCACGTGCACGTCGCTGTCCAGGGCAAACCGCGCCACTTCGCGCGGCGTCTGGAAGAGCGGCCCGATATCCACGTCGAATCCAATATCCGCAAACGCCGTCGCAATCACTTGGCGCCGCGGTCATGGCCATCCTGGCCCATCTTCGCCACCAGAATCCGCGGCCGCCGCCCCTCCTCGCGCTCAAACTCCTCCACCATCTGCCGCGCCTTCCGGAATTCCTTTCCACCTGCGCTTTCCGCGGAGTACACGCCGGCGATGGTGCGCGTCACCGCCTCGTACCGGCCCCACACCTTTTCCAGCGCCAGCGAAATCTCCCCCAGCGTCGCGCGTTTCCGCGCCGCATCCACGGCGCGTTCCAGCAGATTTCCTTCGCCCGTTGCCGCGCAATGCGCCAGCCGTTCCAGCGCCTCGCGCACAGCGTTCGCATCGCGCTCGCGCTTCAAGTGCTCCAGCCGCTCCACCTGCGCCTGGCGCACCGCATCATTGTCGATGTCGAGTACGGGAATCTCCGGCTCCTCGGGTGCGGGGTATGCGTTCACGCCCACGATCGCGTCGCGCCCCGAATCGATGCCCGCCTGCCTCCGCGCCGCCGCCTCTTCAATCCGCATCTTCGGCATCCCGGTCTCGATCGCCTTGGCCATGCCTCCCAGATTCTCGATCTCCTCGATCAGTTCCCAGCCGGCGTGCATCAGCTCGTGCGTGAGCCGCTCCACATAGTACGATCCGGCCCACGGGTCCACCGCGTGCGTGATGCCGGTCTCCTGCTGCAGGTAAATCTGCGTGTTGCGCGCGATGCGCGCCGAAAAATCCGTGGGCAGCGCCAGCGCCTCGTCCAGCGCATTCGTGTGCAGCGATTGCGTGCCTCCAAAGGCCGCAGCCAGCGCCTCCACGCAGGTGCGCACCACGTTGTTGTAGGGGTCCTGCGCCGTCAGGCTCCATCCCGAGGTCTGCGAGTGCGCGCGCAGCGCCAGCGAGCGGGGATTCTTCGCGCCGAAGCTCTTCACCAGCTTCGCCCACAGCATGCGCGCGGCCCGCATCTTGGCAATCTCCATGAAATGGTTCATGCCCACGCCCCAGAAGAACGAAATCCGCGGCGCAAACTCATCCACATCGAGCCCGGCGTTTACTCCCGTGCGCAAATACTCCAGCCCGTCGGCCAGTGTGTACGCCAACTCCAGATCCGCCGTCGCGCCTGCCTCCTGCATGTGATAGCCGCTCACGCTGATGCAGTTGAACTTCGGCATCTTCGCCGCGCAGTAGCGGAAGATGTCGCCGATGATCCGCATCGATCCCGCGGGCGGATAGATGTACGTGTTGCGGACCATGAACTCCTTCAGGATGTCGTTCTGGATGGTCCCGCTCAACGCCTCCGGCGTCACGCCCTGCTCTTCGGCGGCGACAATATAGAACGCCATGATCGGCAGCACCGCGCCGTTCATGGTCATCGACACCGACATCTGTTCCAGCGGAATGCGATGGAACAGAATCTTCATGTCGAGAACCGAATCGATCGCCACGCCCGCCTTGCCTACGTCGCCGGTCACGCGCTCGTGATCTGAGTCGTAGCCGCGGTGCGTCGGCAGATCGAAGGCCACGGAAAGTCCGCGCTGCCCCGCCGCCAGGTTGCGGCGATAAAACGCATTGGACTCCTCCGCCGTCGAAAACCCGGCATACTGCCGGATCGTCCACGGACGCGTCGCGTACATCGTTGTGTACGGTCCGCGCAGATAAGGCGGAATGCCCGCTGCGTACTCCAGGTGCTCGAGCCCCGCCAGATCCTCACGCGTATAGAAACTCTTCAGCGCGATGTGTTCGGGCGAAATCCACTCCTCGGCCTCATGCGCCGCCGATTCTTTGGCCGTGGGCCTCCAATCGATCTTTGTAAAATCCGGACGCATGGTTAGCCCTTGATCCCCAACCGTTCCTGCCACTTCGTCAACACTTCCACCGGATTGCTGCGCATGTTTACAAAGTCCGCAATTCCCGCCGCCTTCAATTGCTCCGCGTCCTCGGGATTTCCCGCCACAATCACCGGCGTCGTGCGGCCCAGCGCCTCTAGCCTCGGCATCAGCTCCGCGGCCAGCGCCGCATACTCCTGATCGGCGCTGCAAAGCACGATCAGGTCGCCCTCTGCCGCGGCAATCTCCGCGGCGTTTCGGAACCGCTTTCGAGCCGCCTCGAATCCCGCGCAGGCAAAAAAGTTCGCTGCGAAGTTCGCTCGCGCCGCGCGCATCTTCGCATCGCCAATCTCGGCAAGCAACACGCGCGGCGTCTTGCCACCTGCGGCCGCGTGCCGCTCCGTGCGCAGGCGTAGTTCCTCATACATGCGCGCGCCGCGAAGGCCGGCGTTCATCCGTTCGCTCGTCGATGCGCTCCAACGCCCGCTCGGCGGGATTCGCATATTGATTCGTTCCAACCAGCACGCGCCGGCGCGACGCAACAGCCCTCTCTCGCGCTGCCAGCGACCGCTCCAGCGCCTGCGCGATCGCTCCCTCAGCCTGCGCCTTGCGGAAGCCGCCGCGCGCCTCAATCTCTTGCATGTCGCTTCCAACCCTCGCTGGCCAGAAGATCGGTCATCGCCTCCACGTAGTACGATCCGCCGCTCGGCATCGGCAACGCGGCCCAGCCACGCCTCGTGCTTGAGCAGCAGTTGCGTGTTCCGCGCCAGCCTCCGGCTCGCCTCATCCGGTTGCTTGTAGCACGCGTCGAACGGCGCAACCGTCACAGAATCCGCTCCGCCCAGCGCCGCGGACATTGCCTCGGTCGTCCCGCGCAGAATGTTGACGTGCGGATCGTAGACAGTTTTGTTCCAACGCGAGGTGCACGCTGCGATGCGCGCTCGCGCCGCTTCTGGCGTGGCGCCGAAGCTCTCGACCGCGCGCGCCCAGACCATGCGAAACGCGCGCAGCTTGGCGATTTGAAGAAAGTAATTCGAGCCGATCGCAAAACGGAACTCAAGCGCTGCCGCCGCGCGACCCGCCTCGACTCCGCGCTCCTCCATCGCGGTCAAAAAGTCTACCCCGGCGGCAAGCGTGAATCCAACCTCTTCAACGGCCGTCGCTCCCGCTTCCTCAAACGCCTCGCCATGAATCGTGAACGGCACAAACCCTGGCGGGGCGACGCGAACGGTCTCCGCCGCGAACTCCAGGCTCGCCAAAGCATCACATCCGGTTGAAATTCCTGCGGTGTTCGCCCGTTTGTTTATCCGCGCGGCTAGCAGCCGGATCAGGCGCTCATCGGCGTGCTCAAAATGCACCGGAATTTCGTCGAGATTCTGGAGCAGCAGCGCCCAACCCGTCAGCGCTCTCAACCAAAAGGCTGCTGAATGCAATTCCCTCAGCGCCAGCCGCAACTGCGTCCCGCGCAGCGCGATTCGCGGCTTCGATGTCCGCCGCATCGATCTCCTCGCGAATCCGCCAATCGCCCTGCAAGCGCGCACCGCGCCGATACGGGAATTCCCCGGGCGCCGCATCCACGCATGCCAGGCCCTTCAAATCCTCAGCGCGGTAGTAGGGCTTTACCGTCAGCCCCTCCTCCGCGCGCCAAATCAATTTTTCCTCGTAACTGGCGCCCTTCAGATCGCGCGCAATCGCCGCTTCCCACGCCGCAGTGCTGACCGGTGGAAACTCCTCAAGCAAATGCTCCGTCGCCATCTTCACTCACTTGCTTTCAGGGTCTTCCACCATCTCGATGAGAAACCCGAATGCGCCATCGGCCCGCGACTTGGGGTGCACAAAGAACACCGTCGTTCCCCGTGAGCCTTTGCGCGGACCCTCGTCGATCAGCCGGAATCCGTCGGCCTGCATCGCGTCGAACGCCTGCTGCGCGCTCTCCACGCGAAAGGCTACATGCGCCAGCCCGCCGCGTCCGCCGTTCTTGTCGATCAGCTTTTGCACCGGCGAGTCCGGCGAAAGCGGCTCCAGCAATTGGATCAGATTCGGCCCGTCGCCGATCTGCAGAAGCGCCTCGCGCACCTGATCCGTTCCGCGCACCTCCTCGCGATGAATCTCCCTGAAGCCCAGCCTCTCGAAAGCTCTCACCTGGCCTTCAAGCTCGCCCTGCCGAACCGCAATGGCCACGTGATCGACGAACTTGATCCCGGGAACTTTCTTCAACTCTTCCTGCACGACGCTCCCCTCAACCCTTCGATTTGCCTACTTCGGAAACCCGCCGCGCACGTCCTTATTCGAACTCAAGCAACACCTGGTTCAGCTTCACCGAATCGCCCTGCGCCACATGAACGTTCTTCACTGTTCCCGCCCGCGGCGCCGTCACATTCGTCTCCATCTTCATCGCTTCCAGCACCAGGACCAGCTCGCCAGCTTCCACGGCCTGTCCCGGCTTCACGTTCACCTTGATCACCAACCCCATCACCGGGCTGCGGCACACTTTTCCTTCGCTGTCCCATGTGGCCGAACGGCGCTGCCCATACGAGCTGGCCGCGTGCGCCGCGTGCTGCGCAGCGTCGCTCGGCGCCGGTGCGCTCTCGTCGTCTTCCAGAACTTCTACATCAACCTCGTATACCTTTCCGTCAATCGTGATCTGAAGCTTCAACGTGCCGTTTCCTTTCCTTCAAAACCTGTTGCCGCGCTCATCCTCTTGGACGCAGATTATGCGATGTCTGCACCGACACTCGCCCCTGCTGCGCCCATGCGCCCGCGCCGCTCTGCTCCGCCGGCAGCAACTGCGCCGAGCGAATGCGCGCCTTCTTGCCCAGGTATGCTGTCGCCGCCGCGGTCAGCGCCGCGACAATCGCCGGCTTCGGCGATTCGCCCTTCTGCCCGGTTTCATTTTCCGCCGCGGTAGAGATTGCCGCGCTCCTATCCTGCGGAGCGCGCGCGCCCTGCAGCACGCCGCGCCTCGCCTCTCGCGCCTGCAGCGCTTTCACTGTAGCGGTGAGCTCCCTCAGTTTCCGCTCCGTCTCCCGTTGCCGCTCTGTCACCCGCCTGCCGCAAGGCGCGCGTCAACCCGGCAGCGATCGCCAGGCCGCCCGCTCCCATCATTACCGCCACCGCCAAATCTCTCCCACGCAGCTTCACGCGCTGTCTCCTTCCGTGGTCCCCGGCGAAGGGTCGCTCGACGAGCCGTGGCCGCCGGAGTGCCATTTCACAGCGGAATCAATCCATGTTTCTTTTGTGGCCGCAGCTCGCGCTTGCCGTGCAGCGACTCCAGCGCCCGCGCCACATACTCTCCGCGTCTCCGCCGGTTCGATAATGTCGTCCACCAATCTCCGTCCCGCTGCCATATAAGGGTTCGAAAACGTCTCGCGGTACTCGTCCACGAGTTCCTTGCGCCGCGCTGCCTGGTCCTCTGCCGCATCGATCTCTTTTCGGAATACGATCTCCGCCGCGCCCTCCGCGCCCATCACCGCAATCTCCGCCGTCGGCCACGCCACCACGCGGTCCGCGCCCAGTCCCCTCGAGCACATGGCAATGTATGCGCCGCCATACGCCTTGCGCAGAACCACGGTGATTTTGGGCACCGTGGCCGCCGAGTAGGCAAACAGCAGTTTGGCTCCGTGGCGGATGATTCCCCCGCGCTCCTGCTCCACGCCCGGCAAGAAGCCCGGCACGTCCACAAACGTCAGCAGCGGAATGTTGAACGCGTTGCAGAAGCGCACGAACCGCGCCGACTTGTCCGAAGCGTCGATGTCCAGCGCGCCGGCCAACACGCACGGCTGGTTGGCCACAATCCCCACCGGCCGCCCCTGCAGCCGCCCGAACCCGATCACGATGTTCGCGGCAAAGCCAGGCTGAATCTCGAGGAAATCCTCGTTGTCCACCACGCGCACGATCACGTCCCGCACGTCGTAGGCTACCTTTGGGTCCGCAGGAACGATCTCGTTCATCGCGGGATCGGCCCGCAACCGCCCTGAGAAAGCCAGCCGCGGCGGATCCTCAACATTATTCGGCGGCAAAAAGCTCAGCAGCCGCCGGCACAGCTCGATCGCCTCGTCGTCGTCGCGCGCGATCAGGTGCACCACGCCCGAGTAGTGCATCTGCGACTGCGCCCCGCCCAACTCCTCGGCGCTTACATCTTCTCCCGTCACCTGCTTGATGACCTGGGGCCCGGTGATGAACATCCGCGCATGCTCGGTTTGAATCACAAAGTCGGTCAGCGCCGGGCTATATGCTGCGCCGCCCGCGCACGGCCCGCAAATCAGTGAAATCTGCGGCACCGTCCCGGAAAGCATCACGTTGTGGTAGAAGACGCGCGCATACCCGGCCAGGCTGTCGATCCCCTCCTGCACTCGCGCCCCGCCCGAGTCGTTGATAAAGATGAACGGGCTGCCCGTCTTCAGGCTCATGGCCATCATCTCGGCAACTTTGTTGCAATGCGTCTCGCCCGCCGCTCCGCCCGCCACCGTAAAATCCTGGCTCGCCAGGTGCACCAGCCGCCCGTCGACGGTCGCGCATCCCGTCACTACGCCGTCAGCGGCCAGCTCCTTGTCGGCCATCCCGAAGTGCGTCGCCCGGTGCCGGGAAAACAGCCCAATCTCCTCGAAGCTGCCCTTGTCCACCAGCCGCTCCACGCGTTCCCGCGCCGCCAGCTTGCCCGATGCATGCTGCCGCCCGATGCGTTCCTTGCCGCCGCCCAGCTCCAACTCCGCGCGTTTCGCCGCCAGCTCCGCAAGCTTGTCGCCGATCGTCTTGCTCTTCGTGATTTCTTCCTGCGTTAACATGTCCACATCCTGGGGAACTCTGCGAAGGACCCGATTTCCGTGCCGGCAAGGCGCAGATCGCCTTCCCGCACCGTCGTCATTCTATGCCCCATTCTACGGCTCTCGATGTGACCAGGTTCACTCTTCACGAATGGGAGAACAAGGTAAGTTAAGTGCTATTTATGGAAAGAGTTACCGGCTCTGAAGCGGATGTCTCGGCCCGTGGGCAAGGGAGACGCTTTGCAGCTGCAGTTTTCAACCCAACCCAGCCCCGATTCGTGTAGAATCTAGTCAGATAGTCAGATCGACTGGGGAGCCATCGGCAATGCGCACAACTTTGAGCCGGCGCACCGGACATTCCGGAAAATCTATTCCCGTAACTGCGGCCATGGAGCGGTGGAAGCTCGAAGACGCCAAAGCGCGCCTCAGCGAAGTTGTGCGCCGCGCGGGAACCGCTGGACCGCAATGGGTGACGGTTCGCGGCAAGGAGGCTGCTGTCATTCTTGCCCCCGAGCAATACAGGCAGCTTCTGCCAAAGCCGAAGGGGCAGCTTTCCCTCGTACGGTTTCTTCAAGGTCTCGATTTATCGAAGATCGACGTGCAGCGCGAACAGGACAGCGGAAGGGAAGTCGCTCTGTGAACGGATGGCTGCTGGATACCAACGTAATCTCCGAAGTGAGCGGTGCCAAACCCGATCCGAAAGTAGTGAAGTGGATTGGCTCTCAGCCGGAAAACAAGCTGTTCCTGAGCATTCTCGCAATCGCCGAATACTACAAAGGAATTCATAACCTGGCTCCCGGCGACAAACTTCGGCCTCGTTTGCAACGCGCCGTTATCGCTCTCGAAGCTCGATTTTCAGGCCGGATCCTATCCGTTTCCGATGAGATCGTGCTTCACTGGGGCGCGATCAGCGGCGAGGTCAAACGTGTGACCGGGCACTCCCCTTCGGTCGTCGATACTCTGATGGCGGCCACGGCGATTCAGCATAACCTATATCTCGCAACCCGCAATGTTGCTCATGTAGCTCACAGTGGAGCGGCTGTCTTCAACCCGTGGCTGGACGATCCGGCGCAATTTCCTATCTGAGCTGGCCGCCTACGCAGAAACCGCGTCCTTCTCGACAGCAGTGTAGCGCCTTCCGCACAAGCCCAGCGGAACATTTCACCCAGAAGAGGTGATCGTGCCGGCAATCAGCACCAGCATCCAGGCAATGTTCACGTAGATGTGCTGCGCGCGCGTGCCCAGCGCCAGCCACAGGAAGATGCCGCTCGCCACGCAGATGATGAGCACTTCCCACCAGCGGCGCGGGTGCTTGTTGTCAGCCAACGGATCGTTGCCCCCCACCACGGCGGCCACGTTCTCCGTGTCCAGCCCATAGCGGTTGCACTCGCGATGCATCGCCGCGTGCCAGTTTTCCATCTCCGAAGGCGGCGGCGCGGCCATGCTGATCGAAATCGCGCCGGCGATCATGATGCTCGATCCGGTCAGGATCAGCAGCCTCCCGCCGGTGGTCAATCCAACAAACTCGCCAAACACCAGCGCGCCCCACGCCAGACCCCAAAGCTGATTGGTATTCGAAAGCGGAATGCCGCGCCCGATGCCGATGTATTTCGCCGCGTACTGCTGGAACAGATCGCCGATCACCCAGCAGAATCCGCCCAAAAACGGCCAGAACAGCATCGGCCGCGCGCGGTTGAGCTCGGCCAGCAGCGGCCCTGTACCGCCGTAAAAGATCCATCCCAGCACGAGAATCGTTCCCAGCTCGCCAAACGTAAAAATCGTCACAAACGAGAGCGGGTTCATGCCGCTGATGTAGGCCTTGCGGTAGGGAATGTACATCGTTCCCAGCAGAACGCCCGCGCCCAGCGCGGCGATGATGCCGATCGCGGCCTTGCCCGGCGTGCCCGCATTCTGCTGCGCCGTAGCCACGGCCAGCACCGCCGCGCCACTCACGATCGCCGCAGCCCCGCCGATCACCTTGGCCCAGTCCTTAGCCCGCGACCCGCGCAGCTCCTTGAACAGCAGGCAGCCCCAGAACAGCCCCACCAGGCTGTTCGTATTCCACAACGGAAACGCAATCGCCAGACCCACGTTGCGCACCGCAAAAATCGTCAGCGTATTGGCCACGGCCCACAGCATGCCGCCCACAAGCGCCCACACAATCAGGTGCGGCTTTTCCTTCAGATCGTCGAACACGAATCCTGTGCCCTTCAGCATCGTGGGAATCGTCCAGCGCGCCACAAACGCGCCCATCACCATCCCCATCGAGATGAGGAACGGAGAGAATCCCTCGTTCACCAGCTTCGTCGGCGCCTCCGCGCTCCCCAGCCACACCGCGGCCGACAGCCCGCAGAACACGCCCAGCTTGTGCAAGGAAATTCCGGACCGCATTGCCGACCGCGCTGCCGCGGTGGCCGTGCTGTCGCTCATCGGTTCACCTCAACATCATCAGCAGCGTGGTTCCCAGAATCAGCACGACCACCGGCACCCACAAGTGCACGTCGGTCAGGATCGCGACCAGCTTCGAACGCTTCACGCCGACACCTCCGCGAGCTTCACCGGCCGGTGCTCGTCGTACGACTTGCGCGCCGCCAGCGCCATCACCACCGGCGCGCGGCCGTCGGCCCCCGTGACGGGAGTTGGCTTTCCTTCCAGCACGGCCTGAACAAACATTTCGAGCTCCAGCGCAAAGCTCTCCGTGTAGCGGTCCATGAAAAAGTTCATCGGCAGGTCGGTGTAGATCGACTTGGCGCCGCTGACCACGGCCTGGTTCGGATAGCGGTTCTCGGTCGCAATCTTGCCTTCGCTGCCCAGAATCTCCGCGCGCTGATCGTACCCGTACGGCGCCTTGCGGCTGTTGTCGATGGTGCCGATCACACCGTTGCGGAAGCGCAGCAGCACGATCGCGGTGTCCAGGTCGCCGGCCTCGCCGATCGCGGGATCCACCATGCACTCCGGCCGCCGTATAGATCTCTTCCACCTCGTCGCCAATCAGATAGCGCGCCATGTCGAAGTCGTGAATCGTCATGTCGAGGAAGATGCCGCCCGAGGAGCGGATATAAGAGATCGGCGGTGGCGCGGGGTCGCGGCTGATGAGATGCAGCAGGCGCGGCGCGCCGATCTCGCCGCTCACAACGGCCTTGCGCACACGCGCGAAGTTCGAGTCGAAGCGTCGGTTGAACCCGATCTGCAGTTTCACTCCGGCCTTCTCCACCGCCTCCAGCGCCACGTCGATCTTGTCCAGGCGGAACGCGATCGGCTTTTCGCAAAAAATGTGCTTGCCCGCTATCGCCGCCTGCACAATCAAATCCGCATGAGTTCCTGTGGGCGTGCAGATCAGCACCGCCTCAACTTTCGGGTCGCCGATTACTTCCTCGGCCGTCGCAACAACCTTGGGAATGCCGCACCGCGCCGCCAATGCTTGCGCGGCCTCGCCATTCACATCGGCCACGGACACGATCTCCGCCGCCGGCAAGCGAAAGGCGAGTGTCTCCGCGTGAACCTTCCCAATGCGTCCTGCCCCAATGATTCCGAAATGAAGTTTCTTTCCGCTCATAGCGCCCCTCGAACGAACTTTTGTCGATTGCTTCGAAAACAATGTCTTGTTGTCAGTCTGACCATCTCCTTCGAACTCGCCCTGATGAGCATGACCTCACGACATGTGCCCGCTCCCGGAGGGAGCGTAGAGGTTAGCCCAGGATGGAACCAGACGCTGAGTGAAACGAAGGGTCTGGTGGAATCCTGGGACTGCAGCACGAAACTGAAAAGCCCCGTAGGGGCGACAGAAACCTTGAAAGTATTTCTCGATGATGTCAATGGCTGCGCTTCTCCTGACGATCACGATCAAAAGTCTGATCCGTAGTCCCCGCCTGCCGGACAGCGCATCGGTCAATCGACCTCCTGCATCCTGAACTGAGAACCGGCCACAGGCTACGACCCATCCTCCACCGCCTGCGCTCAAGCAAAACTTGCTTCAATCGACCGCATATACGCCCGGCTCCTTGCCGCGCTCTCCTTGGGCGTTCCCATGCCGGGCAAAATGTCTTGCTCCACGAGAGCATATCCTTTGTAGTCGCGCGCGGCCAGCCAGCGCAACAGGGCAGGGAAGTCGATGCACCCCTTGCCCAGCTCGGGATACAGGCCGTTCCGCATCGCCGTAAAGTAGTCCCACTCTTCCTCGCGGCTCCGTCGCGCAACGTTCGGCTCCAGGTCCTTCAGGTGGATGTACCAGATGCGCTCCTTGAAGCGATCGAGCGCCGCCACCAGGTCGACATCTTCGCGCCCCGTCCCGTGCACGTAGTGGCCGGTGTCCAACACCAGTCCCAGCCGCTCCGGGCTGGTCAGGTCGAGCAGCGTCGCGATCTCCTCCGGCGTCTCCACGTAACCCGCGCAATGGTGATGAAACACCGTGCGCAGCCCCGTTTCCTCGAAGACCTCGCGGGCAATCCGGTCCGCGCCGCCGGCAAAAGTCTTCCACTCATCCTTGCTCAATCCGGCGCTCGCCGGCACGCGCCCGGCCAGGCGTGTGCGCACAGGATCGGTGCCGGCGTCGTCGGCCAGCACCAGGTAGGGAGCCTGCGTCGTGGCCACCGCGGCGATCAGCTTTGCCGTTCTCACCGCAGCTCGCTACGCCCGCCAGCGTGCGTTGCCGGATTCTTCATCGCCACGGGCACATACGCGCCCAGCATCACCACGTTGTTGCGCTTTGCAAGTTCCTCGCTCAGCCGCACCGGGTCGGTCGGCATGTAGCCCCAGTCGCCCAGTTCGGTTCCCGTGTATCCCGTTTCCACCAGCTCGTCCAGCATCTGGTTAAACGGAATCGCCTTGGCTTTGATCCTGATGCTCCAGCGTGCCCCACGAACAAGGCGCGTTCCCAACCAACAGCTCTTTCATGCGTTCTCCTTACATTTTAGCCTCTAGCTTTCAGCCTCTAGTCCGTCTTGCAGTGTCTGGCTTCTGCATGCTGTCGCACCCGACCACCCGAAAAAGCTAGCAGCTAGAAGCTAGAAGCTAGTAGCTGCCTTTAGAACTTCCTGCTCCACTCCTTCGGCCAGCGTTCCACCACCACCTTGGTCTGCGTGAAAAACTCCACTGCATGGTGCGCCTGCGCGTGCAGGTCGCCGAAGAAGCTCTCGCCCCATCCGCTGAACGGGAAGGTCGACATCGGCGCGGCCACGCCAACGTTGATGCCCACGTTGCCCGCGTTCACTTCGTAACGGAAGCGCCGCGCATTGGCGCCGTCGGTGGTGAAGATGCATGCCATATTCCCGTAGCTGCGCCCATTCACCAGCGCAATCGCCTCTTCAATCGTCTGCGCGTGGATCAGGCTCAGCACCGGCCCGAAGATCTCCGTCCGCGCCGTCTCCGAATCCGGCGGCACGTCGTCGAGCACCGTGGGCAGCACGAAATATCCATCCTCGTAGCCCTCCACTTTCTTCCCGCGCCCATCCACCAGCACGCGCGCACCGGCCTGCTCGCCCTTGGCAATCAGCCCCTCGATCCGCGCCTTGCTTTCGGCCGAAATCACCGGCCCCATCTCCACGCCCGGCGCCGCGCCGTAACCGGTCTTGCGGCTCTTCGCCGCCGCCGCAATCTGCTCCGTGAAATTTGGCCGCGCGCTCGCCCACGGTAATCGCCACGGAGGCCGCCAGGCAGCGCTGCCCCGCGCAACCAAACGCCGAATCGGCAAGAATCCGCGTCGTCATCTCCATGTCCGCGTCCGGCATCACCACCACCGGATTCTTCGCGCCGCCCTGGCACTGCGCGCGTTTGCCGTTCGCCGCCGCCCGGCTGTAAATGTACTTCGCCGTCGCCGTCGATCCCACAAAGCTCACCGCGCGGATGCCGGGATGGTCGAGAATCGCGTTCACCGTGTCGCGTCCGCCGTTCACAAGCTGCATCACGCCCGGCGGAAATCCCGCCGCCTGGATCAGCTGAAACATCTTCTGCGAAGTGATCGGCACGCGCTCCGATGGCTTCAGCAGGAAGCAATTTCCCGCCGCCACCGCGTAGGGGAAGAACCAGAACGCAATCATGCCCGGAAAATTGAACGGCACAATCGCCGCCACCACTCCCAGCGGCTGGCGGATCATGTGCTCGTCGATGCCCGCGGCAATATCTTCGCAGTTGGTTCCCTGCATCATCATCGGCATCGCGCACGCCGTCTCCACGTTCTCCACGGCGCGCAGAATCTCGGCCTTGCTCTCGGCCAGCGTCTTGCCGCACTCATCGGTGATGGAGAGCGCCAGCTCGTCGCGATGCTGCTCCAGCAGCGTCTTCAGCCTGAACAGCGGCTGGATGCGGTCCACCACCGGCGTGCGCCGCCACTCCAAAAACGCCCGCTGCGCCACTTCCACCGCCGCGTTCACATCCGCCGCCGGCGAAAGCGGAACCTCCGCCAGCACCTTGGCCGACGCCGGATTGATCACTTTCAGCGCTTCACTGCGCGCTCGACGCGCGCCACGCGCCATCGATGAAATTCTGCAACCGCTCCATCCTAACCCCTCCTCCGGGAAACCCTAATGTAGCGCCGGCGTCCCCGCCCGTACTCGAAACGTAGCGCCGGGTCTCCAGACCGGCTGTCGTGCGGGTCTCCCGACCCGCACAGCGTCGAACAAACTCCGATTCCGCCAGTTTCCCTCGCTGCACCGAGGAGGTGGCGGAAGAATCTCACAAGTAATGCCGCTCGCGCTTGCGCGCCTCTTCATAGCGTGCCCTTGCCTCGCGCACGCTCTCCATCTCCGAAACTTCGGCCACCGCAACATCCCACCACGACTCATAACCCGGCACGCCGGCTGACACATCCGTCTCCACCACGATCACCGTCGTGCGATCCGTCGCCTTCGCTTCCTCGAGCGCCTGCTTCAATTCGTCCAGCGTTCGCCGCCTTGATCGCATGTGCGCCCAGGCTGCGCGCGTTCGCCGCAAAATCCACCTTCAGCCGGCTCGCCGTCCAGTTGCCCGGCTCTTCGCGTCGCGCGCGCGATAGCGCGTTCCGAATCCGCCCTGCCCAAGCGACCGGCTCAACCTGCCAATGCTCGCGAACCCGTGATTGTCCACCAGCACGATGATGATCTTCACGCCCTCCTGCACTGCGTCGCGATCTCCGAAGGCATCATCAAATACGTGCCGTCGCCCAGAAAGACGAAAACCTCGCGGCTGGGGTCGGCCATCTTCGCGCCGATCGCGCCCGGAATCTCGTAGCCCATGCACGAGTAGCCGTACTCCATGTGGTAGCCGTTCGGCGAGCGCGTGCGCCACAGCTTGTGCAAGTCGCCGGGATGGCTGCCCGCCGCCGACAGCAGCACGTCGCGTTCGCCCGCCGCCTCCCACATCGCGCCAATCACTTCGCTCTGCGCCGGTTTCCCAGGATTTATTCAGGTGGAACAGCCGATCGACCTCCGCATCCCACTTCGTCTTCAGCTCCTCAACTCTCCGCCGCGTACTCCGCGCTCACCTTGTGCGCCCTAGCGCCGCGCCAAGTTGCTCCAGCGCCACGCGCGCGTCGGCCACCACGGGAATCGCGCCCACCTTGTACGCGTCAAACTCCGCGGTGTTGATGTTCACGAAACGCACGTCTGGATTCTGGAACGCCGTCATCGATGCCGTCGTGAAATCGGAGTAGCGCGTGCCGATGCCGATCACCACGATCCGCCGCGTGCGCCAGACGGTTCGCCGCCAGCGACCCCGTCGCGCCCGATCGCTCCCACCACTTGCGCATGATCCCACGCGAGCGCGCCTTTGCCCGCCTGCGTCTCCGCCACAGGAATTCCGGTTTGCGCCACAAAATCGCCCAGCGCCTGCGACGCTTCGCTCATCAGCACGCCGCCGCCCGCACACAATCAGCGGCCGCTCCGCCGCGCGAATCGCCTTTACCGCGCGCTCCAGCGACTCACGGTCCGGCTCGCCGCGCCGGATCAGCCACACCCGCTTGCGGAACAGCTCCTCGGGATAGTCGTACGCCTCCGTCTGCACATCCTGCGGCAGCGCCAGCGTCACCGCTCCGCAATCCGACGGCGAAGTCAGCACGCGCATCGCCTCGGGAAGGGAAGTGATCAGTTGTTCCGGCCGGTAAATGCGGTCCCAGTAGCGCGACACCGGCTTGAAGCAGTCGTTTACGCCAATGTCCTGCGTCGCCGGCGACTCCAACTGCTGCAGCACGGGCGCCACGTTCCGCCGCGCAAAAATATCGCCCGGCAGCAGCAGCACCGGCAGCCGGTTGATCGTCGCCAGCGCCGCGCCCGTAATCATGTTGGTCGCGCCCGGCCCGATCGACGATGTGCACGCAAACGTGCGCAGACGGTTGCTGGCTTTGGCGAATCCCGCGGCCATGTGCACGCCAGCCTGCTCGTTGCGTACAAGAATGTAAGGGAAGTCGGGATTCTGCTGCAGGGCCTGGCCGATCCCGGCCACGTTGCCGTGCCCGAAAATCCCCACCACGCCGGCGAAGAACGCATGGCCGCGCCCATCCCGTTCCACATGCTGCTGCTTCAGGAACTGGATGAGCGCTTGAGCCATCGTCATGCGCCGCGTCTTCATACCCGCTCCCCCCAGCACTTCGATCCCGCCGCGTCGCTTCTCAGTCCCGTTCCCGCATTCCTAGTCCCTTGCTCCTTGTTCACCTCTGCGGCTATTCAGGCGTCCTCGTCGCACGTAGTCCCGCCATTCGCTAGTCCCTAGTCCCTAGTCCCTATCTCTTCACCATCGGCAGCCTCGGATCCTTTTCCTTCCACTCGCCCTTCACCCACGCTATGGTCAGGATCGTCTGAGCAGGCCAGCGATCGCGACGAACCCGCCAGCGCGTTCAGATAATACACGTTGTATCCGTGCGCAGCCACCACCGGATGGTATCCCTCCGGCAACCAGCACCAACTCGCCGTCGCGGACCGTCATCGTCTCGTCGATGCGCCTGTCCGCGGTGTACACCTTCTGCACTGCGAATCCCTCCGGCCGCTCGATCCGGTAGTAATAAATCTCTTCGAGATCCACCTCGCCCGGCGGGTTGTGCACATCGTGCTTGTGCGGCGGAAAGCTCGACCAGTTGCCCCCCGGCGTAAATACCTCCACCACCATCAGCCGATGCGCCAGAAACGTGGGCGGCAGCATGGAGTTGATCTGCCGCGTGGCGTTTCCGCCGCCGCGAATCTCGATTCCCACGTGCGCCGGCGTCACCAGCCGTGCCGGGTATTCCTCTTCGGCCTTGCAATAGCAAAACGCCAAATCGCACTTGGCAGCGGTACTCACGGTAAAGCTGGTGCCGATGGGAAGATAAAGCGTATACGGCAGTCCTTCAAAAACCGTCTCGCGCTGCCCAATTCCTTGCCAATCGCCCCGCGAACTTGTTACCGAGCAAACGCCGCCCAGCACCACCATCGCCATCTCTCTTGCGGCTGTCTCGCTCTGGTATTTCTGTCCCGCCTCCAGCTTGCGCGTCTCAAAGGATAAGAACTCATAACCAAAATCTTCAGTCCGGTTCCGGAATATCTCCGGCCGAACCAGCAACTCACTCATCATCTCTCCTGGGAAAAAGGATCCAAAGCAAAGGGAAAGTCCGGTCCACGCTTTCACCGGATAGTTCGAATCGCAAACAAAATACAATTAGGCATGCACACGTGTGCATCATTCTAATCATCTACGACCCGACCCCTCCTGTCAACCGGTTTTTCAGACCTGTGCCGTCTCATTCTTGAACTCGATTTGAACAGGGTACGGCTGGCGAAGTCTGAGGTTGCCCGCGGTAAAACTTGCCCCGTAATTGAAAACTTTTGACGCCGGAACAAATGTCGAAGAATCAAAGACTCATGGCCCCCTGCAGCCCTGAGGTTCCCTAAATGGCAACGGTCGAAATGGATTTCCTGAGCAGTCAGTTGGAGGAGCGAAAGCGCCGATTGGAAACGGCTATCGCGCTAACTCCGCAGCATGAGGGCCTGTCAGGTCTGTTGCGCGAGGTGGACTCCGCGTTGGATCGCTTCGCCGCTGGTACCTACGGCGTGTGCGAAGAGTGTCACGGCACGGTAGAACGGGACCGGCTCCTGGCCGATCCGCTCGTTCGCTTTTGCCTGGACCATTTGTCCGCGCCGGAACGTGCCACCCTTCAACGCGACCTCGACCTGGCCTCCCAGTTGCAGCAGAGACTGCTACCGCCCGTGGATCTGAAGGCCGCCGGCTGGGAGACGAGCTATCACTATGCCCCCGTCGGGCCTGTCAGCGGCGATTACTGTGACTTGTACCCCTCTGACGGCCAGCTCTTCTTCGTGCTGGGAGACGTCTCGGGCAAGGGAGTGGCGGCATCTATGCGGATGACGCAGCTTCATGCGTTGTTCCGCAGCCTCATTGGCATGGGCCTTTCACTCGGTGAGATCGTCGCCCACATCAACCGCTTCCTTTGCGACAGCGCTCTCGCCGGGCAATACGCCACGCTTGTCTGCGGGCGCGCCAAGCTTGGCGGCGAGGTCGAGCTTTTCAATGCCGGTCATTTACCCGCCATTGCCGTCCAGCACGGCTGCGTTCAGCAACTTGGATCCACCGGCTTGCCGCTGGGCATGTTCCGCGAAACCTCGTTCACCTCCGCATTCCTGCAAATGAACGAGGGGGACACACTCTTCCTTTACACTGACGGTCTCTCTGAAGCCCGCCGCGAGAACGACGAATACGGCATAGACCGCGTGATGGGCCTGGTGAGCCGGCAGTCTTCGTCCACCACGGCAGGGCTCATCTCCGCGTGCCTCGACGATCTGCGCGGATTCACTGGCGCAGCCTCGAGATTGGACGACCTGACCCTGCTCGCCATCCGGCGTTCCGGCGATCGCGGCTCCGCAGCTTCTATGTCCTGAAGCCGCTATCGATTCGGCAGAAAACTACTGCATCCGTGCCCCATCCTTGCGACTTTTCCTTCTGTCGCAGCTGTGGGAGGCCACGGTCGCAGGGTATAGCATCTCTGCTTCCACTCTTGGCACGCGTCAACGTCCCAACGTTCTCGCTCCACTTCACCCGCCTATCTTGACCTGCGGCTTTGGGCAGTGCTACGGTTTCCCCTGCACACGTTTGCACCTCCCGGAGGATGCATGGCTCCCGTCGCTCCCACTGTTCATTACAAGAGTCCGCTGCACAAGATGACGCAAACCACGCCCACCTGCTTGTGGAACGATTCGGCCTCCGTCGAAGAGCTCACCTACTCCATCGAGCACGGCGCCGTCGGCGCAACCTGCAATCCGTCCATCGCCGTCTCCGTGCTCAAGCAGGAGCTAGCCGTCTGGAAGCCGCGCATCCTCTCAGCTCGCCGCCGCCGAGCCCAACCTCACTGAAGACGATCTCTCCTGGCGCATCGTCGAAGAAATCTCCTCGAACGCCGCGCGCCTCCTCCTGCCCATCTTCGAGCGCGAAAAAGGCCGCAACGGCCGCCTCTCAATCCAGACTGACCCGCGCAACTACCGCAACACTGAGGCCATGCTTGCGCAGGCCGTTCACTTCTCGCAGCTCGCGCCCAACATGATCGTCAAGATCGCCGCCACCCGCGCCGGTATCCCCGCCATCGAGGAAGCGACGTATCGCGGCATCAGCATCAACGCCACTGTCAGTTTCACCCTCCCCCAGGCCATCGCCGTTGCCGAGGCCGTCGAGCGCGGCCTCAAACGCCGCGAAGCCGAAGGCCTTTCCATCGCCACCATGGGCCCCATCTGCACGCTCATGGTCGGCCGCCTCGACGACTGGCTCAAGGTCCTCCACGACAAGCACAATCTCTCCGTCGATCCCGGCTATCTCGAGTGGGCCGGCGTCGCGGTCTTCAAAAAGGCCTATCAGATCTACAAGGCCCGCGGCTATCGCCTGCGCCTCTCTCAGCGCGGCCTTCCGCAATCACATGCACTGGAGCGAGTTCATCGGCGGCGACGTCGTCGTCTCACCGCCCTGCGTCTGGCAGCGCCGCTACAACGAGAGCGACATCGAGGTGATTCCACGCATCGACATTCCAGTCGCCCCACGGATCGTCGACACGCTTCTCGCCAAGTTCCCCGACTTCGCGCGCGCCTACTCGGAAAACGGGTTGGGACCCGCGGAGTTCGACACCTTCGGATCAACGCGCCGCACCCTCCGCCAATTCATCGCCGCCGTCGTAGAAATGAACTCCATAGTCCGCGACACAATCCTCCCCAACCCCGACACGGAATAACGACCCGACACGGAATAACGAGTTGAGTAGCGCCGCTCTTGAGTACAGCCCGCCCCAGTAGCGCCGGTCTCCAGACCGGCTGTCGTGCGGGTCTCCTGGCCCGCACAGGTCGGCTGCCGGCGTCCACGCTGATCCGCTCATGCGCTAACTTGCCGACTTCCCAACTTCGCTCGCCCCGCTAACCCCGCCCTACCTAAGCCACATTACCGGGTTGCTCGTCGACACCGCGCTCAGTCCCTGCGCCAGCAGTTCTTCCACTTCCTTCATCGTCTCGATCAGCCCGCCGCCCACCACCGGCAGATCGGCCGAGATCGCCCGCACCCGCTCCAGCATCTTCGGCGCCACCAGCGCCGGCAGAATCTCCAGCGCATGAACCGGCGTATTCTTCAACTGGTTCGTGATCGTGTCCATGGCGCCCGAGTCCAGCAAGAAAGTCCGCTGAATCCCGTAAAGGCCAATCGCCAGCGCGTGCCGCAGCGGGTCAAGGTGCGTCGAAATAATGCCCCGCGCTCCAACGCGCTTCAGGTAGTTCACCGCATACTTGTCGCGCGAGAATCCGTTCAGCAAGTCGAGATTCACAATCGGAATCTTCCCCGCGCCGAGAATCTCCTGGATCATCGACTCCACGTTGTCGGGATCGCCGGTGAGCAGATAAATCAGCTTGCTGCGCGACGCATTCGCCTGCTCCACCAGCTCCGGCTTGCGAATGGCCGGGATGACCGGCGTCTCCTGGCAGAAGACGCTCAGCGGCATCAGCGGCGCATGTCCCCCGTTTTTGGCTCTTGTCTCACCCATGGCGCTGCCCCTTCCGGCTGCGCCGGATCGCCGCGGCTCCAGGCGCGCGGTCGTTACGCGCTCGCGCAGAGGTTTCGCTTTTCATGCCCGCGCCTGCCTTCACCTTCGCTGTCGATCCTCTTACAATCAGCTCCGCTTCCACCTTGATTTGCGCTACCGAATCCTCGCCCGACATCAACTTGAACAGGTTCTCCATCGCCATCTGCCCCATGCGCCGCATCGGCTGCCGAACAGTTGTCAACGGCGGATCGAGGTACGCCGCAAAAAACAAGTCGTCGAATCCCGTCACCGACACATCCTCGGGCACACGCAGTCCTCGCGCGCGAATGGCCCGCATCGCTCCCAACGCCGTCAGGTCGTTATAGCAGCACACGGCCGTTGGCGGATTGGCCAGCGCGAGAAGCCCGTCCATGGCCTCAATCCCAGCATCGGGCCGGCCGTCGCCCTCCACGGCGAGCTCGGCGGCAAACTCGATCCCCGCAGCAGCCAGCGCCTGCTTGTAGCCCGCCAGCCGCTCCGTATCCGATTGATAGCCGTGCCGGTCCCCCACATACGCAATCCGCCGGTGGCCGAGGCCGATCAGATGCTCCGCGGCAACCCGGCTTCCTTCCTGGTTCGCGATCATCACCGAATGCACGAATTCTCCTGGATACTGGTCGTTCACCAGCACCATGGGAACGTTCAGCTCCGCCAGCATGGGCAGATACTCCGCCCCCACGCGCGACGAGGTCACAATGATGCCGTCCACGCGCCGCTCGGCAAACGCCTGCACGACCGTGCGCTCCCGTTCCGGATCGGCATTCGAATTGGCGAGAAACACGGCATACCCGTGATCGCTGGCCGCTTGCTCGATGCCGCACGTGACCTCGCCCGCAAACGGATCGTCGACTGTGGTCACCACCAGCCCGATGGTCCGCGTCCGCCGCGTCACCAGCCCGCGCGCCACAGCGCTGGCGCGGTAGCCGGCCTCCGCTGCGATCTTGCGGATTCTCGCCGCCGTCTCCGCATTCACCAGCGGGCTATTTTGCAGCGCGCGCGAAACCGTGGGGTGCGACACTCGCGCCAGTCGCGCGATGTCCTTGATCGAGGGTTGCCGCGACGGTTGCCGCAAAGGCTGTCGCTCCGGCAGGTGCTGCTCGCGGCGCGCGCCCGCTGCCTGCACAACTCCCCCCGCTTTGCCTCTTTCCTTCTCCAACATCCCCAAAAACCCCGCATTGCACACGTTTGCTTGAGCACCCAGTCTCCTCGAATGCCCACTAACTCGTCAATGCCCACGAAACTGTTGGGTCGGTCAAACACCTACGTAGCGCTGATCTGTCAGGTGTAGCGCCGGCGTCCTCGCCGGCTGTCGTGCGGGCGTCCTCGCCCGCACTCGCTTGTTACCGTAGGCATCGGTCCTTCGGCACGCAGAATGGTAAGTAGCGCTGGTCTCCCGACCCGCTCTTATCGTGCCCAATCTTGCACGGCGCCGTAATAAGCTGAAGAATAGCCGCCCGATGATCCCGCCCGCCTCGACCTCCGCGACCCACTCCATCGCACAACCTCCGCTCGCTGGGAGCCCCGCCACGCTCGAGCGCCGCATCGGCCTCCGCTCCGCCGTGCTCTTCAACATGCTCGAGATGATCGGCGTCGGTCCCTTCATCACCCTGCCGCTGGTCATTGCCGCCGCGGGCTATCGGCTCTCCGTCTGGGCGTGGGTGCTCGGCGCCGTCATCGCTGTCGCCGACGGCCTTGTCTGGGCCGAGCTCGGCGCCGCCTTCCCGCGCGCTGGCGGCTCCTACGCCTTCCTCCGCGAAATCTACGGCCCCGAGCGCGCCGGCAACTGGCTCAGCTTTCTCTACGTCTGGCAGTTGAGCTTCACCGCTCCGCTCGCCATCGCCTCCGGCTGCATCGGCCTCTCCGGATTTCTCGCCGTCTTCTGGCCCGGTCTCGATTCCGCGCCTATCTCCGCCCTTCCCGCGCTCCACTACGCAAACTTCGCCGCCGCCGCCGCGTGCCTGCTGGTCACCGCGCTCCTCTATCGCAACCTGAGCTCCATCACTCGTCTCGCCTGGGTGCTCTTTGCCGGAGTCATCGCCGCCCTCACTGGCGTCATCGTCTCCGGCTTCGCCCACGCCGCTGCCACCGGCGGCTGGCACATGCCCACGGCGCCCGCACTCTCCACTGCGCTTGGACCCACGGGAGCTCTGGGCGGCCTCGCCCAGGCCACGCTCCTCGCCACCTATTGCTACTGGGGCTACTACAACATCACCTTCCTCGGCGCCGAGGTCCGCCGTCCCGAGCGCACCATCCCCCGCGCCATTCTCCTCTCAGTGCTCTTTGTCTCAGCGTTTTATGTCGCCATGAACCTGGCCGCGCTGCCCTCCCTGCGCCAGGTCGCCTCGCACGCCGCCCTATCCGGATCTTCGCCCGCCGCTCTCCGCATGCAGCTCGTCGCCGACATCGCCCGCTCCGCTTTCGGCCCCTGGGCCGGATACTCCATCGCCGCCCTCATCGTCTGGACCGCCTTCGCCAGTGTCTTTTCGCTGCAGCTCGGCTACTCCCGCGTGCCCTACGCCGCCGCTCGCGACGGCAACTACTTCCGCTTTCTCGCCGCCGTCCATCCCCGCCACGGCATTCCTCACCGCTCGCTCGTCGCCCTCGGCCTCGTGGGAGCCCTCTTCTGCTTCTTCTCGCTCACCCAGGTCATCACCATGCTCGTCATCACCCGCATCCTGCTCCAGTTCCTGCTTCAGCAAGCGGGCGTCATCCTTCTCCGCGTCCAGCGCCCCGATCTCCCGCGCCCCTTCCGCATTCCGCTCTTCCCTCTGCCGCCGCTCGCCGCCATGGCAGGTTTCGCCTTCATCCTTTTCGATCCGCACCGCGCCCAGGCCAGAGGAGGCAGTGGCCTCTTCGAATTCTCCGGCGCAATCGCCATCGCCATCAGCGGAACTGCAATCTATCTCTTCCGCGCCCGCCGCCTCCGCCAGTGGCCGTTTGCGCAACAATCCCCGCAAAATTCTGTAACAATCACCCCGCCTGCAGTGTCTAATAATTGCAGCGGCCCTTCCCACTGCGAGGTCACACATGCTCATCGGCAAACCGCCCGACATCCCCTCCTCCGAAATCACCTCCCGCGACGACTACTTCCGCTACCTCTCGCGCCGCCGCTTCCTCAAGGGCGCTGCAGCAGCGGGAGCCGCGGTCCTCGCCGCCGATCGTCTCGCCCAGTTCGTCTCACCGCGCGCAGTCCTCGCCGGAACCAAGCTCCAGACCGTCCCCAGCCCCCTCACCACCACCGGCGAGCAGCTCACCACCTTCGAAGACATCACCCACTACAACAACTACTACGAGTTCGGCGTCGACAAGGGCGACCCCGCGAAGAACGCCGGCGGCCTGCCCACTCGTCCCTGGACCGTGAAGGTCGAAGGCAAAGTCGCCAAGCCTCTCACCTTCTCATTGACGACCTGCTCAAGCTCCACCCGCTCGAAGACCGCGTCTACCGCCATCGCTGCGTCGAGGCGTGGAGCATGGTCATTCCCTGGGTCGGCTACTCGCTCTCCGAATTCATCAAGCAGTGCGACCCGCTGCCCACGGCGAAGTACGTCCAGTTCCTCTCCTACTACGACCGTCACGTCGAGAAGTGGACCGGCGAAAGCAACATCTCCTGGCCTTACTCCGAGGGCCTGCGCATGGACGAGGCCATGAACCCGCTCACCCTGCTCACCTTCGGCCTCTACGGCGAAACCCTTCCCAACCAGGACGGCGCGCCGGTCCGCATCGTCGTTCCCTGGAAGTACGGCTTCAAATCCGCCAAGTCCATCGTCACCGTGCGCTTCGTTGACAAGCAGCCGCCGACCACATGGAACGACCAGGCGCCCAACGAATACGGCTTCTACTCCAACGTGAACCCCGAGGTCGACCATCCCCGCTGGAGCCAGAAGACCGAGCGCCGCATCGGCCTGCCGTTCTACGACCAGCGCCGCACCACGCTCATGTTCAACGGCTACACTGACCAGGTGGCTTCGATGTACGCCGGCATGAACCTGCGCCGGTACTACTGAAGCAGGGACCAGGGACCAGGGACCAGGGACCAGGGATTAGGGAACAGGGATCAGGGATTAGGGAACAGGGAACAGGGAACAGGGAACAGGGAACAGGGATTAGGGAACAGGGAACAGAATGCAGTAGCAAGTTAGGAGTTGCGTATCACTGTGAATGCGCAAAAATGGGAATGTATCGCCGATCTTCAGATCGGCTGTCGTGCGGGCGTCCTCGCCCGCACCAAGTGCCTCGCAAACTCGCTCGCCGCCGGGTGCCCCATCCTGGCGGCGCTTTTGTTTCTCGCCGCTAGTGTCCTGTCTCTGAAGTTCGCGCAATAATGGGACTGTCATCCTGAAGCGAGTCCCGGCGTGCCGGGAGGAGTCGAAGGACCTGCTTTTGGCGGGGTCGATTTATGGAACGAACTCCTGAATCACCAAATTGGGCGGTGGGATAGCACAAACCCAATTCAACCACCAACTCGCTAACCCGCCAACCTGCTGACTCGCTGACTCGCTAACTCGCTAACTATGACCCGCTCGACTCTCATCCTCCTCAAGATCGCTCGTCTGGCTCGCCTGCCTTGCGCCGTTCTGTTGGCTCGTCTGGGGCGCCATCACCAACAATCTCGGCCCCGACCCGACCGCCGCCATTGCCTTTGCCACCGGCCTGGCCACGCTGCGCCTGCTCACTATCACGCTGGCCATTACACCGCTCCGCCGCCTCTCGCCGCATCTCAGCTGGCTGATCAAGTTCCGCCGCCTGCTCGGCCTCTTCGCCTTCTTCTATGCCACCCTGCACATGCTCACTTACGTAGCGCTCTACTCCGGCTTCAACGTCGCCACCATGTTCGCCGACGTCACCAAGCGCCGCTTCATCACCATGGGCGTGGCCGCGTACCTGCTGCTCCTGCCCCTCGCGCTCACCTCCACCACGTGGGCCATCCGCAAGCTCGGCGGCAAAAACTGGAACCGCCTGCACAAGCTCATTTACCTCGCCGCAATCTGTGGAGTGATTCACTACTGGTGGCAGGTCAAGCCCGGCGTGCTGACGCCCATCACCATCACCGTGATTCTCGCCGTGCTCTTCGCCGCCCGGCCCATCGCTTAGCCTGGATGCAGCGCCGCAAAGCCCGCGCCGCCCAGCTAGCCGCACTAACCCCGCTAGACCCCGCTAACTCCGCTAAATCGCTGACTCGCTGACTTGCCGACTTGCTCCCTGCTCCCTTGCTCCCTGCTCCCTCGCTCCCTGCCTCACCCAAACCAGCATCCTCTGCGCCACCGGCTGATAGCTCCTCCGGTGCAGCGGCGTCGGCCCCAGCCGCCGCAGCGCCTCCAGGTGTTCCGGCGAGCAGTAGCCCTTGTGCCGCGCCAGCCCGTACCCCGGATACACCGCATCCAGCTCCACCAGCAGCCGGTCGCGATGCACCTTCGCCAGCACGCTCGCCGCCGCAATCGACAGGCTCTTTGCATCGCCCCCGATCACCGCCTGCTGCGGGCACGGCCAGTCAATGGTGTCGCGCCCGTCGATGAGCAGATAGTCGGGCAGCAGATAATCCGGCGCAACCGCCAACTGCTCCACCGCCATCCGCATCGCCAGCAGCGACGCCCGCCGAATATTGATGCGGTCGATCGTCTCCACATCCACCGCCGCAATCGCCCACGCCACGGCCTCGGCGCGAATCGCCGCGTCAAATTCGTTCCGCTGTTTTTCCGTGAGTTGTTTCGAATCCGTCAGGCCCGGCAACCGGCAGCCTCTCGAAAGAATGACCGCAGCCGCGACCACCGGCCCGAACATCGGTCCGCGGCCCACCTCGTCGAGGCCGGCAATCCGCACCGCCCCGCCCCGCCGCGCGGCGTTCTCCAGCGCGAATCCGCACACCGGAGCCTTGGTCATGCACCCAGTATAAGAATGCTCGGGGAATCGTCGGGTGGAAAAGCCGGGCAGTGGGTCAGTTTGAAGGGTACGGGCTTCAGCCCGTACATATCTTGAGCAAAATGATCGTGGGCTTTAGCCCCAGAGGAAAAGTCCTGCCAAACTGACCCACTGCCGAAAGCCGGCCAGCAACAGTTCATTCCCGTTCGAACCCGTAGTCGCGCTCCACCCGGCACACGCGCACCTTGAACTCCTCGTACCACGTGTCGCGGCCCCGCTGCTGCGCCACCAGGTGCCGCGAGTTCTGTTTCCACGCCGCAATCGACTCCAGGCTGCTCCAATACGACACCGTGATTCCCAGCCCGTCGCGCGCCGACTCTATCCCCCGCAGAAATCCCGGCTGCGTCGCGGCCAGCTCTTCCATCGCCTCGGCCATCTTTCCGTAGCCGTTCTCTCCCTCCGTCCGCAGGGAAGTAAAGATCACCGCGTAATACGGTGCCGCCGGTGTTGCTGCAATCGCCATGCGAACAGTATAGGAACAAAACCGCCCCGGCAGATGATAGCCTGTCAATCAACACAGGAGGTCATCAGACATGCCGAAGTTCGTTATCGAGCGGGAGATCCCGGGTGCCGGAAAGCTGACCGCGGATCAACTGCACGCCATTGCCCAGAAATCCTGCGGGGTGGTGCAATCCATGGGGCCTCGCATCCAGTGGGTGCAGAGCTATGTCACCGACGACAAGATCTACTGCATCTACATCGCCCCGGATGAGGATACAATTCGCGAGCACGCTCAGCAGGGCGGATTCCCGGCAAACTCCATCGCGCGCGTCCGCTCCGTCTTCGATCCCACAACCAGCGAATAGAGCTGCGGAAGTCTCCCAGAAGGCGCCAGCGTCAACCATGATCGGCGCGGCGTTCGCACCGCGCCAGCGCCAAGTCGCAATCGGTCCGCCGCCCACGGCCCACGCCCGACGCTTCACGATCCACGGCCCACGGTCCACGCTTCACTCTCCACGTGTGATTCCGCGCAGCAAAAACCCCGGCCGAAGCCGGGGTTCCTTTTTGCGTTGCAAACTTCCTTCACTTCCCGCGAATCGGTGTCAACCGATCCCTGGCCCCTGATCCCTGACCCCTGTCTCTTACGCCCGCACCTTGCCGGTCACGCGGTCCACTTCCCTCAGCCGCGCCGCCTTGCCGCGCAGCCCGCGCAGATAAAACAGCTTCGCCCGCCGCACCTTGTAGCTGCGCACGATCTCCACCTTATCGACCACCTTGGAGTTGAAGGGGAAAATACGCTCCACCCCCTGCCCAAAGCTCATCTTGCGCACGGTAAACGTCCCCTGCGGGCCCTTGTTGACGGCGATCACCAGGCCCTCAAAGGCCTGCAACCGCTCCTTATCGCCTTCCTTGATCTTCACTTGAACGCGAATCTGGTCACCCGGCACAAACGCCGGTAAATCGGTGCGCTTCAGCTTTTCAGCCAGACGCTGCATTACGGGATGGATTGACATTTTGGTTTCCTGCGATTGGTTTCAGAACCTCAAGCTTATCAAAGATTCCCACACTGCGCCTACAGCGGTTCCACAATTGCTATACCGGGGCCGCAACCGCCGAGTGGCTTTTTCATCAAGAAAAAGCCACCGAGCAAGACGCCGGAAAGGGCAAGTGAATTGTGGAACCGCTCAAATTCCGCCGTCGACCCTCGATCTGCACTCCACCCCGCGTCAAGGCTCCTGCGCTATAGTTCCCGCATGGACGAAAAACGCGATCTCTTCCGCCATACCCTTGCCACACTGGCCTACCGCACCGTTCGCGCCTTGGAAAACGCCCCTGAATCCTTCGCCGGCTTCTCGGGCACCGGCCGCCGCCCTGTCCAGATCCTGGCCCACATGGGCGACCTGCTCCATTGGGCGCTCTCCATGGCCCAGGGCAATCCCGCCTGGCACGAATCGCAGCCTCTCGCCTGGCCGCAGGAGCAGCAGCGCTTCTTCGCCGCGCTCGCCGCCTTCGACGCATTCCTCGCCTCGTCCGCGCCGGTCCAGGCGCCCATCGAGCGCCTCATGCAAGGGCCCGTCGCCGACGCCCTCACGCACGCCGGCCAGCTCGCCATGCTCCGCCGTCTCGCCGGATCGCCCACGCGCGGCGAAAACTTCTACGTGGCCGCCATTGCCGTCGGCCAGGTCGGCCCCGTCCAACCTGAGCCCGTCAAGCCTTTCTAGCGGCCTGTTTCTGAAGTTCGCATCAAAAATGCTCTGTCCTCCTGAGCGAGTCCCGGCGCGCCGGGACGAGTCGAAGGACCTGCATTTCCGGGGCTTCGAATTGTGATGCAAACTTCTGGGACGCCACGCTTGCGGCCGACGCTGCGCTGCGCTCGCGATCGAACCCAACCAGCCCCGCACCTCTTCCTCGCCCTGCGCTCGCGCCAAATGCGGCGTGCCAGACTCAACGCGCCTCACCACCCTGTGGAAAAATCCGATGTGTTGTAACAGAATATTCACAATTTAGCGAAGTTAGTGACGTTAAATTACTGGAAATAAACGTCGAGCATATTGTCCTTGACAATCGTATTAATTCGGAAGAAACTAATAACGGTTACTCTATACCAATAGGAGGTTCACCATGCGTCATATACTCGCAGCAAGTCTCCTGCTCTCCTCGCTAACCTTCCCCGCAGCGGTAAAAGCCAGCACGCCCGTGGACGATGCCACTGCCCCAACCCCCATCCGCGTGAGCACCGGAGTCACTGAGCCGGTCCTCATCGATTCCGCCTCCCTCATGCTCCCCGAGGGATATTCCATCGACGCTATCCCCAATGGTGCCCAGGTCGGCCTCTCACTCACCATCGACGACAAAGGCCAGCCCCAGGACATCCATGTCACCAAGTCGTATAGCCCCTTCTGGGACGCCCGTGTCATCGAAACGGTGCGTCAGTTCCGCTACAAGCCCGCCACCGTCAGCAAGCAGCCCGTCCCCGTCGACTTCAACCTCACCGTCAACATCGCCCGCTAACCCGCAACCCGTTGGGATGCTGCGCCCGAAATCTCCAGTGGTCGAGCCAACAAAGCTCGTCGGCAGGAAAGCTCTACCTTCAGCGCAGCATCCCTTCGGTATCGAGTACCAGAACTGCGTCATTGCCGAACTGTAGCGACAGGAATGTAGCGCCGGCGTGCATATGTCACGAGTAGCGCCGGCGTGCATATGTCACGAGTAGCGCCGGCGTGCATATGTCACGAGTAGCGCCAGCGTCCATATGTCACGAGTAGCGCCGGCGTGCATATGTCACGAGTAGCGCCGGCGTGCATATGTCACGAGTAGCGCCAGCGTGCATATGTCACGAGTAGCGCCAGCGTGCATATGTCACGAGTAGCGCCGGCGTGCATATGTCACGAGTAGCGCCGGCGTGCATATGTCACGAGTAGCGCCAGCGTGCATATGTCACGAGTAGCGCCAGCGTGCATATGTCACGAGTAGCGCCGGCGTCCATATGTCACGAGTAGCGCCGGCGTCCTCGCCGGCTGTCGTGCGGGCGTCCTCGCCCGCACTCTTACGGCAGCCATTACCGATTCACGCGCTATCAGCACTAGCACTGCGACCCTCCCCCACGCCGCATCTCTTCGATCATCCGCATGTCCTCCGCGCTCAGCGCCGCGCGCTCCAGCAGTTCCGGCCGGTTCTTGAGCGTCTTGCGCAATTGCTGCTCCCGCCGCCAGCGCCTGATCTCCGCATGATCGCCGTTCATCAGCACCTCCGGCGCGCGCTGCCCTTGAAACTCCGCGGGCCGCGTGTACTGCGGATAGTCAAGCAACCCGCCGGCTCCATGCTGCGACCGCGGAACCCCCTCCACATCCACGTCGATCTCCGCATCCGCCGCGCCAAAGCTCTCAAACTCGCCGGAAGCCTCGTTGCCCAGCACGCCGGGAATCAGCCGCATCGTCGCATCCACCACCACCGCCGCCGCCAGCTCGCCCCCGCTCAGCACGTAGTCGCCGATGGATAGCTCCATGTCGCAGTAGATTTCGTTGATCCGCTCGTCCACGCCCTCATACCGCCCGCAGATCAGCACCACGCGCTCCAGCCCGGCCAGCTCTCGCGCCACTGCTTGCGTAAACATCCGCCCCTGCGCCGAAAGCAAAATCACCTCGCGTCCCTGATCCCTGGTCCCCTGGTCCCTGATGCTCTGCTTTCGTCTGACCCCCAGCGCCTCCAGCGCCTCCGCCAGCGGCTCCGGCTTCAGCACCATCCCTTCGCCGCCGCCAAACGGACGGTCGTCCACCGTGCGGTGCCGGTCGTGCGCATACTCGCGCAGATCGTGCGCCTCCACCGTCACCAGTCCATTCTTTAGCGCCCTGCGCACGATCCCCTGCGCAAACACGCTCTCAAAGAACCCCGGAAAGATGGTCACAATGTCGAACCGCATACTCCCGATGATAGTTGCTGAACGCCCCGACGATCGCCGGGTGCCCCCGGTCTCGATTTTGAGACCGGGGATCGCACTAGCCCCGCACCCGCACGCCAAAGCTAATAGCTAGAAGCTGCTTTTCTGCTCCACACCCTCGCCGTCACCACTCCATACAGGAAGCCGCCCACATGCGCCAGATACGCCACTCCGCCCGTCTGCACCGTTGCCACCGAGCCCACATTCAGCAGTTGAATCAGAAACCACACCCCGATCAGCAGCACCGCGGGAATATACGTCACGCGGATGAAGATAAGTATCCACACCAACGTCCGAATCCGGTCCCGCGGATACGTCACGATGAAAGCGCCCATCACCGCGGCAATGGCCCCGCTCGCGCCCAGGCAGGGAACCGTCGACCCCGGGCTTCCCGCCACCTGCGCCACCATCGCCACCACCCCGCCAACCAAATAGAAAGCCAGGTAGCGCGGCCATCCCATCGCGTCCTCAATCGACGGACCGAACGCCCACAGAAAAACCATGTTCCCCAGGATGTGCAGCCATCCCGCGTGCAGGAACGTCGCGGTCACCAGCGTGATCCAGCCATGTCCGCTCGTAATCGCCGCGGGAATCACCGCCCACCGCCCCACGAACGCGTCTCCACCCTCCAACTCGCGCAGAAACACGTATGCATTTGCCGCAATAATCAGCGCGGTCACCCACGCAAAATGGCGCGTCCGTCGCGATGCATCCCCCAGCGGTATAACCGTTCCCACGTTCCCTCGCGCCCTGCATTTTGCAGCTCATTATCGCCGGTCAAACGAACCCGCCGTTACCGGGTTCCACCAGCTGGATGTTAGGAGCCGGGAGCCAAAAGCTAAAAACTGAACCCTGAAATCTGAAACCTGAACCCTGAAACCTGAAAGCTGGCCGCACCTCACAAGCGGCTTCAAAAGATCTTCTTGCCGAAAGCGGAGCAGATCAGTTGCACCGCCAGCTCTGCGGTACGGTTGTGTTCATCGAGAATCGGGTTCACTTCCACCAACTCGAGGCTCAGCATGGCCCCGTGATCGGCGAGAATCTCCATCGCCAGATGGGCTTCGCGATACGTTGCTCCGCCGGGTACAGGCGTGCCCACGCCCGGCGCCTCCTCGGGATCGACCCAATCCATGTCAATCGAGACGTGATAGCCGGCCGTGCCGTTGGCAGCTACCTTGATCGCCTTCTCCATCACAGCGCGCAAGCCAAGTTCGTCGATGTCCCGCATGGTGTAAGCGGTGATCCCGGCGCGCCGTATGTTCTCCCGCTCGGCCTCATCCACATCGCGTATGCCTACCAGAACCGTGTGCTGCGGCAGCACCTTCGGCCGCCAGCCGAGCAGGTCACTCAATTCGGCCGGACCCATCCCCAGCAAAGCTGCCAGCGGCATGCCATGCACATTTCCAGAATTCGATGTCTCCGGCGTGTTGATGTCGGAGTGGGCGTCAATCCAGATCAGGCCCACAGCCTGCCCCAGCGCGCGAAAGTGGTTTGCCACGCCGGCCACGGTGCCTGCAGCCACGGAGTGGTCCCCGCCCAGCACGATCGGCGTCGCCTTGCGCCCCAGCGCCTGCTCCACGCGTTCGGCAATCTCCTGGTCGCACTGCGCAATCTCTTGCAGAAACCGCGCATGAGCGTCGCCCCTCCGCATCGTCTCCGCCACCGGCACTTGCACGTTGCCGCGATCTGTAACCTGATGGCCCAGCGCTTCGAGCTTCGCCTCCAGGCCCGCCACGCGCAACGCCGACGGTCCCATATCCACGCCGCGCCGCTGTTGTCCCAGGTCGAGCGGTACGCCGATCATCTCAATCTGCTTCGCCGCGCCTTGCCGCGAATTCATCTTGCGCCCCGCCGCCGCCGTTGATTCTTCGTCATTCATCCTCGGCCTTCAATTATCCCAAACCTGGCTCCTCGCCGGCTCGCTTCTCTCCCATCCCAAACCTGACACCTCGCCGGCTCGCTTCTCTACCATCCCAAACCTGGCTCCTCGCCGGCTCGCTTCTCTCCCATCCCAAACCTGACACCTCGCCGGCTCGCTTCTCTCCCTCCCGTAGGGAGGGAAGGAAAATAGCCCAGGATGAAGTCCGCCGCAGCGGACGCAATCCTGGGAACGCAGCCCAAACAGGTTTTTCCGCCCCGTAGGGTCGGAGGGAAACCCGCCAGTGTTCGGCTTTCCTATCTGTCAAGAGCGGCCTCTGAGTCCTTACGCCGCAACTGTTGCAATCGCGCAAGTTGGCAGTCCAAAATTTTTCCCCGAACTTTGCGGATTATTTCCGTCAACTCTCTACACTTGTCTTAACTGGGCTAGATCGCCACCTGCTCTAGGCGAGCTACCGGCTCCAGGCTACCGGCTGACTCACTCGCCCTCGCCGCCCGGCTCCCGGCGAGCTCGCCAACTCGCGAACCGGCCAATTTGCGAAAAGAGCAACTTGCAAACGCGCCAACTCGCTGACTTGCCGCCCTCGAAGGGACGCAAAGATACCAAAAAATTTTTCTCTGCCTCATAAGAGGTGCAAATGCCACCTAACCATTGTAGAATCAACAAATCGAACTCAAAACCGTTCGACAAATTTCGTCGATTTTATGCACCAAAACGACCCATTCTCGCCCCCAAACGGCCCCTCGCGGCCCCCCTCGCGACTATGATTTCACCCAACCGTCATGCCCGACTTTGAAACCCTGCTAACGCGCTGGCAAGCGGCCGGCGTCCTGGATGCGGAGACTGCTGCCCGCATCCGTGACCACGAAGCTCAATCCGCCGGCGAGCGCCTGCCGGTCTCAGGTGGCAGGGCATCACCGCGCTCATTCTCGGCGCCATCCTGCTGGCCTGCGGCGTGGTGCTTTTTGTCTCGGCCCACTGGGACCAGCTCGGCCCCGGCGCGCGTTACGCGCTCGTCATCGCCATGGTCGCCGTCTTCCACATCGCCGGCGGCGTGGCGCGGCCCAGCTTCCGCGGCTCTCTCCACCGCGCTCCATGCTGTGGGAACCGTGGCGACCGGCGCGGCCATCGCGCTCGTCGGCCAGATCTTCAACATTCAGGAGCACTGGCCGGCCGCGGTGCTGCTCTGGGCGCTCGCCGCTCTCTTCGGCTGGCTGCTGCTGCACGACCAGGCGCAGCAAACGCTGGCGCTGCTGCTTGTTCCCGCATGGATCTTTTGCGAGCTCGGCTTCCGCACCGACGGCTACATCGGCGACGGCATCTACATGGGCCGGCTCTGCTTCGTGTGGGCCATCCTCTACATCACGTTTTTCGTCGGCTCGCGGCGCAAAGCGGTGCAGGGAATTCTCTTCGCCGTCGCGCGCGATCGGCGCGGTGGTTGGCATCGTGCTCATGCTTTCGAGCTGGGTCTCGTGGTCCGCCGAGCAGAGCTTCATTCCCTTCGGCACGCGCGTCTGGGCCTGGATCGCAATCGCCGCCATCCCGCTCGTCATCGCCGCATTCCACGGCCACAAGGGCCTCGTTCCCATTGCCGCCGCCATTGCCTTCTGCCTCGCGCTGCCCTGGTGCTATCGCACGTGGACGGAAACGCTATAACGGCCCAAATGGTTCGGAGGTCACCTATGTTCGCACCAGTCCCAACCTGCTGGCCCACGCGCTGGTGGCCGCGTTTGCGGTCTCCTCTGCTGGTGGGGCGTGCGGCTGGTGTCGCGCCGCTGGTCAACCTCGGCATTGTGGGATTCGCCGCTGCCGTGGCTGGTTCTACTTCAGCGACATCATGAATGAGCTGAACCGTTCGCTGGGCTTGATTGGGCTGGGCGTGCTGTTCCTGGCCGGTGGCTGGGCGCTCGAGAAGATGCGCCGAAGAATTCTGGCGCGCATGGCTCCGCCGAAACCGCCGGAACAGATCGCCGCGGCCGAGGCCACCCCGAAGAATGGGAATGGAGGTGCGCTATGAAGATCGGCGCGTCTTACGCTCTCCGGCGTCTCGGTCGCGCTGCTCGTCATTCAGTTGGCGATTGTGTCGTCGATCGCGGCAAAGTACCTCTATCAGCGCTGGACGCTGCCCGCGCGTGTGGACGCGCGCCGCGGCCATCGATCCCGAGTTTGCCCATGCGCGGCCGCTACCTGAGCCTGCAGCTCACGGTCGATGGCTGCCAAAGCACGCTGCCTTCGGCCAAGCTGGCTACCTTTCCGCGCGACGTCAACGGCGCCGTCAAGCCCGGACCGTATGTCCTGCGCCCGCAGGCCGTGACTTCCGCGCCAATCTGAAAGTGGAGAACAATAAGCTCGATCGCGGTGCGTGTGGAGGGCCAGGAGGATCTGACGGCAGGGGAAGAGGTTTCGGCCGTGCCAGCCGCGCCCTGCGACCAGATGCGGCCTGGAATCCAGCGTCGATTTCTATCATCGCCGACACGCGCAGAGCCCGTTGCCGCTCAAGCCCGGCCAGGAGCTATGGATCGAAGTCACCGTCCCGCCCAAAGGCCCGCCGCGCCCCATCCAACTGGCGCTGAAACAGGATGGCGTCTGGAAGCCGCTAAGGTTTTGAGCAGACGCCTGCGACAATCGAGAGTTGAGATTCAAGAAGAAACGCGAGAATCCCGGTGGATGGAGGGCGAAGTGAGTGAGGCGGAGAGAATTGTGAAGGAGCTGGAACCAACTGCTCGCCAGCATTGGAAGCAAGCCGAGATGCCGATTTGCGAGATCATCACGGCCAAGGGAAAGCAGCTCGGCTTTGCGGCCAACGTCCCTTCCCGGCCACTGCAGGAAACAATTGATGCAGCTTGGCAAGATGCCGCCAGTCGCATCAACGCCAAGTGAACCGGCACGGCCTTCGACGCCCAATCCGTCAGCCTTTTCCAGCGGAGTTGAGATCGACCAGACCTTCCGGCAGCGCCATCTCCACGCGTTTCGCTTCGAGATCGATCCTGCGCAGATAGCTCTTCGCAAAAGGAACCAGCACTTCGCCCTTCGCGCCGCGCACAACCAGCAGCGGTGCAGCACCTGCCGTCCGGTCCACGTCCTCGATCACGCCAACGGTTACGGGCTCCGCTCCTGCCACGGCCACCCCGGACACGTCCATCAGCGTGCAGCCAATCAGGTCGCCGACGTAAACCTCGTCCTCGCTCAGAGCGCGCTCGCTCCGCGCGCGGAATCGCCACGATCAGTCCGCTCAGAGTCTCTGCGGCCGAGATCGAATCCACGCCGGCAAAATGCAGCACCACGCCGCCCTTGTGCAGCCAATGGTTCTTTAGCTCCACTTCGCGCGGAGCCGCCAACGAGCCCGCCGCCGCGGACATATCTCGTCGCAGCAATTGCGGCCCCCGGGAAGCGTCCGTTGGTTCTTGGGGTGGCAGCAGCCAAAGCTGCCTGCGCTCGGCGAATTTGTCAGGAAAATCGGTGAGGATCTCGGCGAAGACCTCGCCTTTGCGTCCCTGCGGGCGGCGAATTCGCGCCAGCCAGACCCATGTTTGCGGCGGTTGCAGCACGGCTATCTCCGCGCCCGGAGCACGGCAGCGGCTGGGGCGAAAGTCATCCTAGGCTTCGTCGTCCTCTTCGAGGATGTCGAGCGTATAGCGGTGGTGGAGCTTCATGCTCACCGCGCCAAGGATCGTGCGCACCGAGCGCGCGGTGCGCCCCTGCTTGCCGATGACCTTGCCCACGTCCGGCCCCGCAACCCGAAGTCTGAGGACCGTATTCTCTTCGCGGTTGACGGCTTCCACTTCAACCGCTCCCGGCTCATCCACAAGAGCCCGCGCAATCTCGCGGACCAATTCGTCTACTTGCACCATATCGACTTGGGTCATGATCTTGCCCCTGACCTTCTGCGTTCGTAAATTGGCGACTCTGAGACCGTGCGCGAATCGTAACACGCACAGGCGTTCTTAAGCAAAGACTTGTGCTCCGGCCCTCGGCTGCAGCCGGCGCAGCGCTGCCGAGCGGTCGAAAAATCAGGCCGCAGCCGGATCCGGGACCTGCGCCGCAGGCTCCGCCGCAGCCGGATCCGCGACCTGCGCCTCAGGCTCCGTCGCAGCCGCCGCGGGGTGCTTGGCGACGAGCTTTTCCACGATGGGGGTGAATTGCGCGCCCTTGCTTCGCCAGTAGGCAATCCGCTCGTGCTTCAGCTCGACGCTTGCCGGGTTGGTGCGGGGATTGTAGGTGCCGACCACTTCGATGGAGCGGCCGTTGCGGGCGCGGTCCTTCTCGATGACCACAATGCGGTAGTAAGGCTGTTTGGGGGCGCCAACACGCGCCAAACGAATCATGACCACGATGGATTAGTTCCTTTCGCGTTTCAGAACTGGTTTCAGAGCGTTTCGCTGCGGTGTTTCGGGCGCGCTGCCAGGGCAGTTGCCATCCGGGCTGGCATGGCCAACGTGGATGCCGCCCGGGTCCGCCGAGACCGAAGGCGGAGGCGCTTCTGCATAATAACGGCCGTAGAGATGCGCCCGGCCGCACACGTCACAACACCTAAGTATCGCCGAAAGTAGGCAATTGAGGCAAATGTGCGCCGCGCGCCTCAAGAGGACTTGGACTGCCCGAAGATTCAGGCCGTTGGACTCGCCGCATGTCCGCCTCTCGCTTATGATGGCAGAACGAGAGCCCCGCCCGTGGGGTCAAGGGTACGAGAGACCGAGGGATCAAGGACGTTCGCCGCGACCGATGAAATCCATTGAGGAGAACCAGCTATGAGCCAAGCCAATCCATACGACGGCTTTCTCGACGGCCGTCCGATCGACACCATCATCGCCTCGACACCTGGCGCTATTGCGGAGTGTCTCAGGGCCATCGCGCCGCACAAGATCAGCGTGCCGCCTGCGCCCGGTAAATGGAGCGCGGCGGAAATTGTGTGCCACCTGGCCGACTGCGAGATCGTTTTCTCGTTTCGCTTGCGCCAGACTCTGGCGGAAGATGGGCCGACCATTCAGCCGTTCGACCAGGACAGGTGGGCCGTGAACTATCCCGGAATTCCGGCCGCGCAGGCGCTCGAAACGTTCTCCGCGCTGCGCAAGTGGAATCTGCGGATGATTCGCGCGGCGCTACCGGCCGCGTCAAACAGAACGATGACCCATCCCGAGCGCGGCACGATGACCTTCCAGACACTCGTCGAAACCATGGCAGGCCACGACCTGAATCACCTCGGCCAGCTTCGCAAGATCGCCGGCAAATCCGAATGAGAACAGCAATTCTGGCCAAAAGCTGGTTCGAAGCGCTTGTCTCCTGTCTCTGAAGTTCGCATCAAAAATGCTCTGTCATCCTGAGCGAGTCCCGGCGTGCCGGGACGAGTCGAAGGACCTGCTTTTGGCGGGGTCGATTTATGGAACGAACTTCTGAAACACCACACTAGTGTCCTGAGTCTAAGGTTCACGTCATAACGGAACTGTCATCCTGAGCGAAGTTTGGCCGGCTTTTGGGCCAAACGGAGTCGAAGGACCTGCTTTTGGCAGGGTCGATTTATGGAACGAACTTCTGGAACACCACACTAGGAGCTAGTAGCTAGAAGCTAGAAGCTAGGTCCTTACCTTTTTCAGCAGCCAGGCCATGTTTTGCCCGAGGGTTTTCATGGTGCCGATGCCTTCTTCATCCCTCTCCACTTCGCCAATCTCGCGGCCAACGCCGATGTTCCAATACGACGAGCCGGGCACGATCATCTGGTTAATGAGAAAGAAGTGGTTCAGCGCGTCGAATGCGTGGATGGCTCCGGCGCGGCGGACGGCGATGACCCCGGCGCCGACTTTGCGCCGGAACATGCCGCCATTGGCCATGGAGACGAGGCAGGCTCGGTCGATCAAGGCCTTCATCTCAGGCGAGATGTCGGCGACGTAGGTGGGCGAGCCGAGGAGGATGCCGTCGGCCTGGTCCATCTTCTCGATGAAGACGTTGCCCATGTCGTTTTTCTGGCCGCAGCGGCGGTCCTTGTTCTTTGAGCACTCGCGGCACGAGAGGCATCCGTGAATTTTGCCGCCGCTCATCTCCACGAGCTCCGTTTCGATCCCTTCCTTCTCCAGCTCCTTCAAGACGTACCGGAGCAAAATAGCGGTATTTCCGCCCTTGCGGGCGCTGCCGTTCAATGCCACAACCTTCAAGTCGGTCCCGTTCATCGATCGCTCTCCTCGAATTGCGCGCCGCAGGTGTGCCGGCGCAGCTCTTCCAAACCCTCCATTGTGCCGCAGCCGAGCCGGTTTGTCTGTGACAGCGAATTCTCAGGGAAATGTGGGTAACGGGCAATACCGTTCAGTTAGGGAACATGAGAGCGCGACGGTAAGTAACGCCGGCCTCCTGGCCGGCTGTCGTGCGGGCGTCCTCGCCCGCACCCTCCTTAACTGAACAGCATTGGGGTAACGGGTCAGTTTGGAGGTGCCTTGAAAGGGCACGACTTCAGTCGTGCCGTACATCGCGCCAAATGAAGCTGGGCTTTAGCCCCTGAGGGAATGCTCCTCCAAATTGACCCATTACCGAAATATGGAGCACCCGGGAACCTTTTTTGCGATTGCGGGGTCAAAGGAATACAGAACTCTCTCTGCAAGATTTGCAGATGCTTCCGTTCCATGATCGGGGGCCGGTAAGGCCGCGCCCCAAGGAGAAGATATGCGCCGTTTGCTTTGCGCCGTTCCGATCGCCATTGTTGCCGTTTCTCTCGCGGCCCAAACTCCCACACATCCCGCAGCCAAAGCAGCGCCCCCAGCGGCAAGCGCTACGTCCGGCTCCGCCACTGACCTGCCGGTGCGCAAGGTGGTGCTGTACAAGAACGGTGTCGGCTACTTTGAGCACTCCGGCCTCGTCAACGGCGACCAGCGCGTAGCCATCGACTTTACGTCGTCGCAACTGAACGACGTGCTGCAATCGCTCACGGCGCTCGACAGCAAGGGCGGCAAGGTGAGCTCGGTGAGCTACAACTCGACGACGCCTATCGAGCAGCAGTTGGAGTCGCTGTCGCTCGGCCTGAAGGATGACGCGGACACGCCAACCATCTACGAAACGCTGCGTGGCCAGCGGGTAGAGGTGACGGGCGTAGGCGTTCCGCTCACGGGTCGGCTAGTCAACGTCGAAGACCGCCCGGAGACGGACAAGAACGGCAACACCTCCGATCACTACTATCTGATCGTCGAGACCGACAATGGAGCACTGCGCACGGCCGAGCTCACCGACGCGCTGAGCGTGCACATGCTCGACCCGTCCCTTGAAAAGCAGTTTGCTGCCTATCTGGAGATCATCGGATCGGGGAAGAGCCAGCAGGGGCGGCACCTCACGCTCGAAGACCGCGGCGAGGGCCAGCGGCAGCTCCAGGTGAGTTACATCAGCGAAGTCCCGGTCTGGAAGTCGACCTACCGCATCGTCTTTCCGCGCGAGGCTGGCGGCAGCGCCACGGTGCAGGGCTGGGCGGTAGTGGACAACACCGTGGGCGTGGACTGGAACAACGTGCAGCTCTCCCTGGTGGCCGGCGCGCCGCAGAGCTTTATCCAGCCGCTCTCGGAACCAATCTACACGAGGCGGCCGGAGATTCCGATTTCGACGGTGGCGCAGTCGACGCCACAGACGTTCGAGGCGGCGGAGGCCACCGGCGCAGGTGCAATTTCCGGCACGGTGACCGATCCGACCGGCGCGGTAATTGCGGGTGCAACTGTGACTGCGACCTCGCAGGCGACGAACGCAGCCGTGACGCGTAGCGCCTCAAGCGATGGCAGTTTCACCATCTCGGGCCTGGCGCCCGGCCTGTACACCCTCAATGTGATGGCAAGGGGCTTCCAAACTTACCTTCAGCGAGACATCAACGTCAGCAACCAAATGACGGCCCCGGTGAACGTGAGCCTCAACATTGGGTCGGCTACGGAGACGGTCACGGTTGAGGCCTCAGCTACACCGATGGCCAGCTACCGCCGAGCGAGGGCGGGAGCCGTCGGTTCCGGCTCCGGCGGCGGCATCGGCACGGGGTCTGGCAATGGCTATGGCTCAGGTGCGGGCGGGAATGCAGGTGGCGGCGTCTATCGCCCCAGCGACGCCATCCAGCAGGGCGACGTTTCCACCAACGCCTTCGACGACTTCTTCGAATACGCGATTGCCCAGCCGGTAACGATTCACAAGAACGAGTCGGCCATGGTGCCGGTCCTGCAGCAGGACCTGCCCGCCGAGCACGTGACGGTGTGGAGCGCCAGAAACGCGAGGCCGCTGCGCGCCATCTGGCTCGAGAACAAATCCAAGCTCACGCTCGATTCGGGCAGCTTCTCGATATTCGAGAACGGCGAATTTGCCGGCGAAGGGCTGCTCGATCCCATCCATCCCGGCGAGAAGCGGCTGCTCTCCTACGCCGCCGACACGGCTGTGAAGGTGGCGAGTGGCGCAGTTGCAGATACCCACACGCTGCATCACGTCGCCCTGCACCAGGGGATCATGGTGGAGACCACGGAAGACGTTAAGGGCACGAACTACACCATCACCAACGGGGCCGACGAGGCGCGCACGGTGATCGTGGAGCACACCCGCGTGAAGGGCGCGACGCTCGAGTCGGACACAAAGCCGGTCGAGACCACGCCCAGCATTTATCGCTTCAAGGTCGCCGTCGAGCCACACCAGTCAGCGGAGTTGCGCGTGTCGGAGCGCTCTACGATTGCGCAGCAAATCGCGATCGATCCCGACAACGACCAGACCGCGCTTCTCATCGAGACAGCAAAATTCACTCCCCAGCTCGCCGCGCAGCTTAAGCCGCTCATCGACGCTGAAACGGCGCTCAACGGCCTGAACGACAAACTGGATGAAAACGGCCAGAAGCAGAAGGCGCTGGCCGACGACGAGGCGCGCGACCGCGACAACCTGACAGCGCTGAAGGGCAACGACGCCGCCAAGCGCTTTGTGGATGAGCTCAACCAGGCAGAAGACGCAATTCAGACGGCGCGGAAGGACGAGGCCGATCTCGAAAAGCAACGCGACGCGGCTCGAGCACAGCTTGAAAGCATGATTGCAAAGATGTCGTTCGACGCCGATCTCGGCGGTCCGGCTCCTCCGCCGCAATAATCTGGCGCGTGAGGCGGGGCGAACGGAATTGAAAGCGGCGTTAGCGGCTATACGTCTGCGCGGACCAGCAGGCAGGTGATGTTGTCGTGGCCGCCGGCTTCGTTCGCAGCGCCGACCAATCGCGCGCAAAGATCGTCCAGGGGAACGTCGAGCCTCAGCATCGACTCGATGATCGGATCGGGGAGCTCGCGGGTGAGCCCGTCGGAACAGAGCAGGAAAAGGTCGCCGGGCTCGGCTTCGAGCTCGAAGACGTCGGGCGTAATGACGTTCTGCGTGCCCAGGGCGCGAGTGATGACGTTGCGCAGCGGCGAGCGCTGCGCCTCCAGCCGGTTCATGCGGCCCAGCCGGATCTGTTCCTCAACCAGCGAGTGATCGATGGTGATTTGCTCCAGCCGCGAGTTGCGCAGACGGTAGCCGCGGCTGTCGCCCACGTTCAGCATCCATGCCTGGCGGTCCTCCACGAGAAGGGCGACGAGAGTGGTGCCCATGCCGCTGAGTTTCTGGCTGCGCTGGGCGCGGGAAAAGATGGCTTGATTGGCCGCGGCAACGGCCTGTTCGGCATCGGCAGGCAGCGGGTTCGAGCCGTCGCGGTGGGTGAGCAGCCGCATCATCTCTTCCACGGCCAGCGGAGCTGGCGATCTCGCCTGCGGCAGCGCCGCCCATGCCATCGCAGACCACATACACGCCGTGCTCGACGGAAAACCCGAATGCATCTTCGTTGGAAGGGCGCTTGCGGCCGCGGTCGGTGAGCGCCGCAGCCGCGTAGTGAACGACAGCCGTAGCCAAGAAGAACCCCCGTGCCCAGTGTAACGGAAAACAGGGGCCCGGGGATCGAGCGAACAAGGGAGTCGGGGCCGGAGTGCCTTCAGGGCTCTGCTACGGATGTTTGGCCGCATCTGGAGGCAGCGCTGGCGGCGGGGGAAGGTCGAAGACCTGGATGGCGCCGCCGTTGAGCAGAGCGACGCGGCGGCCAGAAGGAGAGATGGCGACGTTGCCCCCGGCATCGAGGATCGGGCTGAGGGGCGAGACCAGAACGATATCGCCCGTGGCCGCGTCGAAGACCGTGACCGACTGCTCCTTCACATCTGCGCCGTCGATGGGCACGAAGGGCGTAGACGGGGTGGCGGTATCGAGTGTCTCCCACGCCAGGCGCAAGCCGTTGGCGGCCACCGTCAGCTGCGGCCACACCTCTGTCGACGGCGCCTGCGACATCCAAAGAGTCTGGCCGCCGGTCGTCATGGCCACGAGCTTGCTTTCTCCCGATGAGCCGCAGCCGGTGACGAGGATCTCCTGCTCCGAGAGAAAGTCGTCCTCGGGCTCGCAGGCCGAGTCGACGCTGCCCAACATCTTGCTGCCGCCGGTGAAGTAGGTCAGATTCAGCACCCACTCCGATCCCTGCCCGCGCAGATTTTCCAGATAGCCAATGGAGTTGATGGGCAGATGCACTGCGGTACGGACGCGGCTGACCAGCATCACTTGGCCGGAGTCGCGGCGGAGAATGCGCACCACCATGTCGGGATGGTCGCCCTCGGCGGCCGAGTTCCGATCGCTGGTGACGGTGGCCGAAGCAGTGGACGGGCTGGGGACTTCTTTGGATTGCTGC
This sequence comes from uncultured Acidobacteriaceae bacterium, assembly GCA_963701835.1. Taxonomy (GTDB): domain Bacteria; phylum Acidobacteriota; class Terriglobia; order Terriglobales; family Acidobacteriaceae; genus Telmatobacter. Next base: position 84,982 of record CAVPBL010000021.1, on the reverse strand, counting down.
CCCGCGGACGAAGACCTGTCCGTGGGAGCCCCGGGTTTGGCCGGCTTCGCGACCGGCTCGCGGGAGTTGGTGACCAGAAACTGCTGCGTGGGGTCGAGCTCGAGCCAGAGCAGGGCACCGGGGAAGTCGAGAAACGGCTTCAGCTTGAGCGTGGCGTCGCCCTCGAAGAGGTTGTTGCGGTCGCGCAGCAGGAAATGGCCGTTCTTGAGCATCCATAGGTAGCGCACGCGGTCGTGCACGGTCCATGTCGCCTCGGCCTCGACCGCGCCCTGCGGCAGCGTGAGCACCACGGCGCGAATCTGGCGCTCGTCGCTTTCCTCGCTGTTGGCATGGTCGCGGTGCAGCAGGCCGGGAACGCGGAAAGTGAACAGCAGCCGGTCTTCGTCGAGGAAATCGAGCGAGGCGAGAGTGTTTCGCGCGCCCAGATAGATGGCGCCGGGCGCGGTGAAACCGAGCGGTTCAATGGGAATGGTAGAATGCAGCGCGCAGAGAAGGCTTGTCGGGAAACTGGTCGGTGAGGAAGCGCTCTTTGACGGGCGGCGACGCTTGGGAATCGGGCGCGGTTCCGCTTTGCGCGGAAGCGGTTGGCGCCGGTGCGTTTGGTGTTGGTTCCGGCGCGGTTGGGGCTGGCGCCGGTGCGTCTGGGATTGTGCCGGTGCGGGCATTGCAAGCACAGCCGGCGGCGAGAAGCGCTGGGCCGGCGCGTGTCACGAAGATTCCCCACAAACAACTCGCCCGCACGATTCCGCGTCCGCTCACCATCGAAGAGTATTCTCGCCGATGCGGGGTTGAGCGGCGAAAGTTCGCACGTCGTTCCAGCAGCAACAACAACGGCGCAGCAGCGTGTGCGACAGTAAAGAAGGGATGGCAGAGCGCGCGACCACCGGACGGAACTTGGCCGCAAGAAGAAGCGGCGGCAATTTCAGGTTTCTGGGTTACGGCGCATGCGCGCTGGCCGGAACCCTGTGGGGCACCGGGTTCTATTGGGGCAGGCTCGCGCTGAACGAGATGAGCGTGGAGCACATGGTGCTCTACCGCTTTCTGTTTGCCTGCGCTGGGCATGGCTGCCGGTGATGGCTGACGCGGCGCGTGCGGCTGACGGCCGGCGAGATGCGCACGCTGCTGCTGGCCGCGGCCTTCGGCGTTCCCATCCAGTTCCTGCTGCAGTTTCATGGGCTGGCGCTGACCACGGTGAGCCACGCCTCGCTGATGGTGGGCGCCATGCCGGTGCTGCTGGCCGCGGCGGCGGCGCTATTTGCCGGCGAGCGGCTGGACTGGGTCGGCTGGCTGGCGCTCTGCGGCTCGACGGTGGGCGCGGCGATGGTGGTGCTGGGCGGCAGCCGAGCGACCACGGGACGCGAAACGCCTTCGCTCGCCGGCGACCTGCTGGTGATTGCCTCGCTCATCGCGGCGCTGGCCTGGATTCTGCTGAGCAAAAAGCTGATGGAGACGCACAGCCCGCCGGTGGTGACCGCCTACACCATCTATTCGGGAACGGTGATGCTGGTGGTGTGGATCCTGGCTCGCGGCTGCTGGTCGCGTCTCTCACGCACAGAAGCATGGAGCCGATGCCGTTTGCGCACATCAGCCTGACCGCCTGGATTGCGCTGGCCATCAGCGGCGTGCTGTGCACGGCCACCACCACGCTGCTGTGGAACTGGGGCATCCATCACGTGCCGGCCTCGCGCGCCGGAGTCTTTCTGAATATCGAGCCGGCGCTGGGCTCGATGCTGGGCGTGGAGCTGCTGGGCGAGCGGCTGGGCCCGTACGCGTGGCTGGGCGGCGCGCTGATTCTGGCCGCGGCCATCACGCTGACCACGCGCGGGCACGAGCCGGAGCCGGCGGTGATTCTGGAGTAAGGCCTGGGACGAGGGAAACAGCGTCTGACGGACATGCGGCGCATCATTTGCACCCTTTTTGCGTCAAAGATTTTAAGTGACGGATTGAGCGGTTCTGAGGAGCAAGCGATCACCATATCGGCGGCGGACGAAAGACCGGGTTTCCAAGAGCAACAGGCGGCGCGACTGGACCGAGATTGGCGTCGCCTACGCGCTGATTATGGCGGTCGAGTGGACGCCGCGGCCGTTGCAGCGCGTGCTGTGGGTGGTGGCGGCTGTCGGCATCGTCGTCATTGTCTGGCGATCGTTCGATGGCTGGGCGGCGATGGGCCTGCGCACAGTCGAACTTCTGGCCGCTCGCTGTGGATCGTGGGCGCTGCGCTGGCTGCTGGCGAGCGCGGCAATCTTCGTGGCAGCCAGGATGCACACGCTGCTCCTGCCGGATGGTCCGTCTCGCCTTTGTCGGAACCTATTTGCCTATGCGATCTGGACCGGCGTGCAGCAGTTCCTGCTGCAGGGCTTCTTTCTGCTGCGCTTTCTGCGCGTGATTCCCAATCGAGCGGCTGGCGGCGCTGGCGGCGGCTGTGTGTTCGCGGTGGCGCACCTGCCCAATCCCATTCTTGTCCCGATCACTCTGATCTGGGGCTTTGTCGCGTGCCTGTTGTTTCTCCGCTACCGCAATCTTTATCCGCTGATGATCGCGCACGCCATCCTGGGCATCACGGTGGCCATGACGGTTCCCGGGCCCGTCGTCCACAACATGCGCGTCGGGCTGGGCTACCTGACCTATCGGCCGCACATGCATGAGCGCGCGCAACGGATGCATCCCCTAACGCAGCCATAGCGACCAGATGGCGTCCACCGTGGCGTGGGTGACGGCCGATGCGCCGACGCGGCGCTCGCGCCGCCATGCGCGGCCGTAGAAAATGCCGGCCAGCGCGGCCAGCAGCACGTAACGCCAGTTGAAGCTCGTGGTGCGCTTGTTGAAGTGAGCCAGGCCGAAGAGGCACGCGGTCAGGAACAACGCGCCGTAGCGGCCCGATGCGTTTTTCCAGCAGATTCTGCAGCCAGCCGCGAAAGAACAGCTCCTCGGGGACGGCGATGAAGAAGAAAGTGAAGAACCATGCGCCGGCAATCGGCCCCAGGCCCGGCCACTCGCGATGCGACATGCAGAAAGCCCAGGCTCAGGCCCAGCGCCAGGGCGATCGGCGTGTAGAAAGCGGCCTCGCGCAGGCCGATCCCGAATCTTTGAGGCGCAGCCGCAGGTCGAAGCCGGTTCCTCGAGTTGCCGGATGAGCACGAAGCCGTAGATGCCCGCATCGAGAAGAAGAATCTTGTTGAAGATGGCGAGATGCGCCGGCCACGCGCCCTCGAACCAGCGCAGATCGACGGCCAGGCCCAGCGCGGCGAGAACCAGAAAGTCGCGCCAGTTGCCGCGCTGATCGGGATCGACGCGGGCGGCCTGCCAGAGCAGCAAAGCGATGGCCACGGGAAGCGCCGCATACAAGCGCGAACCACCCCCAGCGGAAGACGCCGGCGCCGCACGCCACCAGGACATAGGGGATCGCACAAGAGGGCGGGAGTCGCGAGCTGCGCCCACACGGGGAGTGCGCGCACGCGGGCGGCAATCGCCTGCGGAAAAAACGCCACGGCCAGAAATGGCACCAGCGTGAGCAGGGCGGCAATCAGGTTGGCGGGAGTGAACATTTACGGTACATTCCATTGTGCTCCATGAGCGCGGACCCGCAGCGTCTCGCGAAACCTTGGTCACCTGTCAGCCTCATCGGGAGTTCACGCTTAAGCGCGCGGTGCCGATAGCTTCCTGTGGTCATTTGTGGAGGCTCATGTGACCCTTCTTACCTGGAATCACGCCTGCTCCGTGGGCGTTCGCGCCATGGACGATCAGCACGGCATCCTGATGGACGCGATCAACGAGCTGCGCCTGGCGCTGGTGCGTGGCAGCCGGGCGCGAGAAGATCAGTGAGCTGCTTGACCAGTTGATCGAGTTCACGCGCATGCACTTCTGGAGCGAGGAGCAACTCATGGAGCAAACCGGCTTTCCGGGACTGGAGGAACATCGGGCCGAACACCACAGAATGCTGGCCGAGATTCTGCAAGCGGCGCATCGGCTGCAATATGGCGAAGGCATTGCATCTGCGTCCGCTTGCTCTGCCGGCTTGCACGACGGGTTTCTCAAGCACATTGAGGGCATGGACCAGGAGTACGGCCCGTGGCTGCGCGAGCGGGGCATTTGCTGATCGATGCCCAAGGTCGACAGCGCTGGTCGCCGGTGCAGAAGAGTCCGAGTCCGCGCGCAATGACTCATCTTTCCTCGATTTCCTGCCGATGATCGCTGTGCACTGGCACTTGCCGGCAGGAGATTGGGCATGGCGCTTCTAGCGTGGGACAGCATCAGCTATTCCGTGGGGGTCAAAATCCATCGACGGTCAGCACTCCGTTCTCTTTCGGACTTGATCAACGATCTTCATGAGGCAATGATGAAGGGCCAGGCGCAGAGCCTGGCCGGTGCGTTGCTGAACAAGCTGGTGGACTATACGCAAGACCCACTTTACCTCCGAAGAGAAGCATGATGGCCGCGCTCAAAAGTATCCGGGGCTGGCCGCACACCAGCGCCAAGCACCGTCGACCTGATCAAACAGGTCAGTGATTTCATGCTCGCGGTTTGAAGCGCGGCGAGATCGGCACTTGAACCTTCGAACTGATGAGCTTTCTGAGCGACTGGCTTACCAACCACATTCAGAAAGTGGACCGTGAGTATAGCCCCTGGATGAATGCAGCACGGCGTCCATTGAAATCCTTTTCGCTTCTTCAGCTGGCCGGATCGAAGCTTCTCCATACCGGAATGATTCCTTCTATCTTTCGGATATTCATTCGATCGGCGAAAGCCTGAAGGAGGAAGAACGCGATGGATACGACGAACCACGGCGGCGATCTGGGCATCAAGATGCTCGATCGCGACCACAAGCAGATCTCCGAGCTGCTGTTGGAGATCAACTTCAATGCGGCTAGAGACGGCGATCCGGGCCGGCAGATTCGCCGCCTCAGGAAGCTGACGCGGGTGACGCGTTCGCACTTCCTGCTGGAGGAGAGGGGTTGATGGCGCGCAACGAGATACCCCGGCCTGTCGGTACACAGGCTGCGCCACGCATGGATGATGGAGCAGATCAGGCGGCTCGCCGCGTACTGGAGCAGGGAGAGAGATGCTCTGACGCGTGAGCCGATGGGGATGCTGTGGGAGTCGCACATTGCTCACGTGGATGGCGAAGACCGGGCATATGGTGTTTGGCTTGGCCAGAGTGACGCGCGAAACGCAACAGCAAAGCCAGAGGAGCGGTTGCTCAGGCGGCCAGGTCTCACAGGCTAGCTGCCCACGCGTCTAGCTCTCGAACGACAACTGCGCCGAGGCCCACGCGGGCGCGGCGGCTTGGGCTCCGAGGCCAGTTCGTAGACCAGCCGCTCCAGCACCAGCCGCTTGTCGGGCGGCGAAGAGCGCAATTCGAGATCGGCGCGGGCCACGAGGCGCAGCGCGCGCGTCAGCTCGCGGCGGCTTTTGTAGCGGCGCGCCTGGCGGATGAGGTCGTCGGCGGCAAACGGCGGCATGCGGAAGCCCTGCCACAGCGCCTGCCAGATGGCGCGCGAGTCGCGCACGTTCTTCTCCAGAATCACCAGCATCTGGCGGAAGGTGCGGGCCAGCATGTAGAGATGGCCGATGGCGGCGTCCTCGCCCGCGTCGGAGCTGTTCAGCAGGCCGTGCAGCAGGGCCAGCGCGCGCACGCGGTCGTGGGCGCTGATGGCGTCAGTCAGTTCATAGAGCGAGCGCTGCTTGGCGCCCAGCACCATGGTCTCCACGTCGCCCAGCGTGATGCGGCCGCGGCCCGCGGCGTAGAGCAGCAGCTTTTCCAGTTCCGACGAGACCAGCATCATGTCCGCGCCCAGCGCGTCCACCAGCTCGCGCGCGGCGTCGGGCTCCAGGCGCACGCCGGCTTCCTGCGCCGTGGCCACGGCCCAGCGCATGGCGTCTTCCTCGCTCACGCGCGCCAGCTCCACCATGCCGCAATGCTGCGCCCAGCGTCTCGGTCAGCCGCTCAAAGCGATTCTTGTCGTCCAGCTCCATGCGCCGCGTGTCCGAGGGGATGCGCAGAAAGTCGGCGATGAACAGCAGCAGCGCCTGCGGATTGGGCGATTGGAAGTAGCGGTCGAGCGCGGCGAATTCGTCCTTCTTGGCGCCGCGCGTGTAAAGCTGGCGCACGTTGCGCACGAAGATCACCTGGAATGGCGCCATCAGCGAGGGCGTTTGCGCGCGGTCCAGCACTTCGAAGATGGAGGTCGAGCTCAGATCGAGATCGGAGAGGCAAAAATCGCGGAGATCGGCGGGAGACAAACGCCTTGAGCACGGCGGCGCGGCAGCGGTCGAGCAGAAAGATCTCGTCGCCGGCCAGCACGTAGCCGGGCCGCAGCTTGCCTGTGCCTGCCGCGGCGGCTTCAATCTCGGCGACAAAGCGGGCAACCGCGGAAAAGCCTGCGCCCCAGCGAGCGCCGGTCATGATTCCCGCCCGCTGCCCGCGCGATCCATCGCTAAGCGAACCATGCGCGTTCAGGATACCTTGCCTGACGCGTTCCAGCTACCAAGGAAATCTGGACAGGAATCAAAAGAGAAGCGGCCTGCGGAGGCCCTTAGGCTGTATCGACATATAGGTTTTCTGTAATCTCTTGATGAATCAAAGAATTGTCATCCTGAGCGAAGCCTCTCGCGGCTCGATCGCGAGAGGCGGAGTCGAAAGCCTGCCCTGGGCGAGTCCCGGCGTGCCGGGACGAGTCGAACGGGGACCTGCTGTTTGCTCGCATCACCCACAATTTCTCTCTGTTTCCGCGGTATTCTTTCCACCCGCGCCCGCTTATATGTCGATAGAGCGTTAGAGCCCTTCCAGCACGTCGGCCACGAGCTGCCGCGCGAACTCGCGCGAGAGGCGCTGGATGGCCGCCGGATCTTCCTGGATAAATGTCGAGAGGTTGGTTGTGGACTGGTACTGCTCGCGGAAGACGTAGTTTTTGTTCTGGTAGAGGATTCGGCCGTCGCGCGCGGTGAGAGTCACGGAGGCCACGATGGTAATCAGGAAGCTCGACGACTGCTGCGTGGCGGCGTTGTAGGTGAGCGGCGTGGTTGTCTGCTTGAGGATGACGCCGTGCAGCACCGCGTCGGCGCCGGCGCCGCCGTCGGATGTCACGCGAAAGCGGGTGCGCGTTGCGAATTCGCGGATGACGGCCTCAGTCATTGCCGTTTCCGTCGCCGTTGGCCTCGGTGCGCGTGGCGAACACCGGCACGGCAAGCGTTCTTGACGTCGGGAGGCAGATGCGTGGCCGCGCCCAGAGTGTGATAGCCGCATCCGCTCACGCTCAGCAGGGCAAACGCGGCCAGAACGCGGCAACAGGCGAAACAGCAGGCAGGCGCATGAACTTCTCTCCAGTGTACTCAATGGCGATTGGCCCCGGCAGCAGTAGCATTCTGGTTATGAGCTGGATTGGATGGGCATTGCTGTCCGCTGTTTTTGCCGCCGCCACGGCCCTTTTGGCCAAGGTGGGCGTGGAGCACGTTGACTCGAACCTGGCCACGGCGCTGCGCACCACCGTCGTGGTGGTCTTTGCGTGGGCCATCGCGCTGGCGCTGGGCAAGCACGGGGAGATTCGGTCGCTCGATCGCCGCACGTTGCTCTTTCTCACCCTCTCGGGAATTGCCACGGGGCTGTCGTGGCTCTGCTACTTTCGCGCGCTGCAACTGGGGCCGGCCTCGCGCGTGGCTCCTCTGGACAAGCTGAGCGTTCCGCTGGTGATGGTCTTTGCCTGGCTGCTGCTGGGCGAAAAGCTCAATGCCGCTTCGCTCATCGGCGGCGCGCTGATTACCGCCGGGGCGGTGGTGATGGTGCTTGGATAGCAGGTGTCAGGTTTCAGGTGTCAGGGAGAAGTGACTTCATCGCCGTTCGATGACCATCAACCACTGACACCTGACACCTGAAACCTGACCCCTGTCTTTACTGTCCTTATACTGAAACCAATGAAAGCGCCGGAGAAAGCTGAACCCACGCGCCGAATCGTGCTGACCGGATTCATGGGCTCGGGCAAAACCACTGTTGGGCCGCTGGTGGCCGAGCGGCTGGGCTGGACCTTCGTGGATGTGGATGACGTGATCGCGGCTGAGGCCGGTTGCACCATCCCCGAGCTCTTCCGCCGTGATGGCGAGGCTGCTTTCCGCGAGCGGGAGCGCGCGACCATTGCGCGATTTATTGCCGGCGAGCGGCCGGCCGGCGCGAGAGTCTGATTCTGGCCTTGGGCGGCGGCGCCATCGAAGATGCCGCAACGCGTTCGCTTCTGCTCACCGCGCCGGATACGCTGCTGGTTCACCTGGAAGTGGAGCTGGCCACCACGCTTGCGCGCTGCCGCGGCACCGAGCATCTGCGGCCCGTGCTCGCCGACGAGGCCAATCTGGCCAGCCGCTATGAGCGCCGCTTGCCGCTCTACCGCACGGCGCATGTGTCCATCGCCGTTGATGTCCTCACGCCGGAAGAGGTCGCGGAAGCGATTGTGCGCGCCGCCGGGTGAGTGCGGCTGTTTACCTTTTAGTACCTATCCCCCTCCCCCCGGTATGCCATACCTCCATATTTGATAACAAAGGGTTTACGGGAGGAGGTATGGACCCCATATTTGATTCCAAAGGGTTTACCAGCAAACGTACCGATTTACAGAAGTTACGACCGTTTTGCCCGCCGTTTCGGGTGCAATGTGGCCGAAAAGGCGATGGGCGGCACAGGAGCGTCGTAATCCCCTTCCATCACCCCACGGACGAAGACCTGTCCGTGGGGACCCTGAAACCGGCGCCTTTGAGCCACCCAACCGCTCTCAGAGCAAGAAACGCTCTGTTTTTTGTTCTCTAGATACAGGGTAGCGAAATGCAGGAATTAATCCGCAAACTTGGTGAGCGATTTTTGTGTCGTGTTTTCAGCAGGTTGCGGAGAATCAGCGTGGGTCGCAGACTTGACATTTTTCTCTACCGGCCAGAGGTACGGACCGGAGACATACCTGACATTTTGAACCGGGGACATAACTGACACTGCGGCGAGGGCATGAGGACGTAAAAACGAGCTCATGGCCTGGACAACGAGCAGTGCGTTGGAAGAGAAGATTCGGTTTGTGATGGAGTATGAACGGGATGAGGCGACGATGCGGGAACTGTGTGCGCGCTTCGGCGTCTCGCGTGAAACGGGGTACGTGTGGCTGCGGCGGTACCAGCGGAACGGAGTGGCGGGTCTGCTGGAGGTGAACCGGGCGCCGGAGCGGCATCCCAACCAGACGCGGGCGGAGGTAGAGCGGGCGGTGCTGGAGCTTCGTCAGGCGCACATGCGTTGGGGGCCGCGGAAGCTGAAGCGGATTCTGGAGCGCGACCAGCCTGGGCGGAGGTGGCCGGCGACGAGCACGATCGGCGAGATGGTGAAGCGCGCGGGGCTGGTAGTGGCGCGCCAGAAGCGCCGCCGCACCGAGCCGTACAGCGAGCCTTTGGCGCACGCCAACGCCTCGAATCGGGTGTGGTGCGCCGACTTCAAGGGGTGGTTTCGCGCCGGCGATGGAGCCCGGGTCGATCCGTTAACCATCAGCGATGCGTGGAGCCGATACCTGCTGCGCTCGCAGGCGGTGGAGAAGACCGACACGGAGCGAGTGCGGGCCATCTTCGAAGCGGCTTTTCGCGAGTATGGACTGCCGGAAGCGATCCGCACCGACAACGGGCCGCCCTTTGCTTCGGCGACGGTGGGCGGGTTGTCGCGGCTGGCAGTGTGGTGGATCAAGCTGGGGATCGTGCCGGAACGGATCCAGGCCGGACATCCGGAGCAGAACGGCCGGCATGAGCGCATGCACCGCACGCTGAAGCAGGAGGTGAGGACGGCTGAGAACTGGCGGGCGCAGCAGAGGGAGCTGGATCGTTTTCGCCGCGATTACAACGAAGTGCGGCCGCACGAGGCGCTCGGGATGCAGACTCCGGCCAGTGTGTACGAGCCTTCGCCGCGGCCGTATCCGGCGCGGACGCCGGAAGTGGAGTATCCGGATTCGATGCAGGTGGTGACAGTGCAAAGTCATGGCTGGTTCAGCTGGAAGAAACGGAGCATCTTCCTGAGCCAGGTGTTGTGGGGCGAACGCGTGGGACTGGAGCCGGTCGGCGATGGGTTGTTCACGGTCTACTTCGCTCAGCATCCTCTGACCGGCTTCGACGCCCGGCGCGGTAAGCTGGTTCCGCTCAGCAATCCCGGATGGATCAAGCACCCGTTCTGGGGCCGAGGGCAAGCTTACCCTCGGCCCCAGGACAAAAACAAAAACCTTCCTGAGAAGGAAAAAGTGTCAGGGATGTGCCCGGTCTGAAATGTCAGGAATCTGCCCGGCCGTACACAGCCTCAGTCCTCGCCGGGGAGGAGCGGCAGGGTCAGGTTTTCGGCGGCGGCGGGGCGGCTGCGCGGGGCTTTCTTGAAGGTGGCGTCGCGGCGGTGGGCGGGATACTCGGGCTGCTTGCCGTCGAGAATCTGCTGGATGGTGAGGATTTGCAGGCGCGGGTAGGTGGTGCCGTCGGTGGATTTGTAGAGGCCGGCTTCGGCGGCTTCGCGGAGCATGGGTTTGGTTGGTTCTTCGAAGCAGAGGAAGACGCCGATCTCGGCCTTCTCGCGCTCGAGCACGCCGCGCAGGTCGCGGACCTGCGGAGACGGAGACGCCGCCGGCCTTGACGGAGAAGATGATCTGCTTCGATTTGCCGGAGTCGTCGTCGTGGAAGTAGAGGCGGCCGTCGATGCCGCGGTCCGCGCCTTTCTTCTGGTCGGCGGGACGCGCGCCCGACCTGGCCGAGCGCCCACCACTGGAACTGGTACTTGTCTTCTGCGGCGAGCTGCGGCTGCGCCTGCGTAGTCGGTCGGCTCGCCGATCACTTCGTAGGTGGATTTGATCTCGGGGCCGAAGGCGTCGGAGAGGCGTTTCTTGATGAGGCCGATGGCGAGGTGGGTGATGTCGATGCCGATCCAGCGGCGGTTGAGGCGCTGCGCGACCTGGACGGTGGTGCCGCAGCCGCAGAAGGGATCGAGGACGACGTCGCCTTCGTTGGAGCTGGCTTTGATGATGCGTTCGAGGAGGGCTTCGGGTTTTTGGGTGGGGTAGCCGAGGCGCTCCTTGGCTTGCGAAATTCACGCGAGTAGTCGGAAATGTCTGACCGTCGGCGTTTCCGGTATCGTCGTCAACGAGACCGCTGATGTGCTGTCGAATCTCCTCGCTTCCTCGGGCAATGATTTGCCACTCTGTACCGCATCTCCGGCGCTGGATGATTCTTCTCTTTGCTTCAACGATCAGCTTGCAGAACTGTCTTTGTGCTGAATGCTCGAGAGATCTGGCTCGTCACGCCCAAATTCGTAGTCGTGATCGCCGGTTCCGACAGGCTCCTGCCTGGTCCGGTCAGGTCGCCGAGCGTGTAGCGTCCTCGCGTCTGCAGTCTTCATGGCTGTAGAATTGCTCACGTATGCTCTGCGTCGTATCTCAGTGATACGACCTGGTTCCATGTCGTGGTTCGTCCTTTCGGAATAGAAGAGGATGACGTCGTGAACCCGTGTGCTCTCAGCCATCGCTTCGCCGTCAGCTGTGCGCGCTGGTTCGCTTCCAAATGATCTCGTTCCGGAAGAACTGCGGCCCGAACACCGCGTCCATCAGGATCTTCAGATAGTGGCTGGCGGTGGGGTCGCAGTGGAGGTAGATGGAGCCGGTTTGCTTGAGGACGCGGCGGAGTTCGACGAGGCGCGGGGCCATCATGGCGAGGTAGGCCATCATGTCGGTGCCGAAGAGGAAGGTCTTGAAGGCGCGCAGGGCGTCGGCGACGCGGCCGCCCTGCTCGACGATGTGCTCGTAGGAGCGCTTGGCGTCGATGTTCCACTCCCATGTGTCCTCGAAGGCGTGAATCTGGGAGCTGGATTGCGAGCCGTCTTTTTCGGCGAAGAGGACGTTGTAGTCCTGGCGGGAGTTGAAGGGCGGGTCGAGGTAGACGAGATCGACGGACTCGTCCTTGACGTAGCGCCGGAGGACTTCGAGGTTGTCGCCGTAGTAGAGCTTGTTTTTTTCGGTGTCACGGTTTGGGTTGAGGGTAGCACAGCGGGACAGAGCCGGTGGCAGGTTTCAAAGCCCCGCCTTGATGAGCACGCGGCACTCGGCCGATGAGCCCCTACTCGTCCAGGCGGAGCCTTGGGGTTGGTCAAGAACTCGCCAGATCGGCGCGGTCGTTGGCTTTTAGAGCGCTGTTTATCTTTTGAAGCTCCTGAGTATCATAATCATCCGGGTTGTGCGACCAGTCCAGGAATGGCACTGGCGCATCCAGCCGAGGCTGAAATAGAACCGGCTCCCGACGGATCTGCAAAAGAGGCGGCGCGCGGACAACGTTCGTTTACAGCAAAGCTGCCGACTCCTGGAGCTGGCTTATCGATAACGAAACCGGCGGCAAGCAAACGAATTCCACTCTCTTTCATCTTCGAATATTCCTTTTGCGCGAGCGAAACTCACCAGCGGCTGTGCCGCGTTTCTGGCAACCGCTCACCATCGCTCGCGCCCACGGCCCCTCGTTGCGTCCGCTTGTATTCCGGGATAAGGCCACCACAATTGATCTTAGTGCGCGCTCTATCGCGCCTCGATGTGATCCTTCGTCGTAGATGCTCTTGTTGGTACGCAGCATTCTGCAGCTGGGGTCCGGAACAGCAAGCGACGGCTGTCCGGTCCAGGGCGCGGGAAACGTCAGGCAGTAGTTGCCGGCATCCTCCCCAATGCAGGGCGGAGTCGTGGTCGTCGCAGAAACAGGCGATGTATATCCATTGTTTCCGCTCCTCCATGAAGGACGGCAGGCTTCTTAAGGACGTCTGTTGCGAAGGCGGCGTTCCTCGATGTGATATTTTCTCTGCCAATTGCGTGACCAATCCTGATGCATGCGAAATCTCGGTCTTGTCGGATTGATCATCGATAAACAGGTGGCCCACAAAGAGCGGCTTTGCGCTATGGCTTGAACTGTAGCGGCAGAAGTGTAGTGATGGAGGAGTTGCGGGCCTGGCTGCTGAGAGCTTGATAAATCTCTCCTACAGCATCGCGATATCGCAATTGTGAGACTCAGACTCGAAATAGAAACCAGGCAAGATTTTATCGTTCCTTCCCGAGGGCGAGTCATTCCACTTCCATCTCTTTGACCATAAGCAATTCTCGGGTCGTTTAATGGGGTCGGCCGGCACGCGGCTTCGCCGCGTACTTTATTTCTCGATGATTGAGCGCGTTCGGCGCGCGACTTCGCAGCAGCGAACGCCGGCACCCTGGCCGGCCGCAGAGCCGGAGAAGCTGACGCTAGGAAAAGTGTTGCCAGCCCTGGGGCATGAGGGGGACTGCGCCCTTCGGAGTGATGAGGGTGATGGGTGGGGCGGACGGGTGCGGGGCCCCTTTGCGCGCGGCCACGATGCGGCCGATGCACGTGACGGGAATGCCTTCGATGCTGGCGGGGATGCGCGCGGAGGGCGATGCAGTGAAGAGGAGCTCGTAGTCTTCTCCGCCATTGAGAACCTGGGCCAGGGTTGCAGCGGGAGCGAAGGGCAGGGCGGCGGCGTTGACCTCGGCGGCCACGCCGGACTCCTGCACAGGTGGGCGAGTCGGTGGAGAGACCGTCGCTGAGGTCGATGGCGGCGGATGCCGCCGAGTGCTGCGCGAGCCAAAGGCCCTGAGCGATGCGCGGCTGAGGGTAGAGGTGCGGGGTGAGCAGCGCTTTCAGGCGGGGAGGGATGCGAGGAAGATCCTTTAGCCGCGAGCGGGGCCGCGTGCGTACGAAAGCGGCGCCGAGTTCGGTGAGGCAGGCGAGGCCAGCGGCAGCGCCGCCCAGGCTGCCGGTGACGTAGAGCAGGTCTCCGGGGCGTGCGCCGGAGCGGAGCAGAGCTTTGCCGCGCGGCACCGCGCCGGTGAGGACAATGTCGGCGACCGGAGGGGCGATTCGGCGAGGTCGCCACCGGCCAGCGGGGTTTCGTGGGCCTGGGCGAGGGCAAGAAAGCCATCGAGGAAGCGGTCAAGCCACGATTCGCGCCCTTTCAGGCTTCGCCACGGCTCCCGCGCGCTCCGCGCTTTAGGGTTTTGGACAAGGTTGGGTGGGAGGCGCGAGCGAAAGAAAGGCGGCGACGGGCCGGGCGCCCATGGCAGCGAGATCGCTGAGCCCGCGGGCCAGCGTGCGATGGCCGATGGACTCGGGAGGGTGCCAATCGAGGCGGAAGTGACGGCCGGCGATGGATAAATCCGTCGTGACGGCCAATTCTTCGCCGGCGCCGAGCCGCAGCAAAGCGCAGTCGTCGCCGATCCCCAGGACGCAGGCCGGGATGCGGCGCTTGGGCCGCGCGGGCGCGAATCCGGCGAGCAGCGCCAACTCGCCTGGCTTGCCGGATTCCCGGCTGTTTCCTCACGGATCGCATGACTTGAGGATAGGCCATGGCGCGGCAATTTGGCCGTGAACGCGCGGCTTGCACGCTCGGCGAAGACGGGCGGGTGCGTCCGCGGGCCGGAAACGGGGCATCTTGAAGGAAAAAGATTGCCAGCCGATGTTCCTGTGAGAGCCCTCTGGAAAGGGGGAGGCGACATTGATGCAATTGGGGTTAACCCTAGAGTGAGAGTTTCGGATTCGGCTGAACTGCCTCTCGGTACTTGCGAGTGGGAGTGCCTACGCTTTTCGTTGACCTTGCCCGGAAGGGTCTGTTAGCCTTGCTAAACGTTCTCGCATCTGCTCCGTTGGGGCGTCAAAGCAACTGTGCGGGCGTGGAAGCCCGTGGGATGGACTCTACCCCGAACTGGAAGCGGTACTGGCGGTTCGCCGGGGATCGCAGGCAATGATGTTGCGTAAACGCTATTACATTCTTTTTGTTGCCAGGGATGAAGACGGCAAGGTCCGGAAGATTCCTCTGCCGCTGCATTATGTGTATGGGTTTGTAGCCGCGGCGATCGTGGGCGCGTTCACTATTGTGGGTCTGGCCGGCTCCTACACGCGCATGCTGCTGAAAACCGAGAGCTACAACCAGGTGCGCGCAGGAGCGCGAAACTCTGCGCAAGAACTACCAGCAGATGGCACAGATCGCGCACGACCGCGGTGTGCAGGTGGCCTCGCTGGGCGCCCTGGCCAACGAAGTCACCGCGCTTTACGGGCTGCGCCAGAACAAGCTGATTGCGGCGAAGCAGCGCCGCCAGCGAGCGCTTGCGGCGGCGCCCACGCCGGAGAGCCTGGCCCTAACGCGACGACGTGAGCCAGCAGCAGTTCGCCCTCCATCGATCAGTTCTACGCACTGCGCGCCCAGGCGATGTCGGGCCGGGTCACCCGCGCGCTGGAGGGCGGATTGACCCCCAACTTCACCGGCGACTGGACGCAGCTCGCCGATGCTCCGTCGATGTGGCCCATCGAAGGCCGCGTGGCTTCAAGCTTCGGCGAGCGCGAAGATCCGATCAACGGCGAAGGCGCTTTCCACTCCGGCATCGATATCGACGCGCCCTACGGCACGCCGGTGCGCGCCGCGGCAATGGCGATGTGACCGGCGCCGCAATGGGTGCAGGATATGGCCGCGAGGTCGTGCTCGATCACGGCCACGACCTGCGCACAGTGTACGGGCATCTCTCGGCAATGGCGGTTCTGCCTGGCCAGCATGTCACCCGCGGCCAGGTCATCGGCTACGTGGGCCAGTCGGGCCGCGCTACCGGACCGCATCTGCACTACGAGGTGCGAGTCCACAATGTGCCGGTCAACCCGCACAAGTATCTGCGCACCACCTACGAGCAGGCGACGAGCTGGGCAGGGCTCCGATCGCAGGCGAATAGCCGCATCTGATCAGCGAGGCACCGACGGCTCCCGGTGCGGGGCCGTTTTCTGTCTGGCGCGGTCCCGCAATCGCATCGCAGTGCGCGCTCTCGCGTTGTATCGTGACTCGTTTGAATTCTGCGAGGAGATTGCCATGCGTGCGTCGTGTCTTCTGCTGCCTTGATGGCTTCTGCTTGCCTTCTGCTCTTCCTGCGTCCTCGCGCAGGATCGTGAAGCCGATCTGCAGATCGCCTTTGCGCGCGCACAGCACCTGAAGCGCGGCATCAATGTGTCGCACTGGTTCGCGCAGTCGCTGCGACTACTCCGCCCAGCACACGGACACAGCTAAACCGACGCCCGACGACATCGCTCTGATCGCGAAGCTGGGCTTTGACCATGTGCGCCTGAGTATCGACGCCACGCCGCTGGAGCAGTATCCGCGCGGAGCCGATGGATTGAACGACGAGTTCCTGATGCGGCTCGATCACGCAGTCGATTCGATGCTGGCCCATGGCATGGCGGTGCAGGATCGACCTGCATCCCGAGGAGCCTACAAGCAGCGGCTTTCGCACCGAGCAACTATGCTGTCGATCGGCTGGTACATGCTTTGGCGCAAGCTTGCCGCGCACTACGCCAATCGCGACCCGGAGCGCGTCTTCTTCGAGATCATGAACGAGCCGGAGGTGAACGATCCCTATCGCTGGGCCGGCATCCAGGCGCGGGTGGCGGCGGCGATTCGCGAGGCTGCGCCGCACCACACCATCATTGCTACCGGACCCGAACTACTCCGACATTGTCGATCTGCTGACGCAGCATCCGCTGCCCGACGGCAACGTGATTTACAACTTCCACTTCTACGAGCCGCACGAGTTCACGCACCAGGGCGCGAGCTGGGGCGCGCCGTGGTGGAGCTACGACGCATGGCATTCCTTACCCGGCGACGGAGAGCTCGATGGCGGAGCTGGTGAAGCAAATTCCCGATCCGGCCGACCGCTACAGCCTGGAGAACTACTGGCTCGACCATTGGGATGCGCATCGCATCCGGCTGCCGATCGACGAGGCTGCGGCGTGGGGACACGACAACAATGTCCCGCTCATCTGCAATGAGTTCGGCGCGTATCGTGAGTCACGCCGACCCTGCCTCGCGCGGCACTGGATTCACGATGTGCGCACGGCGCTCGAAGCCGATGGCATCGGCTGGGCGATGTGGGACTATCGCGGCGGCTTTGGCGTGGTGTGGAAGCAAGACGGGCAGCCGGCGAAGGTGGACGCGGCGGTGGTGAAGGCGCTGGGGCTGTCAGGTCACTGATTCCGCGCGTTTCATCCACCACGAAAATGGGTGCCCCTCGATAAGGACGAAGGCTTTGTCAAGCGCATACATATCCCGGGCGTCTCTCAGCACCGCTTCTTTTGCTAGCTTGGTTTGAGGACCAGAGCCTTTGCGAATCACGCTACATCATCTTTCGAGGGGCATGTATTTCGCCCCACCAACCATCGATTCGGCCATTTACAACAGGCCATGATGCTTCCATGCGAACATCCAGCCTACTGCCGGATGCGAGAGCGCTCATTCAGGGTCGCGACCTCTTTCGTTCCGGTCAGGGGCACCCACGAGCTGCTCTCGATAAGGGCGATCTCTGGATAGCCGACGTTCTGCCGCAGCATCCAGTAGAGTCGCACTGCCAACTTCCTGGCTGCCGCCACCTTGGCCACGCCTTTCGGCTTGTGGTGGCAACGCGCCGCGTACTGTTTGCGAAATCCCTCGTCTCAACCGGCAGGTCGTCTGTGCCGCTTCCACCAGCAACTGCCGCAGGAACCGGTCGCCCTGCTTGCTGATCCAGCCTAAACGCTGCTTACCGCCTGAGCTGTGCTCACGAGGAATCAGTCCCACGCGGCCACTTGCCCGCTGTGCCGGAACCGGCACACATCGCCGATGGTCAGCGCAAATGCCAGCGCCGTCACCGGACCCACCCCCGGGCTGCGTCATCAGCAGCCGTGCTTGCGCATGTTCCTCGGCCGCCAGATGCACCGCGTCGTCCAACCCGCGCACCTGCTGGTCCAGCTCCGCCAGCAACTTCAGCAGGTCTTCGCGCCGGCGCAAACTCCATCCCTCTAAGGGAAGGTTTTTCAAGCCGGCCATCCCGCTTGCTGTCCACAGGGAACGCTGCTTCTGCATCCCCCGATTCAGCGCCAGATGTTGCAACCCGTTCTTCACCCGTGTCCGTACCTCTACCAGCTTGTGCCGATGAATCAGCAGCTGCCGCAGATCCCGCTGCTCGGCCGTCGGCGTCCACAAGCGCGGAAACCGATCCTCCATCAGCAGCTTCAAAATATGCCCCGCATCCCGCCGGTCGGTCTTCTGCTTGCGCACATAGCTGGCCCGGATCCGCGCCGCGTCTCCCACCCACACCTGGTGCCCCAACCGCTCCAGCAGATCGATGAACCACTGGCTGTTGCCGCACGCCTCAATGCCCACCAGCGTCGGCGCCTTCAGTCCGCGATAGAATCGCTCTGCCTCGCCATCTCCGTTTAAGAGCTTGTGTTCGGAAACCTCGCCGGTCTCGCCATCAAAAATCGCCACCTGCTGCCACCGCGGATGAAAATCACATCCTACAATCTTCATAGAAGGCTTCTCCCTGGTTCGCGGTCTCTGGTCCTCAAAATCCAAAAACCACTGCACCATCGTAGAAGCCTTCGTCCTTATCCATCAAGGTCCCGGGGTCCCCGGCGAGCGATCTTTGCTCGATGGGGTGGAGATCCCTCGCATTTGGAGACCTGGGATAGCACGATCTTTCCCCCCCATTGTCATCTTGAGCGCAGTCCGCCGCAGCGGACGGAGTCGAAAGATCTGCGGTTGCTTTTCGCGTTCATCGGGGTGCGGCTTCAAACTTCGCGGAAGAATTCGTGTCCGATCTTCACGGAGGATTCGCAGCTTCAGCCCCACGAATAAGCTCACAGAATCACGGGGCTTTAGAGCGATTCCACAAAAGGTGTACCCAAGATCCGCCAACTTGCCAACTCGCCAACGTGCGCGTCCGCGTACGCTAACTTGCGGTATTTGTCGAAAACCTGCGCCCGGTATGGATACAATATCGTGGAATCGCTCTAGCCCCGGGCCCTCGTTCCTCGCTGCTTGTCCGGCCTGTCGAGGAATCGCTCCAGCCGATCGAGCTTGCGATCCCACTCGGGACGGCGCGCGCGCAACCATTCTTCTGCCGTCCGCAGGCCTGCGGCCTCAACGCGGCAGGTCCGCACGCGGCCGATTTTCTCGGTCTTGACGAGGCCGGCTTTCTGCAATATCTGAAGGTGCTGCACCACGGCAGCGAGCGACATGTCGAAGGGCCCGGCCAGAAGCGAAACCGACATCGACCCGGAGCTGAGCCGCTCAAGGATTTCGCGCCGCGTCGGGTCACCGAGCGCGTGGAAGACGCGGTCGATATTCGGGGATCTTCGTTTCATCTTCCGCGTCTTCCTCCTTTCAGAGCCAGACTGGCACAGCTTGGCGCTGGTGTAGCGCCAGTCTCCAGACTGGCTGTACTGGCGGCGTCCTCGCCGCCAGAAGCAACGTTCACGGCCTACTCGCCAAGCTCTTTCACCAGCTTCGAGAGCAGCTTCTCCCATCCATCTTTGCGCATCTCGGGCCCGTCGGCGTTTTCAAAGTACGCGCCCTGATGCGTAAAAAGCAGATCGGTTCCCGAGCCGTTGGGCAGCAATTCTATGGTGGCGAGCGATGCGGAGAACGGTATTCCGTCCATGCTCATCTTGTAGGCGGCGACGATGCGGCGCGAGGGGACAATGTCCTGATAGAGCGTCTCATTGACCAGCGTTTTTCCGGCCACCGGCGTCCCTGGACCCATTTTCATCTGCGCGCGCTCGCTGCCGCCGGCCTTGAAGTCCAGTTCGTGGTGCTCCAGCGCGTGAGTGCCGCCGCCAAAGAACCAGCGGCGCTTGGTGGCTTCGTCGGCAAAAGCCGCGAAGACACGCTCCGGGGAAGCTTTGAGCTTGCGTTCGAGTTGGAAGGTGCTGTGAAGGACGGTTGGTTTGGTCATCGATTGGTTGTGTGCGGATTGGTTCGGCATGGATTCCCACCTCCTGAAGGGGAATAGTCAAGTTGTAGCTTAAGTATTGCGCGGCCCGGTCCAATTGTCAAGTGGAAACTTAAGTATTTTGCAAGAGGCCGCGGGGACCAGATTGGGGGCTGCAGGTAACCCCCGCGGATGGAAATCGGGTCTGAGGTTGGCGCCGACAGGGGCGCTGATCGGTATTAATTCTTGCCCGGAGGCCTGACTCGATTTCAATGAGTGCTTTGATGCCCACGGTTGAAGGTTCTGGCTGCGCAAGGTCGCTGCACCCTGCTCGACTCTTTATCTGCATGAATTGGCCTTGGCACGAGCCGACGGAAGCTTGCGCCTCTTCCTGGCTCGACTGGGCCATATCGATGTTCTAGCCTGCATTTCTCACGCGGCGTAAAAACCAGTACCGCCGGTCTCAAACCAGTACCGCCGGTCTCCTGACCCCCGCAACGCAGATCACGACTGCAAATCTGCCATTTCACCCACCGTCGAGGCGGTTGTGAGAAATGCGGGGTAGTCACCGATGACTGGGACATGGCGCAGCGGAATGAAAACCCTGTGCCGCGAAGTCTGGGAGATCTGCGACGCTCTTGAATGTCACCATGCGTGGAGCGAACCCCATGACCAAGTCGCAAGCCGGATCTTCTGTCAGTTCTTCACAATGGAAATCAACGTGTCAGTGTTTCGGGTGCCGGTTTTCTGGTTCATCCATGGGTTCTGCAGAGTAATGCTGACTCCATTCAGTTTGAACATCGCTCCTTTAGCACTGGTGTGGACGACAGTGACGCCGGGCAGTTTGCTATAGAAGGCAATCACTTTGGTTAAATCGTCGGAAGAACGGTAGCAGCTTGCCTGTCCGCCCATTTGCGCAATAAAAGCGGAGGTGTCAGCGTCGTACTTTGCTCCGTCATAAACCTTCACTCCCCACTTATCTTCGGCCGATGCCAGCAGCAGAGTGAAAAGAAAAGTCAGAGCCAACAGAAATGTCCCTCGAGCAACTCGCATGATCCGTCTCCTTGGAATTCCATTCAAAAGCAAGGTGAATTGTGCTGTCCCGCTGCCCTCGCACCCATATTTGCGGAGAAACTCCACACGGCTGTTTTACCCTTGCTCTTGGGCTTGATGTTTGTGTCGATCGGTTTGGAGGAGCCAAATCCAGCCCTGGTGATTTGGCCCGCATCCATGCCGTACAGCGATTCAAGTGTACTCCAGGCTGCCCTCGGCTCTGCGGTCCCGAACCGATTCACATCGAGAGGTGCCAGGAAATGGTGACGCCGTTGACCGTCGAGGAGCCGGAGAAGGAGGTGCCGCTCTGCGTGCTCTGCCCCTCCCCGATAAAAGGGCCCCAACTGAAGTCCGTCGTACTGGAGGCGTCCATTCCCGCGATCGTCAAATTGCTGGTTCCCTTTATCTTGACCATACCGATCTCGATGGCGGTCCTGCCCTTGTAGGTGGTGACGCTCGCGGAGGTGTCGTCAGTTCCGTTTGCCTGGGAATTATAGGTGGAGTCTTTTCCGCTCGCCGAACTGGTGAAGGTAATGCTGCAGTGAGCGTTCGATCCTTTAACGTCGCATTGCTCGTTGAGGCTTGAGGTTCCTTGTGCAGGATTGTTCTTTTGGTCAGTGAGCTTGCCGCTGGTGTTCGATGTGATTGTCACAGTGCCCTTCCAGCCGGTATTGGGATCGCACTTGATGCCGCCCCCCATGGATGCGACAAAGCTGTTGGCGAACGCTTCCATCGCGTTGGCCATGTTGCCGTTGTTTGGTATGGTCATGGTGTCGCGCGCAATTCCGGCGTTGGTCTTGGTGTTGCTGGCCGAGCCGCTGATTGTGGTCTGGCCGCCGTACTGGGTCACCTGGAATACGACCACGACCTGCACGCCAAGAGCGGAGCCGATCGACTCGATGGATCCCGGCGTGGGATTGTCGAGCAGCGTCTTCATCCGCTCCCAGCTTACCAACGCGCCCACGTCGCTGGGCCGCATCGAGCTGGTGCATGGGAATTGATCGCTCAACGCAATCGCCGCATAGACCTCCATCTGGCTAGCCACCGCGGCGGCCTGCGTGCCGGCCGAACCGGGCTCAGCCGGAGTGTCCGATTTGGAACTTGAGCCGATGAATATCTTGGTCGGAGAAGCAGCCAGCATACTCGACGAACCGGCAAGAAGCGTCAAGGCAAGCAGAAAAGACGATCGCATATCATTTTTCCTCATCGCGGCGGTCCCGGCACTTATGGCCCCTCGATCCTGCTCTCGCGCCCGGCGGGTGGCCGCGATCTCACTGGGCAGATTATTCAACCGAGGTGCCCCCGGTCCCTCGCATTTGGGGACCGGCGATGACGGACGACTTTAGTCTCGGTCTTTGATGCCGGGAACTATACTACTCCCCGTAAGTCTTATGGGAAGTATCCCTGGCCACGCTGCCGGAGAACCTACGCGGATCGTCGATCGGGTTTTGAGGCGAGTGCTTGAGCGCGGCTTCGCCACGCGCTTGATTTCTCAAAAAGATTGGGAACGATTGCCGAATTCGGGGATGAATCCCCGGCTTACCAGCCGTGTCCTGATCCAGGCATGTCGGCTTCCGTGCAGAACCTAACTTTGTTTGGTTACAGTCACCCTCAAAATGGAACCTTTCCAGGTTACGAATACCCCTAAAACGCAACTTTTCTTGGTTAATGTACACGCAAAATGCAACCTCTGGAGGTTACATTTGGGCCCCAAAGCTAACCATTTAAGCGAACCTTTGAGGGGGTACCCTAACCATATTTGCGAACATTTCGCTTGATTTCACGGGGCTTACCGTCCTCCGCCAGAGACCACTCACAATTTGTCGATTTTTTCGAGTCCGCGCCGCGATCGCGCGCTGATTTTAGAGAAAACCTTCAGGCGGATTTCACGTTGAGCACCAGCCGCTCGGCGACGGATTCGATGATCTGCTCGTGGACCTCGTCGATGGTGAGGTCGCCTTCAATGAGGACGACGCGCTCGGGCTCGCGGGCGGCGATCTCGCGGTACTTTTCCCAGACGCGGCGGAAGAAGGCGTCCTTCTCGGACTCGAAGCGGCCTTCGTCTGTGCCGGTCTCGGCTTCCATGCGCTTGTTGCGGTGGCGGGCGCGGGCCAGCGAGGCCTCGAAGCTGGGCAACAGCAGAAGGGTGATGTCGGGCTGCAGTCCGCCGCAGATGAGCCGGTGAGATCGAGCACGACGGCCGAGCCGAGTTGGCGGCCGCCGCCCTGGTACGCTTCGGTGGAGTCGGTGAAGCGATCGCAGACCACGATTTTGCCGGCGTCGAGCGCCGGCTGAATGACCTCGGCGATGGCCTGCGCGCGGTCAGCGAACATCAGAGCCATCTCCGTCATGGGAGCCAGGCCGCTGGAACGGGAGTTGAGCAGAATCTCGCGGATGCGGTCGCCGGTGGCGGTGCCGCCGGGTTGGCGCAGCGATGACCGGCTCATTGCCCGCGCCGCCCAAGCCATGCCGCCAAGCGCTTGATCTGCGTGGTTTTGCCCGACCCGTCGAGGCCTTCGAGCGTGATAAAAACACCGCGCGGCATGGGCTGAGTCTACCACCGCGCAGACCGCTACTGACAAGACCATTGCAGTTGTGTTACAAGGTTTGAGTTCCCCAAAACATGCTGGGGTCAGGCCTGCAGAGGCCGTTGCTCCATTGGAGTGAATTATGCGTCTTCATGACACGCTCAAGCTTGCATCTTGCCTCCTGCTCGTAGCCGCATTGCCGGTGAGCCCGGCTCGCCGCGCAAAACCTGACGCTGGAGGGCCAGACCGGCGGATTCCTGACGCCGACGGCTTATGTCGTCTATATGGAGAAGGGCCAGACATTCTCTCACCCGGCCATCGGCTTCCATTTCATCGATGCTTCGTCGGTCATCGGCAATATTGAAACCTTCAGCATCACCGAGGGCTTTGCCAACCGGGCTGAGGCCGGTTACACCCGCAGCGTGCATCAGTTTGGAGACCAGCCCACCACGACGGCCACGCCGCTCGGTCTCAGCAACCTGTGGAACTACTCCGGCATGAACGTCTTCCACGGCAAAGTCGTAGCGTTCAGGGACGGACAGTTCGGCCCGTGGATGCCGGGTATTGCGGTCGGCGGCGTGGTCCGCACCAATGACCACTTTGTCTCGGGCGCGGCCAACAAGGACGCTGACGGGAACGGACAAGTCGTACACCAACGGCGACGTGTACGTTGCCGTCACCAAGACCTGGGCGAAACCTCCTGTGCCGTTCCTGCTGAATCTGGGCTGGAAGGCCACCAATGCCACCATCTTCGGCATTGGCGGCCAGAGCACTCGCTTTGGCGGGCGGTTCTTCGGCGGTTTGGGCATTCCGCTGCCCATCGGCCATGGAATCGTAGCGGTGCCATCGGCGGGATTCACGCAGGAGCCCAAGACTTCGGTGAATCTGAACACCCTGCTGAACGCGGCGCTCTATCAGTGCGAGCGCTGCGCTCGCCTGCAATCCCGCGTCGTACCCGCTGATGAGCGCCCATCTACCCACTACGCTGGACTACGCCGTGCGCGTGACGCAGCGGGAGCATCCTCACTTTGCCTTCGATATCGGCGTCGGCCAGGTGGCGGGAAACATCGGATCCATCTATGTCCCGAACCCCTTTTTCAATCCAGCCAACCCCGCGTTTGGGCCTCCGGTTGTCACCACGCCCGTGAACCTGCAGGCGCGCCACGTGATCGGCATGGGGCTTAGCTACAGGTATTAAAGCACTTACACGCAGCGGGAAAACCACCTCTCTCGGGCAACTTCTCCGCGCCGAGAGGGGTTCCAACGACATAGACTGGATGGGCTCTTGAGCCGAACGCGCAGGCCGCTCAGTGGCCAATTCGAGCAGATAAAGGAGGTTTCCCCCATGCGAATTTTCCGTTCTGCGCGCCTGATGTTGCTCGCTCTGCTTGTCTGTCTGATTCCCGCAACTTCAAGTGCGGGCGTGTTCATCAGTGTCGGATTTGCGCCGCCGGTGCTGCCGGTTTATGTGCAGCCGCCATGCCCGGAAGATGGTTGGTTGTGGACGCCGGGCTACTGGGCGTACGGCGATGACGGCTACTACTGGGTGCCTGGAACATGGGTTCCGGCGCCGTATGAGGGCGCGCTGTGGACGCCCGGGTACTGGGGCTGGGGGAGCGGCCTGTATGTGTGGCACCCCGGCTACTGGGGCCGGCATGTGGGCTACTACGGCGGAGTGAACTACGGCTTCGGCTACATGGGCGTCGGCTTTGTGGGTGGCATGTGGGCCGGCGGGGCCTTCCGCTATAACACCGCGGTGATGCACGTGAACAGGACAGTCATTCACAACACGTATGAGGACAACACGATCGTGCGGAACAACACCGTTGTGAATGATCGGCATGTGGCGTTCAGCGGCGGTCCCGGCGGCATCAATCATCCACCGACGGCCGACGAGACCCGGTTCTCGCACGAACAGCACATGGCGCCGACGTCGTTCCAGACGCAACATGAGGGCGCGGCCAGGACCAATGTGCAGAACTACGCGAGCCACAATGGCGGGCATCCGGCGAATGTGGCGACGGCGAGGCCGATGACGGCGAACGCGCATGGTTCGCCTTCAGGAGGGGGTCACGACAACGCCCCTCCGTCGAACCCGGGAAACCGCAACATGCAGCCGGAAAACAGGCGCGGTGGAATGAATCCGCAGCCGGGAAACAGCCACGGCGGAGCGAATCCCCAGTATGAGGGAGGCCACTCCAACCAAATGGCTCATCAAAACGGCGCGGGGAATCAGGGCGGGCAACCGCAGCCGCAGTTCCAGGCGCATCAGCAGCCCCACCAACAGCCGCAGATGCACGAATCGCGTCCCGCGCCGCAACCGCAGATGCACGAGTCGCACAATCCTCCACCCCCGCACAACAATCCTCCGCCACCGCACAATGGAGGAGGGAATCAGGGGCACGAACGCGAACACGGACACTAAGCACGATGGATCGCGAACGGCAGAAGGCCCGCGGGAAACCGCGGGCCTTCGATTCAGTGGGCAGTGGACAGTTGTTCACTTGTCCGGCGACGGTGCGTAGTAGCCTTCGGGTGCGGCCACGGTCAGCTCGCTATTGTTCGCTTTGACCACGATCTTGTGGAACTCGACGTCGGGATCGGCCTGATCGGGCGTGTAGGTCAGCAGGTATTGCTGGTGGAGAGCTCCGGCAACGAGACCGTAGATCTCTTCGAGATTCTCCTTTTTCTTGGCTTCAAAGAAGTGGCCGCCGGTGCGCGAGGCGATCTCTTGCAGGATCTTCCTGCCGTCGACTTGCGATTCACCGCGGCGTCCGCCGCCACCGGGGTAACCACCTCCGCCCGGATAGCCACCTCCCCCGCCGGGATAGCTGCCACCCATGCCGCCGTGCCGTCCGCCTGGAGATTCATTCGATGACCGCTCTTCCTGGCCCTTGAAGTAGATGGTGAAGACCTGAAGGTTGGCGCGGTCGGCCGCGTCGATGGCGTCGTTCAGCGTCTCCTTACTGCCTCGGTCCACGCCGTCGGAAAAGATAACGAGCGCCTTGCGCCCCTCCTTGGGCTTCATCAGCTCATCCGACGCCAGATAGATTGCGTCGTAAAGCTGCGTTCCGTTGCGGCCGCCGCCATGCTCTCCATAACCGCGGTCGTCTCCGCTACTCTCGGGGCCCTGGGAGTTCCGCGTCGGCGAAGTCGGGGACATTTGATCGATCTCGCGATCCAGCTTCTCGCGCGAGTTGGTAAAGTCTTCGAGCAGCTCCACCTCGCGGTCAAAGTGGATCAGGAAGGCCTCGTCGCCGCGGACGGCGGCCTTGGGATCGGCAGGCAGCATCAGCTCAACGAATTTTTCCGCGGCCTTGCGTTCGCTGTCCATCGCCGGGTAGACGGCGCGGCTTGTATCGACAAGCAGGCCGAGGCGGAAGGGCAGGTCGCTTTGGGTGGTCAGGCTCTTGATGACCTGGGGCCGGCCATCCTCGGTGAGCGTAAAGTCCTTGGCTGTCATGTTGGTCACCAGGGCGCCGTGCTTGTCGATCACCGTGACCGGAAGCAAGACTTCCCGCGCCTGCGCCTTGGTTTTGATCGTAGGTTGCTGGGAGGATGGCTGCTGGGCCGCGAGGGAATCGCGCAGGCAGGGAAGGGCAAGCACCGAAAGAGCGAGGCAAAGTGAGGATTGGAATTTCATAGAGTTTTGCGGGCTACACACTCTCAACCGTTTAGACGCACGAGACCGGCGTCCGTTGACCGATTCCGGCGTCCTTGCGGGTTTTGCGTCTGCGCCGGATCGGTCTTCTCATCGCAAAAGTTCTTCGAGCGCAGTGCTGAGGTCGGTTTTGCCATCGCGGTACTTCACGATGACGGGAGCGTACAGGCTCAGGCCCCAGGCCTCGCTTTGCGGATGGCCCTTGCCCTTGTTCACCGCGCGAGCTCCGGGCACGACCACGGCGTTCTCGGGAACGATGAGCGGCTGGTCGCCCGAGGCGCGCAGCACCTCGCCGTTCACCAGGTCGAACAAGGGTGTGCCGCGGGTAAGGATGGTTCCGGCGGCCAGCACCGCGCCTTTGCGCACGATGGTTCCTTCGTAGACGCCCGAATTGCCGCCGACGAGCACATCGTCCTCGATGACTACAGGGCTGGCGTTCACCGGCTCCAGCACGCCGCCGATCTGCACCGCCGCGCTCAGGTGGACGCGCTTGCCGACTTGCGCGCAGGAGCCGACCAGCGCATGTGAGTCCACCATCGTGCCCTCGTCCACGTACGCGCCCACGTTGATATACATAGGCGGCATACAGACCACGCCGCGCGCCACGTAAGCTCCGGCGCGGACCGACGAACCCCCGGGAACGAGGCGCACCCCGTCGGCGGAAGTGAAATGGCGGGCCGGGTAAGTGTGCTTGTCGATAAAGGAAAGGCCGGGGAAGGAGAGGCCAGCGGCAGGCATTTCTTGGAGCGCGCCGAGGCGAAAGCCGAGCAGGATGCCCCGCTTCACCCAGGCATTCACTCGCCATCCCGGGGGAGTGGCAGCGTCGGGCCGCGCAGCGCGCACCTCGCCAGCTTCCAGCGCTGAGCGCAGTGCGAGGAAGGCTGTCATCGCAGCGTCGTCGCCAACCGCGGCCGGTCCGGCGGCAAAGTGCCGCTCAATCGCTTTCTCCAGTTGGCTGAGATTCATCGCAATCCGAGTGTATCAATCGACAGTGAGCAGTGGACAGGGAACAAAGAGTTGGGAACAGGGAACAAATTCCTTCTCAGGCGGGATTGACGGCGTCCGGCGTTGGCTTGATTCTCGGCCGCCGGTGCCCGCAGATCGGTTGCAGACGGAAGCAGTTCTTCCCGGATGGAATGAGCGCCAGCGGAATGGGCGCGTCGCCTGGGTGGCCGTGGAAGTTTTTTGATTCGAGCCACAACGACAGCCTGGAATCGTGAATCTCCGCTTGCCCCTCCCAGAAATCGGGAGCCAGGTCGCAC
This sequence comes from uncultured Acidobacteriaceae bacterium, assembly GCA_963701835.1. GTDB lineage: Bacteria > Acidobacteriota > Terriglobia > Terriglobales > Acidobacteriaceae > Telmatobacter. The sequence continues at coordinate 56,739 of CAVPBL010000021.1, read as the reverse complement.
TGAATGAGCAGGTGGTCGAGATGCAACTCGACGACGGCGGTGTCTCGCGAAAAATAGCGGCGGACGTTGCCCGCCCCCACCTCGACACCGGTGTACGCGTGACCCTTCAATTGCGTTTTGACGACCATATGCTCCTGCCCAACGGCTGTAATAAGTGACGGATGAGGCAAGTCTAAGGAGGGTGATACCGGAGCGCGCCGGGCGCTCGATGAAAAGTGCGCGGCGATTCCTGATCTGAGACAGGCGCCAAGGGAAGGTCAATTCGGGAAACTGCAATTTCGGTTGCTGTGTGCCGCTGGAGCGCGCTCCTGGCGGGCGTTTTTCTCTGCCCTTGGTTTCCTTGCGACCCTGCAAAAGTTGTAGTGCATGTAGTGGAGCGCAACCGCATGAGCAGTGGTTTTCGGCTTTCTTTGAAAAACCATTGGTAAGCCGCGTGAACCGGCGCATCGACATGCGCATGGTGAGGTTCTGGCGCTCCACATAACTCGTGGATACGTGGGCCGGATCTGGGTTCCCCATGACCACTTTCATGTCACAGCCAATGCACTTGGCAGGGGAATATCCGCTTCTCGGTTCATCCGATGTCGCTCATAAATTTTCTGGAGGACAGCAAAATCAACGTCCATCCCGAAAGCGCCCTCGACGGCCTTGTAGATATGGCTTATGGCCGTCCGTGGTGAGTTGCACACGTCCCTTAATGCGACTGGCGCAATCTTCCATAAAGTCCATCGCCCAGCCTCTCATCCCGACCGCCTACAAGGTAGCCAACCACCAGTTTCGTATCGGCGTCGATTCCCTACCCAAGTCCAAATGTCTCCCCATCCTTCCTGCTTCTTTTCCGCTTTAACATTTTTCGCCTTAGCTCCCACAAAGCACCAGATTTCATCGCACTGCATCCGGCGAACGCGGAGATTGCGCACATGGAAATCGTGGAACGTAGCACAAGCCGTTCCCATATCCGCCAGTAGCTTCACAACCGTATTCTTGGCTGCGCCCGTCATGCGGCATGTAGCTCTAATCGAGCAGCCTTCGATGAGGCAGCGAATGATTTGTGCTCTCGTTTGGGAGTCCAAGCAGTTCATATTGACGAGTATGCTAAAGCGGCATTAGAATGTCAAGCGAAATGTTAGATGAGCGGCAGAAAATCTGGTACATAACGCGCGAGTTTTTTCTCCCATAAACTGTGCGCATCATTGAGACGGAGACGCAGGCGATGACTCAAGAGGACAGAGCTACTGTAGTTGGGTTGGCGGTAATTGCAAAAGACGACGCGAAAAAGAAGTTAGCTGGATTGCGCGGACATGCTTCTCGACTTGGAACGAGATTTTAGCACACTTGGCGCAATGCTCTCCACAAAGCCAGAGAGCATCCGATTTGAAGAAAAAACTATCCAGAAAATTCAATCTGGATTTCAATTGTTGGAACCGCTTCGATTCTACAGACTTTCGTTTACCCTACGAAGTTGCCGCACTTGCTGAGGAAATCAGAACCACAATCGCAGAAGTGGAACGACTGACAGCGGATGCCGCTAAATACGGGTTTTAAGAGTGATAATTTAATACGCTTCGGTCTGCTTGCAAATGAATGCATCCGCAGTGCGCTTGCAGTTCCAGTAGGCCTGCTTTCTTTTCCAGTTTGGATCTTTTCGTCTCCCTCCAGAATGTAACGTTGATTCTGCTGCCAGTCTTTCTTTTCTTCGCCGCATTGCAAATTTCTCCTTTCACAGAGTCGTACCCTACCGTCTTACCTATCGCTCTAGCGTCCTAGAGATATCGTTTTAGCGCGATTTGAGATGCAAGTCCTGCTTTCGCCAACCATCCAACTGCGCATCGGCAGTATATCGTGCTTTCTTTACTCTGTGGGAGATCGTAGCCCGTGGAGTCTTAGTTTTCTCTGTGGTGCTGACAATCGTGGAAGCGCAACCGTCCATCCGTATGCGATACTCGAAACGGCATGTACAAACGAATCGTACTCAAGCTATCCGGAGAGGCGCTCGCCGGCGACCGGGGTTTCGGTATTGACGCCGAAAAGGTTGCCGAGATTACCGTCGAACTGGCTGAAATTCACGCTTTGGGCGTGGAGATCGGCCTCGTGGTTGGCGGCGGGAACTTCTTCCGCGGCGTGGAGGAGCAGGCCAAGGAGATGGACCGCGTGAGCGCCGACAACATGGGCATGCTCTCCACGGTCATCAACGCCATCGCAGTGCAGGATGCCCTGGAGCAGCGCGGGGTACAGTGCCGGGTGATGAGCGCGGTTTTCATGAACCAGATCGCCGAGCCATACATCCGGCGGCGCGCTGTGCGGCATCTCGAAAAGGGCCGCGTGGTGATCTTCGCCGCGGGCACGGGGAATCCGTTCTTCTCCACCGATACTGCGGCCAGCCTGCGCGCCATGGAGATCAAGGCCGATGTGCTGCTAAAGGGCACCAAGGTGGAGGGCGTCTACAACGCCGACCCGGTGCGAGTGAAAGACGCTGTGAAGTACGACCAGATCACCTACATGCAGATCCTGCAGCAAGGCCTGAAGGTGATGGACTTGACCGCGGTGAGTATGTGCAAGGACAACAACCTGCCTACGATTGTCTTCAACATGAATCATCCGGGAAACATCCGCCGGGTGGTGATGGGCGAAAAGGTCGGATCGCTGGTCACGGCGTAGAACAGCTTCTGGCTCCTAGCTTTTAGCTTCTAGCTGCCTTGGCTCTGGCGGGCCGCTTTGCTCCTATCGAAGAGTTCTCGCGCCACGGTTCATTTGCAATGCCTCGGGGTAGACGAGTAGGTAGTTTCAGCACGACGAGGCTAGCGGCTAGAAGCCAAAAGCTAAGAGCTAGAAGCTGATGGCTGCTTCCGTTCGGAGACGTCTAACTCTTCGTGGAAACTCGCAAGCCAGCGCCGCTGAAGGCTTTGACAGGCTTGCGATGCTTCGCGGCCATCAACATCGTCTTCTTTCACTTTTCCAATCCCCAGTGGTTTGGGCTCCTGGCCCCGGTGGTCAACGCCGGATTTATCTCCGTCAGTTACTTCATCCTGCTTTCGGGATTCGTGCTGGCCTATAACTACGCCGAGCGGGCACGAAACGGGGAACTGGACCGCAAACGCTTTTGGGAGGCGCGGTTCACGCGCATTTATCCCGTCTATCTCCTCAGCCTGCTGCTAAGCCTGGGACAACTGAAGGCGGAGTACCCGACGCACACGCACGCCATGTTCTGGACGGGCGTGGTGTTGACGCCGCTGCTGCTGCAGGGCTTTGTTCCCGCCGTGGCTACCTTTCTGAACACGCCGGCGTGGACGATGTCGGCCGAAGCCGTCTACTACGTCATCTTTCCCTGGGTGGCGAAATTGAAGCGCCCGGAGCGGTTGGCGCCACACTTGATGAAGATGGCCGGCGTGTGGGCGTTGGGCCTGGTCCCGGGCGCACTGTATATGGCGTTCAGTCCCGACGGAATTGCGCGGCCGGACCGATGGAGTTATGGCCCGTGGCTGTGGGCGCTCAAATACACGCCCTACACGCACGTCTTCAGCTTCGTTTTTGGCGTGATGCTGGCTGACCTGGACCGGATGATCGAGCGCACAGCGCAATTGCGCCTGTGGCTCGGGGTCTTCGGCTTCGGCGGAATCTATGCCCTCCTGAGCTTGGGCCCGCTGATGCCCTACGCGATCATGCACGACGGAGTGCTCATGCCGCTGTTTGGTTGCATCATTCTGGGACTGGCAGGCGAAAACCCGTTGGCCCGTGCGCTGGGAGTGCGCCCGCTGGTTTTTGTGGGCGAGGCCAGTTACTGCCTCTACTTGCTGCACTTCAACTTGTGGAACCTGATTCACGGCTCGCACGTGCTGGATGCGCTGGGTTTGAGCCGCTTCGATCCGTGGATCAGCTACGTTTTGCTGATTGCCCTGGCTATCCTCGCGCTGCACTTCATCGAGAAGCCCGCTCAGCGCAAGTTGCGCGAGTGGATGCACGCGACGAACGTGCTGAGAGGCGCGTAGTCGACTGCGATGGGGACAGTGCTCGGCTTTTGCACACGGCAAAAAGCCCAGCCTTGCGACTGGGCCTTTTTTGTGTTGCGACGCTCCATTGCTACGGGGTTATGGCCTGCGTGGAATGGTTGCCGTGAGGAACGGCGATCAAAGCCGCCGGATTTGCGCCGGTGGGGTATGGCGTGGCCTGCGTTTGCGAAATCGTTCCGGTATTGGGATCGAGGCGGAAACCGGAGATGGAGTTGCCCAGGTAGTTGGCCGTATAGACAAATCGACCGAGCGCGGGCTCCACGACGATCGACACCGGCTGAGTATCGGTAGCAGTTGCCGCCGAGCCTGAGACGCTGACGGTCGCGGAGGGCGTGCCGGTGGGCAGGGAGATCGAATAGGCAGAAACCGACGAATCCAGAGAGTCGCTGAGATAGATGTAAAGGCCGCGCGGATCGATCACGATCGAATCGGGTTGGTTGCCGGTCTTGTAGGGGCCGTTGACCATGTACTGCAGCGCATCGGTGGAGAGAACGGCGTAGCCGATCAACTCGTTTGAGGCGAAATCCGTGACATAGATGAAGCGATTGACCGGATCCGTGGTCAGGGCCGAGGGCTTTACTCCGGCTTGATAGGGGCTGCCCGAAACTGGGGTCAAAGCGCCACCAGAGCCTACGGTATAACCAAAGACCCAGCCGGGATTGGCGTTGCTCGTCGTGCTTCCGCCCGGATTGTACGCAGATTTGTCATAAGCCGTGACAAACACGGCCTTGCTGTTGGCCAGCACGGTGACGCCGGTGGGCACGATGGTGTCGCTGGTAAACCCGGGAACGGCGAGAGATAGGGTCGCGGTCGCCGAGCCGATGGCGCCCGCGCTCAGAGAATACTCAGTGAGCGTGGCGGAGTTGGTGCCAGATACCGCGTATAAGTAGGTATTCGCGGAGTTCACGGCAATCGACACGGGGGTGGAGGCGAGGGTGACGATTATCCTTCTTGAAGAGATTGCCGTGAAGGTCGATGGCGAAGTGGACCACTGAGCTGTTGCCCTGGTTGGCGACGTATAGGTTGTAATAGTCGGAGGTGGTTGCCAACGCGATGGGGCCGGTTCCGCCGGAGGAGATAGCGGGCGACGCGGTGCGCAAAGCGCCAGACTGCGAGTCCACGGCGTAGGTGAGAATCTGTCCGGAACTGCCCGCCGCGGCGCCTGCCGAACAGGCCACAAAAACAAAGTCGACGGTGACAAGCTGGCAGGCAGTCAGGAGGGTGGCCAGGATCAGGCCGATTGCAGAGACCAGAAAAAGCTGGCTCAATTTGCTGAACTTCATGCGCTTCCTTCGTCATGGGCCCGTCAGTACAAGCCCCAAGAAAACTCGTTTAAGTTGCCCCCGTGGTCATTGTAAAAGCCAGATGCGGGGTGTTGCTACGGTTCCGATCGCCGGAGCGGGACGATCGCCGGCTCTCATGGGTGAATGCCGGCCCCGGTGCCGTTGTGCGGAATGGCCGCAACGGCGGTCGGTTGGGCGCTGGTCGCGAAGGGAGAGAATTGCGAATCGAGCAACGTTCCGGCGCTGGTACTCAACTCAAAACCGGAGACGGTGTTGCCAAGGAAGTTGACTGTGTACAGAAAATGGTTCGTCGAGGGATCGATACCGATAGCAACCGGTTGCAGGCCCGCTGAGTAAGTGCCAATGGAGCTAAGAGCGCCATTGCTAACGGAGTAGGCGGTCACCGTGCTGTCAAGCGAGTTGGTCACATAGGCAAACGGATAGGAAGGATCGATGACGATGGCAGAAGGCTGGTTGCCGGCATGGAACGGGCTGCCGCCGAGCGGCGTCAGATTCCCTGACGACACCGAGTAGCCCCGCACGTTTCCGCCGGTGAAATCGGTGACGTACACGTAGGTGCTGGTCCCATCGCTGGCGATGGCGGAAGGTTTGACGCCGGCCGCGTAAGGCGAGCCGCTCAAGGGGGTGAGCACGCCGCCTGAACCGACCGCAAAGCCGAAGACATAGCCAACGTTTGGCGTGACCGAAGAATCGTAAGCGGTGACGTAGACATAAGCGCCGGAAGCGAGGACGTTGACGGCCGTGGGCACGATCACGTGAGAGGTATTGGCGCCGGTAAGCGTCAACGGCCAGTACTGCCCGGCGACGCCTGGATTCACCGCAAGTGGCCCGATCGTTACCGGGGTCGACCCGCTGGCGGGAGTGAGCGAAAAGACGCCGATGGAACCGGAGCAGGGTTCCGCGTTGGAGCAAAGGGGAAGCGGCTGGTAAAGATCGACGACAAAGAGGTTCGACTTATTCGCGGCGATGGCCAGGGGAAAGATTCCTGGCGTATTCAACGTGTTATACGGATAGAGCTTGCCATCGATACCGATGGCGAATTGGACGACGGTGTTGTCATCTTCATTGACGACGAAGAGGCTGCCGTAATCGACTGAGACGGCCTCGGCCACCGGGTTACGGCCCTCGGAAGGGAAGGGCGATGTGGGAATCTGGCGCATGCGGCCCGACTCGGAGTTGATTTCGAAGACGTTGATCTCCCCGTAGTTGTTGGCGCCGGCCGCCTTGGCGCTGGCCACGTAAACAAAATCGACGGTCAGAGTCTGCGTCAGCTGGCTGCAGGCCGTCACAAGCGAAGCCGCCAGAAAGCTGGCCGCTGCGACCAGCACAAGCTGGCTCGATTTGTTGAGCTTCATGCGCATCTTTCGTCAACGGGGCCGATCCACAGGCCCTTCGAAAAAACCGCTTTGAACATCGAATCCCAATGCCGGCAGCAAGCGGGCGCGCCGGCAATCGCTTCCACCAGACGCCGCAGGTTCCGGAGCCTGGCATGAGGACCGACCCGCCGCCCCGCGCCTGCCCTGGGCCGGCGGAGCGGCGCGACTCTAACTTGTGCGCCCATCCACGAGGCACCACGTTGGCGGACCCTGGAGCTTGTAAGTGCTCGTAGCGCGCATGGGGTTGAGGTCGCCGGCATTCGGGTCGAGCACCCGTCCTGTCACCGTGGAGTCGTATTCGTTGGCTTCGTATACAAACTGGTTGGAGGGGTCCTCCACAATGCACTGCGGACCCGATCCGGAGCCGGTAATGATCGTCGCCTCATCACTGAGGAAGCTTAACTGGAAGGCAGGCGCGGTGGTGAGAAAGTACCCGGCGATGCCGCTTTCCGGGTTCGGCCCCTGTGACGTTGTTCCCCTGATTGGCTACATACACAAATTTGCCCTTGTTCTCGACCAGGAGGTAGATGGGGTTGGAAAGATTGGGGTCATCGGGGATGACTCCACTGGGTTCGGCCTGCAACGCGCCGCCGGAGCCAACGGTGTAGGGGAGAATCTGGCTTTGCGATGTGGTGCTGTTGCCGTTGAACGTTAGAGTGACAGGCTCATTATCGAGCACGTAGAGTACGCCCGAGGCATTCACGAGGGCTGTGCCCTGCTGGATGCCCAGCGGCTGGGAGCTGTTCTGGCTCAGCGTCAACTGCCCGGTGCTGCTCGAGTAACTATACGGGAAGACCAGCGATCCCCCGGTGTATGGATAGGATGTGGCGTTGGACGTTCCAGCAAGCGTGAGCACGGTCCCACCGGACAGGACAAAATCCACGGGGTTGGCCGGAACCGGAAAATAGGTGATCGGCTTGTCGTTGACCGCCGTCACCTGGGCATTCACAATCAGCGACAAACGACCGGTGCTTTGGTCGATTTTAAAGACGGTGATGTCACCGCAGGTGGTCACCGATTTTCCCAGGGCGAGCGCGCAACTATCGGTGCTCGACGGGTTCGCGTTGTCGGGCGCGTCGTGGTCCAGGACGAAAAGAAAGGTGCCCGAGGCGTCGGCAAAGAGCCGGAAGGGGTTAATGCCCTGGGTATAGAAGGTTTCCTGCGGAGTCAGAGTGCCGTTTCCGCCGACGGCGAATTGGGTGATGTTCGAGTTGAGGCAGGCATTGGCGCCTGTGCCGTAGCAATCGCCGCTGCCCGAGGCATTCACGCCGCGGTTGAGGACATAAAGAAACCGGCTGCCAAGGGTCAGGAAGGCACGGACCGGATTGGCGCCGCCTGATGGAACTGGCAAGGTGTTGATGGGTGTCAGCCGGCCTGTGTTGTGATCGATCTTGAAGCCGGAGATGATGCCGTTGTTGCCGGTGGAAGCGGTGACCGTTCCGGTCACATACAAGTAGCCAACCGTATAACTCTGTACGCAAGACGTCACGCCAAAAGCGACAGCCGCCGAGAGGGCGCACAGCGCAAACGCCTTGCCGAATTTCGTGAACTTCATGCTATTCCTTTATCTTGGTCGAGCAGGCCCCGCCAAGTTTCATCGTTCCCGAGCAGTGCTGGGTTGGGATGGAATCCCTGATGCATTGTAAAAGGCGAGGGCGGGTTGTGCCTAGTTTCCGCCTCGGACCGGTCAAAACCTTGATTTCCAGGTGTTGCGGCGAGGCGCGCATAGTCATATCCCGGATCCTGATGCCCCGCGCTTCATTTTCCCACGGACGGTTGGCGATTGGACGCGTGCGAGCGGGAAAAGTCATCGCCGGAACCCTGCCCGCCGGCCCAGGCCAAATGCAGGAATTACGCCGAGAGAAGAGAAGCTGGAAGGCGAGAGAATAAGTCTATGCGTTGCCGACTGCCGATGGTTGTTTGGTTTCTGGCCGGGCTCTTCCTGCCGGGCTTTTGTCGTATACAAAATGCGGCCCGCGCACAGGACGTGCGTGTGCGCGTGCGCGTGTCAAGCGATGTCAATACGGGCGATGTGAAGACCGGCATCGAGGGAACCGCGGAGTTTCCCACCATCCAGATGGCCTTGGACCATCACCCCTTTGCCGGCATCGGGCGGGATGGCAAGCCGGGCCGTGTGTACATCGAGATCGCGCCGGGCGTTTATCGCGAACGGGTGATCGTGACGCAGAACCACACCGACATTACGCTGGTGGGCATGGGAAAATCTCCGGCCGATGTAGTCATTACGAACAGCCTGAACGCCAAACAAGCCGGCGGGACCTTTTTCACGGAGACCGTGGAGATCAACGGCGCGGGCTTTGAGGCCGACAACATCACCTTCGAAAACACGGCCGGCAATACCGGCCAGGCGGTGGCTGCAGCGGTGCGCGCCGACCGCGCCATCTTCAAGCATTGCCGTTTCCTGGGCCACCAGGACACGCTCTTCGCCGACTACGGGCGTCAGTATTATGTGGACTCGTACATCGAGGGCGGGGTCGACTTCATCTTCGGCAATGCGACCGCGGTCTTCGATCGCACTGAGATCCACGCCAACGGCCCCGGCTATCTGACGGCGCAATCGCGCACCTCGCCCGGCCAAACCAGCGGCTACGTGATCCTGGACAGCAAAGTGACGAGTGGAATCGTGCCTGCTGCATCGGACCTGCCGGCCCCGGCGCGCGACACCATTAGCCTGGGCCGCCCGTGGCGCCCGTATTCGCGTGTGGTCTACATCAACACGGAGCTGCCCGCCGATGTGATCCCTGAGGGCTGGAATGCATGGGGCGAGACCGACAGCGTGCCACAAGCCTACTACGCCGAGTTTCATTCGACCGGGCCGGGGGCGAATCCGGCCGCGCGTGTGTCCTGGTCGCATCAGCTTACGGCGCGGCAAGCCGAGCAATACCGCCCGCGCGTGTTTCTGGCGGGCAAGGATCACTGGGACCCGGTGGCCGCGGCGGCCAAGCTGCCGTAGACAAAGCGAACGATGTTTCTGCGTGCCCTTGCGAAACGTACAGGAAACATGTACGCTTGAAAGTCGAGGCAAATTGACATGGCTACCGAGACAACATACACCGCCCTCCGCGAGAACCTGGCATCGTATCTCGACCGCGTCGTCGACGACCGCGAGGTCGTGGTCGTGAAGCGGCGCGGGGCGCGCGACGTGGCGATCATCGCCGCCGATGAGCTGGCGGGAATGGCGGAGACCGCTCATCTTTTGCGCTCGCCGGAGAACGCGCAGAGGCTGTTCCAGGCGCTGCGGGAGCTCGACCAAGGCAAAGGAAAAGTGATGACCGTGGATGAGCTTCGGAAATCGGTTGGATTGAGCAAGGCGCGTTGACAGAGTCCTATGAACAAGCCGAATCAGCGCATCGCGGTCATCTCGAGCCAGTTTCGCGAGGATCTTCGGTACTGGATTACCAACGACCGTAAAGCCGCGTTGCGTCTGCTCGACTTGGTTGATGCTGTCCTCGCCAATCCTTTTGTCGGCATCGGAAAGCCAGAGCCGCTTCGTCTCGAGTTGTCTGGTTGCTGGAGCCGCCGTATCACGAAGGAGCATCGCATCGTATACCGGGTTTTTGCCGATCGAGTCGAATTCGTCCAGGCGCGGTATCACTACGAATAGAACCGGAGCGGCATCGGCGCGGCAGTTCTTTACATCGCGCCAGTACGCCTGCCACACTGGAGCGTGGACACCCAGACCGTCGTTATCCTCGATTTCGGGTCGCAGTATACCCAGCTCATCGCGCGGCGTATCCGGGAGAAGAATGTTTTCTCGGTGGTGTTGCCTTGTACGGCGCCGCTCAACGAGATTCAAGTCCACAAGCCCATCGGCCTGATCCTCTCCGGCGGGCCATCGTCCGTGTACGACGCCGACGCGCCGGTTGCCGATCCGCGCGTATTGGAACTGGGCGTTCCCGTGCTGGGCGTCTGCTATGGACTCCACTTCATCGTGCATCACCTCGGCGGCAAGGTGCGCTCAGCGCCCAAGCGCGAGTACGGCCACGCCGAAGTCACGATCGAGGACGGCTCAACGCCTTTGTTCGCCGGGCTGCCGCCGTCGATTCAGGTTTGGATGAGCCACGGCGACGAGGCGGAGGAGCTGCCCGCCGGATTTCGTCGCGTTGCCGTCACTTCCAACGCGCTGGCCGCCATCGCCAACGAGGAGCGCCGCATCTGGGCCGTGCAATTCCATCCCGAGGTGCATCACACCCCGCTTGGGCCGCAGTTGATCCGGAACTTCCTCGCCATTTGTGGAGCGCGCGGCGATTGGACGCCGGCGCGCTTCATCGAAACCACCGTGGCCTCGATCCGCGAGAAAGTGGCCGCGGGGTATGTAATCTGCGGTATTTCGGGCGGCGTGGACTCGTCGGTCGCGGCGATGCTGGTGCACCGGGCCGTTGGCAGCCGATTGACCTGCATCTTTGTGAACAACGGCGTGCTGCGCAAAAACGAATTCGTGAATGTGCAGGCGAATCTGCGCGGCAAGCTGGGGCTGAACATCGTAGCCGTCAACGCCAGCGCGCGATTTCTGGAGCGGCTGGCCGGCGTGACCGATCCCGAGATCAAGCGCAAGCGGATCGGCGCTGAGTTCATTGCCGTCTTCGAGGATGAGGCCAACCGTATCGCGAAGCAGACGGGCGGTGTGGAGTGGCTGGTGCAGGGCACGCTCTACCCAGACGTGATTGAGTCGTCGAGCGTGAAGGGACCGAGCCAGACCATCAAGAGCCACCACAACGTGGGCGGGCTGCCGGAGCGGATGAAGCTGAAGCTGATCGAGCCGCTGCGCGACTTGTTCAAGGATGAGGTTCGGCGCATCGGGCGCGATCTCGGCATGCCGCAGGAGATTCTGAGCCGCCAACCGTTCCCGGGGCCGGGCCTAGCGGTTCGCATTCTGGGTGAGGTTACGCCGGAGCGCGTGGCGCTGCTGCAGGAGGTCGACGAGATCGTCGTCGGCGAGATCAAGGCCGCAGGCCTCTACACGCGCATCTGGCAGAGCTTCGCCGTGCTGCTGCCGGTGATGAGCGTGGGCGTGATGGGCGACCAGCGCACCTACGCCTACACGGCAGCCATTCGCGCCGTGCACTCCGAAGACGGCATGACCGCCGACTGGACGCCGCTGCCCTACGCGCTGCTGAAGCGCATCTCCAACCGTATCGTGAACGAGGTGCGCGGCATCAATCGCGTGGTCTACGACATTACGTCAAAGCCGCCGGGCACGATTGAGTGGGAGTGACTGGCAGTCACCTGCAAACGCGCCATTTGGGCGTCATTCCTGCTGAACCGGCTCAGGCGAGAAAGCCCGCTAGCCTAAGTCAAATATAGGAAATCGACATAAAAGTGGCAGAGACTGGAAAATCTGCCATAATAGCAATGGAGTGTCATATTATGACAGAAACGGTAATCCTTGGAGAAAGTGGCAGAATCGTCCTTCCCGCAGTCATTCGCAAAGAATTTGGCCTGGAACCTGGCGAGCGGCTCACTGTGATCGCGGACGACGGCGAGATCCGGATATTTAGCCGGAAGATGACTCTGGACAGAGTTCGGGCGCGGATTCTGAAAAAGCGCGGGACCTTAAAGGGGATTCTCGACGAGTTTCTCGACGAGCGGCACGAACAAGCAAGACGTGAGGCCGAAGGTGAGTAAGATTGTGTTCGATGCAAGCGCCGTTTTGGCCATGATCCTTAAAGAGCCAGGTGGAGAGCGAGTGGAGACAGCGCTCGATGCTACCAGCCAGGGGGCCGATACTGAAATTGCAATCAGTTCAGTGAATTGGTGTGAGGTGCTGACCAAACTCCAACGCAGACCTGCCTCTCTTACTCCCGAAGAGCTTGCGGGGATTTTAAGCGGGGTCGAGGTGGTTCCATTCGAACGAAATGGCGCCGAACTGGCTGCGCAACTGAACTTGCTGGCGCCGTTTATCTCGCTTGGCGATCGGGCATGTCTCGCTCTCGCATCGACCCGCAAGGCTGCCGCCTGGACCACGGACAAAACCTGGATGCGAGTCAAGGCGGGCGTTCCCATCATGGTCCTGCGCTAATTGCTGGGAGGAACCGAAGCCGTTCTAGTCGCCAGCTGCCTGCGGGCGGAGCGCGGCAACCTGGCGCTGCAGCGCATCCAGGCGGTCAAGCAGTTCTTTGTGCTGCTTGTCGGCGATGGAGGGCTCGAAGGCCTCAACGTAAAATGTGCCGTTGGGCTCCAATTCGCAACGCTGCACCTCGCGGAAATCGTCGAAGTTCTGGCGGTGAATCACCTCGAGCAGTTCCTCGCGGGTCAACGATTCGCGGGCGAGCGCCTTCTGGTCAATCTGCCCATTGCGGATGAGGACGGTCGAGCGGCCCTCGATCATGCGCGTGAGACGCGGGGATCGAAAGAGCATGCGCACCACCAGCCAGTTGATTGCCAGCAGGCCTAAGGCGCCGATGATGCCGCCTGACACTGAGTTGTCGTCGCCGATGATGGCGTTCTGCACGGTGTTGGAGAGCGAGAGCAGAACCACCAGGTCGAACGGGTTGAGCTGCGCCAACTCCCGCTTGCCGAAGATGCGCAGCAGCACCACCAGCGCCAGGTAGACGATGGCGGGACGAAGCAGCTTCTCCAGGATGGGAAGCGGCAATTGGAACATGTGGTCGAAGATCACGGAGTGCGGCATGGAATGAGAATAGCCGCTGGCTGCCTGCTCGCGGAGGAATCTTTCTGCGCAGGATGGGCTTCGCGGTGAGATGACCGGAGGCTGCCGAGTGGTCTGCTAGAGTGAGGATGGCAAAAGAGTAAGGACAGCTCCCATGGGTGCTCCAGTCACAAGAATTGCGCCGTTTCGCATCGAGCCAGTGTTTACGGCGCGGGTCTGGGGATTCCGCGATCTGCACCCCTGGTATGACCGCGTGGCCGGGGATAATCCCATCGGTGAGGTATGGCTCACCGGCGACGAATGCCTCGTCGCCACCGGACCCCATGCGGGCACGGGGCTCGCCGCGCTCTTCGCCGAAGCCCACGCGGCGCTGCTCGGCGCAGACGCGCCGACGCCGGATTCACCGCTGCTGATCAAAACCATCTTCGCCAGGGAAAAGCTGAGCGTTCAAGTGCATCCCGACGATGCGATGGCGCAGAAATACGGCCAGCCGCGCGGCAAGACGGAGTGCTGGTACGCGCTGGCGGCCGAGCCGGGAGCGGAAGTTGCTGTTGGTGTGAAGCCCGGCACAACACTCGGCGAAATTGAGGAAGGAATTCGCGCGGGAACCCTCGAGGCTAGCCTGAACATGCTGCCGGTCGACGCCGGAGACACAATCTTTGTGGATGCTGGAACGGTGCACTCGATCTGGCCGGGATCGATCCTGCTGGAAACGCAGCAGAACTGCGATTTGACCTACAGAATGTTCGATTACGGGCGCGGGCGCGAGCTGCACATCGAGAAATCGCTTGAAGCCGTGCGGCTGACCTCGCGCGCGGGCAAGGTGGCTCCGCGCGTCCTCTCCGACCGCACGGTGCTCATCGATGTGGAGTACTTTCGCATCGAACGAATTCAAGTGGGCGGCAGCAAGACCAGCGAGAGCCTGCCAGTCGCGGGCGAGGAGCGGGGCCTCGCTTATCTGTTTGCAGCAGCCGGAGCCGGCCGGCTCGAGGGCGCGGGTTTTGAGCCGGTCGAACTGCCCGCACGCGGCGTCGTAGCCGTACCGGCAGCCTCGCCGGAGTTCGTGCTCGAAGACGTGAGCGGCGCAAGCAAGAGCCTCGACCTGATCCGCATCGCTCCCAACTGGCCTGCAAAAGATCGCTAATTTCGACTCTCCGTGGAACTTACCTGGGCGCCCTTCTGGAGTCGAAGCGTCGGAGCGGACGAATTTCCTCGAATTTGCATCTTATAGGAGTGGAAGCTCGCGGCTGTGTGCCGGAAGAAGATCCATTAAAGAAAGTAAAGACCCAAGCGGAAATTTCTGCGTGCAGGTTTTTCCCTTAAAGCGCCGGAGAAACCGAGGACGGTGATTCCAGTCCCAGCCGTCTTCGCAGCACACTCCTGCAACATTCCTGCCTTGAAATCCCAAACTCCGGTTGCAGCCTCCCAGGGCGATTGATCGGCCTCGCGGGAGGGCAACTCAACCCTGATGGAGGTTTCGCATGCGCGTGAAGTTCTGGTTTACTCCGATGCTTTCATTCATCTTTTGCTTCGCAGCAACTCCCGTTTTCTCCCAAGCTCGGTGGCCAGCCGAGGGCGGCCTTCCACCATATGAAGCTGGCGGCGGATTTACGAATGCCTTCGTGTCGTCTTCCGGAAATAGCCGGTCATTCAGCGGCGGAACGGCATGGGCGGATTGGAACCCCACGTTTCTTCCACAACGCCTGCACGGGCTTGGCCTGGAAGGCGAGTTCCGCACGGTTAGCAAGGACGTTCCGGCTGGCCAGTACGAGATCTCACGGCTGGTCACGCCGGGAGGCGGTTTCACTTACTCATGGGATCATTTCACGGCCTTCCATCCGTACGCCAAGTTCCTGATCGTTGACGGCGTCATCCACTACTACGGGAACTCGACGCCACCCACGAGCTACAGTGATTCCCGGGTCCTTTATGTTCCCGGGGGCGGTGTCGATTGCAGGCTCTACAGCTATATTCGACTGCGCGCCGAGTACGAATATCTGCCCTGGACGGCTTTTTCCGCGCATTCACAGGACATAATGGTGGGTCTCGCCTACGACTTCAGGGGCTTCAAGCGCGGTACAAATCGCTGACGCGAGGGCCGTACATGAAGATCGTCCATGAAGATTCTGTTAGAACTCCCGGACACGTGGATTTTCGCGAAGCCGGGCCTTTCAGGCAGAATCTAAGTTGGTATGAGCTTCCGATTCGCAATTTCCTCTGACCTTCGTGGCGCCGTGGATGCGGCGGCCGCCGACTGGCAAGCCAACCACAAGATCGAGCGCTTCTGGCAAAAGGATCCCTCACTGTGGACTCGCGACGGGGAGGAGCGGTGGATGGGCTGGATCGACATTGTCGAGCGGCAGCAAAATGACCTCGCGTCCTTCGCGGAGCTCGGCGGAGACGTAAAGAGCTCGGACTTCCAGTCGGTTCTGCTGCTGGGTATGGGCGGCTCGAGCCTTTGCCCTGAGGTGATGGCCAAGACCTTTGGGCCGCAAGCGGGGTTCCCGCAGTTGCACATCGTCGACTCCACTGACCCGGCGCAGGTGAAGGCTGCCTGCGACGATGTGAATCTGGCCGAGACGCTGGTGGTGGTCGCGAGCAAGTCGGGTTCCACGCTCGAACCGAACATCCTCAAGCAATTTTTCTTCGACGAGATGCGGCGAGCCGTGGGCGCTGAGGCGGCGGGCAGTCGCTTCATGGCCATCACCGACCCCGGCTCGAAGATGGAGCAGGTGGCGAAGGCCGACGGGTTCCGGGGCATCTTTTACGGCGATCCGCAGATTGGCGGGCGCTATTCGGCGCTGTCGAATTTCGGCGTGGTCGCGGCGACCGCGGCTGGGCTGGACGTGGGGAAGCTGCTGGCGGAAGCGGCCAAGGCTGTGGCCAGCGCAAAGCTGCCTGTCGCGGACAACCCCGGCATGCAGCTTGGCCTGCTGCTGGGCACGGCAGCGAATGCCGGCCGCGACAAGATCACCATCTTCACTTCGCCTGAGATTCACGATCTGGGCGCGTGGCTCGAGCAACTCATCGCCGAATCGACGGGGAAACAGGGGAAGGGAATTACGCCGGTGGACCGCGAGGCTATCGGCGCGCCCGCGATGTACGGCAACGACCGTGTGTTTGCCTATGTTCGCTTGAAAAGCACCGCCGACGCGAGCGCCCAATCGGATCTCGACGCCAAAGTTGCGGCGCTCGAAGCCGCCGGCCATCCGGTGGTGTATTTCGAGATTACCGACCTCTACGAAATCTTCGGGCAGTTCTTCACCTGGGAGATTGCCACGGCGGTCGCGGGTTCCGTCTTGGGCATCAATCCTTTCAACCAGCCGGATGTGGAAGCAGCGAAGGTGGAGACGCGCGCGCTCACCTCCGAGTACGAGAAGACCGGCAAGTTGCCGGAGCGCAAGCCCTTCCTGACGGACGAGGGAATCGGCCTCTACGCCACCGATGCCTATGCCGCCACGCTGAAGGCGGCGTCGAGAAGCGCGACCCTAGCTGGACTCCTGCGCGCCCACCTCGATCAACTTCATGCCGGAGACTACTTCGCCACAGTGGCATTTCTGCCCATGTTCCCGGAGCACGAAGCGGCGATTCAGGAATTTCGGCACAAGGTCCGCGACCGCAAGCGCGTGGCCACGTGCCTCGGATTCGGCCCGCGCTTTCTGCACTCTACCGGGCAGGACTATAAGGGCGGACCGAACACGGGCGTCTTTTTGCAGATCACCGCGAACCACGCCGAGGATATGGACATTCCCGGCCAGAAATACAGCTTTGGCGTGGTGATCGATGCGCAGGCGGCCGGCGATCTGGCGGTACTGGAGTCCCGCGGGCGCCGTGCCCTGCGGGTTCACCTGGGCAAAGAAGTGGCTGCGGGGCTGAAGGCTCTAAACGCGGCGTTTAGCGCGGCGCTCGAGTAGGAACTTTTTCCCGGAGGCGGGGTTTCAACCGGTAACAGGCTCAGGCGAAGCTCGTCTAACCGATTGAGCCCTAGAACCAAGTTCGTTAAGTCATCCACCTGCCGTGGTCTTGGGTCGGCGGAGGATGATGGATAGATAGAGGAGAGACCACGATGAATCGTACCTTGATGAAGAGAAGCTTCGTACAGCTCATGGCATTCGCTGGGGTGGCCGTGCTGTGTGCCGCGGTCGCGCTTGCGCAGGACGCGGGTGCGGCAGCGACGCAGTCTCAAGGTCAGCCGGCGGGGCAACAGGGTCAGCGCACGGATGGACAGATCGAGATGGATGTGGTGCACGCGCTCGACGCTTCGGCGGCGCTGAAGAACGACTTGATTACCGCGGCCACCATCCAGAGCGAGGTCACGCTCTCGGGAACCGTGTCCAGCGACGCGTCAAAGCAGTTGGCCGAGTCGATTGCTTCGCACGTGGACGGCGTGACCAAGGTGCACAACAACCTGAAGGTCGGCAATCCGGCTCAGGAGGCACAGGCCGCGCAGCCGGCCCCCGGAAGCCAGGACGTGCCGGATGCTGACCAGTCGCAGGCGCAACGGGACATGGCGAACTTGCCGCCTCCGGGTCCGGCCCCGGAAGGGTATCCAAACCAGAACCAATCTCCGCCGCAGAGCCCATCTCAGGCTCCGGCGCCCTATCCACAGCGGTCGCCATATCCACAACAGTCGCCGTATCCACAGCAGTCGCCGTATCCGCAGCAGGGCGGCTATCCGCCGCAAGTGGGGCCTATCCGGCTCCGTCACCGCGGCCTCAGTATCGGAGTCCGCAGTATTCCCAGTACCCTCCGCAAAATGCGCCCGCACCAACGGCGCCGGCCTATCGAGCCGCCAAGAGGCCCCGTAACCATTCCGGAAGGAACACTGCTGCAGGTGCGGACCAATGAGCCTGTGGACAGCAAGAGGGCCAAGGACGGCGGGCCGGTGCAGTTCATGGTGATTCAGGACGTGAGCGTTGGCGGTGTTCTGGCGATTCCGCGCGGCGCCACCGTGCATGGCGTGATCACCGAGGTCAAGAAGGTTGGCCCCGGCAGCCTGGCGGGCAGCTCTGTGCTTGCGCTGACACTCACTGCGCTCGATCTGGGCGGGCGCAGCTACCCGCTCGATACGCGACCAATTCAAGGTGAAGGGTCCGAATAAGGCCGGCCAGACGGTAACGAATACAGTGGGCCTCGGCATTATTGGAACCATTATTGGCTGCGCGGTGGGCCGCGGCCCCGGCTGCGCCATCGGCGCTGGCGCCGGTGTTGCCGCAGGCACGGCTGCTTCGGCTGCGTCGCCCGGACCGAGGGCCTGGATTCCTCCTGAGGCGCTGGTCACATTCCATCTCTATACGCCGCTCACGGTGGATCCCGTGAATCAGCAAGAGGCCGCGCGGCTGGCTCAGGGACTGTATCCCGGCGGGCCGAGCCTCTACCGGCGCCAGCCCTACGGACCGCACTACGGCTACTACGCAGGCTACGGGTATCCTTATCCACCGGTTTACTACCGGCCGTACTACCTGGTCGGCGGAGTGTACTACTGGCGGTAAAAGCAGGGAGTCAGGAGAGGAATCGAGGATCAGACACGGGCATCCTGAGGGCAGGATGCCCGTCGTGCGTTTACGAGATGGCGCGCGTTCGAGCGCTGACCGATCGTCGCTGTCGTCTATAATGACAGAGTCGCATCGAGCCAGAATTGCGCATTCGCGGGCACGCCGGCCGTGCAGCAGATTCAGCGCTGCCAACCAGCGGTTCTGCTTGCCAGCGCATAGAGAGTTGAAGGTCCAAGTCCATCCATGATTCGTTTCCTGCAAGCTGAGAATCGCATGGTCAAGGCGCTGATCGTGGTCATCATCGGCGCTGCTTCCGTCACCATGGTGCTCTACCTGATCCCCGGCCTCAGCGGCATGGGCTCATCGTCGCCCGACACGTATGCCGTCATCTATCCGCACTGGTACAGCCGGATTTTCTCCTCCGGCGACAGCATAAGCCAGGCGCGCTTGGAACAGGCCACGCGAGAACGGCTGCGGCAGACCAACCCGCAATACGCCGATAATCCCATGCTCCTGCAGTTTTTCGAGCAGCAGATGGGCCAGCAACTTGTGCAGCAGCAGGTGCTCCTGCAGGAGGCGCGCAAGCTTGGCATCAGCGCCACCGACGAGGACGTGCGTCAGTTCCTGCGCACCGGCCCCACCGGCCAGGTTCTCTACCCCGACGGCAAATACATTGGCTACGATGCCTACCGGCAGTTGGTCGACGACCGGATGCACGAGTCGGTCCCGGATTTTGAAAACGACATCAAGGACGACATCACCATCCGGCGGCTGCAGGCCCTCATCACCAGCGGAGTTACGGTGAGCGATCAGGAAGTCCGCGATGCCTACCGCAAGCAGAGCATCAAGATCAAGTTCGATTACGCGGTGATCTCGTCCGACGACCTGCGCAAAACCATCAACCCGTCGGACAGCGACCTGGAAGCGTTCTTCAAGAAGAATGCCGCGCGCTATGCCAAGGCGGTGCCGGAGGAGCGCAAGATCACCTACTTTGCGTTTGCCGAGAACCAGGTTCCCGGCGGCGTTCCGCAGCCCAGCCAGCAGGCGATCCAGCAGTACTACAACGATCACCTGAACGACTATTCGGTGCCGGAGCAGGCCCGCTCGCGTCACATTCTCATCAGCGTGCCTGCAGGCGCCGATGCCAAGACCGACGCGGTGGCGAAGGCCAAGGCCGAAATGATTCTCAAACAGTTGAAAGCCGGCGGAAGCTGGACCGACCTGGCCAAAAACTACTCCGACGATCCGGGCAGCAAGGACTCCGGCGGCGAACTCGGCTTTGCGCAGCGCGGCAAGATGGTGCCGGAGTTCGACAACGCCATCTTCACGCAGAAGATTAACGACATTCAGATTGTGAAGAGCAGCTTCGGCTACCACATTATTCAGGTGGAAGAACGGCAGCAGAAGCACACGCAGCCGCTCAGCGAAGTGCAACCCACCATTGTTGCGGCGCTCACGCGCGACGCCTCCGCGCAGGCGCAGGCGAACTTCGCGCAGCAGTTGACCAGTGAGGCGGTCAAGAACGGCCTGGAAAAGACGGCTGCGGCCCACCACCTGGATCTGGTGACCACCCAGCCGGTGGAGCGCCAGGGCGTGATTGCTGCGGTTCCCGACAGTTCGCAGATTCTGGCCAAGGCTTTCGCCGCCAAACAGGGTGACCCGCCGCAATCGGCGTCCACGGGCGAGGGCTACGCGATCTTCCAGGTGACGGCCATCGTTCCCAGCGCATGCACCCGCGTTTGCCGACTGGAAGACTCACGTGGTCGACGACTACCGCAACGAGCAACTGCCTGGGCTACTGAGCCAGAAGACCGCGGATCTGGCCGGCAAGGCGAAGGCGATGAACGATCTGGCCAAAGCCGCCAAGGCTGTGGGCGCAACGGTGAAGACCAGCGACCTGGTGGGCGAAGCCGGACAGGTGCCTGATTTCGGCGAAGTGGGCCAGGTGGCGCCGCAGCTCTTCGACATGAATGTGGGCGCGATCAGCGGACCCATCGACGCGGGCCGCACCGGCGTGGTGGCCAAGATTCTCTCGAAGCAGGAGCCGACCGCCGACGAGATTGCCAAGAACATCGATCAAATGCGGGATCAGATTCTTGACCAGCGCCGCAACCAGGCTTTTGGCGTCTTCGTAAGCAGCGTATTTAACGACTACAAGAAACGCAACCTCATCCGCATTAACGCCAAGCAACAGGGCCCGCCGGCGCCGGGTATGTAAACGGCGAACTGCTTCTCAATCAAAACGGCCCGCAGCCACCGTGGTTGCGGGCCTTTTTGCGTTGAGCTGATTTCTTGGTCAGCCTACACAAATGGAATCGGAAAGGAGCCCAAGCGGTGACTTCCAGTAGCCGCGTCAACCTGCCGGCGTGGGAACATACCGGACATCAACTTCGTATCACCGTCGGAGAATCATCATGATCACTCGCCGGCGTTTTTGCGAAATTCTTCTTGCTGCTCCTGCCGTTGCCAGGAGCGAGATCGGAAGGGCTGATGGGACCTTCGAAGACGACCCAAGGATCGATCAGGTAGAAAACGGGCTCATGGAGTTTCAGAACGGCAAGCTGGCGAAGGTAAATGTGAGCTTGCCGGCGCGAATGCAGCAGTATCTCGTCCCGGGGTTCAGCGTCGCCGTCATCAACGACTACAAAATTGCATGGACAAAAGGCTACGGCGTGCTGGAACAGGGCATGTCGAAACGTGTCGTAACGGACACCTTGTTTGCTTCCGGCTCAATCAGTAAGCCGGTGTCGGCAGCGGCCGCACTGGCGCTCGTTGAAAAAGGACATCTCCACTTGGACGAAGACGTGAACATCAAACTCCGGTCGTGGAAGGTGCCGGAAAACGAATTCACGAAGACCGAGAAGGTCACACTGCGCAGGCTATTGAGCCATAGTGCAGGTCTGAACGACGGTGGCGCGCCATCGTTTGCTGTCGGCGAGGAAAGATTCACATTGATCGAGACGCTTGATGCCGTGTCGATCGCAGATTCGGCTGTCCCTGAGCGCCACGCCGATCCCGTTCGAGTCCAGGCCGTTCCCGGAACAAGGTTTCTCTATTCTCCGGGTGGATACGCCATTGCGACCGTCCTCATTGAGGATGTCGAAAAGCAGGCCCTTCGACGCGATCCTGCGGGATACGGTCTTCAAACGTCTCGGCATGAGGTCAAGCACGTTCGACCAACCGCTATCCGGTCACCTTTTGGAACGGGCGGCCACGGAACACAAAGGTGGCCAGCCGCTCGAAGGGAAACGGCGTTACTTCCCCGGCCTTGCTGCCGGCGGGCTTTGGACTACTCCCGCTGACCTGGCGCAATTCGCCATCGAGATCATGTCCATGTTGGTCGGGCAACTCCCACAAGATTCTCTCGCAGGCATCGGTCAAAGAGATGCTTTCCTGTCAGGTCGGACATTACGATCCGAAAACCGGCGGCCAGGGCCTCGGATTTTGGGTGCAAAGCGAGGGAAAGGGATTCGTCTTCGGCCACAAGGGAGGTACCTACGGCTCCTCCTGCCAACTCGTGGGCTTTCCAGCAACGGGCCAGGGTGCGGTGGTCATGGCAAACGACAGGCCCGGCGGAGAGAAGCTGGTTCCCGAAACTCTGTTTGCAATCGGCGCCGCTTACGGCTGGCCGTGGGATCTCGGCTAAGCGGCGAATGCTTCGGCGCTTTACCGCAGCCCCTCCGTCGCCAACGGCAGCCCCGTCGCGGGCCAGTGTTCGGGCTGCGCGTCGACGTTGGGCGCGACCGCTGCGCCCGGGAACGATGCCGGCGCTAACGGTCACATTCCATCCATCGACAGCGATCAGCGCGTCCTCGCCTTTGAAGTCGCTCGCTGCGGCCTCAATGTCGATCGTCTTCGTCTCGCCGGGAACCAGCGAAACGTAGTTGTCGCTGGAAAACACCGGCAGCACCCGCTCGCCGGATTTGCGCCGCAATTGCACGTGCGCCATGAGGGCGACAGTCATCGTGGGATTGTGCAGCGTGACCTTCAACTGGCGCTCACCGGCCCGCATTTCCCTTCAGCACGTCCACCTTCGCCGTCAGCGTGACCATGGGCAGCGTGTTCAAAGCCGTCAGGTCGTCGGGATGGTCCGGCTGCGCGCGCCAGTAGAAGTTGCTTGAAAGCAACTGCCCGGCGTTGTCGCGCAGTTCCAGCTTGATGAAATGCACAGCCGAGAGCGTTGCCGGAAAATCGATCGGCCCGAGATTTGTCGCCACGTCGGGCGCGGCCGTCAGTTTTGTCTCGTGTTCGTAGACGTGCGAGCCGTCGAGGTTGTAGACCGCGATGCGCGCGACAGCATCGGCGACCGGCTCGGGCTTGTTGTTGATCACCTGCACCTGGCCGTTGGCCTCGTTGAACTGGATGTGCACCAGCTCCGACGCGTGCATCACGGCGAAGTACGACGACATCGGCTCCAGATCGTAGTGGTAGAGCTGCCACACAAAGCTCGGCTGCGCGGGATTGCTCATCCACGTGATGATGGCCGTGGTGGGATGGAAGAGCTGCGCGTTGCGCCCCTCGTACATGGCGCGGAAGGCCTCGTAGTTCGCCATCTGCGCCTTGCGCACAAAGTCGGCGAGATTGCGGATCGCGCCGTAGCGCGCGGCGATCTGGCCGGGATAGATGTCGCCGTGCTGCGTTGCCCTTGGCCAGGTCGTGCTCGGCCCAATCGTCGTCGATCGTCTCCCAATCCTTCTCCGGCATCATGCCGTGGATGGATTCGAGCGTGGGCACCGACACGCTGCCGGTCTCGGTCTTGAAGTAATCGTCGGTCACGGTGTAGAACTCGCGCGGCGCCCGCCAGTAGTACGGCCCGTGCGAGCGCACGCCCGGCGCCGTCGGTCGAACTGGGCTGATAGAGGCGCGTGGGATCGAGCTCGGCCAGCACCTTGCGCAGCGCGGCGTCGATCTCCGGCGGCGGATCGCCTTCGTTGCGCGCGCACCACAAGATGATCGACGGATGGTTGCGGTAAGCGCAGCACCTTGTCGCGCACGTTGGCGATATACGTTGCAATGTCGGTGGGGTCGGGGCCGTCGTTGCGGATTGGGCTGGAAAAACTCGTCCCACACCAGGATGCCGTACTTGTCGCAAAGCTCGTAGAAATCCTCGCCGGTGCTCTGGCCCACCCAGTTGCGGATCAGGTTCAGATTGGCCAGCTTGTGCAGGCGAATCTCCGCGTCGAGCCGCTCGCGCGGAATGCGCTTCATCGCCTCGTCGAGTCCCCAGTCGCCGCCGCGGATGAAAATCGGCACGCCGTTCACCGAAATCGTCAGCGTGTCGGTGCCGGGAACCGAGTAGGTGATCTTGCGCACGCCGAAGTCCACGTCCTGCGCGTCGGAAATCGCGTGGCCGGTCTTGAACTCAAGATGCAGCCGGTAAAGATTCTGCTCGCCGTAGCCGTTGGGCCACCAAAGCCGCGGATGCTCCATGTGCAGCGCGGGCGTGTTCTTCGCGTCGAAAGATAATCTGCTGCGTGCTGTGCGGCGCGAGCGCCACCTGGCGCTTGAAGACAATGTTCTCGATGGTTCCGCGCACCACGCCCTCGCACAGGCTTGTCGCTCACGTTCTCCACGGTCGCCTGCACGGCCACGTCGGCCGAATCGGTCTTCGGCAGCGGCAGATCGGTCGTGACCAGCGGGTCCTTCAGCACGACCGGCCCCGTGGCGGAGAGAAAAACCTTTTGCCAGATGCCCGTGTCGCGGTCGCGCACGGCGTCAAGCCAGTCCCAGCCGATCGTGCAAAGAAACGTCGGGCCGTCGATGGCGGTGATGCCGCCGTTCTGTCCCACGCCGTTGCGCAGCGTGTGCTCGTGCGGAACGCCGGGATGCGGCTGCGGCGTCACCAGCACGGCCACCACCGCCCGCTGGCCCGGCTTCACCTGCGCGGTGATGTCGAAGATGCCGCGGATGAACGCGCCGCGAATGGTGCCCACCTGCGCGCCGTTCACCCACACCTCGGCGGAGTAGTTGATGCCGTCAAAGTTCAGCCAGACGTGGCGATTCCGGTACGCCCTCGGCACCCGTACAACGGTCCTGTACCAATACGACGTGTGCACCAGGCTCTCGGGAATGATCTCGGGGCGGTCGTTCTCGCCATACAGCGGCTCGGGATAGACGTGATCGTTGACCAGCGTGGTGAGCACGGTGCCGGGAACCGTGGCCGCATACCATCCGCTCGCGTCGAAGCCCGCCGACGAGACCTGCGCGCCGGCCTGCGGCACCTTGGCCACATCCTGCAATCGCCAGCCGGAAGCGAGCACGAGGGGCTGCGGAGTTGTGGCGGCCGAGGCGGACTGAGGCGCCACGATCGCCAGCATCGAGAGCCAGGGCAGAAAGTGCAAATGTGAGCTCGGCGAATGTGGATCTTCAACGGAGGGCTCCCTCACCTTTTGAGTTGATAAAATTGCTTTCGGGGGACACGCCTAATAGTGTCTCAGAAACCATCGATTACTGCCGGTCCACCTTTCCATCGATAATAAGAACAACATGGAATTTCAGCGTTCGTCCGGAGTCTTGCTGCACGTGAGCTCGCTGCCGTCTTATGGAGGCATCGGCGACCTGGGCCCCGCCGCGCACGAGTTTGTCGATTTCCTGGCCCGCGCCAAACAGCATGTTTGGCAGGTTCTGCCGCTTTGCCCCACGGGATATGGCAACTCGCCCTACGCCGGCTCATCGGCCTTTGCCGGCAATCCAGCGCTCATCAGCCTCGAGTTTCTCGCCGACTGGGGCTGGATCGAAGGCGAGCGCATCGCCGGGCTCGCCGGCCGCTCCGGCGCAGTCGATTTCGATGAAGTCGAGCGCCGCAAGCTGCCGCTGCTCCACGAGGCCGCGGGAAATTTTCTCGATCGCGGCCTGGACGACGATGCGCTCGGCGAGCAGTGGGCCGATTTCGAGGAGTTCTGCCGCGAGGAGGCCGCCTGGCTCAACGATTACGCGCTCTACGCCGTGCTGCGCCGCGAGTTCAAGACCGGCGCGTGGACCGAGTGGCCCGAGCCGCTGCGCCGCCGCGATCCGCAGGCGCTGGCGCAGGCCGAAGCGGATCACGGCCGAGCGGTGGCCATCGAGAAGGTCCTGCAATTCGCCTTCGCCGAGCAGTGGAATCAACTGCTCGACGCGGCGGCGGAAAACGGAATCCGCATCCTCGGCGACGTGGCCATCTTCGTCAATATGGACTCGGCCGACGTGTGGGTTCACCCCGAGATCTTCGAGCTCGATAAGGATCTCAAGCCCATTCGCATTGCCGGCGTGCCGCCCGACTACTTTTCTCCCACCGGCCAGCGCTGGGGCAATCCGCTCTATCGCTGGGATGTGCTCGCCGCGACGCGGATTCGATCTGGTGGATCGATCGCATCCGCCGCGCCGTCGAGCTCTACGACATCGTGCGCCTCGATCACTTCCGCGGATTCGAGGCCTATTGGGCGATTCCCGCCGACGAGAAAACCGCCGTCAAAGGCAAGTGGATCAAGGCGCCGGGGCTGGCATTGTTTCGCGCCCTCGAAGCGGCTCTTGGGGCCGCTGCCGCTGGTGGCCGAAGACCTGGGCTTGATCACTCCGGAGGTCGACGCGCTGCGCTTGGAGCTGGGAATGCCGGGCATGAAGGTGCTGCAATTCGGATTCAGCAACAAGGGCGCGCACACGCACCTGCCGCACCGATTCGCACCCGGCACCGTGGCCTACACCGGCACGCACGACAACGACACGACGCAAGGATGGTGGAACTCCGCGAGCAAGAAGGAGCACGAAGCCGTCGAAGCTCTCGTCGGTCCGGTCGCCAATCGTCCCGCCTGGCCGCTGATCCGCGCGGCTCAGGCGAGCGTGGCGGAGATGGCCATTGTTCCCGCGCAGGATCTGCTGGAGCTGGGTTCCGAGGCGCGCATGAATACTCCCGCCGTTCCCGCCGGCAACTGGAGCTGGCGCGCGCCGGAGAAGTGCTGGACGGAGGAACTGGCTCAGCGGCTCGCCGCGCTGGCCGAGGTCACCGACCGCGACAACGATCCGCTGGGCAAGCCGACAGAAAAATCGCCCGCTTAGGCAACGGCTACCGGTAGGATGAATCGTCGAACCGGCTCATATCGATCGTGTCGTCGAGCACGCCCAGAGTGACGACCGCGAAGGTAAAGACCGTGGTGTCCGGCTCAAGATGGCCGCCGAACGCCTTGTCCCCGTTCGCCAGAGTGATGTGCGGGTGCACGCGCCCGTTGATAACCATGCCGCTCATGCCGATGATGTCCGCGGGCGCCGTGGGGTTCTTGACGAACAGATCCTTCGAAGGCAGGTCGCGGTTCGCAACCTGGTGGACCTGGTAGCCGCGCACCGATCCGAAGGCGGAGAGAATTACGGCATTCTTGATCTTCTCCTGCGCGATCATCTTCTCGAGCCCGGCAAGCAAATCGGCGCCGAACTTGAAGCGCAGCACCACGATCCGCTCCAGATGCCCGCTGACGGCAAACACATCGGGCACATCGGGGCTGTTCGGCTTCAAGTCAATCGCCGGATTGCTCGCGGCGTGACTAACCTCGCGGCGTGTCTCCTGCGCCGGCAGCGCGAGGCACGAAGCCAGCAGTGCAACAACGAAGAGTCTTTTCATTTCGGATTCTCCCAGGCCGCGAGCACCGGCCACCCCGCATGGCGAGGTTCGCCACTCATCGAGGGAACGTGCGCTCCCGCCGCAAACTACTGATCCCTGACCCCTGATCTCTGCTCTCAGAACGGAATATCGTCGTCGGAGATTTCAGCCGACTGCGCCAAGTCGTCCTGCCCGGCGGGCGGGCGCTGGTCTTCGTTCACCGCGGCATTCGAAGAGCTCGACGAACGGCTGTATGCCGCCGCCGATCGTCGCGCGCCGAGAGCAGCGAAAGATCGTTGACGATGATTTCGGTGCGGTATCGCTTGGCCTTGGTGTCCTTGTCTTCCCAACTGCGGGTCTGGATCTTGCCTTCGATGAACAGCTTGGAGCCCTTCTTCACGTAGTCGCGGACGATCTCCGCGGTGCGCTTGAAGGCCACCAGAGTTGTGCCACTCGGTGCGGTCCTGCCAGTTGCCCTTGCGCGTCCTGAAAGCGGTCGCTGGTGGCGAGGGTAAAGTTGGCCACCATGGTGCCGCCGCCGCGTGGAACGAATCTCAGGGTCCTTGCCTACATTGCCCAAAAGAAAGACTTTGTTTACGCTCTTGGCCATGTTCGTGCTCTCCTGTCCCATGCCGGCTTGGCAAGCTTGCCGCCAAACCGGGCTGTCGTTCAAGAAATCGCTTCGGCTCTCACATATCGATGTGCGGCCGCTGCCGGTGTACTGGCAAAATCTTAATATACCCCTGCATTCGGCATCTTGGCTGGCCGCAGATCACGCCATCGTCCGAAGCATGCTGCCGGCGTTCGCAACCGGCTCGCCTGGCGCATCCTAGCTCATCCGCCCCAGCTCGCGGAACTGATGCGCGACAGCCTCCAAAAATGTCTCCACGCTCGTATCCGCCGGGATGGTGAGGCCTGACTTGGCGGAGAGAGCCGAGGCAATGCGCCCCGCCAGCGCGGCGCGTGTAGCCAGATCCATATCGAGGCGGCGCGCGAAGAAGCCTTCCAGCACTTCGAGGTCGGTGGCGGAGAGTTTGGCCAGGGCCGGCGCCGGCAACACGACACGCAGGTGAGGGGGAGGGATGGGCGACTCCGTGGCCAGAGCTGGCGCGGTAAAAGTGCGCGTGCCGCTCTCGTTCCAGTTCGTTGAATCCACCTCGCGATCGCGGACCACAAGCGTTCCAGCAACCATGTCGCCCAGCCGTTGATGCCGCCGGGTCAAAAACATGGACACGATGCCTACGGCATAAAAGCCGGGCAGATAGTCGATGAAGCGGACCAGGTTGCGGGCCAGCGATTCCACAAAGTTGATGCCGCGTCCGGACTGATGGATCACGCGAATCTTGGCCACGCGCTTGCCCGGAGTGCGCCCGTTGCCGAAGGCCTCAAACAGCGCGAAGTATCCCCACTGCATGAGGAAAACGATGAGGAAGAAGATGCCCAGGGCCCAGTTAGCCGAGACTCCGCCGAAGAAGTGCAGCGCGGGAAGGAGGATTGCGGCGAGCAGGCCGAGAACAAGCAACGCCGCGCCCCAGATCAGATAGTCGACCAGGATGGCGATGAAGCGGCTGCCGATTCCGGCCAGCGGCATCTCAATCGCCACCAGCTCCGGCGTCTCGATGTTAAGCTGATCTCGAATCGGCTCCATGGCGATCATTCTCTCCAATCGGTGGCTCGCGAAGCGCCGCCCCTACTGGGACCGTCTGGCTGCGCTGCTGGGCCAGGCAGGCGCCGGCGGAGTGCGGCAACTCTCTCGCGCCGAGCTGCGCGAAGCCGCTCTGCTCTACCGGCAGGCGGCCAGCGACCTTTCCACGCTGCGCCAGGACCCCACTGCCCGCTTTACGCGGAGCACGTCAACCAGTTATTGGCTCGCGCCCACCATATCATCTATTCCAGCCGGCGCAAAGGCTTCCTGAAAATCTTCTATTTTCTGCGCGACGAGTACCCCGCCCTGGTTCAGCGGCAGATCCACTATGTGTTGCTGTCGCTTGTTGTCCTGGTGAGCGGGGCGCTGCTGGGATCCGTGCTTACCGCTGGCGCGTCCTCAATTCATGCGCCACATGCTGGGGCCGGCCATGGTCGAAACCATCGAGCGCCACGAGATGTGGACCCACTCGCTTGTGTCTGTCGCGCCGGCGGCTTCGAGCGCGATCATGACCAACAATATCAGCGTCTGCTTTGTCGCTTTTGCGGGAGGCATCGTCTTCGGACTGGGGCCCCTGTGGTCCATGTTCTTCAATGGCACTGTTGCTCGGCGTCATCGGCGTGGCCTGCCAGCAGCACGGCATGTCGCTTGACCTGTGGAGCTTTGTTGCCCCGCACGGCTCGCTCGAGCTTCCGTCCATCGTCCTTGCCGGAGCGGCGGGGCTGCGCCTCGGGCGCGGCGTGCTGTTTCCGGGCATCTACCGCCGCCGCGACTCGATTGCGCTGGCCGGCGTGGAAGCCACGCGTCTCGTCTCGGGTGTCATCCCGCTGCTCGTCATCGCCGGCATCCTCGAAGGATTCTTTTCGCCCTCCGCCGCGCCTGTCTGGCTCAAATTCACCGTCGGCGGCTTGCTGTTCACGCTGCTGCTCTTGTGGCTGTTCCGGCCAATGACGGCGGTGCCTGACAGCACGCGCTAGATACAGTGCCGCGACGTCCCCCAACAGGCAGGTTGTCATCCTGGGGAGCGGAGCGCCCATCCTTCCGAATCGTCGTCATCCCGACGACCCTGAGCGTAGCGAAGGGGAGGAAGGATCTGCGGTTGCTTTTCAGCTTTCCATACGGTCGAGCGCTCGCTGGTAATCGGCCGGTTCATACTCATACCAATCTCGGCTGAGATCGATCCAGCCCGGGTTTGAAGATTCAATCAGCGCGATCTTCTTTGACCGCCTCCATCCCTTGAACTCCTTCTCGCGAGCAATGGCTCGTTGTACGTCTTGATGGCCCCCAAACCAGACGAGACGATCGCAGTTATAGCGCGCTGTGAAGCCATCGTGTTCCTTCCATTTGTGCTGGAAAACGCGTTTGTGCAGGTCCCCGGTCACTCCGATGTAGAGAGTGTGGCTGCGGCTGGCCATGATGTAAGTGAAGTAGGAACCCTCGTGCATTCAATGATCATAGGCTGAATTGCCGAAATGGAATGTGATAAGGAACAACCGCAGATCCCTCACTCCGTTCGGGATGACAACTTCCTGGTGGGATTCTGGTCCCCCTCTCTGTCATCCGAGGAGCGCAGCGACGAAAGACCTTCGGACCGGCCGCGCCGCCCCCTCCTCCCACGCGCTGTCATCCTGAGGACCCTGAGCGCAGCGATGGGGAGGAAGGATCTGCGGTTGCTTCCCTGCGCAAACTCCTGACCACATTTTCGCTCAGGTCGTGCTCTCTGAAGCAGATCACTCGCAATATGTCATCAATGCAATCTGATTTGCCTCTTCGATCTCAACTGGGCTCGGGTTACTTGCACAGGTGTGGGTAATCAAGATGAAGAAATGTCCGTCCGATACGACCCAAGCTTGGAAATATTTTGGGCACTCGCCTTCAACCGCGACTGTCCCATACGTTCCGAACTTGCACTTCCCGGAAGACTTGGAAACTAGTTTTCGACCCGGCACCTTAGCCGCAAGTTTTTCACAGATCGCTATCAAAGACGCCTCCGAGGTATCCGACAATATCCCAGGCCGATATTCGGCAAATGAGAACTGCAGAGCGGGAGGGTCATGATCGTCCCCGCGAACGTAAGTAGCGGGTCCATTTGGCATCAAAACGGCTTTCCATGCTGGGAAGAGCGTAATCTTTAGTTGAGGCACAATTTCCTATTCTTGATTTGGTCGAATTCCCTCTAGGATTCTAAGTCCCAGCCCTCAGTCAGTTCAGCGAAGTGCAGCAAATTCTTACACCATCGCCCGCTCCTTCACCTTCAAATACTGGTTCAGCACCGCCGAGGTGACCTGCGCGGGATCGAGATCGAGCGTCAGCGCGCCCTGTTCGCGCAACCGCGCCAGCAGCAGTTCGCGCCGCGAGGTCAACTCCTGCGCCGCCGAGGCGCGGAACATCTCTTCCACGTTCTTGGGCCGCGTGTTGGCGATGGCCTTCACGTCCGGCTGCGCCATGGCCACAAACAGCAGCACGTGGCGATGCAGCAAGTGCATCGCGCCATCGATCACCTCCGGCCGCATCGCCGTCTCGGCCAGGTCCGTGATCCACAGGATTAACGCACGCCGCGGCTGCCAGCGATTCAGCGTGGCCGTGGCGCGCAGGTGATCGGCCTCGCTCGCCTCGGCGTGCGCCTGTGCCAGCGCCTCCACAATCTGCCGCAGATGTGCCGGGCCGCGCGCCGGCAGCACGCGTTGCTGCACATGCTGTCCATAGACCAGCAGGCCGACGCGGTCGCCGGAGTAAAGCGCCAGTTGCGCCAGCGCCACGGCGGTGGAGCACGCGAAGTCGAGCTTGGAGTGGCCTCGGCGATCCGCATCGCCGTCGCCCTTGAGGATTCTGCCTTGCAGCAGCCTTCCCGCATCGAGAACTATCCACACCGCCTGGCTGCGCTCGGTCTGGTAGCGGCGTGTGATCAACTGCCCACGTCGCGCCGTCGCGGTCCAGCACACATCGCGCAGGTCGTCACCCTCGAGATATTCGCGCAGGCTTTCGAAGTCGCGTCCAAGCCCACGCTCGCGCACCTGGCGGAGTTGCAATTCGATCTGGCGTCCGCGCGCCAGAAAGATCTCCTGGTCCCCTCCCTGCCGCAGCGCCGGATAGACACGCACCGTTTGTTCGAGCGGCGCCATAGCCCAGCGCTCCACCAGCCCGAGAGGCGACGCATAACGAATGTAAACCGCACCGGCGCTCGCATCGCCACGCTCGCGCGGCTCGATTTTGTAACGCAGCGTTGCAGGGACGCGTGGAAACACGTGCAGGAAGTGCGTGGCGGGTGCGGCAACAAACGCGTCCGGAAGGTCGTCAACCAGGTGGCACTCAAGACTGGTCTCACGGCCGTGTTCAACGGCGAGTTGGATCTCGGTTTCGCTATCGAGCGAGGGCGCGTTGCTCCAGGAGCGCTCGACGGTGATTCGCTGCGCGGCCGGCAATCGCATTCCGTCGAGGATGGCCGCGAGCAGCACCAGCGCATCCCACTCGATCATTCCCAGTCCCCACCACGCATGGAAGAATCCCGGCAGCGCAAGCAGCAGCCCCGCGGCCAGCAGCCAAATGGCGCGCGGCGTCAGGCCGAACGCGAAACGCCCGCGTGGCTGGCATACCGCACGCACCGGCTCGGGATGGAGGGAAGAAGAGATCATTGGGAAATCTAGAAATGCAAATCGAGCGCCATTGCCAAAGCGCGATCCAGCTCGGCCAACTTGGAGCTTGGCAGCGCTCCAACATAATTTGTCAGCTCCGTCTTGCGAACGCTTGTAATGCCATCGCACAAGACCCAACTGTGATGCTTCAGGCCTGCTTCGGGCCCAATGCTGACTTGGGTTGAAAGACCTTGCCCCTCAGTCAGCACAGGCGCGCAAACCACCGTCGAAAACAGCGAGTCGATCAGGGCCTGGCGACTCACGATCACAACGATTCGGTGTTTCTTCGGGTCGCCCGGAATCTTCGATACCCGATACAACTCGCCTCGACGCATGAACTTGCCACTTTCTATCGCTTAATCGAGCGGCGCCTGATATTTCAGCACGTCGTCCATTTCACGATTCAGGTAATCGGCATTGGCATTGATCAGTTCCAGGTCTCGGGCGTTAATCGCTTCGCGTACCTTGGTCTTGAAGTACTCTCGAAGCACTCTCTCGATAAAGGCTGACCGCGAGGCCTTTGAACCAGCGCTGCGATCCACCTGAGTGAGAACATCCGACGAAAGTGTGATTGAAGTCTTCTCCTTCATACCACCATTGTACCACCTTCATCCTCGTGGCACTGCAACCGCCGCCACCACATCGTTCAGCACACGATCCGCGTCGAAGCCCTCCAGCTCCGCCTCCGGCTTAAGCAGCAGTCGATGGCGCAGGGCGGGCAGGAGCGCGCGCTTCACGTCGTCGGGGATGATGTAGTCGCGATCCTCGAACGCCGCAAACGCCTGCGCCACGCGCAGCAGGCAGATGGCCGCGCGCGGGCTTGCGCCAAGCGCCAGCGTTGGCCACTCGCGCGTGCGGCGAACGAGATCGAGAATGTAGCCGTAGAGATCCTGCTCCACGCGGATCCGGTGAATCTCGTCGCGCGCCGCCGCCAGAAGTTCGGGCGCGAGTGGCTGAATATTGGCATCATCGAGAATGTTCGCGCCGCCGCTGGCCTGGTGCCGTTCCAGCATCTGCCGCTCTTCGTCCGCGGCGGGGTAACTCACTTTGATCTTGAGCAGGAAGCGGTCGAGCTGCGCCTCCGGCAGCGGATAGGTGCCTTCAAAGTCGATGGGATTCTCCGTGGCGAAGACGGTGAACCAGGCGGGCAACGGGCGGCGCACACCATCGCTCGTCACCTGGCGCTCTTCCATGCACTCCAGTAGAGCCGATTGCGTGCGCGGCGGCATGCGGTTGATCTCATCCACCAGCAGCAGGTCGGTAAACACGGGTCCGGCGTGGAACGTGAACGCGTCCGCGCCCGGCCGGAAGATGGTGGTGCCGAGAATGTCGGCGGGCATCAGGTCCGGCGTGCCCTGCACGCGCTGGAAACCAAGCCCGAGCAGCCGTCCCACCGATTTCACGATGAGCGTCTTGGCGATGCCCGGCACGCCTTCAAGCAGCGCATGGCCTTGCGTCAGCACGGCGACAAGAACCTCGCCGATCACTTCGCCCTGCCCGGCAATCACGCGCCCCAGTTCTGTCCGCGCCGCAGCCAGCAGTCGCTGCGTCGCCGGCAGCGCCGCGCTCTGCGGCTCTCCGCTCCGCGCCAAGTTGATCTCCTCAGTCATTCCGCTCTCCTTGCTTCCCATCTCAAACCAATCGCAGGCCGAGGGAGGGATCACACACGCTCAAGCATCCAATTCATCCCACTCGCCTGCTCGCTCTCACCGCCGCATCCAGGGCCTCGCCGTGCCGGCTGAGCGCCTGCACCAGCGCCAATGCCCGCTTGGGCTTGAGCTTATCGCTCGTCAGCGCCGCTTCACAATCCGCCAGGTCTTTCTCGAGCCCGGCCGCTGCCTGCGGAAAGCGCCGGCGTAGCGCGCTGCCCAATTCCTCCGCGCGCATCTTGGCGCCTTTCAGGCCGCACAACTCGGCCACCTTGCGCCGGAAGCGCTCGTAGGCTAGCTCGACCGCGGTTGCCGACGCGCCGGCTTCGGCGTAGAGCGAACCCAACGCCTCAAGAAACTCGACCGGCGTGGCGCGCACCGGTGCTGGCAGATCGCGCACCGGCCCGCGGCGCCGGCTGAAGCTGAAAACGATCAGCACGCCGATGCCAAGCACGCCCGTTCGCAGCAGAGACAGCGCCGGGCCGCTCGCATAGAACCATTCCGTGCGCACTTCGCCGTGCAGCGACTCATCCCAATAGAAGTGCCGCCCTTCGCGCGGGCCCAGCGAGTCCAAAAACAGGTTCAGATTTTCCGCTCGGCGGATCGATCCGTTTTCCAGCGGCGTGGAGCTGGCCCACCAAAACACCTCGCCTTTGCCTTCCCCGTACTCCACCACAGCCGGCGCGCCGGCACAGTTGTATTGCACGCGGTCGCGCGGGCGGTCCAATCCCCAGCTTGCTTCGGGATTCATCCACACTTCGCCCGACCCGGCCAACGGATCGAGGCCCTGCGGCGTCAGCTTGCACGCCGACGCGAACTTCGTGGGTGGTTGCACGTTTCCGCCAGGCGCGAGGCGGCCTCCTGTCCACCCAATCATCAGGACGCGGCCGCCCTGCGCAACAATGTCGCGCACGGCTTTCAGATCCTCTTCCGTGCTGACGATGGGCTCGGCAAAGATCACCACTGTCTGCGCGTCGGCTCGCGTTGCCAGATCGCTCAACGGCTGCTCCCAGCGCTCGACGGTGTAGCCATTCGCTTGCAGCAACTCGAATGCGGCTCGCGCGCCGTGCCTGCCGGTCAAATAGCTGCTCGGCAGCGTATTGTCGTCGCTGTTTTGGTTGCGCGAGAAGAACGCGGTGACGAGTGCCAGAACGAGGACCGCGGCCAGGCAGCCGACGAGTAGCTTGCGATCCTTGGCGTCGAGTGCGGCGAAGAGTTTCATTCCGCTGCCACCCCCAGCGCTGCGGCCTGCTCCAGCGCAGCCCGGAAGTCCGTGGCCGCTGCTTCGCGCCCGCCATACCAGGTTCGCTCAAATTTCCGCGTAAGTTCCGTCAGGCTCGGCTTCTTTGGGTCTGCACCGGCCAGGAGCGCAAGATACTCGCGTGGAGTGCGGGCGCGGTCGGCCGGCCACAGCCGCCGCGATTCCAGCCGCGCGATCGAGGCCCAATAAAGAAAGTGAATGGCTTCGCGCCACAGGCCTTTTTCCGCCATAGCCTGCGCATCCTGGAGCCACAATTGCCATTCACGCGCCGAGGGCGCGTCCGGCGCCAGCACAACGTCGGGAATCAAATGCACGCGCGAGCGCCACTCGATGCGCAGCAGGAAGAAGATCAGCGCCGTGCAGATGAATGCGAGCAAGAGCACGCGCAGCGCGACGACGATCCACGGCGCGCGCGAACCAAGTCGAACCAGGCTGGAAAGAAATTTGTCGAGCTGGTTATAGAACCACTCGACGAAGCGCTCCCTGGCCGAAATCTCGTTCACGCCTTGGTAGGCTCGCTGCGCCAGGATAGCATTGAGCGACTTCCGCTCGGCGGCGTAACCGGGATTGGTCTGCGCCGGGCTTTCGGCCTGCTTCGCGTCGTCTTGCAGGCGCTGGCGCGCGTCCGAGAGAAGGGTTTCGACAGTTACAGTGGCGGAAGGATTTTTGGCCGCGGGTACTACTCCGAGGATGGTGGGTTGCGCAGCGCCGTCTTTTTTCTCGGCGCGGCCCAACACCGAACGCAGCCAATCGTAGCGGACTTCGCGCCGCTCGGAGCCCGCGCCGGCAGGCCACTGCACCCGGTCGTCAGGACCGATACGGGCCGGGTCACACTCGGGAAAATTGACCTTCGCCGCACCGTTCCCTTGCGCCGCGCCCTGGCCTCCACTGAGCGCTGCCCGCTGCTTCTGGCAGGCGGCAACAACAGAATCAAGATCCTGGAGGTGTTGCCGATATTCCGCGACGCTCGCGTCGCGCCAGCCTGCATTGGCAGCGAACTCCTGGGCGCGCACGTACGACGCCGCGGCAACCGGTGCCAGCACCGTTAGAACCAGCGCCAGCGCCGCAGAAACACCCCACCAACCTGAACCGGGCCGCCAGGAATTCATCGTTCTTCCACGGTATCAGGAGGCGCAGCCGGCCCGGAAATGTCCGCGCTTTCAAACGCCGGTGCAAACGGTGCGGCCTTCGCGAGCCCTGCCTGCTCCATCATCCACTCGATGTCAAAGCCTTCTTTGCGGATGCGCTGATCGTAGTAGAAGAGCACCAGCGCGATCCATGTGATGGGCGCGAGCAGCGCTTGCAGCGTGAAATTGACCGCGAAGTTCACGATTTCGGCAACCAGCGCCGCCGTCGTGTACTGTGCGCCATTACTGGTAGCCGCCGCCATGCCGACAATAACTAGGAACGGAATGTAACCGATCATCGACGCGGCGATCGACAGCGCAACGATTAGCAGAAACAGGACAAAGATGCGCCCCTTTGAGCCTTGGCTCAGCTTCCACGAGCGCTGCAACGACTCCCACGCGGTCTTTTGCTCGGCCACGCAGACTGCAAACCCGATCGAGTAGCCCAGGGCGCGCCAGGCGATGACGCCAATGGCCGCAACAGCCACAAAAAACACCACGAAGCCAAGCGCAACGCCGGTGGCAGTGTCTCCTCCGGCGAGCGATGCCAGATAGATCAGGGAGCCGCACACAGCGCCCGCAACCGCGGCCGGGACGAGCGCCACGACGATGCCCTGCAGGATCCCATACCACAGATAGCGCCAGAACCGTGGCCGCACGCTTGCGAGCGCGCCGCGAATCGTCAGTTTCTCGCCGCGATTCGTACTCACCGCCGCTTGCGTCAGCCCTCCCATGGAAAACACGTAGGCCGCGAAGTAGACCGGCAGTGCCACAAGCAGAAATAGCACGAGCGCGAGGCCCGCCAAGAATCCCGACTCAGGGTCGCCGCCTCTGATCCCCGGGACCAGGAAGATGGACCCGGCTCCCAATGCGCTCAGCGCGAGGATCACTCCGATGGGCAGCGCCCCGATGCCGGCAAACAGCCAGAAGTTGCGGCGGTAAAGCTGCGCCGTTCGATCCAGGATCTCGCCCAGTGTCGAGGGCCGTAGTGTCTCGCTCATGGCTGCACTCGCTTGCTAACGATCCGATGGAACTGCCGGCGTTCGCAGACCCTACGTCTGTTCCAGCGCCGGCGGCTCAGGCTGCGGCGTCAGCCCCGCGGCCTGCATCATCCACTCGATATCGAAACCTTCCTTGCGAATCCGCTGGTCGTAATAAAAGAGCGTTAGGCCGGTGGAGTAAATGGGGCCGATCAATGTGTTGGTCACGAACTCGCCGATCTGAGCCACGATTAGCCACTGCAGGGGAAGTTGATGGCCGGGGTGTTTCACCGCAAGGGCAATGATGGGAAATCCAAACAGCATCCCCAGCAGTATGCGCACCGCGGACACGAGCACCCCCAGCACAAAGATGCGCCCGCGCGAGCCCTGGCTCAGCTCGATACTGCGCTTGATTGCGCGGCCCGCCTTCAAATCCTCCACCACGCATGCGGGCACTGCCAGCGAATAGCGCAGCGACATCCATACGCCATACAAGAGAGCCAAAATAAACAACGGCGTCAGAATGAGAAAGCCCAGGCCCGCGGCCATGAGCGCTGCGGGGCTCTGCTGACCCACGTTCTGGGCCGCCGCCGGGTTGGTCATGAAGTCGTGGGGAAGAACCGCGAACAGGATTGCAAACAACGCCACATACAGCGCGGCAAAGGGCGCCCACGCGCGGAACGCGGTGATGGTCATCAACCACACATAGGTCCGCAGCCGGGGCAATACGCTTTTTGCGGCGGCACGAATCGTCGCGGGCTTGTCCAGGTACACCCAGGCCACCGCCCGGTTGTTGGCGGCGATCGACAGCCCGGCCAGCATCAGAATCAGCAGCGCCTCGACCACTGCTGCTGAGGCTGTTTCCCACTGCCAATGCGCCATCATATTTGGGTAGCCGAGCAGAATGAGCGAGCGCAGATACAGGAATTGCACGGTGAGCATTGCCCCGGCAAAAATCGCCGAGATGCCCACAAAGAGCAGGAAATAGTTCCGGTACAGTTCGGCGGTCCGGTCCAGGATCTCGCCGAGGGCTAGAGGCCGTAGCTGGTTGTTCATCCCATCCCCTGCAAGCCAGGCCCCCAGGCTGAATCCCGTGCTGAAGTTTGGTCAAAGGCACTCGCCGTTGGCGCGACGGCGGGTGAAACCGCCGGCGCAGGCTCCTGAGTTTCCGTAGGAAAAAACGATTGCGTGAACGCTTGCACGGATCGTAGCACAGGGTGTGCGCCTGCGGCGGTGCTTTCTCGCAGAGGCTGGTTCGGCCCGCCAAACGGCGAAGAAAAAAATCTGCACGGCTGGTAACTAATCCTTTAGTTGTTCGTCTATAGGAATGCGAGAGCGCTCCCGAAGCGTAGACCGCCCTCCTGGAATCAACGACTTACCGATGCCACCCAAGAAATCCAACACGCTGACCGAAGCCGAACTGAGGCTGATGAAGATCCTCTGGCGCCGCGGCGAGTCGGCCGTCACCGACCTGGTGGCAGCGCTGCCCGAAGGCGAGCCGCTGGCCTACAACTCGGTGCTGACCACCATCCGCATCCTGGAGCAAAAGGGCTACGTCACTCACCGTCAGGAGGGCCGCGCCTTCGTCTACAAGCCCTGCGTCGCCGAGCAGGAGGCCAGCCTGACTGAGGTACGCAACGTGCTCAGCCGCTTCTTTGGCAACTCGCGCGAGCAGCTCGTGTTATCTCTGTTGGGCGACGACGAGATTTCTGCCGAAGGAGTTCGAGCGGCTTAGAGTTGCGATCCGCAACGCGGCGCCCGATACGGGAAACGCCAAAAAGGAGAGCGAGGGGTAAGCAATGCGGTGGATCCTGATAGCGGATGCATTGCGCGTGGCGCTGGCGGGCGCCGTCAGCCATCTTTTTGGCGCGTTCGCGCAAGCCGCCGCGCCCGTCGTCGTGGCGGCGCTCTGGCAGAGCGCGGCAGTTGCAGTTGCATTGGTTCTC
Organism: uncultured Acidobacteriaceae bacterium; assembly: GCA_963701835.1. Taxonomy (GTDB): domain Bacteria; phylum Acidobacteriota; class Terriglobia; order Terriglobales; family Acidobacteriaceae; genus Telmatobacter. Next base: position 17,120 of record CAVPBL010000021.1, on the reverse strand, counting down.
TTGTTGCGCTTGGCGCCTCGCGTCTCCGCGGCGCATCGCTTCGCCGCCTGGGCCGCGGGCTTCGCCGTCGTGGTTGGCTTGCCGTTCCTGCCCCTCATTGCGCGTTCTTCCGCGGCGGGAGTCGCCGGGACTTTGCCGCTTCAGGACCTGCCGGCGAAAGCCTGGCTGCAATTGGATAGCCGCTGGGGATTGATCCTCGCCGCGCTGTGGCTCGCCGCATCCACGTTCCGCGCCGCGCAGCTTGCCTTCCATTTGTTCCGCCTGCGCAAGTTATGGAAGACGGCAACGCCGGTTGAAGCGGACGAGAACCTTCGTTCTTTGCTCACCGCCGCATCCCTCGCGCGCCACGCGATCCAACTCTGCACCACCCGTGAGCTCGACCGCCCCAGCGTCATTGGCTTCTTCTCGCCGCGCATTCTCATTCCGGAGTGGCTGTTCTCCCGGCTTACGCCAGGCGAGCTCGAACAGGTGATTCTGCATGAAGGCGAACACCTGCGCCGGCGCGACGACTGGACCAATCTGCTGCAGAAGCTTTCCCTGGTTCTCTTTCCATTGAACCCCGCGCTCTTCTGGATCGAGCGCCGCCTTTGCCGCGAGCGCGAGATGGCCTGCGACGAGGGCGTGGTTCGCCAGACGCAGGCTCCGCGCGCCTACGCTGCCTGCCTCACCAGCCTGGCCGAGCGCGAACTGCAACAACGGGAATTGCTGCGCCGCGCCCACGCGCTCTCACTTGGCGTGTTCGAGCGCAAGCCCGAACTGGTCTACCGTGTGCACAGCGTTCTTCGGGGCAAACAGGCGCTGCCACCACTCGCGGCTCGCGCCCTCGTCGGCGTCCTCGGCTGCGGCCTGCTCTTCGCTTCGGTGGAGCTGGCGCGCTGCCCGCAGATCGTCGCTTTTGTTACAGTGCGGAAGCCGGATGTGCAGAGCCTCGCCCTCGCGCAGGCCAATACCCGAACAGTGCTTGCCGATCGTACTTCGTTCGCGGCCAACGCTGGCCCAAGGTTGACGGGTGCAGCCACAGGATTCCGGGCGATCGAAACCAAGGCCATTCTTCCCACCAGCCGCGGCGTTCGAGCGCCGCTCGTCTCCGCTTCACCGCGCCACGCCACGGGGCCATCGGCCCAACCGGCCCAATCAGCCAGCGCAGCGGAAATCGAGATCGCCTCCCGCGAGGCAAACGCTGCGCCCCGCGCCGAGATGACGGTTGCTCAACTGCCGGCATCGCAAGCAGCCCAGGCCCCGCAGCCGGAATATCGTTGTCTTCACCGCCTGGGAAGTGACTCGAACCTCGATTCAGCAGGCCCGGGCAGTCGCGGACTATGACACCGGCGCTGCCGCGGAGCAGCAAGGCAGCGCATTCAAAAGCCGTCCAGCCTCCGAGCCGGCCACCCAGATCACCGTCATGCGCCAAATCACCGTCATGCATTTGATTCTTGCCGTCTATCCCACAAATCCCGCGCCAAGCCCGAACGCGGCGCGCGCAACAGGTTCCAATTCCGGCCCACCAGCCGCTCCGCCCGCCGATAGTGGCTGGCTGGTCTTTCAGCTCTAACAAATCAACTTCAACCCAAAACGGAGACAAAACCATGCCCATGACAACTAATTCATTAGTAGCAACCGTGAAGAAGCTCGCGGTCCCTGCGGGGGTACTTGCCGGTGTTCTGCTCTCGCTCGCGTTTGCGCGTTCATTTTCGACGACTCCCGGGTGCACGCTGCGGCTGCGGCAGCCGGGCCAATCGACGACTCCAGCGTCTCTGCTCTTGACCGCGCTGGATAACGCTGTCGAAGCCGTCGCCGCGCGCGTCACGCCCGCCGTCGTCAATGTCGCCGTCACCTCGCACGTCACGCCGGACGAGCAAAGACTCACGGAGGCGGCGGCCGGGGCTTCGGCGGCATCAACCCGCAGGACCTGCCGCCGGGATTCCACCAGTTCTTCTTCGGCCCCGGCGGACAGGGGCAGGCGCCGCAGCGGCAGCAGATTGAGCACGGCGTCGGCAGCGGCGTCATCATCTCGCCCGACGGCTACATCGTCACCAACGATCACGTAGTCGATGGCGCGACGCAGGTGCGCGTCACTCTCAACGACCGCCGCGTCTTCACCGCCAAGGTCGTCGGAGTCGACAAGCTCAACGACATCGCGGTCATCAAGATCGACGCGCAAAACCTGCCCAGCATTCCCTGGGGCGACTCGGCCAAACTGCATCCCGGGCCAAACCGTGCTGGCCTTCGGCAGCCCCTTCGGCTACTTCCAGTTCTCCGTCACCCGCGGCATCATCAGCGCGCTCAACCGCCCCAATCCGTACACCGACGATCCGCGCAAGCCCGGCGACTTCATCCAGACCGATGCGGCCATCAATCCCGGCAACTCCGGCGGCCCGCTGGTGGACGCGCACGGCGAGCTGATCGGCATCGACACGTTCATCATCTCCGACAGCGGATCGTTTGCCGGCGCCGGCTTCGCCATCCCGGCGCGAACTCGCCAAGTCCTCGGTCGAGTCCATCATCAAGAGCGGCACGGTGCATCACGGCTATCTGGGCATCAGCATGAACGACGTGACGCCCGACAACGCCAGCTTCTTCAACCTGCCCGACGCCACCGGCGCCATCGTCAGCCAGGTCACGCCCGACTCGCCCGCCGGCCGCGCCGGCCTGAAGAGCGGCGACGTGCTGCGCGAACTTAACGGCAAAAAGATCGTCGATGGCCGCGCGCTGCAGGTTGCGGTGAGCGAAACCGCTCCCGGGACTCCCATCGAGATCTGGGCATTCTCCGCGATGGCAAGCCGGAGACGATCCACGTCACGGTCGGCGAGTTCCACAAAGACTCGACGGAAGAGGCCAGTAACTCCGGCCCGGACGAGCGGCGCGGCAGGCTCGGCCTGACCGTGGCCAATCTTTCGCCCGACGTGCGCCAGCAATTCAACGTTCCCGAGCGCGTGCAGGGCGCAGCCATCCAGAATGTGCGCCCCGGCAGCCCGGCCGACGATGCGGGCCTGGCTCCAGGCGACGTGATTCTCGAAGTCAACCGGCATCCCGTCGGGGATGCCGATAATTTCGTCAATCAAATCCACTCTGTGCCCTTGGACAAAGACATTCTGCTTCTGATTTGGTCGAATGGCGGTGCGAGCTACCGGGTTGTCCATCCGGACCAGAACATGCAGAACGGCATGTAAGGGGTCGGGGCACGGCAATTGGATGGCTCGAAGGATCGGGGTCCGCTCGGGGGGAGGGGATCCCGATTCCGCGATTTGTACGAAACGCACGCCCCACTCGGGTGTCGGGGGACATACCGGGTGGGGCGCTGCGTTTTTGGGAGAGAGCAGAGAGCAGAGATCAGGGATCAGGGATCAGAGAGCGGAGTTCGGGGCGAGCGGCGGCCGTAGGTAGGAGCTTTTGATTCACTCTGGAGGCGGAAAACCGTAGACCTATGGGTCGTCGGTTTTGATTCGTGCGCGACGCAGAAAATCGTCGCATTGTGAGCTCGCGGAAAATATGACCTACAGGTCGTCGAATCGGGCGAAAATATGACCTGCAGGTCGTCGGAAATGGGTGAAATCGTCGCATTTTGCGTGCGCGATACGGTTTTTCTCTAACGGTAGATGGAGTTTTGAGCTGCCTTCGCGGCCGGGGATCTAGCTGTAGATAGAGTATTTACGGCCGGGGAGCCGTTGATTCGGGGAGTAGATGGAGTTTTGGGGTTCCGCGGGCGGCTGGGTCGAGCGGAGCAAAGGCAGGGAACTGGAATCATGCGACAGGGATTAGGGATCAGGGGTCAGGCAGCGGAGAGCCAGTAGGTTAGATGGTGTGCGCGGGAAGCAAGAGCAGGGCGGAGAGTTCGCGGACGAGGCGGACGGTTTCGAGGCTGACGGTGACGACCTGGCCGATGAGACGCACAATGTACTCGGGATCGCCCTCGCGGTTGGGGTCGTTGACGATGCCGGAGCGCTTGTCGGCGGAAACGCGGTATTGATCGATCACCCATTCGAGGGCGCTGCGATTGCCGAGGCGGTACTCGTAGACTTCGGGTGGGATGCCGTCTTACGTAAACAGCGATCCCTGTTGCTCTATGCGCACCTGCGGACCGAGACTTTCCAACACGATGCTAGCGGGAATTTGGGCGAGTTCATTCGGTTCGACTTTATGTAGCCCGCCTCCATACACCCGGCCTTCGGATAAGAGTTGGCCAGGTGTTATGCGCTTAAGAGCCTCAAACACTTTCGCGTGCAACTCCGGATGTTCCTGTAATGCACGGAGCAGGGGGCCTCTGGGGTACAGCATCAGATAGACGTTGTGGGCGGTTGCGCTTGAACGGTTCCAAATGAAGCGAAACGGGTGCTTGCCGTCGCGCGAGCGGCCCATATAGGTGCACAGGAACGGTGCTGGGGGGCGCTTCTCCTGCGAGTACCAAGGTGCGCGGCGACTAGCGAGATAGCTGTCGGAAATCTTCTCCTCGTGACCGATCCTCACGTACGCGTAGAAGCGCGGCCACTTCGACTTGATGAGTTCCTCGGACTCCGAACAATCGAGGAGAAAGAGCCGCGGACTGACATCCGGTGTCCCATCGGCAAGCGCCTCGACGACGTCGTTTGTGACATGGCGCGGCCCTGGGAGGATCGGCTTTAGGAACTGGCCTGGAATCTGCCACTGCTCGATCTGATCCTGGTTCAAAATGAAGAAGCTGTTTGAGCCAGTGGCTAGCCCGCGCTTGACGTGGAATATGTCTCCCAGTTTCACTGCCGCCCTTTCCGCTACGGTCGTTGTTGCCGGGAATTGCGTCCATTTCCGCGACCGGCGCAAAGTGTCGAGCGAAACAAGGGCGTCGGATCGAGGATTATCGATCGGGCCAGCGAACGAGAATTTTGCCCGATGCCCGGGCGGCGGCAGCGTTTTGCGAAAGACCACGACCGCTGAGGAAACCAGGGCATCTGCGAACTGCACATCTGTCGGGCAGAAACGATGGATGTGGATTAGGGTGACAGAGTCGGTTAGATAGCGGCGCACGGCGACACCATAGTTGACGTCCATGAACTCAGACGGGATCAGCCATATGGCAAGCCCCTGCTCTTCCATCCACTCATGGGAGAGCAGAAGGAAGTAACAGTACAGCCCAGCAAGGCCGCTGATATTGGGTTGCAGCGACTGCGCAAGGCGCACTCTGAGGTGCTCCTTTTCCTGGCCGGGGATATGGTGGTGCCGAACGTAGGGCGGATTCGTGAGCACGAGGTTATAGACCTGCTCTGGGGGCTGCTTTGTAAAGTCACCCTCGATGACCCGCAGGCCCTCGCCCGCCCACAACCCCTGCGCGGCGCCCGCGAAGAGCGGGTCGACCTCGATGCCAACGGCACGTTGAATTTGCTTTGGGGGGAAGACCTGTGACAGCGCGGAGAAGAACGAGCCGGTCCCTATGGCGGGGTCAAGGAATCGCACGGATTGATTTCCGAGAAGCGACTGGGCGTAGCGCGTGAGACTTAGCGCCAGTTCGGGCGGGGTCGCAAACTGTCCCAGCTTGTTGCGCTCGAGGGCGGTCTTCTGGAGGTCGAGCCGCACCTGCTCTTCCTGCCTGCGCTCTTCGATCCCACGTTCGGCGATGATTGCCATGGCTGCCCTCAAATGCCGAGTTGATCGAGGTCCGAGGTTCGGTGTTCCCATATCCAGTCTATGCCCTCCGCCGCCTCATATCCGAGGTACGCCGCATTGAAATAGCCGCATAGGAACAATACGAAGACGACTTTGCCCCCATAAGTTGTCTTAAGTTGGTTGATCTTGGTTGCCTCTTCTTTCCTGCGTTTATTTACGTTCGTGAAGTCACCCGCCGATTTTGCCTCAATGAGGAGCGGAAGATGCGGCTTTTTGATGTCTTTCGGCTGGATCACCGCATCTATGGGAATCCTTACCGTTTTGATACTCGATTTCGAGGGCTTCACAGATACATTTGTCCGGAAGCTGAACGTGCCCGGCTCCATTTCCATGATCGGGACAGCCGCAGGGTGTGGTTTGTGCCGATATCTCTTGGCGACGAGGTGCTGCTCGATGATGCTGAGTTGCCGTTTTTCCTGGGCGTTGCGCACGATAGGATCGGCGACGGCGCCGCAAAGACGATCGGCAACGATTGTTGAAGATCTGTAACGCTCTTCTTCGGTGGGCCGACGCTTCTCCTCTAACCATGGGAAAACCTCCACGTCGAGCATCTTCGTGAGGACTGTAGAGATTCTGGCCAGGTGGTCGAGCACCAATTCCGGTGCGAGCTTGGGCGGAATCTTGCCATTTTCCATTCGCCCCACAAAGTTCTTGGTGGAATTGGCAAGCCCGATCAGCCGATCACGGGCAAGCGGAGGGCAGGTTGACATCCGCAGCATCTGCAGGATTTCTGGATTTGCTTGGATGATCTTCGGAGTGACGATCGTCAGGTCTTCGGTAAAGCGCAAACCACGCTCTATGTCCCTGATCGTCTGTTTGCGGGAATCACGATAAGCTTGTGGCGCGAATTGCGTAAACCAGTTGTTGAACTGGTCAACCGACGCGCGTGTGTCTGCCTTCCAGAATTGGGGCTTATCGGCATTGATCGGCATATGTCATTTGTACCTGAATCAGGGCCTCGAGTTTCTCCTTCATCTCGGCGGCCGGCGAGTCTTTCTCGTCTTTGGCCTCCCAGTAGCCGCGCGGGAGGTTGAATGCGTCGAGGAGGGCGCCGTCGATGCTGGCTGGGTTTCGGTCCTTTCGGGGAATTGAGTACTCGGGGACGAGGGTCCAGTCGAATTGGCGGGCGCACTTTTTGAGCAGGTCTTCAAACGCTCCGCGAATGTTGCCCTCGTTGTCGAAATGGCCGCGGGCGAAGCGCTCAAGGGTCGCGTAGTAGGTCTTTACCGGCGCGTTGGTCGGTTTGAGGTTAAGGGAGGACATGAGTGCTTCTCAGTAAGCAAGGATAGCGTAGGGACGGGGTTTGAGTGAGCGGATTTGGAGCATGGTCACTCGGTAGGCAATCATCGCGGCTTCGCCGCGCACTTTGTTTTTCGAGGAAGGGGGGAGCGGTTGCGGCAGTCGGGGTTGAAACCCCGACCTACCAGTCATGCCCTGATACAAGACGGCGGGTGTGCGCGGCGGCTGGGTTCGTGGTATACGGCCTTGACCGGAAGAAGGCAAATGCAGGTCCCCATTCGACTTCGCTCAGGGCAGGCTTTCGACTCGTCCCGGCACGCCGGGACTCGCTCAGGATGACAGCAAGGATAAGGTTTGGAGGGCGGCTTCGCCGCGCAATTTATTTCTCGAAAAATAGGTGGGCGGTTATTCGTGGGGCTGAAGCCCCACGCTCCCTCCGTTGTGATCACGCCCTCCCCACCCTGGCAAAGCTAGGATGGGGCACGCGGGAAGAGGCTGCGGCGTCCGGCTGTTACGGCGGTGACAAAGTAGGTCCGCGTTCCTTGTGGCGCAAGCCGCACATCGGAAGCATAACCGAAGAGCTCGTGGCTAAAGCCGCCCATTTGAAGGCCTGCATCCAGGGGCCTAAAGGCCCCCGCTCCCTCCATCGCGGGCCATCCGGAGCTTAGGGAGCTGCCGCTTCGCCGGTGGCGCGGGCTGACCTTGGCTAGATCGTGTCCTCATATTGGTTGGCTAGCCCACCCGACTCTGTTCCTGGAAGGCGCTTGGAGGAGTCTTGCGCAGGGGCCAACTGCTGTCGTCACGTCGCCAGGTGACCGGTGGCACAGCCGGAGGTACTGGTATCAGTTTCTACTGCGTGAGTCCATTGCTCAATGGAACCGGGCCTGTTTTGTGGGAATCGTAATGAATCTACCCCTTAAGGGGGAGAATCACCGTCCTTACCGCTTGGCGCCGTTCGTACTCATTGCGAATTGGAGATGGTAATGTCTGTCTACCTCCCATCAGCCGATTCGCCTGCAGCGCCAAAAGGCGTGTTATTGGTAAGGCTCTGTAACTGGCTCGGCGAAGTGGTGCTGTCTATGCCTGCCTTGCGGCGGCTGGCTGCGGACGGATACGATTTGCATCTTTACGGCAAGAGTTGGTCGGCGGCGTTGTTTGACAGCGCCGGCTGGCCGGTAACCGTGCGCGATGATTGCCATGATACCGCAGTGGTACAACTGCGGGGCCTGCGCCGGACCCTCGGTTCGGACCGGTCGCCGGTACTGCTGATGACCAACTCGTTCTCCTCTGCGCTGGAGATGCGGCTTGCGGGCTTCGCCCCGTTTGGATATGCGCGCGAGGGTCGCAGCGTGCTGCTTGGTCATGCATTTCGTCTACCCCACTTCCCCCATGCAGCTCATGCGTACTGGCATCTCGCAGGTCGATTTATTGGCAAAAGCGAGCCCTTCCCTGGGTTGCTCGAATGGGTCCCGAGCGACGCCCAGCACAGGCAGGCGCTGGCGCTTCTAGCCCAACACGGTCTCGCTTCCAGTGCGTTCGCGATGCTTTGCCCGTTTTCCGGTTCGGATGATTATGACAAGCGCAAAGTTTGGCCGGGATTCAGGGAACTTGCGACGGCTTTGCGCGCGGTCAATATGCCAGTTGTCCTTTGCCCCGGCCCCGGCGATGAAGTAGCCGCGGCGGCATGGCCCTCACTCGCCATCTGCCTGGTGGGCGTCAACCTGGGCGTCTACGGCGCCATGCAAAAGCTGGCCAACGTTGTGGTGGCCAATGATACCGGCCCCGGCCATCTGGCCGCCGCCGTTGGCGCCCGGCTTATCAGCATTCTTGGACCGCAATCGGTGGCCGCATGGGCGGCGATCGGCCCCAACGTGCAGACCGTTCAGGAGACGGCGAAATGGCCCGCCGTGGAGCGCGTCTTCGCGCTGACAATGGCCGCGAATTCCGGGTCAGGGACCGGCGAATGCGCCTGCCTGCAACCTAAGAAAGGCCGAATACCAACATCCGAGTTCGTATCCGAAGACTGCGTCGCTCAGTTGTAGGGCTAGACGAACAATCCACCGGTGAAAAATCCGGCAGGCCAGGAACGCCTGTCTCACGGTTGAAAGGCAACCGGCGATCCAAGTCCCAATGGAAGCAAGGAGTCCGTAGACCAAAAGAGCGCAACACTATAAGGCTATGGCGGCTTCAAAACGCCCTGCAAGTATTTTTCAAACACCATCGCATACGGGCTCTCTGCCATGATCGGTCCCGCGATGCCGGCTTGTGGGGAGCGAATATTGGAAGTACTCGATGGGAAGCTGGGAGGATGGCAATGCCGGAGATCAGGGGTTAGAGATCAGTTGTTCGCGCCGATGCGGCGGTTGCGGAGCCATTTGGCGAGGCCGAGTGCGAGAAGCATGAGGCCGAAGGGAATGCACATGAGCGCGACGATGAGCGCGAACCAGCCCGTGTTGGTGCTGGCGCCGGTGCGCGAGTAGCCGCCGAGCACGGTGAGGAGCAGAAGAGCGGCGAGGAGGCCTGAGCCGACCATCGAGCCGCCCCATTGCAGAAGCTGCCGCGTGCCGTCGCCGGGGTGGGCGGGACGATTGGAGCCGGAGATTGGCGGGCGTGAGGGCATGGCTTTCGCGTTTGCGGAACCTAACTTCCCGGCGCGAGGCGGAGCATGACGTAGGTGATGACGCCGGTGACCGAGACATAGAGCCAGAGCGGGAGAGTCCAGCGCGCGATGCGGCGGTGCTGCGGGATGCGTCCCGAAAGCGAAAAGAAGAATGTGACCAGGACCAGCGGCAGCGCAACCACGGCGAGGACGATGTGGCTGGCGAGCAGGCCCAGATAGAAGGTGCGCAATGCAGCGTGAAGCGGATAGCGCACATCGCCGTGCAGCGCGTGGTGCGCGATGTAGCCGATGAGAAACAGCGTCGAGAACACGAACGCCGCGATCATCGACGCGCGGTGCTGCTTGATCCTGTGCGCGCGGATGAAGGTGTAGCCGATCAGCAACGCGATGGCCGCCAATCCGTTGAAGACCGCGTTCATGGCCGGCAAGAACGCATACTGCGCGCTGGTGGCCGCCGCCGGATGAATGTAGATGAGCCAGAAGAGAAACAGCGACGCTGCTGCGCTGACGAAGAGAATGGCGGCGATGGCGGGAGCGGCGCCGGAGCGGGGAGTTGAGGTTGGGGCGGCGATGGTCATTCTTCCTTAGGCTTTCATTCTCCCAGGTCCCAAAGCCGGGACCTGGGGCACCCATTTTTGTACAAGCTCAAGCGGCCAGAATGCTACGCCTTCGCGCTCGCGCAGAGCATGAGCGTAGTGAACAGCAGCGGCAAATAGAGAACGCTGACCTTGAGCAAATCGCGCGCCAGCATGCGGCTTTCGTCTTCGGATTGCGCGCGTAGGATGCGGGCGAAGCGGATGGTGTAGGCGAGGTAGACGAGTCCCAGCGCGGTCGCAGGCACGGCGTAGGCGGCGCCGGTGAGACCGAGGCGCCACGGCGCCAGGCTGACGGGAATCATGAGCACGGCATAGAAGAGGGCTTCGACGACGGTTGACCATCCGTCTGGCTGCACCACGGGCAACATGCGAATGCCGGCGCGCGCGTAGTCGTCGCGGTAAAGCCAGGCGATCGACATGAAGTGAGGGAACTGCCAGACGAAGAGGATGGCGAAGAGCGCAACGGCCGGCCACTCGATGCGCCCGCGCGCGGCTGTCCAGCCCAGCATCGGTCCCATAGCGCCGGGAAATGCGCCGATGAAAGTGGCCATCGTGGTGACGCGCTTGAGCGGCGTGTAAATGGCCACGTAGGTGAACGCCGTGAGCAGCGCCAGCGAGACGGTCAGCAGATTAGTGCGCAGCGCCAGCCACACCGCGCCGAGCGCGATGGCGCCGAGGCCGGCGAGAATGCCGATGGAGAGCGGCCAGCGGCCCGATGCCAGAGGGCGATCGGCGGTGCGCTTCATGCGCGCGTCGGTGGAGCGCTCCAGAGCCTGGTTAAGAGCGCCGGCGCCCGCCGAGATGAGCCCGATGCCGAGCAGCGTGTCGAGCAGGCCGCGCTGCAAGGTGGAGATGCCCGACTGCATCGATCCCAGATAAAACCCGCCCCAACCGGTGACCAGCACCAGGCCAACGACCTTGACCTTGAAGAGCTCGCGCAGGTCGTGGATGAGCGTGGCCGTGGCGCCGGGCGCAGGTGCGTGAAGGGCGTGCGGCGTGGTTTCGACGGGGGCCGCGGCGAGTTCCGATGGTGCCGCGGCTTGGGAGGCGGGGGTCATTGGGATAAAGAATGATTGCGGCGGCGCGAGCGATGGCGCTGCGGCCTTGATTCGATGATAGCAAGCGGACGGCTTGCGGTTCGAACCGATGTGCGGACTCGGCGGCTCTTTCGCCCGCTGAATCGGGCTGACGGTCTCGGACCGCGACTCCACCCCAGGCTTGCGCCTGGGGCTACCCTCTTTTGCCCGCTACGCGGGCTGTGCTCGCGGGCCTCGACCCGCAAACCGAAAATCGTTTTGACTCTTTCTGCTCGCGTCATTTAGCGTCCAGACTGGCGCCCGCCGCCCCCCAGGCAATTCCCAGGCGCCCTGAGGTCCGACATGCGGATGATGATGCAGGTTGAATTTCCCATTGAACCATTCAACACCGCGGTTCGCAATGGAACTGCGGGTCCCAAAATGAAGCAGATTCTCGATGCCGCGAAGCCGGAGGCTGCGTACTTTGGCGAGCGGGATGGCCGCCGGGGTGGCATTCTGATCGTCGATGTCGCAACTCCCGCTGACGTTCCCAGGCTGGCGGAGCCGTGGTTCCTCAACTTCAACGCCGAGGTGAAGTTCAGGGTCGTCATGACGCCCGAAGATCTGGCCAAGGCCGATCTGGAAGCGCTGGGCAAGAAGTGGGGTTGAGGCGCAGGGACACGGGCTCAAAAAAGGTGAAGAACAACGAGGCGGGCGCCGGAACGATCGGCTCCCGTTTCCTGCGTTGGGCGGCCCACAGCGTGTGCGGGCGAGGACGCCCGCACGACAGCCGGTCTGGAGACCGGCGCTACAAATAAGCCGGCAGGGCGACGGTTTCGCAAGATCGCAAGTTCGCGTCCGCCGCGGCGGACGTTGGCAAGTTCGCGGGTGCGGCTCTGGACGCCCGCACGACAGCCGGTCTCCGATCCCAACGACGAAGACCTGTCGTTGGGGACCCCGGTCTGGAGACGGCGCTACCTGTGGCACTGCGTGTGCGGGCGGCGAGAAGGCGCGGAGCGGAGCCTGTCCGGCGAGACACCCTGGGTCGCACCTCCCTGGGACGGCGCGGCACTGGCCCGCGGTCCTGTAAGATAACGGGGAACGGGATGATGCAAACCCCTCCAGCGGCTGTTCCCCAGGCGTCCCGCACCACGCGGGAGCCGGAATCGCGGGCGCTCGGCTCTAACCCCAACCATTCTCCGTTGATCCAGGTCCAGAGCCTTCGCAAGTCGTATCGGACGGCGCGCGGCACGCTCGATCTGTTTGAGGATCTCAACCTCGAGGTTGAAGCCGGCGAAATGGTGGCAATCGTAGGCCAGTCGGGCGCGGGAAAGAGCACGCTTTTGCACATTCTGGGCGCGCTTGATACGCCTTCCGCGGGGACGGTATACTGCGCCTCAACTCATGTGACCTCGCTCAGCGCCCGTGAGGCGGCAGCCTTTCGTAATCGTGAGATTGGTTACGTTTGGCAGTTTCACTATTTGCTGCCGGAATTCACTGCGGAGGAGAACGTCGCCATGCCGCTTTTGGCGAAAGGCGTGCGGAAATCCGAGGCCTTGCAGGCGGCGGCAAATTGGCTCAGCGAGGTGGGATTGGAGGATCGCAGCGACCATCGGCCCGGCGAGCTTTCCGGCGGCGAGCAGCAGCGCGTAGCGCTGGCAAGGGCGCTAGTTTGCCGTCCGCGACTGTTGCTGGCCGACGAGCCGACTGGAGACCTGGACGGCACAACCGCCGGCCGGGTCTTTGAATTGATTGAACGATTGCACCGGAGTCACGGGCTGACTTCGATTTTGGTCACGCACAACATGGATTTGGCAGTGCGATGCGGCCGAACCCTGCGGCTGGAAAATGGAAGACTGATGTAGATCACAGAAGTTTGAGCAAGATCAATGCAAGCTGGAAACTCCAGCTAGAAAAAGCAGCACTTTCGGTGATTTTTGAGTCTTACTAAGTACGGGCCTCCCAAGGACTTTCCCTGGGGCAGGCCCAAGAGGTCGGGATGGGAGTCGATTGGCTTCAACTGAGCCGATTGACGTCGGGGTGGAAGCGGACCCAAGACCATCCAAAAGAGCTGTTCGGAGCGAGGGCCATCGCTTATCGGGTCTCCGGCGGCGAAGCAACAGAAGGGCGAGCGCGGGTGGGGCCGAAGCCGGGAAGACCGACGGACGGCCACTTCAAGCCGATGGCCTGGATAAAAGGGGGAACATCATGTTCGAACGGTATACGGAGAAGGCACGGCGTGTGATCTTCTTCGCGCGGTATGAGGCCAGCCAGTTCGGCTCGCCTTATATTGAGACCGAGCACTTGCTGCTCGGCCTGCTGCGCGAGGATAAGGCGTTAACCAATCGCTTCCTGCGCTCGCACGCCTCGGTGGAGTCGATAAGGAAGCAAATTGAAGCGCACACCACCATCCGCGAGAAGGTTTCGACGAGCGTCGACCTGCCGCTTTCGAACGAGTGCAAGCGGGTACTCGCCTATGCCGCGGAAGAAGCGGAGCGGCTGGGCCACAAGCATATCGGCACGGAACATCTGCTGCTGGGCCTGCTGCGCGAAGAGAAGTGCTTCGCCTCGGAGATTCTGCAGGAACGCGGCCTGAAGCTGGCGCAGATTCGCGACGAGCTGGCCCGCGTGACGCAGGAAAAAGCGCCTCCGCAGCAGCGGCAGCGCGAGTCGAGCCTGCTGGCCGAATTCAGCCGCGACCTGACGCAGTCGGCAATGGACGGGCAGCTCGATCCACTGGTCGGGCGCGAAGCCGAACTGGAGCGCGCGATACAGATTCTCTGCCGGCGCACCAAGAACAACCCGGTGCTGATCGGCGAGCCCGGCGTAGGCAAGACGGCCATCGTCGAGGGCCTGGCGCAGAAGATTGCGGACGGCGAAGTGCCCAGCTTCCTGGCCGACAAGCGCGTTTTGGCATTGGATCTGTCGCTGATCGTAGCCGGCACCAAGTACCGCGGGCAGTTCGAGGAGCGGCTCAAGACCATCATGAAGGAGTTGATGGAGAGCCAGAACTCGATCGTCTTCATCGACGAGCTGCATACGCTGGTTGGCGCGGGATCGGCGGAGGGATCGCTCGACGCGGCCAACATCCTGAAGCCGGCGCTCTCGCGCGGCGAAATTCAGTGCATCGGCGCCACGACTCCGGCGGAGTACCGCAAGTCGATCGAGAAGGATCGCTCGCTGGAGCGGCGCTTCCAGGCGGTGAAAGTTCCGCCGCCAAACGAGGCAGACGCAATCAAGATCATCATGGGCATCAAGGACCGCTACGAGAAGTTCCATGCGGTCAGCTACACCGACGCCGCGGTCGAATTCGCCGTGTCCCACTCCAACCGCTACATTCCCGATCGCTTCCTGCCCGACAAGGCCATCGATCTGATCGACGAGGCGGGAGCGCGCGTGAAGCTGCGCCAGACCTCGCTGCCCGAGGAGATCACCGAGGTGCAGAAGCGGATCAAATTCATCGTGCATCGCATGGACTCGGCGATTGCGAATCACGAGTTCGAGAAGGCTCGCTTCTACTCCGACGAGGAGCGCAAGGAGCGCGAGAACCTGCGCGCCCTGCGCGACAAGTATCATCTCGACGACTCCGCCGCCGGCATCGTGGGGCGCGAGGACATCGAGGACGTGGTCAGCCGCTGGACCGGCGTGCCTGTGACCAGCATCAAGGAAGAAGAGACGCAGAAGCTGCTGCGCGTGGAAGAAGAGCTGCACAAGCGCGTGATCTCGCAGGACAAGGCGATTTCGGCGCTGGCTCGCGCTATTCGCCGGTCGCGCGCGGGGCTAAAGTCGCCGCACCGGCCGATTGGAAGCTTCCTGTTCCTCGGTCCGACGGGCGTGGGCAAGACGGAGATGGCGCGCACGCTGGCCAACTTCCTCTTCGGCTCCGACAAGGCGCTCATCCGCTTCGATATGTCGGAGTTCATGGAGAAGCACTCGGTCTCGAAGCTGATTGGCTCGCCTCCGGGATACGTGGGCTACGAGGAGGGCGGCCAGTTGACCGAGCGCGTCAAGCGCTCGCCGTATTCGGTGGTTCTGCTTGACGAGATCGAGAAGGCGCACCCCGATGTGTTCAACATTCTGTTGCAGGTCTTTGAGGACGGGCAATTGACCGACGGCCTGGGCAACACCGTCGACTTCAAGAACACCATCGTCATCATGACTTCGAACATCGGCGCGCGGCACCTGCATGAAGAAGCAGGGACTCGGCTTCCAGAGCGAACGCGAAGACATGGTCAGCGAGAAGGTCGAGGAGCTGGTGAAGAACGAGGTGAAGAAGACCTTCAACCCCGAGTTCCTCAACCGGCTCGACGAAGTGATCCTCTTCCAGTCGCTCTACGATGCCGACCTGCTGCAGATCGTCGAGTTGCTGGTGCAGCAGTTGAACGCCAACCTGGCGCAGAAGTCGATCACCATCTCAGTGACCGACGACGCCAAGAAGTGGATTCTGGAAAAGACGCTGGTCGACCGCAGCTACGGCGCGCGTCCGCTACGCCGCGCGTTGCAGCGGTACGTTGAGGATCCGCTTTCCGAGGCGCTGATCGCCGGGCATATTCAAGAGCGGCCGGCATTCCTCGAGGTCTATCTCGACGCCAACCAGCTCTTCTATCGGCCGGTGAGCGCGGACGAGACTGCGAGCGAGGAAAAGGCGGCGGGCGTGCTGCTGTTCTCAAACTGATTTACTCCAAAACCAGAAGAAAAGCCCTCGGCGAAAGTGCCGGGGGCTTTTTGTTGGGCGATTCACTAAAAACCCAAGCGATTCGGTATGTGATATATACTTCTCCTTGTCGGCCACTGCAGATTTCATGCCAACTGCGGTCAAGCTCGGCGCCTTTCACCTTCCGCTGCCGCGCGCCTTCCGTGTGTTTTTTCGGACGCCTCTGGGTAGCGTCCTGATTTCAATTGCTTTCGCCGATTCGCACCATGCTTTCGATTTCAGGCCAGCTTGTTGTAGGCCGAAGTTGGCCCGAACGTGCGCAAAGATCCCGGGGCGGCGACATAACAGAATCGACTTTCGTGTATTTCCTGGCTCAAGGTATCCCTATACCGAACAGCGCCGACGAAATAGAGCCGCATTTTCCACGCCGCGATGGAATTCCACCTCTCAGGGTCGTTTTCGCCGATTATCCGAGGGTCGAATTGATAAACCTCGAAGCTTTCGTCGGGAATGAACCAAAGATGATGAACAATCTCCCATTCCGGAGCGGCGAATTGTCCGTATTTCGTTTCGGCAGGAAGGTCATTTTCTGCTTCAATAGAAACCGGTCTAAATGCGGCAGATTGATTGACAATTATGGCGGGAGATTTTCCACGGTTAACGCAGTTGAAAGTGTATCTTGGGTAATCCCCATCCTTTTCATATTTGGGTTCAACTCTCATCCACGGCCGTTCAGCATCAACAACGGCTTGGGCATTCATCAATGCGGCACCGGCGGCCCCCTCGGCTGTAGTTCCTTGCCTTCTTACGGTGTCCAGCGTTCGACGCATTATGACCCGTTGGTGGTCATCTCCTGCGCCTGGCGTTTTATGAACAGCAGGGTACAAATACCGACGCCGATTCCCACAATTCCAACGATAGCCAAGACGATGTTTGGGACATTCTCCGGCGAGATTAGGCGAGAAAGATAGCTGTGCGGCTCATCCGCGGGCCCAACTGTCAAGAACAGTGCGCATATCACCATACGATTCAGCGTAATGTCGAGATTGTAGTCCCGAGGAACAGCACGCAATCGAAGGTAACGCCAAAGCAGGTGGTGAAATCGTATCCGCAGCGATTTGCGACACGCTTTTCGCCTTGGTCGCGAAAAAGGAACTTCAAGTCAAATCGGGTCACAATTCGCGGCTGAATTACATAACCCAAGCGCTTCGGTGTGTGGTCTTCTCTATTTGAATGCCAGCCACGGCCAAGCTCGGCGCCTTTCACCTCTCGCTGCCGCGCGCCCTCCGTGTGCTTTTTCGGAACCTTCGATACGTAGCCCAAGCGCTTCGGTTTACGCTATGCTGTTTTTCATGCCAACT
>CAVPBL010000020.1:0-233050 GCA_963701835.1 uncultured Acidobacteriaceae bacterium | reverse complement strand
GGCATCGAGATGCACAAGTTCGCGAAACGCCGCAGAGAAACAAGCGCCTGGCTTCCGCCGAGGAACAGGCACAACCCTGACGTACTCTGCGTCGCCCGCATCGGACACTATTCGGAAGGAATTTCGGAAAGTTCTGAGAAGGAATTTTGGTGGCGGAGGGCGGGATCGAACCGCCGACCTACGGGTTATGAATCCGTCGCTCTTACCATCTGAGCTACTCCGCCCGGGCGGGGCCGCTGCCGCGCCAAACTCAGGCACGCCGTAGCGCGAAAAACCGCGCCACAGCGCCAAATTCGATGATACGGGCGCTGGGATTCGAGGTCAAACACCGCCATCTGCGCCCGCACGTGCCATACCGCGATGCAAAGCGGACCGCGCTCTCGATCATCCATTGCCCCCGTGTCCCCGTGCCCGATCCTGCCTGCTTTCTTCTGCGCGAAACGCAGGCCTCTGCAACAATATAGATACGCGTCCCTTTACCTCGGAGAACTCTTATGCCCACGCTCCTGCACATCGACTCCAGCCCCCGCGCCGCATCGGTCTCCAGCCGCCTCGCCGCCTCTTTCGTGGCAAAATGGCGGCAGCAACACCCCACCGGCACAGTCGTCCATCGCAACACTTCGCTCGAAAACATCCCTTACCTCGACGAAGCCGCCGTCGACGCATTCTTCACTTCGGCCGAATCTCTCACGCCCGCGCAGCAGCGCGCCCTCGCCTTCTCTGACCGCCTCGTCGACGAGCTCCTCGCAGCCGATGTGATTGTTCTCGGCGTGCCCATGTGGAACCTCTCCATTCCTGCCTCGTTCAAAGCGTGGATCGACCTGATCGTGCGCGAAGACCGCACCTTTGCTTTCACGCCGCAGGGCGTGGCCCCGCTGGTACCGCCCGGCAAAATGGTCTATGTCTTCTCCGCGCGCGGCGGCGCCTATCCCGCGGGATCGCCATTCCACGCTCGTGACCATCAGGAGCCCTACCTGCGCACGATCCTCGGCCTCATCGGCCTCACCAGCATCGACTTCATCCACGCCGAGCATCAAAGCGGAGGCCCCGAAGCCGCCGCTGAAGGCCTCGCCCGCGCTGAAAGCGCCCTGGCTGCGCTCGCCGCGCTCGCTGCGTGAACTCGCGGCCTGACTCGGCGAGCCGCCCGCCTCCCTGGCCAGCGCTCCGCCTCCATGTACACTCGTCTCCATGAGTTCCCTGCGCATCGCAGCCGTCATTCCCGCGCGGCTCAACTCCACGCGCATGTCGCGCAAGGTGCTGCGCCCCATCGCCGGCCGGCCCATGGTGGAGTGGGTGTGGCGCGCCGCGCAGGCCAGCGGCCTCATGGACCCCGTCGTCGTCGCCACCGATGCCGATGAAGTCGCCGAAGCCTGCCGCGCGCACTCCATTCCCGTCGTCATGACCTCGCCCGCCTGCCCCAGCGGATCAGATCGGGTAAGGGAAGTCGCCCGCCAAATCGACGCCGACATCTACGTCAACATCCAGGGCGACGAGCCCACCCTCACGCCCGATTTCTTTCCGCCGCTTCTCGATCTCTTCGACCGGCCCGAAGTCGAGGTCTCCACCCTCGCCGTCCGCTGCCCGCCGCACGAGTTCACCAATCCCAACGCCGTCAAAGTCGTCACCGCGCTCGACGGCCGCGCGCTCTACTTCTCCCGCGCCACCATTCCTTTTGACCGCGACGCCGCCGGCTTCACCGGCTACCGCAAGCATCTCGGCATCTACGCCTATCGCAAGGCTGCACTGGAGCGCTTCGCCGCCCTCCCGCCCTCGCCGCTCGAGCAGCTGGAGCGCCTTGAGCAGCTGCGCCTGCTCGAAAACGGCATCGCGATTTATGTGGCCGACGCGCCGCGCGACACCATCGGCGTCGACACCGAAGAAGACCTCGCCCTCGCCGAAGACTTCCTCCGCCAAACCGCAACCCGGTGAAATAACCGCGGCAGCAGTTTCGGAAATACTGTCCGGTCAAAGCATTCGCCAAGGTCTTCGCACTCTCCACCCCAATTCTTCTCTGAGCGCTTTGGCGTTATTGCGGCAAGGCCGGGATAGTACGCCCATCACAGCAACTTCTCCGGGAAAGCGTTAGCGTCATGGAAGAATGATTTGCCGGGAGGCCCCCCATGCCCTGGAAATCTGCCGCAATCCTTCTCACCTGCTTCCTTCTTGCCACTGCCGCATCGGGCCAGCAAACTTCTGCACCCGCCGCCAATCCCACCACCCTGCCGGCTGTTGCGCCCCCTGGCCGGCCTGTCGTCGGCTTGGCCCTCGAAGGCGGTGGCGCGCTGGGTCTGGCGCACATTGGCGTCCTACAGTGGATGGAGGAGCACCACATTCCCGTTGACCGCATTGCCGGCACCAGCATGGGAGCCGTGGTCGGCGCACTCTATGCTTCCGGCCTTACGCCTGCCGAGTTGCGCGCGCTCGCCAGCAGCGATGCATTCACCGGCGTCTTTACGCTGCAATCCTCTTATGCCGACTTGAGCTACCGCCGCCGTCAGGACCGGCGCGAAATTCCCCAGAGCCTTGCCGCGGGCCTCAGGCACGGCCCGCAACTGCGCAATGCCTTGCTCACCGACCGAGGTATCAACGAATTCCTGTTGACTAACATGTCCGGCTATAACGGCCAGGACCTCGATTACGACCAAATGCCGATCCCTTTCCGCTGCGTGGCCACCGATCTCAATACACTCAAATCGATCACCTTCGCTCGCGGTCCGCTACCGCGGGCCGTTCGCGCTTCCGTTTCCATTCCCGGCCTCTTTCCTCCCGCCAAGGGCAACGACGGCCACGACCTCGTTGACGGCGGCATTCTCGACGACCTGCCTACCGATGTGGTCCGCCATGACCTTCATGCGGACATTGTGATTGCCGTGCACCTCGAAAACGAGGCCTTCGTTGCCGCGGTAGACACAAGCTCAATCGTCGGCGTGCTCAACCGCGCATTCTCCGCCGGCATCGAGCAAAACATCGACCAGGCCGAGCCGCTTGCCGATCTGGTCGTTTCTATACCTCTCGACAACTTCTCCGGCGCCGACTACGCCAAGGGCGGCCAGCTTATCCGCGCCGGCTATCTTGCCGCGGAACAGGACCGCGCTGCTCTGCTTCGCTACGCCCTCGATGACACGGACTGGAAGGCCTACATGGCTGCGCGCCAGGCCAGAATCCTCCCCCAACCCGGCGCCCTGCTTCAGGTTCGGGTGGAAGGCGGCTCGCCTGCTGCCCAGCGCGGCGTTCTCGCCGATATGAAATCTCTCGAAGGCCAGCCCATCGCGCCCGCCTCCACCATCGACGCTCTCAAGCGCATTCAGTCCAACGGCGGATACTACGCGACCTACGGGATCTTCACCCCTACGTCTTCCGGGGGTTCCACGGCAATTCAAACTCCCGGAGCCGCCGCTAACGACACTGGCGTTTTGGTCCGTCTCAGCAGCGATCCCATCGGCCCGCCGTATCTCGTCATCGGCTCCGAGGTGACTGCGGCCACATCCAACATCACCCGCATGGAGTTGAAGCTGCGCCTCATCGATCAGAACCTGGGCGGTTTCGGCTCCGAACTCCGCGCCACCGCCGAACTCGGCTACCGGACGACCCTCTCCGCCGAATACTACCGTCTGCTCGCGCCGGGCGGATTCTTCATCGAGCCGCGCGCCGGGGTTGTCCGCGAGCCCGTCTACGTCTGGGCCGGCCAGAAACGAATCGCCGAGCGTTTTCAGCAGAACCTGGTTGCGGGCATCGAGGCTGGCCGCACCGTGGGCAATTTCATGCAGGTTTCCGCTGAATGGCGCGCCGAGAACACGCGCTGGGGCCTCCGAACAGGCTCGGGCGGCGGCCCCTATCTCTCAGGAACCGCGCAAACCGGCCTGCTGCACTTCAACGTGGACAAGGCTGCCTCGGGCGCCGTTTCTCCGAGCGGGTACCGACTGGCGGCTTCGGCTGGAGCGTTCTACCACGCCGTCGGCAGCAGCAATGCACCGCTCGCTACCTTCTCGTTCAACCGCACCTTCTCCCTCAAGCCGGACAACATCGTCGGCATGAGCGCAGAAGTCGACTCCTACCTGCGGGCAAACGTCGCCCAACCTTTCCGCTTCACCCTGGGCGGCCCGATGCGCCTCTCCGCATCGGCGTTCGACGAGTACCGCGGAACCGACATCTACCTGGCGCGCTGCGGATACATGCGCCGTATCGCCGCTCTCCCTACCGGGCTGGGGCATGGTCTATATGCGTTGATCGGCTACGAGGCCGGAGAAATCTGGTCACCCGAGCAGAGAGCGTTTCTGCGCCAGGATGGAACGGCCGGCCTGGTCGGAAACACACCACTCGGCCTGGTCACTTTTGGCGTCTCGGTGGGCGACGCCGGTCACCGCAAGGTCTTCTTCACCGTGGGCCGCTGGTTCTAAGGCTCGCCGAATGGCCGCCTTTGATGCAAGATCCCGCTAGTGAAACTCAGTCTCAGTGAATTCGAGTCGCGGGTTCTCCTTGCTGCCTTCGTCACACCCATCGGGATGGTTGGATTTTGAACTCGCGCCGGCGGCTTGGTCTATTCGATCGATTTCAGGCTCCAGGCTCCGTTGACCAGCGCAAAAGTCGCCAGGCGCTTCGTGCTTAGCTTGTTGTCGGGGCTGTGCGCCATGTTTTCGAGAGCGGGCGGCATTCCGTCCAGGTTTACGTCTTCTATGAACAGGACGGTTTTGTTGTCCCCGAGATTCTCGATTTCGCCGAGGTCGCGCGCCTTCAGATGGCTTGCGGCCAGAGGGACGACGACGATCGCATATCGCGAATCGCTTGGCCCGCTAGGGCGCCACTGAATCACATCGCCGCCGCCGGCCAGCTTGAGCGCCTTTTCCCCATCGGGAGTGAGCTTGAAGTCGCCCCAGTATCCGTTCGGATACCGCTTGGTCCCGGCCCAGTAATTCGCGCGAACTCCCTGCTGCATGCCCCGATCGTTCACCGAAATATCAAATGGCGCACCGGGAGTTTGGTCATACTTGGCCTGAATCATCGCCAACGCCTGGGGCTGAGTCAGATCGGAGGCCGATTTACAGCCCGCCAGCCAGCATCCCGCGCCGAATAGAATCAAAGCTCCCCAAACCTGCATTTTCACCGCGTTTTTCACTTTCCCTCCGTAGAGTGCGCGCAAACGGCTCGACTCGCTTCCACTCGCCATCTTTGTCCTTCTTTTCTCCGCTGCCGATGGCGTTGAAGCAGGATTTCCGTTTCGCTTTACCGGCCACGAAAGGATATACCCCCCGAGCGCCTCGCACTCCGTCTTTTTCGCGTCCGTTACAAAGCCTGACCCGGGCGCGGTCAACTGGCTGTCTTTTCCATCCCAAGCTGGCAACCGCCGAACGAAGGTAACCATCCTTCGAATGCGTTTCGGTAACCGCGCGGTTATTTTAGTCGCATTCGCTTTCAATGCCTTAGTCGCATGTAGATTCCACCCGTTCGTCGCATTTACTTCCCACCCTGGAGGCTCATCCTAAGGACAAGGCAGAAGATATTTGGGATTGGGGCAAGGCAACACATTTGGTGAGTGACCGCTTTTCCGGCAACGCCCTTAGCCAGCCCAGCGGTTTGCGAGCCGGCTAAATTCACCGATCGGCGCCCTGGCCCGAATCCCAACGAAACAGTCGCGAGAAAGCGCGCGAGCCCGTTTTGGATCTGCATCGGATTCGGCCCAGCACGGCGCCTGGGCTGCAAGAAAGGAAGTATTTAAGTCATGAAACGGTTTGGAATCCCATTGATGCGCAGGTTCCTGAAGAGCCAAAGCGGCCAGACCGCGGTGCTCGTTCTGTTCAACGGGGCCGCGATGATGACTCTTGCGGCGGCATCGGTTGAGTTCGGCCATATTTATTACGCGTACCGGCAGCTGGTGTCGTCGACGAATGCAGCGGCGCAGGCGGGAGCAACAGCCCTGCCCAACATCGTTACCGCGGCGACGAATGTGGACACCTACAGCGCGGAAACGGGGGATTTGAATGCGACGCCGTTGTTGCTGAATGTGGCGGCGACGCCGACTTTCCAGTGCCGGAGCGCCGTTTCCGGCACGCCCAAAGCGCCATGCAACACGTCGACGCGCGCCTCCGGCGGCTACAACGCTTTGTCGGTGACGCAGACGGCAACGATCCCTCTTTGGTTTGGCGGGCTGATCGGCATGCAGCAGATGAATGTGTCGGCGACCGCGAATGCGGCCACGCCCGGCGGGACAAACACGCCGTAGAATATCGCCGTCGTTCTGGATAGGACCGCGTCGGCAGCGGGCAGTTTGAACGCAGTTCCAGGCAACAACCTCACAAGTCACACCGATCCTTCCGCGGTGGGCGAGTGCTCGCTGGCGGGAAAATCGCGGACGGCGCGCCTGCCGGCCGCAAAGCGCAGCATTCGTACCCGGCAGGCCGGGAGGATCGTCGCGTTTCTTCGCCAACTAAATATAGAGAATCTGATTGCGTTCCCATGAAAAGGCTCGTACGATCGTATCGCCATCCACACGGGCAATATTGTGTCTGGACAGTTCATCCCCTCGATCGCACCTGAATCGGATGGGGCAATGAAATCCAAAGTGAAGGTGTATGTTCGTTCGCAATCTTCATGCGATCGTCTCGGCAGCCAGACGCACTGATCTTTCGCGCAAAGGTTCCGTCACCAGCGCTTCCGTCCCTGCCTATTTCCAATCGACAAACCGTGTTTTGCCAAGGAGCTATCAATGAAATTCTTCTGCCGCACCCTTCTCGTGGCGCTTGCCGCGCTCACCATCGCTTCAACAGCTTTCAGCCAAACGGATACGCAAGGATCGAAGGATTATCCTGGACTCTCTCGCCTGCAGGGTTACTACATCGATAGTTATAAAGAGTTGCGCTTTGATTCCTTTACCTTCCGGGTAACGGAAAACGGGCGTGAGAAGAAACAGGATGTTGAAGGACACCATTACTACTTCACATACCGTTACAACTCCCAACAAGACCCCTCGAAGGGAACAATGCCCAGCGCTCTCGAGGTGCTTCGCAATTACCAGAACGCAGTGCGTGCAGTAGGCGGAAAAGTGCTGCTTGAGGAGGGCGAAGGAGGCGATCGCGGTACCACGCTCCGCTTCACCAAGGGAAGCAATGAGGTGTGGATAGCGCTCCATGTCGTCGCATATGGGGCGGTATACAACATGGACATCATTGAAAAGCAAGCCATGCAGCAGGAGGTTACTTTAAACGCGGCGTCCATGGCCTCCAGCATCGCAGACACCGGCAGCGTGGCCATCTACGGCATCAACTTCGACACCGCCAGCTCCGTCATCAAGCCGGAATCCGAGCCGGCCATCGATGAGATCGCCAAGCTGCTGACCGACAATCCCACGCTGAAGGTGTATATCGTCGGGCATACCGACATGGTGGGCGACGCGGCCAGCAACGTGAAGCTGTCGCAGGCGCGCGCGCAATCGGTCATCACCGCTCTGGTCTCCAAGCACGGCATCGCCGCCGCACGACTGATCGCCTTCGGCAACGGCCCTTACGCTCCTGTCGCGTCGAACAAGACCGACGATGGAAGAGCCAAGAACCGCCGCGTCGAGCTGGTGGAGATCGCCACGAAATAATGGTCGATTGCACCGCGATCGCTCCAGGGGTGTTGCCCTTTGCCGCCCCTGGAGCGCGCTTGCGTGAAGACCGCCGCGCTGGGCTCCAAATAGTCCGCCGCAAGAGATGAGGGAAGCCACCATGGCAAACCATTTGCCACGCTTGATCGCAAAGTTTTTGCTTGCCGTCTTTCTCATGGCCTTCGCGGCGCCGCAGTTGGGCACTCCCACCGTGCAGGCAAAAGACGGCACCGGCCTCGACAAGATCACCTGGTCGGGCACCATTCGCGTTGAACAGCAGAGTCATCACACAGATCCCGCCGATAGCAGCGACCCCCACCACACCCACACCTTTACGTCGGATCAAAGCCACGTCACCGATTATCAGGTGCAAGGGCTGCCCCACGACGCCCTCAATCAATGGGACAGCTCCGACGTGTCGCGTACAGGTTCGCTACCATGAAGACCACGCAGGCAGCGAAATCTCCACGGCTTTCCCAAGCTCTCCCACCAACATGCACTCCGAGGGGAGCGAAGACGGCAGCGGAAGCACCACCGGGAGCGTATCGCTTTGGATTCGCGGCGACGGAGAGCAGGACTGGGGCCATTGCCGGCTCGAAGGCGGAGGCGTGGGAGACCGCCCAGATGGCGGGCCGTTGACCAACGACATTCCAACCTCCAGAACAGAGCACGAATGGGGCGTGTATAGACGGCAATCCCATCAGACTACACCAAATAATAGCTCGTCTACTGTTGGCCCCCTTGGCATGCGCCTGGACTTTCCCTGCGCGAAGGGTGCTCACACTCTGAGCGGATCGCAGGAGACCGAACACACTGCCGACATGACCGAGCGGGTGACGTGGAACCTGTCTCAGGATGGCGATGCGCAGACCGAGGTCGAGTTGGTACCGCCGGCCGCGTATCCGGATTGGATGCCGCAGGCCGATAAGGATGAAAAGACGGTGGGCAACTATATAGAGATCGGCATCTCGGCGCACACCAAAGGCGATCCCAGCCTGAAGCCGCCCAAGCAGGTGAAGAAGTACACGATTACGCTCGAGAACACCTCAAGCGAGCCGGGAATCGATATGAACTGGCCCAGCAGCATTGCCGGCGCCAAAGCCACCAGCGACGACGATTTCCGCATCGACCCGAAAAATGCGCTGGTCAAAGTGACCGACGACGGCCAGCAAGCCGAGACCACGCAGGAGAACCTGACCGACTTCAAGGTTCGGCTCAACTCCTACGACTGGGGCGGCTACACCACGCTGAAGGTCGTTGCCGAGCTCTCCGACGGATCGACGGTGACCGCTCACATCCATGGCGGCACCAGTGAATCGCTCAACGTGCCCCAGGACGACAACCAGAACCACATTGCCGATGGCTGGGAGAAGAACTGGGGGCTTACCGGAGCACAGGCCGATGCCGACGACGACGACGTTCCGGTAGGCGACGGCCAACAAGGGCGACTCGATCCCGCTCTATGACGAGTATCGCGGATTCCACATTGGCGGCAATCATGAGCGGCTTTCACCCATCACCAAGGACCTCTTCATTCTGGACAGCGCCGGTCTCGGCGGTGGGGTTTACTCCGCCTCAACGAACGTGGCCGTACATCTGGTGAAGAGCGTCGAAACCGACATCTCTCCGGGAGGCGCCGGAGCGCAGGACTACGTGACCGCCAACGGCCACGGAGAGAAGGTCTACGCCATCCTGTTGCTCAGCAGGGCGATTGAGGCCGGCGTCGTGGGCCAAACCAACGGCGGCCCGTCCGTCCCGGAAAACATCGAGTCGATCTGGATCGATGCGGCGCTGTGCGCCCGGGTCGATGGAGGCCCCGGAGGCCCAGAGTTGAAATCCACTATTGGTCACGAGGTTGGTCACGCTACCAACGTGAAGCACCACGGTCAGGGGCCGGACTTCGAAATCTCGGGGGTTGTCTGCGCACCACCCGGCGGCGCCCGCGTCGTTCACAACTGTCCGAATGACCCCGATCATCCCGGCAGGCGGCTCAATTGCTTTGGAGTCGCCGGTAAGGGTGGCATGTACTCCGGCAACGAAACCTGCCCCATGCGCTACGAAAGCACAGACTACTACCCGAACCAGAAGGGCGAATGCATCTCCATCCCAGCCGGCAGGTTCTTAAGCCCTTACGGCCAAGATCCGCCGCCGATGGGAATGTTCTGCAGTAATCCTGCCGGCACCGGCGTCAACGATCCTTCGCGCGATCCACCCAAGGCCGGCGATGCCTCGGTAGGCAAGTGCGCTGGCCAAATCCGCCTCAAGAAATGAGCATTGAGCTATGAAGCGTATCGTGGTTTTCCTGCTGGTCGTTGCCATCGCACTGGGCGCTGCCTATTGGCTGCTGCGCCAGCATCGCCGCAAAGCTGCTGGCCACGGGTTCGAACTCCAGGCCATGATGATCGACGAAGATGCGCCTCGCACCATCGAACCGTCTATCTCGCTCGCCGTCAATGAAGACAGCAAAGCCACTGTCTCCATCGGCCAACCACTCTGGTTCACGGTGCGCGTCAACAATGCCGCCGCTTCCAACGAGCTTGCCTCCGCGGCGGCCATCGCTCAGCGGCTCAAACTCATGCCCGCCGGCGCTCCGGCCCGCAAGCAGTTGCAGCAGGACTACGACCAGCGCTCCGCGCCGGCGGCCATCACGCTCGGCGATTCCAGCCATCCCTGGATCGGCGCTGTGCAATTGCTCTCCGGCTCCTCGCCCGATCAGGCACAACCGCTCGATTTCGAAGCGCCTCTGGTCGAGAAGCCCGCTGCAACCGCGACGCTGCGGGCTAACGACTCCACCGAAGCCATCTTCGGCGTCTCCGCCACCAAGGCTCCCGTGGGCGCCTACACCCTGATCGCTTGCCTTGGCGCAACCGGCAGTTGGCAGGGCCGCGTCTGTTCCAGTCCAGCTTCGCTTACGGTTGTTGCCGCCAAGACGCCCGCGACCAAAGCCGACTTGGTTGCGCTTGAGGAACAGCGCGCGCGTTTTGCCTTTCTTGCCCACGATCCCGCGGCCATGGAGGCCAGCGGTCGCGCGCTGGTCGCAGCCGATCGCGGCTCGCCATCGGGCCACATGTACCTGGGCGAGGCCAGCTTCGAGCGCAACAACTTACAGCAGGCGCTCAACGAGTTCCTCATCGCCCGCGCCGTCTACCAGAACCGCAACCCAGGCCAGATTGAGGAGACGGTTTTCCTCAATGCGCGCATCCGTGAATCGATGGAAGCCACAAGCGGCGCAAAACCGAAAGGCACTGTACATAAATAAGTGCTTTACTTTGGCGACTTGGTACAGTTCCAGTCGCCCTGGAAGGAATGGCAGGCTCAGTCGGATGGTGGCCAATTTGAGTGCGAAATTTGCGGCAATCAACTGCTTGAGAAAAGGTGAACGATGAAAACGATGCTAGCTCTGAGCCTGGGAGTCTTGCTGGGCACGGCCGTTTCCACCTCACGGAGCCAGACTCCGCCGACTCTGCCGGCGCTGCCGAGCGGATTCCAGGTCGATCCAGGTCTCGCGGCAGCACAGTACCCGATGCGGGCGGCCAGCGTGGCCGACGGCATCAGCGGGAAAAAGCCCAACGACAGCATGTCGGACTGCTTCAGCGATCCAAAGGTCTCTCTCGGCTACGGCTGGATGCTCAATCCAATGGGCAAAACCATGATCGACGCTCTGCTCAGTGCTCCCCAGGATCCCGCCAAGACGAACCCCGGCACGCTGGACCTGGACGAACCCGCCGGCAAGGAGGCCTATCGGAGCGGAGTGCTTGAGTGGCGCAAGCATACCTGGCCGATCATCACCGGTCATCCCTGCAAGGACAGCCATGTGGTTTTCTACGAGGGCAGATGGACGGGCTATGTTGGCAATAAGATTATCACGATCGCCGTCGACAACCTCTACAACTCGAAGGACTCCGGCCAGGGGTGGATTGACGAATACATCGGCAAGCTGCTCAGTGCGCTCGGTTCTTCCAAATAGACCTGCGGTGTTTCGAGTCAGGCGATCCGGAAATCGCACCGAAGCGGTCAACCCAACCGCTCAGCCGCAGGTCGCCTTTTCGCGCCAGAAAATCTCACAGAAATTCCGAATTGCGCGCAAGAATCGGATAGCGTTAGAAGCGTACAACGGCGACGATGGATTCATGAGCAGCATTCCGCAAGTCGCATCAGCCAACGCAATGACCCGTCCACTCATTCCGCCCGCAGCTTCGCCCTCGGCATTCGATCCCGAAACCGCGTGGAAGCAGCTTGCCGCCCGCGATCCGCAGGCGCGCTTCTTCTACGGCGTCACGACCACGGGCGTCTTCTGCCGGCCAATCTGCTCGAGCCGCAAACCGCTTCGAGCCAATGTGCGCTTTTTCCGCTCTACGGCCGAGGCGCAAGCCGCGGGCTTTCGCCCCTGCAAGCGGTGTCGTCCTGTGAACGGCGGA
This sequence comes from uncultured Acidobacteriaceae bacterium, assembly GCA_963701835.1. GTDB lineage: Bacteria > Acidobacteriota > Terriglobia > Terriglobales > Acidobacteriaceae > Telmatobacter. The sequence goes on along the minus strand of CAVPBL010000020.1, from coordinate 221,053 downwards.
CTCTTGGGCGCCACCGCGCCAGGCGGCGTAGCTTCGATCAGCCCTGTGGACCGCATTCGCACCTACATCGAGAAGCATCTCGACAGGCCGGTGCGTTTGGCGGAGCTGGGCCGAGTAGCCCGCCTCAGCCCCTTCACCGTCCAGCGCCTGTTCAAACGCCAGATGGGCGCGAGTCCGCTGCAATACCAGCGGGCACTGCGCGCGGACCGGCTGCGCGGCGCGCTGAGGCAAGGCGAAAGTGTGACCGATGCCATCTACACCGCCGGTTTCGGCTCCTCCAGTCGCGCCTACGAGGGAAACCAACTCGGCATGACGCCGGCGCGCTTTGCTCAGGGCGGCAAAGGCGAGCGGATCTCGTTCACAACTGCCCGCTCCCCCTTCGGTTGGGTCGTTGTCGGCGCCACAGCCCGGGGCCTCTGCTGGCTCTCGCTCGCTTCGACGCGCGCTGAAGCCGAGGCCAACCTGCGAGAAGAATTTCCCGCGGCTGAGCTGCGCCGCGATCCGTCGCTCTCGCGGCTGGTGGATGCCGCGCTGGAGAGCGTTCGCGAGGGGAATGACCTGACAGAAAACCGTGGCCGGTCGGACGCCCTGGATTTGCGCGGGACCGTCTTCCAACTACGCGTGTGGCAGGCGCTGCGTCAGATTCCGCGCGGCGAGACACGCAGCTACTCGCAGTTGGCGCGTGAGCTGGGCGATCCCAAGGTCGACGCGCGCAGTGGCCCGCGCCTGCGCTACCAATCGCGTGGCGCTGGTGGTCCCGTGCCATCGCGTGGTGGGCGCCGATGGCTCGCTCACCGGCTACCGCTGGGGCGTCGAGCGCAAGCGCCAACTACTCGAGGCCGAGTGCGGAATGCGATGAGGCTGGCGCATTCGGCGCGGAGAGCAGCAACGGCCCTGTGGTACCGGCGTTGCGCCGGAGAGAGTCAAGATTCTTCAAGAAATCGCAGGACGAAAAAGGGGGACAAGCTGGACGCCCGTCCCCCTTTTGGCAGATCTTCCTTGTCCGAACGAGTGCCAGCGGAATCGCCGTTGCTCCTAACGGCAGCCGCCGACCAGTTTCCCTCCCGCCTGATTGGCGGTCTTGAGCAAGTCTGGAATCTTGCTGGTTAGCGTCGGTGGTTCATAGTTAAAGAAGACACCCGAGCACGCCACATTCCCATTTAGATGAAAGAGCGAATACGTTCCCACCGCCCCGCCGCTGTAGCTTGTCTTTGTTCCCGTTATGGCGTTTCCAGACTTCAGCAGAGTCCCGCCGGATTCCAGTGCCGTGAGCGAGAGCACGTACCAGACACCGCTCGCCCCGGATCGGGCGTCGGGCGAGGCCGCGTCCATCTCCTGCGCCAAGCCGTCGGCTCTAAGAACGGCGTTCAGATGAGAAATGACCGGCTGAGAATTGGCCGGCGCTTCCCCGGCAGGCGCCGCGTTCGGCGGCGGCTTGGGCCTGTCAAAGATATCGGGCTCTGTCAGCGATTTCAGAAAGACGTCGATGGCCCCAGTAATTGCCATCTTGTCTCGATCCGCATGTGCGTCCGGTTCTCCGGCCCCGGCGGCGCCTGGTTCTGCGGCTGGCGCACCCCCTGCGCCTTCCCTCGGCCCCGGCGCAACGCAACCGCGTGCTTTGATGAGGGCAGCGTATTTTGACAGGAACGGGGAGTGGACGACGTCGATCGTGGCCAGCGAATACGGCATGTAATTGTCCGGGATCACGACATCCATCCCCAGTGCTCTCAAGTGTCCGGCTACGTCATCGACAAGAGTCCGATCGAGGATGTTGCCTTCGAGTGGCTTTGTTTCCGCCGTGGCGCTTAGCAGCGACGCCGCATATTCGGCTACCTGGCTCTCCGGGAACATCGACATGATCGTGCCGCTTAATGTTGTTTTGGCCGCCGCCGCTCTTTCTGCCCCACCTTGAGGACAGTAATGATTGGCACGTACCGTGAGCATGTCCATCGTTGAGATGTCCGTGCGCCAGAGCTGGAATTCAGAAAGAGCGCTGGAATCGGCCGTTACGACGACCACGCCGACCGGCGGACCGTTGATTGCCTGCGGATTGCAAGCAGAGTCGGCCGCGCCCACGTTACGCCCGATGCCGCAGGCAAGCGCCGTGCCTTCGGAGTCCATCGCCGTGTAAGTCAACATCTCCGACTCGATAGCGAACCCTGTTGGATTCTCTGCCGTCGCGCCACTTTGCGGCGGGGCACTGGGTGGGCCCGATTTCTTCTGGCCAAAGGCCGCACCACCCAACATCAATACTCGCGCAGAGAGCAACGACTGCACTCCGCATCGGCCCCAAAAACTTGAGTTGCGTACTCATTTCGTGCCTCCGTGTTGTTTGGGGGGGACCTGGATCTTTGGATGGAGCCTGAACGACGTGACGCTTGTCACTCTGGCGTTTTTCCAAGATATTCCGCTGATCGAACCCGATCATAGCATCTTTTCCTGGACAGATTGAGAAGAATCTTGAGTGCGGCGCAATCCCCATTTGCACAGGACGCTGGGTCTCTCGATTAAGTTTCATGCTGCCGCAAATTGCGAGGCAAAGTTGCATCGCAATCGCGGAGGCGGGCGATCAGTTGGGCGTCTTCAGCTCGTTTCCGGAGCCCGATTCCTCTTGTCCCCGACGGCAAGCAGCGTTTGAAACTGCGGCGTCTCCGGCTCCTTGTCCACGACTGTAGCCTCGACGTGGGTGAAGCCCGCGTTCTGGAGCATGGTTTCGAGCTCCGCTTCGCTGAAGCCGAGCCACTCGTCGGCGTAGAGCTCGCGCGCCTCTTCAAAGCGGTGACTGGACGAGATCGAGGATCACGATGCGGCCGCCGGGGGCGAGAATTCGCGCCGCTTCAGCCAGCGCGCGCTCGGGATGCAGCGCGTGGTGCAGCGACTGCGAGAAGAAGACGAGATCGACCTCGCCGTCGCCGATGGGAATCTCTTCCATGTCGCCGAGGCGGTAGTCGATGTTTTTCACGCCGTGGCGCAGAGCCTGTTCGCGGCCGACCTCGATCATCCTGGCTGAGGTGTCGACGGCGATGACTTTCTTCGCCCGCTGCGCGAGCAGCAGCGCGAAGGCGCCCTCGCCGGCGCCCAGATCGGCGACGACCAGCGGCGGCATCAGGCGCAGCAGCGCCTCGGCCAGGCTCTTCCACGATTTGCCGGGAACGTAATCCTTGCCCAGGCGGCCGGCCACGCTGTCAAAGAAGGCGCGCGTCTTGTCCTGGCGCTTGCGCAGCACGCGGCGCATGGCGGCCTGGTCGGCAGCGGCTTCGGGGATTTCCGTTTCGGCTCGGGCGAGAAGTCTCGTCCAAACGGGTCTGCCGCCCGGAGTCAGCGGGCATCGCAAGCCGGTAGAGATTGCTCTTGCCGGTGCGGCGGTCTTCGACCAGCTCCGCCTGCTTGAGCTGCGAAAGGTGGGTGGAGATGGTGCTCTGGCCCATGGCCAGAATCTCCTGCAGCTCGGCGACGGAGAGCTCTTCGTCCTTTAAAGCAACAAGATGCGCAGCCGGTTGGGGTCGGCCACCACGCGGAGCGTTTTGACGATTGACGGCATAGCGAGAATTCTGCTACATATCAATATATCACGATACGACGATAAAAGGAGATCTGAATGGCAACCGCAACCCTTGAAGGAACGAAAACCGGCAAGCTCGAGACCGAATTCAAAGTGGCCGACCTGAGCCTGGCCGATTGGGGCCGCAAAGAAATCGTCATCGCCGAGCAGGAGATGCCGGGCCTGATGGCGATCCGCAACAAGTATGCGGCGGAAAAGCCGCTGGCAGGCGTGCGCGTGACCGGCTCGCTGCACATGACCATTCAGACGGCGGTGCTGATTGAGACGCTGGTGAGCCTGGGCGCGGAAGTGCGCTGGGCGAGCTGCAACATTTTTTCGACGCAGGATCACGCGGCGGCGGCGATTGCGGCGGCGGGCGTTCCGGTGTTCGCGTGGAAGGGCGAGTCGCTCGAGGATTACTGGGAGTGCACCTATCGCGCGCTGACGCACAAGGGCGGCAAGGGGCCGCAGCTCATCGTCGACGACGGCGGCGACGCGACGCTGCTGATCCACAAGGGCTATGAGCTTGAAGAACGGCGACAAGTGGGTCGACACGCCCTCAGCGGCAACCACGAAGAGCAGGTGATCAAGGACCTGCTGAAGAAGGTTTACGCCGAGGATCACGCAGCATTGGCACAAGGTCGTTGCGGAGTGGCGCGGCGTGACCGAAGAGACCACGACGGGCGTGCACCGGCTCTACAAGATGATGGAGCAGGGCAAGCTGCTGGTTCCGGCGATCAACGTGAATGACTCGGTGACCAAGATCGAAGTTCGACAACCTGTATGGCTGCCGCGAGTCGCTGGCCGACGGCATCAAGCGCGCGACCGACGTGATGGTGGCGGGCAAGGTCGCGGTCATCTGCGGCTACGGCGACGTGGGCAAGGGCTGCGCGCACTCGCTGCGCGGCATGGGCGCGCGCGTGGTCGTCACCGAGATCGATCCGATCAACGCGCTGCAGGCGGCGATGGAAGGCTTTGAAGTGACGACGGTCGAAGACACGCTGGGCCGCGGCGATATTTACGTCACCTGCACCGGCAACACCGACATCATCACGCTCGAGCACATGCAGAAGATGAAGGACCAGGCGATCGTCTGCAACATCGGCCACTTCGACAACGAGATCCAGATCGACCGGCTGAACGAGGCGAAGGGCGTGACGAGGATCAACATCAAGCCGCAGGTGGACAAGTACACGTTCCCCGACGGGCACTCGATCTTCATCCTGGCCGAAGGGCGGCTGGTGAACCTGGGCTGCGCAACGGGCCATCCGAGCTTTGTGATGTCGAACAGCTTCGCCAACCAGACGCTGGCGCAGATCGACTTGTGGAAGAACCGCGACACCTACAAGGTGGACGTGTACACGCTGCCCAAGAAGCTGGACGAAGAAGTGGCGCGGCTGCACCTGGAGAAGATCGGCGTGAAGCTGACCAAGCTGACGCCAGAAGCAGGCCGACTACATCGGCGTGCCGGTGGAAGGGCCGTACAAGGCGGAGCACTACAGGTACTAGGTGATCAGTGGATCAGGGATCAGTGGTCAGTAGCAATCACACTGCTCGATCACTGGTTCGCGGACGTTGCTCTGATCGCGATCGGCCTGAATCCCTGACGCACTGAATCCTGTAAGCACTATGACATCGCCGCTCACATTTCTCGTTCGAGTTGTTTCCGCCGCGCACGCCGGAAGGCGTAGCCAAGCTGCCGGCAGTGATCGCGCAACTGGCCGCGGTGCGGCCGGACTATTTCTCCGTCACCCACGGCGCGGGCGGCTCCGATCAGGAAGGCACCTACGAGACGCTGCTGGCGGTGGTGGAGCACTCCGGCGTGGAGGCCGCGCCGCACCTGACCTGCGTTGGCTCGACGCGCGCCCATGTGGCGGCGCAACTCCGAGCGCTACCGCGAGGCGGGCGTGAAGCGCATCGTGGCCCTGCGCGGCGATCTGCCGGCGACGGCGCATGAGCGCCGCGGCGCCGGGCGAGTTTCACTACGCCAACGAGCTGGTGAGCTTCATCCGCGAGAAGCACGGCGATGCATTCAAGATCGAAGTCGCCGCGTATCCCGAGATGCATCCGCAGGCCGACGAGGCCCAGCGAGGACTTCGAGCAACTTCCGCCGCAAGGTGGAGGCGGGCGCGGATGCCGCGCTGACCCAGCTCTTCTACAACGCCGACGCGTACTTCGACTTCATGGAGCGCTGCGACGAAGGCCGGCATCAAGATTCCCATCGTGCCGGGCATCATGCCCATCACGAGCTGCGCCAACACCCTGCGTTTCTGCTCGGGCTGCGGCGCCGACCTGCCGCGCTGGGTGCGCCTGCGCCTGGAAGAGCTTGCAGGACGACAAGCCGCGCTCTGCTCGACTTCGGGCTGAGCGTGGTGACGCGGCTGTGCGAAACGCTGCTGCGCGAACGGCGCGCCCGGACTGCACTTCTACACCATCAATCAGGCCGGCCCCACGCTGCGGCTGTGGGAGAATCTGCGGTTGCCTGTGCCCGCGTAACGAGGTGGGTGCTGCGCCTGGCGCGACCTGCGCGCGGCGCACCCCAATCCGGTTTAACCTTGGCGTGGAGGCAATCGACCGCATGCCGCACCATTGGATGTCACTCATTGCGCAGTACAGCAGCGTAGTGGGCTTCATGATCGGGCTGCCCATCATGGCCGGCGCGTACTATGAGTCGCTCAAGGCGCGGCAGGAGGCGCGGCGAGCGCGCGAAGGAACGCTGCACAGCGCCAACTGCCTGGAGTTCATCGCCGGGGACGGCACCTGCATCAACCTGGTGCCGCTGGAGACGCTGCACTCGCTGCCCCGCGAAGGCGATGTGCTGTTGCTGCCGGCGACGGCGTGGGCGACGGCTGCAGTCTTCTTGCCCGGCGCCTACCTGGTCGAGTCCGTCGAGCACATCTATACGCCGGCTGAGAGGAAGGGCGCCCGGCCGCACGAGGCGCGGCTGACCAAGGCCGTGGCGCGCGTCACGTCACTCAACCCGGCGATGATGCCGGAGTGACCCGGTCAGCGAATCGGCTGCGGGCGATCTTTCCGGCTTAGCGGCTCTTGCGCCGGCCGACGCGCTGCCAGAACCGCCAAAACGCAGTTGTGCAGCAGCCGCGTCTGCTCGGCTTTGAGGGCCTGGTAGGAGCGCTCGACGTAGCCATCGAACTCAGCCGGCCAGCCAATCATCGAGCGCCGCTCGGTGTAATCGCCCTCGGCCCACTTGGAGAGCAGAGCCTTGTAGCCCACCACGTGGGTGACAAAGTCGAGCAGGCACTGCGGCATCTGCTCCTCGACGATCAGGTGGGCATTCTCGATGATGATCTTCTCGCGAACGTCATTGAGAGGCATGAAGATGGTGGTCATCCACAGCACCCACTCCTTCATATCCTCGTCGCGGATGGGATGGCACTGCGTCTTGCCCTGCTTCGCGAGCAGCGAATTGTAGGCGATGTTGCCCGCCACCGTGGCCACATAGAGCGGGCCGTAGAACTCGTTCAGGCGCTGGTTCACCAGCTTCAGCCGGTCGGCGCGGCGGGCCATCATGCGGTTGCTCAGAAGGTGACCAGATAGCCGGCAAAGGCCAGCACGATGGTGAACACGGCAGCGTTTTGCAGGGAACTCGAGATGAAGAACGAGGACGGATCCATGGCTCTCTATGGTTGACCTTGCCGAAAAGTATACGCGCGCGGAAGTCGGCCCGACTGTGATCGCGGCAGGAAGGCCAGGGCAATCGCATGAACGTGAGGTAGCTAGGCGGATACGGTAATCCATGTTGATACTGGCGCCTGAGCTGGGGCGCAGGTGTGCTGTTTCCAGGAGGCTGATATGGAAGCAGTGGGCGGGCTGCGGCTGGCGGAGGTGTTTGTTTCGATTGACGATCCACGGCAGAAGGCCAAGGTACAGCACGATCTGGTGGAATTGCTGGTGGTCGCGGTAAATGCGGTGCTGGTGGGCGCGGAAACTTTTGTCGAGATCGAATTGTGGGCCAAGGAGAAGCTGGATTGGCTGCGCAAGTATCTTCGGCTGAAACATGGCATCCCCGCGCACGACACCTTCGGGCGCATCTTCGGGCTGATCGATCCGGGACAGTTCGAGGCCGCCTTCCGGCGCTGGGTTTCGAGCATATTGCCAGTTCTGGGCGGCGAGACGGTGGCCATCGACGGCAAGACCAGCCGGCGTTCGGGCGGCGTGGACGCCACCGCGCTGCACCTGGTTTCTGCCTTTGCCGCCGGGGCAGGCCTGGTACTGGGCCAGCGGGCCACCAGGGAAAAATCCAACGAGATTACGGCCATCCCCGAGTTGTTGTCTACGCTGGCGCTGCGCGGCTGCACGGTAACGATCGATGCGATCGGCGCGCAGACCGAGATTGCCGAACTGATCCAGGATCGCGGCGCTGACTATGTTCTGGCGGTCAAAGACAACCAACCGCTGTTGGCCGAATCGATCCGGGACTTCTGGCGTAGCTTTCGCGCCCACCCGCCCGATTGGACCCTGCACTCGTTTGCCGAAACCGTGGAGAAGGATCATGGCCGTATCGAAATCCGCCGCTGTTATGCCTTCGATCAACTGGAGTGCTTGGCCGAACCGGAACTATGGAAAGGGCTGCGCTGCTTTGCCGTGCTCGAAGCTGAACGGCAGATGGGTCAAGCCGTTCAGCGAGAGACACGCCTGTACATCAGCACTTTAGCCCCAGATGCCGAGCGCCTGGCACATATCATCCGCTCCCACTGGTCGGTAGAAAACCGACTCCACTGGGTTATGGATGTGATCTTCAACGATGACCAGATGCGCGCCCGCAGCAAATACGCCGCCCACAACCTGGCCCTCCTCAAACACATCACCCTCAACCTCATCCGCCTCGATCCCATCAAACGCAAAGGCGGCGTCAAAGCACGAAGACTCATCGCCGCCACCTCCGACAACTACCGTGCCGAACTCCTCGGGTTCAAATGATGTTCATGCGATTGCCCTGGCAGGAAGGCCGGCGGGCAGTTCCGAATTGTAACTTTGCTCTGGGAAGGGAATCGGCGGATTACGGCGGTTCCACAATTGCTATACCCGGGTCCGTGACTGCCGCGAGTTCCCCATCCGCAGGTTCCCTTTGGTCCTGATGGCGCGCATCTTCGCGAGGGTCACAAACCTCTCACTCATACTATAGTGCGCGATTGAGTTGAGTTTACGACTTTTTGGCTACGCCGTTGAGCCGGCGCGGGCAGTGGAGGGGTTAGCCCAACGATCCGCCGTGGAAGCGGCCGAAGTGGCGAGCATGCATCAAAGACATGAGCAGAAAGCCTGCGCTCAGCGTGAGCACCTGCCAGTTGTCATGAAGGCTGAAGCTGCCCACGCGAAGCACCAGCAAGTAAGCGACAGCGAGATTGAAGAATCCCCACAGAACATTCACCGTCGAAGACGACAGGCCCTTTCCCGGCGGTTTTGCGAACGGACTCTGAAATGCGCGGCCAGAGACGCCGTTGATGAGATGGGGCAGGGAGTTGGCGAGAAATGCTCCGCCGAAGAAATAAGCTCAAGTAGTGATACCAGTGCATGTTGGCTCCTTTCCGATGAACGGCCAACATGGTAGCAGACTCTAGTTCGCACCGAGATAGATAAAGCGCGCCAGGAACAGCGCGGCGATGACGTAGAGCAGCCAGTCCTGCCGCCGGAACTTCCCCGCAAACAGGTGCAGCACCGCCCAGGCGATGATGCCGAAGCCCAGCCCGTTGGCAATGGAATAGGTAAACGGAATCAGACCAGCGTGAGAAATGCGGGAACGGCAACCAGCGGATCGTGCCAGTGAATCTCGGTGATCGTGGCCAGCATCAGCGAGCCCACCAGGATGAGCGCCGGCGCCGTGGCTGCCTGGGGCACAATGCCGATAAACGGCGCGGCGCCGATGGCGCCCAGAAACAGCAGCCCGGTGACGATGGCGGTCACGCCCGAGCGCCCGCCCGCCGCCACGCCCGCCGTCGACTCCACGTAGCTGGTCACGGTCGAGGTTCCCGTCAGCGAGCCGAAGACGGTCGCCGTGGCGTCGGCAAAGAGAATCCGGTTCAGCCGCGGAATGGAGTGGTCTGCGCCGATCAGCCCGGCGCGCTTGGTCACCGCCACCAGCGTGCCCAGGTTGTCGAACAGATCCACGAAGAAGAAGACGAAGATGATCTCCAGCAGCCCCTTGTTCACCGCGCCCATGATGTTCAGCTTGAATGCGGTTGCGGCCAGCGCGCCGAAGCCGCCCGTCGCCGGCGTCCAGTGCACCAGCCCGTGCCGCCCAGGCCAGCCCGTGACGGTGAGCACGCCGATGAGGATCGAGCCCTTCACCTTTCCGATCTCCAGCGCCACCATCAGAATCAGGCCCGACGAGCGCCAGATATGCGGTCGGGTTGCGGATGTTGCCCATGCCGACCAGCGTGTTCGGATCGCGAATCACCAGGCCCGCGTGCTGAAAGCCGATGAAGGCGATGAACAGGCCGATGCCGCCGGCCACCGCTGCGTAAAGCTGATGAGGAATGGCGCGCAGAATCATCTGCCGGATGCCGCGGCGGTGATGGCCAGAAAAATGCACGCCGGAAAGGAACACAGCGCCCAGCGCCGTCTGCCAGGGCACGTGCATCTTCAGGCAGACGGTGTAGGTGAAGTAGGCGTTCAGGCCCATGCCCGGCGCCAGCGCGATGCGGATAGCGCGCAATAACGCCCATCAGGATGGAGCCGAAGGCCGCCGACAGGCAGGTGGCCGCGGTCACCGCCGGCAGCGGCATTCCGGCGTCGGCCAGAATGGCCGGATTCACCAGCACGATGTAGGCCATGGTCAGGAACGTCGTGACGCCGGCCAGAATCTCCGTGCGCCAGTTGGTCCCCAGCCGCGCAAATTCAAAGTAGGCTTCGAGTCGCTTGAGCATAAGTAGGTTCTAGTTAGGAAAACACACCTCGACGCGATACAAAATGATTTGTGCGCACGAGACGCCAAACAACGCGCCTTCGACGGAGGGCCGTGAGGAATAACAGAAATCTCCTTAGGGGCGGCGCTCAGCCCAGCAGCTTTGCGGCGTCCTTGGCGAAGTAAGTCACGATGAAATCCGCCCCGGCGCGGCGAATGCCGACCAGCGACTCCATCATCGCGCGATCGTGATCGAGCCAGCCCTTTTCAAACGCCGCCTGCAGCATCGAGTACTCGCCCGAAACCTGGTACGCGCCCATGGGCACGCCAACGCTCGCGAGCCGCGCGCACCACGTCGAGGTACGGCATGGCGGGCTTCATCAGGATCATGTCCGCGCCTTCTTCGAGGTCGAGATCGATCTCGCGCATCGCCTCGCGCAGATTCGCGCCGTCCATCTGATAGCTCTGTGCGGTCGCCGAACTGCGGCGCCGAATCGGCAGCCTCGCGGAAGGGCCCGTAGAAAGCCGAGGCGAACTTCGAAGCGTAGCTGAGGATCGGCGTCTGCGCGAAGCCCGCGGCGTCGAGAGCGCGGCGGATCGCGGCCACGCGGCCGTCCATCATGTCGCTGGGAGCGACAACGTCCGCGCCGGCCTTGGCCTGGCTCACGGCGGTGCGCGCCAGCAGCTCCAGCGTGGGATCGTTGTCCACGTCGAATCGCGTTGGGCCGTCGCCGGACTTGACCACCACGCCGCAGTGGCCGTGGCTGGTGTACTCGCACAGGCAGACGTCGGCGATGAGAACCAGCTTCTTGGCCGCCTCGGATTGCTTCAGCGCGCGCAGCGCCTGCTGCACGATGCCGTTCTCCTCCCATGCGCCGGTGCCTTGCTCGTCCTTGGTCTCGGGCAGGCCGAAGAGCAGCAACCCGCCGATGCCCAGCTTCGCGGCCTCTTCGGCCTCGCGCACCGCCTCATCCACTGAGAGATTGAAGACGCCGGGCATGGAGCCGACCGGGTTACGCACGCCCTTGCCGGGACAGATGAAGAGCGGATAGATCAGGTCGCCGGGCTCCAGCGCGGTCTCGCGCACCAGCGCGCGCAACGACTCGCTGCGCCGCAGCCGCCGCATCCGGTTTGCTGGGAAGGTCATGGATCGATTGTAAGACAGCGATCAGCTCCGGAAGCCGCCTCACAGCTGCTCGTAGAGCGTCGAGTTCCGTGCCCCGAGCAGGATGATCAGCGTGGCGATGCCCAGCGCCGTGCCGAGGGGAATCCGAATCAGGCACAGAATGGCGGCAATGATGGCCACGATGCGTCCCCACTGCGTGCGCTCCAGCAGGCCCCATCCGGCTACGGCGCCAGAACGGCGCGGCGAACATGAACGACCCAGGCGAAACGCAGCAGGCCGGGAAGAACCACATCTGCGGCATGGGCCGTGCATCCAGGGGCAATGCCGCCCGAGAGGAATGCATGAGCGAAGGCCAGTCCGGCAATGCCGAACATCAGACAGATTCCGGCGTAGACCAGCCACAGAATGCCGAGCACTCTGACTTTGCCGGCGTAGCCCGCCAATATAAACTGGAAGCCGGGCACAGGCGGCACCGCCGGCGCCACCGGACGGCTGCATTGCGGGCAAACCCTGCCCGGTTCCAACGCGTGACCACATCCGCTGCAAAACATGTTGCCTCCTCGATGCGCGTGCGAGTATCTTGTTGCTTGTGAGAATACTACGCAAGAAACCCGCGCAAGGTTCCATAAGGGCGCAGGTGGACGGCCCGAGACATGCGCGCAGGAAAGGAGCGAAACGGCGTGAAGCAACCGGGTGTCTTTTTAACGGCGGAGTGGAATAACCTGCTCATGCTCAATTACGCGGTTGATCCCGGATTGCTTGAGCCATTGCTTCCGGTCGGCACAGAACTCGACCTCTTTGAAGGGCGAACTTTCGTCAGCCTCGTCGGATTTCAGTTCAATCGCACGCGCGTTCACGGCATCGCCATTCCCTTCCACCGCAACTTCGAAGAGGTGAACCTGCGTTTCTACGTGAAGGGCTCAGACCGGCGTGGCGTGGTTTTCATCCGGGAGTTCGTTCCTAAACTTGCCGTCGCGGCAATTGCGCGATTTCTTTTGGCGAGAACTATTCGCGCGTGCCCATGTCTCACTCCATCTTCGTCCCGTCGGGAGGAGACATCGTAGAGGCCCAATACTCCTGGGGCTTAGGCCCCGGCAGGTGTTCCATGAGGATCGAGACCGAAGAACCCGTCTTTCTCCCTCCCGAAGGTTCGCTCAGTCAGTTCATCACGGAACATTATTTGGGATATTCGGCACAAGCAAACGGTGGTTGTCTCGAGTATGAGGTACAGCATCCGCGATGGCTGGTAAGGAAAGCAAAGCATGCGGAATTCTCAGGCGACGCGAGTCGATTCTATGGGAGCGCGATTCGGCAAAGTATTGATGCGCCCTCCGGATTCCGCGTTCTTGGCCGAAGGATCTCCGATCACTGTTTTTTGGGGGATTGCGGGTCGAATAATGGAGCGCGGGCGCGCCGCTGGCCCCAGGGGCCATTACCGCTCACTACCGCCCGGTGCCGCCAATTTAATCCAGCGTTCCTCGTGGCGGCTGTCGCGAAGCAGATAACCCGTCACGCGTCCCTGCGCATCGCGCTCAAACGTGAGTTGAACGTTGTGCGCGCCAGTCGCGTCGCCGGGGCGGAAGAACGACATCGGCGGACTCCGCCTCCAATCCCGTCACCTCGCCGCCGGGGCTCTTCTCGAAGAAGCTGGTCGCCCTGGCGGAAGATGGTTGTCCACGGCGTGGCCGTTGGGCTCGCGGTACTCGCCGGCCAGGCTGTCGAGCTGCGCCGCGGTCAGCTTGATGGTGGGCGGGTGCAGCGGAATCACGATGCGCTCGGCCACGACCTCGGGCGCGGCAGGAATGCGGTGCGCGAGCAGCCAGCGCGGCAGCTCCGGCTCGTCGTAGGCGCGAGTCCAGCAATCGTGCTTCAGGCCCTGGTAGATCCAGAGGCGGATGTTGCCGCCGGCGGCCTTGAAGGCGTCGAACATGAGTTCGCTTTGGCGCGGCGAGACGACGGTATCGAGGCTGCCGTGAAAGAGCCAGACCGGCGTGTGGCCCACCGCGCGCGCGTATTCGGCGGGCAGCACTGACGCCTCCTGCCAGCGCTCCGGCTCGTAGCTCCAAAACACGCCGCCGGCGGCAATGGCGATGGCGGCCCAGCGATGCGGATGAAGCGCGCGCCAGCTCCCATGCGCCGTAGCCGCCCATCGAAAGGCCGGTGAGATAGGTGCGCGCGGGATCGCCGTGAAACTCCGCTGACTCCTGGTCGAGCGCAGCCATGGCCAGCTCGAGCATGGCGGGATCGGTCCAGTGAGCGTTCTGCGGGCACTGCGGCATCACGATGACGAACGGCCATCGATCGGGATGGTTGCGCACCGCCTCGGCAATGCCGATCTGCGTTTGCCACATGCCTTCGGAGCCGCGCTCGCCGCGCCCGTGAAGAAACAGAATGATGGGCCACTGCCTGCCGTCGTCGCGCCGCCACTCTTCGGGCAGGTAGACCTGAAAGCGGTAGGTGATGCCGTGCAACTCGATGCGGCGGTTCAGAAATCCCGTCTCCTGCGGCGGCTGCGGCTTGGCGGGCGAGGCCTGACTGCGGTTTCGCGGCCAGCGGCGGGCAGCCGCGCAGGCCACGCCAGGCAGGCCAGCGCAGATTCAGATCGACCGGGACATCTTGAATTCATCATAATGATTTCCGGCAGGAACGGCATTTTGCTGCATGCAGAAGCGAGCCTGCGACTCTCGAGCGCCGGCGGCGTCAGGAGCCGCTTTTTGACCGGTTGAGGTGACCGGCGTGTACGATCCTTGCGTATTTCTTACAATTTGCATGAAACAATCGAAATTGCGATGCTGACTGCAGTCATGACCACGCCTGCAAGCCGGAGAGACGCTGGACCACTACCGCCTGGACGCGGAGGTTGCGCGCAGCGGCATGTCCACGCTCTTCCGCGCCACCGACCTGCGCAATGGGCGGCAGGTGGCCGTGAAGGTTCCGCACCCGGAGATGGAAGCCGACCCCGTCCTGCTCGAGCGCTTTCGCCGCGAAGAGGAGATCGGCCAGGAGCTCGACCACCCCGGCATTGTGAAGACCTACGACGGCGAAGAGCGCAGCCGCCGTTACATGGTGATCGAGTGGGTCGAGGGCCGGCTGCTGCGGGCGATTCTGAACGAGGAGCGGAAGCTGCCCATCGACCGGGCCGTGGCGCTCACGCTGGCCATTTGCGACGCGCTCGACAACATGCACAAGCACGGCGTGGTGCATCGCGACCTGAAGCCGGAAAACATCATGGTGTGCGACGACGACCACATCAAGATCATCGACTTCGGCATTGCCATGAAGGAGGACGCGCGGCGCATCACGCATGCCGCGCTCACGCCGGCGCTGGGCACGCCCGACTACATCTCGCCGGAGCAGGTGAAGGGCCAGCGCGGCGACCAGCGCAGCGACATCTATGCGCTGGGCGCCATGCTCTACGAGATGCTCACCGGCCAGCCGCCGTTCACCGGGCCGAATCCGCTGGCGGTGATGAACGAGCGCGTGCTGATCGATCCCGAGCCGGCGCGCGAGCTGAACCCGGAGATCTCGCCCGCAGTTGGAGGAGATTCTGTTTCGCGCGCTGGAGCGCGACCCGCGCCACCGCTACCCGACCGCCGCCGAGATGGCATGGGAACTGGAGCACCAGGAGCTGGTGGGCGTGGAAGAGCGGCGCCGGCCGGCCCTCGTGCGCAGGCGATTTGCGACAACGCACGAAGATCGCTCTATGCCGGGCTGGCGCTGGTGCCGGTGGTGTTGTTTGTGGTGATGCTGCTGCTGGCGCGGCGATGAGGTTCGGATTCGTGAGTTACGCGCGGCAGGTGCTTGAGCATTTCGTTGGCGCTGCGAAACCATGGCCGCTCGCGCCGGCGCAGGTAGCCGGCATCGTCAGCTTTTTATCCAGACTTTCTGTGCCCACTGGCGTGCTTCGGCGTTGCGTCCCTCGGCGGCAAGAATTCCGCGTAATTCAAATAAGTCTCCGACAGGGTCGAGCGTTCGATGCCTGGCGGAACATGGCTTCAGCCTTTTCCTTCTGGCCGGTCTGCGCATAGGCGTGGGCCAGCAAGCCGCGGCGCGATAGAAATCGTGGCCAGGATCTTTCTGCACCGCCATTTCGAGGTCGGGCAGAGCTGCCTCGGCGTCGCCGAGGATGTAGGCGCATACGCCGCGCCGGTAAAAACAATCCAAAGTGTTGGAGCGCGCGGCGATCGCTTTGATGAATGCAGTTCGCGCCATCTGGAGCTTGCCCTCGTCCATGTAGAGGTCGCCGAGCTCTTCGAAGTTTCCGCGGAGGGATTGTCGTGAATCTCGATCAGCGTTGGGCGATGCGCTTGCGGCGCGGGAACCCCTTGAATGATGGCGCAGCAGGCCGAGATCGGGCAGGGCCTCGACGCAGAGATAGATGAGTGCGCCGAGCGCGCCGAGAAAAATAATGATGAAGATCCAATAGGTGTCGGGGCGCCGGCGGATGAAGTGGATGATGGCCGCCGCCTGCACCAGCAGACCCCACGGGTAAAACAGCGAACCGAAAATTCCCTTTCGACTTCCATCGCATGGCTCGATCCTGTCCGCCGCCGTTCTTCTCAAAGAATTCTCGATTTCGGCATATTCGTGAGTAATGATCATTCAAAGCAGATCATGTCCGCACATGGTAACCGTGGCCGCCTTCCCGGAATCTACTCTTTCAAGCCGCTTCATTGCCTCGTCGATAAGCTAAAGGCATGTTCGCGGCATGTCGGCGAGAAACTCCCTCGATATCCGCGAATCGTGGCGATCGATAAAGCTCGCCTCTTTGCCTGCGGCTACTTGTATGTCGTAAAGATATTTCCGTGCCTCAAGCTGTATAGAGGAGGGCCTTGCTCTTTTCCACGCTCTGGCGAAAATAAGGATTTCGGATGGCCGATGGAATGACCAAATCGACAGGCCGTCCGAAGAGGCGCTCGAGCGCTTCTTTGAAGCCGAAATAGGTATCTGCATAATCGCTCGGCTGAAGCGGCTCGAATTCCGCCAGGAAATCGAGATCGCTGCGCTCGGGATCGAATGCGCTGCTTAGAGCCGAACCGAACAGTTCCAGCCGCCGCACATTAAATTCGCGGCATAGCTTCGCCAATTCAGATTGGCGCGCGGCAATCACGCGCAAGAACCGGCTTCGCGGCTTTCCGGTATGTGGATCGTCGCCATATTTTCGATGATACCCCGATCTGACTTGCTCAGCGGTACGATTCGTCGCGGTGAATGACAAACTCGGGATAGGCGCCGCCGCCCAGTTCGTGCAGGTCCATGCCGATGCGCTCGCCGTCGGGATCCACGCGGAAGGGAACGACGCGGTTGAGCAGCGCAGAAGAGCAGATAGACCAGCGGCAGCACGAGTCCGAGCAGCGCGGCGATGCCGACCAGTTGCGCGAGGAGTTGGCCGGGCTGCGGCGCAAAAATGCCCGCGGCGACCAGTCCCCAAAGGCCCGCGGCGGCGTGCACGGTGATGGCGCCCGAGGGATCGTCGATGGAGAGCGCCAGCTCAAGCACTTCGACCAGCAGCGGCGTGAAGATGCCGGCGACGAGGCCGACGAAGATGGACTCGCCCGGCGTGACGATGGCGGCGCAGGCGCTGGAAGCCACCAGGCCGGCCAGCCAGCCGTTGGCGCAGAGGCTGGCGTCGGGCTTGCCGAAGCGGATGCGGGTGACGGAAAAAGTGGCCGCGAGCGCGCGCGGAGGCCGAGAGCAGTGTATTGATGGCCGTGCCGGGCAGCGCGGCGAGCGGCGCGTGCAGCCAGAGGATCGCGCCGGCGGCGTTCCAGGCCAGCCAGCCCACCAGCGCCAGCAGGCAGCCGAAGAGCACATAGACGGCGTTGTGGCCGGGCATGGCGGTGGAAAGGCCTTCCTTGGGAAACTTGCCGCGGCGCGGCCCGGCAATCCAGACCACGGCCAGGGCGCTCAGGCCGCCGAGCACGTGAACGGTGGCCGCGCCGCCGGCATCGAGAAATCCCGCGCCGAGCGAGAAGTTCACGCCCAGTTGCGCCAGCCAGCCGCCGCCCCAGATCCAGTGCGCGGCGAGAGGAAAGACGATTGCGGCCAGAACCGCGGCCGACGCGCAGCCGGCCGCGAGCCGCCAGCGGTCCGCTCCCGAGCCCCAGGGAAATCAGCGGCCATGGCCACGGCCAGAAACTCAAAGAGCAGCGCAAGCTGCGCCTGCGGCGCGGCGCGCCCAAGGCCGCGGAGCAGAAACGAGCCGGCGCCGAGCCAGTTCCAGGGCTTGCCGGCCACGTGGAAGGTGAATCCCGCCTGCCGAGGTCCCGGCAGCGTGCCGGCGAAGCGTCGCGCCGACGAGCGCAAAGACGATGACGGCGACGGCGATGATGGCCAGATTGCCCAGCAGCGCCTGCGCGGCCGAGCGCGAGCGGCCCAGGCCGGTATTGATGAGCGCCACGCCGGCGATGGCCAGCGGCGCAAGCAGCAGCAGCGCGAGGGTGAGCGCGAAGACGGCGTCGCTCATGCGGGCAGTGGCGCGGACGGCATGGGAGGGATCGGGATTCATGGGCGGCTCGCCCCGCGCGCCAGCATGTGGCCGCGCACCGCGACGACCAGCCCCATGCCCTCCACCGCCAGGCCGCACAGCACAAACGCCGCCCGCCGCGCCGGATCAGGAAACAGCACCAGCGCGGCAAGGGTGAGAAAGAATCCGGCTGGCATCACCAGCAGTCCGGCGTACTTCATACTCTCTCTTCCTTGATCGTTCGTTGACGGGTCCTGCGCGGGCCTTCACCAGGCGCGATGGAAAGGCAGGTGTTCCCATAGAGCCGGGCTGATGAGTCCCGCGTATTGAGATGTTGTTGAAATCGGCTGTTGCGTCCTTATGAATTCTAAATGCATCCGACTGTTAGCATTGGGATGCCACGCGGGTTGTCTGGGACAGCCGCGGAAGGCCCTTACGGTTTCTTTTCGAGACGCGGAAATAATGACCTATGTTCATGCGTCTTGGCCGAACCCAGCGGTTCGTTCCCGTCTTCCTTGGTGTCGTCACGCTTGCGGCGTCGCGTCTGTTGGTCTGGGATGCGGTCTCCGCGGCTGTTTCCTGCCGGAAGTCATGATTTCTCGCGGCGTTTTCGTTGGCGATGATCGCTTTTGCATACCTCGTCTACCAGATTGCGCATCGGCCGCGCTGCAATGGAACTTGCCAAGGCGATCCTGCTGGCGGCGGCCTTTCTCTTCTGGGCGGCCAATCAGTTCTGGCCCAATCTGCCCCAGGCGACACTCTTCAACGACATTGCGATCGCGCTTTTCGTCCTCGATGTGTTCCTGGTGATTGTCGGCTGGCCGCGAACATCGCCGGACAGCTCCTTCGCTGAAACCTGCTCGGCGTCTTGTGCTGAATGCTGCGCCGGGGCCGTGCAAGGAAGAGCGATCTCCGGCGGGCCGAGACCTTCGCACTGGCTGATCTTCCGGCTGACCTGGTGGCGCCGACGCGAATGTTTGCGCATGCGCCAGGGCAGCGTTGGTGCTTCCGGCGTGGTACTTTTCCGGCGTGATACGTTGCAACACCTAGCACCCAGGCTGCACAGGGGCAAAGTGGTGGTTTCCCCGACAATCGCTCTTGTCACAACCGAGTTTTGTTTTCAAGCGGTTGCAAACCGGTTTCCCACAAACATTTTTTTGCAGATTTTGCGCGCCGCGCTTGATGCGCGCGGCCTCGCAGCTGCTATATTGAAATTTCGGGCTTCCCCGCCCACCGTCTGAAGTTCTATCGAAGAGCGTTTCTTGTACATCACCTATGTGACCGCCGGCACACGCGGCACATGCACAACGAAAGTCAAACCGGGAATCGTTCATGGCGCAAATCTTCGACCGCAGCTCCAATGCTCTGGCTCGCATGAGCCTGGTGTTGACGGGGCTGATTGTGATTGCCCTGGGGGTCACGCTGGACCAGCTGCAGCGCTCGCCGTGGGTCACGCGGCAGGGCCAGCGCGCCGACCAGCCGGTGCCCTTCAGCCACAAGCATCACGTGCAGGGGCTGGGGCTGCAATGCCAGTACTGCCACACCACGGTGGAGAAGTCGAGCTACGCCGGCATTCCTCCCACGCGGACCTGCATGAACTGCCACGCGCAGATCTGGACCAACGCGCAACTGCTGGAGCCGGTGCGGCAGAGCTGGGCGACCGGGCCAGTCGATTCCCTGGATCAAGGTGCACGACCTGCCCGACTTTGTTTACTTCAACCACGAGATTCATGTGAACAAGGGCATCGGCTGCGAGAGCTGCCACGGGCGCGTGGACCAGATGCCGCTGATGTACGCGCAGAACACGCTGCAGATGGAGTGGTGCCTGGACTGCCATCGCAATCCGGCCAAGAATCTGCGGCCCACGAGCGAGATCTACAACATGGCGTGGGAAGAGCCCGGCCGAAGACAAGCCGGTGTGGTGCGCGGCGATCGACGACAAGACGGGCGTGCCCACGGCGCAGAGCGTGAACTGCACGACGCAGGATCCGAGCGGACAGACCGGCGTCGCAGATGGCTTCGCTGATGCTGATCCTCGGCGATGGACGCAAGGCTTGCGCGGGCGATGTTGGCCGGCGAGCGCTGTCGGCCTGTCGGTACAGCTACCAGAAGTTCACCAGCCAGGATGAGCTGGGCCACTTCCTCTGGATCACTACAAGATTCGCACCCCGAAGGACCTGACCAGTTGCGAGGTGTGCCACCGATGAGCGCAGAGCAGAAAGAACTCGCCGGCGATGGAGCAGCCGATGGAGAATGCCGTGAACGACTGACGGCGCAGCATTCGAGCAGCATACGCCGAGCGCCATGACGCTCGACGCGGTGCGCCGCGAGCTGAAGGGCGCGAAGGGCAAAAAATACTGGCGCTCGCTCGACGAGCTGGCCAATACGCCGGAGTTTCAGGCGGCGGTGGAGCGCGAGTTTCCCTCGGCGGCGCAGGAGTGGGTCGATCCGGTTTCGCGGCGCGGCTTTCTGAAATTGATGGGCGCGTCGATGGCGCTGGCCGGGCTGGCCGGTTGCACCAAGCAGCCCGACGAGCCGATCTATCCCTACGTCAAGGCGCCGGAAGATCTGATTCTGGGCAAGCCGATGTACTTTGCCACGGCGCATCCGTTCGCGACCGGCGCGGTGCCGCTGCTGGTGAAGAGCGACGAGTTCCGGCCCATCAAGATCGACGGCAATCCCGAGCACGCGTACAACCAGGGCGGCTCCGATCCGTATTCGCAGGGCACGCTGCTCGATCTTTACGATCCCGACCGCTCGCAGCATGTGACCTATCGCGGCGAGAGCCGCGAGTGGGCGGAGTTTGCCGAGGCGTTGCGCGACAAGGTGGCGGCGACCAAGGACGGGACCGGCATTTACTTCCTGAGCGCGACCATTACTTCGCCGACGCTGGCGCGGCAGTGGAAGGCGGTGCAGAAGGCGTATCCCAAGGCGAAGCTGGTGCAGTACGACCCGGCGATTGCGGGAACGTTTCTTGCGAACGGGATGAACGTTCAGTACGACCTGAGCGCGGCCGACGTGATTGTCTCGCTCGATGCGGATTTTCTTTCGGGCGCGAGCTATCCGGGCTTCCACAAGCTGGTGCGCGACTACGCCGACCGGCGCAAGCAGCCGGAAAACGGCATGAACCGGCTGTACGCGGTCGAGAGCACGCCGACCACGACCGGCATGAAGGCCGAGCATCGGCTGGGACTGCGCGCGAGCGAGATTCCGGCGTTTGCGGCGGCGCTGGCGCAGGCTGTGGGCGTGCCGGGCGTGAACGCTCCCGGCTATGCGTGGACCGACGAGCAGCAGAAGTTTCTGGCCGCGCTGGCGAAGGATCTGAAGGCGAATGCGGGCAAGAGCGCGGTGATTCCGGGGCTGTATCAGGATCCGTCGGTTGCGGCGCTGGCGCTGGCGATCAATAATGCGCTCGGCAATGTGGGCAAGACGGTTTACGTCAGCTCCGAGCCGGCGATTCCGCTGCCCAGCGATCAGCTTGGCGATTTCAAGGCGCTGGTTGCCGATCTGAATGCGGGCAAGGTGGATTGGCTGGTCATTCTGAATGCCAATCCGATCTACGACGCGCCCGCCGATCTCGATTTTGCCGATGCCTTCAACAAGGCCAAGATCGTGGCGCATCTCGGCTCGCATCTACGACGAGACGGGGCAGATGTCGCACTGGCACATTCCCGCGGCGCACTATCTGGAGTCGTGGTCGGATGCGCGCGCCTATGACGGCACGGTTTCGATCGTGCAGCCGATGATCGATCCGCTCTATGGCGGGCAGACCGCGCACCACGTTTTCCAGACGCTGCTCGACGAGCCGATGGTGAGCCCGTACGATGCGGTGCGCGAGACGTGGAAGCCGGTCATCAAGGGCGATTTCGAAACCGGCTGGCGCAAGGCGCTGCACGACGGCTGGATTGCGGACACGGCGTTCGACATCGGCTTAGCGAATTCCGGCATGTGGCATCCGTCGTATCACGGTTCCCGCGCCCACGCCGAAGGATTCGCATCGAAATCATCTTCCGGCCCGATCCGAATATCTATGACGGCCGCTGGACCAACGTGGGCTGGCTGCAGGAGCTGCCCAAGCCGGTAACCAACCTGAGCTGGGACAATGCGGCGATTGTTTCCGGCGCGACGCTGACCAAGCTGGGCCTCGAAGAAGACGACATCGTCGAGCTGAGCGTGGGCAACGGCAAGGTGAAGGCGCCGGTGATTGTTGCGCCGGGCCATCCCGACAACTCCGTCACGGTGTATCTCGGCTATGGGCGCGAGTTTGCCGGCCGCGTGGGCTCGGGCGCAGGGCTTCAACGCCTATCTGATCCGCAACACCTGGGCGCCGTTCTACGCCACCGGCTCCATCCGCAAGGTCGACGGCAAGTGGGGCACGGCGATCACCAAGAGCCACTACCAGGATCACCGCGCGAAGCACATTCGGCCAGCCGCAGGGCAACGGCAACAATTCGCTCGAAGCCGATGAGGCGCTGGGCCCGCGCGGCATCATCCGCTACGCCACGCTGGAGGAGTTCAAGGCCAATCCGAACTTCGCGCACGAGGGCGAACGCCACGAGACGCCCGACCCGCGACACCTCGCTCTTCCCCAACTGGGCCTACAACGAAGCCAACGCCTGGGCCATGTCGATCGACATGAACAGTTGCACGGGCTGCAATGCCTGCATCGTGAGCTGTTATGCCGAGAACAACATCGCCGTGGTGGGCAAGCAGCAGGTGCGCATCGGCCGCAACATGCAGTGGCTGCGCATCGACACTTATTTCGAGGGCGATCTGGCCGCGCCGCGCGCGCACTTCCAGCCCATGGCCTGCCAGCACTGCGAGAACGCGCCCTGCGAGCAGGTTTGCCCGGTGGGCGCCACGGTGCACACGCCGGAAGGCCTGAACATGATGGTCTACAACCGCTGCGTGGGCACGCGCTACTGCTCCAACAACTGCCCCTACAAGGTGCGCCGCTTCAACTTCCTGCTCTACTCCGACTTACGAGACCGAGAGCCTGAAGCTGATGCGCAACCCCGACGTGAGCGTGCGCTCGCGCGGCGTGATGGAGAAGTGCAGCTACTGCGTGCAGCGCATCACGGCGGCCAAGATCGAGGCCGACAAGGAAAACCGCAACATCCGCGACGGCGAGATCGTGACCGCCTGCCAGCAGGCCTGCCCGGCAAGCGCGATCGTCTTTGGCAACATCAACGACACAGACAGCCGGGTAGCGAAGCTGCGCGCGCAGCAGCGCAGCTACCAGGTGATTGCCGACAGAACACGCGCCCGCGGACGACAGTATGTGGCCGAAGTTCTGAATCTGAACCAGGAACTTGAAGAGACGCCGGTGGAGCACGCGCCGGCGAAGAGACAGGGAACAGGGAACAGGGAACAGGGAACGATTTGATCAGAGGTTTTTGAAGAGCAGCGATGGCAACCAAGGAAATAAAACCCGACTGATCACTGCGATCGATCCGGCAACCGGAGAATTCCGGGTCATCGCGCCGGGGCAGACCTTCCGGTCGATCACCGAGAAGATCGCGCGCATTGTGCTCACGCCGCACACGCCGATGGGCTGGTTTGGCCTCTTCGCGGTGGCCGGCGGCGGCGCCACCATGCTGCTGGTGGCGGTGACCTGGCTGTTCCTCAAGGGCGTTGGCATCTGGGCCATCACGCAGCCGGTGGCCTGGGGATTCGCCATCATCAACTTCGTCTGGTGGATCGGCATCGGCCACGCCGGCACGCTGATCTCCGCCATTCTGCTTTTGTTCAAGCAGGGCTGGCGCAACTCCATCAGCCGCTTTGCCGAGGCCATGACCATCTTTGCCGTGGTCTGCGCCGGCATGTTCCCGCTGATTCACATGGGCCGTCCGTGGCTGGGTTACTGGCTGCTTCCCGCTGCCCTTCACGATGACCGTGTGGCCGCAGTTCCGCTCGCCGCTGATGTGGGACGTCTTCGCGGTTTCGACCTACGCCACCATTTCGGTGGTGTTCTGGTACATCGGCATGGTGCCCGACTTCGGCACCATGCGCGACCGCGCGCAGTCGAAGATCGCGCAGTATTTTTACGGCACTGCTCAGCGTGGGCTGGCGCGGTTCGGTGCGCCACTGGATGCGCTATGAGACGGCCTCGCTGCTGCTGGCCGGGCTGGCCACGCCGCTGGTGCTCTCGGTGCACACGGTCATCAGCTTCGATTTCGCCGTGGCCGTTCTGCCCGGCTGGCACACCACCATCTTTCCGCCCTACTTTGTGGCCGGCGCCATTTACTCCGGCTTCGCCATGGTGCTCACGCTGGCCATTCCGCTGCGCAAGTTCTATCACCTGGAGTCGCTGGTCACCGAGCGCCACATCGACAACATGGGCAAGGTGATGCTGGTGACGGGATTCATCGTGGCCTACGGCTACGGCATGGAAGCCTTCATGGCCTGGTACTCGGCCAACCACTGGGAGGCCTTCACGTTCTGGAATCGCGCCTTCGGGCCGATGGGCTGGTCCTACTGGGTGCTGATCACCTGCAACCTGGCTGATTCCGCTGACGACGCTGTGGTCGCGCAAGCTGCGCACCAACATTGCGTTCATGTTCTTCATCTCCATCGTGGTGAACACGGGCATGTGGTTTGAGCGCTTCGTCATTGTCGTTACCAGCCTTACCGCGACTTTCTGCCTTCGTCGTGGGGCACCTATCGCGCCACCAAGTGGGACTACATGACCTTCGTGGGCACGCTGGGATTCTTCACGTTCCTGTTCCTGCTGTTTGTGCGCTTCCTGCCCATGATTCCCATGAACGAAATTCGCATGTTGCTGCCGGGGGCCAAGATCAAGCCCAAGGCGGCAGTGGAGGCTGGTGACTGATGCCTGCACGCGAAGGAACCTACGGCCTGCTGGCCGAATTCGATACGCCGGGCGATCTGGTGCGGGCCGCGCGGCAGGCGCGCCAGGATGGCTGGCGGCGCATGGACTGCTACACGCCCTATCCGGTGGAAGAAGCGGCCGAGGCCATCGGCTTCCATCGCAACAAGGTGCCGCTGGTTACGCTGATCGGCGGCCTGATGGGCGGAGCGGCCATGTTCGCGCTGGAAACATGGATCTCGGTGCTGGCGTATCCGCTGAATATCGCGGGCCGGCCCACGTATTCGTGGCCGGCCTTCATTGTGCCTGCCTACGAGTGGACCATTCTGTGGGCCGGACTTTCGGCGGCCTTCGGCATGTTGGCGCTGAACGGGCTGCCGGCGCTCTATCATCCGCTGTTCAATGCGCCCAACTTCCGCGATGGCGCGACGACGGACAAGTTCTTCCTGTGCCTTGAGGCGCTCGACCCCAAGTTCGATCTGGCGGAGACCAAGGCCTACCTGCAGCAGTTTCAAGCCGATCTCGGTGGTGGAGGTGGAGTACTGATGAGCAGGGAACAGGGATCAGGGATCAGGGATCAGGCAGGGCGCCCCGCCCCTTCGCGGTTTGCGCGGGAGGGTGGCCGGCCATTTGCCTTTGCCACGATCACTTGCCTTCTGCTCATCGCCGGCTGCCGCCAGGACATGCAGGACCAGCCGAAGATGGTTCCGCAGCGCGGCACGGACTTCTTTGCCGATCATCGCGGCGCGCGTCCGCAGGTGCTGAACACCGTGGCCCGCGGCCAGTTGCACGAGGACAGCTACTTCTATACCGGCGTGGTGCAGGGCGCCAAACGGCTACCGCCAGGAACTGAACTGATTGCCCTTCCCGGTGACGATGGAAGTGCTCAAGCGCGGGCAGGAGCGCTTCAACATCTACTGCACGCCGTGCCACTCGCGGGTGGGCAACGGGCTGGGCGAGATTGTGCAGCGCGGCTTCAAGCCGGCGGCAAATCTGCACGACCAGGTGCGCATGTCGCAGCCGCTCTCGCACTACTTTTACGTGATGACGCACGGCTACGGCGCCATGCCCGACTACTCGGCGCAACTGACGCCGGCGGACCGCTGGGCGGTGGCGGCTTACATTCGCGCCCTGCAGCTCAGCCAGGCAGCGACGGCTGCAGGATGTGCCGGCCGGCGTCGCAGATCAGGAACCTGAAGGATCTGGCCGCGGACGAAGGTCATCCAGAGTACGCGCAGCCGTGGCCGCTGCCGTCAACGGCGGTTCAGGCCTATCAAGCCCGATCGCCAGCGAGGGAACGCCGGGCATGGCTCCGGCTATCCGGCGACCGCCAACGATCAAGATTCCCGTAAGCAAACCGGCCCCGGCGGCCCAGAAGTAAGGAAGCAACAGAATGGCTCACGAACCGCAAGCATCGACACACGGAGCAGGGCACGCCAAGGCGCTTCCCGCCGATCTCGGCGCGCCGGCCTTTGTCGACGCCTGGAAGAGCCGCGCGCTGATCGTGGGCGGGATCTTCGATGTGCATCGCCGTGATTCTCGATATTCCTCGCGAATGCGCAGGACAAGCTTGGGCTTCGATCACTTCTTGCGCGCCTGGGTCGCTCGGCACGATGGTGACCTGGGGGCTGTGCGTCGGCGGCCTCGCCCTGCTGATGGTGCAGTACTGCTCGGGCGGCAAGTGGGGCCTGCTGCTGCGCCGGCCGCTCGAGGCCATGAGCCGCACGCTGCCGCTGGTCTTCGTCTACTGGCTGGTCATGGCCATTCGCCATGAAGCGGCTTTACCTGTGGGCGCACTACACCAGCGACAGCGATACGGCCGCGGCGCTCAAGCACGGCTCTGATCACCGAGATTCAGGCGCACTGCCTCGACTTCAAGCGGCCCATGCTGAATCCCGACTACGTTCCTCTGGGTCGAGCCTGCTCTGCTTCGCCATCTGGGGCTTCTATGCGTGGCGGCTCAACGCGCTGGCGCTGCAAGCGCGATGCCGACACGGCCCGGAGAACACGCCTTACTGGATCAAGAAATTCGAGAACATCAGCGGCCCCGGCATCGTGATCTACGCCGTCACCATGACGGCGTGCGCCATCTACTGGGTCATGTCGATGGATGCCACCTGGTTCTCGACGGTCTACGGCCTGCTGTTCCTGGTGGGGCAGGGCTACCTGGTGCTGGCGTTCTCCATCATCGTGGCCATCTCGCTCTCCAAGGCCGAGCCGTTCAAGACCATCCTGCGCCAGACCGAGCAGCACGACCTGGGCAAGCTCACCTTTGCCTTTGTCATGCTCAATATCTACCTGGCCTTCGGGCAGTTCCTCATCATCTGGTCCGGCAACCTGCCCGACGAGATCAACTGGTACCTGGACCGCATCCGCGGCGGCTGGGGCGTCATCATCACGCTCGACTTCATCTTCCACTGGCTGATTCCGTTCACCATGCTGCTCTCGCGCGACCTCAAGCGCAACAAGAAGCGCCTGGTGCGGGTGTGCCAGTGGATGGTCTTTGCCAGGGCCTTCGACATGTTCTGGCTGATCGAGCCGAACTTCAAAGACGCCGCGCGCAACCTGCACTTCAGCTGGGGAATTCTTGAGTACATCGCGGTGCCGGTGGCCATGTTCGCCTTCTGGGTGGCCTACTTCTGCACGCGCCTGAAGACGCGGCCGCTGGTGCAGGTGAACGATCCGCATCTGGCGGAGATTCTGGAGCCTGAACATGCCCACGCATAACCAACCCGAGCCGAGAGACGGACAGGGCCACGAGCCGGAAAAGACGAAGTCGATGCGTCGGCGGGCTACGAGCGCAGCGATGCGAACGTCACGGGCATCGTCGTGTTTCTTACCGCGCTGGCCATCTTTGTCGCGGTCACGGGCCTGCTCTGCTACGGCATCGGCAAGGTGATCAACGCGCACATGAACAAGGAAGACGGGCCGAACAGCAAGTGGACGAAGACGGTGGATGTGCGCCAGCTCGGCAACATGCCCTCCAGCCCCGAGCTGCAGAACAAGGTGGCGGAACTGACGCAGACCTTTCCCACGCCGCGGCTGCAGACCGACGACGGCGACCAGGATATTGCCGATCTGCACGCGCGCGAGGATCTGCTGCTGTCGAACTACAGCTGGATCGATCAGTCGAAGGGCACGGTCAGGATTCCCATCGAGCGCGCCATGGAGCTGATTGCGCAGCGGGGATTGCCGGTGGCGCCGCCGGCGCAGACTGCAGCCGCCGATGACCGGCGACAACCGGCCGGCGATCACCATGCCGCTGACCAACGGATTTGCGCGCACCGGCTTATGAGCAGGCCGAGGCGGAGGAGGCAGGCGGTACGGGCAGCGGCAGAGCAGAGCGACCGAGGGGCAAGTGATGGAAAACGCATAGCGACGCAGATGGACTTGCAGGGAAGAGCAACTGAGGGAGTTCGCAAGATGGAATGCGAAAGGCACAATCCGGAGAAGCTGGCGCGAGCGCGGCAGTTGGCGGCGGCGGGCGCGATTGTGCTGTCGATTTGCGGCTCCGCTCGCTTTGCGCAGGTCTCCAGTTACGGCGACAAGCAGACAGGGCCGGTCAACGACAAGCCGCCATCGATTCTCGAACGGCGTCGGCATCGAGCAGCATCTCAACACGCAGTTGCCGCTGAACCTGACGTTCACCGACGACGCAGGCAAGCAGGTGGCGCTGGGCAGCTACTTCGGCAAGCGGCCCGCGATTCTGGCGCTGGTTTACTACCAGCTGCCCCATGCTCTGCTCGGAAGAGCTGGACGGCCTGACCAGCGCGCTGGAGATGGTGCGCTTCGTTCCCGGCAAGGACTTCAACATCGTCGTGGTCAGCATCGATCCCACCGAGGGCACGGACCTGGCCGCGGCCAAGAAGCGCGAGTACGTGAAGCGCTACGGGCATCCGGAGACGGCCAACGGCTGGCACTTCCTTACCGGCACGCAGGCCGAACATCGATGCGCTGACCCAGGCGGTCGGCTTCCGCTACGTCAAGCTCAAGGTGCCCGGCAGCAACCTGACGCAGTTTGCGCACGCCAGCTCGATTCAGATCGTGACCCCGGAGGGCAAGCTGGCCCAGTACTACATGGGAGTTGAGTACTCGCCCAAGGATCTGCTGCTGGGCCTCAACGAAGCCTCGTCGAATCGCATCGGATCGCCGGTGGACAACATTCTCACCTACTGCTACCACTACGATCCCGCGACCAACACGCACGATCTGATCATTGCGCGGGTGGTGCAGCTGGGCGGGTTCTTCACGCTGGTGCTTTTGGGCGGATTCATGTTGGTGATGTTTCGCCGCGACTTCAGGCACGATCACGAGATCGACGCCGAGGCTCACGGGACAGCAAAGAAAGTGAACGGATAAAGGAATGGAC
This sequence comes from uncultured Acidobacteriaceae bacterium, assembly GCA_963701835.1. GTDB lineage: Bacteria > Acidobacteriota > Terriglobia > Terriglobales > Acidobacteriaceae > Telmatobacter. The sequence continues at coordinate 191,860 of CAVPBL010000020.1, read as the reverse complement.
CACATCAGCCCAGTACTCTGGCAGTTTCTCGTCAAGTGGTTGACGCACTTCGCGCTCTTTCCGCCGGAGGCGTCGAAGATTGCGCCCCAGATGGACGCGCTCTATTTCTTCATGGTCCTGGTGAGCCTGGTCGGGCTGACGCTTGTGGTTCTGCTGATCGTCGAGCTTCTCGATCCTTTACAGCAAGAAGCGCCATCCGCAGGCGGTGCAGATCGAGGGCTCCACGCTGCTCGAAGCCACCTGGACCATCATTCCGCTGGGGCTGTTCCTGATCATGTTCGTGTGGGGCGCGCTGCTCTACTTCCGCATCTACACGCCGCCGGCCAACGCCATGAACATCTATGTGGTGGGCAAGCAGTGGATGTGGAAGGTCGAGCATCCCGGCGGCCAGCACGAGATCAACGCGCTGCACGTGCCCGTGGGCCAGCCCGTCCAGTTGACGCTGATCTCGCAGGATGTGTTTCACAGCTTTTCGATTCCCGCGTTTCGCGTGAAGCGCGAGGCGATTCCGGGCCGCTACACGACGGTGTGGTTTGAGGCCACCACGCCCGGCACCTATCACCTGTTCTGCACGCAGTACTGCGGCACCAACCACTCGCAGATGATCGGCGACGTGGTGGTGATGACGCCCGACGACTTCAAGAAGTGGCTGGCAGGCTCGACCAGCGGCAACTCGCTGGCGCAGGATGGCGAGCGGCTCTTCGCCAGCCTGAGCTGCAACGCCTGCCACAACACGCGGCCCGACGCGCGCGGGCCCAGCCTGGCCAACGTCTACGACTCCAAGCTCACGCTCTCCACCGGCCAGACCGTCACCGCCGACGACGCCTATCTGCGCGAGGCGATTCTGAATCCGTCGCAGCACATCACGCAGGGCTACGCGCCCATCATGCCCACCTACCAGGGCCAGGTCAGCGAAGAAGGCGTGATCGCCCTGGTGGAATACATCAAGAATCTCGATTCCGACTACCGCGTCCAGCAGACAACTGAATACCACCGACCTGCTGCCGGAGAGCGCAGCCGGCAAAGCAGCGGCGGCGGCCCAGGCGCCCGCGGCGCAGAAGGAGGTCAAGCCATGAGCGCCACCACCATCGTCAGTCTTCCCGATCAGTCCACGGCCAGGATTCCCAAGATGAACTTCCTGACCAAGGAGAACGGCCTGCTGAGCTGGCTGCTGACCGGCGACCACAAGCGGATCGCCACGCTCTACCTGATCTCGATCACGTTCTTCTTCTTTATCGGCGGGGCCCTGGCCGGCCTCATCCGCCTGGAGCTGCTGACGCCGCAGTCCGACCTGATGGCCGCCGACACCTATAACAAGGTGTTCACCATGCACGGCGTCATCATGGTCTTCTTCTTCCTGGTGCCGTCGGTGCCCGCCACCATCGGCAATTTCCTCATCCCCATGATGGTCGGCGCCAAGGACCTGGCGCTGCCCAAGATCAACCTGCTCAGCTGGTATCTCTACGTCGTCGCCGGCATCATGGTCGATCTACACCATGGCCGCCGGCGGCGTGGACACGGGCTGGACCTTCACCACTCCGCTCTCCACGCACTATCTGAACACCCACGTCATCTCCACCGGCCTGGCCATCTTCGTCGCCGGCTTCAGCTCCATCTTTACCGGCCTCAACTTCATCGTCACCATCCACAAGATGCGCTGCCCGGGCATGACCTGGTTCCGGCTGCCGCTGTTTGTGTGGTCGCACTACGCGGCCAGCATCCTCATGGTGCTGGGCACGCCGGTGCTGGCCATCACCCTGGTGCTGGTCGTCCTGGAGCGCATCTGTCGACATCGGCGTCTTCGATCCCGCCTAGGGCGGCGACCCGCTTCTCTTCCAGCACTTGTTCTGGTTCTACTCGCACCCCGCCGTCTACATCATGATTCTGCCCGGCATGGGAGTCATCTCCGAGGTCGTCTCCACCTTCAGCCGCAAGCGCGTCTTCGGCTACACGGCGGTCGCGTTCTCCTCGGTGGCCATCGCCGTCTTCGGCTTCTTTGTCTGGGCCCACCACATGTTCATCATGGGCATCTCGAACTACGCGGCGCTGGTCTTCTCGCTGCTCACCATGCTGGTCGCGGTGCCCTCGGCCATCAAGATCTTCAACTGGGCCTTCACGCTCTACAAGGGATCCATCACCTTTGAAACGCCGATGCTCTACGCCTTCGGCTTCATGGGCCTGTTCACCATCGGCGGCATGACCGGCGTCTTCCTCGGCGCGACGGGCACCGACATTCACCTGACCGAGACGTACTTCATCGTGGCCCACTTCCACTTTGTGATGGTGGGCGGCATGCTGATGGCCTTCCTTTCCGGCATCCACTTCTGGTGGCCCAAGTGGACCGGCCGCATGTATCCGGAGAAGATCTCGCAGCTGGCGGCGCTGGTCACCTTCATCGGCTTCAACTTCACGTTCTTCCCGCAGTTCATCCTGGGCACGCTGGGCATGCCGCGGCGCTATGCCGCCTACCCGCCGGAGTTCCAGGTGCTGAACGTGTTCTCGACCGCCGGCGCGACCATTCTGGGCGTGGGCTACCTGCTGCCGGTCCTTTACCTCACCTGGTCGCTGAAGTACGGCGCCGATCGCGGGCAACAATCCCTGGCAGGCCACGGGACTGGAGTGGCAGACGCAGTCGCCGCCGCTGACCGAGAACTTCCCCGAGATTCCCATCATGGACCACGAAGCCTACGACTACGAGTGGCTGGAGAAGCCAGCAACAGAAAGAGGTGGCGAGTGTCGGATAGCACCGGCAATCGCCAACGGCGCCGCGGACGGAGGCTGCATCACGAGCATCCGCCCTATCAGCGCCACCACTTCGAGATCCGTCGATCAGCAGTTCGACGCCACCAACTTCGCCATGTGGCTCTTCCTGCTCACTGAAGTCATGTTCTTCGGCGGCCTGTTCACCGCCTATCTGATCATGCGCAACTGGTACTATCCGGCCTTCGTCGACGGCTCGCACCAGTTGAGCATCTTCTGGGGCACCGCGAATACCGCGGTGCTGATCGTCTCCAGCTTCACCATGGCCATGGGCGTGTGGTCGCGCGGAGATGCGCCGCAAGGGCGGGCTGGTGCTCTTCCTGAGCCTCACGCTTCATCCTCGGGCTCGCCTTCCTCGGCATCAAGGGCATCGAGTAGCACGAGAAATGGGAGAAGCACCACGTTCCCGGTCTCCACTTCAGCGATGCAGTCATTCCTCAATCCTGCCTCGGACCCGGAAGTCCACAAGCAGTATCCGGACGACAAGCCGCTGCCGCCCGACATGGCGCAGAAGACCGAGATGTACTTCTTCCTCTACTTCGCCATGACCGGCATGCACGCGCTGCACATGGTCATCGGCATCGGCATTCTGGTCTTCATGATCTTCCGCGCCCGCGCCGGGGCCTACACCACGGGGCACGTGACGTTTGTTGAGAACTTCGGCCTTTACTGGCACTTTGTCGACATCATCTGGATCTATCTCTTTCGCGCTGCTGTACCTGATCAGCAGGCATTACTGAAGGACACATGGCATGAGCGAGCACAACGACGAACAACGAGCGAACACGAGCATCACATCGTCAGCCCCAGGATCTATGTGGTCATTCTCTGCGCGTTGCTGGTGGGCACGGCGGCTACGTGTGGGCGTCGTTTCGACTGGCGAGTGGCACATCGCTCGGGTCACCTGTTCTGGAATCCCGTCGTCGCGCTGGCCATCGCCACCACCAAGACGACGCTGGTGGTGCTGTTCTTCATGCATGTGAAGTACAGCACCAAGCTCACCAAGCTCACCGTGGCCTCGGGCCTCTTCATTTTCCTGGTGCTGATCGGCATGACGCTGGCCGACTACTTCAGCGCGCGTGGGGGCGGTGGTAGGAAACAGTTGTCAGTGGTCAGTTGTCAGTGATCAGCATGAGGGCCGCCTGCGGGCGGCCCTCTTCGTTCCGCTGATTGCATGCTTTACAGTGTCGGCTTCGGCGGCTTCACCAGCGACTACGCGTTCGCGCCTGGCGCCTTCACCGGCCGCCGGTAAAGGCTTGCCATCCTGCGCCACATAAATCCAGCTTGCATCGCCTGCCGATCGGCGCTGGAAAGGCGCGACTTCGCCGGAAATCAGCCCAACCCGCGCACTGTATCCGCGATCACACTTTGTCCCGTTTGGCGCTGTCCTATAATGGGCGGCAGTCTCATTCCCGGAAGTTGCGTGTTTCGTTGAGCGTTATCCGGTGGATTCCGCGCTCATCCCCATTGGAAGATCTTCAGAAAAGGGGAAGCCGGAATCGATCTCCGGATACGCGTGACGAATCCAATGCTCGATCCGAAGTGCAAGGGCCCTCTACGCAATGGCAAGACGGGGAAGCGCGCCCCGCGCGCACCGCAACGCGCCAACTGTGGCGCGTGGCAAGAGTAGCGGCAGCCGCATGGCTATTGATACCCTTCTCACTCGGCCCGGCAGCGTTAGCGCAGACCACGGCTCCGGCCACGGAAGCCAAACCGTCGTTGCCGCAGGTTCAGCGGCCGTCGCGCGGTTCCCCGCTGGTCCCTCCTCGCGTGCCTCCTCGCGTTCTTGAAGCGCAGCGTTTTCTCGCCCAGCGCGGCTTGTCGCCGGACCGCCGCTGGGCCGCTCGCACAACCGCCGTCCGCCGTTTCAGCGCTTCGCTCCCCGGCGCTTCCGCCGGCGGTCGAGCGCTTCAGACCCAGACCACGACCAGCACAACATCAAGCTCCACATGGCAGCCCCTCGGCCCCACCGCCGTCCAAACCCCGGACTTTGGCCTCGTCACCGGCCGCGTGGCGGCGCTCGCGCTCGATCCCTCTGACGCGACCGGCAACCGGCTCTATGTCGGTACCACGGGCGGCGGCGTGTGGATGGCGAACAATGCCGGCGCGTCGACGCCGTCGAACATCGTCTTTACCCCGCTCACCGACACTGTGGCCGCTCTCGGCGGAGCCGCTGACGCTTCCATCAGCATTGGCGCGCTCACCGTGCAGCCGGGCGGGACCGGCGTGATTCTGGCCGGCACCGGCGATCCCAACGATGTGCTCGACTCGTACTACGGCGCCGGCATTCTGCGCTCCACCGACGGCGGAAACACCTGGAGCCTGATCCAGAAAACCGCCGACAAGGAGGACGGTCTGAGCAGCGTGGACTTCAGCTTCGTCGGCGAGGGCTTTGCCGGCTTTGCCTGGAGCACGGTCAATCCGCAGCTGGTCGTGGCCGCGGTTTCGCAGGCCTATGAAGGCACACTGGTGAATGCCAATTGGCCACTCAACATAGCTACGAGGGCCTCTACTACTCCACCGACAGCGGAGCCACCTGGCACCTGGCCACCATCACCGACGGCAGCGGCGAAGATCGTGCAGGGCCCGCTCAATTCTTCACACTTCGCCTGACGGCAATGCCGCCACGGCCGTGGTGTGGAACTCCGGTGCGGCAGTTGTTTGTGGCCGCGGTGCGCTATCACGGCTATTACCAATCGCCCGACGGCGTCACCTGGACGCGCATGGCCGCGCAGCCGGGCACCGGGACTCACCGACGCAAATGTGCCCGACCAACTCCGGGCAGGCCGGCTCCATCGCCTGCCCCATCTTTCGCGGTGCGCTGGCGGTCAATCCGCAAACCGGCGACACGTTTGCCTGGACCGTGGACCTGAACAATCAGGACCAGGGACTGTGGCAGGACCAGTGCGCCATCAGCGGCGGCGCGTGCGGCAACCCGACGATCACGTTTGCCAAGCAATGGAACACGGCAGCGCTTGAAACCAGCACGCTCGCAGGGCGCCGCCACCATTGCCAACGGAAACTACAACCTGACGCTGGCCGCGGTTCCCTCCGAGCAGGACACGCTGGTGCTTGGCCGGCGCCAACGATCTTGTGGAAGTGCAGCCTGGCCATGGGCTGCGCGTGGCGCAACACCACCAACTCCACCACCTGCATGAGCGCGCAGGTGGGCGAATTCCAGCACGCGCTGGCCTGGAACGCGGCCAATCCCGCTGGAGATTTTTGTCGGCAACGACAGCGGCCTCTGGCGCTCGATCGACGCCATCGGCGAAACCGGATCGGCGTGCTCCGCGTCGGACGCCACGCACTTCCAGAACCTGAACGGCAGCCTGGGCTCGCTGGCCGAGGTGGTAAGCCTGTCGCCGGTGGCTACGTCGCCTTACACCCTGATGGCCGGCCTGGGCGTGAACGGCACGCCGGCGTGAAGAGCAGCGCCGTCGACCGCGGACTGGCCGCAGATTCTCTCCGGCTACGGCGGCCCGGTCGCGATCGATCCCACGAACAACACCAACTGGTACGTGAACAACCAGCCGGGAGTCGCCATCTACCTGTGCTCGCAATCCGCTCCCTGCACGCCGGCCGCTTTCGGCACAAGCCCGGTGGTGACCGATGCGGATGTAGGCGGCGACGGCGACACCATGCCTACGCCGGCGCCGTTTCTGGTCGACCCGCTCGACCCCACGCAGTTGCTGATCGGGACCTGCCGCGTGTGGCGCGGCCCGGCCAACGGCGTGCGGCTGGAGCGCGAGCAACGCCATCAGCCCGATCCTCGACAGTGGGGCCACCGGTGTTGCCTGCAACGGCGACGCGCTCATCCGCTCCATGGCCGCCATGCCGCTCGCCGCGGCGGCGAAATCATCTATCTCGGCATGTACGGCTCCGCCAACAACGGCGCCAACCTGCCCGGCCATGTTCTGAGCGCGATTCTGAATCCCTCCTCCAGCGCTTCGCCCGCATGGAACGATCTCACGCTGAATCCCGTGGTCAACGACGCCACGCGCTCAACTATTACGGCCTCGACATCTCCAGCGTCACCATCGATCCGCACGACCCCACCGGCAACACGGTGTACGTGACCGTGGCGGGAATGGAGAGCCCGGAGCAGGAGATTCAAGTGGTGTACCGCTCGACCAACGGCGGGGCGACCTGGACCGACATCACGGCCAACCTGCCCGCCGCGCCAGCCAACAGCCTGGCCGTGGACCCGCAGAACGCCAACACGGTGTACGTTGCCACCGATGTGGGCGTGTACTTCACCACCGAGGTCGCGAACTGCGCGCAAGACGTCTGTCGAACTGCTGGTCGGCGTTTGGCTCCGGATTGCCCGGCGCGCCGGTCGTCGCTCTCAGCGCCGCTCCGGCCACGGCTTCTGCGCCGGTGCTGGTGGCGGCCACCTACGGGCGCGGCATCTGGCAAACTCCGCTGTGGAGCGCGGGCACGGGCTTGACCAGCGCGCGCCGCCAGTCCCGGCTTCGCTCACCTTCCCGAGCCAGGTCTTCGACACCACCAGCAGCCGCGCTGACCGTCACCCTGAAAACACCGGCAGCGTCGCCCTCACGCCGACCTCGATTTCCATCGACCGGCGACTTCAGCGAGACCGACAACTGCGTGAATGCGTCGGTAGCCGCGGGCGCGAGCTGCACCATTCAGGTGACATTTACGCCGCAGGCCACCGGCCCGCTCACCGGCCAGATGACCATCTTCGCCAACGTCTACGGCGGCCAACTCACGGTCGATCTGAACGGAACCGGCGCGCCGGCCGGCGTCAGTCAGCCTCACCCCGTCCACCGTCAACTTCGGCCAGGTCGAGGTCGGAGCCACCTCCGCGCCGCTGCCGGTCACAGCCGCCAACAGCAGCGCGGTCGGCCATTCCCATCGGCAGCGTCTCCATCACCGCCGCCGTTTGTCATCTCCAGCAACTCGTGCGGCACAACCAGCCTGGCGCCGAACACCGATTGCCAGGTGCAAGTGGAGTTCGCGCCCACGCAGCCGGCGCGGCCACCGGCCTGCTCACCTTTACCGATGGGGCGGGAACGCAAACCGTCGAACTGAACGGCACCGGCGTGGCTCGCGCCCACCGATATTCTGAATCCCACGTCGCTCGCCTTCCCGGCCACTCCGGACGGCCAGCTTTCCGCCGCGCAGTCCGTCACCATCACCAATTCGGGCGGCCTGCCGCTGACTTCGATCTCCATCGCGGCGAGCGGCGCAGTTTCAGGAGTCGAGCACACTGCGGCACGCAACTGGCCGCGGGCGCGGTCTGCACCATCAACGTGCAGTTTGCTCCCACGCAGTTGGGCGCGCTCACCGGCACGCTCACCGTCACCGATGCACTTGCGCACGCAAACTGTGTCCCTGAGCGGAACGGGCCTTGCGCCGCCGGCCTTCAGCGTCAACCCGCCGAGCCTGACCTTCACCAACCAGCAGCCGGGCGTGGCCAGCGCTCCGCAAACGCTGACGATCACCAACAACGGCGGAGCGCCCATGGCCAATGTGGGCTTTCAGTTCACCGGCGCCGCAGCGGCCAGCTACTCCGTTTCCGCCACCACCTGCGGAGCGCTGCTCAACAACGGAAGCAGTTGCACGGCGCAGATCGTCTTTACGCCCGCCGCCACCGGCGCCATTGCGGCCACGCTCGCCATCTCGTCGTCCACCGCCGGCGTGGCGCCGGTTTCGGTGCCGCTCAACGGCTCCGGCCAGCTTGCCACCGGCCTGGCCACGAATCCGTCGCAACTCACGTTTCCCGTTGTGGCCGCGGGCCAATCCAGCACGGCGCAGCCGGTCACCGTCACCAACTCTTCCAGCTACGCCATCGGCTCGGTTGCGCTCGCCGCCACCGCGCCGTTCAACATCACGCAAAACACCTGCACCGGCAGCCTGGCCGCGGGCGCCAACTGCACGCGCTTCGGTGGTCTTTCAGCCCAGCGCTGGCGGCTCGGCCTCCGGCACATTGACGGTCAGCTCCGCCGCCGTCGCCACGCCGGCCACCGTCGCACTCTCCGGAACCGGCTTCGATTTCACCGTCGCCTTCACCGGCCCGGCCAGCCAGACCGTGGCCAGCGGCCAGCAGGCCAACTACACGCATGCTGATCTGTACGCCGGCGGAGTGCGCAGATCCAGCGCAGTCGGGTACGTTCAGCTTTCCGTGCGGCACGCTGCCGGCGAATGCGCTCTGCCTCTTCAACCCCGCCACGGAATCGCTCAACGCCGGCGTTCAGGGCAACGTCATGGTGGAAATCTCCACCGGCAACGGGTCGACGGTCCGCCTCGAGAAGCCGGATGCTGCCAAGCCGGATCGCGTCAAGCCGGGTCCTGGCCGGCTCGCCTTCTGGCGCGCTCTGCCGCTGGCGTGCGGGCTGCTTCTGCTTCCGCTCGCAGTTCGCCGCCGCCGCAAGATCTTTCTGCTGGCCGTGCTGCTGGCGATCCTGGCCGGCGGCATCATCCAGTTGCACCAGCTCCGGCGGAGGCACGGGCGGTACCGGCGGCCAGGGCGGCGGTTCCGGCACGCCGACTGGGCACCTACACGATTCCCGTCACCGTCACGTCCACCGGCATCACGCAGTCGGTGAGCCTCACCTTGACGGTCGATTGAGACGCAGCGCGGTCCGCGGATTGCAATCGAAACCGGCTATACTTGAGCTTCGGGAATCGACGCAATCGGCCGGAATGCACGACCGTATGGAGACCATGCAATGACTGCCAAAGTTACCGTCGAAGACGTGGAGCGCGTGGCCGAGCTGGCGCATCTGGAGCTGGCGCCGGAGGAGACCGGGCGCATGTTGCGCGACCTGAACGCCATCCTGGACTACGTGGCCGAGCTGAATGAGCTCGACACTTCGGGTGTGGCGCCGCTGGCCCAGGTGAGCGAGCTCGGAGAATGCCGGCGTCGCTCAGCCGCGCGCCGACCTGGTGGAGCCTTCGCTCGATCGCGCCGCCGTGATGCCCCAGGCGCCGGAGACCGATCAGGTCTTCTTCAAAGTGCCCAAAGTGATTGAGACGATAGGGAACAGGGAACTAGGGACCAGGCAAACAGGGGAACAGCGAAACCAAGAACAGAGAGGGACGCCATTGCCGAGCGAAGCCAAGACTGCCGAAACCTACGTTGAGAAGCCGAAGACTCTTGCCGCGTTGCGCGCGGAGATTGCCGCGGGCCGCACCAAGGCCGCCGATCTCGCCGCCAGCTACTACGAGCGCATCGAGAAGATCAATCCGCGCCTGAACGTCTACCTGAGCCTGACCAAAGAGCGCGCGCTGGCGCAGGCCGCGCGCATCGACGCGCATGGCCGCCAAGGGCGATCCGCTGCCGCCGCTGGCCGGCATTCCGGTGGGCATCAAGGACGTGCTGGTGATGCAGGGCGCGCCGGCCACGGCGGGCTCGAAGATTCTTGCAAGGCTACCGGCCGCCCTACGACTGCACGGCCGTCGCCAGGCTCGAAGCGGCGGGCGCGGTGCTGCTGGGCAAGCTCAACTGCGACGAGTTTGCCATGGGCTCGTCGAATGAGAACTCGGCCTACGGGCCGGTGCGCAATCCCGTCGATACGGAGCGCGTTCCCGGCGGATCGAGCGGCGGCTCGGCCGCGGCGGTGGCGGCCAACCTGGCCGTGGCCACGCTGGGCACCGACACCGGCGGCTCCATTCGCCAGCCGGCCAGCTTTTGCGGCGTGGTGGGCGTGCTGCCCACCTATGGCCGCGTCTCGCGCTACGGGCTGATCGCCTTTGCCTCGTCGCTCGACCGCATTGGGCCGTTTGCCGCGAACGTGCGCGACGCCGCCACGCTGCTCGGCGTCATCGCCGGCCACGACCCCAAAGACGCCACCAGCTCGCCGGCTCCTGTGGAGGACTACGCCGCCGAGAGCGACAAGCCCGTCGCGGGCCTGCGCATCGGCGTGCCGGCCGAGTACTTCGCCGAGGGCCTCGACCCCGAAGTGCGCGCGGCCATCGAGAAGGGCATCGCCGCGCTCAAGGCCGCCGGCTGCACGGTCAAGCCGATCTCGCTGCCGCACACCAAATACGCCGTTCCCACCTACTACCTGGTCGCCACGGCCGAGGCCAGCGCCAACCTCGCCCGCTTTGACGGCGTGCGCTACGGCTACCGCTCGCCCGCATCCGCCACGCTCTCCGACATGTACTCGCACTCGCGCGACGAGGGCTTTGGCGCCGAGGTCAAGCGCCGCATCTTCCTCGGCACCTATGCGCTCTCGGCCGGCTACTACGACGCCTACTACCTCAAGGCGCAGCAGGTGCGCCGCCTTCTGGCCGAGGAGTTCCTGCGCGCCTTCGCCGAGGTTGACGCCATCGTCACGCCCACCTCGCCCTTCGCCGGCATTCAAGCTCGGCGAGAAGACCGGCGATCCGCTGGCCATGTATCTGGCCGACATCTACACGGTCACGGCCAGCCTGGCGGGCATCTGCGGCGTGACCGTGCCCTGCGGCACGACCAAGGCCGGCCTGCCCGTGGGCATGCAGGTTCTCGCCCGCCATCTGGGCGAGAGCACCGCCTTCCGCGTGGCGCGGGCGGTGGAGGCAGCGGAATTTAAAGTTAGTTGGCCCGCTGAGGCGAATGCCGGGCACAGCTGCCTAGGAAATGTTCCGGGCTTAAGCGGCTATTTCGCTTGAGCGGGAGCGTTCTGCGGCGATTCGTTGCGCTCGAATTCCACGGCGCGTTTCGCCATGCCAAGAATGCGATCCCGTACAGTGTCATAGCTCGGCGCGCCGTCGAAGAACTGTATGAGGGCGTGCCGTTGGTCGCTTGTGATGTCGGGCACGGCCTTGTCCAGAACGGCATCGAGGGAATACCGGCGATCGCCTTTGGCTGCCAGGTCGGGATGGGCTTCCTTGAAGTACACCTGGTCTCCATCATCGCTGTCGAGTTCGATGTGCAGCATCTGGCTGCCGGAAGCGTCAAATATCTGCGCAAGGAGATGCGTATTGTGAGGAGCCGCGGGCCGCAGAAAGTAAGCGATCGTGACGGCCCCGCCACCTTTCAGGCTGCGTTGCTCCAGCAGGAAGGCGTCGAGTTTCCCGATGGGAGATTCGGAAGCCTTCTTGCGAAGCTCATTTAGAGCGGCGATCTCGGCGTCGCGCTCCGCGGACTGACCCTGCTCCCATAGGCCCGGGCGAGATCGTTCTTGCGGGACAATCGCTGCCATCGCGTGCTTGGATTGGCTTCAGGAGCGAAATCGCGTAGGTTTTCTCTCCCGCATAGTTCGCCGCCTCCGCTGTTCTCTCCGCCAATGTGCTCTGTGCCGGCGTGTCTGGCGGAAGCTGTGCCAGGAGACTGCGCAGCTCTCCAAGCGCATCGGCATAGCGGTTGGCGATGAACGCATTCTGCGATCCATGAACGCTTTTTTCTGGGCGCGGGTCAAACTGGATAGCGAACCGGCGGGCGGATCGCAGCGTATCGTGGGCTCCTGCGCGGTCGGCCCCACATGGGCGGTCAACGAGCCTGCCGCCACTGCTGTCGCAAGGAGGATTCTTCCGGGGACGTGCATTTACATTACCCCCATCCGTTGTATCACCGTTTCACCTCGGGTATCCGATTCTGCGCTAGAATCATCGCGAAGCATTTTTCCAACTCGGGGTGTTGCCCGGGCGGAAGCGGCATTTTCCCCAAGAGCGTGTTTCCAGGAACTTCATACGCATCCATGCCGTATTAGAGGCAAGAATGGCAGGGGAAAATGAGAACGAACGTAAGGCTTTCGCTTGTCGTTTTGGAGTTGGCAGTAAGTTTTGGAACTTCGGCCGCACTTGCCGGCGCGCAAGCGCAATCAGCAAATAGCTGTCTCACCGATCTACAGGCAATTCCGGCTTTTCTGCTGGCGAACGACGCGGGGGCTCGCGATCATCTAGCCCAACTCGGGCAGAAGCACTTTGACGACGCGATGGCCGAGGCTCAGAAATCGGCAGCCGAAGCCACGACTCCGGATGAATGCGCTATGGCGATCAACAAGTACCTGCGATCCTGGCGCAAAGGCCATCTGTGGGTCGAACTAACGCCTCAGGCGCAGGCCGCCGCAGCCAAAGAGCACAAACCGCAATCCGCGGAGCCGATACAGTCTATAGATCCTACCTATCGCGAGCTGTCGCCGAAAACCATCCTGCTCACGCTGCCCACCTTTCATTACCCGACGCACGACAAACTCGAGGCTCTGCTTAAGGCGCATCACGAGGCGCTGGCCAATCATCCGAATTGGATCATCGACGTGCGCGACAACAACGGCGGGACCGACGCGAACTTCCAGCCCCTGCTTCCATGGCTGCTGCCGGGCGAGATGGTGGACGTCGGAATGGTGTTTTTGGCCACCCCTGCGAATATTCAAGGCCGGCGCGAGTCCTGCGCCGTCTTTGCCCCTGGGGACAAGGAGTGCGAGGAGTGGGCCGAGAAAGCGGTCGAGAAAATGGAGAAAGTTCCCGCCGGAAGTTGGGTTGCGTTCGACGATCAAGGAGGGGTCTCCTACGACCGCGTCGGTTCCGTCGAGCAGCACCGGCCCAGCCAGGTTGCCGTCCTCATCGATCATCCATGCGGAAGCTCCTGCGAGCAATTTGTGCTTGTTGTGCGCCAAAGCTTCGCGGTGAAAACTATCGGGCGCCACACCTTCGGCAGTCTGGATTATTCCAATCTCATTCCCTATGCGCTGCCCTCCGGCAATCTGAGGCTCTGGTACGCCACGTCTCGTACGCTGCGCATCCCTGGGCAGCCGGTTGATGTGGCGGGTATCAGTTTCCCGATATTTATTCTCCCGGCGGCAACGGGCCCACGGCGAAAGACGACGAGATCAAGCGCGTGCAAAACTGGCTTGAAGGCGGCTCGTTGGCTCCGTTGAAGACAGCGGCCAGCGATCCTCTTACGCGTCAATATCACGCGGGAGAAACGCTCACCTACCACATGACTGCCTCGAACGACGACTTGCGCTACACCGCCGACGCCTCGTGCGTAACGAAGATGACTGAAGATGGAAGCCATGCTGAGGAGTGCCGCTGGACCGGCATGACCTCTAACGGGCAGCCGGTAGCGCTGGCGCCCGAGACGGCTCAGTTTCGCGAGTCGGTCTCACTCGATCCCGACTGGATGCCTTCCCCACCCGATCTTGCCAAAATAGACTCGCGGATGACCGCACCGATTCTGGATTTCTTTACCTTCTATATCGACCTGTGGCTGGCAAATAAAATCGGAACTCTGCAGCATCCGGGGGATCACTTTCATTTACCGAATCCGCAGTCGGGATCGTGGGCAGATCGCACAAATGTTCTCATTGGAAAGAACTGCATCGAGTTCGATTTGAACCTTCAGTCAATCGATCCGGTGCAGCATACCGCAGTCGTTGTGGTCCATCACGTGCCTCCCGCGCATCCGAGCTTGCAGTTTCCGGCGGCGTGGATGCAGACCCCGGTAGCAGACACGCCGAACAATTGGGTCCAAGTGACGAAGTTAGGGGACGGGAAGTATCAAGCGGGAGCCGGCAAGGAGACGTTCGACAATTCAATCACCGTAAGTACCGAGGACGGCAGGATCCTCTCGGCATCCATGGACAATCCCGTGGTGATGAACAGTCGTGAGTGCGACGATGCGGCGCTGACAAACTGCGAAGAACCGCAGCAGCACACAAGCCGCCGGCATGTCGAGATTACGTTGGAACACTGAGGCCCGCGCCGGAGATCGCCTTTTCAGAGTTCAAGGCTGCTCGCGAGCGTAATCGGATTGTCCTGGAATGAAGGATGAGCCGGCCAAGAAAGAAGCTTTCAACAGTTGATCGCACAAATCCAGGAGCAAGAGAAATGATGTGGGTCACGGCTTTCGCATGTTGCTAGCTGTTTTAGCGTGATCTGGCGCCGGGTCCTTGGTGGCCGCGCCGCGCAAGACCCACACTGTCGTCCTCGGCGCGGCCAAGCGCGTGCCGTACTCCAAAAGCGGCGACCCGTCTGGCGCCGCTACCGGCGAGGACGCTCTCAAAGTTCGCGCCCTCCTGGTCGACGGCGTCCTGAAAGAATGGACCACGGGCGACTCGCACGACGTCACCGACCGCAGCTTTGTCGTGCGCCGCGTGATCCGGCTCAACGACGCTTTGCCCGGCGACAAGCCAGGCCCCGGCGACTAAGCCGGAGCGGTGGGTGTGGCAGCGCGGGCCGTGGCTCCTGGTGGACCGCGCAACCGGCCGCGTCACTGCGCTCCGACTGCCCGACTACGATCCCGGCGTCAGCCAGGTAAGCTGGTTCCGCGACTACGCTGCCTATTGCGGCCTTACGGCAAGCGGCAAGAGCCTGTATGCGGTGGTGGCGCAGGTGGCCGCGCGCAAGCCGGTGCTGGCCAAAAAGCTCGCCGCCTTCGATGCCGGGAATCATCCCGACCCGGTCTGCGCCGCGCCCGACTGGCAGCGCGAGCCGTTGCGCATCACCTTTCATCCCGCGGGCAGGATGCGGTCAGCTACGACATCGTTCCCGGCTCGGCGGTGCTGGTCGAAGACTCCGGTGACGAAGAAGAGCCCCCGGCGCATCGCCGGCAAAGTAGCGGGTCAGCGAGTGGGGCAAGTCAGCGAGTCAGCAGATCAGCGAACAGTAACGGTATGGAATCTCTCGACGAACTTCTGCGCCAGGCTGAGGCCGCGCATGGGCACCTGTGCGCGGGGCAATTCTTGGTGTGCGCATGGCTTTGCTTGGGTCTGAGCCGCCTGGGTTTCAGGGCCGCCCGCAAGGACCCGATCGCAAGCGCCTTGTCACTTACGTCGAAATTGATCGCTGCGCCACCGATGCCATCGCGCTGGTGACCGGCTGCCGCCTGGGCAAGCGCGCACTCAAGTTTCGCGACTGGGGCAAGATGGCCGCCACCTTTGTCGATCTCGCCTCCGGCCGCGCCATCCGCATTGTCGCGCTTGAAGATTCACGCGAACTCGCCGACCAGCTCTATCCGCACCTTGAGACCGAAGAGCAGCGGCAGATGCAGGCCTATCGCGAACTGTCCGATGCCCAGCTCTTCCGTGAGCAATGGGTGCGCGTCGCCATCGATCCCTGCCGACCTGCCCGGCCCTTCAAAGGCGAACGCGTTGTGTGCCCGCGCTGCGGCGAGGGCGTAAATTTCGGCCGCATCGCCCTGGTCAATGGCGAACGGCTCTGCCTCAGCCTGCGCCCATCCCGAACTGCGCTATTGGCGAGCCCGCCGCATCAGGAGGAGTGAGTCCGTCGAAGCGCGAGCCTTCCGCCTCGCGCCCTCTTCTCTCCACCAGTTCCAAAGCACCCACAGCATGAAACATAACGCCAGGGCCAGCGGGAATCAGCCAGAGCGATCCTTCTTGAAACTCCACTGTCATGGAGACGATTCCTCCTTCCGTCTTCCGCGCGCCGTGGCATCATCTTCGAGCGCGCCGGAAGATCCGTGCATCCAGATGACGCCATTCTTAGTAAGGAAGGAGTAGCCAGTTCCTAAGGGCTCTATAAAGGACGGAGCGCCGCACGCCCGAGCCCTCGGCTGGCGCCTGCTGCGCCTTGACACCGGACCGGCTGCACATTTCTTATCTTTCTAGGCATTCTTTTGGCAACCCGGGCGGGACGGATGTAGCGCGAACCGCTTTCCTCTGCGCCTGGATTGCTGGAAGGGGTGCTGTGTCGAACAGGAAGCAGGCGGCAGTAGGGTTGCGAGGTGCGTGCGGACAGGGACGGGAATCATGGTTCCTGACCTGCGCAGCCGAACCCTCCTTCCAGAGCCTGGGCCGAGGATGACGATCGAGGCCTGGGAACCTTTCCCGGAGACAAATTTCGATACAAATTTTTCAGGCGCCGGCAGCAATGGCCGGGTGCGCCTGTGCCCAAAGCCGGCGAGCGCCGGCCGCGAGGGCGAGTGAAGGACGCGAGCAAAGGATGAACCTGGCGACGAGTTTTGCAATGTGGGCGGCTGCGCCCGCCCCGGGAGCGGGCGGCGGCTTGTCCATGCTGCTTCCCATCTTGCTGTTTATTCCGCTGCTCTATCTGCTCATGATCCGCCCGCAACAGAAGAAGCAAAAGCAGTGGCAGCAGATGCTGGCAGGCATCAAGTCCGGCGACCGCATCACCACGGCGGGAGGCATTCGCGGCATCATCCTCTCCATCAAGGACGATTCGATCATCATTCGCGTGCGCGCCCGACAATCTGAAGCTGGAAGTGGCCAAGAACGCGATCGCTTCGGTCACCACTCAGGAGGACTCTTCGAACTCCTAAGGCCCTCCGGGCTTTTAGCCTTTGGACTAGAGAAACGAACCAATGAAGAAGAATCTCAAGAACAAAATTGCCCTGATCATCGCGGTGCTGCTGATCTGTCTGTACGGCATCTTCGGGATCCCATCGGGAGTCAGCGGGAAGGCCTTGCTGAGCGCCATGTCCAACCGGATTCATCTGGGCCTGGATCTGCAGGGCGGCGCTCACCTCATCCTGCAGGTGCAGGTGGCGGAAGCGGTGAACGCCGAGACCGACAACACCGCTGCAGCAGATCCAGCAAGACCTGAAGAAGGCCAACCTGAGCTTTTCGCAGGTGGTCAAGCCCGATCCGCAACAAGCCGGATGTGATTCGCATCGAGGGCACGGCTCGCGGCGCAGTCCGACGCCGTCAGCACGCTGCTCGAGCGGCAAGAATTATGCCAACGAATACGACGTGTCCGGCGGCTCCGACAACAACTGGACGCTGACCATGAAGCCGCTCTTCGAGAAGCGATCTCGAACAAGAGAACCGTCGAACAGGCGATCGAGACCATTCGCGACCGCGTGGATGCGTTGGGCGTCAGCGAGCCGCTGATCCAGGAGTACGGCCTGGGCGCGAACCAGATTCTGGTGGAACTGCCGGGCGTCAGCGATCTGGATGAAGTGAAGAAGATCATCAAGTCCACGGCGCGGCTTGAGATTCACGCCGTCGAAGGCGGCCCGTTTCCCAGCGAAGGCGCGGCTCTGGCCAGCGTGAACGGCGCGCTCCCGCCCGATCAAGAGATTCTGCCCAGCTCAGGCGAACTGACCGGCTCCGAACGGCACCGTCTACTACATCCTGCAGCGCAGCTCCAGTCGTGGCGGGCAGCGACTTCCGCTCCGCCGATCCGGGCATGAATTCGAACACCGGGCCAAAGCACGGTGAACTTCACGCTCACCGACGAAGCCGGCGACAAGTTCTGGAACTACACCAGCGCCAATGTGGGCAAGGACATGGCCGTGGTGATGGGCGGGTCGCGTGCGCGAGGTTGCCGTCATCAAGAACGCAATTCGCGATCAGCGGCCTGATCGAAGGCGCCTTCACCCAGAACGAAGTGATGGAGCTCTCCAAGCTGCTGCGCACCGGCGCGCTGCCCGGCATCGCTCAACTACATCGAGGCCAGCACCGTGGGCGCGACGCTGGGCGCCGACTCCATCCGCGAGGGCGTCACGGCCGCCATCGTCGGCATTGTTCGTCGTCATGGCCTTCATGCTCATCTACTACCGGAGTTCGGGCATCAACGCCGATCTGGCATTGATCTTCAACCTGATCATCCTGCTGGGGATCATGGGCCTTTCCAGCGCAATATCCAGCGCTGTCGGGCGGCGGAGGTCTCACGCTCACGCTCACCTTGCCAGGCATTGCCGGCGTGATTCTCACCATCGGCATGGGCGTGGACTCGAACGTGCTGATCTTCGAGCGCATCCGCGAGGAGATTCGCGCCGGCAAGGCGGCTTCGGCGGCCGTGGACCAGGGCTTCGCCCGCGCGTGGGTAACGATCATCGATACGCACGTCACCACCATCGTTTCGGCGGCAATCCTGTTTATGTTCGGCACCGGTCCGGTGAAGGGCTTTGCCACCACCCTGACCGTCGGTCTTGCGGCCAATCTGTTCACGGCCGTGTTTGTCTCGCGCGTGATCTTTGAGGCGCATTTGAACAAGTTGAAGCCAGGCGAGATGGTGTCGATTTGAACGACAGCTTCTAGCTGTAGCCTCAGCTTCCAGCTCTTCCGTGAAGAACCGAAGAGCCAGGCTGGCCGCGAGAAAAGCTAGGAGCTAGAAGCTAGAGAGCTAGGAGAAGAAAAAGCAGTGGAATTCTTTCGCAACGTAAATGTGAACTGGCTGGGATGGAAGTGGTACTTCCTCGCCTTTTCCTTGATTTTTAGCGTGGCCGGCATCGCAAAGATGAGCTGGAACTGGCAGCACATCGGCAGCCCGGTTCCGCTGGGCGTGGATTTTCGCGGCGGCACGCAGGTGGATGTGCAGTTTTCGCAACCTCCCGGACATCAACGCCATCCGCCATGCCATCGAGGCGGCAGGCGTGAAGGACGCGAGCATTCAGACCTTCGGCGCCGGCAGCCGATCAACGAGGTGCTCATCAGCCTGCCCGAAGAAACCAACGAGCAGGCGCTCGACACGGGCCGCCAGCAGATCGAATCGGCGCTCGCAGGCCCACTACAACAATCTACTTCAACCCCAACACCGGGGTCAAAGTGGACGTGGTCGGTCCCACGGTGGGCCACCAGTTGGAGAAACAGGCCACGCTGGCCACGCTCTACTCCATGGCTGGGCATGCTGGTCTATCTCTGGTTCCGCTTCCAGCTGATCTACGGCGTGGCTGCGGTGGTGGCCTGCTTCCACGACACGCTCATCACCGTCGGCGCCTTCGCGCTCACCGGCCGGGAGATCAGTCTGACCGTCATCGCCGCCATCCTCACCCTGGTGGGCTACTCGATGAACGACACCATCGTCGTCTTCGACCGCATCCGCGAAAATCTGCGCCTGAGCCGCCGCGAGCCGCTGCCCGATCTGGTGAACCGCAGCATCAACCAGACGCTGAGCCGGACCGTGCTGACTTCGGGCCTCACCTTCATCACCGTGCTTTCGCTGTTTATCTTCGGCGGCCAGGTGCTGAACGGCTTCTCGTTTGCCCTGGTGGTGGGCATTCTGATCGGAACCTATTCTTCCATCGCCATGGCCGCCCCCATGCTGGTGGCCTGGCAGGAGTAGCGCGCAGGAAAAGGCAGGGCCGCTTCGCTTCCGGCCGCGAGAAAGGCAAAAGGTTAGAATGCATGGCCGCCGCATGCTCGATTTGTGCATCCATTCTCAAGGGGGGAACCACGTCTCGACGGACGATCCACTTCAGCGGCCCGCGGTCGCTTCCTTCCGGTATTTTGGGACTCGAAAATTGCACCAGTTTTGCAGCACTCTTTGCAGGGGGAGCGCAGTTCTGATAAGGTTGATACGCTCCTGTGGGTTGTTTTTTGCTACCGGGAACAATTCCCCCTCCCGCGGTGTCTAAAATAGGAGTAACGAAACCCGATCTCCGAGGCTGGCCATGTTTGAAGACTCCACATTCGAATCCGCGAAAAGGATCAAGACCAAGAGCGGCCGCTGGATGTTAGTTGACCGGCGGCATCAATGCTGGGATCCTCATTCTGTTGATTCTGATTCCGCTGATCTATCCTGAGGCGCTTCCGTCCGCGTTGATGGCAACAGTCTTAACGTTGCCGCCTCCGCCGCCTCCGCCGCCTCCGCCACCACCGCCGCCAGAGGTGCACGTCGTCCACGTGCAGTCGGAGATGATGAACAATCAGCTCACGGCGCCCACGCGGATTCCGCACAACATTGAGATGGTCTCGGCGAGAAGGAAGCGCCGCCATCGAGCTTTGGCGTGGCCGGCATGGAAGGCATGGGCGGCAGTGGCTCAGGCGTCATGGGCAGCATCTTTGGCAGCGGCAATGGTCCCAAGGTGAAGGCCGCGGCCTCCCAAGAAGGTGAACATCTCAGCCGGCGTGGCCGTGGGTATGCTGATTCAAAAGACCATACCCGTCTATCCGCCCATCGCCAAGGCAGCTCGCGTGTCGGGAACGGTGGTGCTGCAGGCCATCATCTCCAAGCAGGGAACGATCGAAAACCTGAAGGTCGTCAGCGGACCGGCCATGTTGCAGCAGTCCGCTCTGGACGCCGTCAGGCAGTGGCGCTACCGGCCTTACCTGCTCAACAATGAGCCGGTTGAGGTTGAGACCACTGTCAACGTGATCTTCACCCTGGGTGGGTGATGGTACTTCTGGCTCCCTGCCGCCTCTTTGGCAGGGAGCATTGCTTTTGACCTGAATGCGAATTCCAAGAGCCGCATTCTATGCAACTCAACCACCCGCCGCGGCGGGTTCGCTTCAGTCCACAAGAATCTCCTTAGGAGGAACGATTCAGTGATTCTCGCTCAGCTCGCACATTTCGCTTCGCACGCCGTCAACAGCCTGGCTCTGTTTCAGGATGAGCAGACGGTCAGCTTCAGCCCCCTGGGACTGTGGGACCACATGGCATGGATGGCCCGCACCGTCGCCATCGTCCTGTTCATTGAGTCGGTCTGGTCGCTGGCCGTTATGATCGACCGTTACCTGTACTTTTCTGCCGCCCGCAAGCAATCGCGCGAGTTCGCGCCCAAAGTGGCCGGCGCCCTGAAGGACAGCAAGCTCGAAGAAGCCATCAAGATCGCCGACCGCAACAAGAAGTCGCACCTGGCCGAAGTTGTCACGGCCGGTCTGCAGGAGTTCCGCGCGTCGGCCGGCACGGCGACCGAGGAAACCATCGCCAGCGCGGGCCGCGCCCTGGAGCGGGCTGAGGCCATCGTGCACGCCAAGCTGAAGAGGGGCCTGTCGGTTCTGGCCACCATCGGCGCCACGGCGCCGTTCGTGGGACTGTTCGGCACCGTCGTCGGCATTCTGCACGCATTCCAGCAGATCGCCACGCAGAAGATCGCGGGTATCGGCGCGGTCGCGGGCGGCATCTCTGAAGCGCTGGTCACCACGGCGTTCGGCCTGCTCGTGGCCATCCCCGCCGTCATGGCCTTCAACTATTTCACCGGACGTGTCGAGAGCTTTCGACGTGGAGATGGATAACTCCTCGAGCGAGCTGGTCGACTACTTCATCAAGCAGAGCCACAAGCGCTAGGAGCGAAGCGGCTTGGCTCGGGCGAGAATCTTGCCGGGCGGGGGAACTGAATCTCTTCCGCCCGGCGGTTTGATGCTCGCGCAGGTTGCTTGAATTCGAGCAAGGCCGGACCGGATCCGGCATCAAACTTCAAACGCACGGAGCCCACAAAATGGGAATCACAGTTCGCGACGAAGGCAAAAAGGTCAACTCCAACATCAACGTCACTCCCATGGTGGACGTGATGCTGGTGCTGCTCATCATCTTCATGGTCATCACCCCCATGTTGCAGAACAAGGTGTCCATCGACCTGGCCAAGGTGGACAATCCCACCAACATGCCCGACGCCGACAAAGAGGACGCGATCGTTGTCGCTGTCACCCGCGACGGCGCAGATCTTCCTCGGCCAGAACCCGGTCGATCCCGCGCAGCTCGGCAGCCAGGTGCGCGACAAGCTCGCGGACAAGACCGACAAGATGATCTATGTCCGCGCCGATGCGCGTGCGCAGTTCAAAGCGGTGGAAGACGCCATTGACGATGTGCGTACGGCTGGTGTTGAAGAGGTTGGCCTGCTGACGCAAAAGCGCGAGGGCAATCTTGCCGGCGGACAGTAACAACGGACAGGGATTGTCTCTTTAACGATTTTGAGGAAACGAGGAGTTTAAACCATGGCAATGTCTATGGGTGGGTCGGGCGGCAGCATGTCGGAGATCAACGTGACGCCCATGATCGACATTCTGCTGGTGCTGTTGATCATCTTCATGGTCATCGTGCCGGTGACCCCCAAAGGCCTGGATGCGCTGGTGCCCCAGCCGCCCAAGAATCCGCAACAGCAGCAACAGCCCAACGACCGCACCATTGTGGTTCAGGTTCTCTATCGCCCCGGCCAGAGCTCCGGCGTACAAAATCAACGACACCGATGTGTTGCATTCCGATCTGCAGGCGAAGCTGACCGAGATCTATGCCAATCGCGCTGAGCGCGTGATGTTTGTCAAGGGCGACGACGATGTGAACTTTGCCTACATCGCCGATGTCATCGATATCGGCAGGGCCGCGAACGTGGACCACATCGGGCTTATGACGCCCAAGATCCAGGCCGGCCAGTAGCGGGCGCAGGCGGAATCGGAAAGGGGGGCTTAAGCCATGGCAATGTCTGTGGGAACGTCGGCGGGCAGCATGTCCGAGATCAATGTGACCCCCATGATCGACATCCTTCTGGTGCTGTTGATCATCTTCATGGTCATCGTGCCGGTAACGCCAAAAGGGCTGGAGGCGCTTGTTCCTCTGCCGCCAAAGACGAATGTGCATCTGGACCCGGAACGCCCCATTGTCGTCCAGGTTTTCTATCACCCTGGCGCAGCAACCGACGTACAAAATCAACGAGATCGACGTGACACACACAGATCTGTTGTCCAGGTTGACCGACATTTACGCCAACCGCGCAGAGCGCGTGATGTTTGTCAAGGGCGACGACAATGTGAACTTTGCCTATATCGCCGATGTAATCGATATCGGCAGGGCCGCCAACGTGGATCACATCGGGCTTATGACGCCAAAGATCCAGGCGGGCCAATAGATCGTCCGTGTCCGGGTGCATTTGATCCGGACGCGGAGAAGAGTACAATTTTTCTTCTGCCCAGGTTGCGGTACGTCCAGCCCGCTCCCGGCTGCTAGAGTTTACAGGCGAGGCCTCCAGGCCCAAGCCTGAAGGAGAAGGATACGAACATGAATGGAACCGCACGTTTTTGGGCGCTCGCGGTGACTCTGACCGGCATGGTGCTCTCCATGAGCGGATGTAACCAGCTTCTGGCCCGCGACCAGTTGAACAAGGGATGTGATGCGTATAAGAGCGGTCACTACGATGAGGCGATTGAGCACTTTCAGAAGGCTACCGAGCTCGATCCCACCCTGCCCATGGCGAAAACCTATCTGGCCACAGCGCTGGCCCAGAACGTAGCCCCGGGAGTCACTACGCCTGAGAACCTGAAGACCGCCAACCAGGCCATCGACATCTTCCAACAGGTTCTGACCACCAATCCCAACGATGTCAACAGCATGAAGCAGATCGCGGGCATTTATTTCAGTATCAAGGAGCTGGACAAGGCTGAGGAATGGCAGAAGAAGGTTCTGGCGGTCGATCCCAACGATCCCGAGGCAGCCTATACCGTTGGCGTGATCGACTGGACGAAGGCGCACGAGAACAAGCTGAAGGCGCTGCAGGATGCGGGCCTGAACGATGATGGCAAGGGCAATGTGAAGGCCCCCAAGAAGGTAATGGAGCCGCTGGCCCAGCAAAACGCGCCGCTGGTCGACGAGGGCCTGAAGTATCTGACCATGGCTGTCAACAATCGTTCCAATTATGACGACGCCATGCAGTACCTGAACCTGATCTACCGCAACAAGGCGGACGTGGACTACGGCAACGCCGCCGCCGTCACCGAGGATCTGGCGATGGCCGACCAGTGGACCGCAAAGGCCATGGACACGCGCAAGGCCAATGAAGAGAAGAAGAACCAGGGCCCCGGCGGCATCACCATTGATAGCAGCGGCCAGATGCACTAGCCGTTACGGTTTCATGCGGCAACCACACCAGACGGCCTCTGCATTCGCGGAGGCCGTTCTTCTTGGCCTCGCATTTTCTGTCTCCTGAGGTGTACTTTGACCAGGTTCGACCGCATCGCCTGCATCGTTCTGTCCTTTGTCTCTTTTCTTCCGTTCTCTCTGGTTTCTGCATCCGGCCAGTTGGTCACCGGAGACGTGCCCCATCCTTCCGCGATGCACGCCGTCCAGTCGCCCGGCGGCTTCGTCGCGACCAACGATCGCGAGACGCTTGAAGTGACGGTTTGCGGCGCTGCGCTCATCCACGTCACGGCGCGGCCGCTCGCACGCGCCGGCATCAACAGAGTTCCAGCCGTGGATGCTCGCACAGGCTGAGATCCTGCCCCGGCGCGGCCTTCCAGTTCAGCGAGTCCAACGGCGCCGCCAACCTCACCACAGGTCAGCTCACCGTTTCCTTGTCGGAGCTCAGCGGCAACCTCACCATCAAAACCGTGCAGGGCGAAACCCTGATGCGCGAAAGGCCGAACCTGCCCCGCACTTATCTGCCCTCCGAAGCGCCAGGGCTCTTCCATGTTGAAGATCGCTTCAGCCCAGATGCGACCGAAGCGCTTTACGGCCTCGGCCAGCACCAGAGCGGGATGTTCAACTATCGCGGCAGCACGGTTGAGCTCGGCCAGAACAATACCGACATCGCCATCCCGCTTCTCGTCTCAAGCAAGGGGTACGCCATCCTGTGGAATACCGCCTCGTACAGCTACGTGGATAATCGCTTTCCGCTCGACTTGGATCTGGAGTCGATGGCTGCGCCCCAGATCGATTACTACGTTCTCTATGGTCCGCAAATGGACTCGATCATCCATGAGTACCGCTCCATGACCGGCCATGTGCCGCTCTTCCCCGAGTGGGCTTATGGCTTCTTCCAATCCAAGGACCGCTACAAGACACAGGCTGAGATCCTCTCCATCGCGGCCGAGTATCGTGCGCGCCACATTCCCCTCGACGCCATCGTGCAGGACTGGTACTGGTGGAAGGAAGGCGGCAAGGGCGATCCGGTCTTTAACTCCGGCTACACCGACGTTCCCGCCGAGCTGAAGACCCTCCACGACGAGCACGTCCACGCCATGATCTCGGCCTGGGCCTTGATGGACTCCACCGCCGAGAACTACAAACAGATGGTCCAGAAGAGCTTTGACATCCCCGGGACGCAGGTCTACGACCCCACCAATCCCGCCGCCAGAGACTTCTTCTGGGACCAGTTTGTAGGCAAGCTCTTCGCCCAGGGGTGGGACGCCTTCTGGCTCGACAGCTCCGAGCCCGAAGAGGCCTGGCCGCACGTTGGCGACGCCATTCTTCGCGATAAGCAGCTCCACGCCGGCAGCGGCCTCGAGTATACCAACGTCTTCCCACTGGAACACACAGGCGGCGTCCAGGAGCACTGGAAGGAGACGAACCCCGAGAAGCGCGTCTTTCTGCTCACCCGCTCGGCGTTCATGGGCCAGCAGCGCAACGGCGCCGCGGTATGGTCCGGCGACGTGTACAGCAGTTGGTGGGCGCTGCGCCGCCAGGTTCCCGCCGGACTCAATTTCGCGCTCTCAGGCTACCCCTACTGGACCACCGACATCGGCGGCTACCATCCGATGTTCGCCGGCCAGGCCAACCAGCCCGCCTACCAGGAACTCTACGCGCGCTGGTTTGAGTACGGCGCCTTTTGCCCCATCTTCCGCACCCACGGCCATCGCGACAATAACGAGCTTTGGATTTACGACAAGGTCTTTCCCGCTCTCGTGGCCACCGATCGCCTGCGCTACCGGCTTCTGCCTTATGTCTATTCGCTGGCATGGAAGGTGACCAGCGAGGATTACACCATTCAGCGTCCGCTGGTGATGGATTTCCGCGACGACCCCGCCACCTGGGAGATCGGCGACCAATTCATGTTCGGGCCCGACCTGCTGGTCAGTCCGGTCCTCACCGAGCACGCGACCCGGCGAACGCTGTACCTGCCCTGCCGGTACACGTTGGTACGATTTTTGGACCGGGATGCATGACGAAGGCGGCGCAGAGGTCTACGTCGACGCACCGCTCGACCGCATCCCGCTCGATGTGCGCGCCGGCTCGATCCTGCCCCTCGGTCCGGTAATCGAATACGCCGGCCAGGCCTCCGATCCCATCGAGCTGCGCATCTACCCCGGCGCCGACGGCGACCTTTACGCTCTATGAAGACGAGGGCGACAGCTATCGCTACGAGCAAGGCCGGCACACCACAATCTCTATCCATTGGGACGATGCCGCGCACACTCTCACGATTGGCGACCGCCAGGGCAGCTATCCGGGAATGCCCGCCAGTCACACGTTCAACGTGGTGATTGTGTCCCCCGGCCACGGCGTGGGAGGAGACGTAACCGCTACTCCGGACCGGGCGATCGACTATACCGGCACAAAGATTGAAGCGAAGTTCTGATGGCTTGCAGGGCGGCCTTACTGCGTACCCTGCTTCAGGATCTGCTCGGCGAGAAAGTTGCGCACCCTGGCGTCATCGACCAGCGTCTCGAGATATGCGGTTTGCAGAAGCTGCTTCTGGCTGTCGTGGAGCGACTGGTGAATGGCCTGCTGCACACGAGGATCGTTCAGCTCGCGCTGCCCGGCGGGGTCGCGCGAAATCAGCTTGTAGATGGCGTAACCGGCGACCTTGTGTCCGGCGTCGTATTCCGGAAGCGCATCGGTGAACTGATCCGGCTTGAGCTTGCTGATTGCGTCGTAGACTTCCGGATCGGTCTTGAGTTGCGACTCGCGCGCAAAGCCCATATCGCCGCCATTCGAGGCGGTGTTGGGATCCTCTGAGACGTTCGCTGCCACGGTCGCGAAGTCCACGCCGCTCTCGAGCTGGCTGTACGCCGCGTCGATTTTCCTTTTGGCGTCGGCATCGCCCGCAGCTTTGTTGCCCTGCAGACTGCCGCTCTGCTGCGCGGGCATCGTCGTTACCACGATCTGCGCCAGATGATATTGCGGCTCGATCAGGTCGAAGTCCGCCTTGTGCGCCGCATAGAAGGCGGCAATCTGCGCGTCGGTGATGTTGATCTTCGACTCGATCTCCTTGTTGATCAGCTTGGTCTCGGTCAACTGCCGGCGAATGTCCCGCTTGAAGTCATCCAGCGTCAGGTTCCGCTGCTTGAGCAGGTTGAAGAACTGATCCTGGGTGTAGGGCGCCTTAATCTCCGTCAGCCGCGCGTTCACGTCCTCATCGCTTGCGGTCAAGTTCAGCTTGGCTGCGCGCTGCTGCAGAATCTCGTCCTGGATCATCTGGTGCAGGACGTTCAGTCGCCGGATGTCGCTCTCCTGGGGCGAAGGTTTTTGCGGGTTGTCTCCCAGGCTGATCTGGTAGTTCCTCTCCAGTTCGGCCCGCGATATCTCCTTGCCGTTCACCGTGGCCACCACGTCGGCCGAAGGCGGTCGATGGCAGCCCGCCAAGGCGACAAATCAGGGCGCCGCCGAAGAGAACAACGGCGGAAAAAGAGAACGCACGCAGAAACTCGTTGAGACTTGCAAGCTGATCTCTCCTGGAGGATCTCGCAAAACCCCCGGCATTCTAGGATAAATCCCGATTGTGGCGCGGCGATAGCCCCCTGTGCCCGTTATCTTGCCGGCGCCGGCCGCCGCCCGAGGCTCCCGGAGCCGCCATGGCCGGGGGCTGCTCGCCCGCGGCGCGCACGGCGCGGTCAATAGCCATCCAAAGCTCATTTTGAGGAACCGCTCCGCCGTTCACCCGCTCGCCGTTCACATACACCGCCGGCGTTCCGTCGATCCCCAGATCTGCGGCCAGCTTGACCGAGGCTTGCACCTGCGTTTCGTCCTGCTTGGCGATGCAAGCGTCGAGGCGGGCCTCGTCGAGCTTGCCCAGCGTGGCCTCCTGCCGGGCAATACGATCCAATGCGGCAAAGCTTTTTGCCAGATCGCGGTCTTGGCCCGTGACCTCCTCTGCATGCGCGTGGAGGTAATCCACGTAGGTCCAGTAAACGTCGCCGCTTTGCGCCGCCAGGCAATTGGCGTTTACGGCCGCGTGCATCGCCCACGGGTGCAACTCTGTGAGCGGATCGTCCTTGTAGACGAACCGCACCAGATCCTTGTAGTGGGCGAGCGTGGCCGGGAATAGTTCCTGGTGCATGCGCGCGCAGTAGGGGCATTCCAGATCGTCGAAGTTGATCACCGTCACCTTGGCGGCCGGATTGCCCCGGATGGGGCGTCCTGCGATGGGGATGGCGTCAGCCGGGTCCTTGGTCAGGTCGAACGTATCCAGGTGAGCCAGCTTGGTGTTGTCGGCGGAGATCAGGAAGTTGACCACCTGGGCCTTGGAGCCGTGAGTGATGGTGATGGGCAGCGTTTCATAGCCCGTAAACTGGCTCGGGCTCCGCACGCCGATGGTGATCGTAACGTCCGGTGGCATCTCGAATTGGGAGCGGACCAGAACCTCAATGCGGCGGTCGAGCGCAGGGTCGGGCGCCGAAGCCGGCGTGTTCTGGGCTTTGCAGCCCGCGGTCAAGCCGAGAACAAGCAGTCCGGCCAGAAAACGAAAGTGCGGCAAGGTGATTTCCTCTCAGGAAAGGATACTCCAGCGGGGCGCTGAATGCGCCACGCGCACCTTCTTTTCACTGGCCGTACCGGATGGACGCCTGAGAAGGCAAAAGGCAACCCTGACCATGCTTTCAGCAGCCGGTTTACGCCCTCGCTGCCGAATTCCGGCCACTGACACCTGACACCTGTCCCCTGTCTTTAATACGCCGGCGGCAACGTGGTATCGCGGAAGACCGAGTTGGCGCGGCGGATGTCGCCCACGGCCCCAAAGTCGGCGAGCGTAAAGCTGTAAAGCCACTGCGTCTCGTCGCGGCTGGTCGAGCCGATCGTGCCCAGCTCGAAGCGCCGGTAACCGACACTCAGGCCGCAGCAGTTCCAGTTGTAAACCGCCTGCACGCCGCCGTATTGCACCTGGTGCTGCACATAGTCGTAGCCGCCGTTCACCGCCAGGTTGAATCCGTTGCCGCTCGGCTTGCCGATCTCCAGGAAGGGCTGCAACTGCTGGCTCTTGATGACCGAGGGTGCGCCGCTGCTGATTCTTTCGTCTACGGCGTTCAGCAGAGCGTGGCCGATGCCCAGCGTGGTGCGGCCAAAGCTGTAGCCCGCGAACAGATTGTTGGCAGCGAAATCGCCGCCGATGGTGTCGTAGTCCAGGTCCCACTGGAGGCGCAGGTTGTCGATCGCCTCGAAGCGGATGCGCGACGAAATTGGCGCGATGTTGCGCGGCGAAGTCAGAAACGTCGGCGCCATCAGATCCAGCGTGGCGTCAAAGACGTTGCGCCGGCCAGGAATGAGCGCGCCGCCGAAATTGGGGTCGATGAAGTACTCCTGCGCAATCTCCCAGCTCGCCCACTCGCGTGGTGTGTCTGGGCAGGTCTCATGAGCCGCGTCATTCCCATCGTCCGTCGTGCAGGCGCATGGCCTCGCTCGGTGGGCCGCATGTAAAACCGCTGCGTGAGCGAGAAGCCGCGCTTCATTCACGTTGGTGGCGATGTCGGTGGTGTCGAACAGCAGCACATTCTGCGCCTCTTTGCCGATGCCGCCCACATATCGGTAGTTCAACTCAGGCTCGATCACGTGGCGCAGCTCGCGATGCCAATGGGAAAGCTCGAAATCTCGCTCCAGCGCCGGCGGCCGGATCTCGATCGAGGCTTCAACGTCTTTGCGGTTGATCGCGTCGTGACTGATGGTCGGAGTGTCGCGAGTGGTCGAGAGGTTGGGGATCTGGCTGATGGTGTAAGCGGTGTCGCGCAGCGCGACCTCAGGAAGGAAGCTCCATCCTCCTGCCCCGAAGGGCATGGAAAGGTGCGGATAAAAGTCCAGCCGCACCACGTTGCGGGAGTGGAAGAAGGGCTCGGAGCGGTTCAGATAGCCCAGCGACGAACCCAGGCCCCAATAGAACGGCGAGCTTCCCAGCGGCCGGTCCAGCACGTCGTAGCGGACGAGAGGCAGGCGCAGAATCTTCACCTCGTTGCCGTTCGGTTGGTGTTGGCAAAGGACTCGAAGCGGTCCAGCCAGACCGACGGCATCATGCCGTTGTGATTGTGCGTCAGCACCACGTCGCTCGCTACCTGAGAGCTGATGGCCTGCGCGTAGTTGTCGTCGAACACCAGCCGGTACACATAGCTCGACAGATATTCCACGGTGCCGGCGACGCGGGTGGAGGGCGACAGATCCTTGCGTCCCAGCGACCGACACGTCCACTCCGCCCTGGTTCACGAGCTCATAGCCGGCCGGGCCGGCCAGCGTGTTGCCCACCGCCTCTTCGACGCCGCGGTCGAGCAGCGCATTCCAGCGCGCGATCAAATGGTCGAGTCCCGGGCCTTTGTAACGGAAATCGCCATTCGGCGCCCATCCCCGCTTGCTGTAGTACTCCGCGCCGACCACCATATCCATGCTGCGGTTGATGACCCAGTACATCTGCTCGCCAATCGTGAAGCCGCGGATCGAGGATCCGTTGCTGACCACCGGCGTCAGCAGTCCGCTCACCCGCCCCGTCTCACTGGCTCGGATGGTGCAGGTAGGGCAGATAGAAGATCGGGATGCCGAGAAATTCAAAAAAGGCATTCGATGTCGATGCCTTGTCGTTGTCCAGGCTGATCGAGTGCGCGATGATCCGCCAGTCCGGGCGGGGAAGCCGGCAGTTGGTGATCGAGCCGTCGATCACTCTGAAGCTGCCCTCGCCCGTCTGCAGTAGCACGCGGCCCGAGAAAAGCAACGGAGTCGGCGTGGAATATACCACCGTATGTCCCATCGTGCGCACGCCCTGCGAGCCGCTCACGTTGTAGAAGCGCGCGGTGTGCATGTTCAGCCGCATATCGCCATGCGTGGCGTTGATGAGGACGTCGTTGGGCCCGCCGGACAACTGCAGGTGGCCGTCGGCTTCGAGCTCGGTCGTTTTCCGGTTGTAGACCACGTTGTCGGCGCGAATCACGTAATCGCGGTAGTGAACCGCCACATCGCCGGTCAGGGTCAAAATGTCGCCCGGCCCACACTTGGCGCTTCGCTTCCCACTGCACCGGCGTCCCGGTTTCGGGCGCTGGCTCCGGCTTGGCCACAGGCACCATTTCCTGGCCTGGATCGTCCGGCAGCGCATCCAAATCCGGAATCGCGGGGTTCGCCGCGTCGCACGCCCGTCTCACGTTGCGCCGAGGGTAACGCATTGGTCAACACTTGTGGGGCCTGTGCACCCAGTGGCAGGTGACAGACGGCCAACAGCGTGATACATACTAAGTTACGAG
Organism: uncultured Acidobacteriaceae bacterium; assembly: GCA_963701835.1. GTDB lineage: Bacteria > Acidobacteriota > Terriglobia > Terriglobales > Acidobacteriaceae > Telmatobacter. The sequence continues at coordinate 160,379 of CAVPBL010000020.1, read as the reverse complement.
GACGCATCCCAAGTCCATGACCGGTGTAAGGCTCAGCATAGCAAAGCCGGCTGCATGGAATGGGACGTGCATCCCGCTGCTCTGGTAACTCAAAAATCCGGATCGACCGCTCGCTAACGGGCCGTAAAGCCCGTGGCCGCATCCGCCTTTCTCCGCAATCCTCTTTCCTTGGTTCATAAGCACCGTCCGCGCTGTCCCGATCGCAGTTGCGGGCTTCGCTGCGGGCGAAATCAGCGGCACGAGTCTGCACGCCGGCCCTGCCGCGGCAGAAGGGAAACAGGAGCTTTGAGCACATCGGCGAATACGGCAACATCTCTTCCCGTCATGGAAACAGGAAGTCAATCGGCGCGTCGCCGCCCATTTGAGCCACAAGACGCCTTCAGCGAGCGCGTCCGGGACTCACGCAGGAGAGCCGGCGGGCCCCCGCCAGCCGTGCTGCGCAGGCCGCCGCGCGAGTAGCCGAGCGGTATGCCCGTGCTCCCAGCTACAGCGAGTCGCTTGCCGATGACGCTCGTGTCGCGGTGCGCGCTGCCCAAGCCGCGTCAGAGGCTGCGATCGAGGCGCACGCCGCTGTTCAGTACGTTCTCGCCGGACTTGAGGCTGCCTCATCGCCCGAGCCTGTCTGGGAGCCGGAAGCCATGCAAGAACGCGGTCCTGAACGCCGGTCCACGCCAACCGTGACGCAGGCTCCGCAGGACTCGTCTGCATCCGCTCATTTTCGACGAAAGCCCTCTGTTTTCTGCCCGCACGGATTCGCAATGGCCGGCGGCGCCTGCTGAGGCCACGCCAGCCTGGAGCGAAGACTGGCGCCAGTCAGCCTCACCCGTCCCAGCTGCTCGAGGCGGTGACGATCTCCATGTCCGCGAGGTTGCACAGCCCATCTACGCCAACCTCATTGAATTCCCGCGCGAGATGGTTGCCACGCGCAGAATCCGCCCTCGGCGTGCCGAGGGTCCCTTGTTCGCCGCCGTGCATGATGCGCAGTTGAGCATCTTCGAGGTAGACCCCGAAACCATCTCCACCCAGCCCGCAGCCGCGGTGGACCAGCCTGCGGCGCCGGAGTGGATGCGCACGGAGCTGTCGAGCATCGATCTGGAAACGCAGCTCCGGGAAGACCTTGATGAGGAACCCGCGCCCCAGGGCCCGAATCCCGCGCCCGTGGAGCTGGCGCCCCTGAGCCGCCGCCTTCTGTCCCTGGTCGTGGACACCACCCTCATCGTCGCAATTTTTCTGGCAGTTGCCGTGCTGATTGTGGCCAACGCCAGAGCACTGCCCGGCCCTCGCGCCGTCGAACTGGCCGCAGCAGTCGCCGTGCTGGCCATCGGCGCTGCCTATCAAACGCTGTTCCTTACGCTGGCCAGGGCCACACCGGGGATGATGTATGCGGGCATCGGCCTCTGTACCATCGAGGGTGACAGCCCCAGCCGCGCGCAACGCAGCAGGCGCCTGATGGCGCTGCCGCTGTCGGTCTTCCCTGTCGGCCTTGGATTGGTCTGGGCTCTCTTCGACGACAGCCACCTGACCTGGCACGACCGCCTCTCGGGGACCTACCTGCGCAAGCGGTGAAGGTTCACCGCGCCAACGCCCGCACGCGCTCACTCCCGCCCCGATCAGCGCGGTTTCATCGTCCGGAGGCAGAATCTCCAGCGAAAAGCTCTGCAGCGGGCTCATCCGCACCATGGTTTCCAGGTGGCTGCGCAGCAGCGGCAGATCCAGAAAGCCCACGTTGCACCCGGTAAAGTAGAAGCGCCCCGGCCCGGCCAGGTGAATGAACGAGGCGGTCGCCGCGGCCAGAGCGCGGTGCCACAGGTCAACAAACTCGCGGCAGCGCGCGTCGCCCTTCCTGGCGTTGGCGAAGACCTCTTCCGGCTCCAGATCGAGAAACCGCATGCGCATGGCGCGATAGCCCATGATGCCCTCCAGGTGGCCGGCGCCGCCGCAGCCGCAATAGCGTTCTTTGGGGTCGAGCGAGACGGTAATGTGCCCGCCCTCCCACACGCCTTCCACGTATGGCCATCGGCCATAGCCGATGCCGTTGCCGATGGTCCAAACCCGGGTGAGCTTGTCCAGGCGTCCCCTGGTGGCGGCCACGCCGGCGGCGATAGCGTCGGCGTCGTTGGCCGCGTACACCGGCGCCGCGATGCCGCGCCCCTCCAGCGCCTTGGCAAGCTTTTCGGCCAGACGCATGCCTTTGAGCTGCGGCAGATTGGGTGACTCCTCCACCACTCCCGAGCGCACAATCCCCGGCACGGCCACGCCGATCGCGTCGATCGAGCCTGCTCCGCCGCCGGCAATTTCGCCGATATGCTCGGCGAGAATCTCAACCAGTTCGCCATCGGGAATCGCCGAAAGCGCGTCCATTGCTTCAGGGTCGCTGGGATACCGCAGCAGCTTTCCCGTCAGCTTCTCATCTACCAGCCTGCCGGTCACGACATGTTCGGTGATGACGACGCCGATCGCCGTTGTCATTGCGCCCTCCTGGGAAGAACAGTAAACAAGTGAACAGTGGACAGCGAAGAAGTGAACAAGTGAGAGAGTGAATGGCCGGGAGCTGTTCGTTGTCATTCATTCCGTCTGGTACTTGTGCAACCGCCCCAGGCCGTTGAACGCCGCCACCTTGTAGCACTCCGCCAGCGTGGGGTAGTTGAAGACGGTGTCGATGAAATAGTCCACCGTGCCGTCCAGCGTCATCACCGCCTGGCCGATGTGCACCAGCTCGCTCGCTCCCTCGCCGATAATGTGCACGCCCAGCACCTTGCGCGTGTCGCGATGAAAGATCAGCTTGAGCCTGCCCGTGGTGTCGCCGCGAATCTGGCCGCGCGCCACTTCGCGATAGTAGGCCATGCCCACCTCGTACGGCACGTCTTCGCCCGTCAACTGCTCCTCGGTCTTGCCGATGAAGCTGATCTCGGGAATGGTGTAAATGCCGTAGGGATAAAAGCTGGGGTTGGAGTTGGCCGTGCGGTCGCCAAAGGCGCGCGCCGCCGCAATGCGTCCCTGCTCCATCGAGACCGAGGCCAGCGAAGGAAATCCCACCACGTCGCCCGCGGCATAGATGTGTTCGACCTTGGTCTGGTAGTGCTCGTCCACGGCGATGCGCCCGCGCTTGTCGGCCTCCAGGCCTGCGGCGGCCAGGTTCAGGTCGTCCACGTTGCCCTGCCGGCCCACCGCATAGAGCAGCGCATCGCCTGAGACCTTCTTCTTGCTCATCAGGTTGGCCACCACAGTGCCCGGCGATCGGCTCCTCGACGCTTTCCACCTCCTCGCCCAGCCGCATGGTCACGCGGCTGTCGCGCAGGTGGTAGCTGAGCGCCTCGATGATCTCCTGGTCCGCGAACTCCAGCAGCCGGTTGCGCTTTTCAATCAGCGTTACGCGCACGCCCAGCACCGCGAACATGCAGGTGTATTCCACGCCGATCACGCCGCCGCCCACCACGATCAGCGACTTGGGCAGCGCCTCCAGGCCCAGAATCTGGTCGCTGTTGATGATGGTCTTGCCGTTCACCGGCACTTTGTCCGAGACGGCGGGCTTGGTGCCCACGGCGATGATGATCTGGCCGGCCTCGAGTGTCGAATCGGTCTGCGGGCCCTCCACGCGCACCTGGTGCGGATCGACGAAGCGGGCGATGCCGTGCACCACGTCGATGCCGTTGCGCGACAGTTGCGCCTCGGTCACGTCCACCTCGGTCTTGATCACGGCCTGGACGCGAAAGGCCAGGTCCGCCATGGTGATCTTTTCCTTCACCCGGTAGTTCACGCCGTAGATGGAGCGGTAGTTGTAGCCGGAAAGGTGCAGCACCGCCTCGCGCATGGTCTTGGAGGGGATGGTGCCGGTGTTGATGCACACGCCCCCAACCACCGAGCGAGCCTCAACCACGGCCACGCGCTTGCCCATCTTGGCAGCGGCCACCGCGGCGCGCTGCCCCGCTGGCCCGGAACCGATCACGACCAGGTCATACTCTACCGCGCTCATAACGAGTCTCTCTCTTGGGCTGAGTGCAGTCTTGCGGCGGAATGCAGAGACGGGCCGGCGCTCCGCTGCCCGGCCGGCTGCATTTCCAGAATAACTGTAGAGGGGGACGGGTAAGGGAGATGAAGATTTCGCCGTTCCGTCGCGACGCGGAGAGGCGGCTTGGAGTTGTGAACTGTATCCGGGCGGGCGGGAAGCCCCGGCGAGCAACTTGCGTTCACTCGCCGGGGCCGCAGATTGGGGTTCCCGCCGGCTCAATCCCGGTTGCGGCCGGGGCAATCGGCATCAAGTGTGCGCGGCGCGCATAGCCAGTGCCGCCGTTTGACCTTGCCCGGCCAATCTCCCGCCGCTCTGCGCAGCGCCTTCCAGCTTGAATTGGCGAATCATGCCATCGAGCTCAGCGGCAAGCGACGTTAAGTTCTTGAGCGCCTCCACCGCCTCCTCGGCGGCGTGCGTGTTCTCAATGGCCAACTGTGAAATCTGCCCCGCGGACTCCGAGATCTCGCCTGCGGCCGACGTCTGTTCGGTTGCCGCAGTTGCGATCAGGTCGATTTGCTGCTCTACGCGCTTGGACGCCTGAATTGTAGCCTCAAGGCTCTGGCGGGCGTTCGCGGTCTCCTCCATGCCGCTTTCCACGGCGGTGCGGCTGTCGGCCATCACGTCGAGTGTCTCGCGGGTCTCCTCCTGAATGCTACGGATGGTGGCCGCGATCTCCTCGGTAGCGCTCTTGGTGCGCTCCGCCAGCCGCCGCACTTCACCGGCGACCACGGCGAAGCCCGCGTCCGTGCTCTCCGGCGCGAGCCGCTTCAATCGCCGCATTCAGTGCCAGCAGATTGGTCTGCTCGCTGATTTCCTGAATCACGTTGACCACCTTGCCGATCTCCTGCGAGCGGTCGGCGAGCGAGGTCATTCTTTCCGAGACGGTTTGGGTGGCGGCGGCGATCTTCTCCATCGTGGCGGCCGCATTCTTCATCACGACGCCGCCGCGTTCGGCCGTCTGCGCCGATTCGCGGCTGGCGCTAGCCGCGTTGGCCGAGTTGTGGCTGATCTCGCCGATCGTCGCCGTCATCTCCTGCGCCGCCGCGGCAATCTGATTGATTTTGCCGGACTCCGCGCGCGCGTTGCCGGCGCTTTGCACCGAACGCGTGCTGATTTCCGTGGTTGCCGACGAGAGCGTATCCGCGCCATGCGCCACCGACTCGAAGATTTCGCGGATCGATTTCACCGTCCCGTTTAACGCTTCGCCCATGCGGCCGATCTCGTCGCTTCCGGCGACTGCGACGCTGGCCGTCAGGTCCTTCGCCAAAACCTGCTCCAGCATTTGCCTCACTCGCCCGATGCGTGGCGCCGTCACCCTGGTGAGCGTGACGCCAATCAGCGCGCAGAGCAGAACGATCAGCAGCGTGATTCCGGTGCCAAACTCAATGGCGCGGTTGCTGGTGCGGGTGGCCGCCACCGCACTCTCCACTCCCGATTTGGCGTGGTTTTGGAATCCAATATCGGCCATCCTCAGGGCTTCATCCAGCGAGGCAACCACGGCGTCCGACGAGAGAAGATCCAAGGCGTCCTTGGTCTCGCCGCCGGCCAGCAGTTCGATGCCGCGATCGCTGGCATCCTGGTATTGCTTGATGGCTGTGGTGAACTTTTGGTAAGGATCGCGGTCCTCGGGCAGGAGGAGCGGTGCAATAGCTTTCAAGGCCTCCTGGTAATCGCTAATGGCCTTTTGCCGTTCCGCGCGGTGGCTCGCTGAGCATTCCGGCGTCTGACACAGCATCAACTCCAAGTCCTCCCGCCGTTCCACATTGATTCCGCCGCGGATATTCCCAATGTGGACCAAGGAGGGAAAGCTGTTCTCACTGACTACCGCATTCCTTGTGGCGATATCTCGGAAGGTTATGAACGTGTACGCGCCAAAGACGACGCAGAGGGCGCAGACGATGCCGAAGGCGTAGGTAAACTTGCGAGAGATGGGTAGATTGTGGAGCCAGGCCATGCCGGAAGCCCTTCCGTGTGGGGTCACTGACTCTATCGGCGGAATCCGGCTCGCCTTGAGCGCCTGTGTTCCGGCAACGGCTCGGGCCGTCCGCGAGGCTATCCTCGGCTTTTCAGGTTCTGCGGTTCATGCCCTGTGGGGTGCGCACTCAAAGCTGCTTCGACATCACGATGCAATGACATTCGATCCCCGGCCGGAGCGGCTGTGAGGATCTGAACTCCTCGGTTCCCGTCTCCACATAGCCGAAGCGCCGGTAGAGAGGCAACAGTTCCGGACGCTGGCTCAACACGGTGATGTCGACTGCCTCGCATCCCTGCTCGCGAAAGCGGTCTTCCGCCGCCTCCACCAACCTGCGTCCCAGCCCTTCGCCCTGTCGCACGGGATTCACTGCCAGCATCCCCAAATAGCCGCGATCGCCGCGCCGCTCCATGTACACAGAGGCCAGCAGGTGGCCATCGCTATCCTCCGCCAGCAGGATGTTGCCTTTCGCCATCGTGGCCGTCAGGCGCTCCTCGTCTGTGCGCGTGCCTTCGATGAATGTCTCCACCGCGAATGCAGCGTTGATGAGCTCAATCAATCGTGGCTGGTCGGCAGCGATCGCCATGCGGAGGCGAATCTCCCTCTCGCCCCCCGATGTTTCCTTTTCCATCGTCATTCAAACAGATTACTTCGCATGCGCCTGCGCCCAACTCTTGTACTCGTTCAGCAAGACGATGCCTTCCGCGTTGTACCACGAGTAGCCGTTGCGGCGCTCCAGGCTCAGCTCGTTTACGTCGTCGTGAATGGTCTTGTCGCGATCGCCGAAGATCGGCTTGTCCGTGCCAATCTTGTAATACCGCGCCCAGATCGGACCCGCGCCGGCCGCGGCCACCAGTTTGCGGCCTTCGGGGCTGCGACGGTCAGCAAAGAAGTTCCCACTCCCGAACCGGTACCCGAAGATCTCCACTTTGGTGAACCACGCGCACGCCGCATTCGCTGCCGCAACCTCGCGCCGAAGTGGGGTTGGGCAAGCTGATAAAGAACTCCGCGATAGGAAAGCTCTCATCGCTGGTCAGCGCAGCCATCTCGTAGTTGCGCGCCGACGTCGGTTCCAGCGTCAGCGCATCGTATTGTTGAGCCCACGCCGTTTTCACCCCATTCTCCACAATCTGCAGCTTCAGCAGGCAGTCGATGCCGCGCTCGGCCGCGGGCCCCGCCCGCCCCACCAGCGCCGGCGGCAGAAATTTGTAGTCGGCCGCGCCCGTCGCCACGTCGTGCAGAATCTCTACGGCGTGCAGCATGGCGTCGTCGTTAATTGTGATCGCGTCGTGGTAGCCGCCCTCCAGTGGCCAAACCTGCGGCCAGCCGCCATTGGGATACTCGGAGTTCAACAGAAACTCCACGCCCCTCTCCACCGGCGCACGAAACGGGGCGGCATCCGCGTCGCGATGCGCCGCCAGCAGCGCCGTCGTCACCCGCGCCAGAAACCGGATCTGCATCCATGTCGCATCGTTGTCCAGCGTCGCAATGTAATGCCAGTTCGGATCGGCCGGCTTATCGAAATCGGCCGCGTCAGAGAAGCGGTTCTCATTATCGGCGGCATACAAGTCGCCGGGCGCGCGCGGTTTGCTCACCATGTCGATATTCTTGCTCCAGCCGCCATCGGCCACCTGCCAGGTGAGGATGTTGCGCGCGGCTTTGAGAGCGTCGTCGCTGATCCACCACTCGGCGGGATGGTCTGGCCCTCATGGCCAACGCACCAAACCCCAATGGCGCATGTTTGGGATTCGTGTTGCCGGCGGCCTTTTGCTCATCGGCCAGCGTCTGTTGATCGATCGCCTTCTGCTTTTCCGACCGTTCCAGATACTCCAGCCACGCCTTCTGCTGCTTCTTCGGGAGCGTCGCGATCCGCTCCCGGGTCACCGGCTTCGCAATCGCGTTCGTGCCAATCACGTTGGCTGAAGCGGTTGCGGAAAGTCCCAGGCCGGCGAGCAAAGCCAGGAGCAGGAAGAGCGTATGTTGGCTGTGTCGACGCATGGCCCGGTTTCTATCCCAGTGGAACTGCGCTTGTCAACATGTGGTCTGACCACTTCGACGGCCCGGCGTTCCGGCTTACTTCACGCCTTTGCCCGGATCCCACACTCCCTCCAGCTTGCGCACGTAAAGAATCTGCCCAATGTGGTAGGCATTGTGCGCGCCGACGTGCGCAATCAGCGAGGCGTTGTCCGCGAGCTTCTTTTCGTCGGCCGATTCAACGGCCTTCTCCCAGTCGGTCATCACCTGATCGAGCTTCTTCACCAGGTCGCCCCACTGCGCGGCATCGAAATTGTTGAAGGTCTCGTTGTTGTTGCCGTCGAAGGCCGGAGGCTTCTCGCCCTTGAATTCAGTAAGTGCGCGCGAGTCCCAGTACCAGAGGTGATAGGCGAGTTGCCCCACGGAATGCTGTCCGTTCCCCGGCGACCACTTCGCCTGCTCGGCCGTGAGCCCCGCAACGGCGATGTTTGCCGGAACAAACCAGTCTTCGTTGTTGTGCGTGGTGCGAAGCTGCTCAAGCAGAACGCCGCGTAGCGTCGTCGGCGGGGTCGTTTTTTGTGCAGAGAGCGCAGACCGGCGCAAGAAGGAGCATCAACAAAAGGATTCGTTTCACACTAGCCTCCTGAACAGTGACACATTCCCGGAAGTGTACCACCGTAACGCCTGCTCGAAACCGGCGCACCTCCTCGCTTTTGTGGCCGGCGGTCCCGGAATTGCGCTGCCCGGCCCTGGCTGCAATTCTCCGGTCACTTCGATTCGGCGGCGAGCGGTCGTATCAGTTCGTATTCCCAGCGGCGGGCCGGTTCTTTGCCGATCGCCATTTTCTGCTTTAGGCTGATTGCATGGACTTCAAAATCATTGACCTGGAGCGTGAGCCGATCAAGAATTCGACTTGGAACTGGCTCCGGGCGTGATCGATTTCGGCGGCGAAGCCGACCAAAAAAGCAATCTGGCCACTTCCGGCCGCGCCGAGGTCATTCACGAGCACCGCGGACCCAGGGATATCGTCGCCGACATCCGCCTGAAGGGCCGCTTTGCGGGCAACTTCCAGGTTCCATGCGCCCGCTGCATCGAGCCCGTCGAGCTCCCGCTGGCCGCCGAATTCGATCTCATCTTTCGCCCCCTCGGCGCCGATGCCGGCCCACCCGAGCGCTCCATAACAGCATCCGAGACCGAAATCGGGTATTATCAAAAGGACAGTCTGTCGCTTGAAGATGTGCTGCGTGAGCAGGTTCTGTTGTCCCTGCCGGTCAGGACGCTGTGCAAGCCCGACTGTAAGGGACTTTGCCCGCGCTGCGGAGCCAACCGCAACACTCACCCCTGTTCCTGCGAATGCGGGTCCGAGCGACCCGCGCTGGGAGGCGTTGACGGGCTGCGCGGCCGGATCAAGCCCTGAAACATCAACATCTTAGAACTGGGGCGTTGCCCGTCGCCGAGAGCCGGCCATGGTCCATTGCGATGCGCTCCCGTTCGGGTGCCCGCAAGGCAGGCTGGCGGGCCAAAATCGAAAGGAATTGCATCATGCCGAATCCGAAAAGGCGCCATTCCACGCGCCGCACCGCCACCCGCCGCGCCCACGACTTTCTTACCGCAACGGGGCTGAGCGAGTGCCCCAACTGCCACGAGAAGAAGCTGCCCCATCGCGCCTGCCCCAAGTGCGGAGTGTACAAAGGTCGCTCCGTGCTCGTAGTGAAGGAAGAAAAGTAGCCAACCCTGACTCCAATGCTCACCGACATCGCGCTTGACGCCGTTGGTTCCGATAAGGCTCCCGAGCCGGAGATTCGCGGAGCCATTCTCGCTTGCCGCACTTTACCCGTCCGGGTCCACCTGGTGGGGCCGGAACCGGAACTGCGCGACCTTCTCGACGAACATCTCGAAAACGAAGACGAAGACCTGCCCATCGTCATCCACCACGCGTCCGAACGGATCGGGATGGACGAGAAGGCGGCGCATGCGGTGCGCACCAAACGCGACAGCTCGCTGCGCGTGGGCCTCAAGCTGGTGCGCGAGGGCAAGGCGGCCGGCTTCGTCACCGCCGGAAATACCGGCGCGGCTATGGCCACAGCCAAGATGGTGTTGGGCGCGCTTCCTGGTGTCGACCGTCCGGCGCTGGCCACGCCTATGCCCACTTCGAAAGGCAATCCCTGCGTCCTGCTCGACGTCGGCGCAAATGTCGACTGCAAAGCGCAGAACCTCGAACAATTCGCAGTGATGGGCGAGATGTATGCCCGCAGTGTGCTCAAGATCGCGCGGCCGCGCGTAGGCCTTCTCTCCATCGGCGAGGAAGAATCCAAGGGCAACGAACTCACCCGCGAAGCCTTCCCGCTCCTCAAAGCCCTGCCCATTAATTTCATCGGCAACGTGGAGGGCCGCGACATCTTCAATGGACAGGCCGACGTCATCGTCTGCGACGGCTTTGTGGGTAACGTGGCGCTTAAAGCAAGCGAAGGCATCGGCCGCTTTGTCCGCGACGTGTTGCGTACTTCGTTGAATCGCACCGTGACGGCGCAAGTGGGCGCGCTGCTGTCGCGCCGCGCCTTCAACGACTTTCGCCGCCGCCTCGACTACACCGAATACGGCGGCGCGCCGCTGCTCGGCGTGCGCGGCGTCTGCATCATCGGCCACGGCTCCTCGAACGAGGTCGCCATCTACAACGGCATCCGCGTCGCCCACGAGTTCTCCCGCTCCGGCGCCAACCTGCGCATCGAGCAGGCCTTTGCCGGCCGGCCCAAGCCGCGTCCCGATCACGGCGTCAGCCCCGACGCCACCATCCAGTGATCGGTGATCTGTGGCTGCCATGGCGGACAAGCCGACGCACCCTCCGGCGTTTGACCCGGCCGTACTTGCGCGATTGGCTTGCCCGGCGTGTTTTGGCGCCCTGCGCTGCGAAGTCGCGCGGTTAATCTGCACAGCATGTCGTCGCGCGTACCCAATCGTCGACGGCATTCCCGTGCTCATCGTCGAGCGCGCCGGGATGCTGTCTGAATCTGAGTGAATCGGCGAAAATTTTCAGTCCTGCGCCTGTTCGAGCACTTTGATCGACCTTCTGCAGATGAGCAGGGGCACACTCCCGAAAACTCCGAAACTGCAGTCGACGAGCCGCCATACCAGCGGGATTCCGCGAATGGAACCCGCAATCAACGCCAGCGGGATCACTCCGGCGCATGCGATGAGGCCGAAGGTGACCACCCATTTGTTGCGCACGGGATCGAGGAATGGACCGATGAATGCGGCGGCGATGACGAGATGCGCGAAGGCGAGCCAGTCCGTGCCGTAGGCGAGAAAGGGATAGCGCGCGCCGGTCGTGGCCAGGGCATCCCGCACGCGATCGATCCATGCCAGCAGGCCGATAGATCGCGCCCACGGCTCGACAGACCCCAAGTGCAGCAACGCGGCGAGCCAGCGCAACTCGGTGACGAGTGGGAATGCCGTGACACCGCTCAGGACGAGGCCCGCAATGAAAATCGCGAGCCAAATCCGAGCGCGGCGCAGATCATTGGCGTGTTTCATGTTTGAACAGATAATCTCACTGCGACTGCGATGCAGTGCCCTGCTGCACACTCCCGGACACCGGCAGGGAGCTGTACCAATCGATCCAGCGCGTGAAATACATGGTTGCGGCCACGGCAATAAAGCTGGCGATGGCGCCCACCAGCAGTGCGTTGTCTTCAAGCCGTAGCAGCATGTAAATCAGCCCGTAGAGCAATGAGAAGACGATAAGGGCGCGGACTCCTTGCGCGCGGCTCGAAAAAATCCAGCCCGTGTTGGCCGAAAGCAATGCAACCGTGGCCGCTCCGGCGAGCAGGAACCCGAAGTCGAAGCCGATTCTTTCCGCCAGAGACAACAACAGCAGATAGAAGATGATTTGTGCGATGCCGACCAGAATGTATTGCGCGGGGTGAACTCTTTTGCGGGTGGTGACTTCGAAGATGAAGTAGGTGAGGAAGAGCAACCCCAGAAAAAGAAGCACGTATTTGAGGGATCGGTTGACGGATTGATAAGGGTCGGCGACCTCGACGAAGGAAACGCCGAGCGCGGTAGACTCGAGGCCGTTGATGGAATTGCTTTGTCCTTCAGCGCGAACACCGCGTGCGATGAAGGGCACTGACCACGCGGCGGTGAAGCCGTTGCCGGTCACTGCGCGGTTAATGGGCAAGAACCCCCCGTCGAATCCGGGACTAGGCCAGTCGCCTTGGATGGCGAGGTTCGTGGTTTTGCCGTATGCGAGCACAGCAATCCGCTGAGCGCCCGTGAAGCGCAGGCTCGACGATGCATTGAATTGTGCGCCGGGCTTTGCCATGTCGCCTGCCGGGGCGCCAAAGAGCGTCAGATTCCGTTGCTGGCCCTGATCTCCGGTGATTGAGATTCGCTCGGAAGTCCCGGCAGGCGCCAGAGTGAGCGTCTTCCCGCCGAGAGTGAGCAGCGCATCGGACAGTGCTCCGCGCGCATCGCTCACGCCAACAACGATCTCGGCGCGGTCCCAGTTCAGCACGGCTCCCAGCGGGGCAGCGGCGGGCACTCCGGTCAGATCGAACGCCGAATCGAGCTTCAAATCTGCTTGAAAAACCGGCACGCGAAACAGCGACCGGCGTCGCTCTTCCGTGGTTGTCCTTACCGTAGCGGAACCCTGTGCGGGGAAAACTAGATACATACCATGCTTGGCGGAATCGGCGGATGATTGCGCGGGAATGTCGTAGGGAATGGCAAGTGTCGGGCCGAGAAAGACCTGCTGGCCGCCCACGTAGTTGCTGATTTCTTTTGTCACATCGGCGGCACGGTCCTTCCTGTCTTGGATCAAGGCCTCAACGAAGAGGGCAGGAATCGTCATGAACACAGCCAATCCACAGACGACAATGAGCTTCAAGCCCATTGACCGCGATTTGGACTTGGGCAGCAAGGCAGATTGCAAAACCGAAAAGTCACTCACTTGAATCACTCCAATCCGGAAGTCCCGTTGTATTGAATGGTTGGTTTGACAAAAGAACAGCTCGGCGCAGACGCCAGGCCGTCGATCGGACTGATCGCCGGCACTGCGCCAAAACGGCGCTCCCGGCGGTGAAATTCTTCAAGGGCGGCATCGAGGTCAAACTCGTCGAAGTCAGGCCACATGCGGTCGGTGAAGACCAATTCGGCGTAAGCGCACTCCCAGAGCAGGAAGTCGGAGAGGCGTTTCTCGCCGCCGGCGCGAATGAGCAAATCGACAGTGCCGCTCTCCGCGGTTAAGTTGCTGGCGAGCATGCACCCCAGTTGTTCGGGAGAAGCGGCGCGGTCGGGACCCAGCGCACGAGCCGCGCTGGACGCCGCGCGCGTGATGGCGTCGCGCGAAGAGTAGTCGATGGCGACACGGAGATGCAGAAGCCGGCCTCCGGCCGTTGAGCGTTCCGCGTTCTCGATGGCGCGCAGGGCGGGCAGCGGCAACCGATCGCGGCGGCCGATGACCTCAAGACGCGCCCCGCGCTCCTTCATGCGCGCAGTCTCGAGACGCAGAAATGCACGCAGAAGCCAGAAGATGCTCGTGACCTCGGCTGCGGGACGGCGCCAGTTATCCGATGAAAACGCATAGAGTGTCAGGCAGGCAATGCCCAGGTCCGATGCCCGCTCCACGGCGCGGCGCACCGCGGCAATTCCGGCGCGATGACCGGCGACGCGAGGCAGACCGCGCCGCGCTGCCCATCGGCCGTTGCCATCCATGATGATGGCCACATGCAACCGCTCGGAAGAGTCGCTTTGCATTGTAAAGTATCCTTTCGTGTCGTATACTTTGCGTTATAAAGTCATCAATCAAAAAAACTTTATGCGCTCGACGGCGTGAGGCTGCGCAGGAAGGCGGGCGCTCGATCGCCTTCAGCTCCCTTGGCCGCGTCACGCACCACCTGCTCGAGGGTAACCAGATATTCAAGGTAACGCTTGCGGCCTGCCGGGGTGATGCGGCACACGGTGAGCGGGCGATTCCGGTCATAGCCCTTGGCGATCTCGACCATCCTGGCTTTTTCGAGCACGCGCAAATGCCGGCTCAGGTTTCCATCGGTCAGCGAACAGAGCTGCTTGAGGTCGCCGAACGCGACGCCTTTCGTATTGGTGATGAGCGAGGTGAGGACGCTGAGGCGAGCACGCTCGTGAATGACTCGATCGAGGCCTTCATAGGCGAAACGGCCTTCGCCGCGTCTTTCTTTCTTACCCTTGGCTTTAGCTTTCATCGCCGGCCTCCGATTTGTGGAAGAGCAGGATTCCCGCGACGAGCAACTGGCCGGCTCCGTACGGAATCCCCATGGCCCAGGGAGAGAGCGCGTGGTTGCCGGCCAGCGCAACGCAGACGAGCCCCGTGAGCATATACCAGACTCCGGCCGCGAGCATCGGACGGGGCAGAAAACGGCATGAGGAGAAAACGCCCAGGCTGAAGATCAATTGCCAGACACCGGGCAGCATCCAGATTGCAGCCGGGACGAAGCGGACCAGCACGAACGTGCTCAGCGCACCGGCGGCCGCCGCCGGTAGGAACTGCTCAACGGCCATGCGGATCATCTCGTCGGCCAGGCCGGAATGAATGCGCCGGGTGCGTGTGAACATTTCCGTGCCGATCAATGCAGCAGAGATGACGGCGGTCGAAATCCAAATGGCCAGGAAGACTCCGACGTGCCCGGCAGGATCGGGCAGCCATTTTGCCTGCGCCATCGCGGCCAGAGTCGCGGTGAGTCCCGTCGCTGCCAAGGTCGCCGGGCCGTAGCCGCGGAACTCGGTGGTGCGCGCCACCTGCCTGCGAATGCTGCTGATGTCACCGATCGCTCTGTGCAGCTCGTTCATGAACTTTAACTTTACAATGCAAAGTAACCCAATTGGCGCAACTTGTCAATGGCGAAAATGTCAATCGTGGCTAACCATTGAGACGAGGGGAAGTTACTCGAAGGGCCGCTTAACGCCGATGGTAGAAAGGCAACACGATCAGCGCGGCCAGGCCAATCGCCGCGGCCAGAGCCAGCGCGATCAGGCTATAGAGCAGCGTGAGGTTCGGCCCCTGCGCCTGCTCGTCCGGCGGCTCATCGATCGTTCCGCCGGAGCGCTCGGGATCACTCATACTTCAGCGACTCCACCGGATCCAACTGCGCGGCGCGCGTTGCCGGAACGGTGCCGAAGACGACCCCCACCAGCGTCGCCGCGGTCAGAGCAATCAGCACCGACAGCCACGAGAATGGAAAGGCATAGTCGGTGAAAATGCGGATGGAGAAGGGAAGCGCGAGGCCGACGATACTGCCCACGATGCCGCCGGTCAGCGAGATCAGCACGGCCTCGGTAAGAAACTGCAGCTTGATCTCGCGGTAGGTGGCGCCGAGGGCCTTGCGGATGCCGATCTCGCGGATGCGCGAGCGCACAGTGGCCAGCATGATGTTCATGATGCCCACGCCGCCCACAGCCAGCGTCACCGCCGACACCAGCACCAGCACCGCCGTCAACGCATCGGCGATCCTCGCCGCCGTCACCAGCAGATCGGTGAGTGTTTGCGCCTTATAAACCGAGCCCGGCCGGTGTTGGGGACTGGAACTGATTACTTGCACGATCTCTCTCGCGGCTTCGGGCACTTCGTTCATGCTCCGCAAGGAAAAATAGATCTGGTTCACTCTGTCGGTTCCGGTAAAGTAGCGCGCTACCGTATAGGGAACCAGGACAGTCTCGTCCTGGATCTCCGATTGCCCGAAGTCGTTCACGCTCTCCTTGAAAACGCCGATGATGGTAAACGGAATCCCCAGAATCTCGAATGTGCGGCCAATCGCCGAATCCGTGCTTCCGTAACGCTCTTTGGCGAAAATGGTGGTCACGACGGCGCACCGGATGTGCTCTGTGTCGTCGATGTCGTCGAAGAATCGGCCGTCGGTGGCAATCAGATTGCGAATGTTCTTGTACTGCGCGTCAACGCCCAGCACAATGACATCCTTCTGAATTCCGCCCGGAAAGCTGATGCGATTGTGCATGGTCAGCACCGGGGAGGAATAAATGATGCCGGGAACCTGCTGGTCGACTTCCTTCTCATCTTCGCGAGTCAGATAGTCGTTGTATCGCGCGCGTTCTGCCGGCGTGGCGCCCCCGCCCGCGTATTCCACTTCGACAGAATTGGTGCCGATCTTCTGCAGCAACTCCAAAATGTATTGCTTGCCCGTCAGTCCGATGGTGACGACCAGAATCACGGACGCGGTGCCGATGACCATGCCCAGCGCCGTGAGCGCAAAGCGCGCCTTGCTGGCGCGGAAGCTGTCTACGGCCAGTCTCAGGATCTCGCTCATGAGCATGGTTCGGCGGGCGCTCAACAGCGTTTCTTGAAAGGTGTTAGGACGGGCCTGTTGCGTGATCGGATTCATCGTTCCCTTGAGGATTAGACTCTCGATGGCGCTGTGCGGGTTCCGGAATTCCGCTGCAAAGCAGTGTCGAGGCAGGATTCTTGCTCCTCCCCATCTCATAGCTTACGCGCATGAGCGGTGAGGCGAAATGGGGCGCGCAAAATCCCTCTAAGCTCAGGGATCGTGGCCGGCGGTGCCGACCTCCAATCGCTGCCCGCTCGGCTGCTTACAACGCACATCATTCTGGGGCTGGACTTAGATTTCGATAGCCCGCAGCCGCCATCGGATGATACGCTTTGGAAACCGAATCGCGGAGCGGCTGGTTTCACCAGAGCCGCGGGCCAGCGATTTCCGAGTTTTCACATTCGCCCGGAGGTTGGTGTCTGAATTCCCCGCACCCCCATTTCCATGGGGAATGAGAGTTGCTTTCGGCGATCCCGCGCCTGTCTGCTCCGAACAGGCCAAACAGATTGAAAAACACAAGAAAGAAGTGAGGAATGCAAGGAATCCCGGTATCGAAGTCGCAACGGATTTTGGTGCGGGCGGCGTGTGGCGCCGTCATCTTCGGTTGTGTGCTGGCGCCGGCGGCAGCGCAAGGCAACGGCTCTCCCGCTTCCGCGGGAGGATCGATCCAGTTGCAGCCCTACACTGCGCCCGACAACAGCGCCTCGGCCGGCGTACCGGCCGGATGGAAAGTGACCAAGGGCGATCAAACCGTGATCCAGATGACCGGACCGCAGGGAGATTCCATCTCCCTCGGCAACACCGTGATCGCGCGCAATGCTCCGTTTCAACTGGGACAGCCCGCAGCAGGTGGAGCGGATCTATCCATGCCCTATAGCGCCAGCCTGGCCCAGAAACTCACCATGATCTTTGAGCAGGGCGCGGTCGCCAATGGCAAGCCGGCGCCGCAGGTCACCATCACGTCCGCCACGCCGATTCCGCTGCCGCCCTCCCTGGGCCAATGCGGCCGCTTCGTCGCCGGAATTACCAACCCCGCAGGACCCATGAAAATCTTGGTCGCCATCTGCTCCCTCCCGCTCGACTCCGGCGGCATCTACAAAAACATCATGCTGATGGCGCAGGCCCCCGAGGCCCTGGCCGCGCAGGACGCCACGATTGCATCGGCGGTTTTCTCCAGCTACCAGATCCCGGCGGCAATGCTGCAGAGAAAACTGGCCCCGTTCACTCAGCCTCCGATTGTGATTCCCAGCCCAGGAGGCGCAATGCCAATTCCGGGGATGGACGATACGGGAGCGGAATGCTTCGATCTGGTAGTGATCCGCGAGCTGCCGCCAAGCCGGCTGCCGCAAAAGTGCGGAGGAAGACTGCCGAACTGAGCAAGATCGGCCCTCCCGCGCCTCCCGCGCGAAAGTCCATCAATGGCTTTTGCGGTTTTGCGGCTGCGGGCGGCGCGCACTTCAGCGAGTTGTTCCGTGTCCACTTCGTCACGTTCAGCGGCGTGCCTTGCATGCAGATGGTCATGCCATTGTATGGCGTCCCGGCGAACTCGATTCCGGTGCCAACCTCAGGCTGCGTCCCCTTGATGAGCAGGTTATACAGCACGCCGCTCGTCACGTCCTTCACCACCAGGCACTTCGCCTCCACGCCGGCCTCCACGCATCCCTGCCCGGTCACCGGTTTGGGCTCCGGCGCAGGGCCGGCTCCCGCCGCTGCCGCACCCGCTATCAACGCCGTCGCCGTCACAAGACAAGCAATTCGCTTCATTTCTGTGCCTCCAATCCGCGCCACAGTGCCGCAAGATCTTCAAGCGGCACCGCCTCGGCGCGCGTTTTTTGATCGATTCCCGCCTTTGCCAGCGCCGCCCCTGCGGTTGCTGGTGCAAACCCCGCGGCGCGAAGATTATTCGCCAGCGTCTTTCGTTTCTGCGCAAAGGCCTGCCGAAGGAAGCGCAGAAAACCCGCCTCGTCAACGCCCAGCTCCGCGAAGCGCGGCGCAAACCGCCAGCGAAAGACAGTCGAATGAACCTGTGGCCGCGGCGAAAACGCCGATGGCGGCAGCGTGAACAGCTGCTCGACGGGTCCATACATCTGCACCGTCGCCGAGAGCAGCCCGTAATCGCGCGACCCCGGCGCGGCCGTCACGCGCTCCGCCACTTCCCGCTGCACCATCAGCACGGCCAGGTCCAGCGCTGCATGGCTGGCCGCCAGCTTCAGCAGAATTGGCGAAGTGATGTAATAGGGCAGATTGCCCGCCACGCGCAGCCGTTCGCCGGCTTGCGCTGCGGCCGCTGCAAAATCGAACCGCAAGCACATCCTGCTCCACCACCGTCACGCGTTCCGGCTCGAATTGCTCGCGCAGTCCCGCGGCAAGCTCGCCATCCAGCTCAATCGCCACCACGCGCCCGGCCCGCGCCGCCAGCTCTCCCGTGAGCGCGCCGCGGCCGGGGCCGATCTCCACCACCGTGCGGCCGGCAAGCTCGCCCAGCGCCGCCACAATCCGCTGCGCGGCCTGCGCGTCCACCAGAAAATTTTGCCCGAGCTTGGGCTTTGGCTGGCATCTGCTGCTCCGATGGTAGACGAGAGCACGGACCGGCCTTGGTCTTGCGACGGCGCACCTCCCAATCGGTGTTACCTGTTGCCCTAAACTGGACCCAGTTGCCGCACAATTCCCACTGCACCGCGAGGCCCGTTTGCTGATCGATTCTCACGCTCACCTTGACAGCCAGCGCTACGCCGACGACCGCGAAGCCATGCTCAGCCGCGCCTGGGAAGCGGGCGTGGGCGCGGTGCTCTCCATCGGCATCGGCGAAGGGCCCGTCGGAGATGCACCAGGCGCTCGATCTTTGCCGCCAGTTCAACGGGCGCGAGAAAGGCGCCAACCTGCCCACGCTCTACGCCAGCGCCGGCATCTATCCCGCACAACACAACCGCAGGCCGATGACGCAGCGCTTTCGCCAAACTCGACGCCCTTCTGGCCGAGCCCGAAGTCATCGCCTGCGGCGAAATCGGCCTCGACTACTACCACGAAGGCGCGCCGCGCGACGTGCAGCGCGCGGGGCTCATCCGCCAGCTCGAAATCGCCGCCGCGCGCAAGCGGCCCATCCTGATCCACTGCCGCGGGACAAACGAATCCACCGACGCCTGGGACGATCTTTTCCTGGTTCTGGAGGAGCATTGGAGGAGAACCGGCCTCGGCGGCATCATGCACTGCTTCGGCGGCGGATGGGAGCAGGCGCGGCGCTCGCTCGACCTGGGATTCCTGGTCTCCTTTGCCGGCAATCTCACCTATCCCAAGGCGCAGCCGCTGCGCGACGTGGCCGCGCGCATGCCGCTCGACGGAATCCTGGTCGAAACCGACGCGCCCTGGCTCGCGCCCGCGCCCAATCGCGGCAAGCGCAACGAGCCCGCCTTGGTCGTCCAGACGGCCCAGACGCTGGCCGGACTGCTCAACGTCTCCGAGGCAGAAATCGCCGCCGCCACCACGAAAAACTTCTTTCGGCTGTTTCACCGTCAGCAAGACGTGGGAAACTGATAAAGGCGCTGTCTCGGGGCAGCCTGCTAGCCGTTCGAGGATCAGGAAAGCCATGGCTCAGGACAATTCATTCGACATCGTCAGCAAAGTGGACATTCAGGAGGTCCGCAACGCCATCGATCAGGCGATCAAGGAGATTCGCCAGCGCTTCGACCTGAAAGACACCCACTCCGAGGTCAACCTCGGAGGGCAACGACACCATCCAACTGGCCTCGGCCAACGAATACAAGCTGGAGGCGGTCAAGGACATTCTCGGCCAGAAGCTGGTCAAGCGCGGCGTCTCGCTCAAGAACCTGACCTACGGCAAAATTGAGCCCGCCGCCGGCCAGAGCGTGCGCCAGAAGATCAGCCTGCAGCAGGGCATTCCCGTAGAGAAGGCCAAGGAGATCGTGCGCCTGGTGAAGGATTCGAAAAAGAAGGCGCAGGCCAGCATCCAGGGCGACACCGTGAGAATCTCCAGCAAGGACCGCGACGAGCTGCAGGCCATCATCGCCATGCTGCGCGGCAAGGATCTGGGCCTGGAGTTGCAGTTCACGAACTACCGCACGAATTGAGCGGAACGGCTTTCCACCCGGTTGCGAAAATCCGACCGCAGTCGCAAGGAGTGGCCGCGCTGCAGCATCAAGTCGCCTTTCCCTCTGTCAGATGCTATAGAATCGGAGAACTTTGAGCACACTCACCATAGCGACGGCGAGAGAGGTCTTCGAGCTGCTGCGGGAGGACCTCGTCGCGGTCGAGCAGGAGCTGGGCCGCGACGCCGCATCCAGCGTCAGCACCATCACGGAGATCGCCGAATACCTGCGCGAAGGCGGCGGCAAGCGCATCCGGCCCTCGCTGCTGCTGCTCGCGGCGCACCAGCTGGGCTTCTCCGGCCAGGGCGCCATCCGCCTTGGCGCGGTGGTGGAGATGGTGCACACCGCCACGCTGGTCCACGACGACATCATCGACGGCGCCGACACCCGCCGCGGCCGGCCCTCCGCCAACACCACCTGGGGCAACGAAAAATGCGTGCTGGCCGGCGACTGGCTCTACATGCAGGCCTTCAAAGTGGCGCTCGAAGAGCGGAACCTGCGCGTTCTCGATCTGCTCATCGGCCTCACGCAGCAGATGGTCGAGGGCGAGCTGCTGCAGATTCAAAAGCTCGGCAAGTCCGTCTCCGAGGCCGAATACTACGACCTGATCTTCCGCAAGACCGCCTGCCTGTTCTCGGTTTCCATGCGCCTGGGCGCGGTGCTGGCGGACGCCACCGAGGCCGAGGAAACGAGCCTGGCCGCCTTCGGCCGCGCCGTGGGCCTGGCCTTCCAGATCGTCGACGACGTGCTCGACCTGACGGCCACCGAAGAAGTGCTGGGCAAGCCCGTGGCCAGCGATCTGCGCGAAGGCAAAGCCACGCTGGCCGTGATTCACGCCGCCGACCACGGCACCGCCGCCGACCGCAAAGCCATCCGCCGCGTTCTCGACGACCGCAGCTTTGAAAACGTCAGCCGCCAGCAGATTCGCGAGATCCTGGTCCGCAACGGCTCGGTCGAATACGCCATGGCCGCCGCCGACCGCTACGCCGAGCAGTCGCGCCAGGCGCTCGCCCCGCTTGCCGATTCCGAATTCAAGCGCGCCCTGCTCTGGGTGCCCGATTTCGTGGTGGCGCGGGAGAAGTAGATGCCGCGCAGCAAAATCCGGAAAACCGCCTCTGGACCGCAAGTCGACCGCTACTTCGGCGATCTGCTCGCTCCCACGACGAGCATCTCGACGCCGCGCTCAAGGCCAACCGCAAGGCCCGTCTTCCCGCCATTGATGTCTCCCCGCTCCAGGGCAAGTTTCTTCATGTGCTGGTGCAGATGACGCAGGCCAGGCGCGTGCTCGAGATCGGCACGCTCGGCGGCTACTCCACCATCTGGATGGCGCGCGCGCTTGCCCAAAGGCGGCCGCATCGTTTCGCTGGAATTCGAGCCCCGCATGCCGAGGTCGCGCGCGCCAATCTGCGCTGCGCCGGCCTGCTCGAGCCGCGTCGAGATGCGCGTCGGCCAGGCGCTCGACAGCCTTCCGCAGCTTGCCAGCTGCCGGCGCCGGTCCGTTCGACCTGATCTTCATCGACGCCGACAAGGAGAACAATCCGCAGTATCTCGATGGGCGCTTAAGCTCTCGCGCCGCGGCACGGTGATCGTGGTCGATAACGTGGCCCGCCACGGCACGTGATCGAAGCCAGGAGCACCGAAGCCCGACATCCAGGGCACGCGCCGGTGCCTGGAGATGATGGCCGCGGATCCGCGCCTGAGCGCCGTGGCCCTGCAGACCGTCGGCGTCAAAGGCCTCGACGGCTTTGCGATGGCTGTTGTGCTGCGCTGAGTCTGCGCTCAAGCATCCTGCACGATGGTCCCCTGGTGGTACACGATCTTCCAGCCGTCCGCCGTGCTCTGCCAGATCGTCGCCCGCCGCGTCAGGCGCCGCTTGTCCTGCAGCAACGTGTAGGTCAGCAGATAAGTGTCCTCGGCCAATCTGCGGCAGTAGAAGTCGCTCGCCTCCCACACATCCTCATGCGGCGCGGAGAAGCGCCTCTTCAGCTCATCCAGCACAATCTTCCTCGAATAGCGCCGGCCGATGCGCCCGTCTCCCAGAATCCTCCACCGTCATCCGCTCAAAGTCCGCCGCGATGTTCCGAATTCAGGGTGGTGAAAGATCGGCTCGCGCGCAGAGAGCTCCGCAAGCACCTCCTGCAACTCCGGCGCAGTGGTAAGAATTGGTTCCATAAATGCGGGCTCCATGGCGAATAGCATAGCCGCTCTTCCGCCGAAACTCGCGAGTGCCCGGAAAAATGCCTCAAAAAGCTCGGCAATCCCGTCCGTGCGGCGTAGAATTCTGTGCAACATGAATCAGCGAATTGAAAAGATACGCCAGCTTCTGAACGAGCTTGAACGTGAAACCAAGGTCGGCGCTCCGGCGGGCGATCGCGACTTCTCCGCGCTGGAACTGCCGCTCATCATTCAGCAGATCGTCGACGACCTGCAGCCGCACTCTCACCCTTACGACGCCGCGTTCTACTGGTTTCTCTTCCGCCACTCCATCGCCAAAGACGGCGATCCGCATCTTCGCGTCAGCACGCGCCAGTTGCAGACGGCCGTCGTCAAATCTTCCTACTCGCAGGTGGAAGAGAACCCGGTTTCGCTGGGCAAGGTGCAGGAGACGCTGCGCGCCCTCGAGACCATCGGCGCCATCCGCAAAGAAGGCGAACCCAACCGCGATGGCACGCTGTACCGGGTTCTGATTCCGGACGAGATCGAAGCCTGCCGCAAATTCCGCGCCGAACGCATGGCATCGGAGCAGGAATTCAAGTTTCCGCGCTCCGGCGCGGATGAGGATAGCCTGCAGCAGAACCGCATCCGGGTCTTCGAGCGCGACGGCTACATCTGCCATTACTGCCAGAAGCAGCTCACTCGCTTCACGGCCACGCTCGACCACGTGAAGCCGCTCGCCGAAGGCGGCGACAACAGCCTCGACAATCTGGTGACGGCCTGCCTGGATTGCAACGCGAAAAGAAACTAGCGGGCATTGTGAAGCTCGCTCGCGAAAAGATAAAGCAGCCGGAGAGCGCACAAACTGCGCGCTACTCTTCTGCCATCAGCGCCCGCAGCGCCGCCGCATATTTCTCCGGCAGCGGCTTGCGCTGCAACTGATCGTCGCAGACCACGTGCACCGTTTCGCCCTCGGCCAGCAGCGTCTCGCTCTTCGCCCTCGTGCCGCCTTGCGCAGGATCCGATAGGCAAACTTGAGCACCGAGCCGCGCAGCATGGCGGGCCGCGTCTCGATCAGAATTTCATCGTCGTAGCGCGCCGGCGAGCGATAGCGGCAGCGCGCCTCGATCACCGGCAGAATGCAGCCGTGGTCGTTTCCAGGCTGGCTGTAGGCAAGCCCCAGCGAGCGCAGCAGCTCCACGCGGCCCAGCTCAAACCAGACCAGGTAGTTGGCATAGTAGACGATGCCCATCTGGTCGGTTTCGGCATAGCGCACCCGCACTTGGGTGGTCACTGGCATTCGTTTCTCCAGGTGTCAGGTTTCAGGTGTCAGGTCTCAGGACAGCCGCAGTTCGCCACGCAAGCTGCCGCTGAACCTGATCCCTGATCCCTGCTTTCACGGCTTGACGTGCGTGAACAGCGCCAGCTTGCTCACGTCGTTGAAGATGATGAAGGCAAAGAAGGCCATCAGCACCACAAAGGCCGCCTGGTAGATTCGCTCCTTGATGCCATGCTGATGTCGTGGCGCAGCACGCTCTCAATCAGCAGCAGCAGAATCATGCCGCCGTCGAGAATCGGGAAGGGAAGCAGGTTGAGAATGCCCAGTTGCAGGCTGATCTCGCCGGCCAGCCCGAACTTGGGATACCAGCCGTTCGATCTCGGCCGCTTCGCCCGCCGCCTGCGCAATGCCCACCGGACCCATCAGCTGCGAGACCGAAAGCCGGTGCGTAAACAGCCGCTGCAGCACCTCGCCCACCAGCAGCGAGTTGTTCTTGAAGAAGCCGAGCGACTTGCTCCACGCGCCGGCAAACGACAGAGGCTCGTCGCGGATGGGAATCGGCATTGGCGGCAAAGCCCAGCTTCCACTCGCGTATCGAGCTTGGCCGGCGTGGCCATGATCTGCAGCGTGGCGCCGTTGCGCAGCACCGTCAGCGTCATCGGCTTGCCCTTTCCCGCCTGCATGTAGGCCAGCAGCGTATTCACGGTATGGAAGGCATGGCCGTCGACGGCTTCAATCGTGTCGCCGGCGCGCAGGCCGGCCTGCTGCCGCGGGCGTGCCCGGCTGCACCTCCGCCACCGCGATCGGCCCGGGCAGATACTGCGGCGGAATTCCCGCATCGCTCAGGTCGAAATCGTCGCTCTTGGCGCTGGCCGGCATGTGCAGGCTCAGCTGAGAGTCTTGTCCCGCCGCGGTCCACCGTCACCGGCACCATCTGGTTGGCGTTCAGCTGGATGTGCTCATAGACTGGTCTCCCAGTCGGGATTGTTGACGTCGTCGAAGCGCATGATCACGTCGCCGGTCTCGAGTCCTGCCGTCGCCGCGGCCGAGCCGGGAGTCACCCACTCCACGGTCGTGGTCTTCACGGTACAGCCGGAACTTCGTTGATGAAGCCGAATAGAAGATCATCAGCACCAGCGTCAGCACAAAGTTGGCCACGGGCCGGCAACGCCGATCAGCATGCGCTGCCAGCGGGGATGCGACGGTAAAGCGCCGGGGTCGTCGGCCAGTCTCGACTCGGTGCCGGGCGCCTCAGGTTTTGCTCGGGACTTTCGCCCGTCATCTTCACAAAGCCGCCCAGCGGCAGCAGGCAGACCTTGTAGTCGGTGTCGCCGTACTTGAAGCCGAACAGGCGCGGGCCAAAGCCGAAGGAAAACGCCTCGACGCGCACTCCGCAAAGCTTGGCCACGAGTAAAGTGTCCAAACTCGTGCACCACCACCATCACGCCGACAAGGACGATAAATGCAGCGGCAGAAATCAGAAACTCATGCATAGATGTGCGGTTTTATCCTTCGGCAGAAGCGCGATGCCGCGCCGGTCCGATGCGCCTGAGTCGAAGCTTACGACGAGCAACGCCCGGGCCCGTTCCCGCGCCTCCCGGTCGGCGGCAAGCACCTCCGCAATGGTCGCGGGATGCGCCTCCGGGGTGGACGCGAGCACTTTTTCAATTGTACGCGGGATGCCGGTAAAGGGAATACGACGTTCGAGGAACGCCTCCACCGCCACCTCGTCGGCCGCGTTCAGGGCAATGCAGTGCGCCCCGCCCTTTTCCGCCGCCTCAAAGGCCAGCCGCAGGCAAGGGAAGCGCTCGAAATCCGGCTGCTCGAAATCCAGATGCCGCAGCGCCGCCAGGTCGAAGGTCAGCGTCGACGCCGGCCGCTCCGGCCACGCCAGCGCATACAGGATCGGCAGCCGCATATCGGTCACCGAAATCTGCGCCAGGATCGACCCGTCCACGTACTCCACCAGCGAGTGCACCGTCGACTGCGGATGGATGGTCACCCGCACCTGGCTCGGCGTCACGTCGAACAGCCGGCAGGCCTCGATGATCTCCAGCCCCTTGTTCAGCATGGTGGCCGAATCGATGGTGATGCGCCGGCCCATCACCCAGGTGGGATGCTTCAGCGCCTGCTCGGGCGTGATGTTCTCGAACTGGTCCAGCGGAAGCTGGCGGAACGGCCCGCCCGAAGCCGTCAGCCAGATGATCTTCACTTCGTTGTGCGCGCCCACGCGCAGGCATTGGTGCACCGCGTTGTGCTCGCTGTCGATGGGCAGAATGGGCACGTTGCGCTCGCGCGCCGCCGCGGTCAGAATCTCGCCCGCCGCCACCATGCACTCCTTGTTGGCCAGGCCCACCGGCTTTCCGGCCAGGATGGCCGCGTGCGTCGCCTCCAGTCCGGCCACGCCCACAATCGCCGACACCACAAAGTCGGCTTCGGGCAGCGTCGAGCAGGCAACCGTGCCCTCGGTGCCGTGGACCACTTCGACTCCGGTCACGCCGGCCTGGCGCAGCCGCGCGGCCAATTCGCCGGCCAGCTCTTCCGTCGCCAGCGAAACCACCCGCGGCCGCCAGCGCACGGCCTGCGCAAACGCCTCGTCCACGTTGCGCCCCGCGGCCAGCGCGGCCACCGCGTAGCGCTCAGGAAACTGCTCAACGATGGAGAGGGTGCTTTGCCCGATGGAGCCGGTGGAACCGAGAATGGCGAGTCGTTTCAAAACAGCTTCTAGCCTCTAGCCTCTAGCTTCCAGCCCGCGTCTCATTCGGGCGCGGCGATGTGTCG
This sequence comes from uncultured Acidobacteriaceae bacterium, assembly GCA_963701835.1. GTDB lineage: Bacteria > Acidobacteriota > Terriglobia > Terriglobales > Acidobacteriaceae > Telmatobacter. Next base: position 133,795 of record CAVPBL010000020.1, on the reverse strand, counting down.
CCGATTTTATGTCTTCGATTCTTCCGGCACACGGCGTCAGCCCTCTAATCATCGAAAACCACAACTCCAATCGGCTAGGAGCTAGAAGCTAGCAGCTAGAAGCTATCTTAGAACCTCTGGTGAATCACCTGAGCGTACCACAGCACCGGAGCGGCCAGCAGCAGCGCGTCGATGCGGTCCAGCACTCCGCCGTGCCCCGGCAGCAGCTTGCCGGAATCCTTCACCCCCGCCGAGCGTTTCAGCGCCGACTCGGCCAGGTCGCCCACCTGCGCGGCCACATTGACCACCACCGCCAGCACCAGCCAGTACCACATCTCGTCGGGATAGGAAAGCACTGCCGACGGGATATGCCCGCTCCAGCCAGGCCAGAACGGCCGAATTCCACGGCTCCTGCAGCAAAGTCGCCAGCCCGACCAGCGCCGCCGCAACCAGCACGCTCCCAGCCACCGAAGCATGCGCCCTCCCAGGTCTTGCCGGGGCTCAGCGTCGGCGCCAGCTTGTGCCGGCCCCATGTGCGGCCAACATAGTAAGCGGCAGATGTCGCCGGCCCACACCACGCACAGCAGAAACATCACCAGCGACGGGCCGTTGGCCTGCTCGCGCAGCGTGGGCAGGGCAATCAGCGTAAGCCCGGTGTAGAGCAGGCAGAAGATCGACGCAGACGCGTCCGCAATCACTCTTCAACCGGCTTGAAGAAGGTGCAATAGACCAGCAGGCCCAGGCTCAGAATGCCGAAGAGGCCCGGAATCAGGTCGGGCCATTGAAAGTTGACGGCAAACAGCGCCAGAAGCGCCACCAGCGTCGCAATCCGCGGCGGCTTGGCCCCGCAGCTGCGCGTCAGGCCCAGATACTCCCACCCGGCCAGCACCGCAACCCCGGCCACGGCCAGCGTAAACAGCCACTGCCACCGGGGCCGAAAGAAACACCAGGACCAGGACAACCGGAATCAGAACGAGAGCGGTAAGTACACGTTTCATTCAGGGATGAGAATACACTGCCGGGGCTTCGGACAAAGGTCTAGCGCATACGGCTTCAGGTCGAGCAATAGAAGTACTAGACAGTATTGTCAGTCTTGACAGTCTGACTATTTGTTGATATATATGTCTAGTCTCAGATAGATTGCCCTTCTCTCGGGAGCAGAAGGGAGAATTTGTATGAAGCATGGATCGAGCGATCAGGTACGAGCCGTTGCAGCAGAGAAATATGTACGGCCAGCACTTCGCGATGGAAAGAGGAAGTTCACTGTCGCCGTGAAGGATGTGCTGCGGGATTTGGTGGCACAGGGCTTTCCCGCCAGGAACACGCCTCAGGTCTGCAGGGCGCTCCAAGCCGAAAAATTCCTGCGCGATTAGGGGATCGAGATCGAATCCATTGAAGGGCCGCCGTCCAAACAGAGCACTACTGTCGTCTATCGGTATCGCGTACGGGGAACTGCAACCGAGCCAGCCTTGGCGGAAGCAAGAGGGCGCCGCGAAGTTGAATCGCGAGCGGAAGAAGACCCGGAAGAGTGGGCTCATCGGGTTGACGGAAAGATTCGCGGGCTGCTCAAGGATGAATTGGCGGAATTTGGCGGAGGCGAGGCGTTTATTCGATGGGTCCGATCGGAAGAGGAGGATGCGGCATGAGCCGGATCTTCTGGGACACGATGCTTTTCATCTACCTGCTGGAGGATCATCCATATCCTCAGCGCGAGAGCGCAGAGCTTCTGGCGCGAGCCCACAGGCGGGGCGACTCCCTTTACACCAGCCATCTTGCCCTCGGCGAGATTATGGCGGGCGTGGAACGATCGCCAGATCAGCAAAAAGCGCGGCCGTGCCGAGACACTCAGATGAAATGGGCTTTCGATTTCTGCCGTTTGATGCAGGGGCGGTCGGCCGTTCAGCATCCTGCGCGGGCGAAGAGAAGTTGAAGATCGCTGACGCATTCATCTGGCATGCGCGGCCTCCGCAGGAATCGACCTGTTTCTCACCGGCGACAAACAGCTCGTCAAGCTCGATGTGCCGGGAATCCAATTCATCGCCGATTTCAATACGCCAGTTCTTTAGATTCTTCAGATACTGATCTGTCGCGGCATCGGAAGGCGCCCCGCAGTGCAGCCCCTCAGCCCGCCGCGATCCTGATCCGCTCGGGGTCTTCTTCCACTTCGCCGCAGTCTTCGCCGATCCCGCCGTAGCGGCGTTCGCGGCGCTGAAAGTCGGCAATCGCCTCCAGCAGGTGAATGCCGCGGAAGTCAGGCCACAACCGCTCGGTCACGAAGATCTCGGTATAAGCGATCTGCCACAGCAGGTAATTCGAGATGCGCATCTCGCCCGAGGTGCGGATCAGCAGGTCGGGGTCGGGCATATGCGCCGTGTAGAGATGGCGATGAATATCTTCTTCGCTGATGCGGTCGGGGCTGATGTGCTTGTCGCTTCATCTCCGCCGCCAGCCCGCGGAAGGCGTCCACCATCTCCGAGCGGCCGCCGTAATTCAGCGCCAGCGTCAGCGTGGTGCCGGTGTTGCGCGCCGTGGCCTCCTCCGCCCAGCGCATCTTGTCCTGCACTTCGGGCGGCAGTTCGTGGGTGCGCCCGATGTAGCGCATGCGCACGTTGTTGTCCATCATGCGCTGCACGTTGCTCTCCAGGTAGCTCTTCAGCAGGCGCATCAGGAAGTTGACCTCGGCGCGGGGCCGGCGCAGGTTGTTTTCCAGCGAAAAGGCGTAGAGCGTCAGCCACGGCAAGCCGATGCGCGAGGCCGTTTCCGTCACCAGTTGCACGCTCTTGGCGCCCTGCTGATGGCCCAGGAAGCGCTTGAGCGAGCGGCGGCCGGCCCAGCGGCCGTTGCCGTCCATGATGATGGCGACGTGCTGGGGCAGGCGCTCGGGCTTCAGCGTCGCATAAACGGCGCGCTCCTCCGCGGTCAGCTCATCAATGCGCAGCGTGCGGAGATGGATGCAAGGACTCGCCTCTAGGTTGCATTTGCGGTTTCCACGCGGGCGCCGGCGGAGCATCCACAGGTGGCGCCGCGGAGTTCACGCCCGATCCGGAGCGAAGGGCCGCTCATCGCGTAAACGAATCTCCGGCCGGAATGCAACCGTCAGCGGCCGGATCCGAGGAGTCACACATCGACCGTAGCACATGCGCGAATCCTGCAACGCAGGGCCTGCGCAGCGCTGCGCCGGAGTGCCGCAATGGCCCGGCGCTTCCCGCACAGTGAAGCAGAGACCGCATGAGCCCCAGCGCCTGCCGCCGCTGCGCGGGAGCGCGCCGCGAGAGACTCCGGCGCCGTGCGCCAACGTCGGCAGCAGCGCTCTACGCGGTGCGCCGGCGGCCCATGGCCGTATCCCGCACCGCGCCGTAGAACAGCGTCCGGTGCAGCGAGTCCAGATGCGGCAGCAGAGCGGCAATCTCGGCCAGGAACGGATCGGCTCAGAATCGCTGCCACTTCTTCTTCGCGGCGGCTGCGGGAATCGCGCACCAGTTGGCGCATTTCCACGCCGAGCGCCGTGGCCAGCCGCTCCAGCGAGCCCAGCGTGGGAATCGCCTTGCCGTTTTCGATTTTGGAGATGTAGGTGCGCGGCACCTGCATGCGCCCCGCCAGTTGGCGCTGGCTCAGGTGGCGCGCGCGGCGCATCTCCCGCACCTGTGCGGCCACCTGCAATCCGGCCTCGGCCGATGCCGGCACGGGCTGGCTCGTCACCAGTTGCGGAGCCAAAGGCACTGGCTCCTCGATATCGAGGGGCCTGTGGCACCTTCTGCAAAGGGAGTTGCTGGTTCTGATACTGCATCAGTCTGCAGTATTCGCAGCGCACAACTTCGCGTGTTTCCACGCTTACAAGAGTGGTGGCCATTCTGGTTGCGGAGCGCCAGAGCTGGATCTCCGGGGTGCTTTTTTGCACCGCGATATGGTGCTACTTTCGGCGAAGTGAACCATAATTGTCAAGTAGAAACTTAGGGACAAACCTAAGATTTCCCCATCATACCCGGAAAAACCCGAAGAAACACGAACCAAATGCAGCAACAGGAGGTAAAAATGAATGGCCGACGCAAACCGGCAACTACGGGCGCGAACAGGCCTGGCATCTGCTGACCGAGTGGACCCAGAGCGAAAGCCTGCGCAAGCACGCGCTGGCCGTCGAGGCCTGCGTCGCGGCCTGCGGCGAAGCGGAGGCCGACCGGCTGGGCCTAGCCGGCGAGGAGCGGGCGGCGTTGGTCGAGCTCTACTCCACCACCGCCCTGCTGCACGACTTCGACTACGAGCGCCATCCCACGGCCGAGAGCACCCCTTCGTCGGCGTGCGCGAACTCGAGCGGCTGGGCTGGCCCGCAGGAGCTGCGCACCGCCATCCTGGGCCACGCGCAATACTCCGGCGTGCCGCGCGTCACGCATCTTGCCAAGGCCCTCTTTGCCTGCGACGAGCTGGCCGGCTTCCTCACCGCCTGCGCGCTGGTCAAGCCCACCAAGGCCATCGCCGATGTCGAAGTTGCCGAGCGTGAAGCAAAAAGATGAAAGACAAGGCCTTCGCCCGCGGCGTCCACCGCGAAGACATCGTGCAGGGCGCAGCCGAGCTCGGCGTCGATCTCGACGCCCACATTGCGTTCTGCATCGAGGCCATGAAAAAGCGCGCGGGGGAACTGGGGCTGTGATGATCGTGTTTGTCGAAAGGACTTTTTCATTTTGGGGTCGTTCGATCAGCCGCTGCTGTTTGTCCCGTAGGTACAGATAGGAAATAGCCCAGGAGAGAGTGCAGCGCACTCCTGGGAAATGCGCCCACAAAGATGACAACCAGCCCAGGAGAGGCGGCGCGTATCGGATCGAGGCCTCTAGCTGACCTTCAAGCCATTGTGCGGCTTATCTTCTCCATGCCCCGCTCTCTGACGATCTGCGCGTCCTTCGGCTCCCGGTTGTATCTATAGAACCAACACTCCACCGTGCCGCCCGTCTCCAACTCCACAGCCTGCCGCTCGCGAACAAACTCGCTCGCCCTCCCGGCGCCTCCAGGTCAAAGCCTTCGTAATCGTCGAGCCGCTCGAAGACACGCTCTCGTCTTCCGGCAACTCCATCACTGTGCCTGCGATCCACCCTTTTGCCTTCGCATCGGGCACTGCGCCAGGGTAACCGCCCAGATCGTAGAGTGCGCCGCGCACAAAGCCTTCGCCCACAGCCCGCAGCTTTGCCGCCACGCCCGCAATCTCCGCCGGCGCGCGCCCAGGCCGCAAGCTCCCGTATGCAAAGAGAATCTCGCTCATCGTGGGATTTATCGAAAATTTTCACTCGCTGGCAAATCGCTATAATCACTATTCGACGCTGGTATTAAGTCATATCTGTATGGCACACGTAATTTTTTTTTTAAAAAAAAAATTTTTTTTTTTTTATTAGTCCACTGCCATATAATCACTTTTGCTTTTTCTTCTCACTAAGATAGAAATCTATCTCGTTATTTGCGTCTATCGTTGTATTCTTAATATCGGTATTCGTAACTTCTCTGCCGTCGTATAAGCTGAAAGGCGGTGAAGTATTACTTAAAAAAAACGCTGCATAAATATTCGGTTATATGTCGTGAAATCCTTATACCGTTACTATGCATCGCGAACGTCATAGATGAAAAATGATAAAGGTGCACTTGAAAAAGATAATACGCACTCTTCCGTGTATGAGCTAAAATCTTGTACTCAAACAGATCTTCATGAATACAACCGCTTAAATAACAAAGCGCGTTATCGTCGCGATTAAACTCCGACGAACAGAATTAAAAAAAAAAAAAAAACTATCGCTTTTCATAACTTGGCGCTCAAACTTGTCTTATAGTTTAAACCGCGCGACGCCGCCGTATTCGTGCTATTGAGCTTTTAAATATCGTATGGTTAAAAAAAATTCACATTCGAGGCCGGAAACCGGCGCAGTGCGATTTTCGCTGGATTGACGCATTCCGAAGCGTCATCTCGCCTAGCCTGGTATCTGAGCCACTGAGAGCCGAATTCAGCTTCCTTCTACTTTTTTTTTGTTCTTCCTTGTTTATCCCTCCTCATTCCCTCGCTTGGGGTCCCCGCGCGCTTTCTCCGCCGCTGGGTGTTGGCCCCTGCCCCTTTTTTTTTTTAATACCCCACACTTTCTCCGCCCGCTTTTTTTAATCACATCCTCGCTCTTCGTCCACCTTTCTTTTTTTTTTTTTTTTTTTTTTTTTTTTTTTTTTAACGCTATACCTGATATTAAAACCAGCTTAACTTCTTTTACTATGCGCCCGCTCGCCTCTATAACTCTACCTTCTCCGCTCGGCACAAACTCCATTCTTCGTGTCCTGACGCCCTCTGATTCGCCGGCCGCGTAAAGACCCTGGTCATACGTCCCTCCAGGCCCGGTATAGGTTTGGCAGCGAGGCCGCCGAAGCGCTCGTGCCTAAGCTGGTAGCTAACACCCATGTCACCGGAAGCGCCTGCCAGTCGAAATTCTGCTCTTTCGATCGCCCGATCGTCAAGCTTTAGCCGCACCAGCGCGTTGCTTCCCGTGAATTCAACGTATTCGGGCATCAACACTGGATGGAACTGGAGCGGGCTCACCAGCGGCCCATGCCAATCCTTTTCGAGATCGTACGCAATGACGACGGAACGGTGCTGGGGAGCGCGGACGATCCTGGTGTCTGTGTCCGCACCTTCTCCGCGATGCGCCCCTGGATAACGCGCGCAGGTTGGTTACGGCGTGCATTGTCTCTCCGGCCCAATGCGTTGGCAGGACCAACGTTTCGGTTCCATCTTCGCTCGTCCGCAACCCGAATGTCACGTGCAAGACAAGATCGGCAGGCGTCACATCCGGATTTTATCGTTCAGTAATGGCCGATTCATGCGCTGTCACTGGGAAGCGGCATTGCGCGAAGCCGGCATTCGAGACGCCGATAAATCCGGCGAATTACACCGCAGTGCATCGCCAGAGGATGCCCAGTTTGCTGTAATTGCTTCGGGTTCGCCTACTCCCATTCAGCACGTGCCCATGCCTCACGCTGTTCCTCAGCTTGGTACTCGCCCACGCTCGTCGATCGTCTTTGTTTTTCCGGCCCGGTAGGCTCACGAGACGCTACCAGGTCATCAGCGTTCAGAAATGCTTAATAGTTCCGCCGCGAATAGAATTCGGCCGGTCCCTCGGCCCCTATGTCGCCTCGAACTCTGAACCCTCATCCCTATTCCCTACTCCCTGTTTTCTCAGCTCCGCCACAATCTCCTCGGCCGCCGCGCGCGCCTCCGCTTCCTTGTCGGGCGGAAAGCTGATGGCGCCCACGCGCGCGTGGCCGCCTCCGCCGTAGCGCTCGCAAATCTGCGCCAGGTTCACCATCTTTGCCGGGTCGGCCTTGGTCCACGGATTCGATCCCACGGCAACCTTGGTGCGGAAGCTCGACTTCGACAAGCCGATCGAGTACGTGGCCTGGGGATACAGATAGTACGGGATGAACTTGTTGAATCCTTCGAGCGGATGGTCGGTGATGTCGAAGAAGATGGTGCCGTCGCGCTCTTCCGCGCGGCTGCGGATCAGTTCCAGCGCCTGCCGGTGGCGCTCGAGCAGCGGCGGCAGCAGGCCGGCCACGAAGGGCTGGCTCAGCACCTCGTCGAGCGGCATCTCGGTCAGCAGCGGAATCAGCCGCGGAATGAACTCCGGATCCTGCGTGGACTCGATGATCAGCGTCAGCTTCATGGCCGGCGCGGCCATCTCCACGGCGGCTTCGGGGCTTTCGTACTTCGCGCCGTCCACAATGTCGGCCCAGTGAATCAGCTCGGCCACGGGCGCGGTGTCGAAGCCGATAGCGCGTTGTGGCGATGTGCGCCAGAAAACTGGTGCACGAAGTGTAGGTGGGATCGAAAAACTTGCGCGCCGCGCAACTCGGATCGCGCTGGCAGGCCAGAAAATTCTCGTGGTCCTGCGGCGTCAGGAACGCCGACAGGTGGTGATCGAACCACCATGTGATCCGCGGCGACGCCGAATATTTGAAGTCCACGATCGCATTCTCGTCGCCGGTGAACTCGCTCTCGTCGAACAGCGCCCCGGCACGGTGCACCAGCCCGTGATACTCGTAGCTCGCACCCGGCGCGATGCGCTCGCGATGAAAGCGCGTGAACAGCGAGGCTGAGCAAGCTCCGTCGAAACATTTGTCGTGATAGAAGACGCGAACCCGCAAAACCTGGATTCCTCCTGGGCTGGAAACCGAAAAAGCCGGAACTGTTTAGCATCAAGGGCGCGGCCGCTTGTGTCAAGCGGAGAGAAGGGATCACACGTGATCTAGCCGTCTCGCGTCCCATAGGCCCGTTAGTCGCCTATTCCGCTAATCCTTGTTCTTTCGTTTTCCGCGTGGTCCGGTTCACATGGCGGCGCCGGCCCATCGTTTACCCTCATAAGAGTCCCCTGGCATGACCACGGCCGCCGCTCAAGCTCGCTATCCGCTCACCCAGGGCGTCAACCCGTGGCTGGTCACCGTCTCGGTCATGCTGCCCACCTTCATGGAGGTGCTCGACACCGCCATCGCCTCGGTGGCGCTGCCCTACATCGCCGGCTCGCTCTCCGCCTCCAACTCCGAGGCCACCTGGGTGCTCACCAGCTACCTGGTCGCCAACGCCGTCATCCTGCCCGCCTCCAACTGGTTTGCCCGCCGCTTCGGCCGCAAGCGCTTCCTGCTCACCTGCGTCATCCTCTTCACCGTCGCCTCGTTCTTCTGCGGCGCGGCTCCGTCGCTGGCCGTCATCCTGCTCGCCCGCGTCCTGCAGGGCGCAGGCGGCGGCGCGCTGCAGCCGCTTTCGCAATCCATCCTGCTGGAAAGCTTTTCCCTCAGGGACCGCTCCAAGTCCATGGCCGCCTATGGCCTGGGAATCGTGGTCGCCCCGGTGCTCGGTCCCACGCTGGGCGGCTGGCTTACCGACACCTTCAGCTGGCGCTACGCCTTCTACATCAACATCCCCGTCGGCATTCTCGCCGTCATCATGATCAGCCGCTTCGTCCACGACCCGCCCTATATCAAGAACGCCAAAGTCGGCGCCTTCGACAACATCGGCTTCGGCCTGCTCGTCGTGTGGACCGGCTGCCTGCAGATCGTGCTCGACAAGGGCCAGGAAGACGACTGGTTCGGCGCCATCTGGGTGCGCTGGGCGGTCGCCGCGCTCATCATCGCCTTCCTGCTGTGGGTCTGGCGCTCCTGGACCAATCCCAAAGGCCTTGTCGACCTGCACATCCTCAAAGACCGCAACTTCCGCACCGGCTGCCTCATGATCGCCATGCTGGGCATGTGCATCTACATCACCATCGCCATCCTGCCGCTCTACTATCAGGAGATTCTCGGCTACACGGCATTCACCGCCGGCCTGGTTGTCGGCCCGCGCGGCATCGGCTCCTTCATCGGCTCGCCCATCATCGGCATTCTCGGTTCGCGCATCGACAACCGCAAGCTGCTCTGCGCCGGCTTTCTCGGCTTCGCCGTCTGCGCCTTCATCTTCGGCACGGTCAACCTCGACATCGGCCCCTACACGCTGCTCATTCCCATCACCCTCACCGGCTTTGCGCTCAGCTTCGTCTTTGTTCCGCTGGCCACCATGTCCACGCGCCACCATCTCCAGCAACGAGATGGGCAACGCCACCGGCCTCTTCAACATGCTGCGCAATATCGGCGGGTCCATTGGAATCGCCATGGCCACCACCGCGCTCATCCGCCGCGCCGACTCTCCACCAGACCGACCTCAGCGCGCAACCTCTCTCCGAGCTCCGCCGTGCTGCAGCAGAAATCCGCCATCATCGCCGCTACCTCGGCCATCGCATCGGCCCGGCCAACGCGCGCCCCGGCTCCTTCGGCCTGATCTACCGCCTCATGCAGCAGCAGGCCGCCCATGCTCGCCTATGTCGATGTCTTCCGCTGGACCGCGTTCTGGCCCTCATCTGCGCCGCCTGCGCCTGGCTCTTCACAGAAGCCGCCGAAACACGCCGAGCGCCGCCCGGGCGCGCACTGAGACTATTTGGTTCGGTCTCAAATGAGCCGCTTCACCGTAGCCTCTGGTTTACGCGTCTCGACCTTCTGTGCCTAAGCTGGCAAGTAGCTCCCGCACGATCCGATCGGCGAAGAAATCCATCCGCATCCGAAGAGTGGCTGATACCCTCGGGATGGCATCGTCCACCGGCGCTGTCATCTCATCGGTGCTGTCACGATCCTTCAATAAATATTCATCGCCTTCATTGCCGTCAGCCGGGACAAATAGGTCATACTCTCGTTTTACAACCACTGGAGGCATTGAAACCGTCGAAATCCAAGAGGGCTGAATCGACATCAACTCGATGAAGAAGTGCTGTCCGATGTTCTGTGATGGTCGGTACCCTGGAACATAAGTTCGATGTGCTCCAGCTGCGACACCGCATTTACCTTGGATCTTGCCAACTGCGACTTTTGATTCTCCTTTTCAGTCGCATCGCTTGATGGCCTCCAAGAATCGTGCCCCGCCTTCGTCAATTTGCTGATCGCTGTATGTTGCGGAATGCCCTTCGGGGCCGTTGATGGCGGCGAGAGCATTGTTCAACGGTCGGCACTGAAGATTCACGGAGGCTATCCCTCACTATCGTCATTGTGTCGATTGACCGACGGAGCATGAAATCAACAAAAGATCGATACTCGCCAGTGTCTGCAAGCTCCAGCGCATCCAGGTACGCGTTCTTATGCTCTGAAAGAATCATGATCGGCATCGAGATCGCACGATAAGTGAACGCAGATGCAAGTGCTCGGGCCACCCTACCATTTCCGTCCGCGAAAGGGTGAATTACAACCAGCCCGTAATGCGCGTAAGCGGCCTGAAGCACCGGATGGGCCTTTTGAAAGGTCTCGCTACGCATCTCATTCAAAAGCCGAGCCATCTCAACTGGCGTTACGTCCACCGGTGCGTAGGAGTGGGTCGCTCCCTCTCGCGTGTGGACCACATGGTTCGGCAACACTTTATAGCGCCCTTTCGGAAGGGCTTGTTCCTGGAACCCAATGGCAGTGATGACGCGATACGTTTCCTGGGCGCCGCATACCACCTCATGCAACTTGCGGATTGCTGCTTCTGTAATTGGCTCGGATTTCGTCGCCAGATCGAGCACATAGTCGTAGGCTTGTATTTGCGCCTCGAAAAGCGATCGAACCTGCTCGCCCTTTTCGGCTAATTTCAACTCCCATGCCGCTGTCTCAAACGCAACGCTAAATGTGAACCCGCGATCCACCTCGTACAAGCCCTCGATCGCCCGGTATCCAGTGCCGCCGCCCGCTTCACCACCTCACGCGCCCGCTTCAGTGCTTCGGCAGAAGAATGCGGCCTGTTTGTGAGCGCCGCGTTGTAGCGGTCCCATCGCACCGTGTCGACAGATGTCTTCGACGCCCACTCCTTGAAAGTCGGGAACGGCTTATACGCCGCGTCAAGGACATGAACATTGACTTGCGGACCGCTCATGGCCAGCTCACCTTCCTTTCTGGCTGATGATAGCCCCTGTATCTCCGGCCGACCAGCGCCCTACGCCGCATCCCCAAACACCCGCCCGCCGGCCTTGCGCAATGCGCCCGCCAACTTCTGGTCGAACGTCGCCAGCGGAGCGCCTCTTCGCAGTGCAAGTTCCAGGTAAGCGGCGTCGTAGGCCGTAAGCCGGTTCGCTCTCGCCAACGCCAATAAGCTCACTTGGTGGGTTCGCGGCGATTCCTGTTCCGTTTCGATATGGGCCAGCGATATCCTGTCCAGGAGAATCCCGTTTGCGGTGGCTGAATCAGCCCTGCCCGCTCGCCGCGAAGCAACCCGTTCGCAACCTCTGCGTACCAGATTGCTGGAACCACCTTTGAAGTTGAAGGCAAATCGCGAAGGGCCTGGTCCGCCAGCGCTGCCTCCGCGGGATCGGCTCGCGTGAACAGCCACGCCAAGGCCATTGAAGCATCGAGCACCCCGTTCATTCCCGCCCGTCCTCAATCCACTCCTTGATCGTCTCCGCGGAAACCTCGGTTATTTTGGGCATGGCGCGCAGTTGTCGTACCGCCTCGGCAATTGCGCCTTGTCACGGTTTTGGCTCGGCACTACATCCGCCACGGCCCGCCGCCGCCACGTGATCGTGAATCTCTCGCCCTGTTCCACTTTGCGCAGGATCTCGGACAGCCTCGTCTTGGCGTCAAATGCGCCAATTTCGGTGTAACCATCTCCGCTGCCGGCATGCGCCCTCCTAATCGAGCCGAACAAACTAGCTGATAATCTAGTTTACTCGACTCTAAGCTGACCGTCGAGCGAAGACCAAACCTTTTGACCGCTCACCCCGCCAGCGGCACAAACTCTCGCCGTCTCGTCCCACTCCTCGATCCGCCCGGTCAGAATGTCGTAGTACCAGCCGTGCGCGGCCAAGCGGCCCTTAGCCAGCGCCAGCTCGACGGCGGGCTGCGCGCGCAGGTTTGCCAGCTGCGCCACCACGTTGCCGCGGATCAGCGACGCCAGCTCCGCGCCGTCGCCGTCGGCCGGATCGAGCGGCTGGCGGTGGGTCAAGGCCGGCTCAACGCGGGCCAGCCAGCGCCGCGCCTTGGGCAGGTTCGTCGAGGCTTGTGCGGTCGAACGCTGCCTTCATGGCGCCGCAGTCCGAGTGCCCGCACACGATGGCATGACGCACCTTCAGCACCTCAACCGCGTATTCGATGGTCGCCGTCACCCCGTCCGCATCCTGGCTTGGGCGGGGCACCACGTTCCCGATGCTGCGTGCGATGAACAGATCGCCCGGCTCGGTCCCCAGGATCAGGTCCGGCAGCACGCGCGAGTCGGCGCAGGTGATGAACAGCCATTGCGGCGACTGGCCCTCGGCCAGCAGGCGAAACAGGCGCTTGCGTGCCGGAAACACCTCGGCGAGAAATCGCTTGTGTCCCCCGATCAGCCGATCCACCTTGCCCCCCACAGACGCCATCCGGCGTCAGGCTCACTTGCCGCCCGCCTCAGCCCAGCCTATCGTACGACGGCCGGGCTCATCGCTCCCGCGAGGCCGGCGCGTCTATCCTGAACGAGAGGAAACGCCTCCCATGCATCGCCTCCAAAGCTCTTCGCGTTCTGCAATTCTCTCTGCTCTTCTGCTGGCGGTCGTAGCTCCGCATGTTTTGCCTCAATCTCCCAACCAAGCCGTTGCCACTATCTCCCCCGGCCTCCGCGCCCGCATCGACCGCATCGCTGCGCAGGTGCTCGAAGAAACCGGCGTACCCTCGGCCTCGGTCGCCGTCGTCCAGCACGGCAAGCTCGTCTACACCCACGCTTACGGCAGCGCGCGCCTGGCTGCGGATTCGGCTCCCGCCATTCCCGCCACGCCGGAGATGCGCTACTCCATCGGCTCCATCTCCAAGCAATTTACTGCCGCCGCCATCCTCATGCTGCAGGAGCAGGGCAAGCTCTCCATCGACGATCCCGGTCGGCAAATATGTTCCCGGCCTCACGCGCGGCAACGAAGTGACCATCCGCCAAATTCTCTCCCACACCTCCGGCTACCAGGACTACTGGCCCGAAGACTACGTCATGACCCCCATGCTCCAGCCCGAAACCGCTCAGCAGATCCTCGACACCTGGGCCAAGAAGCCGCTCGACTTCGATCCCGGCACCGAGTGGCAATACTCGAACACCAATTACGTCATCGCCGGCCGCATCGTCGAGACCGTCTCCGGCCAGCCGATCTTCGACTTCCTCACACAGCACATTTTTCGCCCGCTCGGCATGACCTCCGTCTGGAACTCCGACGCGAACCAGCTCACCCCGCCCGACGCCACGGCCTACTATCGCCACGCCCTCGGCCCCCTGCGCCCCGCGCCCAAGGAAGGCCGCGGCTGGATGTTTGCCGCTGGCGAGCTCGCCATGACCGCCGCACGACCTTGCGCTCTGGGACGAAAGCTTGCTTGCCCAATCGATTCTCTCCTCCGAGAGCTATAAAACAATGTTCACCGAGGTGAAGCTGAAGAACGGCAACGGCACGCACTACGGCCTCGGCGTTGACGTGCGCGACCGCGACGGCCATCGCTCCATCGAGCACTCAGGCGAAGTCTCCGGCTTCGTCTCTGACAATGAGGTTCTCATCGACGACGGCGCCGCCGTGGCCGTCCTCACCAACCAGGACGCCGTCGGCGCCGCCGGCACCATCGCGCGGCTAGCCGCCCCGCTCGTCGCCGGTTACCCGCTCAGCGCCCGCCGAGCAACAGGCCCTCGACATCTATCACGGCCTCGCAGCAGGGCCGCATCGACCGCTCGCTGCTCGCGCCCAACCTCAGCGACTATTTCACGCCCCAGGCCATCGCCGACTTCCAATCGAGCCTCGCCCCGCTCGGTGAGCCGCTCAGCCTGCGCCAGAGCCGTGAAGCGCTCCGCGGCGGCATGACCTTCCGCGCCTTCGACATCGCTTACCCGAACCGTCGCCTCCGGCTCACCACCTACACCTATCCCGACGGCAAGCTCGAGCAGTACCTCATCGCGCCTGCAGATTAGCGCCGCAGATTGGCCGCCTATGAGCTTCCACGACCATTCCTTCACCGTCGCGCTCACCTGCATCAGCCGCGTTCTTATCCTGCGGGACCGCATCCTCGGCTGGGTCGGCGCCGGCACGCGCGATACGCCCGGCTTGTCGATTGCGCGGCTGAAAATTCCCAGCGGAAGGAATCTCCTCGACGCTGTTTTCGTCGCGCCAGCCGCAAGTCCCGCACAGGCGGCACTGCTCCTCTGTCATGGCATCGGCGAAACCGTCGAGCATTGGTTCCCCGTCCAGCAACTTCTCGCCGCCAACGGCGTTGCCTCGCTCCTGTTCGATTACTCCGGTTACGGCCGCAGCACCGGACGCCCCAACAGCACCCAATTCGATCTCGATGCCCTTTCCGCGTTCCAAACTCTGCGGCGTCTCACGCACCCGTTGCCCTCAGCCCTTCTCGGTTTCTCCCTGGGCAGCGGCCCCGCCGCCGCAATCGTCAACACCGCCGCGCCCGATCGACTCGTGCTCTGCGCCGCGTTTACATCCCTCCGCGACGCCGTTCGCGCGGTCGGGATTCCAGCCGGTCTTGCCCGTCTCGTGCCTCCTTTCTGGCCCGCGCGACAAGCCCTCCGCGACTGCCGTGTCCCGGTCCTCGTCGTTCACGGCGAGAAAGACCGCATCTTTCCCGTCAAGATGGCTCGCGATCTCGTCTCCTGCTGTCCCGGCCCGGCCGAGCTGCTCATCATGCCCAACGTGGCCCACAATCAGCCCTTCCGCAAACCGGAGCTTTCCTACTGGGGCCCGATCATTGCCCGCATTACCGGCGGTTGAACGCTTTGCAGCATCGCTCTGCGCCGGAGTTGGTTTCTGACGACTGACCACTGATTCAGAACTTCCGATAAACTCGAAGTAGACCATGTTTGAGAACCTCACCGACAAACTGCAGCGCGTCTTCAAGAACCTTCGCGGCCAGGGCACGCTCACTGAAGAAAACATCGCCGAAGCCCTGCGCGAGATTCGCGTCGCTCTGCTCGATGCCGACGTCAACCTCAAAGTTGTCACCGACCTCATCGAGCACATCCGCGCAAAAGGCCGTCGGCACTGAAGTCCTCACCGCGCTCTCGCCCTCCGAGCAGGTGGTCAAAATCGTCCGCGACGAACTGATCGCGCTGCTGGGCAAAGACACCGCGCGCTTCAACTTCGCCTCCAAGCCGCCCACGGTCATTCTCATGGCCGGGCTGCAGGGCTCCGGCAAAACCACCACTTCCGGCAAGCTCGCCGCCTGGCTCAAGAAGGGCGGTCACCGCCCCATGCTGGTTTCGGTCGACGTCTACCGCCCCGCCGCGCGCGAGCAGCTCAAAATCGTCGCCAAGCAAGTCGAGACCCGCCTCTACGAAGGCGATCTGAAGGGCGAGCCCGCCGGCTCGGCGCTGGTCGAGCGGCTCGCCAAAGAGGCCCGCCGCGAAGCCGTCATCATGGGCTGCGACACGCTCATCGTCGACACCGCCGGCCGCCTGCACATCGACGAAGAGCTGATGGCCGAGATGGAGAGCCTCAAGAAGCTGCTCTCGCCGCAGGAGATTCTGTTCGTCGCCGACGCCATGACCGGCCAGGACGCCGTCAACTCCGCGCAGGATTTTCACTCGCGCCTCGGCCTCACCGGCGTCGTCCTCACCAAGATGGACGGCGACGCACGCGGCGGCGCGGCGCTCTCCATTCGCCACGTCACCGGCCAGCCCATCAAGTTCATCGGCGTGGGCGAAAAACCCGACGCCTTCGAGCCCTTTCATCCCGACCGCATCGTCGGCCGCATCCTGGGCATGGGCGACATGCTCTCGCTCATCGAAAAGGCCGAATCCACGCTCGACCGCAAGAAATCCGAAGAGCTGGCCAAGAAGGCGCTGCTCGGCGACGGCTTCTCGCTCGAAGACTTCCGCGATCAGCTGCAGCAGATCAAGAAGCTCGGCTCCATGGAATCGATTTTGAAGATGCTGCCCTCGGTCGGCCCCTTTGCCGGCATGCAGCAGGCCGCCGGCCAGGTCGATGAAAAGCAATTCGTCCGCCTCGAAGCCATCATCAACTCCATGACGCCCCGCGAGCGCCGCAACCACGAGATTATTTCGGGCACGCGCCGCAAGCGCATCGCCGCCGGCTCGGGCACCAGCGTGCAGGAGGTGAACCAGCTCCTCCGCCAGTACGCGCAGATGGCCAAAATGTTCAAGCAGGTGGGCAAGCGGCGGCCTGGCCAAGAGCATGATGCGCGGCGGCCTCAGCGGCATGGGCATGGGCAACAAGCAGCGCTTCGGGCGGTAGAATCTCGCGGCATCACCCACGCGAGTGTGACCAGTCACCCTGGACGCGCGGTAAGATGACCGCCTTCCAGGACCAACTCGACGAGATCACCGCCAGCACGCGCAGTCTTCCGCACGCCAGCCACCTCAGGTTTCGAATAGCTCTTCGTGGGTTCCGGTCCGCTCAAGATGCACCGTCTTTGTCGGTCGCTGAATAAATCAGCACCCAATCGGGTTCTACGTGCGCATCCCTGTAGCCTGCCCAGCCATGCTTGAGCGGATGATCCTTGTACTGAGGCGGCAACGGATCGTCCGCGAGCAGCAGCTCGATCAGCCGTTTCAGTTTTTCGAGATCCTTGCCGCGTTTCTGGAGCCGCTTTACGTCGCGCTGGAATTGCGTCGAGTAGCTCGGCGTCCGCATCAGATTCCCAGCTTACGGAAGAGGTCGGCGGCGTTTTTGGCGCGATGAACTTCGCGGCCCTTGGCGGTCTTGCGCATGGTTTGGCGCGTCAGCTTGTTGGGCTTCAGGTCGAAGGGAAGCTCGTTCTCGTTTGCCACCCGGGTCAGAACGATGCGGATCGCGTCCGACACGGTGAGTCCCATTCCGCCGAGCACCTCGGCCGCTCGGTCCTTCACGTCGGCATCGATTCTGGAGCGGACAACTGCGTTCGTAGCCATAAACACATTGTAGCCCAAATGAGCTACAACCGCCAGCAGCAAAGCCAGCCTGACACGGGCCCGGCAGGCGAATCTCATCTGCAAGAATAAGAAGAGTGACCGCCCTCCAGGACCAACTCGACGAGATCACCGCCAACACGCGCCACCTCGTCCAGCCCGAGCGCATGGCCGTCAGCGAGCGCGCCGTTCGCGAGCTCTTCGCCTCCGGCATCGAGGAAAAAATCCTCCCCGTCGGCGCCACCGCTCCCGAGTTCACCCTCAACGACGCCTCCGGCCGCCCCGTCCGCTCCGCCGACCTGCTCGCCCTCGGACCGCTCGTCCTCAACTTCTTCCGCGGCCGCTGGTGCCCCTACTGCGTCACCGAGCTCGAGGCCTGGCGCGACCTCTACCCCCGCCTGCGCGAGGCGGGCGCGCTGCTCGCCGCCATCAGCCCGCAAACCGCCGCCAGAGCGACTTCATGGTGGGCCAGCACTCGCTGCCGTTTCCCGTGCTCACCGACCCCGGCTGCGCCCTCGCCGAGCAATTCGGCCTCGCCTACACCATCCCCGACTACCACCGCGACTACTACCGCTCCATCCTCGTCAACATTCCCTTCGTCAACGGCGACGAGTCCTGGCGCCTGATCCTGCCCGCCACCTACGTCCTCGCCCGCGACCGCCGCGTCCTCTTCGCCCAGGCCCACGCCGACTTCCGCGTCCGCCCCGAGCCGGAAGAAGCCCTCGCCGCCGCCCTGGCCGCCGTCGGCCGGTGAGCAGCACTGCTCCCCGGGACCGCATCCCAATTTCGGCCACTCCGGAACCCGCCCCAGAATTTGCATCCCAACTGAGGCAAATCGCATCAAATAAGTTGACAATATGTCACTCAATCTGGCATTCTGCCGCGTCAGATTCACTCCAAAGGCAGGAACACAACCATGGCTAAAATCATCGGAATCGACCTCGGCACCACCAACTCGTGCGTCGCCGTCCTGGAGGGCGGCGAGCCCAAAGTCATTGCAAATGAAGAGGGTGCGCGCACTACCCCCTCCATTGTCGGCTTCTCCAAGAGCGGCGAGCGGCTGGTGGGCCAGGTGGCCAAGCGCCAGGCCATCACCAACCCCGAGAACACCATCTTCTCCATCAAGCGCTTCATGGGCCGCCGCTACAACGAAGTGACCGACGAGATGAAGATGGTCCCCTTCAAGGTGGTCCAGCAGGGCGACCACGTGGCGGTCATGGCCCAGGGCAAGGAGTACACCCCGCCCGAAATCTCGGCCATGATCCTGCAAAAGCTCAAGAAGTCGCGCCGAAGCCTACCTCGGCGAGACCGTCACCGAGGCCGTCATCACCGTTCCGGCCTACTTCAACGACGCGCAGCGCCAGGCCACCAAGGACGCGGGCAAGATCGCCGGCCTCGACGTGAAGCGCATCGTCAACGAGCCCACGGCGGCCGCGCTGGCCTACGGCCTCGACAAGAAGAAGGACGAGACCATCGCCGTCTATGACTTCGGCGGCGGCACGTTCGATATCTCCATTCTCGAAGTCGGCGAGGGCGTCATCGAGGTCAAGTCCACCAACGGCGACACCCACCTGGGCGGCGACAACCTCGACCAGCGCATCGTCGACTGGCTCATCGCCGAGTTCAAGCAGGAGCACGGCCTCGACCTCACCTCGAAGGGCAACGAGATGGCCCTGCAGCGCCTGAAAGACGCCGCGGAAAAGGCCAAGATCGAGCTCTCGACCACCATCGAAACCGAGATCAACCTGCCCTTTATCACCGCCGACGCCTCCGGCCCCAAGCACCTGGTGCGCAAGCTGACCCGCGCCAAGCTCGAGCAGTTGGTCGAGGACCTGCTCGAGCGCTCCCTCGAGCCCTGCAAGAAGGCGCTGGCCGATGCCGGCGTCAGCACCAGCCAGATCGACGAAGTGGTGCTGGTGGGCGGCCAGACGCGCATGCCCAAGATTCAGGAACTGGTCAAGAAGCTCTTCGGCAGGGAGCCGCATCGCGGCGTCAATCCCGATGAAGTGGTTGCCATCGGCGCGGCGGTGCAGGCGGGCGTGCTGGCCGGCGACGTCAAGGATCTGCTGCTGCTCGACGTGACTCCGCTGACCCTGTCCATCGAAACGCTGGGCGGCGTGGCCACGCCGATGATTCCGCGCAACACCACCATCCCGACCAAGAAGACCGAGACCTTCTCCACGGCGGCCGACTCGCAGACCGAGGTCGAGGTCCACGTGCTGCAGGGCGAGCGGCCCATGGCGGCGCAGAACCGCACGCTGGGCAAGTTCAAGCTGGGCGGCATTCCTCCGGCGCCGCGCGGCGTGCCGCAGATCGAGGTCACCTTCGACATCGACGCCAACGGCATCCTCAACGTGACCGCCAAGGACAACGCCACCGGCAAGGACACGCGCATCACCATCACCTCCAGCTCCGGCCTGAGGAAGGAAGAGGTGGAGAAGATGGCCAAGGAAGCCGAGGCCCACGCCTCCGAGGACAAGGAGAAGCGCGAGGAGATCGAGGCGCGCAACTCGCTCGACGGCCTGGTCTACAACATCGAGAAGATGCTGAAGGACTCCGGCGAAAAGGTGGCGGCCGCCGACAAGACCGAAGTCGAAGCGGCGCTGGCCGACGCCAAGAAGACGCTCGAAGGCACGCCGTCAACCGCGGAGCTTCAAGTCCGCGCACGAAAAGCTCACCCAGGCCAGCCACAAGCTGGCCGAGGCGATCTACAAGGCCAGCTGCCGCGCAGGCGGCTGCGCCGGGCGGCACTGCGGACGGCGGTGCTGCGGGCGCACCTCCCGCCGGCGAAGCCAAGAAGGAAGGCGAAGTCATCGACGCCGAGTACGTGGACGTGGACGACAAGAAGTGAACGGCGTCAGCAGGTCAGCGGGCGCCCCACTCCGGATTGACTTAGTGGGGCGCTTTGTTTCAGAATCGCCGCAAGATGAAGAAGTTGATGTGCGTTGGAACTATCGTCGCAATTCTATGCGGAGTTGGTTTATCGACTGCGCAGCCGACAGGCAGCCAAGTCGGTCACTCTCCGATAGTGTTTCCGCGCCCCATCAAACTGGTCAAGCCTGATTGTTCTAAGGGAAACGCTTGCCACGGAATTCACTGAGGTTGTCGTCACGGTGACTGTCCTGACGGACGGAACGGTCGGAGAAATCGATCCAAAGGGAGCCAATCAGGTGCTGAGGGACGCTGCAGAGAGCGCGGCAAAACAGTGCCGCTTCGAAACAGGCACATTTAACGGAAAGCCGACAAGGATGAATTACGACTTGCGCTACAAGTTCTAGTGCGCGACGTGTACGCTTGAGGTAAGAAAGCACCCATGGCCACAACCACCAACAAAGACAATTACGCAACGCTCGGCGACTATCAGGACTGTCACTAGGAGTTGCCATGCAGCGAATGTTCAACCCGCCTCATCCCGGCAAGATTCTGCGCGACGCGCCGGGCGATATGGACGTAACCACAGCGGCCAGGAAGCTGCACGTCTCGCGCACCACGCTGTCGCGCATCCTCAACGGAGCCACGGGCATCTCTGCCGAAATGTCTCTGCGCCTATCTGCGGCGCTGGGAACGCACGGCTGCCTTTGGTACGAGTTGCAGATGAGCTACGACATTCGGCAGGCCTCGCGGAAGAAGAGGCCAAAAATTGAGCGATTCGGCGTGGCAGCATAGTGGACGGCGTCAAGCGCCGGGGGAAGAAGCCTTCCGATGGACTATTCGAAGGTCATTACGATTGAACCCGGCAAGCGCAGCGGAAAACCGTGCATTCGCGGATTGCGCATCACGGTTGAAGATGTATTGGGCTATTTCGCCGCCGGCATGACCGAGGAACAGATCTTGGCCGACTTTCCTGACCTGACGGCCGAGGATATTCGCGCCTGCCGAGCCTTTGCAGCAGACGCCGAGCGCGGTTTGTAAGACTTTCAGATCGTACAGCTCAGGCATTGTGCCGACTAGTGCATTGCACTACAATGATTCTTGAAACAGGCCGGCCCCATCACGGTCGTTGAAATGGACGAGTTCCTCGCCGCGACGCGCAAATTGATGGACGACGAGGAGCGGGCAGAGCTCGTCGAGTATCTTGCCTATAATCCGACCGTGGGCGATGTGATTCCGGGATCGGGTGGCGTGCGCAAGTTGCGCTGGGGGCTTGCAGGGCGGGGTAAACGGGGCGGGGCGCGCGTGATTTTCTTCTTTCACGATATGGACATGCCGCTTTATCTCATGACCGCGTACGCAAAAAACGAACGTGAGAATCTGAATCAGTCCGAGATCAAGACGATCCAGGAAATTGCCCCGGTTCTGGTAGAGATCAATCGCAAGCGGAGGTCAGCATCATGAGCAAAATTGGTGCAGAGCATGATTCGCGGGCTTGGAGCAGGCCCTGGCCTTTGCCGAAGGCACCGCTAAGAAGGGCACTTACGTCGTCCACATTCCGCCCGAGATCGACGTGAGGGCGATTCGTGGACGGCTGGGAATGACGCAGCAGGAGTTTGCCATCCGTTTTGGCTTCAGCGTGAACACGGTGCGCCATTGGGAACAGGGAAGGCGCGTTCCCGAAGGACCGACGCGCGCCTATCTGCTGGTCATCGACCGTGAGCCAAAGGCAGTGCAGAAAGGCGCTTCGCATCGCATGAGGCGTTCGCGGATGATCGGTTCGCAAGCCTGGCAGAACGCATGCAACGTAACGCGCAACGAGGAGTTGAAGCGCACCTGAGATAAGAAAACACCCATGCCCACAACGACCAACAAAGACTATTACGCGACGCTCGGCGTCAAGAAGACGGCCACGCCGGAGGAGATCCGCAAGGCCTTCCGCAAGGCTGCGCGCAAATACCATCCCGACGTGAATCCCGGCGACAAGAAGGCCGAAGAAAAGTTCAAGGAGATCTCCGAGGCCAACGACGTTCTGAGCGACGAGAAGAAGCGCAAGATTTACGACCAGGTCGGCTTCTACTCCGACCAGATCGATCCTGCGACGGCCGAGGCCTACGCGCGCCAGCAGCGCGCGGGCGGCGCACGGCGCCCGTCGACTTTGGCGGCTTCGACTTCTCCGGCTTTTCGGGCGGCGTTCCCGGCCAGCAGGAGCGGCGCCGGCTCCGCAACGTGGGGCAGCTTCAAAGACATCTTCTCCGGCATCTTTTCCGGCGCGCAGCATCCGCAGCCGCGCGGCCCGCAGCCGGGCACCGATCTCGAATACCAGGCCACGGTCGATTTCTGGACCGCGATTCGCGGCGGCCAGGCGCGCATCCAGATCAACCGCCAGGAGATCTGCCCCACCTGCCACGGCCAGGCGCACACCGGCGGCGCGACAGTGCTCCGAGTGCCACGGCACCGGCCAGGTGACGCAGATGGGCGGCCGCATGAAGTTCAACATCACCTGCCCGCGCTGCAACGGCACGGGAAACATCTCGAACGACTGCCCCACCTGCCACGGCGAGGGCACGGTCACGCGCTCGGAGACGGTCGAGTTTCGCATCAAGCCGGGCACGCGCGACGGCCAGCGCATCCGTCTGCAGGGCAAGGGCAATGCCGGCGTCAACGGCGGCCCGGCGGGCGACCTGTTCCTCATCGTGCGCACCGGCACGCACCCGGTCTTCACGCGCCAGGGCGACGACATTCAGCTCACCGTGCCGGTCACCGTGGCCGAGGCCTCGCTGGGCGCCAAGGTTGAAGTGCCGACCATCGACGGCCGCGCGCAGTTGAAGATTCCGCCCGGCACGCAGAGCGGGCAAAAGCTGCGCATGCGGGAGCGCGGCGTTGAGAGCGCGCAGCATCCCGGCCAGCGCGGCGACGAGATTGTGACCGTCGAGGTCGCCGTGCCGCACTTGAACGACGAGCGCAGCCGCGAGATCATGCGCGAGCTGGCAAGGCTGAACCCCGACGACCCGCGCAAGGCGCTGTTTGACAAGCTGTGAGAAACAGGGACCAAGGGAACGAGGGAACAAGAAAGGGAACTGGAAGATCAATGAAGCTTGATTCTCAACAAATCGGGATCATCGGCAAGCAAATCGTGATTGCCAATTTGTTCGCAGCTAATCTGGAAGTTGCGGTTCCAATTCGTGATCGCGGCATCGATTTGATTGCCTATCGGGATCGCGCTGAAGACGGAGTCTTTAAGGCATGCCCACTCCAATTGAAAACGGCTTCGGATGCGACGTTCGGGTTGGACTCCAAGGATGAGCACTTCAGAGGCCTGAGAATCGTCTTCGTTTGGAATGCCAAGGAGCCGGCCAATGCGCAACTGTTCGCCTTGACTTACAAAGAAGCATTTCAGGTTCTACGGAAGATGAAATATGACCGGTCTCAAACTTGGCGAACCAAGAAGAACTATGCTCAGACAAGGCCCCCGAAGGCACTGAGAAACCTACTCAATCCATTCGAGGTAAAAGCCCCGAGCAATTGGAGACAACGGCTTTGTGTATAGGCATCAGGCATTGATTCCCACGAGGGAGTGTTCGTAGAGCTAGCCATGGCCACAAAACGCAAATCCAAAGGCGCCTACATGATCTCGGCAGTGGCGGAGATGTACGAAATCCATCCTCAGACCCTGCGCCTCTACGAGCGCGAAGGCCTGCTCAAGCCCTCGCGCACTGACGGCAACACGCGCCTCTACACCGACGAAGACCTGGAGCGCCTCGAGTTCATCCTCAACCTCGCCCGCGACCTCGGCGTCAACATCGCCGGCATTGCCATCATCCTCCAGATGCGCGAACGCATGGAGGAGATGAACCGCCAGATGCAGAGCTTCGTTGAGCACGTCCGCACCGAGATGCTCTCCCGCTTCCAGCAGGCCGCATCGGGCTCATCCGCGGCCATTGTGCCCATCCGCAAGCCGGTTACCCCGCCGCGCTCCACGGCGCAGCGCAAACCGTAGCGCCTCACGGTGTACCGCCGGTCTCCAGACCGGCTTCTATGAGACGGCTGGTTGAGTCAAGGTGTTTTTGTTTTTTCATTCATTGGAAAGTTTTTGCTTTTGCTGTTGCTTTTGTCTTTGAAATTCATCTCGGGCTTCTATCCGCACTCGATGTGAGCCGCATGGGCTCGGTGCCTTTTGGGACCCGATGGTGATGAATGGGTGCTGCTATCTGTCGCGCGGCCTTTAAAGGCCAAGCCGGTCGCCGCAGTCACCCGGGTTCGAGATTGTTTTTCCATGGAACGGTTCTGCCATCCTGGCGGTTGCGTCGAACTTCAGAAGCGTGTTTTAGGCCCTGGCCGGGACCGCGGCCGGTGGTTGTGGAAACGGTTGGAAGCACTCACCGCTGCGCCACATGCTGTGCAGCAGCACGGCCAGTTTGCGGGCCACTGCGACCAGGGCGCGTTTTTTGCCGCGCTTGCCTCCGCTGGCGGCCAGCTTCAGCCCCCATCGGCGTAGCGCCGAGTCGGGACCGAAACGGCCAAGGATGTACTGCGCCGACTGCACCAGCAGACTACGCAGGTAGATGTCGCCGGCCCGGGTAATGCGCATTTGCGGATCGCAGTCTCCCGACTGGCTCTGTCTGGGGCGCAGCCCCAGAATTGCGCCGCTGAGCGGTTGGCTCCGCTATCCGGGCGGCCCAGCGTGAGCACATAGGCCGCGGCCACCACTGGCCCCACGCCAGGCGCCGTGCGCAAAATACCGACTTCCGGATACTTCTCCCGCAGCTTGTCGATCTGCCGGTCCAGCGCGGCGATCTGGCGGTTGAGCTGAGCGATCTGTTCCAGCAGCGGACCGGCAGCCGCAGTCAGCGCAGAGGAATGTGCGCCCGGACGCGGGTGGGCAGCGACTCGGTCGAGCAGCACGGTAGCCGCCCGCCGGCGCTCTTGGTCAGCCCGCGCAGCGCGTTGACGAGCATGGTCCGCGCCCGCACCAGCGTGGAGCGAACCTGGATCAGGTTCAGATCCTGCTGCTGCTCCTGGCTGCGATGTTCCAGCGGCACCAGCAGCCTGGGATCGTAAGCTGCCAACCGCGCCAGTTGTTCAGCGTCGTTGCGGTCGTTCTTCGATTCGCTGGCGGTAATGGCCGGGATCTTGCGCGCGTTGGCCACGATCACTTGGTGACCCAGCGCCGTCAGCAAACGGCTGACCCAGGGCGAGTGTGTGCCGCACTCCAGGGCAATGCGCAGGCGCGGCTCTGCCTCGAAATGTCTCCGCAACCCCGCTTCGTTGCTCGCCATGCGGCCCTCTTCGATCACTTCCCCCTCCGCGCTCAAAAAACAATACCGGCTAAACCGGTCGCCCAGGTCCAAGCCTACGGTGATCTCGGGCTTGTCCCTCAACACCATTTCCAATTTCGTGGCACGCCTGCTAACCTTCTTCATCGGCTGGTCTCCTTTTCAGCACCCTCGAGTGCGCTGCGGTCAGCTTAGCTGTACCGCGAGACCAGCCGTCTCATCCCATCTGTAGCGGGGGTCTCCAGACCCGTACCCGCAGATTCCCTGATTCACTTTCCCGCTCCCTCGCTCCCTTGTTCCCTCGTTGCCGTCTTTCCCGCCCGCGTATCCTTGAACCAGCATGCCCTACGTCCTTCTCGGTGTAGCCGTCTTCGGCCTCATCACCTCCACGGTCTTCGCCGCGATTGTGCTTTGGGCTGTCCCTGGCTATCTGCGCGAACGCCGCCCGCCCTCGCCGCGCTCGCCTCGCGCCCCGGCTTCACCCCTCCGCTCTCGCTCTTCAAGCCTCTCAACGGAGCCGACCCCGGCCTCGAATCCTACCTCGAATGCTTCTTCACGCAGGACTACCCCGACTACGAAATCCTCTTCTGCGCCCGCGACCCAAATGACCCCGGCCTTGCGACGGCCCGCCGCGTCGCCGCGCGTCACCCCAACATTCCGGTCAAATTCCTCTCCACTGGCGGCCAGCCCGACTACATCAACGACAAAGTCATCTCGACTTGAAAAGATGGAGGCCGAAGCCGCGCACGACATCTTCGTCATCAGCGACAGCGACGTCCGCGTCACGCCGGACTACCTGCGCGCCGTGGCCCTCCCCTTTGCTGACCCGCGCGTCGGCGGCATGTGCTGCCTCTATCGCGGCGTCGCCGTCGAAGTCGGTCGGGCGGCCTATGGGCGCGGCTTGAGGCCGTCGGCATGTGTGTCGAAATGTCGTCCGGCGTGCTGGCCGCGCGCGCCATGGAAGGCATGCAATTCACGCTCGGCCCCACCATGGCCTTCCGCCGCGAAACCATCCGCCGCATGGGCGGCTTTCGCGTCACCGCCGACTACTGCGCCGACGATTTCGTCCTCGGCAACGAGACTCACAAGCTTGGCCAGACGGTCGCCCTCAGCCATCACGTCATCGACCACATGGTCTTGCACGCGAACTTTATCGGCTCGCTCAAGCACCAGGTCCGCTGGATGAAGTCCACGCGCTTTTCGCGCCCCAAGGGCCACTTCGGCACCGCGCTCACCTTCAGCATGCCCTTCGGCCTGCTTGCGCTCGCCGGCGCCGCCTGGCTCGGCCATCCGATGTGGGGCGTCGGGCTGTTCGCCTTTGGAGTGGCCACGCGCCTCGCGCTCTCCATCGCCGTCGGCCGCTGCGTGGTGCGCGACACAAGCTGGTTTGGCCTGCTCGTGCTCTACCCCATCCGCGATCTGATGGGCTTCTGCTTCTGGGCGGCGAGCTACGCGGGCCGCCGCATCCTTTGGCGGGGCCGCGTCTACGAACTCCTGCCCGGCGGCAGGATGCGCGCCGCGAAGTGATCTACCCGTGGTATGGCTTGTCTATCTATTTGATAATAAAATTGTTACGTGGCAGTCCGACCCACTGCACACCTGGTTCGATGAAGCCGCACCCCCGTAAACGTCACATTGCACAAGAGTTAACAGAAACAGAGAGCAGAGAGCCAAGGGTTCCGGGCCGGGCCCGCACACAAAATCGGCGAAATTTGTCGACGGTTTTGAAGTAGTTGTGTTGATTATAAAAGAGTTAGAAGCGAAATTGTCCCCAAAACGCACGCGAAATTTTTTTTTGAAGTCCGAACTCGTTGCCGACCCGAGCAGAACCCAAAACGCTTTTGATGATTCTGGGATCAGTTTAGCAAAACGCGCGAATTAATCTGCAAAGTTGAGGAACCAAATATCGCTGTGTATTTAATGAGTTGATGAGGATTCGCCTTCGGTCTAGGGCTTGACATTGAAAAATTACGCCTGTACGGATCATCGGACAACTGTCTACGGCAGTGGCCGGCCGGTCCACAAGCGACTTCGTCGGCCAGCGTTTGCGCATCATACAGCCGCCCGGCCAACACCTTCTCCACCTTGTGAGCGCCATGCTCAGCGTAGGCCGACAAGATGCCTGCCCTTGAGCCGCAACAGCCAGCCCGGGGCTGACCCGCATCCAGCGATGGATTCCCGCTGCGATCCTGCATCGACACGGGTTATACGCGTCGTTATGGCTGAAACACAGTTAACCACGCTTGCTCGATCGTATGAGCCACAATGCGGTTCCCCAGCGCGTTGAAGTGCATGCCGTCGCCCACCGAGATTTGACCGGCGGAATACTGCTATTCGACAGCGGTAAGATCCAGCAGCGGGATCCGATGGACCGTCGACCACGAGCGGAGAATCCGGGCTGAAGGCGCACTGCCGGCAGGAATATCCATGGGGAGCGGCGCGTACACAATCACGAATTGAGCGCGCTGCTCGGTGACCAGTGCGCGAAAGGCATCGAGATCGGACAGGTTGGCCTGGATGATGCCGTCCGCGTCGGGATTCGCTTTCTCCGGCATCAGTCGCGCTTGCGTGTGGAAGATGCGCGGCCGGAGGAATCGCGCGTAGAGTTCGCCGAGAGCAGAGGCATACCGCTTCATCGGCAGTTCGTCGCCGACGGAGGAGATTGTGGAGCGCGCCTGCGAAAGATCGTCGCTGTTGAGAACCAGCAAGACAGCGTCCGACTGGAAGATGCCGCGTGAGCGCACATATGCGAGCTCGTTATCGATCGCCCATGCGCTTGCCGATGCATTCAGAACTTCCACGGGCTCGTGGACGATGGAAGGCAGATCACGATGGACGACCTCGGAAAATATCTCAGACTGGTCCACGCGGCCGGTGCCGTAGGTAAGGGAGTCGCCGACAAACATCACGCGCAACGAATGCGGCGCACGTGTGGCCGGCACTTCTTCTGAGCGCATGCCGTAGCGATTGATATATGTGTGGGAGAAAAACCGCGTGACATTTTGATGCGGCTTGAGAATGAAATCGCAGGCCGGGTCAGGCGCGATGAGAACTGGATTGCCCAGCCCCAGGCCAAAGCGCAACACACCTTCGGCGAACATGACGAGCGCGATGAGGGCCAGCACGGTAGTTAACGCGTGGCGCAACGCGCGCTTGCGTTTCCCGGGCGCGACTGGGCCAGACCGCGTCGTCTGATCGATGGGTCTCATACACCGGCTCCGCAATTACACCCGGCTTGTCTTCATTATGACCTCGGGCGGCTTCTACTCCACCGGCCTATCCGTCCACAGCGTTTTGTCGGCGAGCGTTTGCGCCTCATACAGCCGCCCGGCCAGCACCTGTTCCACTTTGTCGCGATCCGGATCCTCGGCGAAAATCCACTTGCGCTCGCCCACGCCCCAGATCGCCGCAAGCTTTTCGTCGCTCAGAATAAATGTCGGGCGCATCGGGGTAGCACGAGCCCCACAGCAGCGTCGTTCCTTCGCTGTGCTGCCCGCAACGCGGCAGCACCAGCATCGCCGGCCGTTCCTCGAAAAAGTTGTGCGTGTAGAAAATCACCGATGACCCCGACGACTGCTCGCCGTAAATGATGAACGTGTCGTTCGGCGTGCCTTTAGCGATGATCGTGTCGGCCATTTGCTTGGAGCTGAGCATGGGCGCGAAGCGCGCAAACGCGATTTGCGCGGCGACGAAAAACACCGTCATCGTCAGCGCCACGCTCACCGTGGCCGCCAGGTGTTTCTTTTTGAGCCGCAACAGCCATCCCGCCATCGGCCCAATCAGCAACGTGATCGCCGCCATCGCCGCCGGCAGCCGCAGCGCCGCAAACGATGGGCCTGTCAGATCGAACAGGTGCGACATCGACAGCGTGTAATCGCCCACGCCGCGATGCGCCAGCAACGTGCCGATGTCGGGAACGTAGGGCAGATTGCGCGAAGTCCACAATCCCCAGCTCAGCGCCGCCGCGGCCGCCACGCCGATCGCCGCAAACACCGCCTGCGCGCCCGTCAGCCATGCCGTCGAGAGCGCCGGTCCGCCGCCCTCCGCGCCGCGGTTCTCCTCAATACCGGCCACCACCCCCGCGATCAGCATCACCAGTGGCGGCCACACCGGAAACGTGTAGTACTCCTGGTTCGTCGAAATCGAAAAGAACAGCAGCGTCCACGCCGAGAACAGGCTCAGCAGCCAGATGGTCCGCACGCGGAACTTGAGCCGCGCCACATAGCTGGCCACGTCCTCGCGCATCGCGTGGTCCAGATAGAAATCCACAGTGTCGCCGGTATCGTGCCGCAGATGCTGGAGCCACGTGTGCCGCGTTTTCCAGGCCAGAACCACCGCTGCGGGCAGAAACAGACTCCAGGGAAAGATCCACGCCAGGTGCGCCAGCCAATACCCGAGGAACGGCATTTTGTTGTAGTCGTGCGGATAGCGCTGGTTGAAGAAGCGCAGCACGTGCTCGTTGATGAAGTACTGGTAGAAAAAGCCGTGCACATTTCCGATCGTGGGGTGATTGCCGATGGGATGCCCCTGGTCGTGATTAACGATGCCGCACGCAATGTGCCACGGCGCAGCGATCGCCAGAAACACCAGCATTCCAGTCACCGGCTTCAGCGCCTTCCACCGCCGCCACTGCCCGGTCAGCAGCAGATAGGGAATGGCCGCGCCGAAAAAGAAAACCGGCCCAATCAGGCCCTTGGTCATCAGCGCCAGGCCTGCGCCGGCCCACGCCCAGTAGATGCGCGACGGCTGGTTGTCTTCGAGACTCGTGATCAGCGCATAGAGCGCGATCAACAGAAAGAGAGCAAGAATCGACTCGGGAATAATGAAGCGCGTGAAGAGGAAGCATCCCACCGACGTGGCCACGCCAAGTCCGGCATAGAAGCCCGCGCGCTCGCCCCACGCCCGCCGCGCCCATTTCCACGCCAGCCACGTGAGCGCCAGCATGGCCAGTGCGTTGGGCAGGTGCGTGGCGAAGGTATTCTCGCCAAATATCTTGTACATCCCCGCGATTACCCAGTACGGTAACGGCGGCTTTTCGATGTAGCGGATCCCGTTGGTCTTTGCGGTAATCAGGTCGCCGCTCTCGGCCATGTGCTGCGCCGCCTGCGCGTGCGATGCGTCCACGTCGTCCATCAGCGGCGGGGCAAAAAGAGTGGCAAAGTAAATCGCCGTCCAAACGACGGCAAAAAACACCCACACCGTGCGCGTCGAAAGCCCCTGCAGCGGCCATTCGACAGTGCTGCCTGATTTCGTAGCTGGTTTCTCGTTTGCGTTCATCCTGATTTTGGCTATCAGAATCAGAATACCAGCCGCATATCTGCGGCGATTCACAACGCAAAGCAGGCGAAAACGGAGGCGGGCGCCGGTTCCATCTTCGCGACGGACATCGACGCGAATGTCACCGTCAGCACCACGGTCAACGTCACCGTGCCGCAGGCGGTTCGGCCCAACGCCCAGCCAACCTGTCAGTTCAATTTCGCGCTCGCAGAAAAGCGGCGGCCTAAAGCAAAACCAGAGCCGCTGCGCCCCGGAGCCTCAACACTGCGTCGATGCGACCAACAGGGAGCAGCGACCCTCAAAGAACCTTAACAGGGCACACCGACTCTGGTTTTGCCGTAGGAGGGTCCGCCGCTCAAGGCACATCGCTATGTCACACCACTCGCGTCACGCCACCGGGGTCGCGTAACGGGAAGCCATTCTTGCTTCGGCGTATGGAATTCGGTTTGACTCCGGAACGTGCAGCGTTCCGGCGCGAAGCAGCAAACGGCAATCGGCTCCGGGCACTGCGGGGCTGTACAGGAATCCCTGCACCTCTTCGCAGTTCTGCTGGCGGAAATAGTTGAGCTGCTCCGGCGTTTCCACGCCTTCCGCCACGCAGGCCAGGCCAAGATCGCGCCCCAGGTTGATGATGCTTCTCACTACCGCCTCCGCCGTCGGCTCCGAGGCGATGTCGCGCAAGAACGAGCGATCGATCTTGATGCGGTTGATGGGGAACCTTCTCAGATACGACAAGGAGGACCAGCCGGTGCCGAAATCGTCCAGCGACAGGCTGACTCCAATCCGTTTCAGCGCCCGCATGATCTTGACCGTCGTCTCCGAGTCATCGAGCATCAGCCCTTCCGTCAACTCCAGTTCCAGCCATTTCGGATCCAGGCCGGATTCGGTCAACGCCCTTCTCACGTTGCTTACGATATTGCCCCGATAGAATTGCGTCGAGGACAGATTCACCATCATGCGAACCGGCGACAGTCCTTCCTTCTGCCATGCGGCGTTTTGCCTGCATGCGGTTTTCAGCACCCAATTCCCGACGTCCACCATCAGTCCCAGTTCCTCCAATTGCGGAACGAACTGGTTGGGGTAGATGATCCCTTGCTTTGGGTGGCGCCAGCGCAACAATGCCTCCACGCCGGTGATGCCGCCCGAATCCGTTGCCACCAGCGGTTGGTAATAGAGCACAAACTCGTCTCGCGCCAGGGCGTGCTGCAGATCGAACTCCAGCTTCCGCCACCGCCGCGTCGCATCGGTAAGTTCGGGCGTGAAGGAGCAATAATTGCCGCGCCCCCTCTTCTTCGCTTCGTACATTGCCGTATCCGCGGCCTGCAGCAACTCCCTCGGATTCTCGCCATGAGCGGGATATTCGCAAATGCCGATGCTAGCGCCGATCTGCAAGTCGTGTCCTTCGATCTCGAATTGCTCGGCCAGTGTGCGCAGCACCTTCTTTGCCACTTGCTCGATATCCTGGTGTGGTTCCACCATCGGCAGGCCGATCACAAACTCATCTCCGCCCAGACGCGCCACGATGTCGCTCTCGCGCAGGCTGTTTCTCAATCGCACCGAGACTGCCTCGAGCAGCCGGTCGCCCACTTGGTGCCCGAAGGAATCGTTCACGCCCTTGAAGCGGTCCAAATCCAGCATGAATACGGCGACGCGCTTCAGATTGCGCCCAGCCAGCGCGATCGCCTGCGCCAATTGATCTTCCAAAAGCATCCGGTTGGGCAGTCCCGTCAGCGCATCGTGAAGCGCCATGTAATGAATGCGCAACTCCGCGTGTTTCCGGTCGGTGATGTCGCGCGAGATCCCCATCGTGCCAACGATGCGCGCGCGCCGGTCTTTCAGCGGCACCTTCGTGGTCAGCACCCAGGTTTCATGGCCGTCGGGCCAGGTCTCTTTCTCTTCGATGCCGGTCATCGTTTCGCCCGTCTCGATGATTTTCTGCTCGTCCTCCAGGGCCCGCCCTGCGTGTTCTGAAGAGAAGATATCCGAATCGGTCTTGTTCGCGGCTTGCCCGGGATCGCTCAGTCCAAAATAGTTGCCCAGCGCCCGGTTGATGCGCAGAAAGCGGCTATTGCGGTCCTTGAAGTACACGTGGTCCGGGATGTACTCGAGGAATGCGTTGAGAAAGTCCCGCTCCGTCCCGCATTCCCGGTCCGCCAGGGCCCTCAAAACCACAAGCCCGCCGACAACAGCCAAAAAGATGAGAGTGAGTCCGATCCCTGCGGCTCCCGCAAATGAGAAGCCGAGGATGCGCAGTGGCGCACTGTGTGCGGGCGTGAAGTTCATCAGCACTCCGGTAACCATGCCCCCCACCAGCATGGCCGCAAGAGCGATCACCACTCCCGGAATCGCAGGGAAGTGCCCGCGATGTTTCATAGAGCCCGTCTCCGATGCCTGTTCCTGTGGACAAACTATTCCGAATCGCCTGTGGACTCAATACCTAAATCGAATTACTAGCTGCCACTATTCGGTAGGAGGCATGTTACTTTTGTAACAGTCCGACGCTCCAAGCCCGGTGCAAACGGCCTATCCGCCCTCCATGAACCGGCCCGAGTCAGGGCGGTGGAGAGCCTCGGGCTTCAACATGGACATCGCAGCGGCGTAGCGGGGCCGAACGGGGTTTGTTCGCTGGGGGAGGAGTCAGGTCCACCTCCAAGGGGTGTGGGATCTCTCCGCCGCGGCGGATTGAGACCCGGGAGAGCTGAAAGCTAAGCAAAGCCAATAGCCAAGAGCTGGCTAGCGGAAAGCTGGCGCAGCCAACCTCACTTCTCTACAATCGATCCCAGAGAGGGAAAATGCCCGCCTACGAATACCTCTGCGATTCCTGCTCCTCGCGATTCGAGAAGCGGCAGAAAATGTCCGATTCCGCCCTCGAGCTTTGTCCCTCCTGCGGCGGGTCAGTCCACCGCCTTATCAGCGGAGGCGCGGGCACGATCACCAAGGGCTCCAGCCACCACCACGCCGACGCGGCCCCGCCCTGCGCCTCCGGCTCGCCCTGCTGCGGCATGGGCGGCGGCGCCTGCGGCGACGATTCCTTCTGCGAAAACTAGCGCCGCCACAAGCGAGGGTGGACGAATTGGGTGGCCCGTCCTAGCGTGATGTTCCAGAAGTTCGTTCCATAAATCGACCCTGCCAAAAGCAGGTCCTTCGACTCCGTTTGGCCCGAAAGCCGGCCAAACTTCGCTCAGGATGACAGTTCCGATATGACGCGAACTTTAGACTCAGGACACTAGGGAGGGATCGAGCCACCCGCAATAGAGACGAAGGGCGCGAGAACGGCGCCAGGCCCGCCCCGATCCGCCTTCATCGAACGGGCGAATTGGGACGGCTTGCTCTCTGGAAGAAGAATCCCAGCAACACTCCTGATACGGCCAATGTGGCCCAGGCAAGCGTAATGATCGCGACTTCGAACCGGTACTCGAGATTGAGACCGAACTTCCAGGACAGGCCGGTGAAACTCGCGAAGGCCAGCAGCGCGGAGGAGATGAAGGTCCACCGGATCGCGCGCTCCAGGCGATTGGCGCGGCCAAACGCGGCGCCGGCGAAGAGAAACGCCACGCTCAGCATGAGATAGCCCAGGTCCTCAAGTGCAATGAAAAAGCCGTGAGGGTTGTACTGGGTGAAGAGAGCGAGCCCGCTTGTCTCTCCCCGTACCAGGCTGGGCGCAACGACCTGGAATTGTATGAAGTAGTCCAGCGCGATCATTCCCGCCGAGATCGAAGCGAAGCACAGGCCGATGAGGCTGAGGCTCCGCTTGCCTGCCGCAACGCAGGCATGGATGCAGCCGGCAAGCACAACGAAAAGAGGCGTCAGAAAAATGCCCGGCACGACCCAGAAGTAATCCCGCGGGACATATTGCACAACGTCGGTGAAGGGGTAGGCGATGCACGAGCCGGTACAGAAGGGGCCGGAGCGCGGAGGGGTGGCAAAGCCGAGGGCAAATGCAGTGACGGCAAGCGCCGCGAGCAGGAACGCGATCCAGCGTCCAAGGCGCGCCGCACTCATTCGAGTCGCAGAAACCCCATCTTCGCTTTCAGGCGAG
Source organism: uncultured Acidobacteriaceae bacterium (assembly GCA_963701835.1). GTDB lineage: Bacteria > Acidobacteriota > Terriglobia > Terriglobales > Acidobacteriaceae > Telmatobacter. The sequence continues at coordinate 98,946 of CAVPBL010000020.1, read as the reverse complement.
GTCAACATACCGGCGTCTCCAATTCTTAAAGTCGATGCACTGGAATTGTAGCGCCATTCGGAGCGGGCGGCCCACGCAACCTCCTCTCGTACACTCTCGCGAGGCGACGGACGGGAAAGAAGCCAGGAGGCGCCACCTGCCGCGCCTTTGATCGAGTGTAGTATTGACGCATCTAGCTATCTCCCCGTACGGCGATCGTCTGGGAATCCTTCCTTTGGAGGAATCATGCGCTTGCTCGCGTGTAAGAATCACCCGTTCTCAATGTCTCGGCTCATCCACCGCCTTGAAGCCACAGTGCGAGCCCAGTCCGTCCTAAAGTGCAGCCTTTGTTCCCCATTCTTCTGCATCCTCCTCCTGGCCGTTCTCTATAGCTCCTGCGTCGCGAACTGCCAAACGACTGCGGCTGCTAAACACCAGGCAGCGGGACCTGGGCAGAAGTCTTCGAGCTCGCCTCACACTGGAACCGCCCAAACCAGAGAAGAGCTTGACCTTGCCAGCGCCGAATCCAGGAAAACTCTGGAGGCCTTCTCGCTTTTCTTGAAGAAGTACCCTGAGACGAAGCGGCTCCGAATTCTCTCCGGAGAAGTGTCGTCGTCACTTCAGCTAGACAACAGCAAGCAGACCTGGACGATCGCCGTCAACGGCAACGCCGTTGCGTCCGGCCTCAGGACCGAAGATGCGGTGCGGCTTGGGGTCGCAGCTGGAAGCGCCGGAAGTTTTTCCGCGAAAAATCTCCGCTTTGCGCAAGTCGTGCAAAAGAATACTGCTGGAACATGGCGCACCATTGCCATTTTCCCCACTGACCCCGCCGTACTGGAATCCGTTTTTGACGCATCTAAGGGTGGCGATTCGGCAAAACTGGAAGAACTACTCAAGGTTGAGCCTGGCTTTGCTTCCATCCGCGACGCCACGCGCGGCGCGACTCCACTGCATTACGCAGCGGCCGGCAACAAGAAGCTCACCGTGGATCTCTTGCTGTCTCAGGGGGCCGACGTAAACGCCAAGGACAACGATGGCAAGACGCCGCTGCACTGGGCTGCCGAAGCGGGTGCGAAGAGCGCTGTGCGCCAGCTTCTGGCGCATAAGGCGGACATGAATGCCAAAGACAATGACGGCAAGGCGCCAGGGCAGTTGGCTGCGGGATTCCGCATCGAGGACATCGAAGCGCTGCTCCTGGCCAATCTTGACGGCTGGACGTTGCGCAGTGACCAGGTTCTCGGCGAATTCAGTTCAGACGCCGAATCAGGCAGTGCATCGTTTTCCAGCGACGCAAGCCATTTTGCGTACAGGGCCGGACGGCAGGGCAGTCAGAAACTGATTGTCGATGGCCATGAAGTAGGAAATTCTGAATTCTTCAACTCGATGGATTTTGCCCCGGTCACCAACGAACTGCACTATTTCGTCGTGCGTTCTCGTGGTTCTGGAGGTTATACCGTGAGCCTCGTCGCAGGAGGCAAAGAGATTCCTATGGACGTTTACCCAGGCAGCGGGACGGAAGTGTTTTCCCCTGATGGCAAGCACTACGCAGCGGTCGGCGGCAACATTGTTGAGAATGCCGGTGGGGCGCAGCCGGCTGGCGTCTCGGTTGTTATCGACGGCAATCTCGGCGGAAAGTTTCCCGATACCAACTATCCCGTGTTTTTCCCCAGCGGCAGCCGTTACGCCCAAATCGTTTTGAACCACGACGAAACCATGAGTTTGCTCGTCGACGGAAAGATAACGAAATCCTTCCCTAAGCCGACGGTTCCTTGCTCTTTTGTCTTCAACGTATCGATTGCGGGACCGAACCTGGACTATACGGTGAAGCTGCACGTTGCGCGCGACGGCCGCATGTCGTACCTGGTTCGCGACGACATGGGCTGGAGCGTCTACCTAGACGACAAAAGAGTAGCTTCCTATGGCGGGCTGGTTTGGGGCTCGCCTCCCAGTCATATTCTTTCCTATGAGGGCAGCAATCGAGCCGAGTGGATCGTCGAGAACTCCTTCGTCGCAGCCAATAACGGCTCCAATGCCGTTTGGTGGGCAACCACCGGGGGCTTGGACAGTAAGGGCCACGGCGAGTGGCGCTTGCTGCTGAATGGAGAGCCCCGCGACAAACGTTCTTGGAAAAGCTCCTGGGCGCCAAAAATCTCTCCCCGCATGAGCGCTGACGGAAACCACATTGCCTATGCCGCCAGCCTCGTGCCGGCGGCGGGTGACGAAGAGCATTACGTTGTGCTGGATGACAAACAATTCGGCCCCTATGCCGACGTCTGGGCGCTTGCCCTTAGCGAAGACGGAGCCCACGTTGCTTACGCGGCCAAAGCCAAGGGCGCCAGCCGCTGGCAGGGATACCTCGACGGAAATCCGCTTGGAGAGACCTTCGAGGATCTGTACGGCACTGCGTTCACGCCGGGAACAGCATCAGTCGCCTGGATCGGGGAGCGCTCGGGATCGGCCTCTGTCATCCTCAATGGGGTGGTCCTGCATCAGGCGGATCATGTCTTGTTCGGGCCGGTATTCCCCGGCGATGGCCTGGTCAAATGGGTGCTCCAGAAAGGCAACTCGCTGGTCGAAGTCACGGCCGAACGCGATTGAATCTAAAATTGCGAAGTCTGTTCCCTGGCAGGCGATTCACCAGAAAAACTGACTCTCCGAAAGCAAGACCGGGTGGCCGGTCCAGTCCTCGGCGAAGCATACTCCTCGAACATTGGGGCACCCAGTCGTAGGGGTGCCCCGTCCTGGCTCTGCCAGGGCGGGATCGCCGCCATAACTCCACTTGCAAATAGAGAAAATCCTGTCGCGCAACCCAAAATGCGACGAAATCCACCCATTCCATCGACCTGTAGGTCATATTTTCTGCTCATTCATAGACCTGCAGGTCGTCGTTTTCGGTGCGCTCGCAATGCGACGATTTTTCGCTTCGCCGCAGAAGTCAAAACCGACGACCTCCAGGTCGTCGGTTTTGCACCCTGTGGAACTCGCGGCACTAACCGCGCGCCGCCTTCGTGTATCTTGGCGATGGGTCGATTATTTCCTCACGGAGCGCGCCGAAAAACATGCCGACCTTTGCCGCCATCGATATCGGTTCCAACTCGTGCAGGTTGAAGATCGCCAGAGTTGCAGGCGCACCAGCTCAAGACCCTCGCCGAAGACCGCGAAGTCACGCGCCTGGGCGGCAGCGTCTTCGATTCCGGCCTCATCTCTCCTGAAGCCATGGCGGCCACGCTGCGCGCGCTCAAGCGCTTTCAGCGCGCGGTGCAGTCGCACGGCGTCGACCGCATTCGCGTGGTGGCCACCTCGGCCATGCGCGACGCGCGCAATGCCGCCGCCTTTCAGGCGTGGGTGAAGGCGGAGACCGGCTGGAACATGGAGATCATCTCCGGCCTGGAAGAAGGCCGGCTGATTCACCTCGGCGTCATCGGCGCGGAGCCGGGAGCCGGCGGCCGCGTGCTGCTGCTCGACCTCGGCGGCGGAAGCTGCGAGATCACGCTCTCTGAGCACAAGCGCATCAAGGAGACGGTCAGCCTGCCGCTGGGCGCGGTGCGGCTTACCGAGCAGTTCCTCTCCACCGACCCGCCGCCGCGCGATGGCCTGGCGCGCATGCGGCAGTTCATCGCGCGCGAGCTGCGCCGCGCCCACCGCAGAATTCAGCCGGGCCGCGCGCCGCTGGTCATCGCCACCTCCGGCACCGCCGCCGCGCTCTCCGAGGCCTGCGCTGCCAGGAGCAAAAAACGGCAAGCCCGGAGCCAGGCAAAGCCGGCAAACTCGCCGCCAAAACCGCCTCCGCGCGGCGACCGTGCCGAGGATCGCGCCGCCCTTCTGGCCGGAATGGTGCCGGCGCGCACGGTGCGCAAGCTGGCCGTCAAGCTCGCCAAAATGTCGCTGCCCGAGCGCGAGGCGGTGCCCGGCATCGGCCCGCGCCGCGCCGAGATTATCGTCGCCGGCGCCGCAGGTCTTTGCCGAAATCCTCGAGACCTTCGCGCTCGCCGGCTTCCGCTACTCGCCGCTCGGCCTGCGCGACGGCATTCTGGCGCAGATGCTGGCCGAGCAGGACGCCCGCGCCAAGGCACACCGCGAGTTCGAGCACGAGCGCTGGGAGAGCGTGCTGGCCACGGCGCGGCGTTACGGCGTCGATCCCCGCCAGGCCGAGCCGGTGCGCGCCCACGCCGTGCAACTCTTCCGCGAGCTCAAGTCCCTGCACGAGCTGCCGCCGGAGTACGAGAGCTGGCTCGCCGCCGCCGCCATGCTGCGCGACACCGGCAAGTTCATCAACCACCAGGGCCATCACCGGCACACGCAGTACATCATTTCCAGCTCCGAGATCTACGGCTACACGCAACTGCAGCGCACGCTGGTCTCGGCCATCGCGCGCTACCTGGGCAAGAGCCGCCCGCAGCCCGGCGATCGCGCCCTGCGCAACATCCCCGCCGAGGAGCACAAGAACGTGCACCGCGCCGTGGTGCTGCTGCGTCTGGCCGTGGCGCTGAACCAGGATCGCGCCTCCGACGTTCTCCGCGTCGGTACGCAGGATCTACCCCAAGCGCGTTTACCTGGAGCTGCGCGCGGGGCGCACCGGCGCGGAGCTGGAGTTGTGGTCGCTGCGCAAGGAGGCCGGCTACTTCCGCGAGGTCTTCGGGCGCGAGCTCTTCGTCACGCTGGCGTAGATAGCCCGCGCCGAGCGCGGATCGAGCAGCCACTGCAGCCGCGGCGGATGGCGGTCCATGTCGAACGCGCGCGATGGACGCCTTTCTCATGCGGATGCGCGGCGCCGCCGTTGCCGGTAATCATGCGGCCGAGAAACTGAAAAAGATTGGGATTGTGCCCCACCGCCAGAACGCCCTCGCGGTCGGCGTACTTCGCCAGCAGTCGTCTGGAAATCGGCGAAGCTCGCGTTCATTCCCAGCGCCGGGCTGACCTCGACCTGTGACGTCGTATCCCAGCTCCGTTCCCACCAACTGCGCCGTCTGCCTGGCGCGCTTCAACGGGCTCGAGACAATCACGTCGATCGGCGCCTTCAGCGCCGCCAGCACCCGCGCCATCAACATGCACTGCTCCTTGCCTTCCTTGACGAGGCCCCGCTTGGCGTCGAGAACGGGATTCTCGCGAACGGTTCCGGCATTGGCGTGGCGCATGAGGAAGAGAATCATGGGGATCGATTCGGCGGGGGTTTGCCGAGGCCTTGCCGAACTCCTTGCAGCCTGATTTTAACAGATTTGTAACAACCGGCGCTGTGCGGCGTCGGCGGGTTCAGCGGCTGCGGACCGCTGTCCTGCAAGGCTAGCGCCCGTCCAGCTTCTGCCTTGGGTTCCTACTCGACGCTCACCGTTGTGCTCGCCTCGATGTCGCTCGACGAATTGCCGACCATCACGCTAACGGGCTCCGCTTCCACGCGGAACCCGGGCAGCTTTTCGTCCCACCAGGCCAGCGCGAGGCCGTCAGCGGAATCTCGACCGTCTTCGTTTCGCTTGGCTGGACCGTCACGCGCTGGAACCCCTTCAGCTCTTCGCGCGGGCGCTCCACCTTCGAGCCCAGATGCTTTACGTAGATCTGCACGACTTCGTCGCCCGCGCGGCTGCCGGTATTCGTCACGTCCACGCTGACTGTCACCGTTCCATCCTTGCGCCAATCGCGGAGAACTGGTGCGCAGATTGGAGTACTTGAACGTCGTATAGCTCAGGCCGAATCCGAACGGATAGAGCGGCTCGCCTTTGAAGTACATGTAAGTGCGGCCGTCGCGGATGTTGTAATCCATCATGGGCGGCAACTGGTCGAGCGACTTGGGCCAGGTCTCCACCAGGTGGCCGCCGGGGGTGTAGTCGCCGAACAGAACCTTGGCCAGCGCCGTGCCCTCATCCTGCGAAGCGTGCGCCATGTGCAGGATGGCGGGAACGTTGGCCTGGGTCCAGTTGATGGCGAACGGGAAGCTGGAGACCAGCATGACGATCGTCTTCGGATTCACCGCGTAGACCTGCTTGATCAGTCTGTTCCTGGGCGAGATCGATGCTTTCGCGGTCGCGCCCTTCGCGGCCGTCGCTGGGCACGGTGCACGGTAAGCGTGATGCCGCCGCCGTCCGCGGCGTGTTACCAGTCATGCCCCATATCCGGCCCGCAGGTGGGATCGTTGCCGACCACTACGACCGCGACATCGGACTCGCTCGCCGCGTTCATCGCTCGGCCTGCCCAGCCTGCGTGTCATCGGCGGCGTAGTTCACTTTGACGTCCGGCCCCACTCATCTTTGATGCCCTGCAACGGCGTGACCGCATAAGGCGGCGTGCCGCCATACCAGTCCCAATGGACGGAGTCGGCCAGCGGGCCGATCACCGCAATCGATTTGATCGTGCTTCTTGTCGAGCGGCAGAATGTTGTTTTCGTTCTTCAGCAGGACCACGGATTCGAGCGCCATCCTGCCGCGAAACGGCGCGATCCTTGTCGGTGTTCCACGGCTCCGGCGAGTCTTTGATTTTCGAATACGGCACCATCTCCGGCGGGTCGAGCAGGCCGAGCCGGATCGTGATGCGGAACTTGGGACGCAGCAGCGCGTCGATCTCCGCCTCGGTAATCGTGCCATCCTTCAGCGCCGCTTTGGTTTCGTCCTTATACCGTGTCGAGAAACTGATTGATGCCGGCCTTCAGGCACGCCACCACCGCCGCCTTCTGATCGGGAAACAGATGGCGCGGATTCGACCAGCAGCTTCACCGCTCCGCCATCGCTCGAAATCACGTCCACGCCCCACTGGTCGCGGACAATGCTTCGAGAATCGGATTGACGGCCATCGCCGTGCCATTCCAGGCGTTGTAGGAGGCCATCACCGCATTCGCGCCGCCATCCAGAAATCCCATCCGGAACGGCACCGAGTAATACTCCCAGAACAGCCGCTCATCGAAGTTCGAAGACGAGTCATTGCGGTGGTCCTCGTTGCTGTTGGCCAGGAAATGCTTGAGCAGCGCCGCGGCCTGCCAATACTTCGGATCGTCGCCCTGCAAGCCCTTGATGAACGCGACGGCCATGGTCCCGTTGAAGAACGGATCTTCGCCGTACACTTCTTCGCTGCGGCCCCAGCGCGGATCGCGCGCCAGGTCCGACTGCGGTCCCCAAAGCATCAGGATCTGGCGATCGTACTTCGCCGTCTGCGTGATGAACCGCGCCTCGTAGCCCTCAACTCCCGCCGCCTGGCGCACCAGATCCGGATCCCAAGACTCGCCCATTCCTGGCGGCTGCGGGAACTGCGTAGTGGTGATTGGCTGGCGCTTGCCTCTGCGGTTCGCGCTGCACCACACCGTGAATGCCCTCGGAGTTGCCGATAGTTAGAACACCCAGCCGCGGCACGCCGGTAATCGTGCCCAGGCAGTTGATCTTCTCGTCGACGGTCATCAGCGAAAGCAGATTGTCGATCCGCTTTTCCATCGGCTGCGAAGGATCGTTGAACGGATACTTTGGCTGTTGGGCCAGCGCAGGGACGAACCCGAGAGCGGAAAGACAGATCAGAACGGCAAGGTGATTTTTCATCATGGATGGATACCAGATGGCTGAATCGTCAAAAAACTCGATTCCGAAATCAGCGCCATTCTACGCCTGGCACCCGGCAGATCTCGCTCTCAAGCATCCGAGGTCAGGGCAATTGCATGAACGGGCAGTCGTGGCCGCACTTTCTCCCTTGCGCCGCCCCTACGAGGCTGCGGGACCTATTTTGGTCGGCTTTCCCAGCGTTGAAACGCTGGGCTAACGAACATTGCGCCTATGGCGCGCGGGAGCTATCTTGGTCCGCTTTCCCAGCGTTGAAACGCTGGGCTAACGAACATTGCGCCTACGGCGCGGGCAGATCGGAACCATTGGAGTCAATGAATTTCCTTCATGCAATTGCCCTGCATTCCAGGTACTTCGTCTATTTGCCGAAGAGTCCTTTCAGAGTTTTTACCGGGTTGGTGATTTGCTGTCCTGAAGAATTCTTGAGCAGCCCGCTCGCCTGTTGCTTCACTAAGGCGCCGACGTTCGCCCGGATGGATGGATTCGATGTGGTTCCGGTGATGGTGACTGGAATGCCTTTGTCCGCGGCGGTATTCGAGCGATCGCCGAGAAAGCCGGCAACCATATTGATACCGCCGTTGGCAACCGCGCCAACTGTCGACGAATTGTTGAACTTGGCGACCAGTTGAAAGTCAAGCGCATCTGCCGCGGAGACCGCGCCGCTGCCGGAGGCGGTTCCGATTTGGGGAACGGATGCGTAGATATTGCTGAACTGGGTGGACTGCGGGGAGGATTTCAGATCGGTGCTCAGCTTCTGGATTTGCGTGCCGCCGCCGGTCCCGCCCAGAGGATTCATGCCCTGAATCCTGGAGCCAAGATCGAAGCCGGCCAATTGGCTATTGTCGAGCTCGACCGGCCCGGCAATGGTGATGGCGCTGGCCGGGCCTGTGATGGCGAGGTTGGCTGTCAGCGTGCCTCCACTCAGCCGCGAACCGCTGGGAAGGCTCACCCCCGCAGCCGGCAGCAACTGTTCCAGTTGATCGACGGGGAGGTTAGGCGCGGAAAGGCGCAGGTCAAGCACGACGCCTTGCGGGGTAAGCCGGTAGCTGCCGTTCACGTGTGCCGCAACTGAGCCAGTGTGAATCGCGAGATCGGAGACCCGTCCCGCGCGACTGCCAAGGTTGTCAGAGATTGTGTAGTCGACATTGACGGGCTGTGGAGCAGGCGATCCGTTGCGCGCTAACTGCAGCCCGGATGCCACGATCTTTCCGGAGCTGGTCAGATTCGCGCCGTCCGAGGCGATTTGGCCATTGAAGTCAGCCACCATCGAGACCCCGTCGTTTGGCTGAACAACATGAGCCGCCACCGGATCGAAGTGTTTGATCTCGAGCGTCGCCTGAAAGGGAGTGTCGGCGGTATCCTTCTGCGAAATCGGACCCGCGGTCCCGCTGAGTTTGAGGGATCCGCCGCCCGGCACCTGAACCGAGAGATCGAAGGGAAACGAATTGGTGAACGAGAATCGCTTGACGGTGAGGTTGATCGCGCTGCATACGAACGGATTGCCGGCGGCGGGAATTGAAGAAACCGTGGCGCTCCCGTTCTTGATGTTCAATTCGCTCACCGTGAATGCAGGCGTCGCGCTTTCTTGCGCGGTCGCGGGTTTGGCCGCTGTGCTCCCCATGCTGGAAAAGTTCCACGTCCCGTTCTCTTCGTGAATGAGATGAATCGCCGGAGAATCGACGGTGAAGGTCGTGATGTCGACAGAGCGATGGAAGAGAAACTGTCCGAGATTGATGCCGAGGTGCAGTTCCTTGGCCTCAAGAAATGGCGTAGTGGAGAGGGACGGATCGTCGGCGATGGAAATGTCGTTGGCAACCAGGCTGCCGGTAATGAGAGAGAAACTCAGGTGACCGAGCGTAACTTTGCGCCCGAGTGAAGTCGATAGCTCGTCTTCGATCTTCGGCCGAAAAGTATCGGCGTCAACGAAAAACGGCGTCAGTCCAACAACGACGATGACCAGAGCAACGGCACCGATCGCGACTTTGACCCAACGCTTGCGCATGGGATTCTCCTTATCGAGTACTTATCCGCTGGAATTGTATCCCGCCGCCGAGGTACTTGGCGTCAACCTGGCTTATACTTTTCCGCGAGAGCCGGCGGCAATTACAATCACGACCTTGGGCAGAGGTTGATTTAGACCGCGGAGCGCGGGCCAGGCGCAGGTGATCCGCGCCCATGAGATGCGCTGCGCCGGCCTCAAAACATGGTTCAGGTTCCAGCCCAAAGACGCAGGCGGAATGCAGGAAGGTCGAGTATGGGATTAAAGACCCAGTCGATTCAGGTTGGACCGCTGCGCGAGAACGAGCTCGAAGAAGCGGGCCGAATCGTGTGTCTGGCGTTCGGCACGTTTCTGGGAGTCCCAAATCCGCTGGAGTTTATGGGCGATCGGGATTTCGTTTCGCCGCGCTGGCGCGCGCGCAACACGACCGTGCTTGCCGCGCGGGAAGGCGGAAAGCTGATCGGATTGAACGTCGCCACACGGTGGGATCGTTTGCGTTCTTCGGGCCGCTCACCATCTTGCCGGATTACTGGAACCGCGGCGTGGCGCAACAATTGCTGACGGCGACGATGAAGGTCTTCGAACACTGGGGCGTGAGCCGTACCGGCCTTTTCACCTTCCCGCACAGTCCCAGGCACGTGGGCTTGTACCAGAAGTTTGGCTATTGGCCGGGATATCTCACGGCGATCATGAAACGCGCGCCGGCTCCGCCTTCGTGGACACCGGCAGGAAACGCCAAAGTGCCGGTCCTGCTCTCGTCGCTCACCCGGACCCGGCGCGAGCAGGCGATCGAGGAATGCGAAAAACTCGCCAACCAAATCGAGCGCGGGCTCGACTTGAGCGATGAGATTCGCGCGGTCCAGGCTCATCGCACCGGCGAGGTGCTGCTCCTCGAGGGCCGTGGCGCGCTGGACGCTTTCGCCGTGTGTATGCATGGCGTCGGATCGGAAGGCGGCGAGAAGATCTGTTATGTGAAGTTCGGAGCCGCGACCAGCGGCGAACGGTTTGACCGCCTGTTGGACGCGATCGATGCGTTTGCCCTGGCGCGGGGCGCCGAGGTGGAGGCTGGAGTCAGTACAGCCTGCGCGGATGCTTTCCGGCGCATGCGCTCGCGCGGATACCGGCCAGTGACCCTGGGCGTTGCCATGCAGCGGCCGCCAGGCCAAGGGTACAACCGCCTCGGCGCTTATGTTTTGGGCGACTGGCGGTAAGATCCTGGTCCGTCACCGGAGGCGTGGCCTTTGGCCTGTTCCTGCTGCTTCATCTTCCATTCCAGCGGTCCGCTTGGCACCGGACCGATCCGGACAATGGCAAACAAAGAGCAAGAACACGCACCGCCTCTCGGCTTCGGCCCCTTACTAAAGTGTGGGTTAACCCGGCTTGAATCTGCGCTTTCAGGGCTAAGATGTCTCATGAGGTTGGTCGTATGATCGAAACTATGAGTGCAGCAGCAGTCCGCCCCGAGTGGGTTGGGAGCTTCGCCGATGACCGGTTCCCCCTCCTTCGATGGCTTGGCGGTTCCGAAAACGCTGGCGTCTTTCTTACCGAGTTCGGCCAGCCGGAGCAGAAGGCCGTCATCAAACTTATTCCCGCGGATTCTCCAGACGCGGCCGCTCGCGTCGCCGCATGGGAAACCGCAACGGCTCTGTCCCATCCGAATCTGATGAAGGTCTATACGCACGGCAGCTGCGAGATCGACGATGTTCATTGCTTCTATGTGGTCACCGAATTTGCCGACGAAGTTCTGGCAGAGATTCTTTCCGAGCGGCCTCTTACACCGAAGGAGACTCGCGACATGCTCGGCCCGGCCCTGGACGCGCTCTCTTATCTGCACGCCAAAGGCCTCGTCCACGGCCGTCTCAATCCTTCGAACATCATGGCGGCCGGCGACCGCCTCAAGCTCTCCACTTACAGCGTCTGCCCCGTGGGCGCAGCCGTCATATCCGGTCCGCCGCGAACCGTTTGCGATGCGCCGGAGACGGAAAACGGGTCGATTGAGCCGGCCTCGGATATTTGGTCTCTGGGTGCGACGCTGGTCGAGGTTCTCACCAAATATCCTCCGGTTTGGAATCGCGCCAGAGCCGCGGAGCCATCGGTGCCCGAGTCGATGCCGGAGCCCTTCGCGTCCATTGCGCGAAAGTGTTTGCGCTCCGATCCCGCGCGTCGCTGCACAATTGAGGCAATCGCGGCGCGTCTCGAACCGGCCAGGTTCCCCTCGCATCCTCAGGGGAAGCCGGAAACAACTCCGCCTGCCCGGAGTCGCGTCGCGGTGCTGTTTGCCCTCGTCGTCGTCGTTCTGGCTGGAATCGGAATCTGGATCGCGCTGTCGCATCGGCAGAAGCCCACGCAGACTTTCCCGTCGACAGCACCCGAAGCTCAGAATCTTCCGGCTGCAGCCCCAGCCCCAGCGCCTGCCGCAACTCCGGCCGGGTCCACCAACCCCGTTGCGAACCCCGGTGCGAATCCTGATGCGAGTTCAGCTCAAGCTGCAACTTCGCCGGACGCAACCTCGCAGGCCCCCGCCACTCCAGCGCAAATTCCGGCCTCAGCGCCGGTTGCAGCGCCCGCTCCACTGCCCCAGCTGGAGTCTCAAATTGACCAGCGTTCCGCGTCCAGCAGCGCAACGGTCAACCATGCAATCGTGAATCAGATTCTGCCCGGCATTATTCCCAGCGCGATGAGGTCCATCTCAGGAACGGTCAAGGTATCGGTGCGGCTTTCCGTCGATGCAAATGGCAACGTCGCCGATGCCACGCTCGAATCGCCGGGGCCGAGCAAGTATTTCGCAGGCAAGTCGCTTGAAGCTGCCCGCCACTGGAAGTTCAAGCCCGCGCAGGTTGACGGCCGGGGCGCCCCAACCACTTGGACGCTGGAATTTCAATACACGCGGAGCGGAATCCACGTCGTTCCCAAGCAATTCGCGCCGTAAACCCCGGACTTCAATCGGCCGCTGTCTCTGCTTTCTGCGCCGATTTCGCACGACGCTTGGCGTCGGATTCGGGAATCGCGTCCAAATCCGTCTTCCCTTCGGCCACCTGCATGAGAAAGTCCTGGCTCGAGAACGGCGGCGCGTCTTTCATCACCTTGCTGGCGCGAAGGTAGCTGCCGTCGGGCTGCTGCATGCGCGCCTTCACGGTGTCGGCCAGGTACGCGGGCAGAATTTCATCGTGAATGCGGGCCAGCGCCGCCGGATCGCGGACCGGGAACACCACCTCGCAGCGCTCGAACAGATTGCGCGGCATCCAGTCGGCCGAGCCAGAGTAGATTTCGTCGTTGCCGCCGTTGGCAAAGTGGAAGATGCGCGAGTGCTCCAGGAATCGGCCGACGATCGACCGCACGCGAATCCGTTCCGACAGCCCTTTCACGCCCGGCCGCAGAATCGACAGTCCGCGAATGATCAGGTCGATCTCCACGCCGGCCTGCGACGCCTGGTAGAGCGCCTGAATGATCGACGGCTCCAGCAGCGCATTCATCTTGGCCACGATGTGCGCGGGGCGGCCGGCCTGCGCATGTTCCTGCTCGCGGCGGATGAGGCGCAGAAAGCTCTCCGCCATGGTCAGCGGCGCCACCAGCAGCGGGCTGTAGTCGTCGATCTCGGCGTGCGCGGTCAGGTAGTTGAAGACCATGTGCACGCGCTCGGCAATCTGCGGATCGCTGGTGAGCAGGCTCAGGTCGGTGTAGAAGCGCGCGGTGTCGGGGTTGTAGTTGCCGGTGCCGAGATGGCAATAGCGGCGGGTCACGCCGTCCTCGTCGTGGCGCACCAGCATGGCCAGCTTGCAATGCGTCTTCAGGCCCACCACGCCGTGGAAGACCTGCACGCCCGCGTCCTCCATGCTGCGCGCCCAGCGGATGTTCGAAGCCTCGTCGAAGCGCGCCATCAGCTCCACCACGACCGTGGCTTCCTTGCTCGCGCCCGCCTCGGTAAGCGCCTGGAACATGGGCGAGTCGTGGCTGGTGCGGTAGAGCGTCTGCTTCATGGTCAAGACGGCCGGATCCTGCGCCCCTTGCTGGATGAAATCGACCACCGGATCGTAGGAGTCGTATGGGTGGTGGAGCAGAATGTCGCGGTGGCGCAGCTCGTCGAAAATGCCGCTGGACTTGCGGCTGAGCAACAACGGCTTGGGCGTGAATGGCGGGAACTTCAGGTCGGGCCGCTGCACGTCGCCGTAGAAGAACATGAGCCGCGACAGATTCACCGGGCCTTCGCCGCGGAAGACCTGGTCCTCTTCGAGTTCGAAATTCACCCGCAGACGCTCCACGATCTCAGGATGGGCGTTGCTTTCGATTTCCAGCCGCACCGCGTCGCCTTTGCGGCGGTTGTGCAGCTCCACGCGAATGGTTTCCAGCAGCGACCGCGCCTCTTCCTCCTCGAAGTAGAGGTTGGAGTTGCGCGTCACGCGAAACGACGCGGAGGCCAGCACCTCGTAGCCGCGGTACATGCCCGCGAGGTGCTGCTCGATCAGGTCCTGCAGCAGCAGATAATCGTGGTGGCCGTGGTCGCCGGGCAGGCGCACAAAGCGCGGCAGCGCGCGCGGCACCGTCACCACGCCCAGCACCTGCGGGCCGGAGCTGCGGCGCTTGGCCCGCAGCAGCAGAGCCAGGCAAAGCGCCTTGTTCAGCACGCGCGGAAACGGATGCGCAGGGTCGATCGAGATCGGCGTCAGCAGCGGATCGACCTCGCGCTGAAAGTATCCGCGGGCGAATTCCAGGGCGTGCTCGCCGAGCTCGTCCCACTCCAGCAGCCGGATCCCCTGCTTGCGCAGCTCCGGCAGCAGTTGCTTGTTCCAGCAGTGGTACTGCGCGGCCACGAAGCTGTGAATCTCGGCGGTGAGAACGGCGAGCGATTCGTCGGGGCGCAAGCCGTCGTAACCGGGCTCGCGGTAGCCGTCTTCGATGCGCTGCATCAGGCCGGCCTGGCGGATCTCGACGTATTCATCGAGGTTGGAGCCGGTGATGGCCAGGAATTTTACGCGCTCCAGCAGCGGATTGGCCGGGTCTTCAGCCTCCTCGAGGACGCGGCGGTTGAACTGCATCCAGGAGTAGTCCCGCCCGTTGAAGAGCTTGATTCTTTGTGTACTTCTAGCCATTTGCCGGTCCAATGCGCTGTGTTGGCAGTCTACAGCGTTTTGCCGTGCCGCGACACCCCATCCTGGCCTTTCTGCCTGCAACGTTCCTGTTATGGGTTCCGGCCTTCAGCGCATCGGGAACTGGCCTTCTTGAAAAATCCGAGGCCCCCCAAGCCATTCATACAGGAGCCAGATGCTTTGAGAGGTTAAACGCAGAAGAAAAACGTAGCTGGGAAAGAGGCCGGCGCTCGGCCAACGGCCACACTCACCGCACCCCGGTGGGTCCTCAAAGCCACTGCCGGAATAGAATGGTCTGACCTTGGTTGTTATCTCAAATTTGCCTCAGGAGACCAGCCCTTGAAGACCGTCGATCGCCGCACCGTTTTGCGGTGCTCCGGAGCCGCCGCAGCTTCTGTCGCCATCCGGCGGAGCGTTTTCGCATTCGCCGGCGGGCTTTTCACGTCGCAGATGGCAGAGGACTATGTTCCCGTCGCCAAAACGCGATACGGCTCGATCCGCGGCGCTGCGGAAGACGGCGTCCTCGTGTTTCGCGGTGTGCCCTACGGCGCCGACACAGCTCCGGTCCGCTTTCAGGCGCCGCTGCCGCCTGCTCCGTGGACCGGCGTGAAATCGTGCGACGCGTTCACTACGCGTGCGCCGCAGCTTACTGCGTTGCGCGGCCTGCTGGGGATTAGCGGCGCGCCGAGCCTCGGATCAGCCGGAGTAACACCGGCTGGAGCACTTCCGCGCATCGCGCCGGAAAGCGGATTGCAAAGCGAGGACTGCCTCCACCTGAACGTCTTCACCCCAGGCCTGCGCGACCATCGCAAGCGCCCTGTGCTGGTCTACTTTCACGGCGGCGCATACAACAACGGTTCGGTGAACAGCGCGCTCTACGACGGCAAACGCCTCTGCCGCCGCGGCGATGTCGTCGTGGTCACCGTCAACCATCGGCTGAACGCCTTTGGCTTTCTCTATCTCGCCGCGCTCGATCCCAAGCAATACCCCGACTCCGGCAATGTCGGCATGTTGGACCTGGTGCTGGCGCTCAAATGGGTGCGCGAAAATATCGCCGAGTTCGGCGGCGACCCGTCCCGCGTTCTTGATTTTTGGACAATCGGGCGGCGGCGCGAAGTGCGCGACGTTGATGGCCATGCCTGCCGCTCATGGCCTTTTCCATCGCGTGATGACCATGAGCGGCCAGCAGGTGAAAGGCGCCTCGATCGAGATCGCGTCCAAACGCACGGACGTCATGCTCGGCAAACTCGGCATCACGAAGGCGAATCTCGCGGACCTGAAAACCATGCCCTGGGAGAAGATTCAGGCCGCGGCGGCCGCGGCCAGTTCGGATTGGCTTCCCGTCGTTGACGGCGTAGTCCTTTCGCGCGATCCCTTCACTCCCGATGCGCCCCCGCTATCTGCCAATGTGCCCATGATTCTCGGCAACACTCACGATGAAACCGCCGTGCCTGTGAGCGGCACGCTCACCTGGGACGATGCGCCCGGCGGCGCTGCGCAACGCGGTCGCGATCTACCTCGGCCCCTACTCCGCCGAAGAAGTCATCGCCAAATACCGCGCCATCTATCCCGACAAATCGCCCATCGACGTTGTCGATCGCCGCGGCCACGGCCTTCCGCGCGTGGCCCGGCCAGGTGATGGAAGCCGAGCGGCGCGCCGGCAACCCCGCGAGCCAGCCGATCACATGGGTTTATCAGATGAACTGGCATCGCGACGCTCCCGGCGCGCGCGCCATGCACACCATCGACATTCCCTTCATGTTTGACAATCTCGACGCCGCTCCGGGCCAGATCGGAGCCACGCCGGAAGAGCTCGCGGCAGCGCAGCCGCTTGCCGACGCCATGTCCGGGATGCTCGTTCACTACGCCGCAACCGGCAACCCAAATCATCCCGGACTGCCCGTCTGGCCCGCCTACGACCTGAAGGATCGCAACACGATGATCTGGGACAGCTCGCTGCGCGCTGAGCCCCACGTCGAACCCCACGTTGAGCAAGACCCGCGCGGCGAGGAGCGCCGCTACGCCGCCGGCTCGCCTTATCGTCAGCCGGGGACGTACTAGAGTGCGAGCACGGCCTCTCGGCCTCGGCAAATTCTACGGTCTGAACCGGGCTCAAGGCCGGGCAGGAGTGGCGCCGCATTCGATACACTAGATTTCAGAACCGCGCAGCGCCTTTGACGCATCCATTTGTGGTACAGCCATTTTTTGAGCGACCGCGATTCGCCGTTCTTGAGCAAGGTCCAAATTGTCAAAACATTCCATTGAGAGGCCAATCCGTTTTCTTGCCGCGGTCCTATGTCGAGGCGCTCTTGTCTTGGGGCTGTGTATTCTGGGCCGCGCCGGTTTGACCGCGCAGACTGCGGTGATCCCGCCGCCGCCCTTGCCATCGCCCCCAACGGCAACCAGCTTTCAGGGCAGCGTGACCAAGGGTAAGGCTTCTGCGCAACCCATCGACCTCTCGCTCGACGAAGCCATGCAGCGGGGCTTGCAGGCAAACCTGGGCATCATCTTGAGCGGCACGCAGACCGCGGCGGCGCGCGCGGTGCGTTTGAGCCAGTTACAGTCGCTGCTTCCCTCGGTGGATTTCACCGCCAAGGAAGCGGAGATGCAAACCGATCTGCCTGCCGAGGGACTGCGCATCCCCGGATTTCCCGTCATCATCGGGCCCTTCGGCTTTACCGATGTGCGCGCCTCGTTCAGTTGGTCGCTGGTGAACGTTGTGTCTCTGCGCAATTACCTGGCCGCGCGGCACAACTTTAACGCCGCGCAGTTGTCGGCTGAGGACGCGCGCGACCTGGTGGTGTTGACGGTTGGCAACGCGTATCTGCTGGTTCTGGCCGACGAGACCGAGGTGAGCAGCGTCGAGGCGCAGGTGGCCACGGCAAAGGTCTCGCTCGATCAGGCCGCGGCCAATCACCAGGCCGGCACAGCGCCGCTGCTCGACGAACTGCGCGCGCGCGTGGATTACCAGTCGCTGCGAACAGCAGTTGATCGCGGCGCAAAACGCGCTGGAGAAAGACAAGCTGGCGCTGGCGCGCACCATCGGCCTGCCGCTCGAGCAGAGCTTCAATTTGACCGACAAGGCGCCCTATGCGCCCTTCGACCAGTTGGATGCGGATCAGTTGATTCTGCAGGCCAAAGCGAATCGCAAAGACCTGGCGGCGCTCGTGGAGGAAACCGCGGCGGCAGCCGAGCAGCGCAAGGCGGCAACGGCCGCGCGCTTGCCCACCGTGGCCGCCGACGCCGACTACGGCGACATCGGCACCACGCTGGCCCACTCGCACGGCACCGTGGATGCGACGGCGTCGTTGAGCGTGCCGGTCTTTGAAGAATTCGCCCTGCGCGGCCAGGCGCAGCAGGCGCAGGCGCAACTGGATACCGCCCAGGCGCAACTGAGCGACAAGAACGCGCAAGTCGAAGCCGACGTGCGCGACGCGCTGCTCGATATCGCCTCGGCGCAAAAGCAGGTGGAGGTGGCGCAGTCGAGCATGGAGCTGGCCAACGAGGCTCTCAAAGAAGCGCAGGAGCGCTATGCCAACGGCGTCAGCGATAACCTGGCGGTGAGCCAGGCGCAGCAATCCGTGGCCCAGGCCGATAGTCAATACGTGGCCAGCCTTTACCGCCATAACGTGGCCAAGCTCAGCCTGGCCCGCGCGCTGGGGAACGGGCAGGACTACAAGAGATACTTAGGAGGGAAGTGAACGTGGCGGATCCAATTCCAACACCGGAACACAACGAATCGGCCGCAGAGACTGAGATCGAGGAGCCGCGGTCCCGCCGCAGGGGCATTCTTGTGGCCGCGGCCGTGGTGGTGGTGCTCATCGCCCTCGGCATCTGGTGGCACTCCACCTTCAGCGAGGATACTGACGACGCGCAGGTGAACGGCCACCTGATCCAGGTGAGCTCGCGCATCTCCGGCCAGGTCATCAAGGTGGATGTGGAAGAGAACCAGGTGGTGAAGGCGGGCGACCCGATCGCCGAGCTCGACCCGCGCGATTACCAGGTCGCGGTGGAGAACGCCGAGGCCGCGCTGGCCAGCGCCAGGGCCAATGCCGCGGCGGCCAGGGTCAACGTGCCCATCATCACCATTAACACCGGCAGCAACCTGCGCTCGGCCGACGCCGATGTAGCGGCGCGCAGGCCAGCCGTGGAGCAGGCGGAACAGCAACTTGCCGCGGCGCAAGGCGCGCGTGGCGCAGGCCGAGGCCAACAACACCAAGGCGCAGGCTGACCTGGAGCGCTACAAGCCGCTGGTCGAAAAAGACGTGATCAGCAAGCAGCAGTTCGACGCGGCCGTAGCCGCTGCCGATGCCGCCAAAGCCGATCTTGCCAACGCGCAGGCCAGCGAACAGGCTGCCGCCGACGGCGTGCGCGTGGCCCACGAGCGCGAGTCGCAGTCGCAGGCGCTGCAGAAGTACGCGCAGACCGCTCCGCAGCAGGTGGCCGCGCAGAGACGCCCGCGCCAAGCAGGCCGAGGCCCAGGTGCAACAGGCTCAGGCGCAGCTCGATCAGGCCAAGCTCAACCTCAGCTATACCAGGATCGTGGCTCCGGCATGACGGCATCATCACCCGCAAGAGCGTGGAGATCGATCAGAACGTCGCCGCCGGCCAGAATCTGCTCACGCTTGTCTCGCTCGCAGGACCTGTGGGTGACGGCCAACTTCAAGGAGACGCAACTGCGCCACATGTCCGCCGGCCAGTCCGTTAAGGTTCATGTGGACTCGACCGGCAAAGACTACAACGGCCGCGTCACGCAGATCGGCGGCGCGACCGGATCCGTGCTGTCGCTGTTTCCGCCGGAGAACGCCACCGGCAATTACGTCAAAGTGGTGCAGCGCGTTCCCGTGCGCATCGACTTCACCGACCTGGCAAAGGAAGACCCGAACCACGAGCTGCGCCCGGGTCTCTCCGTCGAGCCCAAAGTGCGCGTGAAGTGACAGCGCCGTTGCGTCGAATCGTGGCGCTCATCGTCACCGATGCGATGTCATCGATGAGCACGGTCAGAGATTCGCCGTCGAAATCGTGAGTCGAAGGCTGCGGATGTTCTTCGACAAATTATCGAGTCTCTCTTCGATAAGCAACAATGTCGATTCTGAGACTGGGATTCGTCATACCAACCGTCGCTTCGACAGCTTGCCTTCACTCCGGGCACCGCACGCTCTCCGGCGGTCCCAGATAGCTCGGCCGCAGCGGCCCGTGGCTCACCACGATGCGCTCCAGCACCACCCCCGGATCGACCGCCCAAATCTCCAGCGTGTGATATCCCGGCTTCGCAATCGTCAGCGGCACCGTGACGCGCCGCACTCCATCGCTCACCGCCTGCTCCCAGTCCTGCTGGGAGTTGTGCTCCAGCTCGTCCACCACTGTCCGCGGGCCGCCATCCACCGAGACCGCAAATCGCAGCCCGCGCCCCGGAACAAAGTTCAGCGTCGGCGCCAGCGTCGCCTGCAACTGAAAATCGCCCGCGTCGTACAGGTAAATCTTGTATGTCGAGCGCCGCCTTCGAGTCCGTGTTGCTCTCCGCCGTCACCGGAAACACCGTCATCGCCGAGCTTCGTCTCGCCGTAGCCGGGCAGTTCCTCCCAATGCGTCTCGCCGTCGGCCGTGCGCCGCGATGTATCCGCCGCTTCGATGGCGACGTAACCATCGCCCTCGACGAATCCCTGTATTACTTCCGGCATGAGGTTCACGCGCAGCGCGCGCAGCGTGTACGTCATCGGCCGTCCCTCGCCCGAACTCACCGTAACCGTTCCCTCTACGCTGTCGGAATCCGCAGGCACTTTGCTCCAATCCACGCGCAGCACCACGTTCTGCTCCGTCGCCCCAACCGTTCCGCCGGTCTCGCTCGCCACAATCCACGGCGCACTCGTCTCGCACGGTGAACTCCACCGGCGTTTTGCCGCGATCGAACAGCGTCAGCGTCCGCGTCTCGGGTTTGAAAACGTATCGATCGTCCCCAGCGAAAATCCAAACCGCCCTCCCGCTCGCGAGAACGTCGCATCTTCCGCGCTTACGCCCAGCGATCCCGCCTCCGGCACCTGGATCCAGCTCACCGCGGGCATCACATTCGCCGGCGGATCGTTCCACGCCGTGTAGCCGATGTGCGTCTGGTCCATCATGTGGTCCCATTTGCCGTCCAGCAGCTTATGGTTGTACTCGTCGCTCAGCGCCGCGTCCTTTGCGAACATCGCCCGCACCTCGTCGGCCTCTACATTCGCCTGCGGATTCCCGACCTTCGCATCCGCCGCATTTCGCGCCGCCGCAATGTACATCTCCGTCAAATTCGCGCACGCATCCACCGGATATTGAATCAGCTCAAAGTAACTAGCCCGCTCATCCTCCGGTAGTTCCGCAGCCAGCTTGTCCACGCGTTCAGCCAGCGTGCGCCACTCCGCGTCCACGCGGTCCGCCTCGCCATAATTCGTCAAGCTGAAAGTCGTCGGATCGATCAGCTCCGGCTTCCGCCGCCCGTTGTACCGCGTGTACTCCTCCATCGCCGCCGCAATCTCATCGGCATGTTCCGGCCCGAACTCCCGCGCCGCCCACAGCTTCGTAAACTCGTCCAGGTGGTCCTTGTCCCAGCGCTGCGGCGTCCGCGCATAATCCAGAAAGAACTCAATCGGAAACTCCATCGGCTTTCCGTCGCCGACGTTCACCACCCACAGCCGGTCCGCTCCGTATGCGAGCGCCAGATTCATCTGCTCCTGAATCTTCGGAATTGGATTCGTGTTCAGCCATTTGTACGATCGCGGGCCGCCCACATAATCGAAGTGGTAGTAGATCCCCGCGCCGCCCGAGCGCTTGCGCTCTTCCGCCGTCGGCAGCCGCCGCAAATCGCCCCAGTTGTCGTCGCTCCACAGCAGCGTCACATCGTCCGGCACGCGCATGCCCTTTTCGTAGTAGCCCTGCACCTCCTTGTAGAGCGCCCACACCTGCGGAACCTTGCTCAAGTCCGGATTCACCGTCTGCTTCAGAATCTCTCGCTGGTCCGCGACGATCCGCTCCAGCAACTCCGTATTCGCGCTGGCCGACATCGGCGTGTCGCCCTCGCCGCGCATCCCCAGCGTCACCACCTCTTCGTAGTTCTTGTCCCGCTCCATCCCCGCGCGCCAGAACTCGTCGATCTCTTTTTGATTCGTCGTGTAGTCCCACGCGCCGTGATGCCCCGCACGTCCACTCCTTCTCCGCGCGCATCATCGGCTCCTCGTGCGAGGTCCCCATCACGATCCCGTACTCATCCGCCAGCTTCGCGTTCTCCGGATCGTCCGCCGCAAACGCGTTGTTCCACATCGCCGGCCAAAGAAAATTCGCCTTCAACCGCAGCAGCAGCTCGAACACCTTCGTATAGAACTCGTGATTCATCCCGCCGAACTTCTCTTTCGTCCATCCCGAAAGCGCCGGCGCCTCATCGTTGAAAAAGATCCCGCGATACTTCACCGCCGGCACCGGCTGCACAACCCGCCCCGGCTGCACGTACAAGGCATCCGCGTGCGGCACCCGCACATCGGCCCACCAGTACCACGGCGAAACTCCAATCTGTTCCGACAGGTCGTAGATCCCGTAGATGGTGCCGCGCTTGTCCGCGCCGGCAATCACCAGCGCCCGCCGCACTCCCGGCATCGGGTGCTCCACCACCGTGGTCACCGCCGACTCCCACTGGCCGGCGATCCCGCTCACATCCAGCTTGTGCCTTCGCACCAGCGCATCAATCAGCGGGCTCTTCCCGATGGTCCCGATGATCACCACTTCATCCCCGGCCGGTGCCCCAGTCTTGACGACCGGCGCATCGTGCCCCGTCACCCGCCCCACGTCCTGGCTCAAATCGCCCACGGCCCTCACCACCCCCGGCCAATCCTCGCCGCTCACCACGAGCGTCGCCGCCTGTCCATTCGCCGCCAGCACAAAATCTCCCGGCGCGGGCGATGTGCTCACGTACTTCGGCTCTCCCAAAGCATTGGCCGCAGCGGGCCATTGCGCCATCGCGAAAAAAACAAGAACTGCGGTTCCGGCGGTCCTGAAACGGGACATCGATAAACTCCGTATGCGAATTCTGGGCGACGCAGTCTCCGCGGAAAACAAGCCAGCAACTCCGCCTTGGCTCATGTTTTCTCCCCAACCAGACTACTCTCTGGATTTACACCCACAATGGAGGGCAGCGCCAACGATCGGCTACGGCAATCAGCAGCCGGTTGACTTGCTGACATGCTGTTTCGCTCCTTCGCTCCCTGCATCCCTCGCTAGCTCCGCTAACCCCGCCAACTCCGCTAGAGCCTGTTATTAACTTCATGCGATGAGCCTGAAGAGTTGGCCATCATGAGGCAGGCGAAGGCCAGGAAGTGGAAGGCCCCGAGGGTTGTGGCAAGTCTTTCGTAGTCTCGGGCGAGGCGACGAAAACGCGCCGCCCAAGCAAAGCTTCTCTCCACGACCCAGCGGCGCGGCAACAGGACGAAGCCGCGTTTAGCTTGAGTATGTTTGACCACCTCCAGTTGGATGCCGTGCCCGGCAGCCGCTTCTTCCGCCGTTTCGCCTGTGTAACCTTGATCCACGTAAGCCAACTCGACATTCTCCTGCGTGATCTGTTGCACCTGCCGGGCCAGTTCCTCCACCTGGGCTCGATCCTGCTCGTTGGCCGGCGTGACATGCAGGGCCAGCAAATGGCCCAGCGTGTCAACTGCCGCATGGACCTTCGATCCTTTGCGCCGTTTGGCTCCGTCATATCCGGCCCGCGCACCGATTCCGGCGTCGATTGCAGCGTGCGGCTGTCCAGAACCATGGCAGTCGGCTGGGCTTTTCGCCCGGAAAACTCGCGCAGCAGCATGCGCAGATCCTCGACCATGGTCTCGAAACATCGGGCGCGAATCCAACGCTGCGTCTGCTGATAGACCACCGGCCACGGAGGCAAATCATTGGGCATCATACGCCAGTGTGCGCCCGAGCGCACGAGCCAGCGCACGGCCGTTGAATACCGCTCGCAAGGCTGTACTCCCGCTGCTTGGCATCTTCCCGGCACAAGGCCAGATACGGCGCCACGAATGCCCACTCTTCATCGCTCACATCGCTCGGATACCCGACTCCGCCTTGTTTCCCATCCTCCCATCTTCAGTGACTATGGGGCACTCGGATATTTCTTTTGATTCCAAAGAATAAAGTTAATAACAGGCTCTAGCGCCGCTGCGTATAGACTGAATTCCAGCACAGCCATGAAAGACTCGATCCACGTTTCGAAAGAAAACTACCTCAAGGCCATTCTGGAGGCCGAGGCCGAAGGCCGCCAGGTGATTCCGGCCATGCTGGCGCATTGGCTTGAAGTGTCGGCGCCGGCAGTGACCATGGCGCTGAAGCGGCTGAAGCGCGACGGCTTCGTGAAGGTGGGCGAGGACGGCATTGTGCGGCTGACGCCGGCGGGACGCGAGACCGCCTACCGCACCGCGCTGCGCCACCACCTCATCGAGCGCATGTTGAGCGAGATCTTCGGCATGGAGTGGCACGAGATCCACGAAGAAGCGGAGCGGCTGGAGCACGCCGTTTCGCCGGCCTTCGAGGCCAAGCTGAAGGAGAAACTGGGCGAGGGCGGCGCCTGCCCGCACGGCAATGCGGTGCTGCCGGTCAGCCCGGCCGAGCGCAAGAGGCGCGGGGAGATGCAGCTTTCGGAGGCCGCCGAAGGCAAGCGCTACACCGTCACCAGCCTGCAGGAGCGCGATCCCAAGCTGCTGATGTTCCTGCACGGTGCCGGCATCGGGCCCGGCAAGAGCCTGCGCGTGGTGAGCCAGAACTACGACCAAACCGTTTTGATTGAGCTACCTACAGGAAATTCGATTCTGGGCCGTCCGGCCGCGGAGGCGGTCTGGCTGCGTCCGGAGCGCTCGTCGTAATTAAATCTAAGAAAATTATTAACTATGATTAACAATCTGTGGCATACTGGGGTTGAGGTGATCTCTGCGATCTCTTCCCCTCAAAGACCGATGGCCACACAAACCGTCATCTCAGATCGCGCTCGCCGAACCCTCCTTGCCGGAGGTTCATGCGAGCGTGCGCATTTCCCGCTCGCCGCTCTATTGGCGGCGGCTGCTGGGCTTTCTGGGGCCGGGATTCCTGATCTCCGTCGGCTACATGGACCCCGGCAACTGGGCCACCGACATCGCCGGCGGCTCGCGCTTCGGCTACACGCTGCTGTTCGTCATCATGCTGTCGAACCTGATGGCGATCCTGCTGCAGAGCCTGTCGCTCAAGCTGGGCGTGGCCACGGAGCGCGACCTGGCCCAGCTTTGCCACGAGAGCTACGGCCGCGCGGCGAGCTTCGCGCTCTGGATCCTGGCCGAGATCGCCATTGCGGCCTGCGACCTGGCCGAAGTCATCGGCTCGGCCATCGCGCTGGAACTGCTCTTCCACATCCCGCTCTTCTATGGCGTGCTCATCACCGGCCTCGACGTGCTGCTGATTCTGCTGCTGCAGCGCTGGGGATTCCGCTACGTCGAAGCGCTGGTGATCGCGCTCATCGGCACCATCATCGGCTCTTCGGCGTGCAGATGTTCCTCTCCCGGCCGGAGTATTGGCCGATCCTGCGCAGTCTGGTCATGCCGTCGCCGTCGATCGTGACCAACCCCGCCATGCTCTACATCGCCATCGGCATTCTGGGCGCCACGGTGATGCCGCACAATCTCTACCTGCACTCGTCGATCGTGCAGAGCCGCCGCTACAAGCGCACGCCCGAGGGCAAGCGCGAAGCGATTCACCTGGCCAACGTCGACTCGGCTCTGGCGCTCACGTTCGCGCTGTTCGTCAATGCCGCCATTCTGATCGTGGCGGCGGCGGTCTTCTATCGCAGCGGGCACTTCGAGGTGGCCGCCATCCAGGACGCCTACAAGCTGCTCAGCCCGCTGGTGGGCGTGCCGGCGCGAGCACGCTGTTTGCCATCGCGCTGCTGGCCAGCGGCCAGAACTCCTCGATCACCGGCACGCTGGCCGGCCAGGTGGTGATGGAGGGATTCATCCACATTCGGCTCTCGCCGTGGCTGCGCCGGCTGATTACGCGCTCGCTGGCCATCATTCCCACCATCATCGTGGTGGCCTTCATGGGTGAGCAGGGCACGGAGAAGCTGCTGATCCTGAGCCAGGTGATTCTCTCCCTGCAGTTGAGCTTCGCCGTGGTTCCGCTGGTGATGTTCACCGGCGACCGCAAGAAGATGGGCGAATTTGTGAACGGGCGCTGGCTGCAGGCGCTGGCCTGGGTCACGGCGGCGGTCATCGCCGGCCTGAATGCGTGGCTGCTGGTCGAGACCGCTATGGGCCGCTGATTATTCCTGGGGCTTCCCAATCTTCCCTGGAGGTTTCTATGAAGCAGAAGCGGGCAGTGCGATGGACGCTTCCCTTTTTGCTCTTGTTAACCATGGCTAACGATGGAGTTCTGCGCGCGCAAAGCGGGATCTCGCCTTCGCTTGCAGGAGTTCTGAAAGATTCGACAGGCGCCGTGCTGCCGGGCGCCGTCGTTACGCTGACATTCCTCAGCAGCGGAGCGCATCAAAAACTTCCACGGGGCCCGAAGGCGCCTTTCTCTTTCTGCAACTGAGCACGGGCGACTATCGCATGCAGGCCGAAGCCGCGGGTTTTGCAGGGAAGTCTCAGAGCATTACTTATCAGGGCGTGCCGATTCACATGGACATCGAGTTGGCCACTGCAGCCGGATTGACCGAAGTGGTTGTCCAGGCGGACGACGCAAGCCCTGTCGAACCAGCGCACGTGGATATCACCCAGCAACAGATCGACCGCATGCCGACCGAGAGCCTCAACTCGCCATTCAGTTCCTTGGTGACCATGACCACTCCGGGAGTGTCTGCCGACTCGAATGGCTCGTTTCACCCGCTCGGCGATCATGCGGAGGCTTCATTTGTCGTCGACGGGCAGCCGATCACCGATCAGCAAAGCCGGACGTTTTCAACCCAGTTCGCTCAACGCTCTGCAATCGGTGGAGGTGCGTGAGGGAGCGCCGGGCGCGGACGTGGGCGACAAGACAAGTATGGTCATTGTGGCGCAGACCCGATCGGGACTCGACCAGCGCACGCCGCACGGATCTCTTGCGTTCAGCCGCGGCGCTTTTGGTACCTCAACCGCTAGCGCGAATCTTGGCTTTGGCACTTCACAGTTCGGCTCCTTTACCGCCGTTGACGCGCTGAGCAGCGGCCGCTTTCTGGACACCCCGGAGCCGTGGCGCTTCACGCCGACGGAAACGCCGGGAACTTCATCGAGCGGCTCGATTTGAAGGCGACCGGAAAGACGAGCCTGCAGCTGAACACCAGCCTGAGCCGCTCCTGGTTTCAGACCCCGAATACCTTCGATCAGGAGGCGCTGGGGCAGAACCAGCGGCAGACAGTTGTGAGCTTCAATATCGCGCCGCAAATGCTGCACACGTTCAATAACAACGCCTTCGACCAGACGAACCTGTGGGTCCGGCAGGATAAGATTCGCTATCGGCCTTCTGAGAATATGTTTTCCGACTCGCCGGCGTATCTTCAGCAGGCGCGCCGGCTCACGAACGCGGGCCTTCGCGCGGAACTGACCTACAACAAAGGGCGGCACAATGCCATCGCGGGCGTCGAGTTCAAGCACACCTTTCTGGCCGAGGAATTTGCAACCGGGCTGACCGACCCGGCGTACAACAGCCCATGCCTGAGCGCGGACGGCACGCCGTCGTCCGACACGCAATTGAGTAACCCATCGCAGTGCGCGGCGCGGATCTTAAGCCAAACACCGCATTTCTGCCCGGACTTGCCGACATCGACCTCACCCGCGGCGGAAGCATTTACGGGTTTCGAGGTTCGACGGACATCAAACAGCTGGCGTTGTTTGGGCAGGACTTCGTGAAGTTAGGAAACTTTACGATCGATATTGGCCTGCGTTTCGACAAATACAACGGCCTTGCAAGGAATCACGGCCTGCAGCCGCGCGTAGGCCTCATCTACAGCGCGCCGCCGCTGCGGACCAGTTTTCATCTCGACTACTCGAGTGTGTTGATTACGCCGTACAACGAGAACCTGATCGTCGCGAGCTCCAGCGGTCCCGGTTCGGTGTCTGCTTCGCTCGGAGCTGCCAATTCAGCGGTCCTCAATGCCGGACATCGCAACCAATTCAATGCCGGATTTGAAACAGCGCTGCGCTGCTTCTCTCTCAGCGGCGAGTATCTGTGGAAGTTCACCTATGGCGCCTATGACTTCGATGTGCTGCTCAATAGTCCACTACTTTTCCCACGCAGTTCCGGAAATCGAAGATCGATGGTGCGCTGGTGCGGCTGACGCTGAATCCGGCTCACGGCGTGAATGGGTTCTTCACGATCAGCCATGTTCGCTCGCGCCTCTTCGGCCCGGAGCTGGGAGGCATCAGCTTCAGCGCACCCTACAGCAACGTCGCGCGTCCCGACCACGACGAGGGACTGGCGATGAACCTTAATTTCGCTACCAGTTCCGCCGTAGCGGCCCATGGATCAACAGCTCGTATCGCTACGACGGAGGATTGGTAGCGGTTGCGGTTCCGGATGTGGCGACGGCACTGGCGCTTACCGGCGACGAACAACAGCAGATGGGCCTCCACTGCGGCGGCGATTCGCCACGGTTTCGGCGCCGCTTCGGTCGTGTTCGGGGCCGATCGGCGCGACGCGGATTCGCATTCCGTGGCTCGGTACGGAGAACGACGATACCAATCCGCCGCGGATTGCGGTGCGCAATACGGTGGATCTGTCGGCTGGAATGGACGATTTGATTCACCACGAGAATCAGAGCCTTGGATTGCGTGCGGATGTTGTGAATCTGAATAACACCAGCGCGCTTTATAACTTTCTTTCCACGTTCTCCGGCACGCATTTTCTTACGTCGCGCGCCGTGACATTAGGGCTTCGTTACCAATTTTGATCGACACACCGGGCTTCCTTTCAGCGTGCTTAGCCAGCCCTACACGGCCAACGGCAATGGCGTTTTTCAGGCCAGTGGGCCGCAGTTTGCGCGCCGCGTTCCCGGCCAGCCGCTCTATCGCAAGACTGCGTTTCCCGGCGTCACTGTCGCGGGAACCCGGCAATGGCTCAATCCCGATGCGTTTGTCTCGGTTGTCGATCCCACCACCGGCGCCTGCACTGGAGGAGACTCCCCGCGAACTGCCAGTTTGGTGACTCCGGCCGCAACGGAGTGCGCGGGCCGCACTTTACTGATTCAGACATCTACATCTCGCGCAAATTTCCGCTCTGGGAACATACTTCGCTGGCTTCGACGTGCAGATGTTCAACGCCTTCAACCATCCGAACTTTGCGCTGCCCAGCAGCGTCGAAGCCGGCGTGCCCGGCGACTCCATTCCGTCCAAGTTCGGCACGTTGGAGAGCACCATCTGCCGCCCACAGGGCTTTTGGGCGTTGGTCTGGGTGGGGACAGCTCGCCGCGCATGATTGCGTTTCAAGGAAGGATCGAATTCTGACGATGGCGGCCATAGGGGCGTCAAAACAGATGACTTGAACACTGAAGGGCATCACGTTTCGGCACCTCGTCCCGCTTCGGGATGCCCTGTGACCTATCACACAGAGTGGTTATTGCCCCACTGCCGGGGTCATGATTCAATGGCGGTGAATCCCTCAGGCTCGATCTCTCAATTCAAGGATTGGGGCTTGCTAGATGAGCGATGTAGCCCAACTCGAGGCAAGAGAAGCAGCTACGGCAGGCGGCCCGGAACCACAAGCGAACAGGGCAGATGCAAGCTATCACGTTGTGCCCTTCACCGAAAGACCCGGTGGACAGGACCTTTTTGCCTACCGCGCCGCCATCGCTGAGCCCATACAGGCTGCGGAACCGGAGCCGGAAGAACCACCCAAACGGAGATTCGCCCTGCTGCCGGCGATCCTCGTCCTGGCGCTTGGGGCGCTCTTTCTTCTGTGCTCCCCAGTTGATGAAGCCCAAACCGCCCGCTCTCTATATCGATATGGGAGCCCGGAGGTTCGATCCGGCAGGGTTATCGGGCCGTCTCATTGTGCGATGGGAGGGAAGCGCCGCTTACCAGCTCTACCTTGACCCGCTGGACCCGCAACACGTGACCCAATTTCACGCCGTAGCCCAGGACCCTCCGCACCCGCTCTCCGTCGTCATCCGTCTGCGCGATTCAGCAGGCATCGTTGCGTGCCAGAAGGAATTATTTTCCCGCTTTTGCGCCACAGCCAGGCTCTCCATACCGCGCGCAGGCGCTCGTGCCACGGCAGACACCCGTCGGAGATACGGTGCAAAATATGGCCGGGGCGGACGGACAAATTGCCGAAGTCACCGTTTCAGGCGGCCTTCCCTGCCCGCTAAAGGCTATCAGCGCTTCGCTGGATGGGATTTCATCACCAACTTTCCCACCGTTGACGGTCAGGAGGATTGGCTGCGGCACGAGAATGGCTTGGCTGGAGGCAAAAGACCGGATCTCGCCGGCGGCCAGGGCGCTCCGCTGCAGGTGCAGCGCCTGCCCACCCCGATTGAGGGCGACGATGTGATCGTGGGCGATAATCCCTTACGGGGTACGGTCGAAACCAGCGGCGGGCGGGTATTCTGGGTGGGCGCATCGGGATGCATAACCGCACGCCGATTGGCCGGTTTTTCCCGCCGCCGTTCACTTCCGCTGCGACAAAAATGGCGCCTGCGTCCTCACCAGCGCCAATTCTCGAACCAGCTTGCAGGCCCGCTTGATGAAGTAGACGGAGGAAAGCAGTGCTTTGAGTGTATAGCCCAGGCGCAATCGCTAACCAGCTAACAGAAACAACAAAAGTCAGGAACCAAGTTGCAGTGTGACCGACGCGATCGGCGGTCCACTCACACACTCACACTCGCACTCTCCACCGACCACTGTCGTACCATGAATGCGATGCACGTTCTTTCCGCAGCCGAGATGCAGGCCTGCGACCGCGCCACCACGGAGCGCTTTGGCATTCCTCGATCGATCTGATGCGCGCGGCCTCCTCGGCCGTGGCGGCCTTTGCGCGGGAGCAGTTTCCGCAGGCGCGGCGCGTCACGGTGCTCTGCGGCCGCGGCAACAACGGCGGCGACGGCATGATGGCGGCGCGGCTGCTGGCCGATGCCGGTCTCGAAGTGACCACGCTGCTGCTGGGCGCGCCCGAGCAACTCACGGGCGATGCCGCCGTGGCGTGGAGCGAACTGACCAGCCCGATGCACGGCCTGAGTTCACGTGGTCACGAACGCCGCGGGATCTCGCCCGGCACAACGATGCGCTCGACGCCGGATCTGATCGTGGACGCGGTGCTGGGCACAGGATTCAAGCCGCCGATGAAAGGCCTGGCGCTGGCGGCGCTCGAGTGGCTGCAGGAGCCGAGCCAGGCGCCGGTTCTGGCCGTCGACCTGCCCTCCGGCTGGCCGGCCGATGAAACCGGCGCAACCGTCGCCGGCGCGGTCTTTCCCGCCGATGCCGTCATCACCTTTACCGCGCCCAAGCCGGCGCATGTCTTCGGGCAACTCACGCGGCGCTGGGATCAGCCCATCGTGGTCGCGCCCATCGGCTCGCCGGATGCGGCGATCGTCTCCGCGCTCGGCATCGATTGGGCGGGCTCGTCGCTCGCGCTGGCGCAGACACCGCGCGCCGCCGCGGCCAACAAGGGCAACTTCGGCCACGTGCTCGTGGTGGGCGGAACCTTCGGATCCGCGGGCGGCAAGGCCGGCGCGCCGGCCATGACGGCTCTGGCGGCGTTGCGCGCGGGCGCCGGCCTGGTGACGGCGGCAGTTCCCGCACCGGCGCTGCCGGTGGTGGCGTCGTTTGCGCCGGAGTTGA
This sequence comes from uncultured Acidobacteriaceae bacterium, assembly GCA_963701835.1. Lineage (GTDB taxonomy): Bacteria > Acidobacteriota > Terriglobia > Terriglobales > Acidobacteriaceae > Telmatobacter. The sequence continues at coordinate 67,574 of CAVPBL010000020.1, read as the reverse complement.
TGACCTGGCCGCTCGACGGCGACCGATGCGGGCCAGATCGCGGCGGAAAATCTTGCAGCCGAAACTGCTCGCCGCGCTGACCGCGGGAAAAACCGTGCTCGCCATCGGCCCGGGCTGGGGCAAAGCGCGGAGACGGTCAAATTCACCACGGGGCTGCTCTCCGCGACCAAGATTCCGGCCGTGATCGACGCCGACGCGCTCAACATTCTCGCCGCCAAGCCGGTGCTGCTGGCCAAACTGGCCAAAGGGCGCACGCTGGTGCTCACGCCGCATCCCGGCGAGATGGCGCGGCTGGCTGGAACCACCGTCGCCGAAGTGCAGGCCAACCGGCTGGAGACGGCGCGCGAGTTTGCCCAGCGCATGGGCGTGACGCTGGTGCTGAAAGGCGCGCGCACGCTCATCGCGCATCCCGATGGCCGCGTGGCCGTGAACACCACCGGCAATCCCGGCATGGCCAAGGGCGGCAGCGGCGACCTGCTCACCGGGCTCATCGCCGGGCTGCTGGCGCAATATCCTGACGACCCCGCGCGCGCCGTGGAGGCCGCGGTCTATCTGCACGGGCTGGCCGCGGATCTGGCGGTGCGCGAAGCGCGACGAGCACACCCTGCTGGCTACCGATTGCCTTGCGCATCTTTCGCGGGCGTTCCGATCGCGTACGCATCACTTTGATGGAGCGGCCAAACGGGTATGTTTGGTTGCAGGGGCATTGCATGCGCAGACCTAAGGCACGCGCAGCGGATCCAAGGCATACGCAGTAGGCTCAGATCGCACTCAGCGAAATGCATGAGGGCGAGCAATGACCAACGCCGCACCGCCGCGGAAGGCAGGATTCACGAGTTCACCACGCAAAGCGGCGCGGACACCGATCGCGGTGGGCCGCAAGCTGGCCGAGTTGCTCAAGCCGCCGCAGTTGCTGCTGCTGCGCGGCGATCTGGGCACGGGCAAGACCACGCTGGTCAAAGGCATTGCGCAGGCCCTCGACGCCGCCGAGCCCGACGAAGTCACCAGCCCCACCTTCACGCTGATCCACGAGTACGACGGCTCGCGCAACGGCAAGCCGGTCAAGCTCTTACCACCTCGATGTTTATCGCCTGGAAAGCGAGCGCCAGCTGGAGACGCTGGGCCTCGACGATCTGCTCACGCCGGATGCGCTGGTGCTGGTGGAGTGGGGCGAGAAGTTCAAGAGCATCCGCAAGCGGGCCACCGGCGAAATCGTGATCGCCTCCGAAGGCGGCGACGCGCGCAAGATCACCGTGACGCTGAAGGAATAGCGAGTCGGCGAGTCAGCGAGTCAGCAAGTCGGCGAGTCAGCCGTCGGACGGCAACTCTTTGGGTGATGCCCGCTGAACGCGGCAGTCCGCACGCTCTTCTCCTCCCCTCACATCGCCTGATACAAGTTCATCAGGGAACCCATGAATCGCATTCCCTTTGAAGAAGTCCAGCAACCCTCGCCGGCGTTCTGCGCAAGCTCGGCTTCGCCGCCGATCGCGCCCAGACCTGCGCGCGCCTCTTCGCCGAGACCACGCGCGACGGCGTCTACACGCACGGCATCAACCGCTTTCCGCGTTTTGTCGCCACCATCCGCAACGGCTGCGTCGATCCCGCGGCCGAAGCCCGAGGCTACGGCTCGCTTTGGCGCGCTGGAGCGCTGGGACGGCCGCCGCGGCCCCGGCAATCTGAACGCGCTGGCCGCGATGGACCGCGCCATCGCGCTCGGCCGCGAGCACGGCATCGGCTGCGTCGCGCTGGGCAACACCAACCACTGGATGCGCGGCGGCACCTACGGCTGGCAGGCCGCCGAGGCCGGCCTCATCGGCATCTGCTGGACCAACACCATGCCCAATCTGCCGCCGTGGGGCGGCGCCGAGCGCGCCATCGGCAACAATCCGCTGGTCATCGCCGTGCCGCGCGCCGCCGGCCCCGTCGTGCTCGACATGGCCATGTCGCAGTTCTCCTACGGCACGCTCGAGAGCTATCGCAAGCGCGGCGAGTTGCTGCCCGTCGATGGCGGCTTCGACGCCGAGGGCAATCTCACGCGCGATCCCGCCGCCATCGAGAAGTCCTGGCGGCCGCTGCCCATCGGCTACTGGAAGGGCTCCGGCCTCGCCGTGGTGCTCGACATGATCGCCGCCATGATGTCGCTGGGCCAGGCCACGCACCAGATTGCTCCGACCCGCTCCTCGAGGCCGGCGTCTCACAGATGTTTCTGACCATGAATCCCGAGGCCTTTGGACCGCGCCGCGAGCCGCTGAGATTGCCGACGAGGTCGTCGCTTCGCTGCACAACTGCCAGGCCGCTGCGCAGGACGCCAAGGTGCGCTATCCCGGCGAGCAAACCCTGCGCATGCGCGAGGAAAACATGCGGCTCGGCCTGCCGGTCGAGCCGGCCGTCTGGGCCGAGATTCTGGCGATGTAGCAGGGGAGCGAGCCATAAGTCCCGCGCCTATCACCGAGAACGGCGCTCCCCATTGCGATTCGTGCGCGGTGCCTGCGGCTCTTCCGCGTTCCCTCGCGTGGCTGCAGGGCATCACGCTGGCCTGGATGCTGGTCGAATGCGCGGCCGCCCTCTTCGCCGCGGCGCGGGCGCACAGCGTGGCCTTGCTGGTGTTCGGGTCCGACAGTCTGATCGAATTGCTCTCTGCGCTGGTGGTGCTGCTCCAGTTCGTGCCGCGATTTCCGCTAAAAAAGACGCAAGCCGAGCGAGCCGCCGCGGTCCTGCTGTTTCTGCTGGCTGCCGTTGTGGTGTGCATTGCGGCCTTGGCCTGGCGAAGTCCCGTAGAGACAAGCCGGCTCGGCATTGCGATCACGGCCCTGGCGCTTCTCGTCATGCCGGTGCTGGCGCGGCTCAAGCGCAGGCAGGCGGTCGCGCTCGATAATCGCGCCCTGGCCGCCGACGCAACCCAATCGGCAACCTGCGCCTATCTGGCCGCAATCACGCTGGCCGGGCTGGCAATCAACGCGATCTGGCACGTGGCGTGGATCGACCCGGTGGCGGCGCTGATGGCTGTGCCGATCCTGATTGTAGAGGGCCGGCGGACCTGGCGCGGCGAAGGCTGCGGATGCGCGTAACCGGGCCCAGCGGCGCCTCTCTCAGTACCCCATGATGTTGTAGCCGCAATCCACGTAGATCGTCTCGCCGGTGACGGCGCTGGAGAGATCGCTGGCCAGGATAAAGCGCCGTGCCGCCCACTTCAAGCTGATCCACGTTGCGGTGCAGCGGCGAGCGCTCGGCGTGGGACTTCAGCATGTCGCCCAGCGCGCCCACGCCGCGCGCGGCCAGCGTCTTGATGGGCCCGGCGGAGATGGCGTTGACGCGGATGTTCTTCGGGCCGAGCTCAAACGCCAGATAGCGCACGGCCGACTCCAGCGAAGCCTTGGCCAGCGCCATCACGTTGTAGTGGGGCACCACTTTTTCGGCGGCATAGTAGGTGAGCGTCATGATGCTGCCGCCCTCGGTCATCAGCGGCACGGCGCCGCGGCTCACGGCGATGAGCGAGTAGACGCTCACGTCGTGCGCGATGCGGAAGCCTTCGCGGCTGGTGTTGATGAACTCGCCCTTCAGCTCTTCGGCGGGCGCGTAGGCGACGGCGTGCACCAGGATGTCGATCTTCGCGTATTTCTCCTTGAGCGCGGCAAAGAGGGACTCGATCTCCTGGTCGTTGGAGACGTCGCACTGGAAGCCGCTGGCGCCGGAGAGTTCGTTGATCAGGTCCTCGGCCTCGGCCTTCATGCGCTCGTTCTGGTAGCAGATGGCCAGGGTGGCGCCGGCCTCGTGGAGTTTTTGGGCGATGCCCCAGGCGATGGACCGCTTGTTGGCCAGCCCGAAGACCACGGCCGTCTTGCCCGCCAAATTGATCATGCTGTTCGAGTTCCTCCAGGGTCTTGCTCGATAGGGGGAAACGGAGAACGACCCGTTTCTCAGAATACCAGAGCGATTTTCGCATGGAGTCGCGAGTCCTGGCGCGCCGCGGCGTGACGTCAGCCGCCGAGGTCGATCAGCTCCACGTGCCCCACGGGCCGCCCGAGGAATCGCGAGCCGAGCCGCTCGAACTTCTCCACCGAATCGGTGGCGAAGCAGCGCATCTCGGTTTGGGCAGCATGTGCCGCCGAGCGATGGCTTTGCGCTGTCCGCGCGCCGTTGAACAGTTCGACGGCAGCCTGCGCGGCGGACTCGGCGGAGTCGATCACCTTGGCGCCGGGCCGCACCGCGCCTTCGATCAGCGGCCGCAGCAACGGGTAATGCGTGCAGCCCAGGACCAGCGTGTCGGGATCCATGCCCGTGCGCGGCGGCCTCGGCGCGCAGCTCGTTCAAGATAGATCTCGATCACTTCGGCGGTCACGGGATGGTCGGTCCATCCCTCCTCGACCAGCGGCACCAGCAGCGGGCAAGCTTTTTCGATGGCGCGCAATCCGTGCGCCTGGCAGGCGGCCGCGTAGGCGTGGCTGTGCACCGTTGCCTCGGTCGCGATCACCAGCACATCGCCGGTGCGCGATGCGGCGCGGGCAGCGGCCGCGCCAGGCTCGATCACGCCCAGCACCGGCACCGGCACGGCGTCCTGAATCGCGTCGAGCGCCAGCGCGCTGGCCGTGTTGCAGGCGATCACCAGGAACTCCGCGCCCTGCTCGCGGACCAGGAACTGCGCGCTCTGCGCGGCGTAGCGCGCGATGGTGCGGCGCGACTTGGAGCCGTAGGGCAGGCGCGCCGTGTCGCCGAGAAAAGCGAAGCGGGCGCGCGGCAGTCGCTCGATGAGCGCGCGCAGCACGGTCAATCCGCCGAAGCCGGAATCGAAGACGCCGATGGTGGGCAGCATCACTTCCAGAGTAGCTCCCCGTGAAGAGGCGCCTCTCGCTGCGCCGCTCGGCGGTGCGGGCAACCAGCGTCACTGTCCAATCTTCCTGAGATACCCATTCAACTCCTCATCCGCTTTTGGGGCTGTGCACGTTCCCCCGCGCTCCAGCAGGCAAACTCTCTTCCAGCACTGCAACGGCGTGAATTCGAGCGGAACCCCGGACGAGTCCCGCGGCGCGATCAATGCGTTGAAGTGCGGAGCAGCCCGCGCCAACTCCGCTGCGCTTCCTACCTGAACGATCGGTACATTGCGATGAAGATGCGCGTATCCTCCCGACTCCCACCAAATCCGATCGTAAATCCCCACTCCGCATAAACCTGGCTCGCGGCTGAGACGATCGAAGGCGCCGATGCCCCACGGTGTTTTGCACCAATCCGCGCATTGCGCCGCCAGCATCGCCGACGACCCCAGAAGGCACGTCGCGCCGATCGCCACAACCCATCTGGGATTGTCCAGGAATCTCGCGCCGCGCTTTACCTCCGCCAGCAGATCCACAACCCCCATCGCAGCCAGGGTGATGGCCGGCGCAAGAATCGGATAGAGGAACCGGATCTCCTTGTGCGGTATGACGCTGTGCGAAACCACCACGATGGCGCAGAAGATAGCCAGGAACGGGCTTCGCCTCGAGCCATGAAAAAGAAACAGGATTGCCGGACCGATCAATACCAGAAGAACCAGCAGATACCAGTACCACGGCTGGGCTGGGAACAACTTGCCTTGACCTTGCACCATGTTGGCCTCAAAGTAGCGGATGAACGATTGCCACGGATAAGACCACGTGATCCAGTCAACGGCTCCGAACAGAAGCACCGGCACCGATGCTCCTGCTGCCACCGCAAGAGCTCTCTCGCGCCACCGCGGATAACAAAAGTACGCCATCGCAAAAGCCAACGCAGGCAACAATTGGATCCGCAGACATGCGGCCAACCCGCAGAGCAGCCCGGCAACAAACAGCCGCTTTCGTTCGCCCAACTTCTGGCCGTAAACGCCAAGGTACAACCCAGGCAGCATCACGTGCGCGGCTACCACTTCATTGAGCGCCTTGGGGGCAAAGTAAACCAGCCCAAAGTAGAAGGAACACGCCAGAGCCGCCACAACCGCCGCGGGCGTTCCGCTTGCGCGCTTCGCCCACGCATATCCAAACCACACTGTGGCCAACGAAATCAGCGCAAGAACGATCGTTGTTCCCAGAAGGTACCCCGCCGAAGCCGAGCCCATCCACGCCGTCGCGCGCATCACTCCGGCAAGGAAGGTTGGAAGCACCCAGGACCGAATTCCCAGCCGCCACTCCCACGAAATCACGCCATACCCAAACACCAGCCTGTGCGCCGGCTCGAGCGTCTGAAAAATCTCGTCGGGGTAAAAGATGTTGGGCGAACCCAACGCCAGCCCGATCCGCAACGCAAGAGCAAAGCCGAGCAGCGCGACCCAGGCGAAAATCTTCCTCGTCCGTGTCACGGCCGGTCACCCCCGGCTGTTCCCAGGTCCGCGCTCGTCAGGTATGTGCGGGTCAAATCGGCATGGCCGGCGAGAGTGGCGCGCGGCTGGCCGTCGACAAGAAACCGCACTTGGTCACGTGCGGCAGGTTGGCGTTCAGCGTGGCGCTGATGGAGAGCACGGTCAGCGTCTCGGTTTCCAGACCCGAGGGATGGCCGGCGGCGAAGGCGCCAGTCAGGTTGACGACCGCAAGCTCGGGGCCGTTTGGCGTGACTTTCCCGCTCGAATCCGCAATCGGCAACAGAAAGACCTGGGAGATGGAGCTTGCGCCGCCGGGTACAGGATGCGCGGCATCGTGAGCAGCGTAGAAATCGAGCAACTTGCCTAGCACGGCGCGCGCGCGGGCCTCAGGATTCTGGGGCAAGGGCAGCGACAGGATTCGGGGCTGTACCGTGTTATCGGCATCACTGGCCACCAGCAGGGTGGCCTGCTCGGCCGGAGCCACCTGCGGCGCTTGCGTCGGCGCCGAGTTCTGGCCTTGCAGCAGCCGCTGATGGGCGCGGTCGCGTAGGTGCCAAAGCACGCCTCCCATGATGATGGAGGCCGCGAGCAGGAGGATAAAGAGGACAGTCTGGTGGCGAGGGATCATGGCTGGCGATCCCCCCTCTCTTCCGATCTCCACTCGACCAGCGCTGCGGCCAGCGCCTCGGCCACGTGCGTCTGGTAGTCGGGATCGTCGAGACCGGCCGATCCCTGTGTATTGGAAGATCGGTCTGGCGCAACTTCAACCGCCACTGTGGGCGAGGTCATGCTATCGATCGCAGGCAGCGCCGTGCGGCCCAGCGTGACGGGCACGCTCGCGTGAGAAAGTGCCGAGTTGAGCACGCCGGCGAGCGACAAGCTGCGCGTGATCCACGCCGACTGAGCGGTCCTCCAGGCAAGAAAACGCGTGGCTTGGGCTGGAGCCAGCGAAGAGACAAACAAATGCACGCCGGAGCCGCTTTCTGTCGCGTGCAGGCTGAGGCAAGCCTGTGCATTGGCATGGTTCGCAATCTCGGCGCGGCGATCGGGATTCAGTGTCGCGTCGGATTCGCGCGTCATGACCACGGCAAAGCCGCGCGCCATCAGCAGTGAGCGCAGCCTGAAGCTGAGAGCCAGAGTGTAGTCCTTCTCCGGATGGTTGCCGAGGCCGGCGCCAGTGTCGTCGCCGCCGTGGGCCGCGTCCAGCACGACCACAAAGCGCGGAGCGGGCGGAGCCTGCGCAGCGGCGGGGGCCGATGCGGCGGCAGGCGGGGCTTGCGCTAGAGCCGCTACGCACGCGTTGACGGCGAGGAAGGCGGTTACTGCTCGAAAGAGGCTGCGGCAATTGTGTCTTCCCATCCTCTTTCGCTCTCGGTGCGCGCCCGGAAAGAGAATGAGGCGTCCGGCTCCAGCGCTTCCCGCTGCATGACCTTACTGCGCCGTAATCCAGCCTCACCTGTGCAAACAGAGACGGGTCGGCAAGCGCGGCGAAATACCCCGGCCTTCGGCGAATGCACCATGCGCGACATATCGACCATTCCCGTGAGGCCATCGGCAAACGCAACCCGCAGCCGGAAACCCGGAAGGGCTTCGACTTCGGTTACGCGCCAAGGCGAGCTGGGGCGCGACCTCCCCGCTCAAGGTAACGGAAGAATTTTCGCTGGCGCTTGATTCTGCGCGCATAGTTCCCAATCCTTCCTGAGTTCATCGCGATGTTGTTGCGCCCATTCCAGCACGAGCGCCATTGCGCGGCCCGGCAAATCCCCCCGGATGACCTCGAACGTCTGGATGTCGATCAATGCCTCGAATTCAGCATACAACGCGTGAAAGTGAGGTGGAAGATGGTCGCCGAAGTACATCTGAATCAAGATTCCGTAAAACCTGCTGATCGTTGGCATCGGTCTCCTCGGTTTCTTGCCCTATGAGATTCTTCCGCATCCCCGCTCACTCCAGCGCATAGATGGCCAGGCCGCTCAGCAGCTTGGGATAAGAAGTCGGTGGACTTTTGCGGCATCACCTCGCCGGCAAAGGCCACTTCCCGCAGCTGCTCCATGGTCACGGGGTTGGTGAGGAAGGCGACGTCGGCTTCGCCGCGGCGCACCTGTTCCACCGCTTCCTGGGCGTCGCGCAGATAGCGGAGATTGGTTTGCTCGCGCACCTTCTCCGCGTCCAGGCCCAGCAGCCGGTCGAGCACAATCGAATGCAATTGCGTCAGGTCGAGTTGCCGCTGGCGCTCGGGCAGAGCGGCCAGAGCCGCCGCCATCGCTTCCGGCTTCGCGCGCAGCAGGAAGGCGCCGGCGCGGGTGACGGCGACGAAAGCTGTCCCCTTCTGGCGTGTCAGCGTTTCGATATAGCTCGGCGGCATCGGACGGCGGCAGCGACTCGACCGCGAAGAACTCCTCGGCGGCTTCGAAGAACGCGGCGGGATCGAAGCCGTCCAGGCTGTGCACCACGCGATGCGTGGGCAGAATCACCAACCCGTCCGAATCCATATTGACGAAGGTCATCATCGCCGCGGCCTCGGGGATATCGGGCTGTGGCAGTTGCTGCGTGCTCGAATTCGGCCTTTGACCGCGCCGTCCGCCCTTGTGTTCCTTCGAATAATTCAGCGCGGTTTCGTAGCGGTGGTGGCCGTCGGCGATGATCAGCTTCTTGTCGGCCATGGCCGTGGTCAGCAGGCGGATGGTCGCCGGGCTGTTCACGCGCCACAGCCGGTGCAGCACGCCATACTCGTCGGTCACTTCGGCGTCGGCGGCGCCGTTGCCGTCGTAGAGAATCTTCTCCACGCTGCCGGCGGGGTCGGAGTAGAGCATGAAGATCTGGCCGAAATGCGCGCGCGTGGCCTTGAGCAGATTGAGCCGGTCGCTCTTGGGCTTTGAAAGCGTCTGCTCGTGGCGGAAAACCACCTGGTCGGCGTAATCGTGCAGCTTGCCCAGGGCGATAAATCCGCGCCGCTCCTTCACCGTCTCAGTTCCGGGCACCTTGAATCGCTGCGCGTAGGCGAAGACGCACGGGTCATTTTCCTGGATCAGCACGCCCTGCTCGCGCCAGGCGCGAAAATCGCGCGCCGCGCGCGTATAGACGTTTTCGCCCTCGCTCCGCGTCAAACAGTTCAGGCAGTCCCAGAATGATGCGGACCAGGTTGAAGGGGCTGCGCTGGTAATAGGCCTGCTGCATGGCCGGAGAGATCTTGTCGTAGGGCTGCGTGACCACGTCTTCCAGGCGGACGGCGGAAGGATTGTAGCGCCAGGCGCGAAAAGGATAGATACGAGCCATGAGGAAGGTCTTGCTCCCCATTGAAACGGTGGAATTTGAGCCCCCGTCATGCCGTCGACGCTCGTTGGGGATGCGGGGTGCGCTCAGGCTCGATTGTATCGCAGCGCCGCGCGCCGGCCAGACGTTCGCGGATTCTGGTATGCGAGGATGACTCGCGAGTGACAATCTGGTGACAGCGCGGACGCGCCGATAAGTGCTACTATCGCCTTCAACCACTCAGGGTGCCGCATGACGACGCTTCCCCAGCAGCGTGATTACCACAACGGGGGCGGCAAGCTGTCGCGTTGCTTCGCCGCCGCCTGTGGGTCTGTGCGCTTGGCCGCGGTCTTTTGCCTGGCACAGGCCCACGCGCAGGACGATCCGCTCAACAAAGTGCACGTGCAGCCGCCGTCGGCACTCACTCGCCGCCCGCCAGCCGAGCCCAAGGGAGCCGAAGCGGCTCCCGAAACCGGCCCATCGTCGCTGAGAATTCATCCCGGCTCGTTCATCCGCATGAATGTGGACATGGTGCTGGTGCCGGTCACGGTCACCGACCCGCTGAACCGCCTGGTCACCGGCCTGGAAAAAGAAGACTTCCAGGTCTACGAGAACAACGGCGAGCAGAAGATCGCGAGCTTTGCCAGCGAAGACGCGCCGGTTTCGATCGGCATCATCTTCGACCTCTCCGGCTCCATGACCTCCAAGCTGGTCCGCGCCCGGGAATCGATTCTGCAGTTCATCAAGACCGCCAATCCGCAGGACGAGTTCTTCGTCATCGGCTTCAACGACCGGCCGGAGCTGATTGAGGACTTCACCAGTTCGGTCGAAGACATCCAGGCGCGGCTGGCCACGGTGCACGCCGGCCATCGCACCGCGCTGCTGGACGCCATCTACTACGGCATCGCCAAGATGAAGGACGCCCACCACGAGCGCAAGGCGCTGCTGGTGGTCTCCGACGGCGGCGACAACCGCTCGCGCTACACCGAAGGCGAGGTGCGGGCGCAGGTGCGCGAGGCCGACGTGGAGATCTACTCCATCGGCATCTTCGATCCCTACGCGCCCACCCCCGAGGAGCGCACCGGCCCGCAGCTTCTCGACGACATCAGCTCCTCGACCGGCGGGCGGCTCTTCCGCGTCGACGATGTCGACGAGATGAGCGACATCGCCGAGAAGATCTCCACCGAGCTGCGCAACCAATATGTGATCGGCTACAAGCCCAAGGATCTGACCCGCGACGGCAAGTGGCGTAAAGTGAAGGTGAAGGTCAATCCTCCTCCGGGACTGCCTCCGCTCACGGTTTATGCTCGCACCGGGTACTATGCGCCTTTGCAATAACGCGGTTCTCGCCGCATCTCTGGCCGCAGCGGGGCTTCTGCTGCCGGCGCAATCAGCTCCCTGCGCCCCAGGCCGGCGACGCCGGCAAAGCCGGGTTCTCCGCCGCCCCTCACGGTGGACACCGATCCGGTGCGCTCGCCCGACGCGGCAACCCCGGCGCCCTCCACCGGTCCCTTGCGCAAGCAGGGCGAGGGCTACCTGCTCCACACCGACGTGGAAGAAGTGGTGCTCAATGCCACCGTGCTCAACGGCACGCAGCTGGTCCAGAACCTCACCAAGGACGATTTCCAGGTCTTCGAAGACGGCGTCAAGCAGAACATCATCAGCTTCCAGCACACCGATCTTCCCGTCTCCATGGGGCTGGTGATCGACAACTCCGGGTCGATGTACCGCAAGCGCCCCTCGGTGAACAAGAGCGCGCTCGATCTGGTCCAGGCCTCGAATCCCCAGGACGAGGCCTTTGTGGTCAACTTCTCCGACGAGGCCTTTATCGACTGCGAACTCACCTCGGATATCAACAAGCTGCGCGACGGGCTTGTCGCATATCGACTCGCGCGGCGGCACAGCGCTCTATGACGCTGTGGTGGCCTCGGCGGACAAGCTGGCGGCCGATGCCAAGCGGCCCAAGCAGGTGCTCATCCTCATCACCGACGGCGAAGACAACGCCTCCAGCCTGACTCTGGAGCAGACCATCCACCGCGTGCAGCAGCTCTCCGGCCCGGTCATCTACTCCATCGGGCTGCTTTTCGGCGACGAGATGAGCCGCGCCGAGGTGCGCCACGCGCGCCGCGCGCTGGAGATGCTCTCCACCGAAACCGGCGGCATGGCGTTCTTCCCCAAATCCATCGACCAGGTCGATCAGATCGCCGCCGAAGTGGCGCGCGACATTCGCAGCCAGTACACGCTGGGCTACCACTCCACCAAGCCGACCACGGTGCCCGGATTCCGGCGCGTCGAAGTGACGGCCGAGGCCAAGGGAGCGGGCAAGCTCACGGTTCGCACCCGCACCGGCTACTTCCCGGTGGTGCGCGCGGCCAAGCAAGCCTGCGTCAGCGGAGAAGTAGGAGCGACGACGAAGCATGCGAGATGGCCGATGAGACGGAACGCGAGAGCGCAGCTGAAGCAACTGGAGCACCTGAAGGCATGGGCGAGAAGGCCTACGACGACATGTACGAGGCGCACTCGTCCGAGTGGCGCAACGGCCTGCTACAGCGACGCCAAGGAGTGCTTTTACGACGCCATCGGTCTGGCCGGGCGGCTGGGGCTCAAGGAGGAAGCCGAGGCGCTCAGCGAACGGCTGGCGCACATCAAGGCGGTGTTCCGCAGCCAGTTCGCGTAGTGATAGTCATTTTCGCTGCACTCCCCAACGATCTGGTAATCCTGAGCGGAGCATCCCCATTGAATCGGTCAGGATGACCGCCTCGGGGTAATTGATGGAATCGGGCCGGATTCCAAGGCGTGTTGCGCGTTTCGCAATCAGTTCACGTGACGGCTTGAGGTGTGCGGCGCCTGATCCCGGACAATTGAGAATTGTTCTCAGTTGCAACCGAAATGTCCCAGCTGCATTTGACGCCGGACAAATCGCCATCGGAAGAGAACCACTGGGCCGCTTTCTAATTCCCCGCGATAAGCTAGAAGCTAGGAGCTAGTAGCTAGCAGCTAATCCATGTCCCCATACAAGTACTCGACTCTTGCCGTTCACGCCGGGCAGCACCCCGACCCGCTGACGGGCGCGGTGAATGTGCCCGTTTACCTTTCCTCGACCTTTGAACTCACCGGCATCGGCAGCGACCGCGGCTGGGACTACTCGCGCGCCGGCAACCCCACCCGCGACCGGCTGGAGATGGCGCTGGCCGCGCTCGAAGGCGGCACCAGCGGCCACGCATTCACCACCGGCATGGCGGCCATCTCGGCGCTGGTGGCGATGCTGCGCGCGGGCGACCACATCGTCTGCTCGCGCGACGTCTACGCCGGAACGGTCCGCCTCTTCGACCAGATCGTCAGCGGGCTACGGCATCGAGATCGAATATGTCGACACCGAGCAACCTCGCAGCCGTCGAAGCGGCCATGAAGCCGAATACCAAGCTGGTGCACATCGAGACGCCGAGCAATCCGCTCATGGTGCTCACCGACATTGCCGCCGTCAGCCGAGATCGCCCACGCGCACGGCGTCGAAGTCAGCGTCGACAACACGTTCCTGTCGCCGGCGCTGCAGAGCCCGCTCGCGCTGGGCGCCGACATCGTGATGCACTCGACGACGAAGTACCTGAACGGCCACTCCGACGGCCTCGGCGGCGCGCTCATCGGCTCGAAGCCCGAGCACAAGGAGCGCTTCCTGTTCGTGCAGAAGGCGGCCGGCGGCGTGATGTCGCCCTTCGAGTGCTTCCTGGTGCTGCGCGGCATCAAGACGCTGCCTCTGCGCATCAAGCAGCACGAAGAAAACGGCCGCGCGGTGGCGGAGTTTCTCTCCACGCACCCGAAGGTGAGCAAGCTGGCCTATCCCGGGCCTGAAGAGCTCACCCGCAGTACGACCTGGCCGTGAAGCAGCAGAAGGGCTTCGGATCGATGATGAGCTTCGAGCTCAAGTCGCGCGAGGAAGCGGCGCGGTTCCTGACGGCGATCAAGATTTTCCTGAACGCGGAGTCGCTGGGCGGCGTCGAGTCGCTGGCCTCGCACTCGGCCACCACCACGCACGGCTCGGTCAGCGAGGAAGTGCGCCGGTCGATGGGAATCAACGAGGGCCGCATCCGGCTTTCCATCGGCATCGAGGACAAGGAAGACCTGATCGCCGACCTCGACCAGGCGCTGGCCGCCGTGTAAGGAGAACGCGTGCCGGAGCCGCTGATTCTCGGACTGATTCTCGGAATCGACACCTGCGGCCCATCCGGCTCCGTGGCGCTGGGGCGGCTCGCCGGCCGCGATCTCGAAATCCTCGGACAGATCGAGCTGGCAGGGCGCACCTACTCGGCCACGCTGGTCGCGGCAGTGGGCGACCTGCTCCGTTCCGCCGGCACTGACCTCAGGAGCCTGGGCGGCATCGTCGCCGTCAACGGGCCGGGCAGCTTTACCGGCGTCCGCGTGGGCCTGAGCGCCGTGAAGGGCCTGGCCGAGGGCACGGGGATTCCGGTGGTCGCCGTTTCGCGGCTGGAAGTGCTCTCGCGGCAAGTCCGGCGTGCCATCGGCGGCGCTCGATGCGCATCGCGGCGAAGTGTACCTGCGCCTGGAGCGGATCGGCGTCAGCCCGGTCGAGATCCTCGCCGGTCCCAGGGAACTGGCGGCCATTGCGCCCGCACCCCTGCGCGTCGCCGTCTGCGATCAAAGCGCGGCGGCGCTGCTGGCGGCTGCCTGGCCGGACTCTCAACTTGTCATGACGCCCGCGCCGGTTGCCGCCGATGCGCTCCGGCTGGGCGAGGCGCGCCTGACTGCGGGCGCAATCGTCGATCTGGCGCTGCTCGACGGCCACTACCTGCGCCGCTCCGATGCCGAGATCTTTGGCGCCGACGCCGTTGGCGAGGCGGCTGCGGCGGGATAGCAGGGCGTGTGAAACTTCCAGCGGAAAGCGTTCGGATTCGCCCCATGGCCGCGGCCGACCTGGCTCGGATAATGGAGATTGCCGCGAGCCTGCCGGAAGCGCCGCACTGGCTCGAATCGGCCTACCTGACCGCGCTCAACCCCGAGTCCGGTCCCCGCCGCATCGCCCTGGTCGCGGCCGGGCCACAGCCGGAGAACGTGCAGGGCTTTGCCGTGGCCAGCCTGCTGCCCCCGCAGGCCGAACTGGAGACGATTGCCGTCGTTGCCGGGAGCCAGCGGCGCGGCCTGGGCCGCATGCTCTTCGACGCTCTGGTCGATGAACTGCGCACGGCAGGCGTGCTTGAGATCGTGCTCGAAGTGCGCGCCTCGAACCGGGCGGCCTGGCCTTCTACCGCTCCGCTCGGCTTTGGCCAAACCGGCCTTCGGCCGGGCTACTACGCTGATCCTGTTGAAGATGCGGTCTTGATGGCGCTGAAACTTGGGTGATTCTGTTGTGCCGCACCGGGGCGCCCGCCGTCACGGCAAAGCCACCCGTTGCTGGCCGGCAGAGTAGCCGTCATCGCAGGACCTTCTACCCGATTTTCACAGGCTCCCGTTACCTTCGGTCGATTTCCGGCTTGCCGATTGCCCTACGGGGGCGATATATGTAAATGTTCTAAGAAAATCGGCGGCTCCAGGTTGCCCAATGTGATCCGCCGCACCGGGAGGTGCTTGATGGACGAAGTACAGGGTTCCACGCTGAGCGAAGAGATCGATCGCCTGCACGCCGAACATCGCCGCTACGCTCAGCGTTTGGAAGAGTTGCTTCAAAAGCCCTACCTCACCGAAGACGAACAGCTCGAAGAAGTGCGCCTGAAGAAGCTCAAGCTGCACGCCAAGGACCTGATCTTCGCGCTCGAGCGCCGCGTGCGCCGGCGTGGCCTAGGCGCCAAGGTACCCGGCTTTTCTGGCACACCTGCCGAGTGAAACGCCTCGGCGGTGCGACCGCTGCGCCGATGTGCCCCCGTGGAGTCTCGCGCCTCCTTTCCATTCCCTGAATAACACCGTATAATCGTTGGGAACGATGGTTCGCGACGGTTACATCTACGGGTTGGTCTTTCTGGTGGTTGCGGCGTTTGCTGGTGGTTTACCGGCAGCTCTGGCTTGGGCCTGGCTCCGGTGCTTCTGGCAGCGTTTTTTCTCTGGTTTTTCCGCGATCCTCAGCGCACCATTCCCGCGGGCGAGGGATTGATCGTTTCGCCCGGCGACGGACAGGTCACCGAAACAGCCTCGATCGCGACTCCCGAAGGCCCCCGCCAGCGGATCAGCATCTTTCTCAGCGTTTTTGACGTGCACGTGAACCGCGCGCCCATCGGCGGGGTCTTGAGCCGTGTGCGCTATCAGAAAGGCAAGTTTCTCAACGCCATGAATCCTGCCTCGGCCGAGCGCAACGAGCAAAACGCAGTCACCGTGCGCGGCCAGGGCGCGGACGCGGGCTTCGAAGTCACTTTCAAGCAGATTGCCGGGCTGCTGGCGCGGCGCATCGTCTTTCGCTGCAATGAAGGCCAGACGGTGGAGCGCGGCCAGCGCGTGGGGCTCATCAAATTCGGTTCCAGGGTGGATGTGGTGCTTCCGGCCGGCGCGGTCCTGCGGGTGAAAGTGGGAGAGCGGGTGAAAGGCGGCGCCAGCGTGCTGGCCGCCATGCCCGCGGGAGAGAGCGCGCATGAACTACTTCGATCCCGGCGCGAGGCAAAAGCCGGAAACCGCAGCCTGCGCCTGCGCCGCGGCATGTACCTGCTGCCTTCGCTGTTCACCGCCGGCAACCTTGCGGCCGGCTACTTCTCCATCACGCAGACCCTCGACGCCATCACGCCGCGACTGCGCAGAGCCACCTCGACTGGGCGGCCATCGCCATCCTCTTCGCCATTCCCTTCGACGCGCTCGACGGCCGCATCGCGCGCATGACCAACACCACCAGCGACTTCGGCAAGGAACTGGATTCGCTGGCCGACGTCGATCACCTTCGGCGTGGCGCCCAGCCTGCTGGCCTTCGTCTGGGGATTCCATTTCCTGCCCGATTCGCATGAATCCGCAACTGCGCCATGCACCTGCTGCAGGCCGGCGTCTTCATCTGCTTTCTGTTTCTGCTCGGCGGGGCTTCGCGGCTGGCGCGCTTCAACATCAGCCACGACGCCCAGCCGCGCAACCCGGGCCGCCCGGACCGCAAAGTATTTTGTCGGGCATGCCGATTCCCGCCGCGGCCGGTCTGCTCGCCGCCACCGTGCACTTGTTCTACGGAATTCCCAACACCGTACTGGTGGATCGCCATTCCCTGGCTCATCCTGGTCGGCCTCACCGCCTATCTCATGGTCAGCACCTGGCGCTTCTGGTCGGCCAAGGAGATCAACCTCTCCCGCCGCCATCCCTTCCAGTTGCTGGTCTTGCTGGCAGTCATCGCCTACGTCGTGCTCCGCTATTCGAATGTGCGTCATGTTCGTGGCGGCGCTGGCTTACATGTTCTCGGGGATCTGGGCGCGCGCGGCCTATGGCTGGTCGAGGCGCCGTCGCAGAAGGCCGCCAACTGTGCCCGTGTCCAGCGCTCCCGCAGAACCGGAATCGCTCGGGCCCAGATTTCCGATTAGCTTCTTGACGGCATCGCCGGCCCTGGGGAGGAGTGAATTCTGGCTGGCGCTGCGCCCTCGAACTGCTGTTTCATTTTGCAAAAGCAGAGTCGGTGGTTCCCGGAACCACGACACTCAAGTTGACGCGGCCAACAGGGAGCGGCGACCTTGAAGACAGCGATCGGGCACGGTAACTCTGGTTTCGCCGTAAAGGATGCCTGTGTACAAGATTGCCATCGCCGGCGCTTCAAGCCTGCTCGGCCGGGAGTTGAAGGACGTTCTCTCCGAGTCGCCGCTCGCCTCGGCCAACTTTGCCCTGCTCGACGAGGAAGAAGCGCAGGGCCAGTTGGACCAGGTGGGCGACGAGGTCACCTTCATCCAGGCCATCAGTGCCGACGCCTTCGACCACGCCGACTTCACTTTCTTCTGCGGCACCGAGAGCCTGACGCGCCGGCACTGGCGGCAGGCCCTCCGCGCCGGCTCCACGGTCCTCGATCTCTCCGGCGCGCTCGACCAGGAGAGCCGGCGTGCTGGTGCGCGCTCCGTGGCTGGGCACTGAGGCGGCGGCCGTCGACCTGTTCACTCCCGCGGTCGTGCCGGCCCACCCCGCCGTCATCGCCCTGGCACTGCTGCTCGAGCGGCTGCAACATGCCGCGCCGGTGCGCTTTGCCGCCGCCACGGTGCTTGAGCCGGCCAGCGAGTTTGGCCGCGCCGCCATGGACGAACTGCACCAGCAGACGGTGAACCTGCTCAGCTTCCAAACTCTGCCGCGCGCCGTCTACGACGCGCAGGCGGCCTACAACCTGCTCGTCGGCATGGGAGAAAGCGCCAAGGTGAGCCTGCCTGCGGTGGAGGCGCGCATTCGCCGCCACTACGAGGCGCTCACTGCGGGGCGTGGCCCGTCGCTGGCCGTGCAGGTCATCCACGCGCCGGTCTTCCACGGCCACACCTTTTCCATCGCCGTCGAGCTCGAGCGGCCCGTGGAGATTGTGGCCCTCGAAGAGGCGCTGACCGGCGAACACGTCGAGCTGGTGCTCGAAGACACCGATTCGCCATCGAATCTGGCCGCCACCGGGCAGAACGACGTTCTCGTCCGCCTGCGCCCGGAGCCGCTGGCCCGCAACTCCAGTCTGGCATCGCGACTTTGGCTCTGGGCCGCCGCCGACAATCTGCGCCTCCACGCGCAAAATGCCGTCCAGTGCGCCCTCGACCTACGCCGCCTGCGCCCGCAAGGGACGGTGCAGTAAGGCGAAATGCCACGGGTAAGATCGAGGCTTTGTTTTCTTACTTCTGTGATGAGTCTTACTTTATCTATCAGTCTTACTTCCACTGTTTGTCTTACTTGTGTTACAATGTAAGCCATGGAACAGACGACAGAACAGCTCTATGCGATCGTCAGCACCAAAGGCCAACTGGTGATTCCTGCGGCAATTCGGGAAGAACTTGGGATTGAGCCCGGCACCCGCGTTGCCATCCGCCGGGATGGGCCGGAAGTCATCTTGAAACCTGAGACCGCGGCGTCCAAGCTCGCGATGATCAAGAAAATGCGTGGAATCGCTGCGGGCGGGCCTTCGTTGTGCGACGAACTGCTCGAGGATCGGCGCCGGGAGCGTGAACGGGAGTTGAGAGAAGAAGGCTGGTGAGGCCGTTTGATGACTACGTACGTTTTGGACTCCTCGGCCGCACTCCGATACGTTGACGACGGGCCGGGTGCAGACCGCGTGGAGGAGATTCTCGGCGCTTGTGCCGCCCGGCGAAATGAACTCTGCATCTCCGCCGTGCAATGGGGCGAGATTGCCGGCAAACTCGCGCAAACGCTTCGGGGTTTCGGATGAAATCCGCATTCTCAGCGGGCTGCTTCCCAGTGAAGCAAAGATCGTTCCGGCGACTGCCGATCGTGCGGTTCGCGCCGCCGCGCTCAAGGTCGATAGAAACATCGGCTACGCCGATGCATTTGCCCTGAATCTGGCCATGGATTCGCCGCAACACGTCCTCATAACCGCCGATTACGGCTTCAAGTCCGTGGACAATCTTGCGCAGATCGAATTTCTCCCCGCGAAATAGGCAATCCAGCTCAATCGGCTCACGCCCCGCCGCACCGCTTCCACAACTGCACAATGTAGCTGTCCGTCATGCCGGCAATGTAGTCGGCCACCGTGCGGGCCAGACCTTCGGTGGCGATCTGCGCCTGGTGGTCCTCCGGCATCATGCCGGGCTCAGCCATCAGGTGCCCAAAAAGCTCGATGACCACCTCTTCCGCGTGCGCGTGCACCTGTTCCTGGCCGGGCGAGTTGTAGAGGTTCGCGTAGAGAAACTCCTTCGTGGCGCACGCGCGCGGCTCTCCATTTCCGGGCTGAGCGCGGCCAGCCTTTGCGGAGCGTGCCGGATCTCGGCCAGGGTTGTGGCGCCAAGCGCAGTCACGCGAGCGCATACTTCCTCGATCAGGTCGGTGACGAATGCGTTCAGCATCCGGCGCAGCGCCTCGTACATCACCAGCTTGGGCGCGGCAGCTGGGATAGCTGGCGAGCGCGGCGTCGTGGAAGCTGCGGAAGAAGGGCGCCGCCTCGCGCACCTGATCGAGCACGAGAATGCCCGAGTCCAGTCCGTCATCGAGATCGGCGGTCAGATAGGCAATCTCGTCGGCCAGATCGATCAACTGCGCTTCGAGCGGCGGAAGCTCGCCGAGAAAATACTCCGCCAGCTCGGGATGGTCCGCGGCGGTGTAGTCGCGCGAGTGTTTCACGATGCCCTCGCGCACGGCGAGCGTGAGATTGAGTCCGCGAAAAGCCGGATAGCGCTCCTCAAACCAGGTGACGATGCGCAGAGCGTGAAGGTTGTGGTCGAAGCTGAGGCCGTGTGCGCGAAGGGCGCGGTCGAGGGCCTTTTCGCCGGCGTGGCCAAAGGGCGGATGCCCGATGTCGTGCGCCAGCGCCAGGGCTTCGGCAAGCTCCGCATTCAGCCCCAGCGCCGCGGCCACCGTGCGCGAGATCTGGGTCACTTCGAGCGTGTGCGTGAGGCGGCTGCGAAAGTGGTCGGAGAGCCCCTCGGCCGGCAGGCGGGTGAAGACCTGCGTCTTGCCGGCCAGGCGGCGAAAGGCGCGCGCATGCAGGATGCGGGCGGCGTCGCGGGCAAACGGAGTGCGATAGGCGTGCGGCGGCTGCGCGTAGGCACGGCGCAGCCAGCGTCGCTGTCTGCGCTCCCGCTTACGGCGATTCCAGCAGGCAGCAGCGCGGCAAACCCGCTCTTGAGTGCAATCATCTGATCTAGCCTTCGCAGCGTGAACGCGAACTTCGCGGTTCACGTCTGGTTATACCGCAAAAGGGGACGATGCGGGGAAGTGAACGCGCACTTGTGCGCGGAGTCACCATGCCTTGCCGTTTGCGGCTGTTATAAAGACACCCGTGTGCCGAAGGATGGACAACGCCAACTTACGTGGGAGTACTATCCTGCCGGAATTTCTGGGAGCTGGCGCAATCGCGAGTATCGTGGGCGCAGCCCAAAGCGGCTTTTCAGGCCCCAGACGGAGGTAGCAATGAAACCGAATCAAGGATATGGCGCTGGCGCTCGCTGCGCTGGCAACGGTGTTGATCCCGGGATGCGGGGCAAGGCACTCGGTGAAAGAGGTGTATTACCTGGTCGCAGCCAACGTCTCGTTGCCCTACTGGCAGACGGCCATCGCAGGATTCAAGGCGGCCGCGGCGCAATACAATGTGACGGCCAAAGTGGCCGGGCCCGACAACTACGATCCGCAGGGTGAACTGGCGGAACTGAAGACGGCGGTTGCGGCCAAACCGGCGGGGATTCTGGTCTCGGTTTCCGACGCCGGCGTGCTGCAGCCGGAGATCGATGCAGCGGTGAATGCCGGCATTCCAGTAATCACCATGGACTCCGACGCCGCGGACAGCCGCAGGCTCTACTTCATTGGCACCAACAACCTTGAAGCGGGGCGTCTGGGAGGCCGGCGGGTGATCGAGAAGCTGGGCGGCAAGGGCAACGTGGTCTTCTTTACGCTCGCCGGCCAGCCCAATACAGAAGAGCGGCTGAAGGGATTCAAGGATGTCTTTGCCACGCAGCCGGGCATCAACATCGTTGAAGTGATCGACATCAAGGGCGACCCCGACTGTCGCCTTCGACAGGACCCAGGAGCTGATGGCGCAAACCGGCGTAAAGAAGATCGACGCCTTTGTGTGCCTGGACTCAGCTTCAGGCAAGCTGGTCGCCGACGCCATCAAGCGGGCGGGCGACAACAGCAGGCTTCTCGTGGCGTGGGACGTGAATCCCGATACGCTGCAGGGAATCAAGGACGGAGTCATCGACTCGACGATCGTGCAAAAGCCCTTCACCATGGGCTACGTCGGGCTAAAGGCCCTGGACGAGGTCTTTCACAATCCGCCTGCGCAGCTCGACAAGGACTACAGCACCGACGCCTTCGCGCCCTACCCGGTCTTTGTCGACACCGGCACATCGCTGGTGGATAAGAGCAACGTGGATGTATATCTGGCTGCGGCGGCCGCACACGAGCAGTAGGGTTTTTGCGGAACAGGCCGCCCCGGAATTACAGATATCCCTTGGAGGCCCAATCCTTCATGGCCGCGTTGACGAGTTGCTTGAGCTCTTTCAGCAACTGGGGCTCAGGGGCGGCCTTGAAGTTGAAGCAGGTCTTGCCCTGCATCCGCTTCTTCAGGCCCGGCGAGACGGCATTCATCAGCGGCGGATTCATATAGAGCGGCATGAGGTGGAAACTGACGTACGCTTTTCCCATGCGCACCGAGCCGAACCACATTGGCTGACCCTTGTGTTGCGGGAAGGGCGAGGGCGTCCGGCATGTTACGGAGTAGACGGCGGCAGTATCTTCACTGATCGCCAACTGGCGCAAGTGGCTCGCAAAGACACTCTTTAACTGGTCAAAGGCAAGTTCAAAATCGGAAGCCATTGCCCGAAGTCTATCCCAGAATGCGGTTGGATCCGGCGAGAAAACTCAGCCGTCCCGGCCGGTTGACCGCGTGTCACTCCGGCTTGGCCGGGCCCACGGTGTCCTCTTCCTTGGCCAGTCTTACGCGGGCGCTTTCCAGCTTCTTCTGCACCTTGGCCACGTCGCCCGGCTCAATGTCGGCGGGCGACGACTTGGCGAACTCGGCCAGCGACAGCTCCCACTGCGCCGCGGCCAGCCGGATGCGCCCGGTCTTCTCGTAGAGATCGCCCAGGTGCATGTGCACGGTGGGATCGGTCTGGTCGCGATTCACGGCCTGGCGCAGGTTGTCCTCGGCCAGCTCGTACTCGCCCATCTTGAAATAGACCCAGCCCAGCGAATCGAGATACGCGCCGTTCATCGGCTCAATGGTCGACGGCCTTGCGAATCATCTTCAGCGCCTCGGGCAGCTTGATCCCCTTGTCGGCCCACATGTAACCGAGGTAGTTCAGGGTCATGGCGTTCTGCGGGATCCAGATCCAGCGCCTGCTGGAAATACTGCTCGGCCTGATCCATGTGCTTCTGCCGCTCGGCCAACTCGCCGCGCAGAAAGAAGAAATAGGTGCGGTCTTCCTTCTTGGTCGCCAGCGGCTCGGCCTTGTCCAACGCATCCTCGGCATCCTTCCAGCGGCGCAGGCGGATGTTCATCTGCGCCGATGGCAAACCACACGCCGCGCTGCTCGTCGGGAGTGGCGCCGTCAAGCAGGCTCTTGGCCATAGCCAGCCCCTCATCGGGATGGCCCTGGTCGGCGAGTTCTCCCGCCAGCATCAGCTTCAGGTCGCGGTCCTTGGGATTGGCGGCCACCGCCTTGCGGGAGACATCGATGGCCTTATCGAATTCGTGGGCGCCGCGATAGGCGTCCACCTCTCCCTGGTAGCCGCGCGCGGCGGAGCTGCCGCCCATGTCGATCATCTTCTGGTACGCGGCAACCGCCTGATCGGTCTTGTTCTCCTCCAGGTAGACCGCTCCCAGCCGCTCCAGGAAGATGGCTGCGGTTGTTCTTCTCCTCGTCGGTGTAAGCGCCGTTGGCGTGCGAGGTCGCGTCGACCATCTCCTGATAGGTCTGTACGGCGTCGTCGAAGCGGCCCAGAATGTCGAGCAGCAAGCCCTTCGTTGAAGCCCGCTTCCAGCGAGTTGGGATCGATCTTGCGCGCCTTGCGGATGGTGGCCAGCGCATCTTCATACTTGCCCTGGCGGCGCTGATCTCGCCGATATGGACCAGCGCCTCGGTGTTCTCGGGATCGGCCTCGGCCAGCGCCTTGTACTCCTTGAGCGCCTCGTCGAGCTGGTCGTTGTTGAGCAGTGCCTGCGCCAGCGCATCCATGGTCTGCAGGTCGCCGGGCTCCAGATCCTCCGCGCGCTTGTAGGCGGCGATGGCGTCCTTGGGCTGCTTCAACTGGTCGTAGAGCGCGCCCAGCGTGAACTCCATCTTGGGCGTGCGCCCATCCACGGGAACCGCCTCAATCGCCTTCACGGCATGTTGCACGTCCCCGCTCTCGGCGTAAAGCCGCGCCAGGTTCAGCACCACTTCTTCTGACTCGGGCTCGATCGCCTGGGCGGTCTTGAACTCGGCTTCCGCCTTGTCGGGCTGGTGCTTGACGGTGTAGAGCTGCCCCAGCACCATGTGATCTTCCACGCTCTTGGGCTGCAGGGCGACGATCTTCTCGAACTCGGCGATGGCCTGGTCCAGCACGTTGCTCGAGGTCGAAGCCGATGCGGCTCCGTTTTCTCCTTCGCCCAGTTGGCGCAGGTAGATGCGCCCCAGCAGCTTGTGCGCGTCGATGTCGTTGGGCGAGTTCTTCAGCAGCGCGCGCGCCGTCACTTCGGCATCGTGCACGCGGCCGACGCGGAAATAAAGATCGGCCAGATCGTCGTTCAGCTCCGCTGAATTGGGATCGGCGTTGAGCGCCAGCTTGTACTCCTCGATGGCCTGGTTCACCTCGTCCGAGCGTCCTTCGGAGACGGCGTCATCCTCATACACGCTGGCCAAGGCCAGGTGATAGTACGCCTGAGCGCGGTTCGGCTCCGTAGCAGGCGCGGCTGCGGGCGCTTGGCTGCTCTGGCTTGGCTGCGCATCGCCCTTTGCGGCCTGCGCCGGCGTGCCTGTGCCGGCGTGATGCTGGGCTGAGCCTGCTGGCTCTTCGGCGGGCTGGCCGAGGGTCCGCTGGCTGGGGCGTTTTGGGCGCAGACCAGGGCAACCGGCAACAGAAAACAGAATGGCGGCGGCAAACTTGAGCCCCAAAGCTCGGCAAGGTGATTTCTCTTGTCATCATGCAGGGAATTCCACCCGCTCCCTGCCAGCAAAGCAGAAATACACCTTGCAAGTCCGAAACGCGGCGCAGGCAGCCGTTCTGAGCGAACTCTGCCTACTATTATTACAGACGATTTTACCCGTCATTGGTCGCAAATGCGCGGCAGATTGCGGGATTTTCGTCAATACGAAAGTGGCACGCGCGGCCGACACGTGGTGACCGGTGCGAAATTGCCCGGCCGCATGTGGAATTGCTCAATGCCGGAAGTGCCGTATCCCGGTGAACACCATGGCCAGGCCCAACTTGTCGGCCGCCGCGATCACTTCCTCGTCGCGCACCGAGCCGCCGGGCTGGATCACCGCCGTCGCGCCGGCCTGGGCAACCGCCTCCAGGCCGTCGGGGAAGGGAAAGTACGCGTCCGAAGCGGCAACGCACCCTTTAAGCGGCAGCACGGCCTTCATGGCGCCGAATTTGGCCGCATCCACGCGGCTCATCTGCCCTGCGCCCACGCCCAGCGTCTGCCCGTCGCGCGCGTAAACGATGGCGTTCGATTTCACGTGCTTGCGATACGCGCCAGGCAAAGAGCAGGCTGCGCAGCTCCTCGGCTGTGGGCGGACGCCACGTGACCACCTTCAGCTCCGATTCCGTCACGCGGCCGGTATCGGCGTCCTGCAGCAGCAGTCCTCCCGACACCTGCTTGACCACCGGGCGCGGCTCGGCGCGCCCGAACTTCCACCAGGCGCAGATTCTTCTTCGCGGCAAAGCGCTCGCGGGCCTCCGGCGAAAAACCTGGCGCGGCAATGGCCTCGACAAACAGCTTGGCGATCTCTTCGGCTGCCGCTCCGTCCACCTCGCGATTGATGCCGATGACGCCGCCGAAGGCCGAAACCGGATCGCATGCCAGCGCCTTTTGATAGGCCTCGAGGATCGTAGTGCCGGTAGCCGCGCCGCAGGGGTTGGTGTGCTTCACGATGATGACGGCGGGCTCTTCAAACTCCTGCGCCAGCTCCCAGCACGCATCCAGATCGACGAGGTTGTTGAAGCTCAGCTCCTTGCCCTGCAACTGCGTCGCGCCTGCAATCCCCAATCCGCTGCCGTCGGCGTAAAGCGCGGCGCGCTGGTGCGGGTTTTCGCCGTAGCGCAGCGGCTGGGCCAGCGGCAGATTGATGCGCAGCGTGGCGGGCAGCGACGGAAGAGTCCAGCGCGGCCGGAGCCTCAGGCAGCGGGAGCCTCGGCAATCCGCTCCAGCGTGTTCGCGATGGCCGCATCGTAAGCCGCGGTCAGCGCAAAGGCCTGCTTTGCCAGCCGCCAGCGCGTTGCGCGAGTCAGCGCGCCGCCGTTGGCCTTCAACTCCTCGATCAGCGCGGGGTAGTCCGCAACGCGCGTCACGATCGCCACATCTTCAAAGTTCTTTGCCGCGGATCGCACCATCGACGGCCCGCCGATGTCGATGTTTTCGATGAGGTGCCCGAAGGCGACGCCCGGCTGCGCCGCCGTCTTCTCGAAGGCGTAGAGATTCACCACCACCATGTCGATGGGCAGGATGCCGTGAGCGGCCACCGCGGCTTCGTGCTCCGCGTTGCCGCGAATGTAGAGCAGGCCGCCATGCACGCGCGGGTGCAGCGTCTTCACGCGGCCGTCGAGCATCTCCGGGAAACCGGTCAGTTCGCTGATGTCCTTGACCGCCAGGCCGGCCTCGCGCAGCGCCTTTGCCGTCCCGCCGGTCGAAACCAGCTCGACCCCGAAACCCGCCAGCGCCCGCGCAAACTCCACCAGGCCGGTCTTGTCCGTCACACTCAGCAGCGCGCGGCGAATCGGCTTCGCGCCAGTTTCGCTTGCTATTCCCTTCCGAACTCACGATTCCACTCCTGGTTCAATAGTTCGAGAATCCGCGCAGGCTCGTCTCGCCGTTGCGATACGTCGTTGGGCGCAGATCAAACTCCAGACTACATCGCGAGGGCGGAACCGAGATTGTGAAGCAGAAGAGCCAACCCGTGGATGCCGCTGCGTTCTCACCCTTTCCGCAAGCGAAATCCTCAAACCGCCGTGCAGACAGGAATGCTTTAGAGTGGTGATATGGGAAGTTATCCCTCGACGCCCCAGCCGGAGGTTCTTCCTCCGGACAGCGAACATGCGCCGCCGCCGATGCCGCGCCCGCGGCGCCGCTGGGCCTCCACGCCGGCCACCTATCTGCTGGTTGGGATCAATTGCGCGGTGTTTCTGGCTCATGGTGGCGCGCGGGTCAAGCATCTGGATGCCGACCCTCGACCAATTGATGTTCTGGGGCGCCGACAGGCCCAACAATGTGCTTGTCTACGGAGAATGGTGGCGCATCGTCACCGCGATGTTCGTCCACGTGGGCATCATTCACCTGGCCACCAACATGTGGTGCCTGTGGAACCTGGGACTGCTGGCCGAGCCGTCTGATGGGTTCGTTCGGCTTGTTTGCGGCTTACATCCTTACCGGCGCAGCCGGCAATCTGCTTTCGACCTTCTACAACTGGGTGCGCCCGATTCACGACGCCTCCGGAGCGCCATTCTTTCAGGCCGGCGCGGGGGCATCCGGCGCCGTCTTTGGCATCGCCGGCGCGCTCATCGTGTTGCTGAAGTCGAATCGCCTGCCCGTGCCGCCGCAGGAACTGCGAAAGCTGCGCAAGTCCGTGATTTACTTTGCCGCCATCAATCTCGTCATCGGCCTTTCCGTCAACTTTGGCAGCGGGTTCACCGGAGTGGAAGTCGATAATTCGGCCCACATCGGCGGTTTCCTGTGCGGACTGCTCTTCGCGGCTCCGATGGTGCCGCGCATCGGCTCGCCGCGCAGCGATTTTCAAATGAAGTTGCGCTTGACGGTCGCGATGGTGGTGCTGCTGCTGGTGTTGTTCGGGTTTTATGTGGCCCACCTCCCGCCGCCACGAGGCTGAGGCCGGCGCAACTACCGCACTCGCCGTCGCGGCGAACTTCTTCACCATCGCCAGCAGCAGTTTGCGGTCGCTCTCATTCAGATTCGAGGAGTAGCGCCGGAGCTGCGTCAGGAAGCGCAGCTCGTCGTCGGAGAGATTCTGCGCGTTCATCTGGCGGGCGAGCGTGTCGCTGGCAAAGAACTGCGCAATCGGCAGGTCGAGGGCGTGGGCAATCTTGGCCAGCGTGTCCAGCGAGGGCACGGTGTGGCCGTTCTCCACGCGCGAGAGATAGCAGCGCAGCAGGCCGGTTTTCTTTTCGATGTCTCCCTGCGACAATCCCTTTTGCAGGCGGTAAGCGCGAATCGTGGTGCCGATCTTCATGCCCATTTCGCATCCTGTCCGATGCGTACCGAGGTTTACTCACGCGGTAGCAATCAGAAAACTATTAGCTTAAGAGTTAACATGCGGCGCGGCGGATTGCAAGTGCAAAACTTTCCTTCGCGTTCAATCTGATCAACCGCAGCGTGCCGCAATGCGCGTCTTCGGCCTCGCGCCGCGCCGCGTAAACCTTCGCGCTGCATGATCCGTCAGACTGAATACGAGTACGAGAGGTCGGGTAGCGCAAATGCGGCAGGCAGCAATGAGGCGTGCAGGTGCGGCGGGAGTCGTTGTGGCCGGATGTCTGGCGGCATGGTGCCAGGCGCCGGCCCCGGCGGCGCAATCTCCGGCCGGCCTCAGGCTCCGCGCAGTCTGCCAGCCGCCTTCAGACCCGCAGCCCGTCGTCTGCTCAACCCGATGACCGGCGGCAAACTGCATGGCATGGTCAAGAGCGGCAACATCCCTCTGCCCGGCGTCACTGTCACCGCGCAAAACACCCTCACCGGCAAGCGCTACTCCACCACCACCGACATTACCGGCGCGTGGCCATTGAATATTCCGCAAAATGGCCGCTATGTCGATCCGCACCCAGTTCGCGGCCTTCGCGCAGGGATCGCAGGAAGCTGTTCTCAACGCCACCAGCCACGACCAGACGGTGAACTTCGAGCTGATCCTTGCCTCGCGGCAGCCGAACAGGATCGGCAGCAGGCGCAGCAGAGCTGCCCGCCAGGGCAGCGAGCGAGACAAAGCGTTCAGCCAACTGGCAGGCAATGCGCCCGAGAACCTGAGCCTGATGAATGCGCTCACCGCCGACACCGACACCGGGGCCGGCACGGCGGGCGCAAGCGGCGCTGCTCTGCCTTCGATTGCCGGCAACTCCGACTTCAGCGACGAGTCGGTGGCCGATCACCGGGCAGGCGGGCCAGGTGAGCGCCGCTGGCGGGCCTCGATATCGGATCGCATGCGCGATGCGGTGCAGATCGATTCAGGTGCAGGGCGGATTGAACGGGCAAGGTCCCGGCGGAAGCGGGCCAGGGCGGCCTATTTGGCGGATACGGCGGCGGTGGAGGATTCGGCGGAGCCTTCGGCGGCGGTGGTTTTGGCGGGGGCGGCGGATTCGGTGGCGGTGGCGGAGGCTTCGGCGGACGGCGGAGGCGGTGGAGGCGGCGGCGGACGCGGGAAACTTCCGCAACTTCAATCCCGGCCAGCCGCACGGCGCCATCGCCTGGAACGGAACGCAACTCCGCGATCTTAACGCGCTGCCATTTTCACTGCTCGGGCCAGCCGCAGGTTCAGCCGGCCAACGGGTCGAATCGCTTCACGCTTTACGTTCATGAGCGCGCCGTATATTCCGCACCTGACCAAGCCCAGCGGCAAAGACACCGTCTTTCTCACGCTTTCCGGCTCGCGCTCGTCCACGCCGGACGATTTCTATGCCACGGTTCCCACCGATGCGGAACGAGCGCGGCGATTTTTCCGCCGCCGGTTGCCGCCGATCTACGATCCCGTCACCGGCCAGCAATTCATTTACAGCGGCAAGCCCAACGTCGATTCCGCCCACGGGAGCCGCGGGCCAGTCGATCTCTCCGCAGGCCACGGCGCTGCTTGAACTATTTCCCTGAGCCGAACCTGCCCGCCGGCAGCACCATCAACGGCTACAACTACCACCTGCTCACCACCGCGCAATCGAACTCCACGCAGGCCGGCATTCGTTACAACCGCAGCCTGGGCGCCAATGCCACGCAGCCCGGCGGCCGCGGCGGATTCGGCGGCGGAAGGCGCGGCGGCTCGCAGAACCAGGGCCTTCGCCAGAGCATCAACCTCAACTACAACTGGTCCCACTCGGCCTCCGACCTCGTGAATCTGTTTCCGCAGCTTGGGCGGCAAGAGCGCTTCGAGATTCCTACTCGCTGCAGGCCGGCTACACGGTCGGCTACCACCGCTTCACCAGCATCTCGAACGTCAACTGGAACCGCAGCAACAGCCACACCACCAACTTCTTCACCAATACCTCCAACAATCCCGCGGCGGCCGCCAGCGTGACCGTGCCGAACAACGTTCCGCTCAACTACGGCGTGCCCGACATCTCGCTCAGCAACGGCATTCAGGGCCTGAGCGAAACGCAGCCCAGCTTCTCCATCGCGCAGACCATCTCGTTCACCGAAGTCCTGAGCTGGATTCACGGCAAGCACAACATGCGCTTCGGCGGCGACTACCGCCGCGTGCACCGCGACTTTCTCGCCGGCTCGAACGCCACCGGGAACTTCGCCTTCACCGGGCTGTTCACCGAGGACGCCGCGCAGGACCCAACCACCGGCTCGTCGATCGCCGATTTTCTGCTCGGATTGCCGCAGTCCACCACGCTCAACTCGTCGCTGGCCAAGAGCTACCTGCGCGACAACGTCTTTGACGCCTACGCCATGGACGACTGGCGCGTGCTGCCCTCGCTCACGCTCAACTACGGCGTGCGCTGGGAGTTCTTCGCGCCGTACACCGAGAAATACGGGCACCTGGCCGACGTCGCCACCAATCCGGACGGCGGATTCACCAGCGAGACCGAGCAGACTGCCGGGACCGAACGGGCCTGCCCGCTTCGCTCGTCTTCCCCTGGCACAAGGCTTTCCAGCCGCGCGTGGGGCTTGCCTGGCGCGTGCCGAAGATCAAGCAGACCGTGGTGCGCGCCGGCTTCGGCACGAACTACACCGTGGGCGAGTACGCGGGCTTTGCCACCACCATGGCGCACCAGCCGCCCTTCACCAACGAGCAGACCAACCAGGAGGCGGTCGGCAACACGGCGTCCACGGCCTGCGCGCAGACCGCGACGACCTGCTTCACGCTGGCCAACGGATTTCCCGCGCCCGACGACGGTCGGCAACTACGCGCTCGATCCGCACTACGGGCTGCCCTATGTGATGGCGT
Source organism: uncultured Acidobacteriaceae bacterium (assembly GCA_963701835.1). Classification (GTDB taxonomy): domain Bacteria; phylum Acidobacteriota; class Terriglobia; order Terriglobales; family Acidobacteriaceae; genus Telmatobacter. The sequence goes on along the minus strand of CAVPBL010000020.1, from coordinate 37,127 downwards.
GGAACCTCGACATTCAGAAGACGCTGCCCTGGGGCATCGTGATGAATCTCGGCTACAACGGAGCGCGCTCCAATCATCTCGACGTCAAGCTCGCGCCGCGCGCCCTGCCCAGCAGCCCGGGCACCGATCCCTCGAGCCTGTCTTCAACTACGACGAGGCCGCGGCGTATTACAAGATGAACGCCGGCAACGGTGCGGGTGAACAAGCGCCTGTCGCACGGCGTTTCGGTGGGCGCAAACTACCAGTACGGCCACGCCATCGACGACGCCACTTCGGTGAACGGCAGCTCGGCGATCGGTGGTGCAGGACTGGCAGAATCTGGCCGCGCGAGGAGGGCCACTCGGTCCTCGACATTCGCCACCAGGTCAGCGGCACCTATCTCTTCGAGCTGCCTTTCGGCCCCGACAAGACCTGGGTCACCACGGGCGTGGGCTCGCACATCCTCGAAGGCTTCTCGGTTTCCGGCAGCTTCAACTTCGCCACCGGAACCTGGCTCTCGCCAGGATTTGAGCCAACATCGCAGAGCGTGGAGTGCGGCAATACAAGCGCGCTTGCGGCCCGAATCTCATGCCGGGTGCTTCAGTCACTGCCGGCGGCGGCAGCGCTGCGTCACTGGTTCAATACCGCGGCCTACGCGCCGCCTTCCGCCACACACCGGGTTTCTGCAATTACTTCGGCAACGCGCCGCGCAATTCGATTGAAGGGCCGGGCACGGTGTCGAACAACATGGCGCTCTCAAAAACCATGCAGTTGGGCGAAACGCGCAGCATGGAGATTCGCGCCACCATCAACAACGTCTTTAACACGGTGCAGTACTCAGGCGTGAACACGACCTATGGCTCACCGCATTCGGCGAAGTCACTTCCGTGGGTCAGATGCGGTCGTTCCAGTTCTTGGCAAGATTCAGATTTTGAAGAGCAGCGGAGTTAGCGGCGTTAGCGGAGTTAGCGGAGTTAGCAGCGCAGACGTGCGAGGAGTGAAGCGGATGACGAGTCTGATGCAGCGAATCGCCACGATGCTTGCGCTGCTGCGCTCGGCGCTCCTGGTGCGCGCCGATCTCGCGCGGAGCTCAGCCCGCATCCACCCGGCCGCAAAATCGCTCCGGCGACCAGGTCTCCTCCACGCCGCAGGGCGGATTCACGCTCAAAGCCAACGCCGAACTGGTGCTGACCAACGTGGTGGCGCGCGACGCCAAAACCGGCGAACTGGTGAAGGGCCTCAAGCAGAGCGACTTCAAGATCTTCGAAAACGGCAAGGAGCAGCAGATTTCGACCTTCGACTTTGAGAGCGTCGACATGGCCACGCCGCTCAATGAAGCCACGGTGAGCGGGCTTGCCGCCGGCCCCACGCGGCAGCAAAGCCGTCGTTGTCGCCAAGCCCGAAGAACTGCGCAACCACCGGCTGATCGTGATGTTCTTCGACCTGACCTCGATGCAGCCCGAGGATCTGGAGCGCAGCGTGGATGCGGCGCAGGACTTTCTCAAGCACCAAGATGCAGCCCGCCGATCTCGTCGCGCTGGTTTCTCTCGGCGACACGCTCAACGTCGACCAGGACTTCACCGCCGACAAGAACGCGCTCATCAACGAAGTTGGCGCCTACAACGGCACCGAGGGCCAGGGCTTTGCCCAGGGCGCAAACGCCAACACCAACCAGGCGGAAGACACCACCGCCTACACGCCCGACGAGAGCGAATACAACGACCTCAACACCGACCGCGAGCTCTTCGCGCTGCGCGCCATCTCGCAATCGCTCGCCAAAGATCAACGAGAAGAAGTCGCTGCTCTACTTCTCCGGCGGCATCTCGCGCGACGGCATCGAGAACGAAGCTTCGCTGCGGTCGGCCATCAACGCGGCGGTGCGCGCCGACCTGGCCATCTACAGCGTTGACACGCGCGGCCTGCAGGCCGTCGGCGCCGCTGGGCGACGCCTCCACCGGCAGCCTGCGCGGGCAGGGCGGCATTCAACGGCGGCGCGCTCACGAACAACATGAACCAGAACTTCGCCACGCAGGAAGTGATGGCCACGCTTTCCAGCGACACCGGCGGCAAGGCGTTCTTCGACTCCAACGACTTTGCGCCCGCCTTCGCGCAGGTGCAGAAGGATACTTCGGCCTACTACGCCATCGGCTTCCACTCGATCGAACCCGGCGCGCGACGGCAAATATCGCAAGCTCACGGTCAAGATCGACCGGCCCGGCATCAAGCTCGAATACCGGCCCGGCTACTACGCGCCGGCCGACTTCAAGCACTCCGGCAAGGAAGACCGCGAGCAGGAACTCGCAGGATCAGCTGGCCAGCGATCTGCCCGCCACCGACATGGCCGTCTACATGGACGCCATGTACTTCCGCCTCGACGCCAACCGCTTCTACATGCCGGTTTCGCTCGTCGTGCCCGGCTCGCAGATTCCCTTTGTGAAGGGCGGCGACAAGGACAAGGCCACGCTCGACATCATCGGCGCCGTGATCGACGAAGCCAAGCGCCCGGTGGGCCGCGTGCGCGATACCGTCAAGCTCAACCTCGATCCGTCGCTGCAGGCGCGGCAGAAGAACATCCAGTACACCACCAGCTTCAATCTGCCGCCGGGCAAGTACCAGCTCAAATTCGTGGTGCGCGAAAACCAGACCGGCCGCATGGGCTCGTTCATCGCCGAGGTCACGCTGCCCGATCTCAAGAAGGCTCCGCTCAAGATGAGCTCCATCGTGCTGGCCTCGCAGCGCGAGCCGAGCAAGAAAGCAGGATCCGCTGGTGCGCAACGGCGAGGAGTACGTGCCCAACATCAGCCACGTCTTCCGCCAGGACCAGCACCTGTACCTGCTCTACGAGATCTACGATCCCGCGCACGAAGAAAGCGGCCGAAAACGCGCCCAAGGGACCAAGCCCGGCATCGATCTGCTCAGCAGCCTGGAACTGATCCAGGGATCGACCAAGGTTTACGAAACGCCGATCGTGCAGGCCAAATCGATCAACGTCGAGGGCCGCGATGCGGTCGTCGATCGAGCTCGATGTGCCGCTCAACGGACTCAAGCCCGGCCCGTACGTTTGCCAGTTGAATGTGATCGACGATGCGGCAGGCAGCTTCGCCTTTCCGCGCTTCGCCGTGCTGGTGCGCGAGCCGCCCGCGCCTCCGGCTGCGGCAGTGCCCTCTGTTCCGGCTGCGGCAGCGCCCGCTGCTCCGGCTGCGGCACCGCCCGCTGCAGGCCAACTGTCCGGCGGCGCATCGGGCAGCGGCATGAATTAAAGGTCGCGATCTTCGGCTCTCGTCTCATCGCGATACGGACAGTGCCGGCAGCCTGACCCGCAGCAGTTTCCGCGCTTGAGGTGGTACGCGGCGGTGAAGACGAGGTACGGCCCCTCGAAGTAGTAGTCCTCCGGCTCGAGGTCGGGCGGCGGCTGCGGAGCGGCGTTCGATGGGCGGTCGTCCATGTGACTATTCTCTCTCGAAACCGGCCGCGGCCTGAGATTGGCGGCCGCAACCAGCCGGTAAAATCGAATCATGGCACTCACCGCGCAAGACCGCGCCCGCAAGATCAAGATCATTCTCTTCGACGTCGACGGCGTATTGACCGACGGCACCATCTGGCTCGTCCCTGGACGCCCTGCGGACGGCAATCTTCTGGACGAGATTGGCGGCAAGGAGACGATCGGCTTCGGCGTGAACTCGACGACCATGGTCGAAGCCAAAGGCTACAGCGCGCACGACGGCACGGCCATTTCGCTGGCGCGCATCGGCGGCCTGAAGTGCGGCGTCATCACCAAGCGCATCAGCGAGACCGTGGCCACGCGCGCCCGCGACCTCAAGCTCGAATTCGTTTACCAGGGCTGCGCCTTCAAGATGCAGGCGATCCGCGAGATCATCGCAAAGGAAGGCGTGGCGCTCGACGAGATCTGCTACGTGGGCGACGACGTGATCGACCTGCCGGCCATGCGCGAAGTCGGCTTCGCCGTGGCCGTGGCCAATGCGCGCGAGCGCGTGAAGGCCGAGGCGCACTACGTCACGCCCAACTGCCGGCGGCTACGGCGGGGCGCGCGACGCCGTCGAGTTCATTCTCGAAGCCAAGGGCATTCTCGACCAGTGCATCGACGCCTACATCGACGAGCGCAACCCGATTCCGCCGTCGATGGACATCGGCCGCGGCGGCGATCTCAAGTAGCTTCGATTCTGCCATGGAAAACAAACCCAAACGCGCAGTCGTTCTCTTGAGCGGCGGCCTCGACTCGGCCACCGTGCTCGCCATCGCCAAGAGCGAGGGCTACGAGCTCTACGCGCTCTCGTTTTCTTACGGCCAGCGCCACGCGTGGGAGCTCGAGGCCGCCAAGCGCGTCGCCGCATCCATCGGCGTCGCGGAGCACCGCATTGTAGCCATCGATCTGCGCGCCTTCGGCGGCTCCGCGCTCACCGACGACATCGCCGTTCCCAAAGGCCGCGCAACCGAGGAGATGGCCCACGGCATTCCGATTACCTATGTACCCGCGCGCAACACCATCTTTCTCTCCTTTGCGCTGGCGTGGGCCGAGGTGCTGGGCGCGAGCGACATCTTTCTCGGCGTGAATGCGCTCGACTACTCGGGCTACCCCGATTGCCGTCCTGAATACATCGCGGCCTTTGAAAAAATGGCCAACCTCGCGACCAAGGCCGGTGTGGAAGGCCGCCAGGCGCTCAAAATTCATACGCCGCTCATCGCGCTCACCAAAGCGGAGATCATTCGCCTAGGGCGCAGACTTGGGCGTCGATTACGGCTTGACCAGCAGTTGCTACGATCCCTCGCCCACGGGCGCGCCGTGCGGCCAATGCGACTCCTGCCTTCTGCGGCAAAAGGGCTTCCGCGAAAACGGGATCGAAGATCCGCTGCTGAAAGACAGCCGCTAGCTTCTAGCCTCTAGCTTGTTCGCGCGGAGTCGAGGCCGTTGCGTTGCTGACGATGTAGCTAGAAGCTAGGAGCTAGCAGCTAGAAGCTGCACTTTATGAGCTACGCAGTCAAAGAAATCTTCTACACCCTGCAAGGCGAAGGCGCGCAGACGGGCCGCGCCGGCGGTCTTCTGCCGCTTTGCCGGATGCAATCTCTGGTCGGGCCGCGAGCAGGACCGCGCCTCGGCCATCTGCAAATTCTGCGACACCGATTTTGCCGACACCAACGGGCGTGGCGGCGGAAACTTCGCCTCCGCCGAGGCGCTGGCAGCGGCCATTGAGCGGAAATGGCCCGCAGACGCCGCGCCCGGCAATCGTTTTGTCGTCTGCACGGGCGGCGAGCCTCTGCTGCAACTCGACGCGCCGCTCATCGACGCTCTGCACGCCTGCGGCTTCGAAATTGCCGTCGAAACCAACGGAACCATCGCGGCTCCGGCGGGCCTGGACTGGATCTGCGTGAGCCCCAAAGCCGGCGCCGAGCTCAAGCAGCGCAGCGGCGACGAGCTGAAGCTGGTTTATCCGCAGCCCGGCGCGGAGCCGGAGCATTTTGAGGCGCTGCCGTTCCGCCATTTCTTCCTGCAGCCCATGGACGGGCCCGCCCGCGATCTCAACACCACGCTTGCGCTGACCTATTGCCTCGATCATCCGCGCTGGCGGCTGAGCCTGCAGACGCACAAGCTGCTCGGCATTCCGTAGAGTAGACCGTGAATCAGCAGTGCCAACCGCGAACTCGGTGACTGCAGCGATCTGCACTGGTTCACTGACGTCCACGGTTCCGATTCCGTCTCGTTCTTCCGCCTCCGCCAGCCATCCCCGCCGCAGCTTCTCCGCCGGAATGCTCGACAGATACGGCTTGATGTCGAGAACCGGCGTCCCGTCCAGCATGTCCACGCCGCGCACGTGCAACGACGCGCCATCGCGGCCGCAGCAACTCCACCACCGTCAGGCCAATCGGATTCGGCCGGCGCGGCGACCGCGTCGCAAACACGCCGTGAGGCCGTCCTTCGTCGGTGGGCGGATGCGCGATCAGATCGAACCCATCCGCGCGGTCGAACTCCCAAAGCACAAACAGATGCGAGAAGCCTTCGATGTCAGCCAGCCCCGGCTCGTACTCGCGCAGCAGCTCGATCACGCCTTCGGCATCGTGCTTGGCGCCGAGGCCCTTGGGAATGGCCGAGGTTTCACGGAAGGGGCTATGAATAAAGCCGATGGGATGGGCGGTAAACATGGCTGCGAACGCCTCCGAATTCTCATGCCGTAGATGCGGCCGGGGCAGACAAGCGTCAGCCAGAAACCGCATGCTCGGCACTAGACTCGCTGAGCTCGGCCGGGAACAACTTCGAAGTCCATCGATATCAGAAGGTATCATGACCGCGGATAATCCGCCTCGGCGTACTGGGAACACTTCAGGCGGCACCGGTGTCTAAGAAAGTAGGCGTGCATGGGCCAGATGGCGGTCGACGCCTAACGCCCTGGTGTCAGACAAGGCGCTTCCGGTGGCTAACCGGCCGTTCCGAAAGCCGGCCGCAACCGGCATCGAATCATGTGGTCCGGCCTTGGGTCCGCATGGCGCGTGTGATACGCGCACATGCAAACGATGGCCGATTTGCGGTAACGTGGGAGGACACGGAATTGCAGGCGGACCTCACCATGGGCAATCTTGCCGGTGCGCTGACGCTCCAATCGGATGAGGCGGCTCTCGTTGAAGAACTGCGAGCCGGCTCCGAGGAGGCGTTTGCCTGGCTGATTGCGCACTACCATCAGCCAATTTACTCGCTGCTGGCGCGCACCGTGCGCAACCCCGCCGACGCCGCCGATCTGACCCAGGAAGTCTTCGTCAAAGTCTTCCGCGGGATTCACGGTTTTCACGGCGAGTCGTCGTTGCGTACGTGGATCTACCGCATCGCGTTGCGCGAGGCGTCGAACCAGCGGCGCTGGTGGATGCGGCATCAGCAGCAGGAGATCCCCATTGAGCAGGAGATGGCGGAGGCAGACAGCGGACAGGCCGGTGCGGCTGAAAGACATGCTGGTCGATCCCGCTGAATCGCCCTATGATGTGGCCCTGCACGAGGAGAACCGGGCGCGCGTGGAGCAGGCGCTGCGCCAGGTGCCGGAGCCATTCCGCACCACGCTCATCCTGCGCGATATTGAAGGATTTGTCTACGAGGAAGTGGCGGCCATGCAGGGCGTCAATCTGGGAACGGTGAAGTCGCGGCTGGTGCGCGGGCGCGCCTGTTTGAAGGCGCTGCTGACGGCGCCCAGGCCCGGTTCGCGGCCCACAGCGCTGGCAGGGATCGAGATGTCCCTGAGAGAGGAGGCGCGATGAACGGCTGCAATCAAGTGCAGGCTGGCTTTACGGAATATTTGGATGGCCGGTTGAGCGGACGCGAGATGCAGGAGATCGGACGCACATCTCCAGGATTGCCAGGAGTGTGCGCGCGAGTGGAAATCGCTGCGCGATTTGCAGGCTGCGCTGGCCGGGCTGGGTCCGGTGCCGGAGCCGGCGGATCTGCCTCTGCGAATTCGTGTCGCGGTCAGCCAGGAACGGGCGCGCAGCCGCCGCAGCATCTTCACCGCATGGGATCTGGCCTGGAAGAAACACTGTGGGGCCGTTCCTGTTGCAGGCCGGCGCGGGATTTGCCAGCGCGGTGCTGCTGTTGGGAACCATCGTTGTGCTGGTGACCGTGTTTGCCCAGCCGGAGACGGCGCAGGCTACGCCCGACGAGCCTTTGGGCAACGCAACCGCGCCTCATCTGCTCTATTTCTCCAATGCTCCGGGCGACAATGAAACCGACGCCATCTCCAGCCCGGTCGTGGTTGAGGCCTACGTCAACGATGCACGGCGAGGTCTACGACTACCGCATCGTCTCCGGGCCCACCGACGCCGCAACCCGCTCCCAGGTGGAGAACCTGCTCCTGTTCAGCCGCTTTGAGCCGGCCCGCTTCTTCGGCCAGCCCGTCCGCGGCCTGGCGGTGCTGTCGTTCTCCGGCGTCTCCGTGCGGGGATAAAAGCAGCTTCTCGCTTCCAGCCTCTAGCTTCTAGCGAGTTCGCGCCATGTCTGAGAACCGATCTTTTCTGATTGCCGGATTATGAAGTCCGACCGCTGTCTCGCAGACCCGATGTCTGTCATTGCCGCCTCGCTTCAGCCTTCGCACGAAAATCTAAAAGCTAGAAGCTAAGAGCTAGCAGCTGCACTATTTGACCCTGCCCTTGCGTCTAACTAGACTTGCATGCAGGGTCTCCTCATGATGCCGCGTCGATCGCATTTCTTCGCTTTTTTATCCGCCGCGACTTCTCTGTCTGTTGGCCGGATTGGCTTCCTCGCTCCCGCTCCGGCGCAGTCATCCATCGAGCTCCTCCTCCAGCCAAAGCTCGTCCTCCGGGCAGATGTATGCGCGGGAAAAAGCGCCTTCGCTGATCGATCCGGCGGGGCCGACCATCTCGCTCATCCGCTCCGAGCCGGTGTTCATCATGGCGGCGGCGCTGAATGCCTGCGGCTACGACGAGGGCCTTGACGAGAGCGCGCCGATCCGCAAGCACGTCCGCGACGAGATGAATCAGGCGCTCGCCCAAAGCGAGGACGCCCGCACCAAGCGCGACGCGCTCTGCCTCTACATCGCCCAGCACCGCATGACCGGCACGGAGCGCGACATCTCGCAGTACATCTCGCTGGCGCTTTACCTCACGCCGCCGCCCGAGCTTGAAATCACGGCGGACCTGACCGAGATGCCGCCCGACTCCACGCAGGTGGCCGAGATCGTTCCCATCCTCCGCGCGTTTGCAGCCGCGGTGGATCTGCACGGCATCTGGCTTACCTCGCACCATACCTACGACGAAGAGATCGACAAGCTGCACGATCCGCTCTCGCAGATGATCGTCGCCACCAACCTCTACCTCAAGATGCCGGCCTCCACCTACGACGGCCGCAGGTTCATCGTGGTCATCGAGCCGCAGCTTTCGCCGAGCATGGTCAACGCCCGCATCTACGGCACCGACTACGTGGTCGTGGTTTCCCCGGTCGACGGCAAGATTCCCATGAACGACGTGCGCCACACTTACCTGCACTACGTCATCGATCCCCTGCTCTACGAGCGCTCCAACGCCATCGACCGCGAGCAGCCGATTCTCAAGGAGATTCGCGACGCGCCGCTCGATTTCCGCTTCCGCTCCGATACCGTGTCGCTGACCATCGAGTGCCTGATCAAGGCCATTGAAGCGCGCACCATGGATACGGGCATTCCCGAGTACAAGATTCCTGCCGGCGTTGACCGCTCGCAGTTGCCGCGCTACGAGCACGAGCGCGAGCTCTACCAGCAGAAAGTGGATGCGGTGAAGTGGGCCGCTGTCCAGCACGATATGCGGCAGGGATATGTGCTGACGCAATACTTTTATGAGCAGATGCTGCAGTTTGAAAAGGATCCTGCCGGCCTGAAAGACACCATCGGCGAGATGGTCTACAGCATGGATGTGGATCAGCAGGTGCACCGCGCGCGCCAGACCGAGTTCGACAAAGAGGCCGACGAAGACGTGTTGCAGCGCAGCAAGCCGCGCCAGTTGACGGGGCTTGACCTGGCCGAGGCAAAGCTGGCCGGCGGAGATGTGGCCGCGGCCGCCGCCATGGCGCAAAAGGTGCTCGCCGAGCAGACCGACACCATCGCAGTCGACGGCCGATGCGGCGCGCGCCCACTTCATCCTGGCGCGCGTGGATCTGCTGACCGGCCATCCCGATGCAGGCGATCGACGACTTCCAGAAGACCCTCGCGACCAGCAAGGAGCAGCGGCTGCTTGCCTGGTCGCACATCTACCTGGGCCGGATGCTCGATCTGGAGTGCAAGCGCGACGAAGCTCTGGCCGAGTACAAGGAAGCCTTGGCGGTGCGCGACGGCCAGCTCGATACGCGCCTGGCCGCCGAGCGGGGCGTGAAGGCGGCATACGTGCAGCGCGGCCACGAGCACGACTGCGATGACGAAACCGGCGACGACCGCGCCGGGCGGCGCAGCGAACCGCCAAGCCAGAACCGCAAGCGCAGGACGGCGCACCGAAGCCGCAATAATTCTCTGCCGGCGTCTCCCGCGATGAGCAGGCGCCGATCGGATGCGCCGAATCTCCTTGGGTTACGGGGTTCCATCCCGGCGGCGCGAAGGGCTCGCGGAATGCGTCTAAATTCATGAGAAGAGGTTGAAAGCGAGCAAAGCGCGCGTGGAAGCAGATCTCAAAGAGCTTGAAGCCGCACTGGGGCATGAGTTCTCGAGCCCTGAGCTGCTGGTGCGCGCGCTCACCCACCGTTCGCTGGCGCACGAACTTGCGCAAGCCGACGCGAAGCAAGAAGTCCGCCCCAGGCCGACAACGAGCGGCTTGAATTTCTCGGCGACGCGGTGCTGGGGCTCGTGGTCGCCGAGGCGCTGTTTGCGTCTGCATCCGGAGTGGCGCGAAGGCGAATTGACGCGCATTCGCTCCGGGCTGGTCAGCCGGCAACACATGGCGCAAGTGGCCGAGGAGATCGGCTTGGGCAAGCATCTGCGCCTGAGCCGCGGCGAGGAGCGCAGCGGCCTGCGCCGCAAAAGCACCGTGCTTTCGAATACCATGGAAGCTGTGATGGGCGCGCTGTTTCTCGATGGCGGCCTGGAGCCTGTGCGGGCCTTTGTCCGCAGCCAGGTGATGGGCGAGGCGGCCGAGCGGCTGGCCCTCGAACTGCGCTCCGGAGCGGCGTTGGGAAACTACAAATCCGCGCTCCAGGAGCGCTTGCAGGCGGCGCGCGCCGGAGCGCCCGTCTACCGCGTGAAGAGCGAAAGCGGCCCCGACCACCACAAGCGCTTTCTGGTCGAAGTGCGGCTGAAGAGCGAAGCCGGAGAAAGGGAGAGCCGCTGGCCCGCGGCATGGGACGCACCAAGAAGCATGCCGAGCAGGACGCGGCGCGCCGCGCACTGGAGCGTATGGCGAACCCTGGCCGTGCCAGATGCCCTGGCGGACGATGCGGTCACCGAAGCAGACCTCGACCTTGGCGCCGAAGAGGAGGGGCAGAGCGCGCAATGAGCGACTCCCGCTCCGGCGCCCACTCCGTTTCATCGAGCGGTGGGCGCACGTGCACGCGCATCTGCCCACCTTGCCGCAGGCGCTGGCTTCGCTGCTGCAAACCGTCGTCGTGGCGCTTGTTCGTGCTCACCTTTGTGCTGCAGCCCCTCCTGATTCCCTCTGAAAGCATGGAGCGCACGCTGCTGGTGGGAGATTTTCTGCTCTTCAACAAGCAGGTTTACGCGCCCGCCGGCCACCTGAGCCAGCTGGCTCCTGCCCTATCGCGCCGTTGCAGCGCGGCGACATCATCGTCTTCCATCACTCCCAGCCGCCGATGCTCATCAAGAGAGTGGTCGGCGTTCCCGGCGACCGCCTGCGCATCGACGACGGCCAGGTGTTTGTGAACGGCGTTGCCCTCGAACGAACCCTACGCGGCCTTCGAGCCCGCGCCGCCCAATCCCGCGCGCGACAACTTTCCCGCCGAAATCTATACCGATCCCGAGGTCGATCCTGACTGGTGGCGCCAGATGCAGAGCCTCACCCGCGACGGCGAGCTGGTGGTGCCCGCCGGGCGAGTACTTCGTCCTGGGCGACAATCGCAATCACAGCCTGGACTCCCGCTTCTGGGGCTTTGTGCCGCGTCAGGCCATCGTCGCCCGGCCGCTGGTCATCTATTTTTCGCTCTCGCGCCCCTCTTCCACCGATGTGCAGCAGCGCTAGCTCGCGCAACAAGCCGCGGATGATAGACTCGGACACGAACGGGATCTCGCCGAACGTCTCACGGGATTTGCCCGCTGGCGGCGCATCTTCCGCGTGGTGCATTGAGTTCGTTGATTCGTTCGAAAGTCGCGACTTTGGAGCATTCCGCAAAGAGCAGACAGAATGACAAAGAAGAAGACGCGAGCACTCAAAGAGCCCTCCGAAAAAAGCCCGGAACCGGCTCCCGAGCCCGCCAAAGTGGAAGAAACGCCATTTGAAGCGGTGGCCAGCATCTGCTCGGTGCTGGTGGTGGGCCTGTTCATCCTCACCTTTCTCGCGCAGAACTTCGTCATCCCTTCGGGATCGATGGAGAAGACGCTGCTGGTCGGCGATCACCTCGTCGTCGACCGCATCACTCTGGCCCCGCCCGCCAATTGGATGCCGCTGGTTCACTACCGCGAGCCGCGGCGCGGCGACATCGTCGTCTTCATCAAGCCGGTTGCCGAGCCGGAGCCCGACGCCGACGGCAAGCCGCAATACTTCTTCCTCGTCAAGCGCCTCATCGGCGTGCCCGGCGACCACATCCATCTGCGCGACGGCATCGTCATCCTCAACGGCGTGGCGCAAGCCCAGCCCCACGCGCAGCCCACGACGCCGGATAACTATCAGGAGTTTCTCGACGAATTTCCCTCCGTGCCGCCGTACCCGCAGCCGGGCGGCGCAACGGAGAGCTGGGCCGTCGACTTTCCCAACCACGTCGTCGACGGCGATCTCGTCGTCCCTCCCGGCATGTACTTCATGATGGGCGACAACCGGCACGACAGCCTCGATTCGCGCTTCTGGGGATTTGTGCCGCGGCAGAACATCGTCGGCCGCCCGCTCTTCAACTACTGGTCGTTCGACACGCCGGAATCGGTGTACGACCAGACCGGCCTCGGCCCCGCCTGGCCTGGATGGGCCACGTGGTGCTGCACTTCTTCACGGAAACGCGCTGGAGCCGCACCTTCCACCTCACGCGGTGAAAGCAGCCTCTAGCTCCTATAGCAATTCCACAATCGCTGTACCCAAGCCAGCTCTTGAGCGAGGCCGCTTTTTGTAGCGCCGGCCTCCAGGCCGGCTGTCGTGTGGGCGTCCTCGCCCGCACAACGGATTCCTGCTTAGCGAAGCGGCAGCAGATGGGTATACCTATTGTGGAATTGCCCCAGAGGCTAGAAGCTAACAGCTAGAATCAATACAGACAATGACACACAGCGCCGGAGGCAAGGAACGAATGCGTCGGTGGCTGCGGATAGCCCTCGCAGCCATTGCGATCCTGGTGCTTGTGCTCGTCGTGCCTCCGCTCATCAGCGTCAGCCGCTACAAGAGCCAGATCACGCAGCTTATCTCGCAATCGCTGGGCAGGCCGGTGCGCCTCTCGTCGGTGCAGGTGCAGCTTTTGCCATGGCCGGGATTTGAGATCTCCGATCTGAGCGTTGCCGAAGATCCGGCCTATGGCGCCGAACCGGTGCTCCACGCCAACAAGGTCACTGCGTCCATCCGGCTGCTCGCGCTGTTCCGCGGTCGCGTCGAGATCGGCAAGATCAGCGTGGACGAGGCCAGCCTCAACCTGGTGCGAGCCGCGCCGGGCCGCTGGAACCTCGACCCGATCTTTCGCACCGCCGCCGCCCAGACTGGACCAACATCCGGCCGCGCGCCGCGTCCGCTCCGCTGCCCTACCTTGAGGCCACCAACTCCCGCATCAACTTCAAGAACGGAGTGGAGAAGCTGCCGTTTTCCCTCGTCAATGCCGATCTCTCGTTCTGGCAGGAGAATCCCGGCGAGTGGCGCATCCGCCTGCGCGGCCAGCCGGCCCGGACCGACGTGAGCCTGTACCTGGAAGAGACCGGAGTGGTGCGCATGGAGGCCAGCATGCGCCGCGCGCCCACGCTCCGCCAGATGCCCCTGCATCTGGATCTCGACTGGCGCAACGCTCAATTTGGCCAGCTTGCCCGCCTCATCACCGGCTCCGACCCCGGCTGGCGCGGCGACCTGACCGGTGAGCTGCACCTCGACGGCACCGCCGATGCAGCCCAGATCGCCATGCGCCTCCGCGCCACGGGCGTGCATCGCGCCGAGTTCACTCCTGCATCGCCCCTCGACTTCGACGCCAACTTGCGGCTTCGTCTACCACTACCCGCGGCGCAGCGTGGAGAACCTGGCCTGTGACTCGCCGCTGGGCAACGGCCGCGTGCATATTACGGGAGAAAAACCGGACCAAAGCGCGCCGCCGCACTTTTCCGTTGAGCTCGATCGCATTCCCGTGGCTGCGGGCCTTGACGCGCTGCGCACCCTCCGCAGCGGCTTCGCGCCGGATCTCGACGCCAAAGGCACGGTGAGCGGAAAGATCGTCTACGCACCCGGCGTGGCCGGAAAAGCGGGGCCCACAAAGGCCGTGGAAGCCGGGCAGGAAACCTCCGGCGAGAGCCGGTTCGGAACCGGCCGGCCCACTCACCGGCAGCCTCACCGTTGCGGACTTTGTCCTCAGCGGCGGCGGTCTCAGCCGTCCCCTTCAAGCGCCGAAGTTCACGCTGGAGCCGGTGGCGAGTGCGTCCGCCACTCCCAATGTGGCCCCCGTGGACGAACAGCCAGACAGAGAGAATTCAGCCCAGGCACTTGCCGGAACCGTCGCCATTCCCGCTGGCGGAACCGTTCCGCTCATTCTCAGCCTGCGGTTTTCGCTCGCCGGCTATCGGATCGGGGTGCGCGGCCAGGCCAGTTTCGCTCGTGCCAGGGAGTTTGCCCGCGCGGCCGGCATACCGGAGACTTCGGCTCTCGCCTCACTTGCCGGCGAGCCCATCGCGGTGGACCTTTCCGCCGCGGGGCCATGGCTGGCCCCTGAGAAGATTCCTCTCCAACACATTTTTCCTGCCGAAGCAGCGTCAGCGAGCGCGCCGGAGTCGTCGCCTTCGGTCCCCGCCGGCGCCGGCGCAACCGCGGTTCCGGCCGCCGATACCGTCACCGGAACCGTGACCGTGCGCAATGCCAATTGGAAGGCCGACTATCTGGCCAGCCACGTTGCCATCGCCGAAGCCACTCTCCACCTTGGCGACGGCGCTTTCCGCTGGGACAAAGTTGACTTCTCGTATGGTCCGCTGAAAGGCACGGCGAGCCTGACCCTCCCCGCGGACTGCCCGACGCAGACCTCGTCACAGCCTTGCGTGGTTCAGTTCCAGGTGCATTTTGCCGAGCTCGATGCAGGCGCCTTCGAAAGCGCTCTGCTCGGCGCGCGAGAAAAAGGAACTTTGCTTTCCACGCTCATTAACCGCCTGCATCCGTCCTCGGCGCCGCCCTGGCCGCGGCTTGAGGGCACGGTGTCCGCGGACTCGCTGGTTCTGGAGCCTGTGACACTCCAGGAGGTTTCGACGACGCTCCGGATTCTTCCCGGCGGCGCTGAGATCACAAGCTTTGATGCCGGTCTTTTCGGCGGCAACGTGCATCTTGGCGGAACGCTAACCAAGCCGGCGACCGATCAGGACAAGCCGGCATACACACTCACTGGCGACTTCCAAAACCTCAACGCCGCCGATGTGGGGCGCTTGCTGGGGCTGCGCTGGACGGGCGGCGCTCTCAACGGCAACGGCAACCTCGAGCTCTCCGGCTACACCGGTGAAGATTTGGCCGCCTCTGCCAAAGGCACACTGCACTTCGACTGCCGGCAAGGGAGCATCGCGGCTGCAAAGACCGCGATCGCCGGCGGCACAACCAAGCCTGCGCCGATCCCTGCCGCGGTGGCTCACTTCGATCGCTGGACCGCCGACGCCTCGATTGCCAACGGCGCCATCGAGCTCGGGCAAAACCAGCTCAACAGTGGCGGCCGCAAGCGAACAGTTGAAGCGACGATCACCTTCGGCGATCCGCCCAAGATCAGCTTCGCCGCGCCGAAAGAAACGCACGCGGAAAAGTACCGGTAATTCCGCTCGAATCTAGAATGAATCCATGGCCTCCTCCATCGCTTCTTCCCCTCTCCTGATCCGCTGCAAGGGCATTCTCTTCGACATGGATGGGATTCTGACCTCCTCCATCGAATCGGTCGAGCGCAGTTGGACCAAGTGGGCTCAACTCCGCGGGATCGATCCCGCACTTGCGCGCAAAACCTCACACGGCCGGCGCGCCGTCGAAACCGTCGCCATACTGCGCCCCGATCTCGACAGCGAAGCCGAGCTCAAGGTCATCGAGAACATCGAGGCCGAGGACAATGAGGGGCTCACCGTGCTGCCGGGCGTGCTGGATCTGCTCGCGGCGCTGCCCGCCGATCGCTGGACTGTGGTGACCAGCGCCACTGAGCGGTTGGCGCGCATTCGCTTGGCCGCCGGAGGCATTCCGCTGCCCAGGCGATTGGTCACCGCGGACCATGTGACGCACGGCAAGCCGCATCCGGAGCCATTCCTGGCCGCGGCGGCGCTGCTCGGCGTCGCGCCCGCGGATTGTGTGGTCTTCGAGGACTCGTCTTCGGGAGCCCAGGCCGGCAGAGCCGCTGGCTGCACCGTGGTAGCCACCACGTTCTCCGCTCCGATCGAATCGCTGGATGCGGCGCACTACGTCGTCCGCGATCTGACTGGCATTCGCGTTGAGGACGTCGGTGACGAGATCGTGTTACACCTCACGCCGTTGCGCCGGCTACCAGGCTGACTGAAGCTCGACGCTAAAAGCTAGAACTGCTAGAAGCTGTCTCACTCGTTCGCTTCAATCCGCCGTCCGTGCGCGTCCTGCGACAGGCCGCGTATTCATCTTGAAAAGATTCGCGAACGCGAGCAATTGCGAGCGGCTCATGCTCAAGTCTTCCTCGAAGACGAACCAGCGCACTCCCTCGGTGCAGGGCGGCGTGACCTCGGAGCCGAGATAGGTCCAATAGCCGCGGTCCGCGGGCAGCAGCCCGCCGGCGCTCACCATGTCGGTGATCTTCGCGGTCGCGCCCGCCTTCGTTGGCAGGTGCTCCCATAGCGTGGCCAGCAGGGCGTTGGGGAAGCCACGGTCCTGGTTAAGCCGCACGGCCACAATCGCCATTTTGCCGTCTTCGCTGCGGTACATCAGGTCCACCTCCATGTCACTGAGCTTGCCCTTCACCGGGTGCTCGCTGGGGTGGTGAAAATCGAGCTCAATCAGGTGGTAGCGCACACCGCCGGCCACCATACACGCTGCCGGGATTCGACGTGCGCTACGATGCCGCGCCCGGTGTTTTCCAGCGTCATCGGCCCGGCGATGAAGTGGAACTCGAGCGGCCTCAAGCGCCTTGTTCAAGCGCGCGCCGCGAATGTCGATGGGCGATTGCTCGTGGCCTTTGGAGCAGGCCTGGTATGCCGGATCGAGCTTGCCCCAGACCAGCGGACCGGTTTTTCCTTCGTAGGTCCAATTCGCTCCGGTTTGCGCGGCGCAAACGGTGGCAAAGCCAAGCACGAGAGCAGCAAGTACAGAAAGACGCATAAGTTTCTCCGCCAGACAATGAGGTGCGTATCACCCCGGAGAATTCTAAGGCATCGACGCGGGTGGACAAAAAAGCAAAGGGACCCGCCGAGCGGCGGATCCCATGCGCGCAGCGGACCCCATAGTTGACCGGATCGATTTCGCCAACCGGCGGCGCATTCCCTATTTCGTCTTCACCGGCGCGGTCACTCCCGCCTGCTCGGCCAGCTTGGCGGCCTTGCGTCGCTTCCCAGGTGAACTCCGGCTCGGTGCGGCCAAAGTGCCCATACGCCGCGGTCTTCTGGTAAATCGGCCGGCGCAGGTTCAGGTTCTCGATAATGGCCTTGGGCGTGAGCGAGAAAGTTCTTGCGGATCAGCTCGGTGAGCTTCGCCTCGCTCAGCTTGCCCGTGCCGAAGGTCTCCACCAGCACGCTCACCGGCTCGGCCACGCCGATGGCGTAGGCAAGCTGCACCTCGGCGCGGCTCGGCCAATCCTGCAGCCACAATGTTCTTGGCGATGTGGCGGGCCATGTACGCCGCCGAACGGTCGACCTTGGTCGGGTCCTTGCCGCTGAAAGCGCCGCCGCCGTGCCGGCCCATGCCGCCGTAGGTGTCCACGATGATCTTGCGGCCGGTCAGGCCGGTATCGCCCATGGGCCCGCCGATCACGAAGCGGCCGGTCGGGTTGATGTGGTACTTGGTGTGCTCGTCGAGCCACTTCGCCGGCAGAACCGCCTGGATCACGTGCTTGAGGATGTCGGCGTGCAGCTCCTCGTTGCCGACGGCCTCGGAGTGCTGGCTGCTGATGACCACCGCGTCAATCCGCGCCGGCTTGCCATTCTCGTCGTACTCCACCGTCACCTGGCTCTTGCCGTCGGGGCGCAGGTAGGGCAGCTTGCCGCTTTTGCGCACCGCGCTCAACTGGCGGCAGAGCTTGTGCGCCAGCGAGATGGGCGCCGGCATCAACTCCGGCGTCTCGTCGGAGGCGTAGCCGAACATCATGCCCTGGTCGCCGGCGCCGCCGGTGTCAACGCCCTGCGCGATGTCGCCCGACTGCTTGTTGATGCTCGAGATCACCGCGCAGGTGTTGGAGTCGAAGCCGTAGAGCGCGTTGTCGTAGCCGATGGAGGCCACCACGCCGCGGACCAGGCTCTGGAAATCGACATAGGCCTTGGTCGTGATCTCGCCTGCGATCACCACCAGGCCGGTGGCCGTCAGGGTTTCCGCCGCGACGCGGCTGTAAGGATCCTGCTCCAGGCAGGCGTCGAGAATAGCGTCGGAGACCTGGTCGGCAATCTTGTCCGGATGGCCTTCGGTAACGGATTCAGAGGTAAACAAGAAACGGTCGCTCAACTTCAAACTCCTTCCCATGACAGGGATTCAACTCAGTGTTGCCGCGATGGCCGGCTCCGGATGGGAGCGTAGCGAGTGCCGCCAACGACCTCATCCGCCAAAGCCCGACGTGGCCACATCGTTTCGGCATGACCAAACGTGCAGGCTCAAGCCCGACGGTCCATCTACCTATGGTAATTGCGGCAGGCAGCCGGGAGCAAAGGCGCTGAGCGTACGGCGCGCAATGGGCGTTTAACGGCAGATTCGAGGCGCTGAGCTGGGCAACTTGACGCTCCCTTAATCAGCGGCTAAATTCGGCGCCGGGCGTACGCAACCGCGCCGCGGGCTGAAAACCAGGCCCCATGGAGCGCGGTGGAAACCCTGTGCATCGGCAGCATCGTTCGCCACCAGCCTTCGCGCACCCCATAGTAGCGCACCGCCAGAAACGTGGCCGCGGCAACCGCCAGCAGAAGCAGAATGGCGCCGATCCAGCGCAAACGCACTTCGACAGCTTCGCGGCGCAGAATCCGCGCCTTGCCCACGTTTGAGGCGAATGTCGTCCAGCCGCGATCGTCTTCTGCCATCTGGCCCTGACGCGTTGTAGGCCTGCAGAAATCGCTCGGTCCAGTCCTGCGGGTCCAGGCCCAGAGCGCTGGCGTAGCCGCGAACAATGCCCTTGCTCAGGATGCCGCCGGGAAGCAGGCGAAACCTCTCCTGCTCCAGCGCAATCAAGTGGCGCTGGCTGATCTTGGTGACCGCCGAGATGTCTTCCAGCGCAACGCCGCGCGAAAGGCGCTCCTTGCGCAGGTCTTCTCCAAAACTCCCCATCGGCGACCGCAATCGGGTGTAAACCCACTAAGAATTTTATCTTCACCATAAACCTGGTGTTACCGCGGGTCAAAACCGATTCCAAGCGATTCTAAGCCTTTTTGACGCGCCTGAACCTATACTTTGAAACATTGCGTGCAGCGCCCTTCTCGCCGTTACGCCGCAAACTGCGCTCGCATCCCAGGCTGTTACCCTTAATGACAAGCGCTTTGCGGCGCAGTTACGCGTCTCCGGACCATGTTCGAACATGAATAAGCTCATCTTTGCCAATCTCCTCCACCGCCCCATGCGCTCGGTCATCAGCATTCTGGCCGTGGCCATTGAAGTCATCATGATCCTGTCCATCGTGGGCATCTTCATGGGCATGTTGAACGACCAGAAGCAGCGCACCAACGGCATCGGCGCCGACCTGATGCTCTTGCCGTCGAATGCCAGCTTGTTCAACGGAGTCGGCGGCGCATCCATGCCGGTCAAGGACGAAGAAGTCCTGCTCAGGTTGCCGCACGTGACGGTGGTCTCGCCGGCCATCCAGAAGATCTCGACCATCGGCAGCGTGGAGATCCTTTACGGCATCGATTACGCGAGCTTCAACGCGCTAAAGCCGTTTGTTTTTCTCGCCGGCGGCCCGTTCACGGGGCCCAATGACGCCATCATCGACGACGTCTTCGCCAGCCGCCAAAACCCGGCCACCGGAAAGTCCTACGCTGTGGGCGACACGGTCACGATTATGGACCAGCCCTTTCGCGTCTCGGGCATTGTGGAGCAGGGCAAGGGCGGGCGCAAGCTGATCCCGCTTGAGACCATGGGACAGCTGATGGGCGCCGATGGCAAGGCCTCGCTCTTCTACATCAAATGCGACAGCCCGGCCAACGACAACCTCGTGATGCAGGAGATTCACTCCACCCGCGGCTTTGGAAACAACACGCTGACCACGGTCGATGAGTGGCTCGAACAAATGACGCCGGACAAGATTCCGGGATTCAACCTGTCGCTTGAAATCATCACCGGCATCGCAGTGATCATCGGGTTCCTGGTCATCTTCCAATCGATGTATACCGCGGTGCTGGAGCGCACCCGCGAGATCGGCATCCTCAAATCGATGGGCGCGTCCAAAGCGGCCATCGTCAGCGTAGTGCTGCGCGAGTGCGCGGTGCTGGCTGCCGCCGGCGTCATCGTGGGCATCGCCGGCGACCTACGGCGTGCGTTTCTTCATGGCCCACTTCTTTCCCACGCAGCACTTTGAAATCACGGCATCGTGGATTGGCGTCGGCGCAGTCATCGCCTTCGTGGGATCGATCTGCGGCGCGATCTATCCGGCATGGATGGCCGCCCGCAAAGATCCCATCGATGCCCTGGCATACGAGTAGCGCGGCTTCGGCAGCCACCCTGCTTGTTTGTTCCCGCCCCGCTCCCGGCAGAACTGCCCAGCGGCAATCGGAGATACTTGAGAGGGGAATCCCGGAGCCATAGGCCGCAACGGGGATCCGCCGAGGCCACCGTGCCGGCTACAGAGCAGAATCTGATTTCGATCGACGCGATCCGCGCCGCCGCGGCGCGCATTGCGCCCATCGCCATGAAAACGCCGCTGGTGCGCGCGGCGTTTCCGGGCGTCTCCGGCCATGGAACGGGCAGGGAAATCTGGCTCAAGGCAGAGAGCCTGCAGCCCATCGGGGCCTTCAAGATTCGCGGCGCGGCGAACAAGATTCTTCAACTTACGCCGGAACGAAATTCGACTCGCGGCGTCATCACCTACTCGAGCGGCAACCATGCGCAGGGCGTGGCCTATGCGGCGCGCGAGGTGGGCGCCAAGGCGGTCATCGTGATGCCGTCGAACGCGCCGGCCGTCAAGCGCGCGGCCACGCTGGCGCTGGGCGCTGAGATCGTCGACGTGGGCGTGGCCTCGAGCGAGCGGCTGGCCGTGGCCGAGCAGTTGGTGCGCGAGCACGGCTATGTCGTGATTCCGCCGTACGACGACGAGCAGATCATTGCCGGGCAGGGAACGTGCGGGCTTGAGATTGTGGAGGAGCTGCCGGATGTGGACCTGGTGCTGTCGCCGGTCTCAGGCGGCGGGCTGCTGAGCGGAGTTGCCGCGGCGGTGAAGCAGCTGAGTCCGCAAGCCAAAGTCTTTGGCATCGAGCCGGAGCTGGCCGGCGATACGGCGGAGAGTTTTCGCGACGGGCAAAATCGTCACCTGGCCGGCCGAGCTGACCAGCCGGACCATTGCCGACGGTTTGCGCACGCAGAGCGTGGGCGTGCGCAACTTTGCCCACATTCAGGCCTTTGTTGACGGCATCGTCACGGTGACGGAAGCGGAAATTCGCGCTGCCATGCGCGCCATTGTGGCCGCCACGCGGCTGGTTCCCGAGCCCAGCGGCGCCGTAGCCACCGCCGCGCTGCTCTTCCATGCGCGACCAGTTGCCCGCTTACCGCAAGGCGGTGGCCGTGGTGAGCGGCGGCAACGTCGATCCCGCGCTCCTCGCCCAGGTGCTCACCGAAAGCGCACCGTAGCGTCGTTCAACTATGATTTTGCCTGTGATGAACCATCGCGAACTTTTCGCATTCGCGCTCTCGCCATCGGCCTGGCGCTGGTCTGCGCCGCGCTTCCCGCCCTCGCCGACAAGAAGCCGCCGCAGCAGGTGAAGCCCATGGCCGGCCCGCGCGCCACGGCCCTGCGCGTCACCTGGCTCTACATCTCGCCCGACATCCAGCTCGCAAAAAGTGGACAAGGTGCAGATCGGCCGCGAGATGGTGGTCGCCGAAAAGAGCGGCCCCTGGATGCGCGTCTTCGCCAACACCGACATCGAGGAGCAAGCACAACGACAAGGACACGCCGATGGTCGGCGAAGACGAAACGCCGCCGCCCATCTCCGGCTGGATGGAGGCCAAAGGGAGTCGTGGAGGAGACCACGCCCAACGGCGACCAGATCCTGATGGGCGCGGCCGCCAACCAGGAGGCGCTGGCCTCCAATCCGCGCGGCCCGGCCAATGCCGCGCAGAGCGCGCGCCTGCTCTATCGCCGCGTCGCGGAGATGTTCCCCAACTCGCCGCTGGTGCCCGAAGCCGCCTGGCGCGCGGCCGACATTCAGTGGCAGATCGAGAAGTCCGACGCCGCAACCTTGCCCTCGGCTCATGAGAAGGAATCCGGTTTTCCGCCAGCAGATGGACGAAGACGCGCTGAAGAAGGTGATCAAGTACTATCCCCACACTCGCTGGGCGGCGCTGGCGGCCTTCGACCTCATCGACAACAAGCTCTGCGGCGACTGGCAAGGCTCGACGCAGTGCCCCGAGAAGGAGGCCGACCTCTACCTCAAATACGCCGACGAGTATCCCGACGGCCCGCGCACGGCGCGAGCGCTTTACGAAGCTGTTTACCGCTTTGCCGTGCTCAACGACATGTATGCCGCCAACGGCGACGACCGCAAAAGCAACGACGCTCACAACCAGGCGCGCTCCGTGGCCGCGCAACTGAAGGCTCATTTTGCCGATTCCGATTACGCGATGCGGGCCGGCGCGCTGGTGTACAAATTGGATGAAGGCGTTCCTGTCTACGGCATCGAACGGGAGTGAGCGGCTCACGGCCTCCCGGACGCTCTGCCTGACGCATGAGAGAGGCAATCAGGAGGCTTCTTGAGCCCGTATATTCTGTCCATCCTTTTGGGAATTGTGGAAGGCTTGACCGAATTTTTGCCGGTCAGCTCGACGGCGCACCTGCGCATCGCGGAAGCGCTGATGAAGATTCCGCTCGATGATCCGTACTGGGCGATGTACACCATCGTTATCCAGGTGGGCGCAATTCTGGCGCTGTGCCTGCTCTTTCTGGAACGGATCGTCAACTTTCTCCGCACTTTTCCCCAAGGGCGAAAGCGGCGACCGCAACTGGCTCAACCATCCCATCTCGCTCACGATCATCGCCTTTGCCTGCACCTCGGTTCCGGCTCTGCTGTTGCGCAAGTGGAGCGAGAGAAACCTGGGCAGCCTGAACGCCATGGCGCATCGCACTGCTGGTGGGCGGAATTGTGATGTGGGTGGTCGATGCATGGAGCACGCGCCATGAGGCGAGCACCACGCATGTGGAGGAGATGACCCTGCCGCAAGCCGTCTGGATTGGCCTTTGCCAGACGCTCTCTGCGATCTTTCCCGGCACCTCGCGCTCCATGTCGACCATCGCTGCCGGCCAGCTCGCCGGCCTCGACCGTCCCGCGGCTCTTGAGTTCAGCTTTCTGCTCTCGCATTCCCACCATGATCGCCGCCACCGGCTGGGACCTCATCAAGGAAGTTCATCGCGGCAAGGCCGCTGGCGCCGCCGGGCTGGCCGCGGCGCATGTCGCCATGAACTCCGAGCGCTGGATCGTGCTCCTCATCGGCACCGTCGTGTCGTTCATCGTGGCGCTGGGCGTGGTGGAGTGGTTTCTCCGCTGGGTGCGCAAGCACGGCTTCACCATGTTCGCCATCTACCGCATTCTGCTGGGCGGCGCGCTGCTGATCTGGGGCGCGAAGTGGATCGGAAGTTAGTCTGCCAAACTGAGGCCCGATGCGAACCTTCGTACGCCACTACATCGCTCCGCTGGCCCGCAAGCTTCGTTGGAAGTCATTTTGTGAGATCGGCGCACGCACGGGAACCAGCACGGATCATCTGCTCAAGCTGCCACTTGAAACCGACACCATCATCGATCCATGCATCGACGAGGATCTCGGCGCGAAGTATGCTGCCGACTCCCGCGTTCATGTCATCAAGAGCAACAGCCTGGACGCGCTGGCTCCTGGCGGGCGCATCGGCCCGGGCTCGCAATTCGACTGCATCCTTATCGATGGCGACCATAATTGGTATACGGTCTTCAACGAATTGCGCCTCATTTACGAGCGCGGTATGTTGCGGCCCGGAGGGTTCATCTTTCTTCACGACGTCGATTGGCCGTACGGCCGCCGCGATTTGTACTACCAGCCCGGCACCATTCCGGCAGAGTTTCGTCAACCGTTCGCGCAGAAGGGCATCGTTCGAGGCCAAAGCCCTCTGGTTGACGTTGGCGGCCTCAATAGCCACCTCATGAACGCATTGCAGGAGGGCGGTCCAAAGAACGGCGTTCTCACCGCGATCGAGGACTTCATCGCCCAGCACCCGAATCACTACAGATTTTTCAGGATTCGCTACCAGTGGGGCCTGGGGGTTCTCGAACTTCGTTCCCAGCGTCGCTTTTCCAGCCTGCCCTTTTACGCGCTGCGGGCCAAAGCGCTCGTCTACGCCCCGGTTTCCCGTCTTGCCCGATCCATCAAGTTTGCCTTCAAACCGCAATCTGCCTCCTGAATCCCAGCGCATTTGCAATTGCGTTTGTCGAGCTTTGTTTTGCTGTGGCAGCGATGATTCGGCCCGCTTCCATGTTCCGCTTGCGTCGTGCCAGTATGCTATGATGGTGCCATCATGATGGCAAGAACGCAGATCACCCTCGAATCCGAATTCCAGCGCCGCGCCCGCCAACGCGCCAGCGACCTCGGGATCTCTTTCGCTGCCTACATTCGAGGCCTGGTCGCAAGGGATCTTCCTCAGCCGAAAGCAGTTGCCGGAATCGAGTCGATCTTCGACCTGGGCAGTTCCGGCGGCTCGAACATCGCCGCCCAGAAGCACTCGATGATCGAGGAGGCCTTTGATTTCGAAGCCGCCACGTCGCGGCAAAGGAACTCTCGGCCAGAAAATAAGCGTTCCCCCCGATGAGCCTCTTCGTGGACACCTCGATTTTGTACGCCGCGGTGGATTCCACTGACAGCGACAACGCCCGCGCCAAAACAATCCTCAAATCGGGCGAGCCGCTAGTGATTACCGACCATATTCTGGTGGAAACGTGGATGCTTCTAAGCCGGAGACTTGGGCGCGGCGTTGCCGAACGGTTCTGGGGAAAGTTGCGCGACGGATCGGTTGCCATTGAAAACGTTGGTCCGGCCGATCTGGAAGCGGCGTGGCAAATCGAGCAGGCGTGGCTCGACCAGGATTTCTCCATCGTCGATTGCGCCAGTTTTGCTGTGATGCGCCGCCTCGGGATCGATCGCGTTGCATCGCTGGACAACCACTTTGCCGTCTTCCGCTTTGGACCGCGCAGCAGGCACTCCTTCACGGTGATTCGATAGCCTGAACAAACCCCAAATCCACGGTTGATGCCGCTGGTTCCCCCCGCCTCCGTTTTGTCCGGATTCGCCCCTCAGCACGCCGATAATAGAAGTTGCTCTGGGACGATTTGTCGGCTCTTTCGGCCTGCCTGTACAGCGATCCGCGGCAGCCGGCGAGCGGAACCGCCCTCGTCATGAAGCCCATCCGCATTGTTCTGTCGCCTACGCGCAGCCGCCCCGCGAACATGTTTCTGGGGCTGGTGCTGGTGCTGTTCGCGCTTCTCCTTTTCCTCGCTCTGGCGACCTATCGCGCCAACGATCCCTCGCTGAACACGGCCACGGATTCAGCCGTGGCCCGCAACTGGATTGGCCTCTTTGGCGCCTACCTTAGCGACCTGATACTGCAATCCCTGGGCCTGACGGCCTTTCTCTTGCCGCTCTGGCTGGGCTGCCTGGGCTGGGAGTGGATGCATTCACGGTCGAGCGGCTCGCCCATCCTGCGTTCGATCGGCACGGTGTTGGCCCTGGTCTTTCTACCTGCCGTCTTTGGACTGCTGCCGTGGCACTGGCACTGGCTGCACACGCTTCCCGTGGAGGGCGTGGTTGGAAGGCTGATGGCTGGCCTTCTCGTGGTCTATCTGAACATTCAGGGTGCATGGCTGGTGGCCATCGCGCTGGCTGCCGCCGGACTCTACTTTGCCTCTGCAATCAGCTTTGCCGCCGTGCGCGAAAGCATTGCCAATCGTTGGACCGGCTTCGCCGCCTGGCGTGACCGGTGGCGCAGCCGTCGCGAAGAGCGCGCGGAATTGCGAGAAGAGCGCGAGGCATTGCAAGTGGAACGGGATGCGCCCGTCCCCTTCAGGCAATTCGCAACCGCGGACGGCCCCGATGTCGATGAGGCGCCTGCCGCCGGCCGGCTGCAACGCCTTCTTGCGTTCTTCACCCGCAGGCGCGCCCCGCAGCAAGACCCGCTCGACGAGATTCCAGCCTACCGGCGCACGGCCTTTGAGCAGAGACCGGACGAGCGGTCCGAAGCCGCGATTCCGATTACGCAGCGCAGGCCGAGCATTTGGGAGCGCGGCGAACTGGAGACCGCATCAGCCGCGCCTTCGCCTGCGGCAGCTCGGTTTGAGCTCCACCCCATGCAGGCGCAGTCAGTCCCGGCGCGCACGGTGGAACCCTGGCCAGCCGCTCGACCCGAGCCTGCACCGGCCCCGCCTCCCCATCGCGCGGAAGAAATCGCCATTCACGGCCGCGCCGATGCCGAGTTGCGCACAGCCACCGTAGCGCCGAAGAACCTGAGCGGTTACAAGCTGCCTTCGAGCACGCTGCTGAACGCGGGCGAGGGTCCGCAGACCGTGCGCGAAGACGATCTGCGAGAAGAAGCCAAAGTGCTGGTGGAAAAATGCGCCGAGTTCGACGTGCGCGGCCAAGTAGTGCAGATCAACCCCGGACCCTTGGTCACCACCTTCGAGTTCAAGCCCGAGGCCGGCGTCAAATACTCCCGCGTCACCGGCCTGGCCGACGACCTCTGCCTCGCCATGCGCGCCGAAAGCATCCTCATCGAGCGCATGCCGGGCAAGAGCACGGTCGGAATCCAGGTGCCCAACCACGAGCGCGAGACCATCCACCTGCGCGACGTCATCGAGAGCGAAACCTTCGCCAAGGCCCGCTCGCGCCTCACCCTCTCCATGGGAAAAGACATCAACGGCCGCATCGTTACCGCCGACCTGGCGGCAATGCCGCATATTCTCATCGCCGGATCGACGGGCTCGGGCAAATCGGTGGCCATCAACGGCATGATCATGAGCCTGCTTTACCGCACCACGCCCAATCAGGTGCGGCTCATCCTGGTTGACCCCAAGCGCGTCGAGCTGGGCATGTACGAAGGCATTCCACACCTCTTCACGCCCATCGTCACCGAGCCTAAATTGGCCGCCAACGCCCTGCGCAACGCGGTGCGCGAGATGGAACGGCGGCTGAAACTGCTGGCCAGCCGGAGCGTGCGCAACATCGACCAATACAACAAGCTCTTCGAGGGCTCCATGCCTTCTCTCTTCGACGAGGGCGAGCAGGAGGAGCCGCTTCCTTACATCATCATCATCATCGACGAGCTTGCCGACCTGATGGTGCTCGACCGCGCCAACGTCGAGGAGTCCGTAACCCGGCTGGCGCAGATGTCGCGCGCCGTGGGCATTCACCTGATACTGGCCACGCAGCGCCCCAGCGTCGACGTCATCACCGGCCTCATCAAAGCCAACATTCCCACTCGCATCAGCTTCCGCCTGGCCACCAAGGTTGACTCCCGCACCATCCTCGACACCAACGGGGCCGAAGCCCTGTTGGGCCGTGGCGACATGCTCTTTCTGCCGCCGGGGACCAGCCGCCTGATGCGCCTGCACGCTCCCTACGTGAGCGAGAAGGAGACAGCAGCCGTGGTCGATTTCTGGAAAACGCAAGGCACCGCCGAGTATGTCGAGGGCTTCCTTGACTCGCCCAAGGACGAGCGCGCCGCTATGGAAGGAGAGAGCGAAGAGGCCAACGAAGACGATCCCATGTTCGACGATGCCGTCCGCCTGGTCTTCGAGTTCGGCAAAGCCTCCACGTCGCTTCTGCAGCGGCGGCTCCGCATCGGCTACGGCCGCGCCGCGCATCTCATCGATCTCATGGAGCGCGACGGCTTGGTCGGCGGCGCCGACGGCTCCCGTCCCCGCGAGCTGCTCAAAGCTCCAGGTTGGCTGCACGAAATCGCAGTCGGCAACGATTAATCATTCGGTTCCGGCAGGCTGCCAAAGCTCGACGCGGTTTCCTTCCGGATCGGTGATCCAGCCAAACTTTCCGAAATCGTAGCTTTCGCGTTTTGCATCGACGGTGACGCCTTCGCCTGCCAAACGGTCCAACAATCCATCCAGGTCGTCCACCTGGAGATTGATCATTGCTTTCTGCGCCGGAGGGAAGTATGCATTGTCTTGTTTGAAAAGGGCGAAGACGACCTGAGGGTGTTGTGTCGGGGCAGGAAACGCGAATGATCCCTCGGACTTCGCCAGACCGAGATGCAGCTCGTACCATTGATACAGAGCTTTTGGATCGTCCGCCCGCAAGAATACTCCGCCAAAGCCAGTGATTGAAGTCATGCAGCCTCCTGATGAGAAATGTTTGACAGCTCAGAATACAGAGGGTCGGGGCCTAGAGCAAAACCAGGGTAGCTGTGTCCTATTCATCCTCGTGCAGGGCCGCCGCTCCTTGCTGGTCGCGTCGGCTGGACGGCATCCCCAATAAAGTCCAGGTTGGAGACATGGGCATTGATGGGCGCATTTATCCTGCATCGTCAATGCCTGCCAAGAGCGGCAAGAAGGCTGGAGAACTTGATTTCATGGACGAATGGTACCCGATCCAGGTCCAGCAGAAAAACAAAGCGGGTCGGCAGGATATCGATGGGTTCGAAAGCGCTATGATGCGCGAAAATCGCGGGAAAGCGTTCTTTGTCTCATTTGAGTTTTCATCGGATGCGGCGCGGGAGGTGGATGCTTTCTTTAGGCGCGAACATCGCATCGTTGTGGCTTTACGGTGAAAGAGATTTTAGATGAGCAAATCGCCGAAAAGCCGGCATAACGGCAGGAAGAATACCGCCAATTCCCCGCCGATTCCCGCAATACCCATCAACGCACATTTGAGACACTCACCGTCCCCCAATTGCATGGTCAGGTATGTTACACTCCGCTCTGGAAACGCTTACTGAACCCTCTTTACCTGGATTCTCCCTGGATCTCGTGCTTGGTTCGCAAGCAGCGAATACGCGATGTTTTCTTCGCTGCGTCAGCCTTTGCTGCTTGACAAGTGTCGAGTAAAGCAATTTACTTAAGGGCGAACCATTAACAGCGTCTGCGGACGGATTCTCGGCCTTTTCAGGTGATGCCAATGTTCGGATTGGTTCCAGCCTCCATCGCCGCCGGTTCTTTCGGCTCTCTGCCGGCCCTGCTTGCCTTCAGCGCGGAGCCGCTGGCGCAGTCTGCGTACGCTCGACATCGTTGTCATCGCCCTCTACTTCGCCATGGTCATCTGGATCGGCTTCTACCTCAAAGGCCGCTCCAACACCAGCGAAGAGTTCTTCATGGCCGGCCGCGAAATGACCGCGTGGATTGCCGGTCTGAGTTTCGTCTCCGCCAACCTGGGCTCGCTGGAGCTGATGGGCTGGGCCGGCTCGGCTTACCAGTACGGCATTCTGGCCACGCACTGGTACTGGATCGGCGCCATCCCCGCCATGCTCTTCCTCGGCCTGGTCATGATGCCCTTCTACTACGTCTGTAAGACGCACTCGGTCCCCGGCTATCTGGACCTGCGCTACGGCGGAGCAGGCGCGCAGTGTGGCCGCCATCTCCTTCGCCACCGAGATGATTCTCATGAGCGGCGTGAACATGTTCGCCATGGCCGTGGTCATGAAGGTCGTGCTCGGCTGGGACATCAGCTTCAGCATCTTCGTCTCCTCCATCGCGGTGGCCATCTACGTCGGCCTCGGCGGCCTGCGCTCCGCCATCTTCAATGAGGTTCTGCAATTCGTCCTCATCTGGGGCGGCGCGCTGCTGGTGCCCATCCTCGGCCTCGTTCAGACCGGCGGCGTCGACGGCCTCAAGCGCCAGATCATGGCCAATATGCAGTCCGTCACCGGCGTGCACTCCGACAGCTACTTCCATCTCTGGCGCGACACCGGCAGCTTTGCCGCCAACCCCATGGGCGTGCACTGGACCGGCATCGTCTTCGGCCTCGGATTTGTTATCAGCTTCGGCTACTGGACCACCGACTTCCTCGTCGTGCAGCGCGTGCTCGCCGCGCACAATCTGCGTGCCGCGCGCATGGCGCCCATCATCGGCTTCATTCTTCAAAATGGCCGTGCCCTTCATCGTCATCCTGCCCGGCCTGCTCGGCCTGGTGCTGCTGCAGAATCCCGATGGCAGCCGCCGCCAGCTTGTCGGCGAGGATGTCGTTGCCGCCTGCGCCGCCTCCTCAACCGGCGCAGGTTGGAGACGCATCCGCATGCTCTGCCGCCATGGCCAAGACCTCGTTGCCCGCCGCCTATCAACAGAAGGTGCTCGCGGGCGCGCCCGATGCAGAACTGCACAGCTATAACCAGGCGCTGCCGCTGATGATGGTGCGCTATCTCGGCCCCGGCCTTCTCGGCCTCGGCATCACCGCCCTCATCGCCGGATTCATGAGCGGCATGGCCGGCAACGTCAGCGCCTTTTCCACTGTGTGGACCTACGACATCTACAAGCCGCTCATCAACAAGCGCGGCTCCGATAGCCACTATGTGCTCGTCGGCCGGCTCTCGATTTTCATCGGCGTCGCTGTCTCCATCGGTGCGGCCTATCTCGTCATGCACGCGCACGGCATTATGGATTACGTGCAGGCGCTCTTCAGCATCTTTGTGGCGCCGCTGCTGGCCACCATCCTCTTCGGCATGTTCTGGAAGCGCGCCACCAAGCTGGCCGGCTTCCTGGGCCTGCTGCTCGGCATCGTGTTTTCAGCCAGCCTGTTCATGTGGGTCAAGCTCGATCCCCTCGGCGCTGGCCAACGTCGCGCTTTCGCCCGACGCCAAGCCAATGGCCGAAAATGTGTTCCGCGCTCTGTGGGCGTTTCTGTTCACAGCCATCGTGGTCATCGTTGTCAGCATGTTCACCAAGCCCAGGCCGGTTGCGGAGCTGGACGGCCTCGTCTACGGCGCGACCATGCTGCCGAAGGAAGAGCCGGTGCCGTTCTACAAGAAGGAGTGGGTTTGGGCGAGCCTCGCGGTGATCATCTTTGCCGCTCTCAACATCGTTTTCTGGTAGCGGGAGGGAATTCGTCACGACGCGGGAGTTTCGTGCGAAAGTGGAGTGGGAAGGAATAGAACCTTATGCATGGTTCCGGAATTCCGATCTGGTTCTTTATTGGCGTGCTGCTGGTCGTCTACGGCGCTATGATTCTGGGTTACGGTGTTTTTGAATGGACGACAGGAAACTATGCGCCGGGCGTGCAGTTAACCGAACTGCACATGCCCGTGTGGTGGGGCGGACTTCTCGGCGGCGTGGGCTTGTTTTACGTCGTTAAGTTTCGTCCCGGGCGCGCGCGCAACTAGAATTTCGCGCAGCGGCATTGAAGTGCACCGTAATAACAACGACTAAAGGAGCAAGAAAAATGGCAGCGCAACGCAAAATGACATTTGGAATCGTAGTGGGCAATCGCGGCTTTTTCCCTGATCACCTGGCCAAGACCGGCCGGGAAGAAATCATCTCCGTCCTCGAGGCGGCGGGCGCGCGGCCCATCGTGCTCAGCCCGGAAGAGTCGAAGTACGGCGCGGTGGAAACCTACGCCGAGTCGCAGCACTGCGCCGAGCTCTTCAAAAAACACGCCGATGAGATCGACGGCATCATCGTCACGCTGCCCAACTTTGGCGAAGAGCGCGGCATCGTCGACGCCATTCGTCTCTCCGGCCTCAAGGTTCCCGTGCTGGTGCAGGCCACGCCCGACCGCTCCGACAACATGACCATCGCCATGCGGCGCGACAGCTTCTGCGGCAAGATGAGCGCCTGCAACAACATGATGCAGTACGGCATCAAGTATTCGCTCACCACGCTGCACACCGAGACGCTTACCTCGCCTGAATTCAAGGCCGACCTCGAATGGTTCTCCGCAGGTCTGCCGCATCGTCAAGGGCCTCAAGAATCTCCGCATCGGCGCCATCGGCGCGCGTCCCACGGCCTTCAACACCGTGCGCTACTCCGAGCGCATCTTTGAAACCTCCGGCATCTCCATCGAGACGCATCGATCTGTCGGAGATCTTCGGCCGCATCAACCGCATGAAAGACAACGACGACGCGGCGCAGGCCAAGCTCGCGGCCATCAAGAAATACGTCACCACCGCCGGCATTCCCGAAGAGGCGCTGCTCAAGATGGCCAAGCTGGGCGCGGTCATCGACGGCTGGATGAAGCAGACCCACTGCACCATCAGCGCCGTGCAGTGCTGGACGTCGATGGAAGAGTTCTTCGGCGTTGTGCCCTGCACCATCATGAGCATGATGTCGAACGACCTCATCCCCTCGGCCTGCGAAGTCGACGTGCCCGGCACGCTCAGCATGTATATGCTCGCCCTGGCCAGCGGCACTCCGTCGGCGCTGCTCGACTGGAACAACAACTACGGCAGCGATCCCAACAAGTGCGTCTGCTTCCACTGCTCCAACCTGCCCAAGCACTTCTTCAAGGAAGTGCAAGCATGGACTTCCAGCAGATCATCGCCGGCACCGTGGGCAAGGAGAACACGTTACGGCACCTGCGAGGGCCGCATCAAGCCCGGCGCGATGAGCTTCGCGCGCTACTCCACCGACGACCGGCGCGGCATCGTCCGCGGCTACACCGGCGCAGGCCGCTTCACCGACGATCCGCTTGGAAACCTTCGGCGGCGCGGGCGTGGCCGAAATTCCGCAACTGCAGAAGCTGCTCAAGTACATCTGCCGCGAGGGCTTCGAGCACCACGTCGCCGCGAACTTCAGTGACGTGTCGAAGTCCATTCACGAGGCCGCGCGCTACCTCGGCTGGGAGAGCCACTATCATCCCTCGCTCGAGGAATAGGCGAACTGCGCGCACTCGCCGTTCTCCCTCACCCGCAAACAGAAAAGGCCCCGCAAGGGGCCTTTTCGCTTGTCCGTTCAGGTGATCATTCGCTAACGCAAATCCGCCGCTGCGGACTAACTCCGCTCACCCGCGGGTGCCCCCGGTCCCTTGCATTCGGGGACCGGGGAAAGCAATAACCCATCCCAATCCCATCCTCAACCTCTCACAAAAATGGGTGCCCCCGGTCCCTTGCATTTGGGGACCGGGGAAGATGCGCCAACTCCGCTTAGAGGCTGTTATTAACTTTGTCCCTTTGTTTACTTTTTCATAAGGGGAAGCGGTCGAAGTTGTTTGACGATGGAGGTATGGGAAATCGAGTTCGTTCGGGGCTATCCCGAGCGATGTGACGGATGAGGAATGGTCGTTTGTGGCGCCGTATCTGGCG
This sequence comes from uncultured Acidobacteriaceae bacterium, assembly GCA_963701835.1. Classification (GTDB taxonomy): domain Bacteria; phylum Acidobacteriota; class Terriglobia; order Terriglobales; family Acidobacteriaceae; genus Telmatobacter. The sequence continues at coordinate 3,784 of CAVPBL010000020.1, read as the reverse complement.
CTTGTGCCGTGAGGATGCAGCGCAGCGGGATTATCCTCTGCGGGATGTATTCAATGCTCTGCGCTATATCGTGCCAAAACCGGTTGTCATTGGCGCTGCATGCCCAACGATCTGCCTCCCTGGACGGTGGTCTACCAGCAGATGCGGCGCTGGATCGATGCCCGCTGTTTCGAGATCATGGTCGAGGATCTGCGCATTTTGTTGCGTGAATTTGCGGGGCGCAAAGGCCAGCCTACGGCGATGATTCTTGACAGCCGCACCTTGCAGTCCACGCCCGAGTCGGGTGCGCGCGGCGGCTACGATGGAGCCAAGCGGCGCAAGGGATCGAAGGTACATGCGGCGGTGGATACACTGGGCCATCTGCTTGCCCTTCACGTTACGGCGGCCGACGAGCAAGACCGCGCCCAGGTAGGAGAACTGGCCGAAGCAGGTGCAACAGATTACCGGGGAGAATGTCGAGTTGGCGTACGTCGATCAAGGCTATACCGGAGAGAACGGCGGCCAGGCGGCAGAAGAGCACGGCGTGCAGCTGGAAGTGGTTAAACATACCGAAGCCAAACGCGGATTTGTCCTGTTGCCGCGGCGATGGGTGGTGGAGCGCAGCTTTGCCTGGGCTGCCCGCTTCCGTCGCCTGGCCCGAGACTACGAACGGCTTGCCAAAACCCTCGCGGCTCTCCACTACCTCGCCTTCGCCATCCTCATGCTCGCAACTCTTCGGCTCCCCACATGCAAAGTTAATAACAGGCTCTAGCTCCGCTGCTCCACCGGCTCCAGCGCGATCCGCGCCGCCAGCACCACAAGCGCCGCCCACAGCATGTCCGCGCCCAGCAGATGCGCGATCTGCAGCCAAACCGGCGCCAGCAAACCACGTCAAGAACACCTAGCACATACTGCGCCGCTAAAAGAATCAGCACCAGCGCGGAGAGCCCGCGATTGTCCCAGTGCGCGCGGCGCTGCGCTGCGCGCACCAGCAGCCAGATGAGAAAGATGCCGGCCGCAAACGCCACAATGGGATGCGTCCAGCGCCAGCGCACCAGCCAGCCACTCGTTGAAGAAAAATCCTGCGCCAACGCCGCCCCCAGCGAACTCGCGGGAAAAAGTGTGTCGCCCAGCGCGGCCAGGGATCCGGTTACGCCGACAACAGCACCGACGAGCACAGACACGATAGCGCCGAACGGCGCGGCGAGGCGAATCCTCTCCGCGCAAATAATCCCGTGCGGCGGCTGAGCAGGTGCGCCGTGAGCGTGAGCGCGGCCAGCAGCAGCAGCGTGTTGGTGAGGTGCAGCGCCAGATAAGGCGCGCGCAATGGCGACCGGCTCTGCGCGGTCAGTCCCAGCTTGACCAGGAATGCTCCCAGCGCCGCTTCAATCAAGGTAAACGCCACAGCAGCGACGGCCGCCGCGCGCGCCAGGTGGCCGCGCACCGTACGCGCGAACGTCCACCACAGCAGCGCTACAACGGAAAAAAACGAAAGCCCGCTGGTGATGCGATGCGTGAACTCGATCATCGTGTCGACGCGCGGCGAGTGCTGCATCACCGTTCCGTTGCACAGCGGCCAGTGGTCGCCGCAACCCGCTCCCGAGCCGGTGGCGCGCACCAGCCCGCCCCACAAAATCACGGCGATGAAGTACGCCAGCACGCCCCAGGCAAACCGCCGCAGAGCGAGCGAAGGAAGACGATAAGTTTGCGCCGGGGCGGCTGCGACAGTCATAAAGGTCACTCCGGAACGAACCCACCAGTGTAGAACAAGAGGCTTGCAGAAAGCGACAGCTGACATCGGAGCAATATTAAGGCCATTGCCCTTCGGCCGATAAAAGTAACGAAGGGACGCGATGAGTTATACCGCCATGATCGATACACGAGGGCGCGTCACCATTCCGATCCAGTTGCGCCGGAAACTCGGCTGGATGAAGCCAATTAAGGTCCTCATCCGGGAAGTTGACGGAGTGATCTCGATCGAGTGTGCGAGATGCGAAGCGGCCCGGAGGCAATCGCCGCCGGTGAAGTTATACTCCCCCAGCAGCCTCACCACGTGATTCACGATCATCAAATCTTCGAGCGGCGGAATCACGCGCACTGTTACCGGCGAATCCTCAGCGGAGATCACCGCCGCGCCGCGCACATTGTTTCGCTTTGCGTCCAGCACGATGCCCAGCGCTCCCAGTCCCTCGCAAATCTCCGCGCGCGAAGCGATGTCGTTTTCGCCGATGCCGCCGGTGAAGACCAGCATGTCCAGACCGTTCAGCTCCGCGACGTAGCTCCCGATCCACCGCGCGATGGTCCAGCAGAACTTGTCCACCGCCAGCCGCGCCTTCGCATTGCCCGCATCGATCGCCTCGCGCAGATCGCGCATATCGTTCGAAAGCTCGCTCACGCCCAGCAGGCCGGACTTCTTGCTCACTACGGTTTCAAGTTTTTCGGCTGCCTCGGCGGCGTCTGGCGTAGTCTCGGCCATCTTCTTCAGGATGAAGATCACGATGCCGGGATCGATGTCGCCGGTGCGCGAGCCGCTGATAATCCCGCCCGTCGGCGTCAGCGCCATTGAGGTGTCGAGGCATTTCCCCGCGCGAATGGCGGAGATCGACGCGCCATTGCCGAGGTGCGCCACAATCAGCTTTTCCGGCACGTTGGGCTGCAACTGGTACACGATTGACTCGTACGAGATGCCGTGATACCCGTAGCGCCGCACGCCCATGGCAACGTACTCCGGGGGGATGGGCATGTGCGTGGCGACTTCGGGCAAAGTGCGATGGAAATACGTGTCGAGAATGGCAAAGTTCGGAATACCGGGGAAAAGCCGCAGCGCCTCGCGCATGATGTAGACGGCGATGGGAGTGTGCAGCGGCGCCAGAGCCGCGTAGCTATCGATCTCATCGATTAGCTGCGGCGTAATGCGCTGGTTCTCGCGGACGGTCGGCCCTCCGCACACCGTGCGATGGCCGATGGCCGCCGGGGCGAGAAACTCGCCGGAGTGCAGCGCGTCGACCACGAGCTTGAATGCAATCGAGCGGCTGGGCACGGGCGGAGTTTGATCCACCAGCTTGTTACCGCCGGCGTCCGTTATCCAGAATTTGCCCAGATCGGTGCCGATGCCGTCGACCGCGCCCTCGAAAGCCGCGTCCGCTCGCCGTTGCCGGCCTCGTACAACGAAAACTTGATCGAAGAAGAACCGCTGTTCAAAACCAAAACCGGCAATGAAGACATGGATAAGGCCCTTTCAAAATGTCAGCTGACCCAATCGGGAAATCGGCGAATCAGCATCTGAACCATCAGCTACACGGTGAACATCAATCCTCGTCTCCGGCAAATCGCCGCCGATCCCGGCCGCGCAGCGTGATGCCGGAAGCTCCACGAGGCCTGGAGAAAAGCCTCAAATCAAGCGTAGCAGCCGCTCCGAGCGCCGATGGGTGACTCCAGTCACACACTCAGGCGGCGACTCCTGTTTCGAAAGCCAGCGGGCGGCCTGTTTGCACAAAGGGAATCAAATCGCAAAGTGGCAATCGCGGTCCTTAAAAGACCGCTTCAACTTCAGAATCTGCGATTCGAATCCGTACCAAAGCACCGTGGCTACAAGTGTGGTCATGGCGAGTCGAAACGCCACAACCGCCAGATTCCCGGCCGTGCCATAGGCGTTCATGCGCACGTCGAACCATCCGAAATAGATGAAGACAGAGATGTGCGTCATGTACAGGCCGTAGCTGATGCGCCCATAAAAAGGCAGTGGTCCGCGCCGCAGCACTGCGTTAAGTGGACTGCGCGCCCCCGTTAACGCGATGGCCGCCAG
>CAVPBL010000019.1:0-181828 GCA_963701835.1 uncultured Acidobacteriaceae bacterium | reverse complement strand
TACGGAACGCTCCCCGCCCTTGATCTCTGCTCTCTAGGGCTTGTTTCAAAAATGGCCTGGCAGGCACGAGCCGAGATCCCGCAGGGGCTAAAGCCCTTTGTTTTTCGGACTTATTTCGGCACGACTAAAGTCGTGCCCTGACACAAAGCTGGTCTTTGAAACACGCTCTAGTTCTTCTTCACTTCGTGCCCGCCAAACTCGTTGCGCAGGATGGCTGGCTCGCTGACTCGCTAACTCGCTGACTCGCTAAAGTACTTCCAACTTTTCCAGCTCGCTTCGCAGCAAATCCGCTCCCCTGAACCGTATCGCCTTGATCCCCGCTGCCGCGGCGCTTGCCACGTTCTCTTCCCGATCGTCGATAAACAAAGTCCGATAGGGCGCGGAGCCCAGAATGTCCAAAGCCTTCCGGTACATCGCCGGCTCCGGCTTGCGCACACCCATGTAGCACGAGCTGAATGCCACCTTCAGATACCGGCGCAGTTCAAACTTGCCCAAGCGAAACTCGTTTGTCTCGCGCGCCTCGTTGTTCAGAGCGCCCAGCAAGTAGTGGTTCGATGCGGAAAGTTCCGCAGCGATGGGCAGCGCCCCGTTGGGCAACGGCTTCGACTGCTCCAGAATGAAGTCGAAAAACTCGTCTTGCGAAAAACTTCGCGGCTCATAGAACACCGCCGCGTCCAGGTACTGGTTGCGGTCGATCTCGCCGCGCTCCCAAGCCGCAAATACTTCCGCATGGCGGGTCTCGAGCTCCTCCGCGTTCAGGCCGAAGTGCGCCACTGCGGCCGCGCGCTCGCGATAGTCCCATCCGTTGGTCAACAGGACTCCGCCCACATCAAACAGGATCACATCGAAGGGGGACAAAGGCGTCTCTTTCTCGCGCTCTGCGCGTTCTTGCTCAGCAGATGATTGGGGAAAACCAAAAGGCATGGCGCACACAGAGCCCTGGGTCTCGCCAGCCCGAAACCGCTAACAACTCAACCCGCACTTCATGGGTTGGCATCCTGATTCCAGTTCGATGAAAGCCCAAACCCGAGGAATCGCAGCCCTGTTTACTGACGCCGCTGGCGCCAATTCTTCCTATCGCCGGTACTTGGCCTCAATCGCAAGCACCTTCTTGAACCGCCGTTCAAACCGCCCTTCTTGCGCTTGAAACCTGGCTCCTACGAACGTGTGCGCCAGCTCCATGGCCAGCGCCGAGCCGATTATCCGCGCGCCCAGCACCAGCACATTCATGTCGTCGTGTTCCACGCCCTGGTGCGCCGAATAGGTGTCGTGGCAAATCCCCGCGCGAATTCCCGGGATCTTGTTCGCCGCCACACACACACCCACTCCGCTGCCGCATATGACAATTCCGCGCGGAGCCACGCCCCCTTTGATGGCCTCGCCCACCTTTTCGGCAAAGTCGGGATAGTCGTCCTCGGGCTCGCATTGGAACGCTCCCAGGTCGATCACTTCATGCCCCGCCGCGGCCAGTTTGGCGCGCACCTCTTCCTTCAGAGCAAATCCCGCATGATCAGAACTAATCACTAACTTCAAGGTGTCTTTCCTTTCAACAAAGCAAGTCAGCAAGCCAGCAAGTCAGCAAGCCAGCGAGTCAGCAAGTCCGGGAATCAGCAGACACGGGTGCGTGAGTCTTCCAAAGATCCCAATAGCCCGTTGATCATTCGCGCGACTTCCTCACAAGCTTCCATCAACTCCTTAACCGTTCCCTCATTCAAGAGCCGCAGGTCCCCACCGAGTTCTAATTGCGTTTGCAACTCGAAAAGCGAGCCGCGGGAAGTGGCTAAAAACTGACGAAAATGTCCGTCATCAAGTCTTCCATGTCCTTCTGCAATGTTGCTGGGTATAGAAACGGCGGCCCTCCGCATCTGCGCCCGGAGTCCAAATATCTCCGCCTTTGGTAGCGATTCTGTCTCCCGATAAATGGCCCTCGCCAATCCCATTGCCTTTTGCCAAACGAGCAAATCGCGATAGTGCCGCGTCCTGGCGCCGTTCTTGCCAACCATCTTGTTCATAATTGCATCACGCCGCTGACTCGCTGACTCGCTGACTCGCTGACTCGCTGACTCGCTGACTCGCTGACTCGCTGACTCGCTGACTCGCTGACTCGCTGACTCGCTGACTCGCTGACTCGCTGACTCGCTGACTCGCTGACTCGCTGACTCGCTGACCCGCTGACTCGCTGACTCGCTGACTCGCTGACTCGCTGACTCGCTGACCCGCTGACTCGCTGACTCGCTGACTCGCTGACTCGCTGACTCGCTACTTCACCAGCCTTTTCGCCCTTCGCCGCCACATTCTCCGCCGTGAATCCCAGTTCCTTCATCACCACCGGTCCCGGCGCCGACGCGCCAAAGCGGTCCAGCCCGATCACGTCGCCGCCGGTGCCCACATACTTCCACCAGCCCAGCGTCGCGCCCGCCTCAACCGCCAGCTTCGGCACGCCCGCCGGCAGCACGCTGGCCTTGTACGCGGCCGATTGCTCCTCGAAGATCTTCCAGCTCGGCATGCTCACCACGCGCGCGCTGATTCCCTCCGCCGCAAGCAGCTTCGCCGCGCCCAGCGCCAGCTGAACCTCCGAGCCGGTCCCGATCAGAATCACCTGCGGATTCGCCGCGTCTTCCAGCACGTACGCTCCCTTGCTCACGCCGCGCAAAAATATCGTGCTTCGCCGCATCGATCACCGGCACATCCTGCCGCGTCAGCGCGAAGAAGCACGGCCCTTTGCGCTCCAGCGCCAGCCGCCAAGCACGCCGCCGTCTCGTTCGCATCCGCCGGACGAAAATCCGTCATGTGCGGCACCGCGCGCAGCGCCATCAGGTGCTCGATGGGCTCGTGCGTCGGTCCATCCTCGCCCACGCCGATCGAGTCGTGCGTGAACACAAACAGCGAATGGCGCCTCCATCATGCGCCGCAATCCGCAGCGCCGGCTTGGCGTAGTCGGAAAACACAAAGAATGTCGACCCGAACGGCCGCACCCCGCCGTGCACCGCCATTCCGTTCACCGCCGCGCACATCGCCAGCTCGCGCACGCCGAAAAACACGTTGCGCCCCGCCGGATCGTCGGCAAAGTGCGGGCTCGATCTTGAAGATCGTCTTCGTCGAAGCCGTCAAATCCGCCGCGCCGCCAAACAGCTCCGGCACGCCGTCGAAGATCGCGTTCATCACCTGCTGGCCCGCGTTGCGCGTGGCCACCGGCTTGTCCGTCGGGAAAGCTCGGAATCGCCTTCTCCCATCCGGCCTTCAGCTTGCCCGCCTGCGTGCGCTCGAACTCCGCCGCCAGCTCGGGAAACGCCGCCTTGTAGCCGGCAAAGAGCTTGTTCCACTCCGCCTCCTGCGCCGCGCCGCGCTTCACTGCCTCGCGCCAGTTGGCCAGCGCATCCTCCGGCACGTAGAAGCTCTGATCCTCCGGGAATCCGAAGAACTTCTTCGTCGCCGCCGTGTCCGCCGCGCCCATCGCTTCGCCGTGCACCTTGTTCGTGCCCGCCTTCGGGCTGCCGTAGCCGATCACCGTGCGCACCGCGATCAGCGACGGCCTGCTCGTCTCCGCCTTCGCCGCCGCAATCGCTGCTTCAATCCCGTCCAGATCGTTGCCGTCCATCACGCGCTGCACATGCCAGTTGTAGGCCTCGAAGCGCTTGTACACATTTTCCGTGAAGCTCCACTCCGTCGGCCCGTCCAGCGAAATCAGATTGTCGTCATACAGCACGATCAGCTTGCCCAGTCCCAGCGTTCCCGCCAGCGAGGCCGCCTCGTGCGAAAGCCCTTCCATCAGATCGCCGTCGCCGCACAGCACAAACGTGTGGTGATCCACCACATTGAAGCCAGGCCGGTTGTATGTCGCCGCCAGATGCTTCTCCGCCATGGCCATGCCCACGCGCCATTCCGAATCCCTGCCCCAGCGGCCCGGTCGTCGCCTCCACGCCATCGGTCAATCCATACTCCGGATGCCCCGGCGTCATCGATCCCCACTGCCGAAAGCTCTTCAAATCGTCCAGCGTCACCTTGTAGCCCGCGAGAAACAGCGATCCGTAAAGCAGCACCGACGCATGCCCGTTCGACAGCACAAACCGGTCCCGGTCGGCCCACTTCGAGTGCGCCGGATTGTGCTTCATCAGCTTGTGAAACAGCAGATACGCAATCGGCGCGCAGCCCAGCGGCGCGCCGGGATGGCCGCTGTTGGCCTTTTCCACCGTCATCCACGGCGAGCAAACGCAATGTATCGATCGAAAGCTGGTCGAGTGAGAGTGACGCAATACCGGAAGCCATAATTAGTTCCTTCGTGAAATTCCTTTCGCTTGAAGAGCGCCGAACGCACCGTTGCTGCAACTGCGACTTTGAAGGCGCATCTACCTTGACCTTCACATTGTATCCAAGCCAGGCTGTCCGATTCCGGCCAGTGCATCGTCCATTCCAGCTCCTGGCTTCCGGCCGCGGGCGTAATGTCGGCGCTGAATCCCGCGCTGCCCAGCCCCCGGCTCGCCGCCGTCTTCACCGTCTTCCATCCATCGTCGGTCCACACCACTTCAAAGAGCCCCTCGTCCAGAATCCGCAACGTGCTTCCCGCATCCATGCGCTGGATCGGCCGCCTGCGGCTATAGATCTCCACGTCCGCGCCGGCGCTCGCTTGCGCCCCTCCGGCTCGCAGTACCGCTCGTAGACCGGATCGATGCGGTCAAACACCTTGCCGTCCACGGCCGAGCGCAGCAGCTTCAAATACTCCGCATGCGCCCACACCAGCGGCACCGCCGATCCCGCCGGCTGCCCCTTCCTCAAGCTGCGTTCCGGCCGGTCGGCCTCGTCCCACACCTGCTCCGGCAGCAACTGCCCGCAGCTCGCGAATTGCTCATACGTCTTGATCAGCGGGCTGATGTCCTTCCCCGCCGCCAGCTCGTAATGCGCTCGTTCGCCGGTCAGCAGCGGCCACACGCGCCCCTGGCCCCATCCCTCGTACGGCCCTCCGTCGGGCCGTTGCCCGTAGCCGTCCCAGTTGTAGCGCAGCCAGCCCGGCCCCTGCGGCAACTCGCGCTTCAGCACCGCGTCCACCACCTTCAGCGAATCCACAATCAGCGGATCGTCCGCCCGCCGCACGCCGTACCGCACCAGCTCCAGAAACCCCGCATCGATAATCTCGCGCGCCTCAAACTCCGTTCGCGTCCCCGGCGGCCGGTTCGCCAGCCGGATCAGTTCCTTCCCGCAGCTCTCGTGCGCGTACGCCTCGCCGCACTCCGGCGGACGAATGCGCATGTAGTGCCGCTTGATCTCCGGATGCAGCACTCCGTTGTTCGTCACCGTCCAGTCTTCGAGATGCCCCTCAATCCAGTCGGCAAACTCCTCAAGAAACTCGCCCAGCTCCGTCGGCCTCGTGCGCGCGCGCCATCTCCGCCGCGCAAATCAGCCCGCCAATCACCGCCGCCAGCGTCGACGGCGAATAGCCCGCATTCTCCTCCCAGCGCTCCTGGTGCGTGATCGGCGCATGCCGCACCAGAAATCCCGCCGCCCGCTCCACAAACGGAAACATGTGCAGCTCGCCCAGCCCGCCCGCCTTCCACAGCCGCCACGCCAGGATCAGCGGAAACGCCACCTCATCCAGTTGCTTGCCGCTCCAGTACGGCGTCCCGTCGATCCAGAAGTTCTGCGCGAATCCTCCATCGGGCTGCTGCGTGCACGCCAGGTACACCAGCGCCCGCCGCGCCGTCTCCACGCGCCCGCAAGCCAGCAGCGCCGTCGCCGTCTGCACCATGTCGCGCGTCCACACCAGGTGGTAGCCGCCCAGATCGTCGTCGCCCTTCACCTGCCCCCACGGAATCGACGCCGACGCCACAAACGCGCCCGAATACGATCTTGTCCTCGTGCGCCAGCAGCACGGCGTGGCTGGCCCGCATCAGCTTGCCGCCATCCTGCGCCTTCGCCGCCAGCCAATCCGGATGCGCCGCCCGCTTCCACTGCTCGATGAACCGCTTGCGCTGCTCCTCGAACGGCATCGACAGCGAGCCCATCGTCTTCTGCAGCGCCGTATGGTGCCCTTCGCCGATCCCGATCGCCAGCGTGAACTCCCGCACCGCCATTCCGCCTTCAACCTTCGCCACAACCTCGCCGGCGGCGCCTTCTCGCGCGCTCCTCAAGTCGTCGACGCACCCCAGGTCGATCTCGCCCATCACCGCCACGTTCCCGTTCGTCGCCGACCCAAACTCCCAATCCATCTTGAAGTTCTGCATCAGGTCCTGCCAGCCGTCGCTCGCGCCCACAAACCCGCAGCTCATGCGCGTGAACCCGCAGCTCGCCGTCATCACCAGCGACCACTCGTTCTTCCACGCCAGCAGCACGTTGTGCCCGGCCAGGTCCATCGCCCGCGCCGAGTTCCCCGCCCCGCCGCCATCCAGATGCGGCGCCAGCAGCGCATACAACTTCAGCCGCGGCATCAGGTCCTCGTGCGCCCTCCAGCCGCACCCTGCTGCAGCACCACCCCATGGTGCGGATCGCAGATCATCTCCTTGGTCAGGCTGTAGCGCCCTCGGGATCGCGGTTCACATACCGCACTCCCAGCGCCTCGGGATCGATGTACTCGAAGCTCGTCTTCAGGTCGCGCTTCTCTTCGTGCACAAACGTCTCCCCGTCGGTGACCAGGAACTCCATGTCCCGCACCTGCGGGTGATCGATCGTCGGGTGATAGATCTCGTTCAGAATTCCGTGCGAGCACGTGAACCAGATCCGGCTCGACGCCGCGTACGCCGTCACCACCGCATCCTTCACGCTCGAAGTCCAGCGCGGCTCCAGGCCCGGCGCGCCAAAGGCCTCGCCCTGCTGCTCAAGCCACCGGTACATGGGCTGATCGCTCATTCGCATCGCCTTGCGTTCGGATTTGGAAAATCGGAATTCGTCGTCATTCGAATTCGGGGAAATCTCGATCGAAGTTCAAGTCGCGAAGGCCGCGGGAAGCCATCGCACTCTCGTTCGACGCTTCTCACTCGCAGATGGATGCTAATTCCTTCGCCCCACCCAAATTGTCAACGCGAATTCAAAACAGCCTCCGAAAGCAGCTTTCGCTGACTTGCTAAATTGCTGACTCGCTGACTTGCTGACTCGCGGTGTTGCTAACTCGCTGATTTATGGGTGCCCTGGTCCCTCGCATTTGGGGACCTGGGATAGCACGACTCTCACCCCACGAGCCTTTAGCTGGCTTGCTAACTCGCTAACTCGCCGTCTTGCTGACCCCTGACCCCTAACCCTGACCCCTATCGTCCGGCCGTCCTCGCCCTCACCAGCATGTACTTCACCGCCGCCTCCAGCTCCGCCGCCGTCACATCCTCCACCACGCCCGCGTCGCCAATCCCCACCGGCAGCACGAACCGCCTCACCCCGCCCACATTCTTCTTGTCGCGGCCCGTCGCCGCCATCACCCTCGCCGCATTCACCTTCAACTTCGGCAGCGGCCCGTAACGGTAGATCAGCTTCTCCATCCGCTCCATCTGCGCCGCCGGTAATCGTTCCCCGTCTCCGCGCCACCGCCAGCGCCGCCACCATGCCCCACCCCACCGCCTCGCCGTGCAGCATCGCCTTGTAGCGCGTCGCCTGCTCCAGCGCGTGCCCCACCGTGTGCCCAAAGTTCAGGATCATCCGCAACCCGCTCTCGCGCTCGTCGCGCCGCACCACGTCGGCCTTCATCCGGATCGACGCCGCAATCACCCGCTCCAGTGCTTTCGGATCGCGCGCCAGAATCTCCTCCGCGTGCTCCTCCATAAACCGCACCAGCGCCCGGTCGCGAATGATCCCCGCCTTCACGCTCTCCATCAACCCCGCGCGCAGCTCGCGGTCCGGCAGCGTTCCCAGCACGCCGATATCGGCAAACACCGCCCGCGGCTGCAGAAAATTCCCGACGAGATTCTTGCCCTCGGGCAGATTCACGCCCACCTTGCCGCCCACGCTCGAGTCCACCTGCGCCAGAAATGTCGTCGGCACCTGCACATAATTGATCCCGCGCATGAACGTCGCGGCCACAAATCCGCCCACGTCGCCCACAATCCCGCCGCCAAAGGCAATCAGCAGCGATCCGCGGTCGCCGCCCGCCTGCACCATCTCGCGCAGCAGCCGTTCCACGCTCTTCATCGTCTTGTGTTGCTCGCCGGGAGGCAAGAAACAGCGTCACCGGCGGCTCGACCTTCGCCTCGAACGACCGCAGAAACTTCTTGCCCCACAGCGCCCAGATCTCCGGCGACGTCAGCACAAACACCCGCCGCGGCAACCGTCCCACCGCCCGCTCAATCCGCGGCGCCAGCGTCTCCAGCAACCCGCTCCCCGTCAAACACGTCGTACTTCGCCGAAGGCGTCTCTACCCGTATCGTCTGCACAGTGACTTCATTCTAGTTTGCCGCTCGGCGCTGTGTGTCCCCGGTCTCGGGTGCCCCCGGTCCCTCGCATTTCGGGACCGAGGATAGCACGATCGTCATATGTAACGCCGGCCTCCTGGCCGGCTGTCGTGCGGGCGTCCTCGCCCGCACCTGCTCCCCGAATCGCCTGTCTCCAGACCGGCCGTCTTGCGGGCCTTTCGACCCGCACACCGTCGCTTCGCACAATCGCTCATGCCGCTACAAAACTAGCTCCCGCAGGGAGCGATAGAAGTTAGCCCAGGGCAAGTCGCGCGCGACGCAGCCCTGGGAGAGCGCCCCTGAAGTCTCGAAGCCCCGTAGGGGCGACAGAACCCTCACATTCGGCTGACGCATTCGGTGCTAGACTTCTTCCACCAGCCCTGGAGAATCGATGCGCCACGAATTTGCCGTTGCTCTCCTATTGTTACTGCCGGTACCCTTCGCCGCCGCCCAGCAGGCCGCTCCGCCTTCAGACACAACAGCCCCGACCCAATCCAACGAAATCCCTGACAGCCGTTCGGGGCTCTACAAGGTGGGCGGCCACATCAGTGCTCCGGAAGTTCTCCATCAGGTTGAGGCTGAATTCTCCGACGAAGCGCGGCGCGCCCATTATCAAGGTGTATGTCTGATCTCGCTTGTTGTCGATGCGCAAGGGAACCCACAGAATCTTCACGTCGTGCGAGCGCTTGGCATGGGACTCGATGAGAAGGCGATGGAAGCGATCCGGCAATACAAGTTCAAACCCGCCACGAAAGACGGAACCACTCCGGTTCCAGTCATGATCACAATCGAGGTGGACTTCAGACTCTATGACTGGCCCATGCGACGCCACGCCGCGCCCGTCCCCAGCACTGCTCCCGGTTTCGACACGGTGCCATCCGGCGTCCTGCCGCCAATTCTGATCAACTATGTCGTGCCCAAATACTCTCGCGTTGCGCGCAAGAATCGGATCAGCGGAGATTGCGTCATCGGCCTCACTGTTGACACCGACGGCATACCGCAGAATGTGCACGTGGTCGCGAGTCTCGAGCCGAGTCTCGACGAAAACGCCGTCGCAGCAGTCAACCGATGGCGCTACTCGCCAGCCATCATCAACGGGAACCCAGCTCCATTCGAGAGCACTGTAAAGGTCAAATTCACGTTCCCTGAGTAGCTATTCTGAGCGGCCTGTTGCGGGAGGGGCGCATCCAGCCCCGGTTTTCTGTTCACTTTCCACTGTCCACTGTCTTCACTCCCGCCTTCCACGACGCCACCGCGCACACCGCCAGAATCGCGCCAATCACCGCCAGCGAAACCGTCACCGGCACATCGATCCATCGCGCCGCCAGCATCTTCAGCGCCGCAAAAGCCAGCATCGCGCCCAGCCCGTAGTGCAGATACTGGAAGCGGTCCAGCATCGCCGCCAGCGCAAAGTAGAGCGAGCGCAGCCCCAGAATCGCCGCCACATTCGACGTGTACGCCACAAACGGATTGTGCGTAACCGACAGCACCGCTGGAATGGAATCCGTGGCGAACAGCAGATCGGTCACCTCGACCGCCAGAATCACCGGCAGCAGCGATCCCTTCGCCGGCTGCAGCCGCACGATCCACTCCGGAATCGCCGCGCGCGGCGATCCGCCGCGCACCAGCCGCCACGCCGCGTACAGCAAAATCACTCCGAAGATCCATGTCACCCACTCGAACCGCTGCAACAGCGTCACGCCCACCGCAATAAACGCCGCGCGCAGCACAAACGCGCCCCACACGCCCCACTGCAACGCCGTGTGCTGGCGCTGCGCGCTGATCCGGAACCCCTCAAACAGCACCAGAAAGACAAACAGATTGTCGATGCTCAGCGAAGTCTCGATGGTGTATCCGGCCACGAACTCGAGCGCCGTCTGCCTGCCCATGGCCACGGCGATCCAGCACGCAAACCCCGCGGCGGCCAGCGCCAGCCCAGCCGTTCCCAGCCAAACAAACTGCCTGCGCGTGCCGCGACTCGCTGCCGGTGGCCGGGCAGCAACGAGTCCGCCACCAGCACCACCGCCACCACCGCGTGAAACCCCACCCACCATGCCCAGGAAGCGCCTGCAATCATAGCTGGATGCTACAGCACGGCATGCGGCGCGGCCTGTTGCCGTCGCAACCCGCCGCACCAGCCGGTGTCCAAGTCATCAGGCCGGTCGAATCGAGCATTCAATCGCTGTCACTTTCCCGTGGCCTCGCGCATCTTTTATTCAGTAGCACAGAAAGGCATGCGTCAGCGGTGGAGGCCGCAGCGTGAGCGAATCGATGCAACAGGTCCAAGACAAAGCCGGAACCGATGGCGATGCACCGCCGGCTCGCCGCCCCCGCGTGGTCATCGTCGGCGGAGGCTTTGCCGGCCTTAACGCGGCCAAAGGGCTCGCGCACCTGCCGGTCGACGTCACCGTAGTCGACCGCCGCAATCACTACACCTTTCAGCCGCTGCTCTACCAGGTGGCGCTGGCCGTGCTTTCGCCCGGCCGACATCGCCCAGCCCATCCGCACCATCCTGCGCCACCAGCGCAACACCGAGGTGCTGATGGATGAAGTCGTCGGCATCGACGTCGCCGCGCGCCAGGTCGCTCTGGCCAGCGGCGCGAGCCTCGACTACGACTACCTCGTGCTGGCCACCGGCGCCACCCACTCCTACTTCGGCCACGACCAATGGGAGCCGCTCGCGCCGGGCCTCAAGACCATTGAAGACGCCATCGAGATTCGCCGCCGCGTCCTGCTGGCCTTCGAGCTGGCCGAGCGCCAGATGCTGGAGCACGGCTGGCACCCGCCGCTCAATTTCGTCGTCATCGGCGGCGGCCCCACCGGCGTGGAACTCGCCGGCGCCATCAGCGACATCGCCCAGCTCTACATGCGCCACGACTTTCGCCACATCGACCCCGCCAAGAGCCGCGTGCTGCTGCTCGACGGCGGGCCGCGCGTGCTGGCCGCCTATCCTGCGGATCTCTCCGCCAAGGCCGAAGCCACGCTCAAACGCCTGGGCGTCGAGGTGCACACCAAATACGCAGGTCACCGCCGTCGGGCCCGGCTGGGTCGAAGGCCAACGGGCCAGCGCATCGACGCCGCCGTCACGCTCTGGGCCGCCGGCGTGCAGGCCTCGCCGCTGGGCAAGCTGCTGGGCGCGCCGCTCGACCGCCGCGGCTGCGTCATCGTCGACGACCGGCTCAACCCGCCCGGCCTGCCCGAAGTCTTCGTCCTCGGCGACCTGGCCCACTTCGAGCAGGACGGCCACCAGGTTCCCGGCGTGGCCCAGCCCGCCATGCAGATGGGCGATCACGTCGCCAAAATCATCGCCGCCGACCTCGCCGGCAAGCCGCGCCCCGCCTTCCGCTACTTCGACAAGGGCGACATGGCCACCATCGGCCGCATGGCCGCCGTCGCCAAAGTCGAGTGGCCCTTCAAGGCGCACATGAGCGGCTTTCCCGCCTGGTTCACCTGGCTCACCGTGCACATCTTCTTCCTCATCGGCTTCCGCAACCGGCTCTCCGTGCTGGCCGCCTGGGCCTGGACCTACTTCACCTTCACGCGCGGCGCGCGCCTCATCACCGGCGACCAGACCCTGCCCGGCTGGAAGGAGCAGACCGAAGCCGGCCCACGAGCAACGGCGCAGCCAAAGCCGCCGACTGAAAGGCAGCTATCAGCTCTAGCCGAATGCTCCGGGAGACACATCGTGCATTCTCTCCGGATAGAGCCGCTCGAAGTTGCGGGGCCCTCATCGGCGATCAAGCTGGATGCCATCGGTCCTGCAGTTATGTGCTTGCGCGTCCCACGCGACTCCGGAACGAGCTAGTGGAATCGCTTTCCGCACGCTGGAAGCGCGGGTAACAGCCGTGCGCCTACAGCGCGTTGTCGGCTTTATGCAAATCTCAATCGAGCTGCAGCTTGCTGCCTATCGCCTCGTCGTAAACTGGAATAGAAATGCTCGACTTAGGATTCGTCCGCGCCAACCTGGAGTTGGTGGAAGAAAAGCTGCGCGCGCGCGGCGCCGACCCCGCCGCTCTGCTGGGCGATTTTCGCGCTCTCGACAAGAGCCGCCGCGAGGCCATCACGCTCGCCGAGCAGTGCAAGGCCCGCCGCAACGAGCTCAGCCAGCAGGTGCGGCGCACTCAAAAAAGCCGGCAAGAACGACGAAGCCGCGGCCGTCATGGAAGAGACGCGCGCCCTCAAAGACAAACTCGACGAGCTCGACAAGACCGCCGCCGACCTCGACGAGCAGCTGCGCCAATCCCTCGCCCGCGTTCCCAACCTCACCCGCGACGAAGTCCCCGTCGGCACTCTCCGAAGCCGACAACAAAACCGTCAAAACCTGGGGCGAGCCGCAGAAATTCGACTTCGCAGCCCAAGCCGCACTGGGAGCTCGGCGAAGCCCTCGGCATTCTCGATCTCGAACGCGCCGCCAAGCTCTCGCGGCGCGCGCTTTGCCGTCTACATGGGCGCCGGCGCGCGCCTGGAGCGCGCCCTCATCAGCTTCATGCTCGACCTGCACACCGCGCAAGCACGGCTACACCGAAGTGCTGCCGCCCTTCATGGTCAACTCAAAGTCGCTCTTCGGCACCGGCCAGTTGCCCAAGTTCGCCGAGGACCTCTTTCGCTGCTCCGATGCCGACGCCGACGCCGCCACGCGCGGCGAGTACAAGGACAACGACCACTGGCTCATCCCCACCGCCGAAGTTCCCGTCACCAATCTCTATCGCGACGAAATCCTCGACGAAGCGCGCCTGCCCATCTCGCTCACCGCCTACACGCCGTGCTTCCGCGCCGAAGCCGGCGCGGCCGGCAAAGACACGCGCGGCATCATCCGCCAGCACCAGTTTCAGAAAGTCGAGCTGGTCAAGTTCACGCGGCCCGAAGAATCCGACGCCGCAGCACGAGCGCCTCACCCGCGACGCCGAAGAGATTCTTGAAGCGCTCGGACCTGCCCTATCGCCGCGTCCTGCTCTGCACCGGCGACACCGGCTTCTCCTCCGCCAAAACCTACGACCTCGAAGTCTGGCTGCCCGGCCAGAATCTCTACCGCGAAATCTCCTCCTGCTCCAACTTCGACGCCTTCCAGGCGCGCCGCGCCAACATCCGCTACCGCCCGTCCGCCGCGCGGCGCAAAGGCCAAGCCCGAGTTTGTGCACACGCTCAACGGCAGCGGCCTGGCCGTGGGCCGCACCTGGCTCGCCATCCTCGAAAACTACCAGCAGGCCGACGGCTCCGTGCTGATCCCCGAGGCCCTGCGCCCCTACATGGGCGGACTGGATAGAATTGTAAGGGAGTCATGATGGCATCTTCCACATCGAACGGAGCCGGTCGCGCAGCCCAAGCGCGGCGTCAAGCAGATTCTGCAGCAGCTATTTCTACTGGACCTATTCGCGCGGATCGTTCCACTACGACGTGATGGTCACGCTGATTCTGCTCTTCATCTTCATCACCCCGCACCTGTGGGACTACGGCGCCAAGCCGTCGTCGTGGCCGCCGTCCGCATCCTATCCAGGTTGTCGGCAGCGGCCGCGGCGTCATCGTCACCGTGCAGGCTTCGGATGTGAACATTCCCGCCGGGCGCTCCGACCAGCGAAGTGAAAAAGGCGCTGCGCAAGGCCATCGAGCCCGTCACCGGCGACGACGTCTTTGTCGAGCGCTGGGAGACCGCAACGACGCCCAGGGAAATCTTGCCTGGAAGGTCTGGGCGCACCGTTAATTCCGTTTCGCGAATCCCTCGACGGCCTATCCGTGCGTCAAACAGGATAAGGAAGTCTATGCACCTGCGAACGAAATACTTTTCTTTTTTCGCATTCTTGTCGGCGGCGTTGCTGCCGCTTCCGTGCTGCCCGCGCCGACGACCTCGACGGCGTGCTCGCAAAGCTCGATGCCGCGGCGCAAAGATTTTCATACCACCTCGGCCAACTTCGAGTTCGACACCATCCAGACCGACCCCATTCCGGACACGGACGTAATGACTGGAACCGCCTACTACGAGCGCAAGGGCAGCCACTTCCAGATGGCCGCCCACATCACCAGACACAATGACCGGCCCGCGCGAAAGACCTACATCTTCTCCGGCGGCGTCCTCCGCGTCTCCGATACCGGCAAGGAGAGCGACGCCAAGACCTACACGCAGGCCAGCAAATACGAGAGCTATCTGATGCTGGGCTTCGGCGCCAGCGGCAAGCGACCTCGAAGAAAAATGGAACATCAAATACCTCGGCACGGAGACGATCGACGGCATCAAGACCGACAAGCTCGAACTGGTCGCCAAGGATCCCACCGTCCGCAAGAACATTCCCAAGGTCACCATCTGGCTCGATACCGCCCGCGCCGTCAGCCTCAAGCAGGTCTTCGATGAGGGCGAAGGGCAATCGCGCGTCTGCCACTACACCAACATCAAGGTGAATCAGCCTTTGCCGAGGACGCCTTCAGCTTCGACAACGGTAAGTGAACCGCGATCGCCAGCCCGCAAGCGCAATCCCGCCCGCGGCAAACAGCATCGGAAAGCACTCCAGCGTGTAGCGCGCCTCCGGCGCCTCAACGGTCAGCAGCAGCGCGCTGCGCAGCAGCATGTAGGCCAGCAGCGCGCCCCAGAAGCGCGGCCGCATGCAAAGCCCGGCAATCCCCAGCATCAGATAAAGCGCATTCAGCCCCGCGTAGGCCCAACTGAATCCCGTCTCCGCGTGATGGTGCGCATAGACCCACCAGTCCAGATCGATGGGCAGATTCTCCACGCGCGGGCGCAGCCACATATCGGCCACGCGGCCCAGCGGCAGCCACACATAGTAGCGCAGCGGATGCGCGGCGATGCGCTCCTCGGCCAGCCGCTCAAAGCGCGCATCGATCTCCGGCGTAAGCTCCATGCCGTGGCTGTTGTAGTCGGCGGCCAGCGCGGCCGTTTCGGCGTACTGCGCGGGCGAGTCGAAGGCGCGGCTGGGCAGCTTGCTCACATCCAGCTTGTCCCCCGGCACATTCCAATAGATCTCGTAGGTCGAGACGAAGTCCAGGCACCAGCTCTTCACCCAGCGCTCCCATCCCGGGTTCGGGCTTTCGCCGGGATCGGTGGCCAGCCGCGGCGCCAGCGGCTCAAAGACGTGAAAGACGCTGCCAGTTGCGCGCCGTCCACACGGCAAACGGCGCCAGCGCCAGCAAAACGCAAACCACCGCCATGCGCGACCAGCTTTCGCAGCGGAATCTCGTCCCGGACCCGTCTGCCGCACGCGCAATCCGATCCAAGCAGAAGCGCCGGCGCAAAAGCCACGGCCGCCAGCGCTCCATCGGGCCGCAACAGCGCGGCGTAGGTCACCGCAAACGTAAACCACAGCGCATTCGCCCAGCCCGGCTCGTCCCGGAACCGCGCCATCGCCCACATCGCCAGCGCCAGCACGAAGAGCGTCGGCGTCTCGGTCAGCGGCGTCAGCCGCGTAGGAAGCGGTGAACGGGCAAAGCGCCGCCAGCCACAGCGTCGCCAGCGCGGCGCCTCGGCTCAGCCGCGGCAGGCGCGATCCGGCGCACGAAATCCGCCAGCAGCAGGCAGCCAAGCAGTTCGAGCGCAATCTGCACGCACGCCGCGGCAATATAGTTCTCCATCCCGAAGAGCCGGAAGCAAACGGCGAGAAAAGCGGATAGCCGGGCAGCCGGATCAGCGTGGGATACATTTCCCCGCTGGGCAGTGTCAGGGCAAATCGCCCGTGCAGCAGCAGGTTCTTGGCCAGGCCCCCGTAGATCAGCGAGTCCCCGTTGACCTCAAAGAGGTTCCGGAGCATCCACAGGCGCAGCACCAGGCCGGCGGCAAGAGCCAGCGCCACAGGCAGCGCGGCGCGCGCTCGGCCCGCGCGTTGGGCCATGCGCCGCCACGCCGTCAATTGACTCTCTTCGCCAGCTTCCATACGATTTTTACTGTATAGCGTACGGCATGTCCAGGAATTCCGCGCCCTTGCCGATTTCGCGCTAAGGCCGTCGCGTTCGTGGAATGCGACTGTGCTTTTTTGCTGCGCTTTTCGCGATGCCGTGCTAAAGCACAAGACATGCCCGACCGACAGATCTTTTTCGACCCGCAACGCAAGCGCTGGAAGCGCCTGCGCCGCATTCTCGATGCGACGGCCGTGCTCTCCACGCTGGTCGTGGCCGGCTTCATCTTCAACGTGCTGCGCAACCAGCACTTGCCCGAGTTGCTGCTGCCCATCCCCAAGCACAATTATCGAGGCCTTGCCCGACCAGTCCATCCTTGCTGCGCAACGGCAAAAACCAGCGCCCCGCGCGCCGCAAGACCGACCGCAAGCCCTCCGAGATTCCCCTTGAACACCGGCGAAGGCTTGCGCGCCGCCTATTACGTGCAGGACGACGCGGCCAGCTACTCCTCGCTCAAAGAACATATCCACCAGATCGACATGCTGTTCCCGCAGTGGCTGCACGTGGATTCGCCCAACGGCACGCTGATGACGATGAGCGGCGACAACCTGCGCGAGTATCCGGTGATCGAGGGCGCCACGGTGCACGACCCCGACGACCTGAACAAGGTCAAGCACGTCATTCAGGCGGCCAAGGAAGACACTGAAATCTTTCCCGCCCTCAACAACTTCAATCCCGCACACCCAAACTGGGACACCGGCGTCGGCGACGTGCTCGACGATCCCGGCAAAGAGCGCGCGCTCTGCTCCAGCAGATCATGCGCTTTCTTGCTGCCTACCCGGCCTATCGCGGCCTTTCGCTCGACATCGAAAGCATCCCCGACGACGATGAGCCGGCCTACCTGAGCTTCATCCAGGCGCTCTACGCCGAGATGCACCCGCGCAATCTGCGCCTCTACGTCAACGTGGCCGTCGCCACCAGCGACAGCGACCTGAAGACCATCGCCGCCAACTCCGACGGCATTGTGCTGATGAACTACGACGAGCACCAGGCCACCAGCGATCCCGGCCCCATCGCCAGCCAGCAGTGGTTCATCGGCAATCTGCGTCCGCGTGCTCAAGATCGTGCCCAAAGATAAGCTCATCTGCGCGATCGGCAACTACGGCTACGACTGGACGCTCTCCATTCCCAATCCAAAAGACCGCCGGCATCCGCAAGCCGCAGGTTCTCAATACCGAAGATCTCTCCGTCTCCGATGCATGGGAGCGCGCCTCCGACGCCGACGCCGATCTCGATCTCGACTACGACACGCTCAATCCTCACTTCGAGTACATCGACGAGGACACGAACCAGCGCCACGTGGTGTGGTTTCTCGATGCCGTCACGGTGCTCAACGAGTTGCGCGGCGCGCGCGAGCTCGGCCTGCAAACCTTTGCGCTTTGGCGCCTCGGCGAGGAAGACAGCTCGCTGTGGAACGTCTGGGACCAGCCCAGCGATCCCGCAGTCGCTGCAGGCGCTCGGCACCGTTCAGCCCGGCCACGACGTCGACACCGAGGGCGATGGCGACATCCTGCGCGTCACCGGCCTGCCGCAGCCCGGCAAGCGCACCGTGGAAGTGGACACCGACGAGCCCGACCCGCGCAAAAAGCTCATCGTCGATGAGCACATGGATGTGTATCCGCGCACCTACACCGTCGAGCAGTACGGCTACCATCCCAACGAGGTTGCGCTCTCCTTCGACGACGGCCCCGATCCCAAGTGGACGCCGAAGATTCTCGACATCCTCAAGCAGAAGCACGTCAAGGGCACCTTCATGCTCATCGGCGCCGAGGCTGCGGAGCAACATCGGCCTCATGCAGCGCATCGTGCGCGAAGGCAACGAGATCGGCAACCACACCTGGACGCATCCCGACATCAGCGAAATCTCGCACGCGCCAGCTCGATCTCGAGATCAATCTCACCGAGCGCCTCTTCGAAAGCAAGCTGGGCGTGCAGCCGCTCTACTTCCGCCCGCCCTACGATATCGACGAGGAGCCCGACACCGACGACGAGGCCGCGCCCGTCGTGGCGCATCCAGCAGGATGGGCTCACCATCATCGGCAGCAAGATCGACACCGACGACTGGAACGAGCACCCGCGCAAAATCGCCGCAGGAGATCATCGAGTCGGTGCTTCGCCCAGCTTGCAGACCATGAAGACCAAGCCGCAGTTCCGCGGCTCCATCATCCTGCATGCACGACGGCGGCGGCGACCGCTCCGCCACCGTGGCCGCGCTCGGCCCTGCTCATCGACGCCCTGCGCGCCCACGGCTACACCATCGTTCCCGTCTCCGCGCTCATGGGCAAGACCACCGCCGCAGGTCATGCCGCCGCTCACCTTCTGGCAGCGCGTGCGCACCATCCCCGACTCCATCGCCTTCTCCGCGCTCGACATCATCGGCAACTTCATCGTCATGGTCTTCTTCGTCGGCGACGTTCTGATGAGCGCGCGCCTCATCATCGTCGGCCTCTTCGCCGTCATCGACCGCCTGCAGCAAGCCGCACCGCCAGGCCTCGCCCGGCTTCAACCCGCGCGTCGCCGTTCTCATCCCCGCCTACAACGAGGAGACGGTCATCGTCCGCACCATCCGCTCCGTGCTCAACTCCGACTACAAGAACCTCCACGTCATCGTCATCGACGACGGCTCGCATGGACCGCACCGCCGAAGTGGCCGCCGCCGCCTACGCCCAGGAGATCGCCGCCGGCCGCGTGCAGGTCCTCACCAAGCGCAACGAAGGCAAGGCCGCCGCGCTCAACTACGCGCTCGATCGCATGAACGAAGAGATCTACGTCGGCATCGACGCCGACACCGTCATCGCCGCCGACGCCATCTCCAAGCTCATTCCTCACTTCGAGGATCCCACGATCGGCGCCATCGCCGGCAACGCCAAGGTGGGCAACCGCGTCAATCTGTGGACGCGCTGGCAGGCTCTCGAATACATCACCAGCCAGAACTTCGAGCGCCGCGCTCTCGACCTCTTCCACGTCGTCACCGTCGTCCCCGGCGCCATCGGCGCATGGCGCACCGCGCCGGTCAAAGCGGCCGGCGGCTATCCGCTCAACACCGTGGCCGAAGACGCCGACCTCACCATGAACCTGCTCGAACAGGGACTCAAGGTCGACTACGAAGACCGCGCGCTGGCCTTTACTGAAGCGCCCATCAACGCCAGGGGCCTCATGCGCCAGCGCTTCCGCTGGTCCTTCGGCACCCTGCAGGCGGTCTGGAAGCATCGCGCCGCCTTCGTTCGCAACAAGGCCATGGGCCTCTTCGCGCTGCCCAACATTCTCATCTTCCAGATGCTCCTGCCGCTGGTCTCGCCCTTCATCGACATCATGTTCGCTGGCCGGCGTCGTCAACTATCTTCGTCGACCGCCACTACCACCCTGAAGCGGCCTCCGCGGCCAGCTTTGAAAAGCTGGTGGTCTACTTCCTCGGCTTCCTGCTCATCGACTTCATCACCTCGTCGGTCGCCTTCAGCCTGGAGCGCCGCCATCCCGCCAACAAAGGCGACGGCTGGCTGCTCTTCCACATCTGGCTGCAGCGCTTCGCCTACCGCCAGGTCTTCTCCATCGTCCTCTTCAAGACGCTCAAGCGCGCCATCGACGGCAAGCCCTTCAACTGGGACAAGATCGAGCGCACCGCCAAAATGAGCAAAAGCACCGAAGTGCTGGTGGAGGCGGCGCGGTGAAACGGGGCGCTTCCGAGTTTCGACTACTCGCCGGACGGTGCTTATCATCGCTTGGCCGATACCATATTCTCGCGCCAGGTCCCTCCCGGCAGCGCAAAATAGGAACAGGCGGAGGCACGGCCGCGCTCTTCCCCAAATCGTCTCCGATAGGGGTTTGCCGAATGCGTTTGCTTCACCGATTCGCGTCTGTTCGTCTCTTTCCGGTTTGCTGCTCGTCGCGTTGCCCGGCGCGCACTCCCAAAACGCCGCGACACCTGCCCCAGCGCTTCGCGCCAACTCGAGCCTTGTCCTTGTTGACGTTGTTGTCACCGACCGCGACAAGCCTGTGCGCGGCCTCGACCGGAGCCGCTTTCATGTCTTCGAAGACGGCAACGAGCAGACCATTTCCTCGTTCGACGAGCACCAGCCCGCCGGCGCTCCGCCCGCATTTCTGGCTCGCGGCGCTCCCGCCGAATACCTACACGAACCTGCCTGCGTATCCCGAGTCGAGCGCGGTAAACGTGCTGCTGCTCGACGCGCTGAACACGCCCCTCGGCGACCAGATGCGGGTGCGCAGCAAGATGATCGACTACCTGGGCACGGTGAAGCCCGGCACAACGCTGGCCATCTTCACGCTCGGCACGCAATTGCGCATCGTCACCCAATTCACCAGCGATCCGGCCGCCCTGGTCAGCCTGTTCAGGAAGCCAAAGGCCAACCCGCAGCAGCCGCCTTTGCTGGACACGCCATCGTTGACGGCTCTCAACAACAACCAGGTCAACGCGGTGGCCGGCACGCAGCCCGCCACGCCGCCCTCCGGCTCCAATACTGGCGGCTCGAATCCGGATTCGCAAACTGCCGGCCCCCTTAACGCTTCCGCCGCTCTACAGCAGTTTCAGGCCGACCAGATCGCCGGCCAGATCAACACGCGCATGCACATTACGCTCGACGCAATGAAGCAGTTGGCCGGCTATCTCGGCGGCATTTCGGGGCGCAAGAACGTGATCTGGTTCTCTGGCGCGTTTCCGCTGGTGCTATTTCCCGATGCTTCGCTACCCGGCCCCTTCGCCAACGTTGCGGGCTATCGCGAGGAGGTGCAGAAGACCGCCGACATGCTCACCGCCGCGCGCGTGGCCATCTATCCGGTCGACGCGAGCGGCCTATGGGAGCCGGCGGAGTTCAGCGCTGCCGACAACCCCACCATACCTCATGATGTCCACGCCGCGGCTGAGGCCCAAAGCGCGCAATGGTCCCAGGAGCGGGAGCAGCACTACGGCAGCCAGGCCACCATGCAGCAAGTCGCCGATGACACCGGCGGAAAGGCCTACGTCGAGACCAACGACTTCGCCAAGGCTGTGGCCAGCGCCATCGAGAACGGCGCAAGCTACTACACCCTCGCCTATGTGCCGAAGAACGCCGCGCTCGACGGGAGCTACCACAAGATTCAGGTGCGGCTGGACGACGACCATGGCCTCAAGCTCGCCTATCGCCGCGGCTACTACGCCGATGCGCCCGGCAAATCATCGCCTGCCGGGAGCGAGCAGACCAGCGTGTTTGCGGCAGCTCTTGCCCACGACGCTCCGGCGGCCACCGGAATCCTGCTCAAGGCGCGCGTCCTGCCCGCTGCCGATCCGGTGTTCCAGGGCGTAAGCCTTCCCAGCGGCGCGGCCTGGAGAGAAGTCGCCCTCATTCAAAAGCCCAGCGCACCGGTACATCGTCGATCTCACGCTCGACGCGCATGGCCTGGCCCTCGACACCGCGCCCGACGGAAGCCGCACGGCCGCCATCGAGCTTGCCATGATCGCCTACGACAGCGACGGCCAGCGGCTGAGCTACTACACACATGCGTTCCAGATGGGCCTCAAGGCCGCGCAATTCGAGCAGATCATGACATCGGGAATTTCCGTGCGCCTGCCATTCGATCTGCCTGCCGGCCAAGTCGATCTGCGCATCGGCGTCCACGACCTCAACGCCGACCGCGCCGGATCGCTGGAGATTTCCCTTCAGGTCCCCGACCACTGAAAGGTAGCAGCTCTCAAATTGTCATCGTCATGCGTTACGTGAGTGGCTCTTAGCCTGGAGCGGTCTAACTTTGCTGGTCTCCCGCTATCGGCGGTACACTTCCGGAGTGCGACCCCTTCGGTATTCCATCAACGTCACATTGGACGGGTGCTGCGATCATCGTGCAATGACACCGGACGAAGACCTGTTTCGTAACGCAATCGAGAATCTTGAACAGGCCGATGCGCTCCTTTTTGGCCGGGTGACTTACGAAATGATGGAGGCGGGATGGAGGCCGCCGGCGCTGGCGGGAACGAGGCCTGAATGGATGGAACCCTTCGCCCGGACAATCAACGCGGCAAAGAAGTACGTCGTGTCGAGCACCCTGGACCGGGTCGATTGGAACGCGGAGCTTGTACGCGGGGACTTGGAGAAGGCCGTTCAGCAGCTCAAGCAACAGTCGGGTAATGGCCTGCTCGTGGGAGGCGTGAAGCTTCCGATGGCGTTGGCGGAGCTGGGATTGATCGATGAGTTCGAGATCGTGGTGCAGCCCAGGCTAGCGGGTCACGGGCCGACGTTGTTCGCGGGGCTATCGCAGCGTATCGACTTGAGGCTCGTGAGCCGGCTGGAGTTCGGCTCCGGGGCGGTGGCGATGCGGTATGAGCCGAGAAGATAGCCATTGGGCTTGTTAGCCCGAGTCGGCCGCATCAAAGAGCATCTCGGGCAGACCCAGCGGAAATACTCCGATCCGCTGCATCCGCAGTAATGTTGTCTGTGCGACATGCCACTAGAAGCTTGAAGCTGCCTTCCTCACGGCCCCAGATACAGGCTCACGCCCGGCGGCGCAAAGCTGAGTTGGCCGGTCTTGGGATCGTAAGCGAGGTCGAGCGCATCGCTCTTGCGTCCGTTGATGAATACCGCCACCAGTAGGCCGTTGCCATAGTGGCCGGCTAGCGCAATCTTGTGGCTGCGGATCGCGCCGTATTCATTGTCCGGGCTGGTGGGGCCCCAATCGCCCTGAAAGCGGCTGAACGGATACACGCTGTATTGCGCCGGGTGCTGCTGCCAGTTCTTGTCGTTTTGCCAGATACCGTAGGCCTTGGCCAGGTCGTTGGCCTCGACTGCCGTCAGGAACTTGTTCACCGTTGCGCGCCCGAACAGGTAGTGGTTCCAGTTCCACGGCCAGTCCACCGGCCGGCCGGCCACCAGCCACCAGGCCACAAAAAGCACCACCAGCGCGCCCGTGCAGCACTCGATGATGAGGGTTTTGCGCTTCGCACGCGCGGCGTCGAACTGTGGAGCATCGAGCAAAGTCATTGAAGTCGTGCCTCGGAATCAGAATACGTCACAGGACGGCGGTCATTGGACAGTGGTCGACGAACGAAGAACCCCAAAGCTGCACCCACCCATTGCACGCACATGGTCATCAGCCCTTGAACTTAGACACCGGTCGAGTTTTTTTTGTTCCCTTGGTCCCTCGTTCCCTGTTCCCTGCTTTTTCACTCTTCCCTGCTGTACGAGGTCTTGTTCTTCTCCGCCTGGCGCTCCAGCGCCAGCTCAATCAGCCGCGTGATCAGCTCCTTGTACCCCAGCCCCGACGCCTCCCACAGCTTCGGATACATGCTGATGCGCGTGAAGCCGGGCATCGTATTCACTTCATTGACAAAGATTCGCTTCTTGCCGCCGGGCTCCATCAGGAAGTCCACGCGCGCAAGACCCGAGAGATCGCAGGCCTTGAACGCCGCAACCGCCATTTCCCGAATCTTGCGGCTCTGCGCCTTTGCGACCTTCGCCGGAATCACCGGCACAGAACCCTCCGACAGATACTTCGCCTCGTAGTCGTAGAACTCCTTGCCGGGAATGATCTCTCCCACCACGCTCGCTTCGGGCGAGTCGTTGCCCAGCACCGCATACTTCAAACTCGCGGGCGCACGCCGCCTGCCCGCCGCGGCCCGTCTTGCCGCCCACGCCCTGTTCCACGATGAGCTTGCGGTCGTACTTCGCCGCCACCGTCAGCGCCGGCCCGAGTTCTTCACGATCGTGCGCCTTGGTGATGCCCACTGAGGAGCCCAGGTTCGCCGGCTTCACAAAGACCGGATACTTGAGCGTCTTCTCGACCAGCGCGATGGCCTTGCGCGGCGACTTCTCCCAATCGGCGCGGAGCAGCGTGACGTGCTTCACGATGGGCAGCCTGGCCTGGACGAAGAGACGCTTCATCACGTCCTTGTCCATGCCCGCGGCCGAGCCCAGCACGCCCGAACCGACGTAGGCGATGCCGGCCAGCTCGAAGAGCCCCTGAATGGTGCCGTCCTCGCCGAAGGTGCCGTGCAGCACGGGAAAGACGACGTCGAGCGCCGCGCCGGCCGAGGACTTGCCGTCCAGGGCCTGGTTCTGGTTGAAAGCAGCGGCGCCACCGGGCTCAGGCGCCATCAGCGTCGGAATCCCTTCGTGCAGCAGCTTGGCGCCGGGCGTCGCCTCGGGATCGCCCGCGCGCAGCCGCCGCGCCACCGCACTCGCATCGCCCTCCAGCAGTCCCCGCGCGTCCGCGGCCGCCAGCCAGCGGCCCTCCTTGGTGATGCCAATGGGCGTCACATCGAACTTTTCGCGATCGATCGCCCCCAGAACCGAAGCCGCCGACAGCAGAGAAACCTCATGCTCGCCGCTGCGCCCGCCAAAAAGAATGCCAACTCGGAGTTTCTTTGCCATGTTCCCGTCAAATCGCCGTTTCTGTCTCAAAAACGGTCCACTTTCAGTGTAGAACCCCACACGGCGTTGCATCTCGCAACTTGGGCCTCGGCGGGGTCCGGCCGTCAGAGCAATAACGTCCCACGCAGGTGACTCAAAAATCGCGGTTTTGTCGCGGTCACCTGCCTCGCTGGGCGCACGCTCCAGGGGCCTGGGCAGCGGAGGCGAAATCCCTCGTCCCGGCGCACCAAAGTGCTATTTCCAAACGACTTATGAGTGGGTAAGATAGGTTCAAGGTTATCCCCGGATTGCTTCCACTCGCGCAGCGGCAGGCTCATCCCGCGTGCCAAGATGAATGAGCCACCGAACAGCGCTGCAAACAGTTTGCGAGCCCGAAACGATCGCGGCGATGGAATGAAGTTCGTTTTGAAGAAGAAACTCGTCCTCGCGGCTGCCATCCTCACCGCAACTGCGCTGGCTGCGCAAGCGGCCCCGCCCGCGCCGCTGACCACGCTGCACGCCGCGGCGACTCTCTCCAACGCCGACGCCCTCCATCACGCACCGGTCTCCTTTGAAGCCACGGTCACTTATTTCCGCTCGTACGACCAGGACCTTTTTGTGCAGGAAGGCGGCGATGCGATCTACGTCCACGCCACCACGAGGCTCAAGCTCACTCCCGGCGATCGTGTCCGGGTGCGGGGAACCATGCACGAGAGTTTCCATCCCTTTGTGGAAAGTGACGACATTACCATCGCCGGTCGTGGCGCGTTGCCAAGGCCCGAGCAGCCCAGCTTCGAGCAAATGATCCAGGGCAACACCGATTGCAGGTTCGTCACTGAGCGCGCCGTCGTCCGCTCCGCTGACCTGGTGCCAAACCCACGTTCCCACATACCGTCGACCTACCTGCGCATGTATGTTGACGGAGGGATGGCGGACGCGAATGTTGACAGCGACGACGCGAACGCTCTGAAGAACCTGCTAGACGCCGAGGTGCAGATCACCGGCGCGGTGTCAGGACACTTCGACAACAAGATGCAGCAAACCGGCATCCTGTTCCACATTCAGTCGCTGGACGGCGTAAAGATCCTGAAACCTGCCGGTTCCGATCCCTGGTCGCTGCCGATTACGCCGATGGACCGCATTATCGCGGGATACCGCTCGGTCAATCAATCGCAGCGCATACGGGTCCAGGGAACCATCACTTACTATCAGCCGGGCGTGGCTCTGGTGCTCCAGGATGGCTCCAAAAGCCTTTGGATTGAAACCCGGGAATTACAGCCCACTGCGCATAGGCGACCGCGCAACCGCGATCGGATTTCCAGATGTGCAGAACGGCTTCCTGACCCTGACCCGCAGTGAAATTCAGGACAGCCTGGTCCAGACGCCAGCAGTACCTTCCCTCTTCACTTGGCGGGAACTGGCCTCGGGTGGCAATACGGCCGTAAGCCATAGCTATGATCTTGTCTCCATCGAGGGTCAGGTGGTTGCGGAGGTGAGACAGGCGACCCAGGACGAATATGTGCTCAAGGTGGACGGGCACTTGTTTTCGGCGATCTTCCGCCATCCCGGCGCTCTGAGTGCAGTTCCGCTTCTCCCCATGAGAGACGTTCCACCGGGCTCACGGATCCGCGTTACCGGCATCTGTATGGTGGCAGACGCAAATCCCTTCAACGGCGAGGTGCCTTTCAATATCCTGCTGCGCGACGGCGGCGACATTGTGCTCGTTGCCCAGCCGCCTTGGCTGAATGTTCGTCATTTGATCATGATCGTCGGCCTGCTCTTTGGCGTGGTCATCGCGCTGGGCTTCCGGGGATGGTATGTGGAAAGAAGAAATCGCCGCAAGATCGGATCCCTGGCTTACGTGGAGCGCCGGCGCAGCAAAATCCTGGAAGACATCAACCATTCCAAGCCGCTGGCAGAGATTCTGGAGCGGATCACCCAGTTGGTATCAGTGCGGCTGAATGGCGCGCCCTGTTGGTGCCAGGTCGCGGATGGATCCGCGCTGGGAAACCGTCCGCCGCGGCTTGCTTCTTCGTCCCTACGCACCGTCGAGCATCCCATCCCCGCCCGCTCCGGCCCGCCCCTGGGCGCCATCTACGCCGCATTCGACGCGCGCACGAATCCCGGCCCCTCACAGAATGCGGCTCTGGCGATGGCGGCGGAACTGGCCACGCTGGCTATTGAAACTTCACGGCTATACTCCGATCTCGTCCACCGCTCGGAGTTCGACCTGCTCACTGACGTGCAGAATCGTTTTGCACTGGAAAAAACTCTGCTCGCGCAGATTCACGCCGCGCGCCAATCGGCTGGCATCTTCGGCCTGATCTATATTGACCTGAATGAATTCAAGCAGGTGAACGACCTGCACGGACACCAGGTGGGAGACTTGTACCTGCAGGAAGTGACACAGCGTATAAAGCGGCAGTTGCGCCCCGGCGACGTGCTGGGGCGGCTCGGCGGAGATGAGTTCGCATTGGTAATTTCAAAAGTGCGCAACCGTACGGAGGTCGAGGAGATCGCCGCGCGCCTGGAATGTTCCTTCGATCAACCGTTCGACGGAGAGGGATATAGCATCCACGGTTCGGCAAGCTTCGGCATTGCGATCTATCCTGAAGATGCCACTTCGGCCGACTGCCTGCTTCGCGCGGCCGACGCCGCCATGTATGCGGTCAAGTACACCCGGCTCGGCAAAACCCGGGTGCTGTAGAATCAGGGGGACGGCGAGTTGGCGCCAAAAGACCAAGTCTGGCATAGTGCCCCTCCGCAAGACGCGGGTACAGGCCCCTCCACCGGGTTAATTCTTCTTCCCAAATCTGCCGATAATGTTTTTCGGGGCCGGATTTTGCGCTATCCGGCCGGCGTGAACGCAGCGATGAAGACGTTGGCCCTCCTGTTCGCGATGCTTTCCCTGTGCGCCTCGGGCGCGCGGGCCGAAGCGCCCGGTCCGCTCACCACGCTCGGCGCAATTACCGCCCTCAGCAATGAGGATGCCGGCCTCGCCCGGCCGGTCGCCTTCGAAGCTACGGTCACCTACTTCCGCGCCTATGAACTCACATTATTCGTGCAGGACGCAGGCAAGGGAATGTATGTGCGCGCCACCACGAACCTCGCGCTGGTCCCCGGCGACCGCATCCTCGTGCGGGGAACAACCTTCGCAGACTTCCGTCCCGATGTGCAAAGCAGCGACATTACCCTGCTCCACCATGGCTCTCTGCCCGAGCCCGTTCCGGCGACGTTTCGGGAGATGATCGAGACGCATTTGGATTGCTTCTATGTCATCGTGCGCGGTGTGGTGCGTTCGGCCGATGTTGAATTAAGCGCCGGACGCCACGTGACGCAGTTGGAGCTGGCTGTCGAGGGCGGCTACGTGGGAGTCACCATGGACAACGGCGATCCGGCCCGGCTGAATGGCTGGCTGGATTCCGAGGTCGAGATCAGCGGCGTTGTGTCGGGACGGTTCGACGGGAAAATGCAACAGACTGGCATCCTGCTGCATGCGACTTCGTACAAGGACGTGAAGATTCTGCGTCCGGCGGGACGCGACCCGTGGGCGATCCCGGTGACGCCCCTGGACCAGGTGCTGAAGACTTACAACGTCGAGGACCACACGGGTAGGGTGCGCGTAGAGGGCGTCATCACTTACTACCATCAGGCACAAATGGCGGTCCTGCAGAACGGCAGCCGCAGCATTCGGGTGCTGACTCCGGAGATCGATCGGCTGGAGGTAAGCGACCGCGCCGAAGCGATCGGGATTCCCTTCGTGGATAACGGCTTTCTGACCCTGAAACTAGGCGCGATTCGCAGCTTGGGAGCCGCCCCTGCAGTTGCGCCGGCGCCTGTGTCATGGAACGAGCTGGCGGCGAGCAAGCATGCCTTCGACCTGGTTTCAATTGAGGGCGACCTGGTGACCCAGGTGCGCGAGCAGGCCCAGGACGTGTACATAATCTCTTCGCGGGGCCACTTGTTTTCCGCGGCGCTCCGGCATCCTTTTGTGTACGAATGGGGAGTAGTGAAAGAGCCTCCGCCCATGCCGGTCATTGCCACGGGCAGCAAAGTCCGGGTGACGGGCGTCGCCATCCTCGACGACGGCAATCCCTTCAATGGCGCCATGGGATTCGGCGTTCTGTTGCGCTCGGCACACGACGTGGTTGTCATCGCCGGCCCCTCCTGGCTTAACGTGCCCGATCTCATGCGAATCTTGATCCTGCTGCTGGCAGCGGCGATCGCGGTCGGCGCATGGGCCTGGATGTTGCAGCGCAAGGTGCACCACCAGACGGCCGCTCTGGCTACCCGGATTGAAGCCGAAGCTGTCGTGGAGCGGAAGCGAAGCCGTATCCTCGAGGACATTAACGGCGGACAGCCGCTGGTCGAGATTCTCGAGCAGATTACGGAGCTTGTCTCATTCAGTCTCGACGGCGCAGACTGCTGCTGCCAGGTGACAGATGGCGCCTGTGTGGGCAACAACCCGCCGGAGGCGCGCAACCTCCGTGTCGTCCGCCGCGAGATTCCCGCGCGCACCGGACCGTCGCACGGGACCATTTTTACAGGAGTCGACCCGCACGCGCCGGCCTTCGCCAATGCTGCCACTGCACTCTCAATGGGCGCGGGCTTAGCCACATTGGCCATCGAAACTTCTCGCCTCTATTCCGATCTCGTCCACCGTTCGGAATTCGACCTGCTCACCGACGTTCCCAACCGCTTCTCGCTGGAGAAGCACTTGGGCGCGATGATTTCGGAAGCCCGCAGGTCTGCCGGCATCTTCGGCTTCATCTTCCTCGATCTCGATCGATTCAAGCAGGTGAACGATCGGTTCGGCCATCAGGTGGGAGACTTGTACCTGCAGGAAGCCGCTTTACGCATGAAGCGGCAGCTCCGTCCCGGCGACACGCTGGCGCGGCTGGGCGGCGATGAATTTGCCGTCGTGGTCTCGGCAGTGCGCAACCGTGCCGAAGTGGAAGAGATCACAGCGCGCCTGAAAGGCTGCTTCCAGGAACCGTTTATCGGCGATGGGTTTATTCTGCACGGCTCGGCAAGCTTTGGCATCGCGATCTATCCTGAAGACGCCACCTCCGCCGACAGCCTGCTTCGCGAGGCTGACGCCGCGATGTATGTCGCCAAGCAGACCCGGGCGGCGAATTCCAGTGCCCGCGAAGAGCAGCCGCAAGGTGAGCTCGCGCCAAGAGACCATTGATTGTTAGAGATGTGACGTTCCCCTCCCGCAATTCCCTGGCCCAACCGAATTCCCTCACGCCCCAATTATTCTTCACTCCTCACCTGCCGATAAAGACCCTGAGAGCATCTTCGGTTCACTGATTGCCGTCTGGAGATCGCGCAAGGTGGCTTTCTTCAAGAAAGAAAATGCCGCTGAGTGTCCAGCCTGCGGTAAGGAATAGAGCCTTCAATGCACTCAGGTCGGATCCGTCGTCATCCAGCCTTTTGAGCCGCGCCGATGAAAAAGGTTGTCCCCCTGTTCGCGATGCTTTCTCTGTGCGCTTGTGGTGCGTGGGCTCAGCCGTCTGGCCAAATCACCACGTTGCTGGCCGCGGCGAGTCTGACCAACGCCCAGGCCAGCCGGCACTCGCCCGTCTCCTTCGAGGCCACCGTCACCTACTACCGCCCCTATGAAAGGAATCTGTTTGTCCAGGATGGCGACTCGGCCATTTATCTGCACCCTGCCGCGATGTACCGGCTCATTCCAGGCGATCGCGTGCGGGTGCGCGGAACCATGCATGAAAGCTTCCGGCCACACGTGGAGAGCAGCGATATCGCGCCATTGGGCCACGGTCCATTGCCCAAGCCCCGCCAACCCAGCTTTGAGCAGATGACCCGCGCCGAGACCGATTGCAAACTCGTCACCCTGCGCGCCGTCATCCAGTCCGCCGATCTCGCGCCCAACTCGCAAGCGCCAATCTCAACCACTGAACTGCGCACGCTTGTGGAGGGAAGCCATGTCGATGCCACCATCGACAGCGACGACCCAACACGCCTCAAGGACCTTCTCGACGCCGAAGTCGAGATAACCGGCGTCCAATCCGGTCGCTTCGATAACAAAATGCAACAGACAGGCATCCTCATTCATGTCCAGTCGCTGGACCAGGTGAAGGTTCTGAAACGCGCCGATGTTGACCCCTGGTCCATGCCGGTAACACCGATGGACCGGATTTTGACCGGCTATCAGGTCCACGACCTGAGTGAGCGCCAGCGCGCGCATGGAATCATCACCTACTACCAGCCCGGCGTTGCCCTGGTCCTCCAGGACGGCTCAAAAAGCCTGTGGATCGAGACTGATAGTTGGAATCCGCTGCACGCGGGCGCCGTGGCCGACGTGATAGGATTTCCGGCCGTCGAAAACGGCTTCCTCACCCTGACCCGCGGAGAAGTGCACGAGACGCCGACGCGGGCGCCGGTCATCCCAGCGCTCTTCACATGGCGCCAACTGGCCCAGGGCGGCAACGAAGGCTACAGCCGCGTATTCGACCTGGTTTCAGTGGAGGGCCAGGTGGTCACCGAGGTCCGGCAGGCCACGCAGGACGAATACGTACTCAATTCCGACGGCCACCTGTTCTCCGCCATCATTCGCCATCCCGGCTCAGCAAGCTCGGCCCCGCTTGCCCCCATGCGCGAGATTCCCGTGGGCACACGGATCCGAGTTACGGGAATCTGCATGCTTACCGATGCGAATCCCTTCAATGGCGAGGTTCCGTTTAATATCCTTATGCGCAATGTTGACGACATCGCGGTCGTGGCCCGGCCGCCATGGTTGAATGTGCGCCATTTGACGATGATTGTCGGCCTGCTGCTTGGTGTAGTCATCACCATTGGCATCAGAAGCTGGGTCCTGGAGCGGCGGGTACGCCAGAAAACCGCTGCCCTGGCTTACCTCGAGCAGCGTCGAAGCCGCATTCTCGAAGACATCAACAACTCCCGCCCGCTTGGCGAGATCATCGAAGGTATTGCCGAAGTCGTCTCTTTCCGATTGCACGGCGCGGCCTGCTGGTGTGAGATCGCCAATGGAGCGAGATTGGGCATGCGCCCATCGAGAATCGCTTCGCTCAGGATCGTCCGGCAGGAGATTCCCGGCCGTTCGGGCGCGGCACTTGGAACTATCTTCGCTGCTATTCACCGGCTCAACAAGCCCGGTGTGGAAGAATCCGAGGCCCTGTCTCTGGGAGCCGGCCTGGCGACGCTGGCCATCGAGACTTCGCGTCTCTACTCCGATCTCGTGCACCGTTCGGAGTTCGACCTCCTCACCGACGTTCCCAACCGCTTTTCGCTGGAAAAGCATTTGGGTGCGATGATCGGGGAAGCCCGCCAGTCCGCCGGCGTTTTCGGTTTCATCTTCATCGACCTCGACCGGTTCAAGCAGGTGAACGATCGATGGGGCCACCAGGCCGGAGACTTGTACCTGCAGGAGGCGGCGCGGCGCATGAAGGGGCAACTGCGGCCCGGCGACGCTCTGGCGCGGCTGGGCGGCGATGAGTTCGCGGTTGTGGTCGCGTCAGTGCACAATCGCGCCGATGTCGAGGAGATCGCGCACCGCCTCGAACGCGGTTTCGACGAGCCGTTCTCCGTGGGCGGGCATGTGGTGCAGGGCTCGGCCAGTGTTGGCATCGCTCTCTACCCCGAGGACGCCTTCACTGCGGACAGCCTGCTCAGAACGGCCGACGCTGCCATGTATGTCGTCAAGCAATCCCGCAGCAGCGGTAAGGCCGCACCACCTTCCGGCGCCACCGCTCCAAATCCCGCCGCGGAAAAATGCGCCTAGCAAAGGCCCGGCTTACCAGAACACATCAGCGGACGTGCAGTTGCGAAACCGTGATCTTGCCTTTGGCAATCTCTGCCTTGCGCCAACTGCTCTTGTCGTTGAGCGCGACCCATCGACGCTCCTCGCTCCGGTAATGCCAGTCCTTGTCAAGCTGGTAGTAGATCTGCATCCTGCTTGACTCCATGACATTGACGATGCTGTTGTCGTGCTGATTCTTCTCATCGAAATCCGTCAGCGCGCTTTGTCCCATCTCGGAGTAAATCTCGTTCAACTCGAATAACAGGGCATTCACGTCGTCGCTCATCGGCTCAACCTTCAAGCCAATCCGCTTTGCTTCGCGCAGCGTGATGGGATAGGTGTGCGAGGGATAGCCGGAGTTCAAAATGTTGCTGATCTCCCGAGTCCTTTTCGGATCTTTCATGTGATAGGACAGGATCTCTTCGCATATCCGGGTGGAAAGCGCACTGGAGCGGTCGACAGCTCCAATCACAAGCGGGTGGATAAATGGAAACAACGCCTCATAAGGGTTCGCCGTCGAGGTTTTCGCTTGTTCCGTCCATAGCCTGATCACGCGCAAAAGCTCGTCATTGCTGACACTCACGCGATCGTTGTCCCGGTCGATGGGAGAAAGATCGTGGGTCAAGGAGGTGTCTACCGCGGATAGCTGTGCCAGGGGGCCCATCAGGATGCGATCCGCGCCCAGCGCAAGCATGGTCGCAGCCGATTGGCATTCCAGCGGCGCCAGGACCGTCAGGCGATCCACATATTGGCGCAGCAGGTTGACCATGCGCAGGGAAGCCTCACCCGATCCGCCATCCGACTTGACGAAGAGCGACAGTCGATCGAGCTTCCCTGTATTCCGCAAAAGCGCATAGAGGCCAACCACATCGTTCTGGCAAATAGACCCCTTGGTGGAGTTCCAATAGGTCACGACAGGCTCACCGAGCCCCGCGGAGAGTCTCTTGATCACCGGCTGCGTGCGCTTCATCAGTAACGGCGGCTTCTTGGGCGCTGCGCGGCGCAAAGACGAGGCAGAACTTTCTTTTTGAGGCATGATGGGACCTGGTAGCGTTGGATTTCTTAAGGCAATGTTAACAAGAGCGCACGACTGGGATGAAATTGAAAGGCCCGGCTCGCGCCGGGCCTGTGTGTAGCGCATTTCGAGAAGCCTGGCTTATTCGGCGGCCATCTCCTCCGCTTCGCCTTCCTGGCGCATCATCTCCAGCTCGCGCTCCGCGGCTTCGATCTCGGCATGCACTTCCTCTTGCACGCGAGCCGCAGCCTCTTCGAGCTCCGGCGAAAGCTGGACGTTGCGATAGTACTCCAGCCCCGTGCCGGCAGGAATCAGCCGCCCGACGATTACGTTCTCCTTCAACCCGCGCAGGTTGTCCACCGCGCCGTTGATGCTGGCCTCGGTGAGCACGCGCGTCGTCTCCTGGAAGCTGGCCGCGGAGATGAAGCTGTCGGTGGAGAGCGACGCCTTGGTGATGCCCAGCAGCAGCGGACGCCCGATCGCCGGACGGCCTCCGTTCTGTAGCACGCGCTCGTTCTCCTCCCTGAAGCGGAAACGGTCCACTTGCTGCTCGAGCAGGAAGTTGGTATCGCCCACTTCGTCGATGCGCACCCAGCGCAGCATCTGCCGCACGATCACTTCGATGTGCTTGTCGCTGATGGCCACGCCCTGCAGCCGGTAGACCTCCTGGATTTCGCTCACCAGGTAAGCCTGCAGTTCCTTTTCTCCCAGCACGGCGAGAATGTCGTGCGGGTTCAGCGGGCCGTCCATCAGCGGATCGCCGGCGCGCAGCCGCTCGCCCTCCTGAACGTTCACGTGGATGCCGCGCGGCACCGAGTATTCCTTCTCGTCGCCGTTGTCCGCGGTCACGTAGATCTTGCGTTGCCCCTTGGAGACCTCGCCGAAGCGGACCACGCCATCGATCTCGCTGATGATTGCGGTTTCGCGCGGCTTGCGCGCTTCAAAGAGCTCCACCACGCGCGGCAGGCCGCCGGTGATGTCCTTGGTCCGCGTGCTCTCCTTGGGAATCTTGGCCAGCACGTCGCCCGGACCCACCTCGGCGCCGTCCTCGACCATGATGTGCGCGCCACGCGGTAGCAGGTAGCGCTTGTGGCTCTTCGCGCCCTTCACCGCGATGGCCGGCTGCCGCTTCTCGTCGGGCGAGTCAGCCACCACCCAGCGCGAGAGGCCGGTCACTTCATCCACTTCCTCGTTGAGCGTGATGCCTTCCTGCAGGTCCTTGAACTGCACCGCGCCGCCAATCTCGGTGAGGATGGCGTAGGTGTAAGGATCCCACTCGGCCAGCACGGCTCCCAGCTTCACGGTCGCGCCCTCGCGCACGCGGAGACGCGCGCCATACACCACCTGGTAGCGCTCTTTTTCGCGGCCGCGCTCGTCCACGATGGCGATGGCGCCGGAGCGGTTCATGGCCACCAGCACGCCCTCTTTGCTTTCCACGGTGTTCAGGTTGACGAAGCGCACAAAGCCGTTGCTCTTTGCATCGAGGCGCGATACTTCGGCCACGCGGCTGGCCGTGCCGCCCACGTGGAAGGTACGCATGGTGAGCTGCGTGCCCGGTTCGCCGATGGACTGCGCGGCAATTACGCCGCAGGTTTCGCCCAGCTCGACCATCCTGCCCGAGCCCAGGTTGCGCCCGTAGCACAGCGCGCAAACGCCGCGGCGCGATTCGCAGGTCAGCACGGAGCGAATCTTCACCCGCTCCACGCCCGCGCCCTGAATCGCCGAAGCGATATCCTCGTCGATGGGCTGGTTCACTTCAACTACTACGTTGCCGTCGTAGTCCTTGATCCTTTCCAGCGAAACGCGCCCGATGATGCGGTCCCGCAGCGGCTCGATGATCTCGCCGGACTCGACGATGGAGCCGACGTAGATGCCTTCCAGCGTGCCGCAATCCGGCTCGGTCACGATCACGTCCTGCGCCACGTCGACCAGCCGGCGGGTCAGGTAGCCGGAGTCGGCGGTCTTCAGCGCCGTGTCGGCCAGGCCCTTGCGCGCGCCGTGCGTCGAGATGAAGTATTCCAGCACCGTCAGCCCCTCGCGGAAATTGGCGGTGATCGGCGTCTCGATGACTTCGCCCGACGGCTTGGCCATCAGTCCGCGCATGCCGCTGAGCTGGCGAATCTGCTGCTTCGATCCGCGCGCGCCGGAGTCGGCCATGATGTAGATCGGGTTCATGGCCCCTTCGTCGTCCGCCTTCTTCATGTTCGAAAACATCTCGTCGGCCACCTGGTCCGTCACCGCAGACCACATCTGGATGACCTTGTTGGACCGCTCGCCGTTGGTGATGGCGCCGTCCATGTACTGCTTCTGGACCTCGATCACCTTCTTGTCGGCAGCGTCGACCGTGGTGTACTTGCTCGCCGGGATCACCATGTCGTCCAGGCCCACGGAAAGTCCGGAGCGCGTCGCATAGTGGAAGCCCAGCGACTTGATGCGGTCCAGCATGCCCACCGTCACCTCGAGCCCGAGGTTCTGGTTGCAGTAGTTCACCAGTTGCCCGATGCCCTTCTTCTTCATCAGGCCGTTTACGAACGGCATGCCGGCGGGAAGCGCGTCGTTCAGAATCACGCGGCCCACGGTCGTGGACAGATACTCCTTGTCGAAGTCCACGGCCTCGGTGTGGGTCAGGTCCTGGTCGTCATAGGCGTTGGCCATGTCCAGCACCTTGCCCGTGTAGCGCACCCGGATGGGCGAAAGCGTCTCCACCTCGCCCGCTTCCAGCGCCATCAGGATCTCGTCGGTGTTGGCAAAGACGCGGCCCTCGCCCTTGGCTCCCTTTTTGGCCTTGGTCATGTAGTAGAGCCCCAGCACCATGTCCTGCGTGGGCACGGTGATCGGCTGGCCCGATGCCGGCGACAGAATATTGTGCGAGGCCAGCATCAGCACGCTGGCTTCAATCTGCGCCTCCGGCGACAGCGGAATGTGAACCGCCATCTGGTCGCCGTCGAAGTCGGCATTAAATGCCGTGCAAACCAGCGGGTGAATCTTGATCGCCTTGCCTTCCACCAGCACCGGCTCAAAGGCCTGAATGCCCAGGCGGTGCAGCGTGGGAGCGCGATTCAAGAGCACAGGATGGTCCTTGATCACTTCTTCCAGAATGTCCCACACCACCGGCTCCTGCATCTCCACCATTTCCTTGGCTTGCTTGATGGTGGTGCACTGTCCGGTCTGCTCCAGGCGGTGATAGATGAACGGCTTGAACAGCTCCAGCGCCATCTTCTTGGGCAGGCCGCACTGGTGCAGCTTCAGCTCCGGTCCGACTACGATCACCGAGCGGCCGGAGTAGTCCACGCGCTTGCCCAGCAGGTTCTGGCGGAAGCGGCCCTGCTTGCCCTTGAGCGTGTCAGAAAGCGACTTGAGCGGGCGGTTGTTGGCGCCACGCAGCACGCGGCCGCGGCGGCCATTGTCGAACAACGCGTCCACCGCTTCCTGCAACATGCGCTTCTCGTTGCGCACAATTACTTCCGGCGCGTGCAGGTCCATCAGCTTCTTCAACCGGTTGTTGCGGTTGATGACGCGGCGATAGAGGTCGTTCAGGTCCGACGTGGCGAAGCGGCCGCCGTCCAGCGGCACCAGGGGGCGCAGCTCTGGGGGAATCACCGGCAGCACGTCCAGAATCATCCACTGCGGCTTGTTGCTCGACTTGCGGAAGGCCTCAACCACCTTCAGGCGCTTGGCGAACTTGATCTTCTTCTGCGCCGAGGTCTCGGTCTTCATCCGCTCGCGCAGCTCCATCCCCAGCTCGTCCACGCTCACGCGCTTGAGCAGCTCTTTGATCGCTTCGGCGCCCATCATGGCCTTGAAGCCCGAGGGCCGGAACTGCTGGTCGAGCTCGCGGAAACGAGTCTCGTCCTTGATGATCTCGCGCTCGCGTACCGGCGCGTCACCGGGATCGATCACAACGTAGGACTCGAAGTAGAGAATGCCTTCGAGGTCGCGCAGCGAAATATCCAACAGGTGGCCGATGCGCGAGGGCAGGCCCTTGAAGAACCACACGTGCGAGCAGGGCGAAGCCAGCTCGATGTGGCCCATGCGCTCGCGGCGCACCTTGCTTACCGTCACTTCCACGCCGCACTTGTCGCAGATCACGCCGCGGTGCTTCATGCGCTTGTACTTGCCGCATAGGCACTCCCAATCGGTCACCGGGCCGAAGATGCGCGCGCAGAACAGGCCGTCGCGCTCCGGCTTGAAGGTGCGGTAGTTGATGGTCTCCGGCTTGGTGACCTCGCCATGCGACCAACTGCGGATCTTTTCCGGCGAGGCGAGCATGATGCGGATTGCGTCGAAGTCGGTAATCGGGCTGGTAAGCTCAAACGGATTCGAACGGAACAAGGGCACCCTCCAATTTCCCAGCTATGCTACTAGCTACTAGCTTCTAGCTCTTTGGCTTCCCAGGTTCGGGAAGCGGTTCATATTCACGGCGGAATGTGCGAGTCCAAGTCAAGATCTACACACCCCGCAAACTTTTCATCTCCCCGGCTGCGAGCTCCGCCACGATGAAGCTAGCGGCTAGTAGCTAGGAGCTAGAAGCTGCTTTTTAGTCCGCCACCGCCGCCACTTCCGGCGCGGGCAGCTTCTTAATGAGGTCCGCGCGCTTGATCAGTTCCACGTCCAGGCACAGCGACTGAAGCTCGCGGATCAACACGTTGAACGACTCCGGCACGCCCGGCTCGATGGCCGCCTCGCCCTTGACGATGGCCTCGTAGATCTTGGTGCGGCCATACACGTCGTCCGACTTGGCGGTGAGCAGCTCCTGCAGGATGTATGCGGCTCCGTACGCTTCCAGCGCCCATACTTCCATCTCGCCGAAGCGCTGCCCGCCGAACTGCGCCTTGCCGCCCAGCGGTTGCTGCGTGATCAGCGAGTAGGGCCCGATCGACCGCGCATGAATCTTGTCGTCGACCAGGTGCGAGAGCTTGAGCATGTAAATGTAGCCCACCGTTACCGGCTGCTCGAACTGTTCGCCCGTCAGGCCGTCGAAGAGCGCTGTCTTGCCCGACGACGGCAGTCCTGCCGCGGCCAATAGCGCCTTAATCTCCTCTTCCCGCGCGCCGTCGAACACCGCCGTCCCGAACCAGATGCCTTTCCGCATCCCCGCCGTCACGCGCAGCAGCGTCTCGTCATCCAGCTCCAGCAACTGGCGCAGCGTGGCCGTGCCGGCGAACTCCTTCTTCACCATCTCGCGCACGTACGCAGCCTCGGAGTTGGCCTTCACAAGATCGGCAATTTTCTTGCCCAGCTCATGCGCCGCCCAGCCCAGGTGCGTCTCCAGAATCTGCCCCACGTTCATACGAGACGGCACGCCGAGCGGGTTCAGCACGATCTCCACTGGCGTTCCGTCGGGCAAATACGGCATGTCTTCTTCGGGAAGAATGCGCGAGATCACGCCCTTGTTGCCGTGGCGCCCGGCCATCTTGTCGCCCACGCTCAGCTTGCGCTTCATGGCCACGTAAACCTTCACCAGCTTGATCACGCCCGGAGGCAGCTCGTCGCCCTTCTGCAGCTTGGCTACCTTCTCGTTGGTGATCTTGCGCAGCACTTCGATCTGCCGCGAAGTCATCTCCTCGATCTCGTCGATCTGCTCGTTCACCCGCGGATCCTTGTCGTCGTAGCGGATGCGCTTCAGGTTCTTCGTCGAGATGCGCTCGATGGTGTCGCGGTCCAGAATCGCGCCCTTGGTGAGCAGGCGCTTGTTGGTGCGCTCGTCGTGCAGGTCGGCCAGCACTTCCTTGCCGCCCAGAATCGCATTCCAGCCGCTTCAAACGCTCGTCGGTCAGAATGCGGATCTCGTCGCCCAGGTTCTTCTCCAGCTTGGCCACGTACTCGCCCTCGATCAGCTTGGCGCGCTCATCCTTCTCCTGGCCCTTGCGGCTGAAGATGCGCACGTCCACCACCGTGCCCTCGATGCCCGGAGGGCAGGTGAGCGAAGCATCGCGCACGTCGCCGGCCTTTTCGCCGAAGATCGCGCGCAGCAGCTTCTCTTCCGGCGTAAGCTGCGTCTCGCCCTTGGGCGTGACCTTGCCCACCAGAATGTCGCCGTGCCCGATCTGCGCGCCGATGCGGATCACGCCGCTCTCGTCCAGGTCGCGCAGCGCGTGCTCGCTTACGTTGGGAATGTCGCGCGTGATCTCCTCGGGACCCAGCTTGGTGTCGCGGGCCTCGATCTCGAACTCCTCGATGTGCACCGAGGTGTAGTAGTCCTCGCGCACCAGCTGTTCGCTGATCAGGATGGCGTCCTCGAAGTTGTAGCCGCGCCAGGGCATGAAGGCCACCAGCACGTTGCGGCCCAGCGCCAGCTCGCCCTGCTCGGTGCACGGCCCGTCGGCGATCACCTGGCCCTTCACCACGCGGTCGCCCTCGCGCACCACCGGCTTCTGGTTGATGCAGGTGTTCTGGTTCGACCGCTTGAACTTGATGAGCTGGTAGATGTCGGATCCCACCTCGCGCGAAAGCTGCGTGGGATGATGCTCGCCCTCGACGCGCACGATAATGCGCTCGGAGTCCACCGAGTCCACAATGCCGTTGCGCTTGGCCAGAATCACGGCGCCGGAATCGCGCGCCGTCACGCCTTCCATGCCCGTGCC
Source organism: uncultured Acidobacteriaceae bacterium (assembly GCA_963701835.1). Taxonomy (GTDB): domain Bacteria; phylum Acidobacteriota; class Terriglobia; order Terriglobales; family Acidobacteriaceae; genus Telmatobacter. The sequence continues at coordinate 141,854 of CAVPBL010000019.1, read as the reverse complement.
CACCAGCGGCGCTTCGGCGGCGAGCAGCGGCACGCTCTGGCGCTGCATGTTGGCGCCCATCAGCGCGCGGTTGGCGTCGTCGTGCTCCAGGAACGGCACCAGCGACGCGGCCACCGAGACCAGCTGCTTCGGGCTGACGTCGATGTAGTCCACCTCGGCCCGGTTCACCAGCACGAAGTTGCCCTGCCGGCGCGCATTCACCAGGTCCTCGGTGATCTCGCCCTTGTCGTTGAACTCGATGTTGGCCTGCGCGATGGTGTGCCGGTCCTCCTCCCACGCGGAAAGGTAGAAGCTGTAGGGAATCGAGTCGATGGTGCGCTTGCCCGCCTTCTTCAGTTGCGCGTTCAGGCGCAGCCGCCTCGTCCTTCTCGATGTGATCGCCCACGCGCAGGCCGCTTTCGCCGGCGTTGACGATCTCAACGAAATCGAGAATGCTTCGAGTCCTTCACCTTGCGGTAAGGCGACTCGATGAATCCGTACTCGTTGATGCGCGCAAAGCAGCTCAGCGAGCTGATCAGTCCGATGTTCGGACCTTCCGGCGTCTCGATCGGGCAGATGCGGCCGTAGTGCGTGGGGTGCACGTCGCGCACCTCGAATCCGGCGCGCTCGCGCGACAACCCGCCCGGTCCCAGGGCCGAAAGCCGCCGCTTGTGCGTGATCTCCGACAGCGGATTGGTCTGGTCCATGAACTGCGAGAGCTGCGAGGAGCCGAAGAACTCGCGGATCGCCGCCATCACCGGCTTGGCGTTGATCAGGTCGTGCGGCATGGCCGTGTTCAGCTCCTGATACACGCTCATCTTTTCCTTGATGGCGCGCTCCATGCGCACCAGGCCGATGCGGAACTGGTTCTCCATCAGCTCGCCCACGGCGCGCACGCGGCGGTTGCCCAGGTGGTCGATATCGTCCACCATGCCGATGTTCTTGCGCAGCTTGAGCAGGTAGCGGATGGTCGCGTAGAAGTCCTCGGGCGTCAGCGTGCGATGATCCAGCTGCGTGGCGTCCTGGTTCTCGTAGAGCTTGATGTTGAACTTCAGCCGGCCCACGCGCGAGAAATCGTACTTGCGCGCATCGAAGAACATGCCCTCGAACAGCGCCGTCGCCGTGTCCAGCGTCGGCGGATCGCCCGGCCGCAGCTTGCGGTAGATCTCGATCAGCGCCTCTTCCGGCTTGTGCACCGAGTCGCGCTTCAGCGTGTTGGAGATGATGTTGCCCACGTCGTCGCGATCGGGGAAGAACACCTCGAAGCTGGTCGCGCCGCTTGAGGCCAGCACCTTGTGCAGCCGGTCGGCGGTCAGCTCCACGTTGGCCTCCACCACCACTTCGCCGGTGGACGTATCCACCACGTCGGCAGCGGTCAGCGCGCCATCCAGTTCGGCGGCTTCCACTTCAACCTTGTCGATGCCCGCGGCGCGCAGCGCCTTCAGCGCGTGCGGCGTGATCTTGCGCCCGGAGTGCGCGATCTCTTCGCTGCCGTGCAGCACGCGCATGCGCCGGCTTCACGCCCACCAGGTGCGTGCCCTTCGCGGCATCCTGCGGCACCGCCCACAAGCAGCTTGCCGTCGGCGATGTGCAGGCGGTCGACGGTGTAGAAGGTCTTCAGAATCTCCTCGTCCGAGCGCAGCCCCAGCGCGCGCAGGAAGATCGTTCCCAGGAACTTGCGCTTGCGGTCGATGCGCACATAGAGCGTGTTCTTCTGGTCGTACTCGAACTCCACCCACGAGCCGCGATAGGGAATGATCTTGCCCAGGAAGTAGGTGCGGTTGTTGGCGGTCTCGAAGAAGACGCCCGGCGAGCGGTGCAACTGCGAAACGATCACGCGCTCGGTGCCGTTCACGATGAAGGTGCCGTTCGGCGTCATCAGCGGAATGTCGCCGAAGAAGACTTCCTGCTCCTTGATGTCGCGGATGGTCTTGTTGCCGGTCTCGGGGTCCTTGTCGTAGATGGTCAGGCGCACCGTCACCTTCAACGGCGCGGAGAAGGTCATGCCCCGCTCTTCGCACTCCTGCTGGTCGTACTTCAACTGCAGGCTCACCGGGTCGCCGCACTTGTTGCAGAAGTCGGGCGTGTTCTTGTTGTAGGTGCCGCACTTCTGGCAGAGCACGTCGCCGGGCAGGAAGGGATCGGTGATCACCATCGCGCCGCAATGCACGCAGGCCGTGCGCAGGTGGTGCAGTCCCTTCAGGTGGCCGCACTTGCACTCCCAGTTGCCGATCGAGATAGTCCACGAAGTCCAACTGCGAGATGCCGCGGAAGTCGGTAATCGGGAAACACCGACACAAACACCGACTGCAAGCCCGAGTCGTCGCGCTCGTTGGGCAGCTTGTCCATCTGCAGGAACCGCTCGTAGCGAGCGGCGCTGCACTTCGATCAGGTTGGGAATCTGGGTTGCGGTGGGAATCTTTGAAAAATCGAGCCGGCTGCGAATCGCGCGCTTCTCGTTGGGCATGATCACTCCTGAGCCTCGTCGCTCCGGCGTCGGCCTGATCAGTGGCCGCGCCGGGCCGGCGCCCGAGTCTCGATGGCGCCGGCATGGTTCCGGAAGAAATCGAAATTACCGGGAGCAGGCAATGAATTCAGTCCCGCTCGTATGCTGCCGGCAGCCCGGAAAACTGCATTCCGGCCGCGCCGGGAAGAACCCAGGTCAGGCGGGTTCTGTGAGAGTCGCGTCAATAACGCGTGGTGGATATTGCGTGCATCGGGCAGGTGCGCTAGACTGCGCACAATTGGAAGAAGCGAGCACAACGGCAGAACCCGGAAATCAGGGTGAAACCGTCAAAGGGAAGTTGTGCGCACAGACTTGCCAGAGCCTGAAAAATTCTCCAGCTGCACAGCCGGGAGACACGAAAAGCCCGTAAGGACGCAATGCCTCACGAGCGCGGCTCATCGCCAGTGCTCCCATCCGAATTTTCTTCCATTGCCCTCGCCGATCGCAAAATCCGCTTCTGCCGCGAATTGCCAGCTGCCCGACCCTCATCAACGGCTGCCCCGCCTGACCTCAGGACAAACCGTTGACCCAAAAGAACTTAACGATCTCATGACGTCCGCGTCCGAAGGCTTGCTTCACTGCCCTGACTGCGGACGCTTGCGTGGACTCCACGCTTCGCTTTACGCGCCGCCCTGACCGCTCCATCCTCTGGCAATAACCGAACGGAACCGCCAGAGACGCGCAACTTTTATCGTAGCGCGTCCCGGCGTCCCTTGCAAGTCTCGTGCCGTTTACTTGACCGTTACTTGATCTCGACGGTCGCGACGCCTTCGAACTTCTTCTTGATGGCCTCGGCCTCGTCCTTGGTCGCGTTTTCCTTCATCGCCTTGGGAGCGCCATCGACCAGGTCCTTGGCTTCCTTCAGACCCAGCGAGGTGACTTCGCGTACCGCCTTGATGGTGTTGATCTTATTGGCGCCGGCATCCTTCAGGATGACCTGGAACTCGGTCTTCTCCTCAACCACCGGAGCCGCCGCGCCGCCGCCGCGCCGCCAGCCACCATCACCGGAGCCGCCGCCGCCGCCGAAACGCCAAGCCGCTCTTCCAGCTTCTTCACCAGAGCCGCCGCTTCCAGCAGGCTCAGGCTCACAATTTGTTCTTCCAACTGCGCGATATCCGCCATTTTCTTCTCCAATCAAAACCGTTTGAATTCGTCTTTACCCCGGCCGCTCCAGCAAAGCTTGAAAGTTTCCGATGCGCCAGACCCGCGCCCTTTCTGATCTGCTCTGCAGCCAAAACCCTTAAAAACAGCTTTAGCTCCTAGCTTCTAGCCTCTAGCTCTCCGTGGCTGAACCAACGGCCTCGGCTTCCGCAGCGAGCTAGAAGCTAAGAGCTAGAGCTGGAGCTACAAGCTGCGCGGCCTTCACGCCGCCGCAAACTTTTCCTTCTCCACGCCCTGGCCCAGCACCACCGCCAGATCGCGGCCCGTGGCATTGATCACCGTAGCCAGCCGCTGCGCCGGCGCATTGATCAGGAACAGCAGCTTCGAGAAGATCTCTTCCTTGCCCGGCATGGTCGCCAGCGCCTTCACTTCGTCCACGGTCAGCAGCTTGCCGTCCACAATGCCCAGCTTGAACTGGAACTCCGCCGCGTTCTCGCCCGCCCACTTGGCAAAGACCTTGGCCAGCGCCACGGGATCGCCCGCGGTAAACGCCACCGAGTTCACGCCCTTCAAGCCCTTCAGCGCCGCCTCAACCTGCGTGCCCGTGCCCGAGATCGCGGCCAGCTTGTTCTTCACCACGCGATACTTGCCGCCCGCCTCGCGAATCACCTTGCGCAGCTCATAGTCCTTGGCCACCGTCAGCTTGCTGAAAGTGCCGATAATCGCCGTGGTCGAGGTCTCCAGCTCCTTGGCCAGCACCTTGACCTTCTCCGCCTTCTTCGCTTTTGAAATCGCCATGTCTTCGCTCCGCTACGACAGGTGATCAGGGATCAGGGATCAGGGATCAGTGCCTCCCAGATCCGCGCCTAATCCTTGCTCCCTGCCCTCGCTTTCCCTCGCCCATCAATGGGCGCTCTACTGAAAATCCCTGTCGTCTCACAGAACTCTCAGGACTCTGTGCATATCGCCCGCAGGATCACCGGACCAACTGATCCCTGATCACCTGATCCCTGCTCTTAGTGCTTGCCCGCCGCGTCCGCAACCGCCGAATCCAGCGGAACGCCCGGGCCCATCGTCGAGCTCAGCGTGACGCTCTTGATGTACTTGCCCTTGGCCGCCGAAGGCTTGGCGCGCACAATCGACGTGATCACCGTGGTCGCGTTGTCGATCAGCTTTTGCGGCTCGAAGCTCAGCTTGCCCACCGGCACGTGCACCAGGCTGGTCTTGTCGGCGCGAAACTCCACCTTGCCGGCCTTGATCTCTTTCACCGCCGCGGCCACGTCCATGGTCACGGTTCCGGTCTTGGGATTCGGCATCAGACCCTTCGGTCCCAGCACCTTGCCCAGCCGGCCCACTACCTTCATCATGTCCGGCGTGGCAATCAGCGCGTCGAAGGCGGTCCAGTTTTCCTTCTGGATCTTCTCCACCATCTCCTCGCCGCCCACAAAATCGGCGCCGGCTTCGGTGGCTTCCTTCTGGCGGTCGCCGGTGGCGATCACGGCCACGGTCTTGGTCTTGCCCAGCCCGTGCGGCAGAACCACGGTGCCGCGCACCATCTGGTCGGCATGGCGCGTGTCCACGCCCAGACGCATGGTCAGATCGACGGTCTCGTCGAACTTTGCGTACTTCACCTGCTTCAGGAGACTCACTGCTTCAGGCAGCGGATACGCCGGCTTGGTGACAGCGGCGCGCGCCTTCGCAATATTCTTGCCAGCTTTTGCCATTCTTCCCTCGTCTCCCACCGCTTTTGCCAGCCCGCACTGCGCGGGACTCCGCGAGCCGGAGCCAAAAGCCGTGGTGCAATTGACAGCCCAGGGATTTCCCTGCGCATATCTATTGATGACTAGGAAGCTGGGCAGGAATGCAAATTCCGCGCGGCGCAGTTCTCGGTCGCAGGAACATGGCTTGCTAGAGTCGTTGAGGGCCGGGTTTCCCGTCTCTCGCCCTTGAGACCCGGGAAACCACGAACCCAGACGAGCCACTGCAACCCGCGCCGTAGGCGCAGCGTTCGTTAGCCCGCGCCTCGGCGTGGGGAAGACTGGCACAAACTGGGCCCCCGCGCCGTAGGCGCAGCGTTCGTTAGCCCCGCGCCTCGGCGTGGGGTACAGAATGCCATTAATCGGCGCGAGTCCCGTAGGGACGACGCAACCGCATCGAACGGAACGCAATCGTCATCGTCTGATTCGGATTTTCGCCGTCCCTACGGGACTGAACCACAAACTGCCGCCATGCGTCCCCATGCTGAAGCAAGGGGCTAACCACCCTGGCGCCTACGGCGCTGTTTCCCGCCGGGCAAACATATCCTGCACACGCGACGGGACCTGGCCGGATCGCACCACTGAACTTGGAGAATGCCAAGCGTCCGCGTCGGAGGCGCAGCGTTCGTTAGCCCCGCGCCTCGGCGTGGGGAAGACTGGCACAAACTAGGCCCCCGCGCCGTAGGCGCAGCGGTCGTTAGCCCCGCGCCTCGGCGTGGGGGAGGGCGAACAGAATAGAATTGGGAGTCCCGTAGGGACGGTGCAACCATGGCTCACACCTACGCCAGCAATTTCATCCATTGCATTTTCAGCACAAAGGGCCGCAGGCCTATCCTTCCCGCCGACCGCATGCTGGATCTATTTGCATATGTCGGCGGCATCGCTCGAAGCGAGGGGTTAACCCTGATCGCCGCCGGCGGGACCGCCAACCACGTCCATCTGTTGTTCGTTCTGCCAGCCACATCCTGTCTCGCGACCGCGGTTCAGAAGCTCAAGGGCAGCTCATCCCGTTGGCTTGGGCAGCGCTTCTCCTGGCAGGAAGGGTACGGCGCATTCAGCGTTAGTCCTTCCCAAGTTCCGGCGGTGAAGAAGTACATCGGGAATCAGGAAATCCATCATCAGAAACACAGTTTCGAGGAGGAATTCACCGCCCTTCTTCGCAACTGCGGAATCAAATACGACGAGCATTTCGTATTCGGCTGATTGGATTTGCGTCGTCCCTACGGGACTCGAAGCCGTGATATGGTTCGCCAACCCCACGTTGAAACGCGGGGCTAACAACCATCGCGCCTACGGCGCGTGACTAGCGCGGTATTCTATCGAGATGAAGAAGAAATCTACTATCGCGGGATACTCCCTTAGCGAGGTCGAGGCTCTTCGCGAGCGCGGCGAAGATGCTACCCGCCGCAACGCCCCGCCGGCCGAGTCTCTCGGCACGAAATTCTGGAAGCCCGCGCGCGTCGCCGACGGCCCGACCCCGTCGGCACCTCGAATTCCGCCGCGTTAACCGCCCTTCGCCGCAAACGGTAAACTAGTCCCAGGACTCTTCCCTCCGGACTCGCGCCTTGCACCCGCTCCTCGCCCATCTCAATCCCGAACAACGCGCCGCGGTCGAGGCCACCGAAGGCCCGCTGCTCATCCTCGCCGGCGCCGGATCGGGCAAAACCCGCGTCATTACTCACCGCATCGCCTGGCTCATCCGCGAGAAGAACGTCGCGCCCGACTCCATTCTGGCCGTCACCTTCACCAACAAAGCCGCCGGCGAAATGGCCGAGCGCGTCGACCAGCTCCTCGGTCACTCCTCGCTGGCCAAGCCGCTCATCTCCACCTTCCACTCGCTCTGCGTGCGCATTCTGCGCCGCGACATCGAGGCGCTGAAGACGTCGGCGACAAGGGCCTCACCCGCGCCTTCACCATCTTCGACGAGAACGACCAGCAAGGCATCGTCAAGCAGATCATGAAGCGCATGGGGCTCGACACCAAGCAGATGACGCCGCGCACCGTGCAGGGCCGCATCTCCTGGGCCAAAAATCACATGGTCGATCCGCAGGATTACTTCCTCAGCTCGAAAGATCCCACCAGCGAGCGCGTCGCCCACATCTTCCAGGCCTACCAGGCCGAGCTGCGCAAGAACAACGCCATGGACTTCGACGACCTGCTGCTCGAAGCCGTGCGCCTGCTCAAGGCCTCGGGCGAAGTCCGCGAGCGCTACCAGCGCCGCTATCAATATCTATTGGTCGACGAGTACCAGGACACCAACCGCCCGCAATACGAGCTGATGAAGCTGCTGGCCGGCGAGCACAAAAACGTCTGCGCGGTCGGCGACGAGGACCAGAGCATCTACTCCTGGCGCGGCGCCGACATCCGCAACATCCTCGAGTTCGAAAAGGACTTTCCCAACGCCCGCATCATCCGCCTGGAGCAGAACTACCGCTCCACGCAGATCATTCTGGAAGCCGCCGGCGCGGTCGTCGCCAACAACATTCGCCGCAAGGGCAAGAAGCTCTGGACCGAGCGCCAGGGCGGCTCGCTCATCGGCTACTACGAAGCGCCCGACGGCGAAAACGAAGCCCTCTTCATCGCCGACAAGATTCAGGCGTTCCTTCGAGCACAGAACTCCTCCGAAACGCCGAAAGCGGCGCGAGCCATGCGCGGTTCTCTACCGCACCAACTCGCAATCGCGCCTCGTTGAAGAAGCGCTGCGCCGCTACAACATCAGCTACACCATGGTCGGCGGCTTCAGCTTTTACGAGCGCGCCGAAATCAAGGACCTGCTCGGCTATCTTGCGTCTCGTGCGCAACCCGCACGACTCCATGGCGCTGCAGCGCGTCATCAACACGCCGGCTCGCGGCATCGGCAAAACCACGCTCGAAACCGTGGAGCGGCTGGCTCTCGAAACCGGCCAGTCCACCTGGGACGCCGTCGCCGCGGCCATCGCCAACCGCCTCATCCCCGCGCGCGCGCTCATGGCGCTTGAATCCTTCCGCCAGCTCATCCTCGATGCGCAGGCCATGATGGATCCCGACTTCGCCGGCAAGCTCGCCGCCGATGTTGCCGAATCGAGCGGCCGCGGACGCCGACACCGGTTTCGCTTTCGGCGAAGCGAGTAACGAACGATGTGCCAATGAGTGGTGCCAAAGACGACCGGAACAGGTTCCCTGGCGGCGACACGACAGTGCTCAGGGCGCGACTTTCGATCGTGCCGACAAGACGGCGCACATAATCGCGGGGCTTTAGCCCCTGCGCGGAATACCGGCGATCAGGACTCCGGCGACGAGACCGGATTCCGTTCCCCCGGCGACTCCGCCACCCTCCCCGAGCTCATCCGCTTCCTCATCGACCGCACCGGCTACATCAAGGCTCTTGAAACCGAAGGCACGCCCGAGGCCTTCAGCCGCATTGAGAACCTGAAGGAGCTCGCCAACGCCGCGCACGACGCCGAGGAGCGCGGCGAAACGCTGGCCGATTTTCTCGACCACGCCGCCCTGGCCTCCGACACCGATCAGTTCGACCCCAACGCCCGCGTCACGCTCATGACTCTCCACGCGGCCAAAGGCCTCGAGTTCCCGCTGGTTTTTCTCGCCGGCCTTGAGGAGGGCCTCTTCCCCCACTCGCGCACGCTCTCCAATCCCGACGAGCTCGAAGAAGAGCGCCGCCTCTGCTACGTGGGCATGACGCGCGCCATGAACACGCTGATCCTCACCCGCGCCCACTACCGCCGCCGCTACGGCGCCGACGTGCCGGAGGCCAGCATCCCTTCGCGCTTCCTTGAAGAGGTTCCTCCGCAGCTCGTCGAAAACCTCGGCGGTCGCAGCCCTGCCTGGTCCACTCCTGCATACGGATCGGGCCGCCGCCACGGCAGCACGGCCGGCTCCGCACGGCGCGCACTTCAACTACGAAGATGAAAGTCAGGAAATTCCTCACGCCGCCGCGCCATCGTTGTCATCCTCGCCAGAGCTCTACTCCAAGAGATCAAAGCGCGGGAGCGCCGCCGCCGGAACGCAGCATCGACAACATCGCCCGCTTCTTCGGCGGAAGAGCCGGCGCCGCCCGCCCCGGAGCCCTCGCCCGCCCCGCCATGGACATTCCCACCCCCAACGGCGCCTCCGGCCTCAAAAAAGGCCAGCGCGTCCACCACGCCAAATACGGCGAAGGCACTGTGCTCATGCGCGAGGGCAGCGGCGAAGACGCCAAGCTCACCGTGCTCTTCCAGCGCCATGGCATGAAGAAGCTGATGGAAAAATTCGCCAACCTGCGCAGGATTTAGCTGCGCAGGAACGCCTCCGCCGTCGCCGCTCCATTAGACTGAAAGCGCCATGCAATCTGCAAGAATCCTGTGGCGGGCGCCCCAGGCCTGGAGTCTGAGACCTGGGAAGGACGCGCGCACGGCAATGGCAATTGCCGCCCTCACCGCCGCTTTCAGTCTCGCCGGATGCGGCATGCCGGGCGCGCCCCAGCCGCCCTCGCTCAATCTCCCCGATCGCGCCACCGATCTCTCGGCCGTGCGCACCGGCGGCCAGGTTTCGCTCACATGGACCATGCCCACAAAGAACACCGACAAGTTGCTGCTGAAAGGCAACATCGCCGTTCGCGTCTGCCGCAATGAGCCGGCCTCCGCAGCCTGCTCCGCCGTCATCACCTTGCAACTGGCTCCGGGAGCCGACGCCGCCTATACTGACGCGCTGCCGCCGGCGCTGGCCGCGGGCGCGCCGCACGTGCTCACCTATTTTGTCGAGCTCGATCAATCGCAAAGGCCGTTCCGCGGGCCTGTCGAACGGTGCGGAGATTCTGGCCGGCGAGGCGCCCCCAGCAGTCGACGGCCTCACTGCGGAGATGAGCAAGGACGGCGTGCTGCTGCGCTGGACACCCGTTCCGCCCGAGGCGTCCCCCGTTGCCATTCGCCTGGTGCGCAAGCTGCTCACGCCGCCCGCGCAGAAGCCGTCCCAAGGCCCTTTGGCGCAGCCCGCCGAGCCGCTCCAGCAAAGCCTGCTCGTCGAGCCCGGTTCGCACGCCGATCGCGCGCTCGACACCAGCATTCGCTTTGGCGAAACCTACGAGTACCGCGCGCAGCGCGTCGCCCGCATCGCGTAAACGGCGAGACGCTTGAACTGGCCTCGCCGCTCTCCCCTCCCCTTCGCGTCGAGGCGGTCAGTCTGTTCCCTCCCGGCCGTACCGAAGGACTTGGTCGCGGTGGCGGCGCCAGGCGAGAACGGCGCCGGCCCGTCAATCGATCTGAGCTGGCTGCCGGATACTGAAGCCGATCTCGCCGGCTACATCGTCTATCGCCGCGAACCCGCCGAGGCTAGCACCGTCTGGCAGCGCATCTCCCCCGCCGCGCCCGTGGTGGGTCCCGGCTTTCACGACGCAAATGTCCAGCCCGGCCGCCTTTATGCCTATGCTGTCAGCGCCATCGATCGCGAGGGCCACGAGAGCGCGCGCTCCAACGAAGCTTCAGACACCGTGCCCGCTCCCTAGCAGCTAGCGAAAAACTAGATTGCGAAAAAGTTTTGTATCAGGGCACGATTTTGCTCGTGCCGCAAATGCCGCAAATTGAGTTCGGCTTTAGCCGCTGAGGGATGGTTTTATTCCACTTGGCGACTCCAGGAATATCCCGCCACGCCGAACTCGTCCATGCAGACGGACCAACTGCTGCTCCCCTCTGCGGCTTGCGACAAGCGATAGGCTGTTTACCGATGAGTAATTGACGAGTGGGCGACCATAAGTTCACAACTCCAGAAAATTAGCTGTCACGGCTTTCCATTCCAGAACCTCTCAAGCGGAGCGCAACGAGGCCCAAGGATCTGCGCGGGAATCTACCGCGCAGCGAGGACGCCAAGCACTATACTTTCAGCAACAATCGGTGTGAATTCGAATGAATCCGAACAGAATTGCTCTCCCGTCATCCTTGGCCTGCCGCTTCGGCTTCTGGTGCGCAGCGGCGCTGAGTCTCACGGGAATTGTCTATATTGCCGTCGTCGGCCTGTTCATTGCCGTACACGGACTTGTAATGCCTCCCATGGGCGGGGTCCAAGTGTTTGGCGGCATCGTCACGATCCTCGATGCCCAGCTCCTCCTCGCATTGATGGTAAGTATTGACGCGGCGGCGCCAGTTCAATTGCGAATTCTGAGCCGGCTGGCGATCATCTTCGCCGCTCTGTTCGACGCCATGGTAAGCATCAATCGATTCGTCCAGCTTTCGGTCGTGCAGCAGCGCCTGTCTGCGGGAGAGACCGAAGGCGTGAGCTGGTTTCTAGCATATGGGCCGCGCTCGGCAATGCTTGCGCTTGAGATCCTAGGATGGGGCTTCTTCCTGGGCATCGCATGCCTGTGCGCGGCGCCTCTGTTCTCAAAAGGCAAACTCGAGTTGGGAATACGCTGGCTTTTCGTGCTGTACGGAGTCCTGGGCTTGATGACTGCAGTTGGCTTTGCGCTTGCGAGTCCGATTGCCGCGGTGGGGGTCTTCGCCTGGGGTATTATTCTGCCCACCGCAACTACGCTTTTGGCGTTGTACTTCAGACGAACCTTTCGGGTTGAGCGACAGGAAAACACATCGGTTCAAGCAAATCCGAACGTGGTCCATTCGAGTCTCTGATTCCGGTCGGTTGACCGGCGCGAACCCCGCCAGCTCCGCTAACCCCGCTGTTTTCTTCGGAGAAATTAGATAAGGAAAAATATTCGGATGTTCCGCTGATTTTTCGCCACTTAACTCATTTAGAATCAACAAACCGATTCCGTGATTATTGTCAATATGCGTCAGATTACGTCGAGTTTCTGCCAAACAACTCCTTTGGAATCAATGTGAGCGAGCATGAAAAACGCACATCGCGCGCTGGCAACTCAAGCCATTGAAATCAAATAGCTTGTTACAAAACAAAGCTCCTGGAGGGCTCCAGGTAGTAAGCACCGACCCAGGGATGAGAAACTTCTACTGGAGGGAGCCTCCCGAATGAAATATTGCCGCTTCAAAATCAACAGCCAAATCCACTACGGATCGGTAGAAGATCGCAACGGCGAGTTGTGGATTGCCGATGTCTCGCCCGCGCCGGCTGAGGATCTGGCCTACCGCATTGCACTTGAAGAGACCGACGCAGGAAACTTCGACTTTGCGCCCATGCCCTTGAGCGCCGCCTATCTGCTCCCGCCGGTCACGCCGTCAAAGATCGTCTGCGTCGGCCGCAACTATCGCGAGCACGTCCGCGAGCTGGGCAACGAGATGCCCACGGAACCGCTGATCTTCTTCAAGCCCCCTTCGTCGCTGCTCCGTCCGGGTGGGACGGTCCTTCTGCCCGCCATCTCGGAGCGTATCGACTTCGAGGGCGAGCTCGCTGTGGTCATCGGCCGCCGTGCGCGCCATCTCAAGCCCGGCGCTAACTGGCGCGATGTGGTGCGCGGCTTCACGCTGGCCAACGACGTCACCGCTCGCGACCTGCAAAACAAAGACGACCAGTGGACGCGCGCCAAGGGCTTCGACACCTTCTGTCCCGTCGGCCCGCTGGTCAGCGACGAACTCGACCTCGACGCCGGTCTCACCATCGAAACGCGCCTCAACGGCGAGGTGCGCCAGCACGCCTCCACGCTCGATTTCATCTTTTCGCTCCCCGAGCTTCTCGCCTTCATCACCGCTGCCTTCACGCTCGAGCCCGGCGACTTGTTGCTCACTGGAACCCCCTCCGGCATCGCCCCGCTCTCGGCCGGCGATCGCGTCGAGGTTTCCATTCCCGGCCTCGGCGTGCTTGCGAATACCGTCGAGGCCGACGCGCCATAAGCCGGCGATTCACAATGCAACCGGCGTTCGCGCTCCGCATCCTAAGAGAAGAGGTACACTGGTGCCGTAAGACGCCAGCCGGGAACCCCTGCCCCGCAGGAGGAATCATGCCAAATCTTCTGGAACAGTTGCGCAAGTTTACCGTGGTCGTAGCCGACACCGGCGACATCGAGGCCATGGAGAAGTTTCATCCCCAGGACGCGACCACCAACCCCTCGCTGATCACCGCCGCCGCGCAGTTGCCGCAGTATCAGCCCATCGTGGACGGCGTGTTGCTGGATGCGCGTAAAGAGCTGGGCGAAGGCGCCACCGACCAGGCCGTTGCCAACCTCGCCTTTCAGCAACTCGCCATCGCTTTCGGCATGAAGATTCTCTCCATCGTTCCCGGCCGCGTCTCCACTGAAGTGGACGCGCGCCTCTCCTACTCGACCGAGGCCACCATCGCGCAGGCGCGCACCATCATCGCGCAATACGACGCCGCGGGCATCGGCCGCGATCATGTGCTGGTCAAGATCGCCTCCACGTGGGAGGGCATTCGCGCCGCCGAGGTCCTGGAAAAAGAAGACATCCACTGCAACCTCACCCTCCTCTTTGGCCTGCACCAGGCCATCGCCGCCGCCGATGCCGGCGCAACGCTCATCTCGCCGTTCGTGGGCCGCATCCTCGATTGGTACAAGAAAGACACGGGCTTGGACTATCGCGGCGCCGGCGATCCCGGCGTGCAGTCGGTCACGCGAATCTACAACTACTTCAAGAAATTTGGCTACAAAACCGTGGTCATGGGCGCCAGCTTCCGCAACATTGGCGAGATTTGCGAGCTCGCCGGCTGCGATCTGCTCACCATCTCGCCGCAATTGCTCGCCGAGCTCGAAAGCACCCAGGGCGAGCTGCCGCGCAAGCTCGATCCGCTGGCAGCCAGGGCGCTGCCCATCGAAAGAATCGTGATCGACAAGGCCGCCTTCGACCGCCTGCACGCCGCCGACCGCATGGCCACCGACAAGCTCAAGGAAGGCATCGAAGGCTTCTCGGCCGCGCTGGTCAAGCTGGAAACGCTGCTCGCCAAGCGGCTGGCGGAGCTGGAGTCGCGCACGCCCGCCGCCGTCTGAGCGCAAACTCGGCTCCGCGCCAATCCAATCCAGCACAAGATGGGCGGCCCGTCTGGGCTGCCCCTCCCATTTCTGGGCGATTCGCAATCGCGCGGCGCTCTGCCAACAAAATTCCTTCCCTCTTTGGGCAAGCGCAACTTCTTCTGCACTCTCATTGTTAAAGATTGGAAAACAGGCAGTGGCGGCTTCCCCAGCTGCACGCAAGCAGCGGCCGGCCAATGCTAAACGGCGATAGCCGGCAGCGCGCAGTCAGGGGAGGTTACTATGCAGCCTCGGGCTCATCCACTCAAACCGTTCTTTCAACAAGCCGTCCGCAACAGCTATGAGGGCAAGCTGGGACTGCACGATCCCGATGTCACCGGCTATGTTGCCCACCTGCTCTGCGAATTTTCCGACATTGGCAAGCTCTACCGCATCCGCGATGCGACAGGGCGCCCCATCGTGGAGCTCGAGGAGATGGAGCGCGCCGCCGACCCCGTGCTGGGCACTGCCGCTTCGTTCGATGAGGAACGGGCGCTGCGCAAGCACATCGGCGACTACGCGCTTTTCGTGGCCGGAATGTATCCCGAGGCCATCGCATCCAGCGGCCGTCCCCGCCGCGGCTTCCCCACCCTCGACGAACTCATTCGCGCCGGCAAGCAGAGCTACTTCATTGTCAGCCAGTTCAATCTCTACGAGTATGAGCAGGAGGCTCCGCTCTTCGCCCGCCTCTCCGACCACTTCGAGCGCTACATCCTCGGCCTCACGTTGGTGCGCCAGGAACTCTTCTCCCAGCAAGCCGCTCCCGGTTCCGTCGCGCGTCAACTGAACCGGCCTCTTGCCTCGCCTTCGCCGCGCCTTGCCGGCTGGCTTGATCCCCGCCCTCGCCGCGTGGATACTGGAATCGTTGTGCGAGGTCAGCCCATGAGTGAAAATGTGTCTCTGCGCGCGGCCGACGGGCAGGTCTTCAGTGCCTACGTCGCGCGGCCAGCGGGCGAGCCAATTGCGGGGCTCGTCATTGTCCAGGAAATCTTCGGCGTCAATTCTCACATCCGTTCGGTGGCCGATGGCTTCGCAAAGGACGGCTTCCTGGCCGTAGCGCCCGCGCTCTTCGACCGCATCCAGCCCGGCATCGAGCTCGGCTATGAGGGCGCCGATCTCGAGACCGCCATGAGCCTCATCCCTAAAATCGACGCGGAGAAGGCCGTGGCCGACATCGCTGCGGCCATCGACTATGCCGCCAAAGCAACGAGCAAGAAAGTCGGCGTCATCGGCTACTGCTTCGGAGGAACGCTGGCTTGGCTCGCCGCCACCCGGCTTCATCC
Organism: uncultured Acidobacteriaceae bacterium; assembly: GCA_963701835.1. Taxonomy (GTDB): domain Bacteria; phylum Acidobacteriota; class Terriglobia; order Terriglobales; family Acidobacteriaceae; genus Telmatobacter. The sequence continues at coordinate 126,335 of CAVPBL010000019.1, read as the reverse complement.
CGCAGCGGCCGTCGGCTACTACGGCGGCCGCATCGGCAACTATGCCGCCGAAACACCCACCTGCCCCGTGATGCTTCACTTCGGCAGCCAGGACACGCATATTCCCGCCGCAGAGGTCGAGAAGGTCCACTCCGCGCACCCTGAAGTCGAGATCTACTGGTACGACGCAGGCCACGCCTTCAACTGCGAGCCCCGCCCGAGCTACAACGCCGCCGCCGCCAAAGAGGCCCGCCAGCGCTCGCTCCACATTCTTCAAGAAGCATCTGGCCTGAGCACGCTCAACATTCAAGTGGCTCCGACCTTCCTGCGCGGTTCGAGCTCAACGCAAGACGCGGAGCCACTATTCCCTACTCCCTGCTCCCTGTTCCCTGCCGTTTCACTCCGACCACACGGCCAGCACGTTCCCCACTCCGTCAGCAAAGTGGAACCGCCGCCCGCCGGGATATTCGAACGTCGGCACAACGATCGCGCCGCCCGCTGCAACAATCGCTGCTTCCGTTGCCTTCAAATCGGCGGAGTAAAGCACGACCAGAGGCGCCGCGTCGCCCCGAACCTCTTCCGGCTTGGCTGTACGAAACCCGCCGTGAACGCCGGCGTTCGCCGCTTCGAAACTGATGTAGTCGGGTCCCCAATCCTGAAAGCTCCAGCCGAAGACGCTCGCATAAAACTGCTTCGCACGCGCCACGTCTGTCGCCGCGAACTCAACGTAGTTGATCTTGTGGTGATTCTCTGCAGGACTCATAGCTCATCTCCTCTGTGTTGAAATGCGTGGGGGCGAGGGAAGGCGACGCAAATGCGAAGCGCAGGCACACCTTCCCGGTGTGCTCCTGAACGCCTCCATCCGCAATCTCTCAAGAGCCGGAGAAAGCAGGTAGAGCCCGCTGATTCGGCTTGCGACACGGGCTGCCGAGGTACAAATCCAAATTAGCAGACTGGGGCGCGCTCAGCGCAAGGGAATTCTTCGGGCCGAAACCGCTATCGCCCAATCTGCACCGCAACCCCGCCCATGATCGTTCGCGGCGGCATGTTCACCCCGCCGATCTCCTGGTACCCCGTGTTGCTCAGATTTGTGAGCCGCAGATACGGCCGCACCTTCCAGGCATCGCGCGTCAGTGTCGCATCCCATACCGGGTACACCGTCTGCCGGTAGCGCTCGGCAATCTGCACGGCATTCGTCAGAACGATGTCGTGCCCCAGCGCCCAGGTCCACGACGCATGAATGTTCTCGACCGGGTAATTGAACACGTACTCCGACTCCAGCCCATGCAGCGCGCTCTGCGCACCGTGCAGGGCCGTCCACGCGATCCGCACCGTCTGCGATTTCCTCGGAATCCACGTCAGCGTCGTTTCCACGCCCAGAAAGTGCAGCCCGTTCAGGTTGGCCGCGCACCAGATGTTCGCCGGGCAACCGGACGGAAGGTACACGTTCGGCACGGTTGCGCTCTTTACGTAGTCGATTGTGCCGTGCTGCTGCGAATAGAAGCCTGTTGCCGAAAGCGTCAGCTTGCTCGACGGTGTCCAATCCGCGCCCGCATCGCCGCTCCACGCCGACTCCGGCTTCAAGCTCGGATTGCCCAGCGTCGCCGGATCGGAGTAATAGAGATCGGTGTACGTCGGAATCCTGAATCCATACCCGCCGCTGGCCCGCAGCTTCAGGCTGTTCGCCACGCGCAGGCTCCCCGCCAGCTCCGGAGAAAACATCCGCCTGCGCGCCGCCCGAAAAAATCTCCTCCCGCGCGCCTGCCGACAAGCTCCATCGCTTCTTCGCCGGCCGCAGATCCACGTCCACGTAGCCCGCGCCGCGATTGCGCGCATGGAAGGCCGAGATTATTGCTCTGAATGCTGTCGCCATCCGCCTCCAGCCCCATCAGCAGCAGCGAACCCGCCGGCAGATTCTCCGTGCGCCGCAGCGATCCCTGCCACGAGCCATCGATATGGTTGTTCTCGTAAATCGCCGGATCGTCGCGGAACAGCACGAACTCATCCGTGTGCCGCCGGTACCCGAACGCCGCCACGGTTTTGCTGCCCAACTCCTGCCGCGCCGATGCGAACCACCCTTTCGTCCGCTCCCACGAAGGGAAATCGCCGTAAAACTGGTTCGCGCCAAACGACCTGTCACTTACAGCAAAAAGCAGGTCCGTAACGCCGAGCCGCGATCCCAGCCAGCTTTCGGCAGAGGCGTCTTCATTGCGGTAGTCGCGGTCGGTCATGAATCCCGTGGAAAAGTTGCGCTCCGCCGTCACGCGTCCGCTCCATCGCCCGCGCGCCGCGCCGGCCAGCAGCGTCTCCTCGTTCGACTCGAAGCTGCCCTCGCCCGCGCGCAAAAACAGCGAAGCGTGATCCGGCGCCGCGGTCAGAAAATCCACCACCCCGCTCAGCGCGTCCAATCCGTGCAGCGTCGATCCCGCGCCTTCGAGCACCTGGATTGAATCCATCGCGTCAAGCGGCACGGGAAGGTCGAGATTGTGGTGCGAGGTCTGCGCATCGTTGATCCGCAACCCGTTGAGCAGCACCAGCGTCTGCTCAAAGCTGCCCCCGCGCAGCACCAAATCGGCCTGTCCTCCCCCGGCCCCGCGCTCCTCGAGAAAGATCGACGAATCCTTGCGCAGAAAATCCTGCGGCGACTCGGCGGCCAGCGACTTACCCTTCACCGGCAGAACCTCCACCGAGCGCTGCGACTCGGCCAGCGGCACCGGCGTGGCCGTTCCCAGCACAACCATCGTCTCGCTTGGCCCTTTCACGGTTGGCGCAGGCGGAGCCGCGGCATCCTGCGCGATGGCCGCGCGCAGCCCAACCGCCAGCAGAGGCACCGCGGCTGACGCCCAACGCTTGTAGCCCCGTATCAATCGCTTGTATTGAATTCCTCGCACGGCTCCGCCCAAACAGCAAGCATGGCCCGCTAGCATCCTGCCTTGCAAGGATGGTTTTGTATCCTTTCGAATAGTTGAACTGTTAAACTAACTCCGCTAGCCCCGCTAACCGCGCTGCTCCGCTCTGCCATGCGCATCGAAGCCTTTCTCCGCGAAAGCCCTATGTTCGCCGTGAACCGCGCCGCGCGCCGCTTCGAGTCGCTTGCCGCGCGGGTCCTCGCCGCCGACAGCCTCGGCTTTCTCGAATCGCTCGTGCTGGCCGCGCTGTTCTTTGAGGCGCCGCGCCCGGTCAAGCCGTCGCAACTCGCCGAGACCTTCTCGACCACGCGCGGCAACCTCAGCCACTGCATCTCGTCGCTGGAAGCGAAGGGTCTGTTGCAGCGAAAGATCGACCCCCAGGATGCGCGCGCCTACCTCCTCACTCTCAAGCCGCAGGGCAAGCGCTGCGCCCTGCGCGTCATCGCCGCCCTCGACCGCTTGCAAAAAGACTTCGAAAGCGAAATTGGCAAAACTAGCCTCGCCGAGATGCTCAAATCCCTGCGCAAGCTCGAAGCGCGAGCCGCCATGCGGTAGAGGTGCGGAACGCGCTATGACCGGCCCAGCCCCGCCCGAGCCGCGCTCCAATTGACCGGCTCGACGCGCCGCACCAGCAATCCCCACGACAGCGCCCCCACCAACGCCACGCCGCCGGTGACAACGAACGCCAGACGCGCGCTGCCTCGAGTCTGCACAATCAATCCCGCCAGCCACGGCGCAGCGATCCCCGCAAAGTTGGCCACTCCATTCTGCAGGCTCGACCACCTGCCGGCCATCGCCGGCCCGGCCAGCGTTTGCGTGATCGCCCAATGGTTTGAAGCGTAGCCGCCATGCCCTACGCAAGCGATTGTCAGCAGTCCCAGCGCGACCAATGAATGCCCGTGGAAGAGCGAGAGCACGAGCAGGCTGGAGGCCACTGCTTGGCCGCCCACCACTGCCGTCAGGCGCACGGCCGTCGGCGACATGCCGCGAGTGATGAGCCGGTCGGAGATCCAACCCGCGAGAATCGTCGTGCAGGCGATTAATAGAAAGATTGCCGCGGTCAACCTCGACATGCCTCGGATGGAAAGATGCTCCTCCTGCACCAGGTAAGTCGGCAGCCAGGCCAGCAGAAAATAGTAAAAATAGTTTCCACTGAAGTGGCCGAGAAACGCGCCCCACGCGCATCTCAGCCGCAGCAGCTTCGCGATCGATGGATCCCCGTCAGCGCCCGGCCTCGCCCGCTTCGGCTCCCCGCTCTGCGCCCGCACATTCTGCTCGCCCCGCGGCATCGCGAAATACCACGGCAGCATCCAAAGCAGCGCGCCGACTCCGAAGATCACGAAGAGCATTCGCCATCCCAAATGCACCAGCACCAGCCCGCCCGCAAATGCGCCCGCAGCCGGTCCCAGCTTGGTTCCCGCGTCGATGAGCGCGTTCGCCCGCCCGCGATGCTCTTGCGGCATGGCGGCAAAGATGCGCGAATAGCAGGGATACGCGACCGACTCGCCCAGTCCCAGCACCAACTGCAATGCGAACAGCGCGGCATAGCTCGTTGTCAGGCCCGTGAACGCCGTGGCGACCGACCACAGCAGGTACCCAAGCATCAGCACCCAGCCCACGGGAAAACGATCTGTCAACATGCCCGCTAGCCCAAAGAGCTGCACCAGCGCATAGGTCCAGAAGAATGCCGACAACAGTTCGCCCGCACGCAGCGACGAGAACGCGAACTGCTTCTCGAGCAGCGGCATCGCCAGCCCAAGATTGCTGCGGTCAACGTAATTGATCACCACCGAGAGAACGAGGAGAAGGATCACGACCCATTCGCGGCGCGAAATGCCAACATGGGCCGGAACAGTTTGAGGCATCGGCTCCTCGCAGTCTCCGCAAATCCTACCATGCACGCCAGCGAGCGAAACTCTCATCGAACGGTTTCGCGTTCGCCTCCTTGAGAGCCCGCACGTACATCGAAGCGGCAAAGGCCGTCAGGCCGGCCGCCATCCACCGCCGCAGCTTCGGCCTCATCGAAATCCCTCGTCGCCCGCAGCGGACGCTCCTGTGCCGCTCACTTCGGCTCAATGGCAATCACCCACAAATCCGTATCGCCAAGATTGTGTCCCTTGTGCGTCTGTCCAGGCCGCCATGCCACCTCGTCCGTCTTCAGCGTCGAGGCCTGCTTGCTCCCGTCGGGCAGCACGTGCTCCAATCGCGCGCCTCTCAGGCAAACCACCACGCGATCGTGATGTGTGTGCTCCGGCTCCCACGCGTGCGCGGCAATCCTGATGTCGTAAGCGCGGCTGTGCCGGTCCTCGAAAAGCACCTTGTAATCCGGCGCAAGGCCCGTCCTGCCCCACGTCTCGGCATCGCCCGCCGTCAGGAACTCCACGCGCACCAGGCGCAATGTCAACCGCCCCGTATTGGTCAACGTTGCGGCCCCCGCAGGTTCGCTCACGGTTTCGCCGCGCTTCACCGTCACGCGCTCCGCCGGCCCCCCGGCGAACGTGATCTCCGCATTATCGCCGTCCAAATACACCACCACGCTTGCGTGGTTTCCGGCCACCGTTTCCCGCTCGCCCGGCGTCAGCGTCTCCTCGTTCACAACGACTTTTTCGTTTTTGAGCACTTCCGTCGTCGCGGCAAATCCCGGAGCGGTCCCGGCCATCAAAAACACCACTGCCGGGGCCAACATCCTTCCCGCTCGCATAGAACCTCCAACCCAACAGATTCTCGACGCCGCGCACGCAAGTCTCTTTCGCGCCCTCGCGTGCCTCGAATCGGCGCAGCCATCCTAACACGGCAGGCCGGTCCCACGGCGTTCGCGTCAACTCCACAGGGCAATTGCACGAGAGAAATTCACTGACTCCAATGGTTCCGATCTGCCCGCGCCGTAGGCGCACTCTTCGTTAGCCCAGCGTTTCAACGCTGGGAAAGCGGACCAAAATTGGTCCCGCAGCCCCGTCGGGGCGGCGCAAGCGGGCAAGTGTGGCCGGGACTGCCCGTTCATGCGATTGCCCTGATCTCCGCCTCCCATCATCGGCACGTTGGCTGAGGTGGGTGTATGCTCGAAATAGCAAGCAATCTCTCCTTCTCGCCTCCCCGCACTCCAAGCTTTGCCCCAGACGAGCACGTCCGTTCAAGTACGCAACCGAATGACTGGAAGTGCGATGAGCCTCCTCAAGCCACCCAATGCAAGAAATCGTCTGATTGCGACTCTTAAACAGGGCCGCCATTCTTTCCCGCTGGTAGGACAAGCCGATAGAGCCAATCCTCCAGAGATCAAGCAGAACGGACTGCGGGCGAGCAGACTGACTTTTGTCGAAGACTTCACACTGGAACATTCTCTCCCTGGCCTGCATATCGCTTCCTTCGAGCTTGCAGGCTGTTTTTGAACCACGGCCAAATCGAAGCTTCCGATTGATCCTGCGGAGTTTTCCTACCCATCGCCCCAGTTCGCCTCCGGCATGATCAATCCTGGCCGGCATTCCCTGGTCGCTGGTCAAAGTGCTCGATTCGAATTGGGCTCCGGCGTTCGCTTAGCGCGAGGCTCCCGATGCCACTGACCCGTCTCCCGGCCAGTGCGTCTAAAATCTCAAGTGCCCACGCGAAGCGCCGGGCTAAAGTATTTTCGGGATAGGGAGAATGGCGGGTTTTTGCGCGTTGTGGTCGGGCAATTGATCGAGCAGGACCACATTGAGCAGCGACTTATGTACCTGGATGCGGCCGTTGTAGCTGATAAAACCGAGCTTGCGAAAGCGATTCATAAAGAAGCTGACACGGGACCGTGTGGTGCCGATCATATCCGCCAGTGTTTCTTGCGTGATGGGAGGAATGAAGGTTTCCGGTTCGCCGGGTTTGCCGAATTCCGCCATCAATCAGCAGAATCCGCGCCAGGCGCTTTTCGCTGGAGTTGAAGAGCTGATCGACAAGATCGGCCTGGGTGCGCATGCTGCGGGCCAGCAGGAACTTGAGGAATAGATCGGCGAATGCAGGTTCGTCATGCATCACTCGGATCATTTCGTTTCTGCTGATCTTGAGCGCCGTACAGGTGTTCACGGCAGTAGCGGTCGACATACGCAGCCCGGCGATCGCAGCGAGAGACTCCTCTCCAACAAAATCGCGAGCGGATAGAAGGGTGATCGTGGCTTCTTTTCCGTTCTGCGAAACGACGGTGATTTCTGCTCGGCCTTTTTGCAGATAGAACACAGAGTCCGCCGTGTCTCCCTGGCAGAAGAATGTCTCCTCTGGCTTCAACTCGATCATTGTTCTGCCAAGCCCGGCGTTTGCAAGAAAGGTGGCGGAATCGAATGTATTGAGGTTTTCGCTCATCAAAATGCTACCTCGTTGCAGGCCGGTTGTTTGCGTGGACGGTTCTTGCCCAGGAAGCAGCCACTCAAGCGTGCGGTTCTTGGGGGTGTGGCGAACCGATCAAAGACCGCGAACGCAGTGCTCGAGAGAAGAAGTGCCCATCTCTCTTTGCGACTCGGCGCTCGCAACTCAGCCCAGAATTGTTCCCCGGGGATCAGCGCAACACGGGAACAGTCCACCCCAGACCAACCGCAATTACGATCAATCTCTTTCCATCATCGCCCGGACTCAAAGCGGCGGTCTGGTCTGTATTGCTCACTTCTGGCGATGTGCCCAGGGGCCGGCAAAATTGAGCCCGGCGAGTTGGGGTCCATCGCAACCCTTGCCGCCATTCCGTGGAACGCCCTCACGGGACTCTCCCGCTGCTGTCAAGCTTGGCGAAACAATGGAGGATTACCTCGGAGAATTGTGGCGAAGTTTCTGACGCGTCCTGTACCCTGCCTGTATCAGGTGAGCGGTGCTTGAGGGTTCGCGCACTCCTGTGCAATTGTTTGTTCTCGTGCTCGCATCAAATGCCGTATCGGGAGGAATCCATGGAATTGGGCATGATCGGATTGGGCAGGATGGGAAACAACATGGTCCGGCGTCTTATGCGGGCCGGCCACCACTGCGTTGTCTACGATATTCATTCGCAAGCCGTGCAATCGCTTGCCAGGGAAGGCGCGGTTGGCGCGAATTCGCTTGAAGATTTCGTGAAGAAGTTGAAAACGCCTCGCGCCATCTGGATGATGGTGCCGGCAGGCGTGGTCGATGCGACGCTCAAAGACCTGACCCCGCTGCTCGAAGCGGGCGATGCCGTTATTGATGGCGGGAACTCCTATTATCGCGACGACATTCGCCGCGCCGCCGAACTGAAACCGAAAGGCATCCACTATGTGGACGCGGGAACCAGCGGCGGAGTGTGGGGGGCCGATCGAGGTTATTGCCTGATGATCGGCGGCGAGAAGGACGTGGTTCAGCGCATCGACCCTATCTTTTCCGCATTGGCGCCATCCGTCGATTCGGCGCCGCGCACGCCCGGCCGGGAAAAGGTGGGCGGCACTGCCGAGCACGGCTATCTGCACTGCGGCCCCAACGGCGCGGGACACTTTGTGAAGATGGTGCACAACGGAATCGAGTACGGAATCATGGCCGCGTATGCGGAGGGGTTGAACATTCTCCACCATGCCAATGTCGGCAAGAAGCAGGAAGCTGTGGACGCCGAAACTACGCCTCTGCGTAACCCTGAGGCGTACCAATACGACCTGAACCTCGCCGACATCGCGGAGGTCTGGCGTCGCGGCAGTGTGATCTCATCCTGGCTCCTGGATCTGACCGCCATCTCGCTGCTCGACAGCCCGGATCTGGCAAAATTTGCCGGCCGCGTATCGGACTCGGGTGAGGGGCGCTGGACGATTACCGCTGCGATTGACGAATCGGTTCCGGCGCCCGTCTTGAGTGCCGCGCTGTATGAGCGCTTCAGTTCGCGCGGCGAAGACACCTTCGCCGACAAGCTGTTATCCGCGCTGCGATTCCAGTTCGGCGGCCACCACGAGAAAACCGCTGACACGAAGGAAGGCGCCTGATGGCCGAATCTGAAAACTGCGGATTGTGCCTGGCCGCCGGCACGTAGGCTCGAGCAGGCGTATGCTTGAAATAGCAGCCCGTTTTCCCTTTCTCGCCTTCGGCATTCCAGGCTTCGCTCCAGACGAGCATTTCTCAGTTCTGCAACCCGACGACTGGAGCCGCCATGAGCCTCATCAAGAAAAGCGATGTGAAGAACCACCTGTCTCCCCGCGATCTCACGAAGATACATCTGTGCCGGCCCTTAAGCCAGCCCGATGCAACCGGCTACTCCGTGGCGGAACCGGACGCAATCAACGCCAATCCATCGGATTTTGCCGCGGATTTCGTTACGGAACACTCGTCATCTGGCACATCCCTCTCGCCGGCCGATCCTAAAACCGGCTCCACTTACGCTCAGGCGCCCGCCGTATCGAAGAACGTGCCAGCATGAAGCCGCATTCGGTTTTCCTGCGCAAGGACTGCATCCTGCCGGATTGCCTGGATCCGCTCAGGGAGCCGGTTGGCGAAAACTGGACGCTTGTGGAAGAGATCACGGCGCCGGTTCTCGATACGATGATTCGCCGCATGGGCTGGCACTTCCTCTGGGTGAATCGCCCCTGCTCTCGAAGAGGCTTTGGGCGGACGCGGGAGGATGCGGCCCAGCGAGCATTGGCCCGCGCCCTGAAGGGACTGGCGAGGCGATTCAACGCCGCGGAGCTTGTTTCCGTTGACGACACGAAATATCCCGGCTTCCACGTCGCAATCGTCACCTTGCAACCCCGCCAGATCCAGCAATACACTTCGCTGGAAATTGCCGAAAGAGGCATCCGCAGGCGGTTCCCGCGAGATAGGCCGAGTGTTGAGCCCTGTGCCGCGCGTCCGCACCGACATCGTGTAGCACACCTCAAGCACGAATCGAATCGCGATTGAAAAGAGGATAAAATGTCATTCCCCGACACCGTACGTTCCGAGACACCGGCTGGAAGAAGTGGTGCGTCAGCTTCTTTTCCCATCCCGTCGAAAGCCAGCAGCATGCCTTTGCCCACGCGCATCGCTTTTGTTGGAAACTATCTGCCGCGCGAGTGCGGCATTGCCACTTTCACGACCGACCTGTGTAACGCTCTGGCAGCCGAATACGGTGAAGGACGCCTGTTCGCCATTCCCGTCAACGATCCCGAATCCAGCTACGACTATCCGCAACAAGTGCGTCTGGAGCTGACACAGGAGGACGTTGCCTCCTATGAGCGGGCCGCTGATTTCCTCAACTTCAATGGCAACGATCTTGTTTGCCTGCAACACGAATATGGCATCTACGGCGGAATCGCCGGCCGTCATATTCTCTCCTTGCTGCGCAAATTGAAAATGCCGCTGGTCACTACGCTGCACACGGTTCTGCGCCAACCGGACGCAAATCAACGCATCGTGCTCGAAGAGATCGCGCAGCCTCTCCGATCGCCTCGTTGTCATGAGCGAACTGGCGGCGCAACTGTTGCGCGAAGTGTATGCGGTTCCGGGCGGAAAGATCGATGTGATCCCACACGGCGTGCCCGACATGCCGTTCACGGATCCCAACTATTTCAAAGACCTGTTTGGCACGGAAGGCAAGTCCGTCCTGCTCACCTTCGGCTTGCTGTCGCCAAACAAGGGCATTGAAAACGTCATTCGGGCGCTTCCCGCGATTCTGGCAAAGCATCCGAATGTGGTGTATATCGTTTCTGGAGTAACGCATCCACATATCCGGCAGCGTGAAGGCGAACGCTATCGCGACGGGTTGCGGGCGTTGGCTGAGCAGCTTGGCGTGGCATCGCATTTGATCCTTAAGAACCGCTTCGTGAGCGCGGAGGAGCTGGTCGAGCACGTAGGCGCCGCCGATATTTACATCACGCCCTACCGGCAGGAGGCGCAGGTTGTCTCCGGCACGCTGGCCATTGCGCTGGGCGCGGGAAAGGCGATCATCTCCACGCCCTACTGGCATGCCAAGGAGCTGCTCGCGGATAAAAGAGGCGTGCTTGTTCCCTTCGATGATTCCGGCGCGATCGCAGATGAAGTGATCGCATTGCTGGAGAACGATGCGGAGCGCCACGCCATGCGCAAGCGCGCCTATCTTCACTCGCGTGGAACGACATGGCCAAAGACGGCTCGCGCCTATATGGCGAGCTTCCAGCGGGCGCGCTTCGAACGGTCGTTGCGGCCAAGACCCGCCCAACAGGACGATGGCGCGGACTGCATTGACCCGGCCGACTGCCTACCCCTTCTGAATATCCGCCATCTGCTGGCCATGACCGACGATACGGGCATCTTGCAACACGCAATTTTCTCCGTGCCCAATACCCGCGAGGGCTATACGGCGGACGACAACGCACGGGCACTCATCGTGTCCACTCTTCTGGATAAGAGACCTGGGTTCGAGTGCGCGGAGGAGCCCCTCAGCCTCTCTCGCCGGTACCTGGCTTTTCTCTGGCTTGCATTTCATTCCGATACCGGACGGTTCAGAAATTTTCTCGGCTACGACCGCAAATGGCTTGAAGACGTTGGCTCGGAAGACAGCCATGGGCGCGCGTTGTGGGCCTTGGGAACTGTCCTGGGCCATTCGCAGAATGCGGGATTGCGGGCAACGGCGGGCAGACTCTTTGAGGCTGCCGTGCCCGCGGTCCTTACGTTTAGCAGCCCGCGCGCGTGGGCATTCAGCATTCTCGGTATGCAGGCCTATCTCGATTGGTTCCCTGGCGACAGGGCCATCGAAGGCATTCGCAATACACTCGCCAATCGCCTGCTGGATATTTACGAGCGCACTCACTCCGAGACCTGGCACTGGTTCGAGAAGAGTCTTGCCTACTCCAATGCGCGGCTGCCGCAGGCCCTCATCCTCGCCGGGTGGCGGAGTAATAACCATAGAATGATCGAAGCTGGCATGGATTCTCTCAAATGGCTCGTGGCCGAGCAACATCGTGACGATGCGGAGATATTCGTGCCCATAGGATCCGACGGATTCTTCATTGAAGGAAATGGGAAGGCGCGTTTCGATCAGCAACCCGTGGAGGCCTGCGCAACAGTCTCTGCGTGCCTTGAAGTGTACAGATTGACCGAAGAAAGCCAATGGCTTGAGGAAGCAAGGCGGGTCTTTTCCTGGTTCCTGGGCAAGAACGATCTACAGGCGCCGCTTTACGATGCGACGACAGGCGGATGCAGGGATGGTCTTCATCCCGACCGCGTGAACGAAAACGAGGGCTCTGAATCGACCCTCTCGTTCCTGATGGCTTTGCTGGAAATGCAAGCCGTTAATGTAGCAAACGTAGAGCAACTGCAACAGGAAACGAGCTCCGCTTTTGAAGCCGATTACCTCGCCGATTGAGATCGCCCGAGTCCGTCGCGCAGGAACAGGCAATGCTGAAAGCCTGCGTGGATCAACCTCTGTTCACGCGCTATTCCGGCAATCCGATTCTTAGCGGGCAAGATTGGCCCTATGCCATGAACAGCGTCTTCAACGCCGGGGCTGTACTCCTGCCCGACGGCGATACCTTGCTGCTTTGCCGCGTGGAAGACCGCAGTGGCCTGTCGCACTTGTGCGCGGCTCGTTCGCAGAATGGGCATCAGCGGATGGCGCGTCGATGCCCAACCCACCCTGATGGCAAATCCGGTGGACTATCCCGAGGAAATCTGGGGCATCGAAGATCCACGCATCACCTATCTGCCGGAACTCGAGCAATACGCGGTGGCCTACACCTCCTTTGCCCGCGGCGGCCCAGGGGTCTCCCTGGCGCTCACCAAAGATTTCCGGAGCTTTGATCGATTCGGCGTAATCATGCCTCCGGAGGATAAGGACGCGGCGCTGCTGCCGCATAGGATTGGCGGACGCTGGGCTCTCATCCATCGGCCAATGACCGCTCTTGGCGCTCATATGTGGATCTCCTATTCTCCCGACTTGCGCCATTGGGGCAGTCACAAAATCATTCTCGAAGCGCGGCGCGGCGGTTGGTGGGACGCGAACAAAATTGGCCTGTGTTCTCCACCCATCGAAACGCCGAAAGGCTGGCTCGTGATCTATCACGGTGTGCGGCAAACGGCTTCGGGATGCATTTATCGTCTCGGTCTGGCGCTCTTCGATCTGGAGGAACCGACAGTCTGCTTGCAGCGCGGGGACTCTTGGGTCTTCGGTCCGGAAGCCCCCTACGAGCGCGTTGGAGACGTGCACAGACGTCGTGTTTCCCTGCGGCCAGACCATCGGCGCCGACGGCGATACCATCAACCTGTATTACGGCGCGGCCGATTCCAGCGTAGCCGTGGCCACCGGCAGCATACGTTGTTTGCTCGCCTGGCTGGACTCGCATGCGAGCCCCGTAGAGGCGTGCGATCTTTAGTTTGTACGACGGCGCCTTTGAAAGGAACGTCACGATGAGCGAAACAGTCCGGAACTGGCCCAATTGGGCGCCGCGGTTGCTTTGGATACGGCGGGAATGTCCATGCTGCAATTCGGTCAAATTCAAGACCCGCCGAATTGCGTTCGGTCGATGGCCTGCTCAGTATGTTCGCGCTACACCCCGTTCGCTGCATGTTTTGCTGGCGGCGGTACTACTGGTTTTCGTTGCGTGGAGCAAATGCGGAATGAGTCCACCGTTGTTTGCGGCGCTCATGAGCGGCTCTTGTTGCTGGCCGCTGGCGAAGCGCGATGCAACTTGCACCACGCCCGGCATCGAATGAAAGATCGCCCCAGGAGTCCGGCATTCAAACGCAAGGTCGCACGTGTATGAGTATTCTTGTTCGACCACCGGCCTTTTTTTTCGCGACCCCTGTGCATCACAAATTGATCCCACACTGGCTCACGCACCTGGGAGCGCTGGGACTTTTCTCCGTCGCCGTCGTCGACTCTTCCTTCATTCCTCTGCCTCTGCCCGGTAGCACTGACCTGCTGGTGGCCGGCATTTGCTTTGGGATATGGAAGCTTAGCGGCCTCCGAAAAATCGATGCCACCGGGAGACTTGGCCCGGCCCGAACGCGCAGCTCGGGCAGGCGATGGCATCTTAGAAAACTCCGCAGTCCGGAGCCGTTGACCTCCGCTGGCGCGATCAGGCGCGGCGTTCACACTCAAGCTGGCCAGTACTCAAGAGAAGTTCTATCATCACTTAGCCGGCAACGGCGCGACCGCCTTCAATTCGCTAAGATCGGTCAAGACGCCTTGCCAGCGAGCCGGATCTTTCCTGGTCTCGATTGGCAGCGAGAGATCGGAATAGAACTCGAGAATGTTATCGCGCAGTTGGGGCGAGGTGCCTTCGAACTTCTGCGCAGTCAATTTGGCCAGCAGGTTAGCGTAGGTCTCGTCTGCGAGCGTGTATTCCGCTGCTTTGGTTGTTTTGCCGTCATCGAGATCGCAGTTGGGCAGGACCAACGTACCTGCGCGCACCTCCTCGAGATAGACGCGATACTGATCGACGGTAGCATTGATGCTCTTGATATATAAGTCTTCCGTCTGTGGCGTAGGGTTATCGAATCCCATCCCTTTGAAGGGACCAACCTTCGGAATGTATTGCAAAAGCACGGAGAGCACCCGCGTGCCGAAGTCCGGCTTCGTATAGGTCTTTCCCCACTCCCGCTCGTAATCGGAGCGCGATAGCCGATACAGAAACTTCTCCTTCGCAAAGTTAGGCGTCTCCCGCATCAGATCCTTCTTGTGCGTCTGGAGCGCGACCTTGGTCATTTGCGGAATCAGCCGACTGACGGAGAAGCGATACGAGCCAACCGCCAGGTCCTCGTGTGCGAGCACGTCCTTCAGTTGCAGCCCGTATACGACTGGAAAAGTCCGCTCCAGCAACGGCTGCGCGACCTTGAACCCGATGAAATCATGGTACTGGTCCGACGCATATCGATTTTTCGCTACCTGCAATGTGTCGAATCCAAACTCGGTCTTCAAATGCGCCGTCGTGTCCTGTGCATAGCGAACGGAATTGCCATATTTCGCTCGCAGCTTTGGATAGTGGAGCGCGACAGCCTGATTGACTGCCGGGTGACCGTTGATGTCCGACGTATAGTGCGATAGCGCGCCCAATGCGAAGGCGTACTCGTTGGCATCCTGGCTTTGACGAAGCAACTCCAGAACAAAATCCCCAGCTGCGAACATAGTGAACCAGGTCGCTGAAGTCCTTGTTGCCGAATGGATAGTAGCCAAGGTCCTGAATGACCGAGCCTCCATAGGCGTAGGCGTGGGCCTCTTTGATCTGGTCCTCGGTCAGATCGGGAAAGCGTTGCAACAGGAGGGGGCGAATCTCGGATGTCCATACCAGGTCCACGATTTCCTCGTGGGTGAGAACGGAGTAGGCAAACAAGCCTCCGCCGGACGCCAGCACGACCGCAAGAACTGCCGCCGCGCGCATAATAAGCGGACTCCATTTACCCGTCATAAGCAAGAATCGCGCTGCAGTTCTGAGTCGCGACAGAAAGCACTCCGGTCTCGGCAGCTTGGGTATCGTGCGGCGCATACGCCGTGGCTGGTTATGCTCAAGAGCCAACTCTATCGCGACCACCGGTGCGCGCGTTTCTGGTCGCGATCCGGCCTTCCCGGAACACGCAAGGCCCGGTGAAAAATGGCCAGAATCAGCACCATTTGCAGGATCGTCATTGCGCCCTCGCGTGGATACTTCCCGAAATAATTGGCACTTTTTCGAGCACTTTCACCCCGCCGCCTGGGCGCGAACCCAATCGGACTCTAAGGCGCGGCAAATGCCTCCGCGAGCGAGCGATCCGAAGACTCTCCGCATCGTTCGAGGCCGGCAACGCTGCATCTTGCTGAAATCCGCGAAGGCAATCTTCAACCCGAAGGGGCTGAGATGAGTGTCCCATGCGACGAATCGCATAACTGTTCAGTTTTGTACAGGGTCTGCGGGGGAAGCCTTCGGCTGGCTTGGAGCTACTCCTCCGGATCGCGGGAAATGGCGGGCTTTTCGGCATTGTCGTCGGGCAGTTGATCGTGCAGAACCACGTTCAGCAGCGACTTGTGGACCCGGATGCGGCCGTCGTATTCAATAAAACCCAGCTTGCGAAAGCGGTTCATGAAGAAGCTGACCCGGGAGCGGGTGGTGCCGATCATCTCCGCCAGGGTCTCCTGCGAGATCTTGGGAATCAACGTTTCCGGCTCACCCGGCTTGCCAAACTCCGCCATCAACAGCAGAATGCGCGCCAGGCGCTTTTCGCTGGAGTTGAAGAGCTGATCGACAAGGTCGGCCTGGATGCGCATGCTGCGGGCCAGCAGAAACTTCAGAAACAGGTCGGAGAAGTCATGCTCCTCGTGCATGACGCGGATCATCTCTTCCCGCGTTATCTTGAGCGCGGTGCAGGCGGTAATAGCGGTGGCCGTGGCCAATCGCAGCCCCGGCACACGCCGCGAGCGCCTCCTCTCCCACAAAATCGCCTGCGGAGAGGAGCGTGATGGTGGCTTCCTTGCCGGCCTGCGAGACGACCGTGATCTTTGCGCGGCCCTTTTGAAGATAGAAGACGGAATCGGCCGGGTCTCCCTGCGAAAAGAAGGTCTGCTTGGGCGCCAATTGAACGATTCTTCGCCCCAGTCCGGCGCTCGCCAGAAAGGCCGCGGCATCAAATGCGGGTTTTTCGAACTCGACCATCGGCGAGCCTCCTTCCGAATGCGATGTCGGCAAGGCGCAGGAATTGCAAGCGGGACCGGACCGCCATTGATCATCAGCTGAGATAAAGCGACGGCCGAAATGACCAAAAAGTCGAAAGAACGAAGACCTCCATGTGCGCCGAAATTGCTCACTCAATCGTGACTGAGACTTCGCACAGGACCCAAGTCTGAGCACTATTCCCGCAATCCTCTAGTAGCACGAGCGTACTCCCTGCGAGATGGAAAGCACTGTTCAATTTTGCTCAGCTTCTTCAACGGGAATCTTGCGAACGTCCGCGAATTGCCGGAGCCGGCTCGCAATGCGAGGTGCGAATCTCGCCGTATCGATCAATCGCACTGACCGAACCGCTCCATTGCTGCCTAGAGCCCTATTGCTCAGACACTGCCGCTCAATCGCCTCTAAAGTGAGAATTACCTTGTGCGCCTCAGTGCGCGGAAAGCAAGTGACGCTGCGCATGGGTAGAAAAGGTGAGATGCATGAAGAAGTTCATGACGTTAGTGGCATTGCTCAGTCTGGGTGTAGCAAGCGCCGCCTGGGCGGAAACTCGCGAAGATGTGCAGAACCGGCTGGACAATGCAACATTGGTGCTGCACCAGATCATGGCCGCGCCGGATAACGGCATTCCGGAAGAAGTGCTGGAGCACGCAAAGTGCATTGCCGTCGTGCCCCACATGATCAAGGGCGGCTTTGTGTTTGGCGCGGAGAACGGCAGGGGCGTTGCCACCTGCCGGACCGCAAACGGATGGAGCGCGCCGGCGTTCTTTGCCATCACCGGCGGAAGCTGGGGATTGCAGATCGGCGTCGAAGGCGTGGATCTGGTCATGATTTTCCAGGGCGACAAAGGGATGCAGCGGCTGGATCACGCAGCAAGTTCCAGCTTGGAGCGGACGCCTCTGCGGCAGCCGGACCGGTGGGGCGCCATGCCTCTGCCAATACCGACTGGAAGCTGAATACCGAAGTCCTCACCTACTCGCGGGCCAAAGGCGCTTTTGCCGGACTCACTCTGACCGGGGCCGATGTTCGCCGCGACGACGATTCCATGGATGCCTTCTACGGGCATGACGTCTCCACACACCGCGTTCTGCGCGGCGAAGTGGCGACGCCTGCATCGGCAGACCGGTTTATCGATGCAGTCAGAGACGCAAAGGCGCAGGCGATTGCTTCGAACTAACAATCGTTGCTTGTGAATGCGTTGTGTGCGCCTGAGCCGGGTTTCCCGTCTCAGGCGTTCGCAATCGAGAGAGGTGTGTTGACATATGCTTTGGACAATTTTCGTCATCCTTCTGGTTTTGTGGCTTCTGGGCTTCAGCTTTCACATCGCCGGTAGCCTGATTCACCTTCTGCTGGTGGTCGCGTTGATCATCCTGGTCATCAACCTGATCTCCGGACGCCGCAGCGTTTTGTGAAGCGGCCTGAGCCTCGGGAGTGTTGGCCGGCACCGGCGTCCGAGAGGGTCACAAGCCTGAAGATTCGATCTTTCCCTGGGAAGTGATCCCTTTTGCACAGTTTTCCGCCGCCCCCGCGGAGCAATCTATTCTGGAAGAAGTGCGCCGCCTTGAGCGCAGCCGCGTCTGCTTGCGATGCGCTGGAACCAGTCGCCGAACCCGGTCTGGAGCTTCGTGCTCGCAGGCCGCCCTTCTTCCTGGAGAAGTGGCCGATGAACGCCCTGCTGATCTACCCGGAATTCCCTGAGACCTTTTGGAGCTTCAAACACGCGCTCAAATTTCTGGGCAAGCGGGCGGCGCAGCCTCCGCTGGGCCTGATGACGGTGGCGGCGCTGCTGCCGCGCGCCTGGAAGAAGCGGCTGGTGGACACCAACGTGGAGCCCCTGCGCGACCGCGACCTGAAGTGGGCCGACGTGGTTCTGCTGAGCGGCATGCACATCCAGAGCGAGTCGCTGCTGGCCATTGTGGAGCGTTGCCGCGCGCGCGGGCTGCGCACCGTGGTGGGCGGGCCCATTGCCAGCAGCGTGCCGGCGGCCGAGCTGAAGGCGGACCACGTGGTGATCGGCGAGGCGGAGAGCCTGATTGCCGATCTGGCGCGGGAGCTGGAAGCGGGAACGGCCCGGCCCGTGTATCAGGCCGACGAGCGGCCGGAGATGGCGGCGAGCCCGCTGCCCGACCTGAGCCTGATCAAGATGAAGCGCTACTCGACCATGACCGTGCAATACTCGCGCGGCTGCCCCTTCAATTGCGAGTTCTGCGACATCATCGAGATCTACGGACGGCGGCCGCGCACCAAGGCCGTGGCCCAGGTGCTGGCCGAGCTGGACCAGTTGCGCGCGGCGGGCTGGCGCGAGTCGGTGTTTATCGTGGACGACAACTTCATCGGCAACAAGGCGCGGGCAAAGGAACTGCTGCGGGCGCTGGCCGAGTGGCGCGCGCAGGTCGGCAGCCGGCTTCGACTTCATCACCGAAGCCTCGCTGAATCTGGCCGACGATACGGAGTTGATGCAGCTGATGAAGGATGCGGGCTTCAAATCCGTCTTCCTGGGCATCGAGACTCCGGATGAGTCGGGCCTGATTGCCAGCAACAAGCTGCAGAACACGCGGCGCAGTTTGCTGGAGAGCGTGGCCAGGATCCAGAGCTACGGGATGCGAGGTGATGGGCGGCTTCATCCTGGGCTTCGACACGGATAAGGAAGACATCTTCGACCGCATGGTCGAGTTCATCCAGAAGAGCGGCATTCCCATTGCCATGGTGGGGCTGCTGCAGGCCATGCCGGGAACGCAGCTTTTCCGGCGGTTGCGGCAGCGAGGGCCGGATTGTGGACGCGGGCGGCGGCAACAACACCTTTTGCGACCGGCTGAACTTTCTGCCCCGCATGGATTCGGCCAAGCTGGTGGAGGGCTACCGCGAGGTGATGAAGAGGATTTACAACTGCGAGGCCTACTACGAGCGCGTGAAGCTCTACCTGAACCGGGCGCATCCCAAGCCGGCCAAGCGCGCGGCGGGAGAGCGGGCGAAGAAGCAGCCGCGCGAGCGCATGGATGACCCGCGACAACCTGCGCGCGCTGGTTCACTCGATCGTGCGCCAGGGAGTCTTCGGCCGGCACCAATGGAGCTACTGGAAGTTTCTTGCCGAGGCGGCGACGCGGTATCGGCGCTGCTTTGGCGCGGCCATGACGCTGGCGGTGATGGGGCATCACTTCCAGGTGATGACGCGGAAGCTGTCGAAGGCGATGGATTCAGACGACGCAGCCTGCCGAATCTGGCGAAATCCTGCTCCGCGAAACAGGCAGACAGGCCCTCTAGCACTCGCTCATTTTTGTACATGCCGTAAAGCAACAACCCCCACTGCGCCCACCTGAGCACGACGCGCCCGGAATTGCCTAAGCAAAAGCAAAGCAGCGGAGCCGGTACCAAGCCGGACCCGCGCAGGAACACGAAACATCCGGCGGTGGGCAGGAATAGGTACCACTTAGGTTCAGGCGCCCTTCCTCGCACCAGCGAAACATCAAAAGACTTGCGACGGTCGAGAACAAGTAACTTAGATGGCGGTCAAAAGAAGGATGACAGCAACTGATTCGAATCACGCGGTGGAAAAGGGCGCCGAAGACGGCAAGCGGAACGCCCTCGGCCCCCCAGGGACTCTGCCTCCCCCGGACGCGTCTCCGATTGCTGCAAAGGCAAAGGAACACAACATCCGTGTTGCCCCCGCTGTCCTGGATGCGGCGGCTAAGGACGGCGATGAACTGCTTCAGTCGTTGCGCACCGCTGCCCAGGGCCTGACTCAAGCCGAGGCCGAAGAGCGCGCGCGCGCGTCGGGTCCGAATGAGGTTGCGCAAGAACGCCGGCGCGGCTGGTTTATCCGCCTCTTGATCATCCTGCGTAACCCGCTGGTCATTCTGCTGGCAGCTCTCTCGTCGATTTCCTTTGCCACGGGCGATGCGCGCGCCGGAAGCGTAATGGCCGGCATGGTAGTGCTCAGCGCGGCGCTTCGATTCTTGCAGGAAGCCCGTGCGGACGCGGCGGCGGCGAAGCTCAAAGCCATGATCCACGTGACCGCTACGGTGGTTCGGGATGGCAAGGCCCGTGAGCTTCCGCTTCGCGACCTGGTCCCGGGCGACATCATCAATCTCTCCGCCGGCGACATGATTCCGGGGGACGTGCGGGTGATCTCCGCAAAGGATCTGTTCGTCAGCCAGGGAACGCTCACCGGGGAGTCGCTTCCAGTAGAGAAGTTTCACGATGCCGACCCCAAGCCTGCCAACTCGCCGGCGGAACTCAAAAATACATGTTTCATGGGAACGAGCGTGCAAAGCGGCACGGCGACCGCAGTCGTAGTCGTGACCGGAGTCCACACGTATCTCGGCAGCATGGCCAGTTCCATCACGGAAGACGCGCCGCCAACAAGCTTCGACCAGGGTCTCAGCCATTTTACGTGGCTCATGATCCAGATTATGGCCGTCATGGTGCCGCTGGTCTTCCTGATCAACGGCTTCACCAAGCACGAGTGGAGGAGCGCCTTTTTCTTTGCCATGGCAGTGGCCGTGGGACTGACTCCGGAAATGCTGCCCATGATCGTTTCCGTCTGCCTCTCCAAGGGCGCGCTTGCCATGAGCCGCAAGAAGGTGATTGTCAAGCGTCTCAACGCCATCCAGAACTTCGGTGGCATGGACGTGCTATGCACCGACAAGACCGGCACGCTCACCGAAGATCGGGTCATCCTTCAGCGCCACTGCAATGTCGCCGGACGCGAAACCGATGAAGTGCTCATGGATGGCTACCTCATCAGCCACTTCCAGACGGGCCTCAAGAACCTGCTGGACACGGCGATTCTGAACAGTTCGGATTTTCATGGGCAAGCCCTGGTCGAGAAGTACAAGAAGCTCGACGAAATACCCTTCGACTTTACGCGACGCATGATGTCCGTGCTCGTCGAGAGCCCTGAAGGCAAGGCGATCCTGTTGACCAAGGGCGCTCCGGAAGAGATTTTCCATCAGTGCTCTCAATTCGAGTTGGATGGGAAGTTGTCGCCCATGGACCCTGCCCTGATGAAAGGGCTGAAGGACGAATATGCGAGCCTGAGCGATGATGGATTCCGGGTTTTGGCGGTAGCAGTCAAAGAGCTGCCGGGGAAAAAGATCTGCTCCAGGGACGATGAACGCGATCTCGTGCTGAAAGGGTATGTCGCATTTCTTGACCCGCCCAAACCTACCGCCGCGGGTGCAATCGAAGCACTGCACAAACATGGTGTGGTGGTAAAGATCCTCACCGGCGACAACGACCTGATCAGCCGCAAAGTGTGCAGGGATGTGGGACTCGTCGCCGACCCGATGCTGCTGGGCGATGATGTGGAGAAAATGTCCGACGCGGAACTGGCCGAGGCTGCGGAAAAGACAACTCTCTTCGCCCGCCTCTCTCCCGCCCACAAGCAGCGGATCGTTCGCGCCCTGCGCGGCAAGGGGCACGTTGTGGGATTCATGGGAGACGGAATCAACGATTCTCCCGCGTTGCGCGCCGCCGACATTGGCATCTCAGTGGATACCGCGACCGACATCGCCAAGGAGTCGGCGGATCTGATCCTGCTGGAGAAGGACCTGATGGTTCTTGACGGGGGCGTCATCGGGGGCCGGAAGGTCTTCGCCAACATTCTCAAGTACATCCGGATGGGCGCCAGTTCCAACTTTGGAAACATGTTCAGCGTTTTGGGAGCGAGCGCGTTTCTACCTTTTCTTCCCATGGCGCCGATTCAGATTCTGACCAACAACATGCTCTACGACTTCTCTCAGGTGCCGATTCCGAACGACGCCGTGGACGACGAGCAAGTGGCGCGGCCCCGGCCCTGGAACATCAGAGAGATCAGGCGATTCATTCTCTGCATAGGACCCATCAGCTCGATCTTCGACTACTCCACCTTCTTCGTCATGCTCTATCTCTTCAAGTGCTGGGATCCATCCCGCGCTCCGCTGTTTCAGTCGGGCTGGTTCGTGGAGTCGCTGATGACGCAGACACTCGTCATCCACATCATTCGCACCAACAAGATCCCTTTTCTGCAAAGCCGCGCAAGCTGGTCTCTGATCCTCACAACACTTGCCATCATGGCCTTTGGCGCGTGGCTTCCCTACTCCCCGCTGGCCTCGTCGCTGGGCCTCGTACACCTGCCGGGGCTTTACTGGCCCATCTTGCTTCTCACGCTGCTTGCCTACTCGGGCCTTACGCAATCGGTGAAGGTCCTGCTGCTGTGGAGGAAATGGATCTAGACCGGCGTCAACCCGGCAAGATCCTCCACTGGATACATGCCTTGCCTCGAGAACCTTCCCGGAGCATCGCGATTCCGGGCGAGCAAGGCCCGCATCGATTCCGACGCGGGCCGTGTTCGTATTCGGCTCATTAACGAACGTGCTCGCCGTTTCCACCACCGAAGAGATCCGACATCACGCTGACGTCGGAGTCGCACGCGTGGTTGAGGCAACGCAGCCGGAAACCTGCCTCGAGCGATTTCAAGACCGAATAGCTGGTGTAGTAGTTCTGGCTTTGAATGCCGGGGCGGTTGTCATAGTTTGTCTGGACGGCGAGAACGACCCGGTTCTGGTTTTGCGACGGATACGCGCCGGTGAGCATTGTCGTGCTGCCGCTATAGTCGTTCTCATCCCAGACGATCACGATCGCGCTGCGGCTTGAGCGCCAAACGGGAGAGGCGTGAATGGCCTTGACCAGCCGTTCGATCGTCAGGTCTCCCTGCTGACTCAGCCCGGGATTCAATCCGACCGTAGTGCCGTAGGTGTAGCCGCTGTTGTTCAGCCCATAGTCGTATGCGCAGAACGCGTCGCCATTGCCCCGTCCGTGCTGGTCGTCGCACTGATTCGGCGCGATGAAAGCAAGACTCGGCACATTCTCGGTGGCGAGATCGGCGTAAAGGCCGCCCGGCCCATCGAAGCCGACGATATTCGCCAGACTATTGTCCCGGTCGTCGCCGTCCTGCACATTCTTGAAGTACGCGAACGGATTGTGCTTGACGGCGTAGAGTTGCACGATGCTGGAAGTCGTAAGCGGCGTCAGGTTGGTGAAATCCGTGAGATTGGTCGCCGTGCCGTTGCTGTAGTTGACGCCTGAAACCGGCCCGAGCGGCAAGCTTTCCTGGTATGACTTCCAGCTCAGTCCGGCCGCGTCGAGCTGGTCGCCGATGGTTTCTCCAATCGCGGGCGCGGCGGGAACCGACTTGACGCCGTCGAGATCGGCCAGGGCCACGAAGGGACCTGAAATCTCATTCCATGTATCCACGGCCGGGGTTTCCGCGTCGGCGCCGCTGCCCGAGATGGGGCAAATCTTCCCGGTATCGACTGCAACTGGCGCGTTGCCGCCGCCGTTATCGGCGTTCACCACTCCCGTCTCGATATTCGGGCTGCACGATGTGCTGCCCCAGTCCGGAGCATTGTCGCTGCGGATGCCGAAGTTCGAGCCGCCCACGATTTCCAGATAGTTAGTCAGGCTCGGATGCCCGACGGCGAAGTAGTTCGTTGCCAGGTTAACCTTCTTATCTGCGATCAGGCTGTTCAAATACGGATCGTTTGGATTGCCCACCACCTGTTGGTAACCGTGGTTTTCCATCATGATGAGGAAAACATGGTCGAGATGCGGGATCCCTTTTGGCGCGGCGTCTTCCTGCGCGAAAGCGGCCGTTGACACGATGCCAGCGGCAAGACACAACGATGCAAGTCTTCTGAACATGGGAGATGACCTCTTGAAGGATCAGGATTTGGGGAAAGTCAATCGCCGAACGTCGTGACTACGACAGCCTCAGTGTCTGAACGATGGGTTAACGAGTCATTAATACACGGCAAATAAATTGAAAAACGCTGACGCCTCGAGGGAACTGGATGGCGAATCCGCTCCAGCGCCGACCGAAACAGATCGCGGCTCACTGCATCGCCCAGGGTTGCGCGCCGGCGATAACAACTGAACGGGACAAGGTGCAGTTGGCGGGTCTGCCGATAGCGGCGAAGACCGGGAGGGCTTGCGGCCATTTCATGCGCCGGTTTTGAGAAGACGTTCGGCGCGAACGTTGGTGCTTCCCGGGGTCCCATCCGCCGCGGCGGAGGGACCACAGGGCACCCACTGTTGTGGTGAGTTTGCATTCCGAAGATCCGGGCCACACTGCCCACCTGTCTCCGAGGCGAGAGGCCGTTCCGATCAGTTACGGCGACTTAATGCCCGGAGAAGGTTCTTGGGGCGCCTAGACCGGTGCATAAATCCCACCCCGAACCGGCCCGAAAACCGGAGTAGAGACCGCAGTTGCCATAGTTGACGTCCTTGAAGGAGCTCGATGGTTGGGAGCCGTAAAGGCTCGTGAGTGCGGCGGCACTTGAGGCGGGAAACCGTCCAGACTGGTTCATAATCGCGGCCATTAATGGCGTAGCCACACTAGTTCCACCCAGTATGTACCAGGCGGAGTAGCCGTTGTTGGGACTTTCGGCATATACCCAGACGCCGGTGTTCGGGTTGGAATCCAATGCAACATCGGGAACACCCCGGTTAGGGAATCGTTCGGGGGCGTTATTGGGTGGAGAATTACCGGCCACTCCGTATTGAATCTCGTCTCCCATTTGGGACTGGTAGGGAGGGCTCGATTCGTAATTGCTGACACCGCCGCCCGCTTCCGGCCATGTGTACTCGTTCACAAAATTGCCGGTGGTGTACTGGCGCGCTGTCGAGGTCCCGCCGACGCAGACAACATTCTGCGAGACACACGGGTAACTGGTGCCCGGAACATCGCCCGAGGCGGCAAAATAGACTACATCGGGAGTTGTGAAATACGAGTCATAGGAAGTCTCGCCGGAAAACTCGCCTCCACCCCAGCTCATCGAGACTTCGCCTTTTCCCGCGCTTCCCGAGGGACAGCTTGTCGTCTGACCGCAGGCGATGAGATTGCTCGCCACCTGGACCGCGGGAAAGAGATCGGAATAGAAGCTCGAGTTGGCTTCCACCAGGTAGATTTTGGCGTTGGGCGCCATCGCGTGGGCGTACTCGAGATCGAGGGCTTCTTCAATCTCCCATCCGCCCGAGGGGTCGAGGGGCGGCTGGGAACCGGAGGCGTAGACCACCTCCAAATCCGACGCTGAAAACGGAACGCCGAACTGGGCGGAGAAGGTTTCAAGATCTGAAGCCGCAGTTGGGTCATCATAGGCATCGACAATCGCAATCGCATTGGAGCCGCCCGACGGTGTGTTGTTTGTGTTGTTGGGATTGCAATTCGAGATGGGAGCTACAACGTGATAGATACAGGCAAGCGATTGGGGTGTCTCAAAGAAATAGCCGCCGTAGGGCGCGTTCCCCGCGCTCGGTGAAGCGGTAACAGCCTTTCCGAACGTCATATAACGCACGTTGGTGTGGCTGCGCACGCCCAAGTCGCTCGCTCTGACCTGGCTCGAAGCGGGAATGAGAACCGAACTGAGTTGTTCTTGTGAAGTGAGGAGTTGTTGAAGTTGTTGAAGTAGTTGATCAAGTATCCCACCAAGCCCCAGAAGCCCCTGGGCCGACGACGACAACGGAGTGAGGAGCAAAAATGCTGCCAGCACGGCAACTTTGAATGCCGGCAACGCAATGTTCCGTTTTTTGATGGAAGTTTGTGAGTGTTTGAAAACGCGACGATGCATTTGAGGAATCCTCCTTGGTGTTCAGTGAGTTGTCGGGAGGCGATTGGGCTTCTATCGGCTGGAATTCAGTCCATAACCTCCCGGGGACAAGGGGCAGGCAACCAAGCACACGACACCGTCGCGCGCGACGCCTCGCCGGCGCATACAAATAGACCCAAATTGCAGAGAAATACCGCTTACCGATCGGACAGAGCCAGTACCGCGCAGAGTCTAAACCGCAACTCGTAAGACCATAACTTGCTGTTTCGATCAGTCTGGATAATGGAGGAACGGTTAGGAACACTTACGGCTGGACGTTACACACCATGAATTTGAGGAATGTTAAGCGAGAATGTCGAGACCGCATGAGGCACACATTCCTTGATCCAGCGGGGCTCTACATCCTGCTCGACGAATAGGATGCTCAATTGGAATTCACGGTTGCATGACCAATCCTCTAGGTCATTGTGATCGATGGAAATGCTAGAAGAGTCGAATCGGGCAGAGGATTTACCCGGACAGAAAATTGATCGATCGATTGATCGATCGATTCGCAGCATGGCGGGTGGCCCACCCTACTCCTCCGATTTACTCTTTTCAAGGGTCACCAGACGGGGGTGCCCGGCACCCGGCACTCGGCGGAAGAGTCCGAAGCCTGGGCCTACAGGGTGATGACGATTTTGCCTATCTGCTCGTTGCTTTCGAGGTACCTGTAGGCTTCGACGGTTTGATCGAAAGGGAAGGTGCGGGCGATCTTCGGCTTGAAAGTTCCATTCGCCAGGCGATCGTAGATGTACTTCCTCATGGTTTCCCACTCCGGGGTGCCACGCAGTTCGCCGAAGGTGTAGCCGAACATGCCGATGCTTCGGCCAAAGGCAGCCATGGGGAAGGGCGTGGGCTTGCCGGAGAGCATGCCATACAGGAAGATGGTGCCGCCGTTGGCCGTGGCCTGCGCGAGCGTGTTGATGTAGTCGCCGCCCACCGGATCGAAGACGACGCGCGCACCCTTGCCACCGGTGATCGACTGCACCCGGGCCACCAGGTCCTCCTCTTCCGTGACGATGACGTGGTCGGCGCCGAGGGCTATGAGCTGATCCTTTTTGGCGGAGGTGCGGGTGGTCGCGATGGAGATACCTCCCTGTGCCTTGACGATCTGGATGGCCGCGAGCCCGACGGACGAGCTGGCAGCGGTGATGATGACGAAGTCGCCGGCAGCCACTTTGCCGAAGGGCACGAGCGCGCCATAGGCGGTGCAGTACTGCATCCAGACAGCGGCGCCCTCGACCGCGGAGAAGGAGTCTGGAACGGCTGCGAGAACGCCAGCGGGAACGACGGCCTCTTCCGCAAGCACCGGATACTGGTTCATCGAAAAACCGGGAATGGTGCCGAAGCGCTTGCCGATGAGAGTGGAATCGACCTGGGGACCAACGGCGATGACCTTTCCGAACGCCTCGTATCCGAGGCCGGAAGGCAAGTTCACTTTTTCCATGTAGAAGCCATGAAAGTACATGCTTTCGGCCCGGTTGAGGCCCACTGCTTCCACCTTGAGCAGAACCTCGCCGGGACCGGGCTGGCGACGGGGCAGATCTTCGAAGTGAAGGACTTCGGGACCGCCGAGCTGGCTGAAACGGATGGCTTTTGGCATGATGCGGACGTCTCCTGTTGAGAAGGAGATGCGGACCGCCTGAAGCGCGTCGCAAAAACTTGCGCAGGGTCCGGCGGCGCTTCTGTGACGCACGACGGCATTTCTCAGCCGTTTCGACGGTGGGGAAAATTACGGATTAGCAGCCGTTACTTGGCTTGCGGGGTTCTGGAGACCGACGGTACTAGTCATTTGCGCCGCGTGAGAATGCCGGTTGACGCATAACGTGAAATAGAATTCCTTTGCTCTTCAAGCGTATACACGACTTCAGTCCCCATTCAGTGAAATCAACCGACAGCATAAGATGAAAATTTCGGAGTCACTTTACGCGTAAGGTGAAATTTCCGCCTGTGCCTCGACAAAGCCCTGTCCGTCGGCCATGTGGGTCCCTCTCAATAGATAGGACAGCTCGGGAAGGCACAGCTTTGAGCAGGCAAGGACTGTCGTCAATCTCGAAGAAAACACAAAAGGTTCTGGTAGGATGGCACTTTGGCGATGGCCGGTGGCCCACCCTGCTCCTCCGATTTACTCTCTTCAAGGGTCACCGGACGGGGGTGCCCCGTCCAAGCTCTGCTTGGGCGGGAGAGGCCGGGAGATGACCTCAATTCTATTCACGACCCCCATTTTTTCCCGGCGTTGCGCAGTCCACTCCGACTCTTGCCCACGACAAGAACCGCCCGCCGCACACGCGCATACAGTCCCGCCGTGTACATCTCTCCGGTGTTCCACAGAACAAAGGCTTCCCGCCCGGCAACGAACCCGCTTCGTTACCGCAGAACTCTCATGGACTGTGAAACCAGGATGTGGCGGCGGACTACTTTGACTCCGTCACATCACGCCGCTAGCGCAACGCTACGTAGTCCATTATTGCCCGGGCGCGTACACTTTGGGCTGCGCAGACGGCATTGGATGTGTGACGATATCGCCGCCGGTCATGCCGAGCGCCCATTTGATGGCTTCAAAATACATCGTGCGGATGTCGGGATCCTTCCATGACTCTGGCGTATGGCCAAGGGAGGAATAGAACACGCGGCCCTTGCCATATTGCTTGACCCAGGCAACGGCAAAGTCGTGGTCGGCGCGATGTACATTCGGTTGGTTGTAGTCCAACTGTGTTGGATCGAGGCTCAGGAGTACGTCTACATCTGACCGCGACCAATCCTTCGGTTGATAGATCTCATCCCATTTGTGAAAGCTTGCCGGGAAATGACGCACGATCGGAGAGTCGGGCTGTTCATTGCGGATAGGAGCGTTGAAGGTTCCCCACGGGTGCTGGTCGAAGTAACCGCCCAGCATTTTGCCATATTCCGGCCAATCGAAATTGGTGTCCAGAGCGCCATGGATGCCAACGAAGCCTCTTCCCATGTCGTGGACAAAGGTAAGCAAGTCCTTCTTCTGGTCATCGCGCAAGGTCATTTCGCCGGATGTGCTGGCAAAAACCACCGCGTCGAAATATGCCAGATTCTTCCCGTTCATAGGAATGTCGTGGAATGTCATCAGATCGCTGTCGGTGCGCAGCTCGGTATCCCATAGACCGCTCTCATTTCCCATCTCATAGACGGCAGCCATTGCGTCGGGGATAGAGTCATGCTGCCAGCCGTTCGCCTCGGCGATCACGAGAACGTGGTGCTTGTGGGGCCCAGGCACAACGGGAGCTTGGCCAAAGGCCGGAGATAACCGAAATATCACCAAGACAAAAAGCAGAAAGACGAGCTTGCGGACGATGATCAAAGTATCCTCCTGAAAAACACCTGCGACTTGTTGAAAGACGAGTATAAGGACTGGCGCTTGCGAAATGAAACATATAAGAACAGAAACAGCGTCGTAGAGATCGATTTTTGTGATTCAACGCACACCATCAATTTGCGATCCACGAACGCTCTCGGTTTTGCGGCAGCAGCAGTCGTTGCCACCAAGGTGCGAGGGCTGAACGATCAGCAATTAGTGTGATGCAAAACACTTACACAGACCAGTCCCATCGCCACCTACTAATATGTTGCGGTTGTGTTAGCGTTTTGAGCACAAGTTCCAGCTCATAAAGAGCACATCGTAGATGAGATGAAGCGGCTTTGTACGAGCGGTACGGTGCGGCGCAATTCCGCAGGAGAGAAGGAGCCGGGAGAATTTGCTATGCCGGAGACGCCGGAGCAGGCGAGGACTGGAGAGATGTCGAGGAAGGTGACCAGGCGGAAGTTCATCCTGGGCGTCATCGCCGGCGGCGGCGTAATTGCCGCGGCGAACTATAAGTTGATTACATCGGTGGCCCACCAGCAGGCGTCTCCCGGCGAACGGCTGATTACACTCGATGTGAATGGAATGCGGCGTCGCGTGGATGTGATGAAGCAGGAGACACTGGCCTGGACGCTGCGATACAAGATAGGCCTCACCGGAACCAAACTGGGGTGCGACCGCGCGGAATGCGGCGCATGTACAGTGCTCATCGACGATATCCCACACTATAGTTGCTCGGTGCTCACCCATACCGTGCGTGGCCGCAAGGTCACCACGATCGAGGGACTGGCTTCGCCCGATGGCAAGCTGCATCCGGTGCAGCAGGCGGTAGTGGACAAGCAGGGATTTCAGTGCGGATTTTGCATGTCAGGCTTCATCCTGTCGGCGGTCGGGTTCCTGAAGGCGCACCCGCATCCGAGCCGCGCCGAGCTGGCGCGCGGAGTGTCTGGCAATCTCTGCCGCTGCCAGGACTACAACAAGATCCTCGACGCACTAATGCATGGTGCGGAGAATATGAGGAGGGCTTGATTCGTGGCTGACAAGCGAACGCCTTCCGATCCCCGGCCGCAACCGTCGCAACGCGTATACGGGAAAGGCCATCGGCTGATCGGGAAGGACTATGTAACCCCGGATATGCTGGCGAAGGTCACGGGCCGGGCAAAGTTTGCCGAGGATTTTCGCGCCGAAGGCATGTTGTTCTGCCGGCTGGTGTTGAGCCCGATGCCGCATGCGCGCATCAAGCGCATCCGCACCGGCGCGGCCATGGCGGTTCCCGGCGTGAAGGCGATTCTGACCGCGGACGATATTCCGGCGCCCGCCGACAGCAGGGACGACGATGGGAAAGTGGTCAAGGCCGGCAAGTGGCGCGAACGCGCATTGACCAGCGAGCCGATGTATGTCGGCGATCCGATTCTCGCCGTGGCAGCGGTGGATGAACTGGCCTGCGCCGAGGCGATCGAGAAAATCGAAATCGATTATGAGCCTTTGCCGTGGGTCCTCGATCCGCTGGAGACGTTGCGCCCCGGAGGACGGAATCCGCGAGAGGATGGAAATGCCTGGGTAAGCCCGGCGGCGCAGGATCCGCCGGAACCTCAGTTGCGGGAAGTGAAGTGGACTGAGGCGGACTTTGCCGAATACAACAGCGGAAGATTGCCGGTGGGCAATGTGCCCGACGAGTGGTCGTACGGGGATCTCGATGAGGGATTCAAGAATGCGGCGTTGATTTTGGACGAGACCTTTATCACTCCGGATACGAGCCACCAGTGCCTGGAGCCTCGCACGGCAATGGCCTACTGGCAGAACGGCAAGCTGTTCCTGCATACCGGAACGCAAAGCACAGGGCAAACGCTTTCCCTGATTGCGCAGTTGATGAACATGCCGCGGGAAGACATCGTATTCATCAGCGAATACACCGGCGGGGGATTCGGCGGCAAAGTCAGGGCAGGAGTGACGATGATCGTTCCTGCGCTGCTGTCGAAGAAACTGGGCGTCCCCGTGATGATGCGCATCAGCCGCGAAGAAGAGCATTTCATTGGACGCGCACGGACCGGGGTGGAGGGACGATTCAAGATTGGTTTCGCGGCGGACGGCAAGATCCTTGCGCTGGACATGTTCACGGTTTCCAATAGCGGGTCCTATGACGCGCAGTTCGATGGCCTCTGGTCGGCAAAATTTGTCTCGCTGCTCTATCAACCGCGCGCCATGCGGCAGCGCGCGATCGCGGTGATGACCAACACTCCCCCGCGCATGCCGCAAACTTCTCCTGGCGGCTTTGTGTGCAGCGCGATGATGGAGCCAATCCTGTCAAAGGCGGCGCGCAAGCTGGGGATAGACCAGTTGACCATGCGGCGCGCCAACTGCGCAGAGGGCAAGGCCGAGTTTGGGCCGCCGGTCAAGGGCAGACGCGGTCATGCAACGAGTTGTTTCCTGAGGGAAGCGCTGAATCGCGGCGCGGAACAGTTCCGATGGAACGAGCGGCTGGCAAGAGCCAAGCGATCGGGCACGAAGGCGCGCGGCCTTGGAGTGGCGCTGGCCGGACACGATGGCGGCGCGATCGGCTACGACGGATTGCTGGTAATCACGCCGCAGGGGCGCGTGCGTTTCCAGTCGGGCATCGCCAACCTGGGAACGGAGTCGGTATTCGATGTGTTTCGCGCCGCGGCGGAGAAGCTGGGCGTGCCCTGGGAGATTTGCGACATCGCATGGGGCGATACGTCGAAGCATCTTCCTTATTCGTGCATGTCGGTCGGCAGCAGAACAACAACCGCCATGAGCCGCGCTGCCTGGGCGGTGGCGGAAGAATGCGCGCTGCGGTTGAAGGAGATCGCGGCCAGGACACATGGAGGAGATGCTGCCGAATACCAGGTGGCCAATCAGCGCGTTTTTCGCAAAGGCGGGGGCGCGGGACTGAGCTTTGCGGAAGCAGCCAGGCGGGCCATCGAATTGGGCGGCATTTACGACGGGCACGAGGCGAATCCTGACGTTAACCCGCAGACCAGGTTGGCCGTGGCTGGACTGGCGGGGCAGGGGCTGGTGGTTTCAGCCAAGGACAAATATCCGTGCGATGGCGATTGGTTCTCGTATTTTGCGTGCTTTGCCGAGGTGGAGGTGGATGTTGAGACAGGCGAGTATTCCATCATCGACTACCTGGCCTACGGGGATGTGGGAACTGTGATGCACCCCGCGGCGCTGGGCGGCCAGATTCTTGGCCGCAGCACCCTGGGTATGGGACACGCAATGGGGCAGAAAATGGTGTACGACGCTCACTATGGCGTGCCGGTGGCAAAGCGCTTCTACCACAACAAGCCGCCGTCGATCCTGGATATTCCCAACGACATGCAGTGGGATGCTCTGGATATTCCCGATCCGGAAACACCAGTAGGCGCACGCGGCGTTGGCGAGCCTCCGGTGGGCGGCGGATGCGCGGCGATATTGACCGCGTTGAGCGACGCGATTGGCGACGAAGTCTTTTCTCGCGCGCCGGTAAGTGCCGATACGATTCTGGCGTCGTTGCAAGCGGGGCGCCCGCTGCAACACTCATTGATGGCTTTCATCTGATATCGGATGTGAACTGGAGACGGCGATGGCTGTCATACGCGACGTGATGCCGGCTTTTGATCTGCTGCAGCCATCATCGGCTGCCGATGCGCAGAAGCTGCTGCAACGGCACGGCGAGCAAGCCTGGATCATGGCGGGAGGGCTGGATAGCCTTGACTGGCTCAAAGATCGCATCAAGAAGCCAAAGGTTCTGGTCGACTTGAGCGGCATCGATGAGTTGAAGGGAATTCGCGCGAGCAGCGACGGCATCGAGATCGGCGCCATGACGACGCTGGCCGAGATTGCCAACAGTCCGCTGATCAACACGCAGTATAGTGTTCTATCCGAGGCAGCGTCGGAAGTGGCTTCGCCTCAGATCCGCAACCAGGGAACGCTGGGTGGCAACGTCTCGCAGGATACGCGCTGCTGGTACTATCGCGGCGGATGGCCCTGCTATCGCGCAGGCGGCAACACCTGCTTTGCCGATACCCCGGTGGGCCGTAATCGCGAACACGCCATCTTCGGAGCCAATCGCTGCGTGACGGTCAATCCTTCGGATTCCGCGCCGGCTCTGATCGCGCTCGATGCCAAATTTGTGCTGCTGACGCCCAAAGGGGAGAAGGTGGTGGATGCCGAAGACTATTTCGCCGGGCCAGGGATCGACATTACCAAAATGACAATCCTCCAGCCGGGCGAACTGCTCACGGCGATCCGAATTCCTTCCACCTGGGCGGGCGCCCGATTCTATTTCGAGAAGATTCGCGACCGGAATGTCTGGGACTTCCCGCTGATGAATGTGGCGTCGGCAATGATTGTTTCCGGCGGCGTCATCCACCGAATCCGCCTGGCAGTAGGCGCTGTGGCTCCGCGCCCGATGCGCTTGAAGCATGTGGAGCGCGCGGTGATGGGTAAGCCTGCCGAAGCATCGACGGGCGAGATGGCAGGCAGGATGGCAGTCGAGGGAGCCGTGCCGCTCGAATTCAACGCATTCAAGGTTCCGCTGATGCGAAACCTGGTGAAGCGCGCCATAGCCGGAGTGCAGGAGCCATCATGGGCTTGATTCAGTGGGCGATCAGTCCGTTGGGCTCTCGGGTTCCGATCCACATTGTGTGGTTCCTGGGTTGGGTGTGCGCTGCCGCGGCAGCGCTATTCATGCTGGTGCACGCGATTTATGTCGGAGCGGTTGCCAAGCCGAGAAAGTTCGCGGCAAACGACTCCCCGGAGGTGCTGGCATCGATTCCGGAACGAGTGCCAAGGCACTCCCTCGTTTCGCGGGCGTTCCATTGGCTTATGGCAGCCTCGATGTTCGTACTGCTGATTACGGCGTTCCTGCCTAAGGTGGGCGTCAGGTTTAGTTGGGTGACCTGCCACTGGATTGCCGGACTGGTTTTGTCGGCCTCGGTTCTCTTCCACATCGTGCATGCATCGTTCTTCCAGGATTTCAAGTCGATCTGGCCGGACAAGACCGATGTGCGCGATACGATGCGCAGGTTGCGGCTTGCGCTGGGCTTGAATTCTGCCCTGCCCAATCGATTTGCCAAGTATCCGCCCGAGAACAAGCTTTATCACTTCCTGATTTTGTGCTCCGGCCTGGCCGTGATCGTGACAGGACTGTGCATGATGAAGCACGTCAATACCTTCGGAATCCTGGCGCGGAATCCTTATATTTTTGGAGATAT
The DNA here is from genome assembly GCA_963701835.1 of uncultured Acidobacteriaceae bacterium. Lineage (GTDB taxonomy): Bacteria > Acidobacteriota > Terriglobia > Terriglobales > Acidobacteriaceae > Telmatobacter. Next base: position 91,742 of record CAVPBL010000019.1, on the reverse strand, counting down.
GACCTGGGGCCTGATCTATGTTCTGCACGGGCTGGCCGGTGTGGGGCTGATCGCACTGATCCTGGTTCATGCCTACTTTGGCGTGCGGCCTGAGAAGCTCCCGATTACTAAGTCGATGGTGTTTGGCCATATGGATAAGGAGTTCTTTCTCGAAGAGCACGATCCTGTGCGCTGTAGAAATGTAAAGAGTGGGGCCGGCCAGTCTTGAATCGATCGGCTGCGCGGTATTCGCCTATCCGCGGCTGCGAAGTTGGCCTTGCCCAACCCTGGTTTTTTGAAATCGCAGCGCAGAAGTTCGGCAACTGATAGCCCGCCAAAGAACTCTCTTTCGCATCCTTCCAGGGCGCATCTATTCGTCAGTGAGCTTGTTTGAAGTCAAAATAGGCGAAATTCATGTTGCCCTCGGTCAAAATGTGTACGGTAAGAACATTTCTTCCCTTGCGAAGGGTAACCTTGAAAAGCTGCGAAGCCAAATTCCAATGGTGCCACTGACGCCAAGCCACGGGGTCAGCAGCGTCGTATGTTGTGGGGATCTGAAGCGATCCTGTTGCGTCATTGCCATTCACGTCGATCGAGATTGTTCCGCCATGGTTCGATGTGTAGAGAAGATCGGCCCCGTAAGTTCCTGCTTTTGCCGCATCGACTGTGATGTTGAACCACTCGCCAGGTACGGTCCAGCCAACATAGAAAAGACCTGCAGGCGGCACGACCTTGTTGAACGGGTTGTCGTCAATCAGCGTGGGCTGCCGGTGAAATTTCGTGTATGAAGTATCCACCCCCTCATGCATGCGAAATTCATTGAGGTAGCTTCCATCGGCCGGATTCAATTCTCCGCTGCCGTGATTCTGCGGATCGGTGTCATGATAGGCGACGCCCTCGCCGCCCAAGTCGTAGTAGGCGCACAGCACCCGTCCGGGCACTTTTTGCTGACCGCCGTGAAATTCGCTGTCGTGATACGGGACGCCTGCATATCGGCTTAGAAAAGATTGGGACGGCGCGTTTGTCGAAAATAGCGATGCCGCGATGAAGCAAATAGACAACGTGCTGTGGTTCATCATTGAACTCCTCCAGTTTCGAGTTGGTTCCGTGCCGAACGGAACATCCAGATTCCTCGCGCTTCGGCCAGCCATTATCAAAGGTGAGGTTGTGCATTCCCGGTCAAGAACGCGCATTCCGGGATTCTGCCGGCAGCGCACCTTTTGCCTTTCAGCCGACCCGGAACAACTCGATCCCCTGCTCTCTTCCGAGATTTCGCGAGTATTTCTTTTCTGTTGCGTTATTCCAATGTTCATATACTCCGAGGCTGCGGCATCTGACGCCGTCGCGTTCAGGATCGTAGAACGTTTTGGAAGGCGGATCATTTGCAAGAGCGGCTTCGCGCAGGTAGTTGTCCGCATTGGCAATATCCACAAGGTGTGCCCATTCCGACGTCAAGAAATCGAAACCGACTGAATCGATTGCCACGCCATCAAGCGACATGAAGATACTGCTCGGCCAGGCATCGTTAAACGGGGCGCTCTTCCACTTGCTAAGAGGCGGACCATCGGCATTATCGCTTGCGTAGAGCCCGTCGATGAGAAACAGCATGGTTTTTCCGCCGAGATCCTTATGCCCCAAAAAATCTACGAATGCGGAGTAACTTGCCGAGCCGTCGCGGTTGGGGGGAAACCATCGTGCGCATTCTTGTGCCAGTCGGGATTGATACTCGTAGCCCCAAACAGATTCTTCGCACAGAGCGTCACACCTGAACTAACATGACCTTTCAAAAGGGCCGCGTCGATCAGGTAGGCTGCCTCGATGACCGTGGTATCAAGTCCCGTGGCGTTGCGGCTTGCGATCGAGAAGGGGATCGCATTCGGTTTGAACTCGGCCTTCACTCGTCCGTCGCCACCGATGTGGTCTACGAACAAGATGCCGGGGAATTCAGCGTGAATCTTTTCGTATAGATTACCGGGAATGAACCTGCTGGAATCGAAGACGGTGATGGACGATTGAGGCACGCCCCCTGGGCCGGTCAATTGCCGGACGAGCGAAAGGAGCAAATGGGGTGACGAATTCAGGCGGTCGATCGTGCCGTGCCCCGTTGCGTTGTTCAGGTTCGCCTTGATCGCGATCTTCTCACCGGTTCTGTATCCGGCGTTGCCCCGGCCATGAACGCGATTGAAATGATGAAACATGGCCTTCCAGGCCTGGGCATCGGTTTTTCCATTTGTAAGACCGCAGATCGAACTGGAGATCATGCGGTCAATTACGGACTGATGATTGTGAACGTCCTCCCACCAAGACCCGGTGCCATCCCAGGTGACTGCTGCCGGATCGTGCGCCCATGTGACGCGGCCGGGAAGGATGCCCCGGGGAACCCCCAATGGGGAAAGCGGTGCGTCGAAAAGGGAGGAACCCAGGGTGCTGGTGGCTGCAAGCGACAGTGCGAATTGCCGGCGTGTCATTTCCATTTTCGGCGATTCCTCCAATCTTGAGATCTTCTATTCCATCCATTCCGGTGGTCTTCGGAGGCGTTTCCTTCGAGAAGTCTAAAGACGATCGAATAATAAGTATTGCACACAATCGATTGTCCTGCTATAAATTTAGCCGGATAATGGATTTTGGGAAATGTAATTTCGAGGGAAATCATGCCCAACAGAAGCCGTAGATACTTTCTCAAACTCGCTGCGTCGGTTGGCGGCGCGGTGGCTGTAAAAGAGGTAAAACCGCTGTATGCAGAATCTCAGCCCGTTCCGGGCCCAGTGCGAGCCTGGAGAACAACCGCACAAGAGAAATTCCAGCCTGTTCAATCGCCGCCGCAATGGGAAAGCGGTGAGGAATTATCGCCGATGGCGATCTATCTCGAGCCCGCCACGACCTATCAAGAAATCCTTGGGTTCGGCGGTGCTTTCACCGACGCCTCATGCTATCTTCTGCACCTCATGGAGCCTGATGCCCGCCACGCATTTTTGTCGGATCTCTATGGACCATCTGGGCTGCGTCTTTCGGTGGGGCGAACCTGCATCGGAACGAGTGACTTCTCAACCAAAATGTACAGTTACGATGACACTCCGGAACCCGATCCGGAGTTGAAGCATTTCAGCATCGAACAAGACCAGGCCTGGATCGTGCCTACGCTGCGCGAAGCGCAGCAGATTAATCCCGATCTTTACTTGTTCTCTTGCGTATGGAGTCCTCCCGGATGGATGAAGAGCGGGGGCTCGATGCTCGGCGGTTGTATGAAAGAGCGCTGGTTTGCGGCCCACGCTCAGTATTTCGTCAAGTTTCTCCAGGCCTATGCGGATGCTGGAGTCAAGGTCAAAGCTGTCACTGTCAATAATGAAGTGGACACAGACCAGGACGGACATTTTCCTGCCACGCTCTGGGCCCAGCAACATGAAATGGTTTTTGTCGCGTTTAACCTGGGGCCTGCGCTGGAAAGGGCGTCACTGGACACAAAGATTTGGATTCTCGATCATAACTACAATTTGTGGGGGCGGGTGGCTGATGAACTGAGCAACCCACAAGTCGCCAAGTACGTGGACGGTGTCGCTTGGCACTCTTATGCGGGAACTCCGGACGCCATGACCCGCATACATGAGATGTTTCCCGACAAGCACATGTATTTCACCGAAGGAGGACCACCGGCCAATATGTTTGGTCCATCGGAGGAGCAACACCCGGGACAGCAGCCCCGGCGCGAAGATTCTTCCTTCGCAACGGACTGGGCGAGATGGTCAAGCTCTTTTACAGGTATGCTTCGCAACCGGGCCAGGTGCATCTGCGTCTGGAATCTGCTCCTTGATGAGAACGGACGGCCAGACATCACCAATCCGGCCCGTCCTATGGGCCGCGGAGGGCTTGTCTCCATCGACTCGAAGACGAAAGAACTCACGTATAGCGGGAATTACTACGCATTTCCGCAGTATTCAAAGCTCATTCAAAGAGGGGCACGTATTTTCGCATCCTCCGGAGATTTATCGGGTGTCGACCACGTGGCAGCCGAGAACCCAGATAAGAGCCGCGTGTTGGTCCTGACCAACAGCAATCGTTTCGAAAAACAAGTCCATTGCAGGCTCGGAGATCGGATCCTCAGGGTGGCACTGCTTTCAGACTCGATTACTTCCTTTGTTTGGTAGATCGCCAGTTGATCTTGAAGAGGGTTCGGCGAATTGAAGAATATGTAGTCCGGCCAAGTAAAGGAGATTGATAGGAGGCTGGATGGCTTCCATTGGGCTTTTGTCAATCTGGTCGCGCAGTGCCTCGGCTAGTTTGACGCAGCGCGGGGGTAAACAGGCGCAGGCGAATCTCCCACGTGGTGGATTGACCGGGATGCAGCGTGACCATGCCTGTGTCCATCCCGTTCCACTCCTTGCCGAACGGATCGACAAAGTTGAACTGATCTTCCACCGCGACAAAGTTCTTACCCTGGGGCGAGTACACCTGCACCGTCTTGATCGCGGGCGATATTCCTTCAATATCGATGCCGTAGTGGGCCTCGGGATCGGTGAGTCTCACGTCCACGACGCCGTCAGTCCGCTGCAGGTGAGAGAAGTTGTCGTCGAGCGCGCGATCGTCGAGTGCGACCCCATCCGCCGCCCGATAGTCGTAGGCCGTTCCGCCCACAGGCTTCAGCGCTCCCGTCGGGCGCTCCTCCTGATAGCTGGTGACGACCGCCATGGTCTCGGCAGGAATACGAATCCGCGCCTGGGCGCGATCCTGGCTGGGGATGTTGAAGTAGGGATGTGCGCCGATGGCGATGGGCTCATCTTCGCGGCCGATGTTCGTCGCTGTGACCTTTTCGTCGATCACATCGCCGGTGAGCGCAAATGTGAAGTGCAGATCCGTTTCGGAGAGCCAGTGGCCATTGAAGCTGCCAGCATGAATGACAGCCGACGCGGTCTCTCCGCCGGCTGTTTCTTCGACGTGCATATCCTGTGCCCGGTCGTTGAAGATCAGGCCGTGCATCACAACGCCCGTTTGCGAAGGCGGCGCCAAAGGATCCCGGACGTGTGGATTTGCAGGAAGCGTGAGTGTATGCCCGTGCCACTCCGTGGTGACGGTGGATCCGTCGGCGGATCGCAGCCCGAAGATTCGGTTGGGAAAGGGGATCAGAAAGGCTGTGCCAAAACCCGCACCGGCGCCGCGGGAGCTTCCGGTCGCGCCATTGAGGTGGCTGGCCAGCTCTTCGAGAGAAGGAGAAGTAAGGAGGGAGATCTCTCCCTTGCCGGAGATGTTGGCCGTGATCTGAAAGACGTTCATGCCGAGGCCGGGCAGGAAGGTCAGCGAGAGAAATTCGGGCCTTGTGCCGTGGCTCATCGCTGCGCGATGGAGAGTGACCGGGGCTGCACCACCAATTTGAAGCGGCGCCGAAGTTCCGGACTGGCCGTGCGCCGGCGCAGCAAGAAATAAAAAGCCGGCAACGAAGATGGATAAGGACAAGAGCCGCAGAATGCGTTCGCGGGAGTTTGAATTTTTCTTCATGGCTCGCTTTCTCGGTTTCTTTCGGGCGTGGAGTTGCGACATTTTACCGCTGGCTAAGGGTAGACGCCAGGACGAAGACCAGCGGCGCATTGCAATTGATGGTCGGCTCGTTGCAGGAGTAGGCGAGGTGGTCATCCACATACATGCGCATCGGAGGACGCTTGCCAAGAGCCAGCGAGACCGGATCCGAAGGCGACGTGTTGGGTCCTCCGGCCAATCAGGCCGGGCCAGGGTGGGGCGTCCTTGATCGCGCCGCTTGGCCGATGATGAGGCTGCAGAACGGAGCGCGCCCCGAGCTGCGTCACCCACGAGATGCCGAAACAGTTGCGCCCAAGCAGATAATGAATATCGTCCAAAGCGCAGTTCGTCCAGACGGCATTCGGGTGAAAGCGGTCGGCGACCAAAAGTAGAAGAGCATGGTTTGCGGCGGTTGCGTTTGAGGCGCCCTGGTAATCCTCGATGGCCAGCGAGTTGCCGTAACCGTTCTCCGCGGATTGGCGGGCGAGCTGCTCCGCCTTCTTTAGCGTGGCCTGCTGAATGGCCGCTTTTGCCTCCTCGGAGCCGGCTGAATGCGCCAGCACATAAGTCCAGTATCCAAGGGCGCTCACTGTGGTTGCTGTCGGAACATCGATGTTCAGGTCATTCAGGGAATGCGGCAGCATTGACAGGAAGGCGCGATGGTAAGCTTCTTCGCCGGTCGTGCGCCACAGCTCGCTCGTGGCCCAGAGAATCTCGTCCCGGAAATCGGTGTCGCCGTATTCCGCGGTGCGGATGTCTGCGGGATTGGTGAATCGCACGTTGGGATGTGCCTGCAGCCACGCCCACGCGCGGCGCGCGGCCTGGAGGCAGGAGCCGGCGAACTCGGGCGCGGCGCTACGATAGCACCGCGCGGCAATCGCCATCACCGCCACGAAGTTGCTGGTGGCGCCGGTGCCTTTGAAGGGATCGGCGCCGGTGCCGATGATGTAGTTCGGCCCTTGCTCGTCCTGCGGCAGGATGAAGCCGCAGAAATCGTTGCGCGTCTGCTTGTGCCAGACGCCGCCATCCGTGTCCTGCAGTAACATCATCCATTTCAGGTTCCATTGAATCTCGGCCAGGAAGTCGGGAATGGGACCGCCGGACTCCGGAATCCGCAGCGATATCGTGTGAATTGCCGGGAACATCTCCCACGCCCAGAGCAGCGTTGCCGTGGTTATGCCGGAGTTGACGATATAGCGGCCATAGTCGCCGGCGTCGTGCCATCCACCGTAGTAAGTGGAGGCGCCCGTCTTCCCTGAGGAGGGATGGAAGGCCGACTCCATGTGGCACTGGGGATGCGAGTGTTGCGGGTCGAGGTTGACCGCACAGCCGCAGCGCTGGCCATAGAAGGAGCGCATGGTGAGCTCCAGGGCCTGCGCGTAGATATCGCGGCCCACATGAAACGGGTCGCCTTGCGCTCCCGAGTCGAGCTCGATTCGATATTGGCCCGGCGTTCGCAGCGCGGAAAAATCCGCCTGTCGAATCGTGTCGCCGGAGGCGGGATCGGCGTGTGGAGCGCTCAGGCCAGCATCAAAAACGACCGCGTTCGTCGCCAGGGAGCGGACGCGAAAAGACCGCGCGGACACGCTGACCGAGGCCACCTTGGGACGGCCGGGAAGGTAGCCGATCTGGTTCACGCAGATGCCGCCCGCGCCGGTGGCGGCGGCCGGTGCGGCATCCATCGATACCACCGTCTCGAAACCGCTGGCATAACGCGCGAGCTTGAGCGAAGCCAGGCAGGCGCTCGATGTTCTAAGAAACTTCCGACGATTCATGATCCCGCTCCGATGAAGTACACGGCCGCGGCTCGGCCCATGCGAGCCGGCCGGCGGCGGTTCTTACGATTGGCGTTCAGCTTACGTGTCCCACATAGTCTGGGCCGTTGACCTGCACCGTGAATCCATCGGGATCGCGGAACTTGAAGGACTCCGAGGAGTGTTCGTCCTCGATTTCCAGTTTGCGCTTGCGGAGCGCTGCGCGAATCTGGTCCGCGTTGAAGTGCGCTATACCAAAATCATAGTGACTGAGGCGCCCCGGCTCGCTGCTAGTGCCCTGCTCCAAGCCGAAGAAGGATTTTCCGACACCGAGAATGTGAACCGTCGGCGAATGCTGCCGCAGTGGCATCTGGAAGAACTCCTGGTAGAACCGCGAGGTCTTCTGAATGTCGGGTACGCGCAGTGTGACGTGGTTCAGGCTGATGGCTGGAAAGCTCTGCGGGTCCGCATCGCCGGCGCGCGCGAGCGGAGAAACGAGCGCCCCAGCGGCGACAGTTGCCAAAGAAACGGCGACCTGGCGGCGGGTGAGTTTACCACTTTCAAAATCGTTGAGGAGGCCCTCTAACTTGTCAATCATGATCTCTCCTTTTGAACCTGGAATACTGAAATAGGTTATTGAACGCGCGCAGACATGGAGATCTGCGCCGGACTTACCACAACAACGTAACCACGGAGTTTGCGGGCAACGTGACTTGCAGCTCCGATTCCGCGAACCGGCAGGGAACCTGCATCTCCAGGCCAGCGCGGTTGGTGAGCACGAGCACATGAGTGCCGTCGGGGTTTGCAAAAGCCACGTGATCGAGATAGGGCATGGTTCCAGTCGACGAGAGAACGCGCGCCCCGCGCTGAATCGCCTTCGAGTAATGCGCAAAGGCCCAGTACTGGCCGCAGCGGGTAATCTTATGCGTCCCAGACTCGATGGTGACGATGCCGCCCGACTGCCCGAGCCCCTTGTTCGGCGTTCCCTTTTCGTCGAGCGCCAGGTTCCAGCCCACAATGCAGCGCGCCCAGTTCCTTAGCACATCGGTGAAAGTGTGCGACCACGCGCTCCAATCGGTCTCGAAGTCGGGGCTGGTGATCACCGCTGAATATTCCGTAGCGTAGGCGTGCTGATTAGGAAATGCATTGTGAACGCGGGTCATGGCATCCGGGGTGCCTTCGTAAATGTGCCAGGCAACGCCGTCGACATATTTGCAAAGGTCGGGATCGCTGAGCTGATCGATGACTCTGCCCCACAGATTGTAGTTGTGATCGAGAATCCAGATCTCGGTGTCAAGGGAGGCATCTCGCAGGGCCGGTCCAAGGAAGTTCTTGACGAACACTACTTCGTCCTGCTGCGACCAGATGCAGGCCGGCATGGCGCCATCCTGATCGGTATCGACTTCGTTTTGCACCGTAGTGGCGCGGATGGTGACGCCGGCTGCTGCGTAGGCTTGCAGGAACTTGACGAAGTACTGGGCGTAAGACGCGAAGTACTTGCGATGCATCGAGCCGCCCAGCATCGAGTTGCTGAACTTCATCCAAGCAGGCGGGCTCCACGGCGCGGAGAAGAGAAAGAGATCGGGATTCAGATTCTGCGCGGCGCGAAGCGTCGGAAGGATGTAGGCGCGGTCGAGATCGATGCTGAATTTGGTCAGCTCAGGATCGGGCTCGGCGCTTTCATCGAAGCTGTAGATGCTTGTGGTGTAGTCGCTCGATCCGATGCACGTGCGGCCCATCGAGAATCGCAGGCCGTCAGGCCCGTAGATCTCGCGCAGAACCGCGTCGCGGTCCGTTGGACTGAGCTGCGAGAAGAGGTAGCAGGAAGCATCGGTGAAGGCTCCTCCGAAGCCGAGAATGTCCTGATACCAGGTGTTGGGGTCGATCCGGACGACCGCGTGGGTATCGCCCCCTGCCGGATTCCAGCCGGGGCAATCCAGCTCGGCGAAGCGCCGCGTATCGGCGGTGACCCAGGCCTGGAGCGGACGATTCCGGGCGGCGGGCTGACTCCGCGCGCGGGCTCCGGAGGCCAGGGCGGCGGCGGCGTAGCCGCAGAGCTGAAGAAATTCACGGCGGTTTCTGCGTGTTAAAGCAGGCATGTTTTCCTCGATCGAGTACTCAGTTCGTCATCCTGCGTATCAGGTGACCCGGCTCAGCTTTTGTGCTGCGGCTGAATAGCGGCTCCTTGCGCGCCATCGGCGGTCTGCGGTCAGGTACGCTGAATGACCTGCCGCTCGGCGCGATCGGGATCGTTTTGTAGAGTGCATGCGTTGTCGAAGATCATGGTGGGGCAGGCAGCGGCGGAGAATGCCGGCCAATGCGGAATTCCGCCGTGGTTGGGATTGCCGGTGCGCGCAAACTGGATCCACGCATCGCTCACGCGTGCTGCGAGCGCGCGCGGAACCGGGCCGCCGCCGGTCAGATTCTCCGAGCGGTCAGTGTTGTCGAAGCAGAAGGGCAGATCGATGCTGTGGATGGAGCGTGGTCTGCCGTCGAGCTCCGGCGTCTTCCACTGGAACCAGTAGAGATAAGAAGGCGTGCCCTGCGCGGCCTTCAATCCCGCCTGGATCACCGCTCCCTGCCGCACCTGCGCGGACATGGCAAGTGAAAAAGGTCGAAGACCTTCGCGCCGCGATGAGAGGAGCGGAACACCTCGAGGATGCGCCTGGGGTCGACGCCGTACATATCCTCCAGCCGGCGGCTCGCTTCGGCCTCGGTCATGGCCTCTAGCTCGGGGTGATTGAGACTGGTGGTGAACTCGTTGAGAGTGGTGCCGATGAGCATGGGAATCTGCGCCGAGATGGCCGGCGCGGCCGGATCGAAGGGATGATGCGGCAGGAATTCGCCATCCACCACAGGCCCCCAGCCGAGAATATCGGCCACGCGGTTCCAGGCCAGCGGCGTTGGCGGATGGGTTTTGAGCAGCGCCGCATCGCCCGCGGCAATCAGCGCCCGCAAGGGAATGCCCTGCAGTTTGTCGGCCTGCGACGGGCTGAGGTTGAGCTCGTCGAAGACGGCGCGCGTCAAGATCTCTGAACGCTCCGGGACGAGCGCGCGCAGGAACGATCCGCTCTGCACGATGGCGCGATGAAAGAGCCCATGCGCCGCCGGCATCGCCATCAGAGCGCCGACCTTGCCGCCTCCCCCGGACTGGCCAAAGATCGTGACGTTGCTCGCGTCGCCTCCGAAGTTGCCAATGTTGTCGCGCACCCACTGGAGCGCAGCAACAATATCGAGCATGCCCAGGTTGGCCGAAGCCGCATACGGCTCGCCGAACTGGATGAGGTTAAGGAATCCAAGCGGACCGAGCCGGTGGTTGAGCGAAACGACTACGACGTTCCCGCGCCGGCTCAACCGTTCGCCGTCGTAGAAACGATGCTCCTGGCACGAGCCGGAGACGAAGCCGCCACCGTGCAACCACACCATGACCGGCCGTTTGCCCGCGCCCTGAATGCCGGGCGTCCAGATGTTCAGGCGAAGACAGTCTTCGCTCGCGTAGCCGTCCTCGCAGTCGAAGAGAAAAGATTCTTCATCTTGGCCCCAGGTTCCGCGCGGAGCCTGCGGACAAACCGGGCCATAGTGCATCGAACTGCGCACGCCAGCCCATGGCTGAGGAGCGCGCGGCGGCGCGAACCGCCCGCTGCCGGCGGTGGTATCGGCGTAAGGAATGCCTTTGAAGGTAAAGATCCCTTCGCGGAGGTAACCGCGGACCTTGCCAGTTACGGTCTCGGCAATCGCGGTTTCGTCCGAGGCGATCACCGCAGGCCCGGAGGCGGGCGCGCTGTCTTTCATCTTTTGCTGCGCTGGGGCGACTTGTGCAGCGCTTCCGCGCGGGGAGACAAGAGCCGTTCCCAAAAGAGCGGCTGCGCCTTGCAGCAGATCGCGGCGGCCGATGCCGTGCGCGCGGGAGGACTCAGAACCGGGAGAGTTTGCTTGCTCGTTTAACATCTCTTCTCTCTTTTCAGTTCCGGGATGAACCGGAAACAGAATTCGATGGGATCCGGAATCGCTTTCGCGGCTCAAGAATAAGGCCGGCCCTTTGTCACTCTCGGCGATGCTGAAAGGTCATGCACCCGACGGCCGGCGTGGAGAAACTGCGAATGCAGTCTTGATCCACGCTCCCGCTCGCGTCAACTCGACGCCGGTTGCTGCACTTCCAGCAAGCCGCATTGGTGCGGGTGAATTTGCGTTCCAGAGACGGCGAGATCCGTGCTTTCATTTCGAGCCGATTGTAGAGCAATCGATTGCTTTCAAGCAAATTCGCGTTGACAACTGGCAGCGCGATCCTCTAAAAGTGCCGTTGACCGATCAAATTTAAGCCGGCACGCGCCGACTTTTGAGCCGGGTGCGTGCGGAGTGGAGAAACACGATGAGACTACGCCTTTATGTGATAGCGGTTGCGTTCGTTGCGCCGCCGGTTCTTTTCGCGCAGCAGTCGCCAGCCAGTCCTCCAGAGCCTGCCGTCACCGGCCATATCGATGAACACGGAACGGCCTACATCGCGCGCGTCGTACCGGTGCCGGAAACGATCAGCCCCGAAGCCCAGGAATCGCTGGTTCCAAAGGACCCCGGCACGGCGGTCGCGGACAAGAACTCCGCTAACCATACCCGGTCCGATGCGCCCAAGCAGAGCGCGCTCGAGGTGTATCGCTCCGCCTATCCGGTGAACATCACTTCCTCCAATATCGCCGGCGTGCCGGTGCACATCGTTACGCCTTTGACGACTCCGGCTGACAAAGCCGACCGTGTGCTCATCAATCTTCACGGCGGAGGCTTCACCTCCGACTCGGGTTCGCTGACCGAGTCGGTTCCGATCGCCAATCTGACTCAGACCAAGGTGGTCGCTGTTCTCTATCGCCTCGCGCCGGAGCATCCGTTTCCCGCCGCAGTGGACGATACCGTCGCGGTGTACAAGGAATTGCTCAAGACTTACAAGCCGGAGAAGATCGCGATCTACGGATCATCGGCGGGCGCAGTTCTCACGCCCGAGGTCGCCGTCGAGATCAAACAGCTTGGACTGCCCCTCCCCGGCGCGTTGGGAGTCTTTTCGGGCGCCGGAGACTTTACGAAGACAGGCGACTCGCAGTACATCTACGGTGTGCAAGGCCTCTCCGGTCCGCCTGACACGCGGCCCAAGGGAGTGCAGTGGCTGGCCGTGTATGTGGGCTCGGCCGATCCAAAGAATCCCGTTCTCTCTCCAGTCTTCGCCGACCTGCACGGTATGCCGCCCACGCTGTTCATGACCAGCACGCGCGACATGCTGCTGAGCGACACCACAATTCTGCACCGCGCCTTTTTGCGCGCTGGGGTCAACGCGCAGCTTGTGGTCTTTGAAGGACTCAATCACTGTTTCTGGTATAACCCGAACCTGCCGGAGTCCAGGGAAGCGGACGAGATTATGGCGCGATTCTTCGATTCTGCGCTGGCCGGTCGATAGGATGAAGGCGGTTTGAAAAAGGGCGTGGAACGGGCGCCTGGAGAGGGAAAAAATAATGATGCACTGGAAGACGGCTGGTTGTTTGGCCATCTTAGCATTGCCGCTGACGGTGGGGCCCGTTTCCGCGCAATCGGGATCTCGCAAGGCATCCAAGGACCTGAAGATTGTGATGGTTGATGTGGAGGGAGGAGCGGCGATCCTCTTTGTGACGCCGGAGCACAAGTCTCTCCTGATCGATACCGGCTGGGCCCCGGGGATCGGTGGTCCGCGCTCCGCTGCTGGCGCGTCGGCACAGCCGCCGCCGCCCTCGAGCGCAGACCGCATCGTCGCAGCCGCCGCATTGCTGGGCGTGACCAAGATCGACTACCTGCTCATGACCCACTTTCACGCCGATCACTTAGGCGGCTTGCAGGCGCTGCTCGCAAAATTGCCGGTGGATACCTTCATCGATCACGGCCCTAACCGCGAGCAGCCTGCGGCGGATGCGAATCCCCGCCAGCTCTCTTTTGCTCCCGCAACACTCTATCCGAACTGGGTGGCAGCATATCAAGGCCATCGGCATATTACGGCACAGGTGGGTCTAAAACTCGACATCGGCTCCATGCATCTCGAGTTTGTCACCAGCGACGGCGCCGTCCTGGCGTCACCCCTCAATGGTGGTGGCGAGGATAATCCGTTCTGCAACGGCGTGCAGCCCTTATCCCGCGACGGTGGAGAGGAGAACGTCCGCTCGCTGGGGATTGTGATCACCTTCGGCAAGACGCGCATTCTCGATCTCGGCGACCTCACCTGGAACAAAGAGACGGAGTTGCTGTGCCCGGCCAATAAAGTAGGGACGGTGGATGTCTACTTCGTAACCGGGCATGGGATGGACCTGTCGAGCAGTCCTCCAACAGAGGCCCTCGATCCCCTGGTAGCCCTGATGCAGAACGGCCCGATCAAGGGCGGCGACGCCGCGGTGATCAAAACCGTGGATAGCTATCCCGATCTCCAGGGATTCTGGCGCGAACACTACTCGGTCCGATATCCCGATCTGAACCCCGATCCGAACTATATCGCCAACCTGAATCAACAGCCCGACGAGGGTTACTCCATCTCGGTCGACATCGCGCCGAAGGGAACGATTACGGTCACCAACGATCGCAACCAGTTCAGCAACGTATATCAGGCCCGTGGGCACTAAGGCCGACGTCGGGCAGCAGTCCCGGACCCGGAGTAATCCGCCTTTTCCCGTCGGATTGCACCACCCTGTATGATGTTGCTGCTATGTGGGGAAGACTTCTTTTATTCGCAACGTTGGCCATTCCGATGCTCGCCGCCCCCGCTGGTCAGGCGCCGGCGGGCGCGTCTTCGCAAAGCGCAGAAGACCATCTTAACCTCGCCAAGCGCTATCTATCCGAACAGAAAACTGACCTGGCAATCGCCGAGCTGAAGCAGGTGGCGGTCCTCGATCCCGCCAATGTCGAAGCGCGAGGCAATCTGGGAGTGCTCCTCTACTTTCGAAGCGACTACGCGGGCGCGATCCCCAATCTGCGGGCGGCCCTGAAGGCCAAGCCGGAGCTTTGGAAGATCCAGGCGCTGCTGGGAATGGCAGAGGAGCAGGAAGGCGACCTGCAGGCGAGCCGCAACGATCTGGAGACGGCCTTTCCCCACCTGACAGATGCGAAGGTGCAGCTCGACGCCGGGGAGGTGCTGATTGATCTCTATTCGAATGGCGGCGACCTCGAGAAGGCTTCGAGCATCGTCTCCACGCTGCTGGCTGCGCGGCCCACGGACGCTTGGCTGCTCTATCTCTCGTATCGCATCCACTCCGACATGGCGAATCGGGCCATCCTGTCCATGGCCATCGCCGATCCCGGCAGCGCCGAGCTGCATCAGGCGATGGCCCGGGAACTGGCGAAGCAGGGAGAGACCGACCCGGCGATCGCAGCATACCGCGAGGCTCTCCGCATCAATCCGCGGCTTCCTGGGGCGCATACCGAACTCGGCGACCTCTTCTACCATTCGCAGGACGAAAAGCTGCAGGCCGCTGCTGCGAGCGAATTTCAAGCGGCCTTGGATGTGAATCCGAAAGATGAGAAGGCGGAGCTTGCAACGGGTGTTCTCGCCGCGCGGCGCGGCGATCTGAAGACCGCTTATACGGATGACTCGCGCGCCCTGCAGTTGGAGCCGGCCGACGGCGATGCCTGCACCGAGTTAGCCAAGGTTCTCATTCAGATGGACCGGAAAGACGAGGCCCGGCAGTTGCTGGAACGCGCCGTGCAGATCGATCCCTCGAATTACGTGGCCCACTTCCGCCTCAGCACGTTATACCGGCAGCAGGGCAAGACAGACGAGGCAAAACAGCAGGTGGAGATCTATCTCCGCTACAAGCAGATGTACGAGAAGCTCGAGAAGATCATCCACGACATGCGCCGGGCCTCCGATCAAGATGCAGAAGATAACCAAACCGGCTCCAAACAATGAGCAAGTTGGCGGGCCGAAGGGGGCGCAGGCGTCCGTGCTCCCAGGCTTAAGCGATCTTTTCTCTTGCCGTTCGAAGAGCTGCGCAACACTCCGGTGCGGCTATGCCTTGCCGGAAAATTAGCATTGACGGCTCCGTGGCAAGGACACCTACGCCGCTCCCGAAAGCCAAACTTGGAATTCGATATGCAGCTCTGGTTTTCCTTCAGAGTTCCTCGATGCTCCATCACGGCGCAACAACCATTCAGATCTTGGCTGGCCCTGTGGATTCACGAACGACGAGTTTGGGTTCCACAACAATCTTGTCGCGTGGCTGAACTGTGTTGTGAATTCGATTCAGCAGACTCTGCGTCGCGATCCGCCCAATCTCCTCGAGTGGCTGATTGATCGTTGTCAATCGCGGCAGAGTGAATGCCGCCGCTCGAATATCGTCGAATCCGATGACCGAAACGTCTTCCGGCACACGCAAATTGAAATCCTTCAGCGTACGGATCGCCCCGATGGCCGCAATATCGTTGAAAGCGATGATCGCAGTAAAGGGCTGATTGGCAGCTAACAGCCTCTGCACCACGGAAAAGCCCAGTTCCGGCGATGTCATGTCACGGTCAAGGCTTCACCACTAGCTTCGGGCTTGATCTCAATGCCCATCCGCTTCGCCACGGCAACCAGGGTGCTCCAGCGCTCATCGGAGTCGGAGCTGAAAGGCTGCCCGCGCATGAAGGCGATTCTTCGGTGCCCTAAACCGTAGAGATGGCCCAGACGCGAGTTCCGCGGCCCGAGCATGGTCGAGCACGACATTGGTCACGCCTTCAATATGCCGATGGCCCGCAACAGCCACCACTGGAATCGAAATGGGATGCTCAAGATGCGTGTCGATCGCAATGAGCCCTTGCGCGCCGCGCGAAACCAGCATCCGGGTATATTCCTCAATCAGATTCGGCTTGTGCCGGTGATGAGCCGTGAAGTAGAAGTACCCCGCCGAGATCAACTGATCCCCGATCCCGCTCATCACCTGTGTGTGATATCCCTCGCCCAAGCTCCGGAACCAGAATCCCGATCGTCAAAGTCCTCCGGCTCCGCAACGAACGCGCCAGCAGATTCGGCTGATAGTTCATCGCCTTGGCAGCTGCCTTGATGCGATCGCGCGTGGCCTGTGGAATCGATCGTCCAGGCACGTCGTTCAGGACCACCGAGACTGTGGCTGGATTCAGACCGAGATGCTCAGCCACCTGCTTCAGGCTGGCTGTCTGCTGGACTCGCGGCTTTGCACCGTTCTCTGATTTCTTGCCGTCCTCGGAACTCTTCATGTCGTCGCTCAAATCTCTCTTAAGTTGATTATATCGCCTGCTTTGCAAGGATTTGAACCTTGCGGCAGTCTAATCTCAGCGCCTTATCGACGCCACGCCAACGAAAAGACAATCGTTTATCTTACGATTATAGGTGAAAATCGCCGTAGCGGGAAAGTATTCGATTTCCGTAGAGAAACTGCTGTTGTGCAAAGCTCGGCGCATAGCGCTTCCGAAACTACCAGTGCGCGAGGGGGACGACTTCTGCCTCTGCCGGCGCGAGAGACATCAGAACCGCCACGCGCCATCGAGAGCGATCGGGATGTTCTTGACGGCATGGGCGAGGATGCGCGAGGCCAACTCGGGATGCGCGTCCGCAACAGCGATCGCGCCGATGGCCAGCCTGCCATTGCAGACAAGAATCCAGTTGTGCGTGACGCGCACCCACCACTCGGGCTTCTCCTGAGCCGCGAGGCCCGGAACGAGTCCTTTCTCCACGAGAGTTTCCTGCAAAGCGTCGTGCTCGGATTCCGAGAGCGCGTCACGCAGCCAGTCGAGGCCGATGGCGAAGGCGGTGCACAGCTCGGCGGTGTCGAGAAAGTGGCTTGGATTCCTGTGTGGGTATTCCCGGACGGCGAAGAGTTCCAGCTTGGCGCGCTCCGCATACTTGGGATGCTGAATCAGTCGATAGGCCAGAGCCAGAGTGGCTACGCGCCCACCATGTCGTCAATCCGAGATGCGCGCCGCAATCTGTCCGGGCACAACCAGCACAGGCCTCGCGCCCTTGCGCACAAATCTCACTTTGCTCATCGCCAGAGAGCCGTCACCATGGAGTCATCGGGAATCCGGATCTCGGCCATCTTTTTGGCATCTACCTTTACGGGCACCACGCGCTCTTTTCCAGGGTTGGTGAGGATCAGGGCATGTGTGCCGTCGGGGTTCCGGAAGGCGACGTGGGCAATGCCCTTCGGTCCGCCCTTTGTCTGGATACGCACCGCGCCGCGATGCACCGCCGTGGAGAAGTGCTTGAGAGCCCAGTACTGCCCGCTGGGGCTGATCTCGTGCGTGACAGAGTTGATAGTGACGAGGCCGGCACAGGCAAAGGGCCCGATATTCGGGCGCCCTTTTTCATCCAAAGCCAGGTTCCAGGCGATGATGCATCGGGCCCAATTCTTCAGTATGGCGGTAAAGCGGGAACCCCAGAGGGCCCAATTCGTCGCAAGAGCCGGATCCTTGAAATCTTCCGGGCCCCCTTCGGTCGAGTACATGTGCTTTTCCGGATATGCTCGCTGGACAACAGTCATCCCTGTCGGATCCCCGGCATAGCCGTGCCACGCGACACCATCAACCATCTTGCACACTGCGGGCTCCGACAACTGGGACAACACGCGACCCCAGAGATCGTAGTTGTGGTCCAGAATCCAAATTCTGGGCGGGCTTTGCCGTTTGGCCATCTTCGGCCCGAGGTGCTCAGCAACGAAAAGGGACTCGGTGCCCTGGGGCCAGATGCAGGCAGGCATCAGGCCCTCCTGGTCGGTATCGACCTCGTTCTGCACCGAGACGGCGCCAACGTCGATGCCCATCTCCGCGTAGGCATCGAGGAACTTACCAAAGTATTCAGCGTAGGCGGCAAGGTACTTTTGGCGCATGGAGCCGCCGAACATGCTGCCGCCGGCTTTCATCCAACCGGGCGGGCTCCACGGCGAAGCCACAAGGAATAGCTCGGGACTTAGCTTCTTGGCTTCGAGAATGATCGGCACGATGTAGGCGCGGTCGTGCTCGATACAAAAGCTTTTCAGCTCCGGATCGGGGCCTTGATCGGCGTAGCTGTAGGCCTTTGTGGCGTAGTCACTGGAACCAATACAGATGCGGCAACAGTTCAGGCCCAACCCGGAACGGCTGAAGACACTGGTCAGAAACTCCTTCTTCTTCTCCGCTTCGAGCTTGTCGATCAGAAAGCAAGCCGCGTCGGTCAAGGCGGCGCCGAAGCCGAGCATGCTTTGACACGTTTCACCCGAATCGATGACAATCGCGTCGGAGGCCTTGCCGCCTTCAGGGCCCATTTCGACATCTTCAAGGACTGCATGCCGCTTGTCGCCGTGCGTGACAAGGCATCGGATAATCCGCTGCGAGTCTGGTGCCACCGTGCGTTGCAAAGTGAGCCTACCTCATGAACAATCGATTGTTTAAAAGTTATTCGATTTTATGCGCAATTCTTCATGAGAGTCAAGGGCAAAACCGGAGCCATGCCGCCTGCGGCTGGAAGCCCTCGCCGTCCACAGCTCTAACGATGCAGATCGGGCGATGCGACGGGGCACGGCCGGCAAGCGCCGGTTGCTGCCCTTTGCGCTCCCGCGGCGTCTATTCAGGCGCCTCGCAACTGCAGATCGAAGTGGCACGCTACCGTGTGTCCGGGGGTGACGGTGCGCAAAACCGGTTCCTGGTGCGCGCAGATTTCCTGGCGATACGGGCAGCGCGAATTGTAGGGGCATCCGGCACCGCTCGCCTCCTGGTCGTGCGCGTGGTCTCCTGCGCGGCGAGAATGAGCGTTCCGTCCAGGTGAAATCTGCCGCCGGGACTCTCAGCCCGGTCGTACAGCGCGCCGCCATATCTACCGATCTGGGCTACATTCCGCACTAACCCGACCGTGGGCAGACGCTTTTCTATCGGAGGCAGCTTGCCGGCGGCGACGCGGGCCGCATGCAGCGGCGGCTCCATGTATTTTCCCGGCGGACGCGGGCCGGCGGGCTGTGCCGAAGCGCGGTCTTCGCCACCCTCCGCCTGCAAAATCGACAACGTCACCAGTGAAGCCGCACTTGCGCATCGCAAGAATGTGCGCCGGCTGAGTCTATCCGCCATAATCTCACCATTGAAAAGTGACGGCGGTGTCCGTCGGCAGAGTGTAGTAGAGCGCCCGGCTATGCCAAACGATTTTGAATTTTTGCGTCTCCGGCGAGTCGTTATATGCAATCAGCACCAGCGAACCGTCGGGATTCCGGAAGGCGACATTGAGAACGCTCGGATTGTCGTCAGATTGAATGCGGACAGCTCCATTCGTCACGAACTTCGTGTATTGGCCGAGCGTGTAGTATTCGGTGGTGTATTCCACCATGCCTGCCCGCGCGTCATTCGTATGGACAAGCACCAGGCCAGTGCAGACCGCGCATCCGCCGCGATAGGGCCCCAGGTTCTCGTCGGTGGCGACCGGCCACTTCACGAAGCTCTTTCCCCAGTTGCGGAAGACGTTGACCATATCGCGCATGTCCTGCTTCTGCTGCTTGCTGCCTGCACCGAATCCGGAGCGCTCCGTCATGAACATCTCGACGCCGTAGCGGTCGTGTAGTTCGGATTGAATGGCCGGCGGGCCGCTATAGCCGTGCCAGGCGACGCCGCCCACGAAGGGCGAGTTCCGGATCGCCGGATCGGCAAGCAGCGGCTCGACGAGATTGGCGGCGCTCCAGTTGTAGTCGAGCAGCAGAATCTTCGTGGCCAGGTGATTCTTCTCAAAGGCGGGAAACCAATAGTCCTTGAGCATCGTCGCCATCTCCGCCGGAGTCACGGTTAGCAGAGACGGGTAATTGACCGAATCGCAGCAGGTGGGCTCGTTGTTCAGGCTCACGTAATCTACGCGAACACCATGCGCCTCATAGGCCTGGATCGCCTTCACGAAGTAGTTGGCGTGGTGGGCGTAGTACTGTGGCAGCACGTCGCCGGCCACCAGCGAGCCGCTCGACTTCATCCACGCTGGCGGGCTCCACGCGTTGATCATTAGCGTCAGGCTCGGATTCAGCTTGCGGGCGGTCCGGGTAAGAGGAATGATGTCGGCCAGATCGTGATCGATGCTGAAGTGAGGAAGGCTTGAATCGGCTCGATCCGCCTCGACGTCATCGAGCGTGTACCAGCCGCGGGTCAGGTCACTGGAGCCGATCGGATTGCGCAAGAAGCTCACGCCTATGCCGGCAACCGGATCGAAGAGACGCTTCATGACTGCGTCTCTCTGCACGGGGGACAGCTTCTGATTGATCAGCCAGGCGGCGCCGTCAGTAAACGCAGCGCCGCCGCCCTCCATCCGCTGATAGGTCACTTTTTCATCGACATGGATGGCGGAAACGGAGTCTTCTGTATTGCTGCCAAAAAGGAGATTGGGTTGCTCTTCGAGACCTGCGACGATCCCGTGCTCATCCGTAGTTGTGATCCAGGATTGGACAGGCCCTTGCTGTGCTTGAACAATGACTCCGGAGAAACAGACGACTGCGAACCACGCTAACGGCGATACTGACGCGCGCATCGGATTTCACCTCGCATGTTGAATTGAATTTCACTGACACCGGCTTCTGCATTTGCTGGAATGGCGCTCCTGCAGATTCAGCCCCGGGTCCGGCCATCGCATCGTGGTTGCGCAAATTCGCAAAAACATCGGACGCGAATTCGCGTAATCTGCAGACAATCGTTTGTTCAAAAGCAAGGCAGATTATATGCCCGGCTCTCAGGAAGCGTCAATCGGAATCCGAAGCCCCGCGCGATCGATGAGGTATGCAAGAGCACTGCGCCGGGCGAGAGGCCCATTCCGCTTGAAAGCCGCGCGGTGCCGTTGAGAAACGAGTTGGCGCCACCCATTCTGTTCCGTGGAACGTACAGATTGGCGAGCGTGCCAATAGCGGTGAACTGCAGAGAGCGCAACGCTCAGTGGATGCCTAGTATGGCGACGACGATGTACTGTGGGGTCTGCGGCGTAATTCCGTCCGGTATCGCGATCGAAATCGACGTCTGTTTATGAATTCAAAATCGAATTGGACCGAGCAAGGTGTTGGTGGCGTTGGTCACGATGGAAGATCTTGGGTACGTACTGGGGTAGGAGGAGGCCATTGAGAGCCGTAGCAGTGTTTCCACAAGAGCGCTCGGTCAGATTAATTGATGTTGCTGAGCCGCATATTCAAACAGATATTCAGGTTAAACTTCGTATCCTGGAAGTAGGCATTTGCGGCACGGATCGTGAAATATGCCGTTTCGTCTACGGTGTTCCTCCGTCCGGACTGGACTATTTGATTCTTGGCCACGAATGTCTCGCACAAGTTGTCGAGACTGGATCGGCCATTGCGGATTTATCTGCCGGCGACTTCGTCGTTTGCAGGGTTAGGCTCCCTTGCCTTCACGCCGGGTGTGTCGCATGCCGAAGCGGCAATCCGGACTTTTGTTCCACCGGAGATCATATAGAACATGGCATCAAAGGCCTGCACGGCTTCATGATGGAGTATGTAGTTGAGGAGCGCCGTTACCTTCACGTGGTCCCGCAGCATCTTCACGCGGTCGGTGTCCTTGTTGAGCCGCTGACAATCGCAGAAAAGGCGATGTCGGCCGTTCGCAACATCCAGTCCAGATTGCCCTGGAACAAGAGCAACGGCACAGCGCTCGTCCTTGGTGCTGGTCCTGTAGGACTTCTCGGTGCAATGAAGCTGGTTTCTGAGGGCTACAAAGCGTATGTGTACTCTCTCGGGTCGACGCGCGGAGAGGCCGCTCGTATCGTCGAGGCAATCGGAGCGACCTTCATATCCGCCGACCACACGCCGGTAGAAGTTGCCGCAGCAATCCCAGGGTCGATTGATCTGGTTTACGAGGCGGTAGGCGCTGCACAGGTTGCACTGGACGTACTTTATCGGCTCGCGCCAAATGGGATTTACATCTTCACTGGTGTGCCCCGCGGTCAAGATCTCCACGCACTTGACCCACATCGAGTCATCAGTAAACTCGTTTGGCGAAATCAGGCAATAGTTGGAGTGGTAAATGCGGGAGCAGAGGCGTTCACCCTGGCTGTCAATGACTTGTCGTCTTTTCTCGCAATGTGGCCGGATCCCGTTCGCGGCCTTATCACTCATCGATTCCCGATCGAGCGCTTCGCTGAAGCCCTTCAATCGCATCCCAATTCCATCAAAAACGTCGTCGTGATCACCGAATCTCGACCTGTCAAGGAGTGACCAGAGCTGCTATTAACCATTGCCGGCACGTATTGCACGGATTTGAAACAGAGATCATTTCCCCCGATTCAGTTCAATGAAGGAAGTTTTCGATGCCATGCACCTTGCCGCCACTTTCAACTACGCGCGGGGCATACTCTGAAACACCTCCATATTCATTTGTTCAGCTGGCTAAACGATCCATGCCGCTGGAATGGACCATTTCCGGCCTAACTCAATACTTTTCCTTAGGCTTCAAGGTCGGCTTTCGCGGTATGGGGCGGTGCAAGAATGGGCGTGCGATCTTAAGTCCCTAAAGGGTGCTATAGCGGCCTCCTCATCGCGCCACGACTGCTTTCGTGACGAGCAGAACCTGCTGCGTAGATCTCCATTTCGACACGCAGCGAACCCTGTCGAACAAACTGGCCTGCGAAAACAAAGGCGTCCGATTCGCGCTTGACATTTCAGGAGGGCTCTGCTTTGATCTTGGACAGCTAAGAGCGCAGTATGTTGTTCTCCTTTTAACAAACGGTTGCCTTAGCAGTTGTGGAGAATGTCTGCGCGTGAGTGAATGGCTTTCAAACCACCAAAGTCAAGGGAGAACCATGTTTCCGAAGAGTCATTTTCTTGGTTTATTGTCCGCGGCCCTCATCTTCTTAGCCATCCCATCGAGAGCACAAAACAACCCGGATGCGCAGTCCTGGTTAACGACGGTTGATCGGGCGGCTTTGCTCGCCCAGCAACCGCAGGCGCTGCATTTTTCAGAGGCCAAGAGCGATGCGCCTGCGATCGTTGTCAATGACATGGAACAATACCAGCCAATCGAGGGGCTGGGATTCGCTCTGACTGGCGGGAGCGCGCAATTGCTGATGCAGATGACCCCGGAGCGAAGAGCAACACTGTTGAAGCGATTGTTTGCGACAGATGGAGACGGAATTGGCGTGAGCTATCTGAGAGTGAGCATCGGCGCCTCGGATATGAATGACCGCGTGTATTCCTACGACGATGTGCCGCCGGGCGATGCGGACCCGAATTTGGCAAAGTTCAGCCTGACTCCGGACGAGGCAACGGTGATCCCGGTACTCAAGCAGATTCTGGAGATCGATCCGCACATCAGGATTCTCGGTTCGCCGTGGTCTGCCCCCGCGTGGATGAAGACAAATGACAAGGTGAAGGGCGGTAATCTCAAGCCGGAGTACTACGCTGCCTATGCGCAATACCTTGTGAAATACGTGGAAGGAATGAAGGCCGAGGGCATTCCCATTACCGCAATCACGGTGGAGAACGAGCCGCTCAATCCGAAAAACACGCCCAGCATGGTGGTGTTTGCCCAGGAAGAGGACGCGTTGATCGGAAAGTACCTGGGACCGGCGTTTGAAAAGGCAGGGATCACGACGGAGATCCAGATATACGATCACAATCCAGATGTCGCGTCCTATCCCTTGTCGATCCTCGCTGACCCGGTCGCGAGCAAATTCGTGGCTGGAACAGCCTTTCATTTGTACGGCGGCGACAGCAGCGCGTTGACATGCGTGCACAACCAGTACCCGAACAAGAACCTGTACCTGACCGAGCAGGGGTTGGGCGGCCGGCCAGGTGAAACGACGATTGACATTGCCGAGCCCGTGAGCCGCGTGCTGATCGCCGCCACACGAAACTGGGCGCGCAATGTCCTGCTGTGGAACCTGGCAGCGGATCCCCATGCCGGCCCGCACACCAACGATGGTGGATGCCCGGTCTGTTATGGCGCTGTCACCCTCGACGGCGACAACGCGAGTTTCAACGAGGCCTACTACGCGATGGCGCATTTCTCGAAGTTTGTGCGGCCCGGTTCCGTGCGTATTGGATCGACTCAGCTCGAACAACTGCAGACTGCGGCATTCCTGACGCCGAAGGGGAAGGTTGTCCTGGTTGTGGCCAATACCGGCAATTTTCCAAAAACTTTTCAAATTGTGTACCACGGTCAAAGCACAACCACGACCTTGCACTCAGAGTCAGTGGCAACCTACGTGTGGTGAAAACTGGAGGGCAAGACCAGAAGCCGGCGTGAAAGCAATACACGCGGTTCAGATCGGTCTCCGAAGTGAAACTGACCGTCGATGCCTTGGCCTCCGGAGTCCCATCGCACACTTACCCGCAAGCCTTCAAGAAAATTCCAGCGCGCCGCGAATTCGGCGCCCAACTCGTTGCAGCCCGGAGCGCCGCCCTCCTGCCTCTCTTTTCGAGCTCCTCCGGCACCGGCCCAAGGCGCTGGTAAATGGCTCTTCTGCTTAGCCCACAGGATTGGGCACACCGTCATAGCTCGCTTCCCCGATTCCTGTAAACGCGTGCCAGAACCTCGCTCCATATTCCGTGCCCGCGCTGTTCCTCCTGCCCTCTGAAAAGCACCGGAAACGAAGAACCGCATTGAATCCCCTGGTCACTTAACCTGAAAAACTAGTACCTCAGCATCCTTGCTGTCGTTGCGAGGAATTGCCACCAGGAGCAGGCCCTGTTCAGGGATGAAGAGGCCTGTACGCCCACCGGGACCGGTGGCAATGCGAGAGATCTCGGAGTAGGTGTCGGCATTGGATTGAGTGTAGGTGGCGACGTAACCGCCGCCGCCCAGGACGTAAATGCGGTGTTTCGCTGCGTCATAGAACAAGTCGTCGGCCGTGCTGACGGTGTCCAGCGATGCGACGGTTTTTCCGGAGGCTGAGTCGAGGACGAGCAACTTTGCAGGCAGCCGGCAACCGACGAAGATGCGAGAATCCGCCTCATCGAATGCCATGGGATAGTTCTCCAGTGTCAATCCGGTACCGAACGTTGCGATCACTTTTCTCGCGCTGCGGTTGACCACTCCTACCTGTTTTGCGCGCGGAACATTCACGAAGATTCTGTCTCCGCGATGCTCCAGCGTGAACGATTCCGGGTGCTCGCTCACGGCAACATCGAAGAGCTTGTTGCCATCCAGATCGAGAGCGGCAAGCGCACCCCGGCCGTAACCGACCCAGACGATTTTTCGAGCCGCGTCGTAACGGATGTTGTCCGCATCGTCACCGAGAGAGATGTTCTTGAGAGGCTCGAGGGTCGCAGCTTCATAAATGCGTATTGATCCATCGCCGCCGTTTGCGATGTAGAGATGCCCATTCTCTGGCGCGTAAAGCAGACCTTGCGGCTCTTGAAGTCCGGTGATGCTTCCCAGGACTTTTCCCTGATGAATATCCACCGCGACGACGGTGTTTGCCCCCAGGGCAGCAACAAAGACCGTCTGATGTTGCAGGTCGATCGCAAAGTGATCGATTCTGCCGGTGATGCCGGGCAGGGGAATAGAGATGATGAGCTTGAGCGGTGCCGAGGAGTCCGCACAGAAGCCGGAAACGGAACATAGAAGAAGGGCAAGAAGTGAAAGCAAGCGCTTCATGATAGAACTCTCTCAAGAATAGAATGGCAGGACCCGGCGATCGACAGCTATTCTAAACGCGATCGACGAATTTCGTCTTACGAGGAATCTATGAAACGCAATCCTGCACAATATTTCTTCGCAATTCTTCTGATTTGCATCTGCGCATCCGCACCAAGCCAGGAAAAGAGTCCGCTGGTGTTGTTGCAGACAATTCCAGTGCCGGGCATTCAAGGGGGATTCAACCACATGTCGGTGGATGCAGCGCGGCAGAGGCTATTTGCCGCGGCTTCGACCAACAAGACGCTGGAGATTATCGATCTGAAAGAGGCCAAGCCGTGGCGTTCGCTTGCGGGAGAGCGGCCCGCAGCAGCCCGCTATGCTCCGGAGTTCGATCAACTCTATGTGACGCGGGGCCAGAGCGTGGCTATCTACGATGGAAAGACGTACGCTCTGATCGCCACAATCGATATTGGGAGCAGTCTTGACGAGTTGCAATACGATGCGCGCGCCAAGCGGCTCTACGCGGGATGTATGTCGCCGGGCAAAACCGGCGTTGCGGTGATCTCCATCCCGGATGGAAAACTGCTGGGGATGATCGTTCTTCCCGGCAAGCCGCAAGGAATTGCAGTGGATCGCGCGGGCGTGAAGCTGTTTGCCAATATGCCAGATCTTCGCCAGGTAGCGGTCATGGACGGCGAAAGGCGCGTCCTGTTGACAACCTGGCAACTGAATCCAGGCCTGGCGAACGTACCGATCGGCTTGGATGACGCAAACCATCGCTTGTTCGTTGGTACGCGTCATCCGGCGCAAGTGCTGGTTTTGAATGCGAATACGGGCGACTTGGTTGCGGCTGTTGACTCAAATGCAGATGCGGACGATCTTTTTTACGATGCTGCGCAGAAGCGAATCTACGTTTCCTGCGGAGAGGGGTACATCGCCGTGATTGAGCAGACAGACGCCGATCGTTACCGATTGCTAACCAGCGTCCAGACCGCTGACGGAGCCCGGACATCGGTGTTTTCGAAGCCGCTGAATCGCCTCTACGTGGCCGCGCCGAGCCGTGGCGAGCGGCCCGCCGAGGTGCGCGTGTTTGAAGCGAGGTAATAACAGAAAGCTGCGTCGATCGCGGGCACTGGAAATGCAGTTGATGCAATACTGTCAATGCTCTCAATTGGAGGATCCGGCAAATTCTGTATCGGCGGAGCTGAGACAAACTGGTAGGGTTGAAGAGCCCGGAAGTTCTGTACCACACAGAGGGTTAATTCTCGGCCCGTTTCTGTTTCAACTGATCGCCGGAACAGCGCCGCCGGAATGAGCTGCTGATTCCGCCGGATGAAATCCGAGCGGACAAAATTTCTGAAGAGGAGCAATCCGAAAAGAAGTTAAGCGGATCGATGAATGAGTTTACGGTTCTCAAATCTGAAATTCGTCAGCGCGCTTTCATTTCTCGTTTTTCACGCGATGATTGCTGGGCAGATGGGGACGCCCACGCCACTGTCTCCCGCGGAGCGCCAAAAAGCCGAGGCAGAAAGAGCGGCGACCGGACCGGTTCCGAATTACCCGCAGTTAGTCGATATCACAAAATCGACTGGAATCAGCTTCGATCACAAGTCGAGTCCGGAAGCGAAATACATTACTGAATCGATGAGCGGAGGCGTCGCATTGATTGATTACGACGGCGACGGCTGGCCGGATATCTATTTCACAAATGCGCAGAGCGTGGACATGGCGCATCGCGGTGTGAAGTCGCGCAGCTCACTTTTTCACAACAATCGTGACGGGACATTCACCGATGTAACCGACAAGGCTGGTGTCGGTTACCCGTGCTGGGCGATGGGCGCGGCCGTGGGTGACTACAATAACGACGGCCGGCCGGACCTGCTGGTAACTTGCCTTAACGGCGTGGTGCTCTATCGAAACAACGGCGACGGTACATTTACGGATGTAACAAAGGCTAGCGGGCTCGATGCCGACAGCGGATGGGCGACCGGTGCGGCATTCGGAGATTATGACAACGACGGGCACGTCGATCTGTTTGTGTCCCATTACGTGGATTTTCATCTGGACAACGTACCGGTGTTCGGATCGACCAAGGCGTGCAAGTATCTCGGACTCGATGTTCAGTGTGGACCGCGTGGGTTGAAGGGACTGCCGGACAATCTCTACCACAACAACGGCAATGGGACGTTTACCGATGTCTCAAAACAGGCTGGCGTGGCCGACGCTGAGCGGCGATACGGTCTGACGTCGATCTGGTCGGACTTTAATAATGACGGGAAGCTCGATCTTTTCGTAACCAACGACGGCGAGTCCAATTATCTATATCAGGGCGACGGAGCGGGGAAGTTTGAAGATGTTGCGCTGCTGGCGGGGGTGGCGACAAACGAAGACGGCGTCGAACAGGCGAACATGGGCGTTGCGTACGGCGATTACCTGCACACGGGACGCATATCTCTGGCGATCTCGCACTTCGATATCGAGTACACCGCGCTGTACAACAACGAAGGCGGCATGAATTTTACGGATAACTCCATCGCATCGTCGATTGCGCGAGGGACGCAAGGTTCCGTGGGTTGGGGTGACGCCTTTGTGGATTTTGCCAACAGCGGCTGGCTCGATTTCTTCCAGGTGGGCGGGCACGTATATCCGCAGATAGACACCACACATAGCGCAACCCGCTTTCTGGAACCAAAGCTTCTCTTTTTGAATCGGCACGACGGTACGTTCCAGAACATCAGCCGCCGCGACGGACCCGCGCTTCAGATTCCTCAAGTTAGCCGCGGACTCGCCGTGGGTGATCTCTTTAATGATGGCCGGATGGAATCGGTTGTGGAAAATCTGGTCGGTGAGCCGATGATTCTGCGGCCCGAAGGCGGCCCGAAAAACCATTGGGTCAGCTTTCAATTGGAGGGAGTAGAATGCAATCGCCTTGCGTTGAACGCACGAGTGCGAGTAACGGCGGGGGACCTGGTTCAGCTAGGCGAGCTCATAAGTGGAGGGAGTTATCTGTCGCAGCACGATCTGCGCCTTCACTTTGGACTGGGCAGTCATGAGATTATCGACCGGGCCGAGGTGTTGTGGCCGGATGGGAAGGAAGAGCCCCTGACCCGCCTGGCTGCCGACCGGTTTTACGTGGTGCGCGAGGGGCAAGGAGTGATTTCGAGCAAGCCGCCGGAGCATTCCACGAATCTTCCCTAGCGCCGGGGGGATTCGGGCGCTGCGATCGCAGTGAATCTTATCGGAGCGGCGAGAACCGATTGGGAGATCAACGAGAAAGGCAAAGACCATGTTGGACGGAACCTTAGCGACAACTACGGTTCCATCACGGCGCAAGGTTTCGACCATCGCGTTGAGCGCCGGATTTGCCTTGGCTGGGGCAGGCACGGTAATGCTGGGCGTGCTTTTGCCGACACTCTCGCTGCGCTGGGGATTGCGCGACGATCAGGCTGGCCTGCTTCTCTTCCTGCAATTCGTCGGTTCCGGGCTGGGCGCGATTGCCACAGGGCTGAATCGTATTCGCTCAATGGCGATCGGGTACGGACTCCAGGCAGCGGCGATCGGTGTGCTGGCGCTCAATGGCGCAAGGGTGGCCTATCCGGCATTTTTCTTCTTTGGCCTGGGCCTTGGAATGGCGATGACGTCGACCAGCCTGGTGTTTTCAGATCGCTGGGGCGACGAGCGCGCTGCCAAATTAGAATGGCTGAACTTTGCCTGGTCGGCGGGAGCAACGGCAGGTCCGCTTTGCTTTCTGCCGTTTCTGCGCCGGGGCGATACCCGATCGCTGTTTGTGATGATGATTACTCTGTCGCTCGCTATGTTTGCGTGGGTCGTTCTGCGGGAACGTCAGGAGCCGCGCATGATCCCCGCGAAACGTACCGGCGCGGTTGGCCGTTCCGTCAGAACACTCTTTTTGTTGCTCCTGTTGCTGGCAATGACGACGGTAGGAGTAGAGACAACGCTGAACGGTTGGCTTACGACCTATTCGCATCGTGCGGGGATGGGCAGCCTGGCGGGGGCGGCATTGGCGACTTCAATCTTCTGCTTTGGAGAAATGCTGAGCCGGCTCTTGTTTTCGACGCGCTTGCTTGCCAAGTCCGGGCGCCGGGCTGTGTTCCTATGGGGTGCCTGGGGCGTAACGATCTCATCGATCCTGGTGATTGCGGCTCCGCACCCCTGGGTGATTCTGGTCGCTGCCGCCGCGGCAGGCGCCTTCATTGGCCCGCTTTATCCGCTGACACTCTCCTACCTGCTTGAGCTTTCGCCTTTGGGGTGGTTTTTCTCGGTCGGAGGCTTGGGCGCAGCCTTCTTTCCGTGGATCACGGGGATGGTTTCGGCACACTATCATTCGCTGAGGTACGGGTTGCTGGTACCCTGTGCCACAGGATTGGTAATGATTGGGATCGGCGCACTGATGTTCGGCCGTGTTCCGCGCGATATCGCAGCGGTTAGCGGATGAATGCTCCATCGATTCGACAACCGGATGCGGAGCCAGGCGAAGTTCTTCCTATCAAGAAAGCGGCCGCAAAGCCCGATAGGGGACCTTCATCGGCTTTTCTATAGCGGCATTGGCGATCGGCTGATCCGGCGGCCGGTCGCCATTTCCCGACCCTCGCCAGGATGCAGCCCGTGAACCGAAACCGTATTCGGCCGTCCTTTGATTCCACCTGAATGGAAATCCCTCACCTTGCGCGTTTTTGCACATGCAGCGCCGCGTGCATTATCGGAACCATTGCAAACAATCGATTGTCGTGCTATAAGAGTTCGTAATCGTTCCCAAGAGATTGCGCATGCAAGACTCATTTGGGAATCGCGCCCAGGCGTCTGCGTAGCCCTTGGTTCCGCGAGGTAGCTAAACAGGAAGATATCTGCTTTTCGTGGAGTCTCGGAATCGATTAGCGCGCAGGCGGCGTGGCAAGCTTCAAATCCCAAGAGCCAGGAGGGCATTTTGAGATGGAATTCAATCGTCGCGAATTCATTTCTTTAGCAAGTATTGCTGTTTCTGTTCCTGTAATTTCACCAGTTTTTGCCGAAGTTTCAGGCGAAATCAAATGTCTGGCGTACGACGCGGATGGACGCCCTTTGCCGCCAACTGCTTTGGAACGCTTTCACCTGTGCGACTCGTTGTTGAGACCGTTCACCGTGGATTTCGAGGCCAGCGCGGGCGAAATTCGCTTTACGCCGCCAACCGAAAGGCCGTTCCGGATCTCCGTGCCACTGACGGTGCCAGGGTTTGGCGAAGTCTTCGTTTACGCGGACGACAGCGGCGCGGGATACACCCCCAGTACGTTGGGCAAGGCTAGCCCGCTGGTGTTGAACTATGCCTTTGCGCGGGATCGCATGGCTACTGTGCGCAAGTTGGAAGAGGACTGCAAGCAACTGGGCGTGGTGATCGCTCCAGCGATCCAGCAGCGGATCGATGCCGCACAGGCTGGTTTGACGAGGGCTGATGCAGCGGGAAGCGACCGCACAGCGCAGGTTCGCGCATCCATGGAGTCTTTGCGTGATTCGCTTTGGGCGGCAGAGCTGTTATCCCTTGCGCGTGCCAGGACAATCATTGAGCGCAATACGGTGCGTACCGGATTCCTCTTCGGCTGCAATGGCTTCGGTCTTGCCGAAGGCTATCCTGAAACGTTCAATCAATTCGCGGCGCTGTTCAACTACACCACGATCCCCATTTATGAAGCATGGGTGGAGAAGGAAAAAGGACATCCCGACTATTCATTTTTTGAAGCGGCCCTCAATACGCTTGTCGGCTCGACGATTCTCCCCAAAGGCCACCCGTGCATATGGCTCGAGCCGGAAAACACACCGAAATGGCTGCAGAACCTGAGCTACGACGAGACAAAGAAGTATTGTCTCGAGCATGTGCACCAGGCCATCAGCCGGTATCGTCATCGTGTCCACATCTGGGACATCGTGAACGAGGCGCACGTGCAACCGGAAGTTGACCGCGGGATGAACGGCTTCACTCGCGAGCAGAACATCGAGATGACCGTGGCGGCATTGCGTACCGCGCACGAAGCTGATCCTACGTGCTATCGCGTCATCAACCTTACCGGCACCTGGGCCGATTACTACATGGGCGTGCACCCCTACGGCAACTGGCAGCGGCGCCCCGGTCGCTGGCAGCAGAGCCCATACGACTACCTGACGATGTTGCGTGACGCGGGAGCCGAGTATGAGGCAATCGGTTTGCAGTTCTATCACTCCGGACGCGACTTCGTGGAGTTTGAGCGCGACATCGAAAGCTTCAATCATTTCGGGAAAGACATCCATATTACCGAGATGGGCTTCCCGTGTTCGATTGCTCCGTTCCCGGGCCAGGAACAGTATGCATTTTGGGGCGGCGGAATCGGCGGAGAGAAGATGACGTGGCACAACGAGTTCACCGAAACGGTGCAGGCCGATTGGGTTGAATATGCCTACACCATCTGCTACAGCAAGCCGTGGATGAAGGCCATCTCCTATTGGGACTTCAATGGCGCAGGCAACGACGCCTATGTCCAGGTGGATGGCAAGCCCAGGGAAAGCTACTATCGCCTGCAGAATCTTCTGAAGAAATGGCGAAACCAAGCCTGAGTAGACTTTGGGCTGCATTTTCTGAACTTGTTAAGTCGCTTTTGGCTGGATCTCACCGTGAACCGGCGTGCGAGATAAGAGAAAGAGAGCTCCGGGGAGAGCACGGCGCCAAACTGGTGCCTCCCTGGGGCCACGTCAAGATTCATCGGCGCGCAGAATGCATTTTGGTCCTTTGCGGTTCTGGTTTCTATTCTTGCTTTGGCTCGTCGCATTCACTCCGCACCGTGCGTTTGCCCTGGCGTCCAGCGAATCCGACACCGAGACCAGGCCGGCGTCTGCGAATGGGCCTGCGGTCGCCGCTGGCGGACGCGCGGCATTGGGTGATGGCATCTTGCCGGTGCCCCGCCGCGAGACAATCGTTATTCCGCGGCTCGACGTGCAGCCAAAGCTGGCCGATTTCCTCGCCGGCCCCGTTCGCTCAACGGCCTCGCAAATGCTGCGGGTCGCGCATTTTGTCCAGCGCTACCCCGAGGACGGTGAACCGCCGTCGGAAGACACGGTCGCGTATCTCGGCTACACCCACGAAGCCTTCTTTGCCGCCTTCGTGTGCCGGGATTCGCACCCGTCCCTCATCCGTGCGCACATGCTCGCGCGCGATATGCAGGACGTTGACGACGACGTCTTCGTGATGCTCGATACCTTCCACGATCGGCGCCGGGCATTCTTGTTTCAGAGCAACATGCTGGGCATTCAGTCCGATGCGCTTTACAGCGAGCAGACCGGTTACGACTTTTCATTCGATACGGTGTGGGACACGTGGGGCAAACGCACCTCGACGGGCTTCGTCGTGCTGATGCGGATCCCCTTCGCCAGTCTTTACTTCGCGAAGACCGATCCGGGCGAGATGCGGACCTGGGGCATCATCCTGGGCCGCAATATACCGCACACGGACGAGACGGACTACTGGCCGCGCATCGATCACGACATCGCGGGACGGCTCACGCAGGACATGGCCGTCGAGGGATTCCAGGACGTCGAGCACGGCGAGAATGTGCAGTTGGAGCCCTACACTCTGGCGCGAAACATGCGGCAATTGAACTCGGTCGATCCCGTAAATCCCTTTTTCGAGAGCAAGGCCCTGCAAGGCTACGGCGGGCTCGATGCGAAATTCATCCTGCACAACAGTCTCGTGCTCGACACCACAGTGAATCCCGATTTCAGCCAAGTAGGCATCGATAATCCCGCGGCGCCGAACCAGCGCTTTCCTGCGTATTTCGCTGAGGTGCGGCCGTTCTTCATTGAGAACAGCAGCTATTTTCAAACGCCCATCAGCCTTTACTACACAGACAACATCGTAAAGCCGCAGTTCGGAGCACGGCTCACAGGCAAGCTGGGCCCTTGGGCGATGGGTGTGCTGGGCGTCGACGACCGCAGCCCCGGCGAACTTGTGCCGCCAGGCGATCCCAACGTGAACAGGCGCGCAGAGTTCTATGCGGCGCGGCTCAACCGCGATATCGGAAAGTTGTCGGACATTGGGCTGATCTACACTGACCGCGAGTATGTAGGCTCGTTCAATCGCGCCGGAGGAATCGATTACCGCGCGCGCATAGGCAAGGGTTGGACGATAACCGGGCAGGCGGTGGCCTCGCAGACTCAAAACCTGAGCAACTCCACCCCGGGCGAGCAGGAGTGCGAAGATTACGCCCTCACCTGCAGGGGCCACGCATGGAACCAGCAAGTAAGCTACTCCGATCTGCACTGGGGCTGGTGGGCCGGCTACCAGGATATCGCGCCGGGATTTGTGACCGACACCGGGTTTTTCCAGCGGCCTGACGTGCGTGAACCGAATGGGAGAATCTCGTACACGTTCCACCCTGCGAAAGGACCGATTCTCTCCCACGGGCCGAGCCTGTATTCGGAGCGGATGTGGGATCATGCCAGGATGCCGCTCGATTACTATCTGCACCCTTCGTATAGTGTCTCGTTCAAGGGACAAACATGGCTGTCGGGATGGGCGCAGTTGGGGCAGGATCGCCTGCGGCCGATTGACTACCCGGCACTCGAGAGCAATGTGGAGTACCACGCCAATGTGGCGGGGTTCAGCGTATACACATCGCCAATGTCGTATCTCGCCATCGGTGGCGGCTACTACAAGGGGACAGCGATCAATTATTCCCCGCCGAACAATGAGGGGCCGGGCCCCGTCGACGTTCTCGTCACCGAATCTGAATCTTGAAGTGAAGCCGTTCAACGCACTCGATCTGCAAAACTCATACGTGTATACGCATTTCACCGACCCGTCCACCGGTGGCGTGGTCTACGATAACCATCAGCTCATCTCGCGCTGGAATTATCAGCTCACTAAGGCCATATCGTTCAATCTGATCGGGCAGTACATCGCGACCTTGCCGAATGCGGCTTACACGGATGCGGCGAATTCCAAAACCCTCTTCGCCGACGCACTCTTCACCTACATGCCGCACCCGGGCACCGCCCTCTACGTGGGCTACCTCGGCAACTTCGCGAACCTCGATCGCGCGCTGTGCACACGCGAAGCAGGCGGGCTGTGCGATCCCAACGACCCCATCCTCGCGCCAACCGGGCCTTGGCTCATGAATGACGGCAAAAACATCTACGTCAAGTTCTCCTACCTGTTGCGCTTTTAACCGGGCCGCAGACCTCGATGCCTTCAGCCGACAGAGCACCGTCGAACTGAATCGGATTCAATCCTTGCGAGTTGGCATCAAAATCGCTCGCTGCGAACCTTCCGAGCGGTCTCCCAAACAGGGTTCTGTGAATCAAGTTCATCGCATGCAATATGCGCGGCAAAGAACCTGACTCTCGAAGGCGCGTTTTCACATCGAAGACTCCGCCTGGCGCCACCTGAAGCGAAGACCCGCGGTTTGTCTCAGGTAACCCGCCGCCCCTTCGTTGTGATTTGCCTTACAGTGTCGATTGTGCTCATTATCAGTCCGGAGAATTCCGGAAAATCGATTTAGACAAGCGTTTGTGTAACGTACAGTGTCAGGAAAGCGCTTTCCTGGGGGCGGGGCGATCATGCCATCGCTGTGACCGCCGAAGTGGCATAACAATCGCTTGTCTACAACGAATAGAATTGCCTTGACAGGCAATCTCCTAGCGTGTTTAAATTGGCCCCGCATTCGGGACAAGTGGGTTAAGTGTTTCACACAACCGATTGTCTTAAGGATCCTAATTCAATAAGTCCTGGCATATCCGCGATGGACCGGAGTTAGGGCATCGATCGCCACGTTTTTCAACCCTAATGCGTTCTAGGAGGCTGAAAGCATATGACCAAACGAAGTTGGATAGCGATGTTATGTGGGCTCGCGCTCGGTTTGGCGAGTTCCGTTCTCGCGCAAAACTCGAACTCCGGTGATATTCGCGGCACTGTGACCGACTTATCCGGTGCGGTGGTGCCAAGCGCAAACGTCACCGTAACGAACACCGATACCGGTGTGATCACTAAGTACGTCACCAATGGCAGCGGCTTATACGACACCAATTCGATCCTGCCCGGAACCTACACGGTTGAATTCAGCAAGGGGGGATACGAAACATACAAGCGCAGCGGGATCCCGCTTGCGGTCGGAATCATTACCGTTGATGCACAATTAAAGGTTGGGGCGGCCACCGCAGTGGTCGAGGTGAATGCCTCCGACATTCCTCTGCTCAAGACGGAGGATGCCCAGGTGGCAACCACCCTGACAACCACCGAGTTGACCAACCTTCCGAACTCCAATCCGTCAAATGGCTACACAGAATTCCTGAAGCTGCTTCCCGGCGCTACTGGCGTGTCAGGGGGCCACGGCAACGGTGGCGGCGGTAATAATCAGGACCCCCAGTTCGATCAGGCCATCAACGGAACCATGCCCTACTTCTCCAGCTATCTGGTTGACGGCGGCTCGATCTGGTTGCCGCATAGCGCCAACACCGACCAGGGCATAAGCGAATCCGTGTCCGAACTCAACGTGATTGGCACAGACGCTCCCTCCCAATACGGCGGCGGCGGTTCGGTCTTCAACGTCATCCTCAAGAGCGGTTCCGAAAAATTTCACGGCTCCGCCTACGATTACATCCAGAACGACGACCTGAATGCGAGATCCTACTTCAACAAGGGCGCCAAAGCGCTGCAGCGTTACAACTACTTCGGCGGGGCGGTAGGCGGCCCGATCATCAAGAACAAAATGTTCTTCTATTACAACTATCAAAAGTTGATAAACCCCCACAGCGGGTTCAACACGAGTTCAGAGCCAACAGCAGCCATGAAGGCGGGTTGCTTCAGTCCTGCGCTTTTTGGAACTGCTCTGACCCTCGACGCTGCCCATGGCGGCACGGCATTGACGTTTGGAACCGCAGCCGACATTGCTCAGTGCACGACCGCTGACCCCGCGGGCGCCACTACCGATTTGGTGATTCCGACGGCTGATTTCGATCCGGTAGCTAACGCCATCCAGAGCAATTACTACCTCGCCGGCCAGCAAGGAAACAGTGTATTATCAGGCAATTACAACTATCTGGCGCCTGGCAATGGCAACCTGGCCAAGCAGATTGCGCGATTGGACTACAACATTACTCCGGCGAACCGCGTCGAATTTTCGATCATCGAGCGCTACGCGCCAACCGTGCTGAGTCGCGGCAGTCCGAATTGCCCGGTCAACTGCCAGTATCAGTCGTCCGACGGCGGGAACGGGCAGCTCTCGGATGTGTGGAGCATCAGGGCGAACCTGGTCAACGAAGCGCGTTTTTCGTTTAACCGGGAGGCGGATTACTATTCTCAAGCGTCCCTGAACGTGGGTGTCCTGGCCAAAATTGGATTGAAGTTCTCTACCGCGGATGTCCTGCCGTCGATCAATATCGGTGGAACCGGCGGGAACGGCACTATTGCCCCCAACACGGAGGCGCTTTTCATCCAGAACAGCTTCGTTCCCTCGGATTCGCTCACTTGGATAAAAGGCAAGAATATCCTGCACTTTGGCGGCGAGGTGCTCATGGAGCAGGATAACTCGACTCCATGGGGCGGCATTAACGGCGCAACCCTGGGTTTCTCTGGCCAGTTCACCACCAGCAATCCCGCGGTCTCGGAAGCCGGCTATGCCGACTTCCTGTTGGGAGATGTGCAGTCATGGGGTGCAAATACCACGCCCAAACACTACATGCGAGCCAATAACCCTTCGTTCTATGCTCAGGACGACATCAAGTTGCGGCCGAACTTGACCATCAACGTCGGGGTGCGCTCGGAAACGCATGGCGGATCGTGGGAAAAGTACAACCATGCCGGTGGATTTGACCCGACCCTTTCCGATCCGGTTGCCAGTGTCGGCGCCTATACTGTCAACTCGTTGGGCTCGATTTGGTTCGCCGGCCTGAATGGAGCGCGGACTAAGAGCAACGCGAACAAGACCGCTGTGATGCCTCGCTTCGGAGTCGCCTGGCAAGCCACGGATAAGTGGGTGGTGCGCGGCGGCTTGGGCCAATACGCTTCGCTGTGGAGCGAGGACACCGTGGGCGGACCGATGGGCTTCGGCTCAGGCGCCCTTGGCAGTGCGAGCGTTGCCCCTTCCTCGACAACACCGGTGGCGCAGCTATCGCAGAATGGGTTTGGAACTCTGCCAATTATTCAGGGCGCTGCAGCCCGCAACCCTCTCACTTACATTACCCCTGCAGCAGCCAGTGGCCCCCAGGGAAGCGGCGGTTCGATCCCCTATACCCCTTGGAACCTCCCCATTCAGAACGGCTGGCAGTGGATGGCTGGCGTGCAACGGCGTTTGCCCGGAAATATGGTGGCAGAGGCCCAATACGTCGGCGCCCATTGGGTAAACATGATGTTCTTGGCTGATGTCAACCAGCTTGCTGCGAATAATCTCGGATTTACGGATCCGGGCGGGATAGACGCGCACGGGTATAACTCTAAAAGGCCATACTCGCAGTTCTCTGGCATCGGTGTTGGTTCCGGCGGCTCGCGTACCGGCACCTACAATGGCATTTCGAACTACTCGGCGGCGTCATTCATGCTTCACAAACCAATGAGCTATGGCTTGGCTGCCGAATTCGCTTACACATGGTCGCGGCTCTATGACGACATGGACGATTCCGGCTGGGGGGAACAGTTCGGAGACGCGTACTATCAGGACGCGTATAATCCCTCGGCCAACTATGCGAGATCGAATCTTAACCGGCCAAACGTCGTCAAGGGGACGGTGCTCTATAGGGTCCCACTCGGAAAGGGACATCAATTCCTAAGCTCGGATATAGGCGATGCGGTGCTGGGTGGTTGGGAGGCATCCGGTGACTACATAGCCGAGTCGGGAACTCCATTTACGGTGATTATGGACGACCCTGCCAACAATGGTTCGCTGGGTTCATCCGATGGCAATGGTGAGTCGGCTTGGTATCCTAACCGGAACGGGAATCCGGGTTCCGGGGGTAATATCAACTCGTGGTTCAATCAGCAAGCGTATGCATCGCCGACATTTAACACCTTCGGCACCAACCCGAGAAATTCGCTAACTGGGCCTGGGATGGTGTGGTTCGATTTCTCCCTCGGCAAGAGTTTGAGTTTCCCCGGATGGGAACAAGGCAAACTCCAGATTCGGATGGATGCGAACAACATCTTCAACCATCCAGCCTTCAGCCTTCCTAACTCCACGCTCAGTCACGTCGCGCTGGGCGGGACTAGTTCCCCCAGTGTCGGTCGGATCACAGGAACCGACGGCGGCGGTCGAGTGGTTCAGCTCTCGGCCCGATTCTCGTTCTAAACCGAAACCAACAGCAAGAACAGAACAATATCCATCGATTCAGCGTGCGGCAAGGAAATAATCCTTGCCGCACCTTTTGCCTTCCGGCCTCTGATTCCGCCAGTCGCAGCAGGATTCTCCTCCGGTCGATCCACAGGTTTGTGGGCTCTGAGGCGAATTCGCGGGCCCGGAAAACCCATCATCGCGCTAACCAAAAGGGCAAAGGGAAGCCCTCGCAACCGAGGCCTCGAGCGGCCGCTCATCTGCGCGCCAGTTAGGCTGGCTCCACGTGGAAGATAGCGAGCTTGCGGCTCTCGTTCTTCGCTCGCCATCTCAGGCGGGTTGACAACACGCTGCGCGGAGAGGATACCTGCGCAAAGCGAAAAGCAAGAGAGAATTGCAATTCTGCAAGAGGAGCGAAAGGGGACGAAAATCATGATAAAAAGTTCACGCAGAGGCTTTCTAAGGGGAGCATCGGCTACCGCGGCTGCACTGGCGGTTGCAAAGGCGCTTCCGGCGCTCGCGGAGAGCGCACCCGCGGCAGGACCGGTGCAGGTGTGGAGCACGTTTGGTGACCGGCGCCATGCATCGGCCCCGGCTTTGAACTGGAGACCCGCAACGGAGCTCGCTTCGGATGCGATCGTGCTCAATCCCGGTGCAACGCGGCAGGAGGTTCTGGGTTTCGGCGCCGCACTCACCGACGCGTCCTGCTGGGTAATCAGCCAGATTCCGGAGGAGCAGCGGGCCGAACTGATGCACGAGCTGTTTTCTCCCGACGAGATGGCCCTGAATGTCTGCCGTACCTGCACCGGATCGAGCGACTATGCGCGGTCTGTCTATAGCTTCGACGAGGGCGACGATCCGGACCCGGATCTGAAGCGGTTTTCCATCGACCACGACAAGGCCTACATTCTTCCCACTCTGCGGGCGGCGCGCAAACTCAATCCCGACTTGTTTCTGTTCTCTTCGCCTTGGAGTCCGCCGGCGTGGATGAAGTTCAATAACTCGATGCTGGGCGGGACCATCCGTAAAAGCACGCTCGAACCCTATTCCCGCTACATCAAGATGTTCCTCGATGCCTACCGGGCCGAAGGCGCGGAGATCAACGCCGTCACCGTGCAGAACGAAGTCGACACCACCATAGACGGGCGCTACCCCTCATGCCTGTGGGCCCAGGAAGATGAAGTTCTCTTCGTGCGCCGGGATCTGGGCCCGCTGCTCCGCAAGTCGGGGATTTCGACCAAGATCTGGATCATCGATCACAACTTCAATCTCTGGGGACGCGCCATCGGCGAGTTGAGCAACCCGCAGCTTTACGACTATGTGGACGGCGTGGCATGGCATGGATACGCCGGCGATCCTACCGGGATGACCCAGGTTCACGATGCGTTCCCGGAGAAGAATGCCTACTTTACCGAAGGCGGGCCGCTGCATGAGCCGGGCGCTCCGCGCACCGATCCGATGACCAATTGGGCCGAGTGGGGCGAGTGGGCCAACAGCGTAATGAGAAACTGGGCCAAATCGATTACGGAGTGGAACCTCGCGCTCGACGAGCACGGGACTCCTTATATTGGTCATCACGAACCCGAGGAGCACTATGTGCCGCGGACAGGGGGAGGGGCCGGCGTTATCACGGTGTGGAACGATACGCACAAAGTTGAGCGCAGCGGCCGCTTCTGGACCTTTGCGCACTATTCCAAGCACGTGCGGCGCGGCGCCAAGGTCTTTCAGACGGATGGCTTGGGCGACAGCGCGGCGCAGGCCTCGAAGGGCAAGGTCTCGCAAGTCGGATTCTCCAACCCGGATGGGAGCTACGTGGTGGTGCTGGCCAACACCGGCCAGCAGACGCGGACTCAGTTGGTGCTTGGAGCCAGTGCCCTGGATCTTGACCTGGCTGCCGACTCCCTCTACACCCTGAAGTGGAAGTAGAACGACAGAGCTGGGACTGCGCGCCGTAAACGTCAAACATCGCTGTCGCCCGGCACGCTCGTGCCGGGTAGACAGAGGATCCTGCGATGGCCGCAGGGGCTATTTCGCGGTCCAGCCGCCGTCGATCACCGAAGTCTTCCACCTCTTCCATGGTGACCTTCTTCTTTTTGTTGGGTTCTTTCCCCTCCTCCCGGACGACTAGCGTCGATAAGTCGCTCTCCTCCAGCTTCCTGATTTCAGATGCAATTCCGTCCCGTCTTTTGACCATACCTTTTAGAACGTTGGCTGGCAGGGAGGCGGCGACAAAAGACGAGCAGGAGCCAGGGCGATTCCCTCAGCGGCAAGATCTGCCTGCACTCACGCCGCATTGCCGCGCGCAATAATGACGATGGCAAGGAACAAGATGCCGAGTCCAACCAGGCAGTAGGCCATGGAAGTTCGGCTCGATCCTTTCCACTCGCCGTTGGCAATTCCCCAGATGACGCCGGCGATGATGACCGTGCTCATGAACACGGGCCAGCCGACGATGCCTCCCAGGGGGCCTAAGACCAGCGCTCCCATCCCATAGAGAATGACGCCGACGAACCAAACCACTCCCATCGAGACTCCGACCAGCCAGTAGACGGTCCCCGTCCCTTTGCTGAGGTAGACGCCCCAGGAGCGATTCTTGTTCAGCAGATAGATGCAGTAGGCCGCATTGGCGATAAAGCCGGAGCCAATAGCCAACGCCCAGATGGCGTTGCTCGCCATGGCCGGAGAGGCCCCCGCCGCGAGGGCGCGCTGCTTCAACTCGTCGCCAAAAACAAGGGCGAAGTTGAACATGGAGGAGAATATCCCGGAGAGAATGCAGACCAGCAGGCCGACGGCGAAACCCGAGCGTGCCGGTCCCGCCGCACCGGGATTTTGTTTCCGTTCGCGGCTCCAGCCCGCCAGTGAAAGTGAAACCAGTCCTGCGATCATGACCAGCGTTCCCACCATGAGCGCCAGCCCGCAATGAGTGCGAAACTGGTCGGGATGCAGCACCGCGAGCGGCAGCAGAGAACCAAACGCCGTGTTGACGCCCTGAATCACCGGAATGCCCAGGGCCAGTCCGATCCGGGAGACCCCGAAGCCGTACATAACGACCCCGACGCCAAAAGCAAATCCATAGAGAATGACGTTGGCCAGCACGGACCATGAGGCTTGGTGGTAGATGCTGCCAAGATGAGGAACTGTCGCCATCGCGACCAACCAGGGAACAATTAAGAGGCCTGTGACCACATAGATCAGCCACGTGTTCTCCCACCGCCATTTGGCCAGGCGCTTCACAGGAGCGATGAAACTCCCGTTCAGCGCGCCACCTAGCAACACAAGCATTAAGCCCCAGCCGATTTGACCGCCCATGAAGCCTCCAAGGTGTCTCTGCGGGCCGGGGCTGCGTTCAGACTTCCGGCAATGAGCAAAGCCCGCCGTCTCAGGACTGTATTTGATTTATGCTCAGAAAGCAAACGTTTGTTTGTGGCGGCGGTCATCTGGAGCAATGCCTTCGCTCTGCTAAAATACCAGCCGCGACAGGTGGACTCGATAGGCGGATTCGAACGATATGAGCTCTACTGCCTAACGGGGAGACTCGGGTCGCATTGGGCCTGAAGATTGCACTCGGGAGAATGGTCCGCAT
Organism: uncultured Acidobacteriaceae bacterium; assembly: GCA_963701835.1. Lineage (GTDB taxonomy): Bacteria > Acidobacteriota > Terriglobia > Terriglobales > Acidobacteriaceae > Telmatobacter. Next base: position 49,122 of record CAVPBL010000019.1, on the reverse strand, counting down.
CATGAAAGCACTCTTAGTTTCTCAGCCCCACAAGTTCGCGTGGGTCGATATGCCCAAACCGGTATGTGGGCCTGGCCAGGTCCTCATCCGCATTGCCTATTGCGGCATATGCGGAACGGATATCGATATCCTTCGCGGCAAAGTTCCCGCCAAATTTGTCCGATATCCGATTGTTCCAGGGCACGAATGGACCGGAACGGTGGTGGAGGTCGGTTCCGGGGTCACGAACCTCGCGGTCAACAGCCGAGTGATGGCCGTTGGCTACTTGAATTGCGGTGTCTGCGCCCATTGCCGGGCAGGCGAGGTGAACCACTGCGAAGTCCTCGAACAGATCGGCTTCACGCACAACGGCGGCTTCGCCGAGTTCGTCGTAGCCCCCGCCCGGTGCTGTCTCGAGATCGCAGATACAATCGGCCTTGACGAGGCGGTGATGGCGGAACCCGCGGCCACGGTGGTTCGCGCCATCGACCGCTCCTCACCCCAGCGCGGCCTGAAGGCGGCCGTCATCGGCTGTGGTCCCATTGGTCAAACCGCGATTCGCGCCCTGGGCCTTTACGAACCGTCCGCGATTCTGGGGATTGATCTCTCTCCGATGCAGGAGTCTCTGGCCAGGCGCGCCGGCGCCACGTCTTTTCTATCCACGCCGGATGCCGCGGAGATGGTCAGCATGAGCGGCGCAGATGGATGGGATGTGGTGATCGAATGCGCGGGCGGCCCCCAGGCCCTGGAAACGGCTTTGACGATCGTTCGTCCTGCAGGGCATGTGGCGATCATAGGCGCATCGTCCGACGATCAGGTCCTTTCTGTGCCTGCCAATATCTTCTACAAGAAAGACCTGCGCGTGGAGGGAATCCTGAGCTACACGCCGGAATCCTTCCGCCACGCCCTCGATCTGTTGGGGTCAGGCAGACTGAGGCTCAAGGATCTGATCACCCACCGCCTGCCCTTCGAAAGACTCACCAACGCCGTGGAATTGCTCGCGGCACGGGCCCAACCACTCGGCAAGGTGATGGTGAGTAACTCTGATTGATGGCAACAGAACACGGCCGATTTACGAGTCATGAAGGTTCGATGCCGGAGGATAAGAACGATGAACATCACTGCGGAAGAAATCAAGGCGATGCTGGACGTAGCATTGCTCCCACCCATCACCACGCCCACGGAAGTTGAAGCGTTGGCCGTGGTAGTGCGCAATGAAGGGTACGGGCAGATGTGTGTCAACACGGCCCACATCCGGCGAGCGGTTGCCGCCTTGAAGGGCTCCCGCGCGAAGGTAGTTGCCGCCGTTGGTTTTCCTCTGGGTGCGGTGAAAACCGAAACCAAAGTCTTCGAGGCTGAGCACGCCCTGGCCGACGGCGCCGCGGAGATTGATATGGTTCTGAACATCGGCGTGTTTCTGGATGGCGACTTGAAATCCGCGGAAGGCGATGTGCGCGCCGTTGTCAAGGCCGCCAGCGGAGCCGTGGTCAAAGTCATCATCGAAACTCCTTTCCTGACCGAAAGCCAGAAGGTTGACGCTTCCCGCGTGGCGCAGGCGGCGGGCGCGGCGTTTGTCAAAACCTGCACCGGATTCAGCCCCGATCCCTCCGCTCTGTACGAGGACGTCCGCCTGATTCGCCGCACCGTAGGCCCCAACATGGGGGTCAAGGCTTCCGGCCGGATTGGCAATTATTTTCGCTTCGCCGCAATGGTGGAAGCGGGCGCCGGCCGCATGGGGATTAATTTGGGGCAGGCCCGCGAGATTCTTCGCGGCTGGGAAGCAGAACACCCTCGGTAGGCGAGACATGAGGACATGCGCGCCTGGTGTTTTTGCCGAAAGACCTTAGCGCTCTCTAAGTCGATAGAAGTTGGAAGCGGCCATCCCCAAGACCACCAACCGCCACTTCCATGCAGAAGACGCTGCCGGAGAACCGGTCGGAGGAGCGAGCGCTTGTGATGTAGAGTGTCTTGAGACCGGGCCCGCCAAAAGTGCAGGTGGTCGGGCTCAAAGTGGGCACAGATACGATTCGATCGACGTGGCCGTCTGGAGCCACCCTGATCAAACATCCACCGCCGTAGCGTGCATTCCAAAGATAACCCTGCGCATCGATGGCGGACCCGTCGGGATCGCCTCGCGGAAAATCGGCAATAAAAGCCTTCTCACCGGAGATAGCTCCTGTCCGCTCGTCGTAGGCGCAGGAATAGATCGCATTGGCCGCAGTGTCTGCAAAATAGAACGTCCTGTGGTCAGGGCTCCAAGCCAGAGTATTGGTTATGCCAAGGCCCTTCTTCCACTCAGAAACGGCGCCGTCCGGGTCCATCCGATAAAGCACTCCGCCGGTGAACTCCACCGCAAGATGCTCGCCTCGGGGGCCGACGTTATTCCGCATGGTTCCCACCCAAAGCGACCCGCGTGGATCGATGCCGGCATCGTTGTAACGCATCTCCGGCGCTCCCTCCAAGCTATAAATCGTGCGTAAGTCCGGGTGCGTTCGCGGCGACCACAAGCTCACCTTCGACCCCAGGATAAGAAGGAGGAGGTCCGCATCCGTTGTTAGATTTACGGCCGTTACAGCTTCGTCGAAGAGCCACGTACTTGTACATTGGTTGCTCGCATCGAACCGATGGACAAGAAACCGATTGATGTCGGTCCAGTACAGGGCATTTTGCTGAGGATGCCATATCGCACCCTCACCACAAATATCGCCCGCCGGCACTACACAGCGAACCTCATCAAGCATCTTGATCTCTTCTTGTGCGGATTGCCTCTATTCCTAAAATTGGAAGCTGCTGCCATCTGCAGCTTGCGATTCCCCGCTCGATTCTTTGTCCCTTTGGGGTAGCGTTTTTCGAATTCATCCCGGTGGATGGTCCTGATCTTCGGAAAGCAAACTCGCCACGCTAAGTTCGCTATGGCATCAATTGCACAGTGAACAGAGCGTGTGTCAGCTCGACGGTCCCAGCCTGCCGTACGATGGCTTGCATACCGCCGGCCGGGCTGGCAGTGCATTGGCTTGAACCGTTGGCGGTATTTGAAAAATCAAGAACCATACGCGTAGACCCGGCAATGCTCAACTGTACCTGGCCTGAGGCATCGGCCACTGCGTCGTTGGAATAAACGCCCCACGTCGCCGATTCGCCCGGTCCGATTGTGCCGCCCTCGCCAGGAGCCTCATTCGCAATCCACGAGCATTCCGGTCCAATTGCCAGACCGCTGACCACGAGGCCGCCGCCAGTATTGTTGACGAATTGTACTTCCACGCTGCAAATGCCCGCTTCCGGCATATTTGACACCTCGTATTGCAGCATTTATAGCCGAGCCCGATGGACAAAACAAGGCTATCGTGAGTTCTCTCGATGTCCTAAATGGGCGCAAGACAGCAGGGTGCGCTCTCCTTTGGCGGTTCCGGGAGGATCACCACCAACTCGCATGTTTTGCGAATTCGCTCCAGCGCCGGCTGAAACAGATCGCGGCTCACGGCGTCGCTCAGGGTTGCGCGCGGCGACAACAACTGAATGGGCCAAAGTGCCGCTGGCGGGTCTCCGGATAGTGGCGAAGACCGGAGGGCGTGCGACCACTTCATGCGCCGGTTTTGAGGAGACGTGTGGTGCGAACGTTGGTGCTTCCCGGTCCCGAAATCGGGATTCTTCGGCAAGCTCAGGGCAGGTTCGGGGGGCGGGTGGCCCACCCTGCTCCTCCGATTTACTCTCTTCAAGGGTCACCGGGCGGGGTTGCCCCGTCCAAGCTCTGCTTGGGCGGGAGAGGACGGGAGATGGTCTCAATTCTATTCACGACCCCCATCTTTTCCCCGCGTTACGCAGTCCATTTGAGAAATGCCGCCTAGCTGCACCCGCCCCTAGCTGCACCCGCTCGTCGACCCGCAGCTCATGCAGCGGTAGCAACTGCCGTTGCGCACCATGATCGCGCCGCACACATTGCAGCTGGGCGCGTCGCCCATGTCGTACATTTCGCGCATGGCGTCGGCCGCGTGGTAGAGGCCGCGGTCCTGCGAGGCTGGTGCCGTGCATTTGCCGGCCGGCGACGCCGGGTAAGGCGGAACTTCGGCGACCCGCCGCGGCGCACTCGTGCCTTGCTCGGCCTGCGGCTCCGGCGCGATTCCGCCGCCGGAGCGCCCACCCGCCGCCGTCACCTGGTTCAGCCGCTTGGCCACCTCCTCGGCCAGCCGCGCAATGTGCTGCTGGGTCGCAGCTGTCGGCCTCCTCGAGATCGCTCTCCGGCAACAGGCTCGGCGAGGCGGGCAGTTGCGGCGCCTGGGGAGCCAGCCCGGCAAACAGCGTCAACTGCTCGCCGGAAAGGAAGCGCAGATTCAGCCAGCGGAAGATGTAGTCCATCAGGCTCTTGGCGTAGCCGATCTGCTCGTTGCCCGTCCAGCCCGAAGGCTCGAAGCGCGTGTGCGCAAACTTCTCGCACAGCACCTTCAGCGGCACGCCGTGCTGCAGCGCCAGCGAGATGGAAGTGGCAAACGCGTCCATCAGGCCGGAGACCGTCGATCCCTCCTTGGCCATGCGGATGAAGATCTCGCCCGGCTGGCCGTTGGGATAGAGGCCCACGGTGATGTAGCCCTCGTGGCCGGCAATGGAGAACTTGTGCGTGATCGACGCGCGCTCCTCCTGCAGCCGGTGGCGCACCGCGCGCGGCGGCGCATTCAGGTCCTGCTCATCGGCCTGGCCAGCCTCGCTGCCTGCGTCGAGCGACGGCGCGGCGGTCAGCACCGGCACCGCCGCTGCCGTGGCAATCTCTTCCAGCGCCTTCTGGAAAGCCCGTGCGGCGGCGAGCAGCTGCTTCGCGCTCACCTCCACCTTGTCCGCGCCGTGCGCCTCCAGCGTCTTCAGGTCGGCTTCGGCGGCCGGCTGCGACGCGGCCAGTGTGGCCGAGCACGCGGCTGCCCACCGCGTCCAGCGCCGAGGGCTCCTTCTTCGCGTCCATGCTGGTATTCAGCGGCTGCGTGCCCTTCGAGCCGTCGCGGTAAATGGCCACGGCCTTGATGCCCTGGCGCCAGCTCTCCGCGTAAGCCTCGGCCACCTCTTCCACGGTTGCCTCGTGCGGCAGGTTCACCGTCTTCGAGATGGCGCCGGAAAGGAACGGCTGCGCCGCCGCCATCATCTTGATGTGCCCCATGTAGTGGATGGACCGCGTGCCCTTGGCCGGCTTGAAGCTGCAATCGAACACCGCCAGGTGCTCCGGCTTGATGCCCGGCGCGCCTTCGATGGTGCCCGTCGCGTCGATGTAGCTGACGATCGCGTTCACTTCGTCGTTCGAGTAGCCCAGCTTGAACAGCGCCGCCGGCACGGTGTTGTTCACGATCTTGATCATGCCGCCGCCCACCAGCTTCTTGTACTTCACCAGCGCCAGGTCGGGCTCGATGCCCGTGGTGTCGCAGTCCATCATGAAGCCGATGGTTCCCGTCGGCGCCAGCACCGTGGTCTGCGAGTTGCGGTAGCCGTAGCGCTCGCCGTAGAGCAGCGCCATGTCCCAGCACTCGCGGCTGGCGTCGATCAGCGCCCCATCAGAGCGTTGCGGCACGCGTGAAACGGCTCGCCGCTCTGCGCGCGACTTGCCGATGTTGTTCACCTCGGCGCGGTGCATGCGGATCACGTCGAGGAACGGCTCGCGGTTCACGTAGAAGCCGGGGCACGCTCCGCCCTGGTGCTCCACCGATGCCGTCAGCGGCGTGGCCGAGGCCAGCGGCGGGCACTGCGCGGCAATGATCGCCGACTGCAGATAGCCTGGCCGCACATGATCGCGGTCATGCTCGCTGCCAGGTCGCGCCCGGCCTCGGAATCGTACGGCAGGCCGAACGACATCAGCAGCGCGCCCAGGTTGGCGTAGCCCAGCCCCAGCGGCCGGTAGTCGTGCGAGTTCCGCGCGATGGCCTCGGTCGGATAGCCCGAGTTGTCCACCAGGATCTCCATCGCCGTGATCATCACCGAGATCGCGTGCCGGTAGGCCGGAATGTCGAACGTCCCCGCCGGCGTCACGAACCGCATCAGGTTCAGGCTCGCCAGGTTGCAGGCCGAGTTGTCCAGGAACATGTACTCGCTGCATGGATTCGACGCGTTGATGCGCGCCGTGTTCTTGCTACGTGTGCCACTTGTTGATGGTGGTGTCGAACTGCATGCCCGGATCGCCGCACAGCCACGTCGACTCGGCGATCTTGCTGCATGATCTCGCGCGCCTTGTAGGTCTTCACCGGCTCGTGGCCCTTCACCGTGTAGGTGGTGAAGTCGCCGTCGGCCTCGTAGGCGCGCATAAACTCGTCACTGACCCGTACGGAATTGTTCGCGTTCTGGAAGAAGATCGACGAAAACGCCTCCGAATCCGGCCCCGATCCGTCGTAGCCCGCCTTGATCAGCGTGAAGGCCTTGGCCTCTTCCTTCGCCTTGCACTCGATAAACTCCACGATGTCCGGGTGGTCCACATTCAGGATCACCATCTTGGCCGCGCGCCGCGTCTTGCCGCCGCTCTTGATGACGCCGGCAAAGGCGTCGAACCCGCGCATGAAGCTCAGCGGCCCGCTCGCCTGCCCGCCGCCCGAAAGCAGCTCCATCGATCCGCGCAGCGACGAGAGATTCGTCCCCGTTCCCGAGCCCCACTTGAACAGCATCCCCTCGGTCTTGGCCAGCGTCAGGATCGAGTCCAGCGAGTCGTCCACCGCGTTGATGAAGCAGGCCGAGCACTGCGGATTCCTGTAGCCCGTCGCCGAGTACTGCACGCCGCCCGTCACCGGGTCCCAGTGCCAGTTCTGCCCGTCGGCCTCCGGCTCCAGCCGGTCGCAGCCCACGTTGAACCACACCGGCGAGTTGAACGCCGCCTTCTGCGTCAGCAGCATGTGCGCCAGCTCGTCGTGGAAGATCGCCGCATCCACGGGCGTGGCAAAGTAGCCGCCGGCCATGCCCCAGTCGCGCATCGTCTCCGCCACGCGCCCCACCAGTTGCCGCACGCCGGTCTCCCGCTCCGGCGTGCCCATCTGCCCGTGCAGGTACTTCGAGGCCACAATGTTGGTGGCCGTCATCGACCAGTCCGCCGGCACCTCCACGTCCTTCTGCTCGAAGATCGTGTTGCCCTTGGTGTCGGTAATCGACGCGGTCCGGCGCTCCCACTGGACCTCGTCGTAGGGCGAAACGCCCTCCGTCGAAAAGCGCCGGGTAAAGGTCAGGCCCTGCTGGGTGCGCGGGCTGGATTGGAAGGCAGCAGTCGAAGTCTGAAGTTGAGCCTCGTTCATCGGATTCCTCTCCATAGGGACGAAAATCGGTGAAAAATAGCCCTATCTCCGGCGCCGGCACCGGATAGCGGGATAACCTGCAAACATCGCGGGATTACCCGCAAAACATTGAGAACAAACGGAAGACGGGGTTAAAAAAGCTCAGCCTGCTCCAGTGTCGTCAGCGGCTCGCCGCCGTTTCCAGCTCTTTCCTCGTCACCGTACCCTGAATCCACTTGCGTCGCGCGCGGAGATCCGCCTAACAGACGCTGGAAGGAGCACCTGAACTCGGGAATTGCTCGATAAGCGTCGGCTCTTCGTTAAAATCCGTTTAAAGCCGCAGATGAAAAAATACCGCTGTCCTTGGTGCATGTCAACACCAAACCACAACATCTAGTATTTTCTTTGCATTTCCCGAATCTGCCCTCTAAACACTGCCATCTGCCCTCTAAAAACCGCCATTTGCCTGTGGAAAGTCGCAAACGGCCTTGCCCGGTGCGGGGAAGCGTGGTTCAAATTGCCTCGGAATCCGGTCAGATCGGCGTCCTGGCCGGCGTCCTGGAAACAGCCCCGACCCTATTTCCCAAGGCTAGCGCTTCGCCGGCCTCCGCACAAGGCGCAGAAACGGTGCACTTTAGCGGCAAATCTGTTCAAATTGTGGACATTCGGACCGGATCGTGCTCAGGCTTCTCTGCGCGGCAGCCCGTGCTTCTTACGCATGCGCGAGAACACGCCCGGCGGTCCATCGCCGCTGGCATCGCCCTCAGCGATCGCCGACCTCAGCGCCGCCATCTTCTCCTCATATTCCCGCTCGTCCCGCTCCAAAAGACGCAGCGCTGTGCGCATCACTTCGCTGGCATTGGCGTAACTCCCGCTCTTCACGCGAGAAGCGACAAACCGGTCGAGTGCTTTGGGCAGGTTCACATTGCGCGTCGGCATAGGGCATCCTCAGTTCAAGCCTAGCTCGATTGGCATACTTTGCCAACCAGCTCTGTCCACGAATCGTGTTTCAGGGAGCCGTGCCCCGCGTCAACCCTTCCCGGCCGCAGACGCAAATCGGCCCCGCGCACCTTCGTACGCGAGGCCGATTCTATGTAACAAGCACGCCAAAAAACAGCCTGCTCCCTAACCTTGCGGGGGAGTGGTTCCGCTTGGCTTAGGCTGAGCGCTCGGCTGACTTCCGGCAGGAGTGGGCGGGCTCTGCGACTGGCCGCCGTTCCCTCCTTGCGATCCGAAAGTATAACTAATCGCAAAACCGAAGCCCCACCGGTAGGAAGACGCGGTGGGTAAAGTGGCGGGAGGCGCTGTCGTCTGCGGGCCCACGGACAAACCTCCGGCAAGCCGGGTCACCTCTCCCGCGTAGCCGCCAGCAGTCGCGAACACGTGGTGCCCTGGCGAGGTCCAGGACAGTCCCGTCAGAAACTCCAGACTGGTCCCGCTGCTCGAATTTGACTTGATCGTAGCCCCAAAACTGAAGTAGTTAGGAATTAGCGTGCGGCATTGATAGCACTCCGTTGACACGTCCGTAATTCGTAATGTGGCCAAACCGATCGGAAGAATGCGCCAACGATCTCCGGTGTCTTTAACAATGCAGCCCTGATAGGTGGTTGTTTTGTCGGCCGACATTGACGGACATTCAGCGCTCGAACCAGCGGCGGCCGTCGTAAAGGTGGGCTGCCGAAGCGGCGAAAACACGAGACCGGCCGATTCGAATGTCCGCGGGCCTTGCCCGAAGCCCGCCGTGAACGTCCTCGAATCAGATGTTGGCGTGGAGCAGCCTGCTGACTGCGCCGTCGCTTTTTGACCCTGAGGAGCGCCGCCTGAGCCGGAGACCGGCCCCGATCCTTGCGTGCTCTGCGATGAGACGCACGACGGTAGGAGTTTGTTTGTCCAGGATACAGTTACAACGACGGCCGTCTGTATCCTGTCCTCGGGCGGGATGCGCAAGTCGATCTCAAAGTTCTGAGGGTCCATTGCAATCTGCTGCAGGGAAGCGATGTTGGCGGCGAGCGTTGCCGCGGCGGCCGCCGTTCCGTTTACCTGGGCGATAAGCTGATCCATCTTCGAATTGGCCGCTCCCGCTGGGCTGGACAAAGTTTGCAGGAACGAATTGTCTGCGCTCGCCTGCTGCTGAACAGCGGCAGCGTCGCTGTCACAGTTCTCGGGTGCTTTCAGAGTCCCCAACTGAAGCGCCTGCGCGGATATGCTCGTCGCTATATCCGTATAGGCTTTGCCCACAAATGGCGCAAGGTCTGAAAATTGATTCGCATCGTCGGCACTCACACTTGGCACGATCGAAAGATTTTGCGCTGACACTAGGTCCAACCCATTGGCGACAGGCAAGAAGTCACTCTGAGTCGGGTGCGTCCCCTCCTTATTCGTTTCCTTCTCCAATGTGCTGATAGCTTGGAGGTACGCGGTCTGCGCCGTGTTCACCTTGTCCCGATAAAGGTTCGCGAGAGTCACAAGGTCGCTCACCTGATTTCGAAGTTTGTTGACTCTTGTTTCAGTTGCGGCGTATTGATCCGAACACGTTGGCTTCGCAGCCGGCCCGGGCGGCGTTTCCGTTTTGCCCTGGCCCCCTTTTGTCAGGTCCGAGACAAGACTAACTGGGAGTGTTCCTTTGCTGAGTGCTCCAGGCCCTCCCGACGGCGATTGCGCTGCGGGTGAGGGAATGCTAAGCAAGCTCATCAAGCTGCTCCCGCTAACTTCCGCGTACTGCGTTCCGTTGATGGAAACAGTAAAACTTCGCACCAGGGGATTAATTCCTTTCACCACGATGGTCAGCGAACCCGCATTCCTCAGGTGAACTGGAACATCGCTCACCGTAGACGTGGCGCTGCCCTTGCTCTTGCAGAAGTAGAAAACCTTCGGTTGCCCACCGGGAATCACCACGGCCGGAGTGTACTCTACGTCGCTGCAGCTTGGAGTTTGTGCTCTGAGCGTGAAAAGCGGTACAGCCAGTGCGATCAGCGACGCGACCTTCATAGCCAAAGCAACACGTTTCAAGACAAACCTCCATCCGGCTCCAACGGAGCCCGCACCAAGCCTTGAGCGGTTGACCGCCCCGAGCGCAAGTATTGGTTTCGAAGGCCGTGTGTACAGGGGAGGTGGGAATCGCGCGGCCCTCAGCAGACAGCAAGCATCAACGAATCCGATCCAACGGGGGAGTGGCTGTAGCATAACCCGAAACTCGCTGAAAGCAAGTGAGAAGGTGCAGCATGTTGATGGAGAACTACCTTACGAACGGACAATGGCCCAAAGTAAGTAATCGGTGGTTACTAACTCAAAGATAACTACGGCGCCGCGCCCTCAGGCGCTTCGTTCGCACGGCACCCCAACCCCGTCTGGCGGACGCAAATCTGCGGCTTTCGTCACGGCAATCTTACCGCTCGCCGCAAAACAAATCGGCCCCGCGCGGCTTCGCACAAGGCCGACCTGTTGCTTCCATTCCACCGGCTACATCATCACGGCTCACGACCCACGGTTCACGCCCGCGGTTCACGAACCGCGGTCCACGGTCAGAAATCAGTTGCTTCCCTTGGACTCGATCCTCATTCCATAAAACGATTTCCACACGAACGTCACCGATACTAGGAAGAATGCGACTGCCAGCACTTCTGTTAGCGTTGGGTTGCTCTTGGTAAGGGTCACGGCAAGCTCCACGGCAAGCAGTCCGAACAGGGTCGTGAACTTAATCACCGGGTTTAATGCCACCGACGAGGTGTCTTTGAACGGATCGCCGACGGTGTCTCCGATCACGGTTGCATCGTGCAGCGGTGTCCCTTTCTGTTTCAGCTCCACCTCTACAATCTTCTTCGCGTTGTCCCATGCGCCGCCGGCGTTGGCCATAAAGATCGCCTGGTACAGGCCGAAGACCGCAATCGAGATCAGATAGCCAATAAAGAAGAACGGCTCAACGAATGCGAACGCGAGGGTGGCGAAGAAGACAGCGAGAAAGATGTTGAACATTCCCTTCTGCGCGTACTTGGTGCAGATTTCCACCACCTTCTTGCTGTCGGCGACCGACGCCTTCTCCGCGCTTTCCAGTTTGATGTGCTTCTTGATGAACTCCACCGCGCGGTAAGCGCCCGTAGTCACCGCCTGCGTTGAAGCGCCAGTGAACCAATAGATCATTGCTCCACCGGTAATGATCCCGAGCAGGAAGGGTGCGTGCAGCAGCGAGAGGTTTTCGACGTCGTGAGTCAGTCCGCCGGTGAGGGCCATGATGATCGAGAAAATCATCGTCGTTGCGCCCACCACGGCGGTGCCGATCAGCACCGGCTTTGCCGAAGCCTTGAAGGTGTTGCCTGCCCCATCGTTGGCCTCCAGCATGTCTTTCGCGCTTTCAAACTTCACGTCGATGTTGTAGTCCTTCTTCAACTCGGCTTCGATGCCGGGAACCGTCTCGATCATCGACAGTTCGTAGATCGATTGCGCATTGTCGGTGACCGGCCCGTAGGAATCGACGGCAATCGTTACCGGGCCCATGCCCAGGAAGCCGAACGCAACCAGCCCAAACGCGAACACCGCCGGAGCCAGCATCAGGCTTGCCATCGATGGGCCGGTGCTGAAGTAATAGCCCATGCTACATCAGGGCCACCATGCTAAGTCCCAGCCAGTAAGCTGAAAAATTGCCGGCTACAAATCCCGACAGGATTCCCAGGGAAGCTCCGCCTTCCTGCGCCGATTTCACCACTTCTTTCACGTGGCTTGACTTGGTTGAAGTGAAAACCTTCACCAGTTCCGGAATGATTGCGCCCGCCAAGGTTCCGCACGAGATGATCGAGGCCAGCTTCCACCAGAGCGTTCCGTCGCCCAGATGTGGGGATCAATCAGGTACGAGACGAAGTAAGTTAGCGCGATGGAAAGAATGGACGTGATCCATACCAGCGAGGTCAAGGGCGCCTCAAAATCCATCTCCTCGGCATTTCCATATTTCGCCTTGCGCGATTACGCCATTCAGGAAGTAAGCGCCCGAACTCGAGACCAGCATGGCCACGCGCATGACGAAAATCCACACCAGCAGTTGCACCTGCGTGTGGCTCGCGGCGACTGTCGCTTGCGAGAGCATGTCGGAGGTTGCCGTCTGCAGCGTGACTCCAGCAGGCAAGAAAGTTGCCGGCGTCACCGCCAGCAGGATGAACGTGATCAAGGCCACGCCGGTTACGCCATAGGTTTCAAAGCCGTCGGCGCTCGGGCCAACCGAATCGCCCGCGTTATCGCCCGTGCAATCGGCGATCACGCCCGGGTTGCGCGCATCGTCTTCCTTGATCTTGAACACGATCTTCATCAGGTCGGAGCCGATGTCGGCGATCTTGGTGAAAATGCCGCCGGCAATACGCAGGGCAGCAGCGCCCAGGCTCTCGCCAATCGCGAAGCCGATGAAGCACGGCCCCGCATAATCGCCGGGGATGAACAACAGGATGAACAGCATGATCAGCAACTCGACCGAGATCAGCATCATGCCGATGCTCATGCCGGACTTGAGCGGAATCGCAAAGACCGGATATGGTTTCCCGCGCAATCCCGCGAACGCAGTCCGCGAGTTCGCAAAAGTGTTCACGCGAATTCCGAACCATGCCACGCCGTAGCTGCCGGCGATGCCGACCAGCGAAAACAACAAGATGATCGGCAACGTGACCGCAATCGATTTTCCCGGCACCGGCGCAAGGTAGCCGAAGTAGAGCGCGATAATGACGGCGATGAACGCCCAGAGCAGAAGAATGAACTTGCCCTGCGTGATCAGATACGTTTTGCACGTCTCATAGATCAGCTCCGACATTTCGCGCATGGTGCGGTGAACCGGCAGGTTCTTCAACTGCACAAAGATCACCAGGCCGAACAACAGGCCGCCGGCGCAGAACAGCAATCCGATCGTCAGCAGCGAATGTCCATCCATGCCGAGAAAATTCACGGTCGACAGATCCGGCACCTTCAAGCTGGCTTCGCCGGCCGCCTGTTCCGTCTGCGCGAAAGCCAATGCGGGGCGGGTGGGAAGCAGCAAGCCCAAAACCGCCGCCGCGATTTTGTACGGCCGCCTCAGCAACGCCACTGCGCCTTGCTCGATGGTCGCCGCCATCATTCGCATGTCCGTCATGCCGATATTGATACCCATAACCTGCCGCGCAAAAAACGCGGCCACGATGAGCGATAAAACGCTCACGCCGAGAAAGAAGTTCATCCAACCCAGTACAGTCACATACCCTCCATACCAAAGGTTTTAAAGCTGTTACAACGGGTGGAACCGCTCATCCACGGCCCCGGTTCGACCTCTCGAATACCCGGGGAATTGCCACCGGAAGGCTATCATCCGCATCCACCTCTGTCGAGTGACTGCTGTCACCTTCTTTCTTCGAGCTTTCCGCGTTTGGTTTTCAGTTCCCGCAGCGGGAAGTGTAGAGTACTGGCGAGGGCATCGCGACGCATCATGACCTCTTCCACAATGCTCACGCCGCGCCAGGCGGCAGAGAAGCTCGGCATGAGCTATCCCGCCCTCAAGCACTGGATCCTCGCCGGCCGCATCCGAACCGTCAAAACGCCCGGCGGGCACCATCGCATACCGCTCGACGCGCTCGATGAATTTCTCTCCGCATCGCAGTCGCAACCCGGCGCCGCCCGCATCAGCGGCCGCAACCAGTTGCTCGGCAAAGTGGCCGAGATCGCCATCGAGGGCCTGCTTGCCAAGGTCGTCCTCTTGATCGGCGACCAGCGCGTTACCGCCATCATCACCGCCGACGCCGCACGCGAGCTTGCCCTCCGCCCCGGAGACCCCGCCGTCGCCCTCATCAAGGCCACTGAAGTCATGATCCTCCGGCCGTAAAGCGGCGAGCCGGGGGTCCGGCACCGCCGCGCAGCGGGCAAAACCCTGGCCCGAGCCGGAAAAGACCCCAATGGAATATTTTGACCGAATTACAACAAATCAATACGATTTTCCACTTAAAATCAATACGAAATTCCATTAAAATCGACCTGAAAAGCATTCCGATCCTCAGGAGAATCGATTGAAATTCCCCACAATCCTCCTCCCGCTTATCGTTGTGTCCGCCGCCTCAACTGCGCTCACCGCGCAAAACCCCGCGGAGAATTCCGCGCCAGATCAAAGCTGGACCGGCCGCTGGCTCAGCCGCGTCTCCAAAACCCAGGCCGCACAGCCCCATTGGATGACGCCGCTCGCCACCGTCACCCCGCGGCTCGAGCAGGAGTTCCGCTTCGATGTTCTCCACCAAGTCACGCCCACCGGCGACGTCACCAACGTCGATGGCGGCAAAGGCCTCGAGCTGATTCCTTCCCGCCACACCGAGCTGCTCATCAATCTCCCGCCCTGGCTCTTCCACGAAAACGCCAAAACGCACGACGGCCCAGGCGACGTTTCCTTCACCATGAAGTACCGCGTCTGGGCAGCTCCCGAGCAGGAAGGCAACGGAATCCTCACGTTCTTTCTCGGCGGCAGCATCCCTACCGGAACCTACAAGAACGGGTCGTCCAGCGCCATCGTCACGCCCACCCTCGCCGGCGGCAAAGGCTGGGGCAAATTCGACGTTCAATCCACACTGGCCGGCACGCTGCCCGTCAACAGCGTCAATACTCTGGGCCGCACCATTGTCTCCAACACCGCATTGCAATATCACGTGCTCAAGCGCCTTTGGCCCGAGGCCGAGATCAACTCAACGTTCTGGAACGGCGGAACGAACGACGGCAAGAAGCAAACTTTCTTGACGCCGGGACTCATCTTCGGCCGTTTCCCCATCCACCACCGCGTAGTATTTGTCGCCGGCGCCGGCTTCCAGATCGCCTCCACCCACTTTAAACAGTCGAACCACGCCGTTATCGCCACGATCCGCATTCCGTTCTGATGGAACAGCCAGAGCGAACGAAGCCCGCGCCGGAGGTCACCTTGTCCAAGTCGGCTGTAGCCGCGCCCCTCCATCGGGACGCGGCCATCAGCCGCATATTTTCCCTTGCCCACACTTGACCTGAGCCGCCGGCGCAAACTGCTCGCTCCTTTCGAATTTCGGAATCCTGCGCGAAGGACAGCCGGCGTAGCGATTTCCCTTGACCCCAATCACAACGCGAGTAACATGATTGGAGATTTCTCCCACAATTCGACAGGGCCCCCAACATCGGGACACGAGTGAACGAAAGGAGTTCTCGCCGTGCGTACTTCCTTGGGTGTTGCATTCGCATCATGCGCTCTTCTTCTTTCCGGCTGCCTTAGCGTGCAGGCCCCCTCCACAATCCAAACCGCCTCCAACCCCGTTCAAGGCAAATCTCTTGCAGGCAAGGTCCACGGAGGGCAGCAGCCCGTCGTCGGCGCTAGCGTGTATCTTTACGCCGCCAACACTACCGGCTACGGCGGTCCCGGCATTGCGGCGTCGAGCAGCGATGCGTCGGTGTCGCTGCTCACCAGCGCCGGCAACACCACCAGGGACGGGAGCAACAACTACTACGTGACCACCGACTCGGGCGGCAATTTCTCCATCACCGGCGACTATTCCTGCCCGGCGGACGCGCAGGTCTATTTATATTCGATAGGTGGCAACCCCGGCGTTGGCGGTGGCAACAACTCCGCCGCCGGCTTCCTCGCCGCACTCGGGCCTTGCAGCTCCCTCACCTCATCCACGTTTGTATTCGTCGACGAAGTCTCGACGATCACGACGGCGTTTGCTCTCGCCGGCTTCACCACGGACGCGACCCACATCTCCAGCTCCAGCGTCCCACAAGCACTGACCGGCATGAAAAACGCCTTTGCCACCGTGGCCAATCTGGAGACACTCTCGACCGGCCTTGCGCTTTCTACAACGCCCGCCGGCGACGGCACACTGGACGTTTCCGGAATCAACACATCTGCCGACATCCTAGCCGCGTGCGTCAACTCCACCGGGCCAACCTCCACGCAGTGCACAACGCTGTTCACCAACACCATGAATGGCAGCACCGCGCCAACCGACACTGCCATGGCGGCCATCAACATTGCGCACAATCCCAGCGCCAATGTTTCCACGCTGTTCAATCTCAAAACCTCGACTTCGCCCTTTCAGCCCACCTGGTATCGCTCCGGTTCCGACTTCTCCATCGTCATTAACTATGCGGGCGGTGGCATTCAGGAGGATTCAGGCATCGCCGTTGACGCTTCGGGCAACGTCTGGGTGCCCAATCACAACAACAACTCGCTCACTGAGGTCAGCCCGCTGGGCGTGATTCTCACCGGAACGACGGGTGTAACCGGCGGCGGACTCAGCAATCCATTTGGGATCGCCATCGACAATTCCGGCATCATCTGGGTAAGCAACCTCTACCCGGCAGGTCTGAGCGAATACAACCCCAAAACGTCCACGTGGGTTTCTGCAACGGCAATCACAGGCGGCGGCATGGACTACCCGGAGGGCGTCGCCATCGACCCCGCAGGAAATGTGTGGCTGGCTAACGAAGGCAACAACAGCCTGAGCGAATACAACCCCACCACCGGGTGGGTTTCGGCGACGGGATACACGGGCGGCGGTCTCGCGCAACCTCACTCCATCATCTCCGATCTCTCGGGCAATGTCTGGGTGACGAATTCAAACGCTTCCAGCATCAGCGAATTCTCTGCGGCCGGCGTACCGAGTGCAAACTCGCCCATCACCGGCGGAGGACTGCAACAGGCTACAGGCATCGCCCTCGACGCCGATGGCTATCTGTGGATGTCCAACTACAACAACAAGCTCAGCGAATACGATCCCTCGAGCGGCTGGGTTTCCACCACGGGCTACACCACCGGCCTGGCGGGGAACGAAGCCGTGGCCATCGACGGCGCGGGTCTTGTGTGGATTTCGAACGGCCAAGGCCCGATCTATGGGTTCAGCTCGACCGGGGCTGCCCTGCCTGGAGCCAGCCAGTTAGGAGGCGGATACATCAATTACCCGGATGCCATCGCCATCGATCCTTCGGGTAACCTTTGGACCACGAACACCGCGAGCACCCAAGGCAACATCTCCGAGGTCGTTGGCCTGTGCACACCGGTCGTAACACCCTTGGCCGCCAACTTGGTCAGTCCGTACGGGCAGCATGCCGTCAACAAACCCTGAGACTTGCCCTGGCCGGTCCACCGTGGGCCGGCCTCGCGCCTCCATGGCTTGCGTAGAGTCACATTTGAATCCCCGCTGCACGGAATTCCCACGGCGGTTCAGCACGAAGATCGGATGACGATTCAAAACGGAACGACCGAGGACACCATGAACCTGAAAAAGATTCTTTTTGCCGTTGGCTTTGCGCTGATGTTCGCCTTGGCGCTTCCCTTGCGCGCCCAGACCGGATGCGACGATTCCCCTGAAGATCCCACCGTCATCCTGGCCCTGGTGGCAGGCCTGGGCGCGCTCGCAACAAGTCTTCGCTCACTTCGCCGCCGCAAGCAGTAGTCCCCGGCAGATGCCGGCGCCGCTTCGGTCCCTTCCTTGAGCGGCGCACCCTCGCCGGCTCGCTAACTTGCTGGCTCGCTGACTTGCTCACCCGCGTCCCTGTCGCTGCAGCCTCTCCCCTCGCCTCCCTCCCGATTTGAACAGCCGCTCAGTTCATGTTCCTGCCCCGTTCGCCGATGAACCGTGTGTAGGCTTGGCACACCTTTGCTCGGAGGCGAGGCACGTTGACACCGATGCATAGCTCCCCACCATTCCACTCGCAGCCTTCCGCCTCGGGTCTCTCGCTCGTTGAGCTGGACGCCAGCCCGCCCGCCATCCAGATCGTCGGCGTCAGTGCCGCGTGGCGCAAACTGCTCATGCAAGCGGACATGGTCGCGCCCCATCTCCAGGTCGCCGCCATGGAGGGCGAGTCCGGCAGTGGCAAGCACACCCTCGCGCGCTACCTCTTCAGCCGCTCACCGCTCACCGGACTCCTCTTTCAGCGTCGCGACGCCCGCGAGTGGCTCGCCACCAACGCCGATCCCTCCACGCTCGCCGGCTTCACCTATCTCGATCGCGTCGACCTCCTCGCCCCTCCTGGCCAGGGTCTGCTCCTCGGCGTCCTCAAAACCCTCCAGGACCGCCCGCCCGGCCGTGCCATCGTCCTCGCCTCCTCGCAAACTCCGCTGCGCCAGATGGCCGGCCAGGGACTTCTGCTCCCCGACCTCGCCTTCCGCCTCACCGCCATCCGCTTCGCCATCCCGCCGCTGCGCCAGCGCCGAGAAGATATCGCCCCGCTCGCCCAGTTCCTTCTGCGAGCGCATCTGCGCGCGCTACCAGCAGCGCCCCGTCGTCCTCGGACCCGGCACGCTGGCCCGTCTGCTCCAGCACTCCTGGCCCGGCAATGTCCGTGAGCTTGCCAGCATTCTCGAGAACGCTCTGCTCGAAGCCGAAAACGGCGTCATCCGCCCCGCCGGCCTCGCCCTGCCCGACGGCCCTCTAACTGCCCCCTAACTCGCTTTTTGACCCGGCGCTCATCGCCAATCCCTGGGCCAACCCCACGGCCATCCCCAGCGCCATGCTTGGCCTGCAAACCGCCGTAAACACCGCCGACCTCTCCCTCGACGCCGTCATCCGCCACCATGTTCAGTACGTCCTCGACCTCAATCGCGGCAATAAGCTCCGCACCGCCCGTCAGCTTTGCATCAGCCGGTCGACCCTCTACCGCATCCTCGCCAACGAGAACTTCCTCGCGCGCTGAACCAGCCAGCACGACTCCGCCCATTGTGGCGACCGCAGTCCCCACAAGCAGATTCACAATCGTTTTGGGTTAGCCGCGCTGTCGGGACGGCGCGGCAGCGTCGATCAGTCAATGCAATGCAGCGCCTTCGGCCCCCCGGTCACGGCTGCCGTCACCGCGTGGCGGTCGAACGTGGCCAACTTCCCGCCGTGAGCGCAGGCCAGCGCCAGAAGATAAGAGTCTGTTACCTGCTTGGAGTCCAGCAGCCGAGTCATATCCACGCGTCGGGAATCGAAGAGCGTTGTGTCATCCGGCCAGAATTCATGGCCGCCGAGCGCCAGAAGCACCGACATCAGTTCGGCCACCGCTGCCGGAGTCCCCGGCGAGTTCGGGTAGCGCGGATGCCCAACGATCCGGAGCACTCCATTTTCCGTCAGCGGGCACGTGGCCCAGGCATCGCGCCCTTTTGCGGCAAACCATTCGTGCGCCCGGTCGTGCTGTACGTGCACGGGATCGATGAGCGCGATAAGGACGTTCACGTCGAGCAGAAAGCGCGTCACTGCAACTCTTCCTGAAGCCTTCGCACCAGCTCTGAGGTCACTCTCGGCGCGCCGGGACGGACCGGGAGAAGCGGGACGCCGTTGCGGGTCTTTTGTCTGGCTGGCACGGGCCGCAGCGCATTGCGCGCCAGCGAGCTGATCACCTCGCCCACGCTCTTCCCCTCGGTCGCAGCCATCTCCTTGGCCGCGGCCAGCACATCGTCATCGATGGCCAATGTGGTCCGCATTCGGGTCCCTCTTTGCGCATCAAACATCAATCATCATACATCAAAGCAACACCCCAGTCCAATTCTGTGACCCATTCAGCCACTCGCTTTCCGTGCCAAACGCGCCTCGGCGGGCGCGTCCGCGCGCACGGGCGCTCAACCGGCTCCTCTACGTTTCGAGAAATGTCCGTCGGCGTTGGGTCGGATTCCCCATCGGGAAGGGGTAGTCTTCGCGGCGTGATCGGCGGCAACTTCGACTGAAACCAACTACCGCCTTCTTTACTGCTGCAGCACCACCTGGTCGCCTTCCTTCAGCCCCGTCAGAATCTCCGTCACCGAGCCATTGGAAAGGCCCACGGTCACTGGAACCTTGTGCCAGCCCTCTTTCTTGTGGCTATCGGGAACCTGGACAGAGGCGTTTTGTTTGTTGTCGTAGATCACGGCGTCTTCTGGCACCGTCAACACGCCCTTGTGTTCGTCCAGCAGGATCTCGGCGTTGGCCGTCATGTTGGCCTTTAGCTCGCCGCCGGGATTGTTGATCGACACCCGGACTTCGAACGTGGTCACGTTGTCCTTCTGTACTCCCATGGGCGCGATCTTCGTCACTTTCCCGGAAAACAGCCGGCCGTGGAAGCTCTCCACCTTGATGCGCGCGGGCTGTCCCATGTAGACGTGGGCAATGTCCGCCTCGTCCACCTTGCCCTGCACGTACACCTCCGACGTGTCGCCCTCGGTCATGATGAGCGTGGCCGTCGAGCCGAGCACGAGGATCGAACTGACCGCGTCGCCGATCTCGACGTCGCGCGACAGAATCACGCCGTCCATGGGCGCCTGGATGGTGGTATACGATAGCTGCTCCTCCAATTGATTCAGGTTGGCCTGGCTCTGCATCACCTGGGCGCGGGCCTGCTTCAGCTTGGCGCCGTCCACTCCAATCTGCGCCTGCGCCGAGTCGCGCTTGGTCAGCGCAGCCAGATAATCGCGGTTGGCGTCGTCCAGGGTCTGCCGGCTCACGATGCCGTCCTTATTCATCTCCAGGTTACGGTCAAGCGTGGCCTTGTACATGGGCAGGTCCGGAGCCGCGGCATTCACTTTGTCCTGCTCGATATTCGCCTCGTAGGTGGTCACGTTGGCCTCGGCGCTAGCCAGTTGCGCCTTCTGCGCATCCACCTGGGCGAGGATCTCCTGCTGATCGAGCTGCGCCAGGTCCTGGCCCTTGTGCACGCGGTCGTTGATGTCCACGAAGAGTTTTTCCACAATGCCGGAGGCCTTGCCTTTGACCTCCACCTTGGTGATCGGCTGGATTTGGCCCGTGGCCACCACCGACCGGGCCACGTCGCCGCGGGTCACCTTGGCCAGCTTGTTGGGGTCGATGGGGTCTCCCTTTGCCAAGCGGACCAGGCCGAAGCCCACCCCGGCAACGATGACAACGCCCACGATGCCCAGGATGATCCAGAGTTTTCTGTTCTTATGCGAATTGGCCATGGGGTCCTCCCCAAGTCCCGGCGAGAGCAGGCCTCTCCCGCCAGACGATGGTGGAAATAAAAGCGGTCAGGAATTCAGACGGTGACTGAGCACCGTTGTAACCTATTGACCCGTACTACGCAAGCCAGTTCCCGGTGGTTCCACGGAGTTGTGTTGCAAGTCACTCGCGCCGGGTCCAAACGAATCCCTCGCGGGCCCAGCGGCGCCGGGCTGGGATTGACCGTCATTCTCCGTTCAGGCAGCCATCCCGTTCCGCGGGAACCGCGTCGCCATTTTCGCCGTAATGTTCATAGGATAGGAGCAAGCAAAGAGGGTCTTTGACCGTCTTAATGTTATGCGCACCAGCTTTTCTGACACTCTCGGCCAGGTCTTCCGCGCCATCATGGCCAACAAGCTGCGCAGCTTTCTCACCATGTTCGGCATCGCGTGGGGGGTGGGCTCGCTGCTCGTCCTGGTGGGCCTGGGCGAAGGCTTCCGTGAAGGCCAGCACAAGCAGATGGCGCAATTCGGCAACGACGTCGTCATGGTCTTGAATGGCACCATCCCCGCCCTTGCCAACCAGCACACCGGCATGCGCCCGTATCAGCTCACCCTCGGCGACGAGGCTGCCATTCGCCGCCTGCCCGAAGTCCGCGCCGTCACCTGCGAACTCGCCCGATCCGATCTCTACGAAGTCAGCCAGTGGAGCAACACCTCCGCCCATCTCGGCGGAAATGAGCCCAGCTACGCCGTCGTCCGCTACCTTCCCATCGCTGCCGGCCGCTTTCTCGATGACGAAGACGTCCAGGATGCGCGCCGCGTGGTCTTTATCGGGCAAAAATCCGCCTCCATCCTCTTTCAGGGCCGCCCCATGGTCGGCCAGCCCATCACCATCAACGGAATCGGCTTCACCGTAATCGGCGTGGGCGCCAAGGTCGGCCGCGGCAACAACACCTACGACGACGAAAAAATGTACATTCCCATCACCACCATGCTGGAGTTCTTCCCCCTCAAGGGCGACAACATTCCGCAGGACGCGGTCAACTCCATCCAGTACAATCCCACCATTAAGAACGACAATACCGCGGCAGACATTGCCGTGCATCGCGTCATCGCCCAGCGGCACGGCTTCGATCCTTCGCTCGCCGACGCTTTCAACGAATTCGACACCATCACGGAGTCCCATATCATTAGCGTCATCTTCACCGCCATGGACGTCTTCCTGGGCAGCGTGGGCGTGGTCACCCTCGGTCTGGGGGCCGTGGGAATCATCAACATCATGCTGGTTTCGGTCACCGAACGAACCCGTGACATCGGCGTGATGAAAGCAGTAGGCGCCACGCGCCGCACCATCCTCGCGCAGTTCTTCTGGGAAGGCCTTTTGCTCACAGGGATCAGCGGGCTGATCGGCATTTTCGCCTCGGGAGTCTTCATGGCCCTCCTGCAAGCCGTACTCACCGACAAGATCCCCGGATTTGACCCGCCAAGGATCGTGCCCTGGTCGGCAGCACTGGCCCTTGGCTCGCTCACCCTCTGCGGCGTCGCAGCGGGCCTTTACCCCGCCAGCAAGGCCGCGGCCCTTGACCCCATTGAAGCCTTGCGCAAGGAGTGAAGAAGCAGCTTTTAGCCACTAGCTTCTAGCTGCCAGCTTGAAACCGCTAAGAACGAACAGTCTCGGTTGGCGTGCGCGACGATTTGTTTGAACGGATTGTTTTGAAAAACTTCTGAATCGGCTGATAGACCTGCCGGAGAACTAGCTAGGAGCTAGAAGCTAGCAGCTAGGAGCTAAGAAATGCTGAAAGACATTCTCGCCCAGGCCTGGGAAGCAATGCTCTACAACCGCCGCCGCACCGCCATCACCATGATCGGCATGGCCTGGGGCATTGCCACTGTCGTCCTTCTCCTCGCCTACGGCAACGGCTTCTCGCACGCCATCGAAACCATCTTTGCCCAATGGGGCACCAACACCATCGGCTTCTTCCCCGGCAAAACCAGCCAGCAAGCCGGCGGAGACAAAGCCGGAGTCAAGGTCCGCCTCACCCTCGACGACCTCGACCGGGTCAGCGCAGTTGTCCCTGAAATTATCCACATCTCACCCGCGGAATACGACAGCGTCACCGTGCAGAACGATCTGCACACCTACACCTGGACCGTTGTCGGATCCCGCCCCTCCTACGCCGACATCGTCAAGCTCATTCCCGACCAGGGCCGCTTCTTCAACGGCGCTGAGGATCAGCAGCGCGCTCACGTTTGCGTTTTGGGCTCTGAAGCCAAGACCAAGCTCTTCTCCGGCGGCTGGGCCGTGGGAGAGACCATTCGCCTCAACGGCGTCATTTTTACCATCGTCGGCGTGCTCCAGGCCAAAATGCAGGAAGGCAACGACGACATCAATCGCACCGTCTATGTGCCGTTCAACACCATGAGCGACCTCAAAGACACAAAATACCTCGACGGTGTCTGGATCGGCTATCGCGGCGACTACCAGAAAATCGAGAAGACCATCCGCGAGACCCTCGGCGCCGCCCACCACTTCCGTCCCAGCGACCACGATGCCTTGCACGTGGCCAATCTGCGCACCCAGCTTCACCAATTCCAGATTCTTTCCTTCGCCCTGCAGGTGCTTCTGTCGCTCGTCGGTGCGCTCACCCTGGGCATCGCCGGCATCGGCCTCATGAACATCATGCTGGTCGCCGTGCAGCAGCGCACTCGCGAGATCGGCGTCGAGAAAGCTCTCGGCGCGCGCAAGCGGCACATCGTCATTCAATTTCTGGCAGAGGCCCTGGCCATCACCGGAGTCGGCGGCGTCGGCGGCATCACGCTCGCCTATGTGGTCTCCGTCCTGGTCGGCCGCATCACCTTTTACAGCGCCCTTGCCAAGAACGGCGAGGCCGCCGACATCCGCCTCCTCATCACCCCCGCCTCTGTCATCGTCGCTACCGTGATCCTGGTCATCACCGGCTTGGTCAGCGGAATCATCCCCGCCATCCGCGCCGCCAACCTCGACCCCATCGAAGCCCTGCGCTACGAGTAGGCAAAGCAAACCCTGCGCGGGCAAGAGCCCGCCGCGGGTTCGCAAGCATTGAACTGTTTCGCCAGCCGGCGCTGCCTGGCGCCATCGCCGGCACGCGGGCTCACTGCGCCGGGGTCACGCCCACAATCCCGCAATTCACGCTGGACACGCCCTGCACGGCCTGTCCGATATCGAGATCGTCGAATTCTTTCGTATATCCGGGTTGAAGCGCCGCATCGGTTTGGTCTTCCAGGTCGATGGGTTTCTTGAACAGAACGGAACCGCTCTGGTCGAGTTGGTCGCACTCGGCGCTCGCCGCTACGATGGCCACATTCGACCGGTTATCCCATTTCTGATTGTAGAGTTGGATATCTCCGTTCGCCACGCGCCACTGCGAAGTGAAGACCTGCTGCTGCAGCAGCGTGGCATTCGGTCCTCCCGGCTGCGGAGCCGTTCCCGGCTGCTGCGTGGGGTTCTGTCCTTGCGGCTGGTTTTTCTGGTCGTGCTCGCCGACGTAGTAGAGCCCGTACAAAATCCCGGCGACAATGATCACGCCCCAGATCCACCCATGGTGCTTGGGCACCTCCTGCGGCATGGTCATGATGGGGATCTGTCCCGGCGCTGGATAGAACTGTGGGGGGGGCGCCACGTACGACGCCGCCGGAGGCGGTTGAAACGGAGCCGCCGCCGGATAGGCTGCAAACGGCGGCGCCGCTACCGGGGCCGGCGCCACCGGAGCAGGTGCCGCGGACGGTGCTTCCGCTGCGCTCAAATCGTGCCCGCAACCTCTGCAGAAACGCTCATTGCCTTCTAACTGTGCGCCACACTTGCCGCAGAACGCCATACTTGCCTCTTCTCCTTGCCATCTTTCCGCATGCTGCTCAAACTGCCAGTCCCATTCCGGCCGCCTGGGACGCCGGGTATCCCATCGACGCCGTCCCCGGTGGAGGGGTTTGCCGGCGGCCTTGTTATTGCGCCGGGGTCACTCCCACAATGCCGCAGTCCACCTTGGCCATGCCCTGTTGAATTGCCCCCATCGTGAACGCCCTGAAGCTGTCCGTTCCGCCGGGCTGAACCGGGCCGGTCAACGTAATATTCGAATGCGAGATCATAGTCCCATTGGCTGCGAACTGCGCGCACTCCAGCGTCGCCGATTGCAGGGCGGCATTCGAGTTGTTCCGCCACGACCCATTCGATATCTGCACCATCCCGTTTACAGCGTCCCATCTGCCGGCGAATTTCTGCTGCTGGACCAACGCTTGATTGCCGCCCTGACCCTGCCCCTGCCCTCCTGACGGAGTGTAGGGCTGCTGACCCACCCCCGGTTGCTGGCCCTGTCCCGGTTGCTGGCCCGGCGCTGTTCCCGGCTGCTGTGCGGGATTCTGACCCTGTTGCCCTTGAACCGGCTGCTGGCCCGGAGCGGTTCCCGGCTGCTGCGTGGGATTCTGCCCCGGCGTCTGGGTTTGTTGATGGGTCTTGCCGATGTAGTAGAGCCCTATCAGGATGGCAACGACGACGATCACCCCCCACAGCCATCCCCTGCCCTTTACCTGAGTCGGCGGGGCCATCGGCATGACGTACGGAATCTGCCCCGGCCCCGGATAGGCCTGCGGGTAGGGCGCCATAGGCGGCGCACCCGGAGGCGGTCCATACGCAGGCGGCGCTGCCGGGAAAGTCGCAACCGGAGGCGCAGCTATCGGAGCCGGTGCTCCCGGCGCACCCGCCGTCGCACCCGGCACGCTCAAATCGTTCCCGCACTTCACGCAGAAGCGCTCATTGCCTTCCAACGTCGCGCCACACTTGCCGCAGACTGCCATATTCTCTTCTTCTCCTCGCCATGCTCGCGCATGATGCTCTTGCTGCCAGCCCAAGCCCCGCTGCTACAGTACGACGGCCGTTTCCGGCCGGAACGGCTCGCAGCAGCGCCCAACCGCGCTTCGATCCAGCGCAACGCCACGAAGGCGGCCGCTTCTAAGCCACCGGCACCGCACCCTGAGGCTGCCTCATTGCTCCCAGCCCCAGCGTCGCTTGCACGGTGGCCAGAGTGTTCTGCAAATGCGACATCTGTTCTTGCTTCACCTGCTGCAATCCCTGCTGGACCAGGGTGAACAGCACGTACCACGAAATCAAGCCCGTGATAATCTCATTGCCCAGGAACGGCAACTGAATTGGCGCGTCCCAAATGGCGTGCATCGCGATCGGAATCGCAAACGCCATCAGGAAGTGCTTATCCATAAGCATCCCCGCGCTGAACGGCTTGTCCTGCTTCACCCGCCAGAAGGCGCCCGCCGAAATCGCCGTCCACACCATGTGCCCCAGCGGCGCTGCGGTAAACATGCGCAGGAACAGTTCGCTCATCATCGCCGTCGTCGCTGCGCTCAACGCCTGATCCTGCCCCGCTTGCGATGTTCCGGCGGTCTGAAGCCCCTGAATAAACGCCGGCAAAAAGCTCTGCAGCCCGTAGCCCATGGTCTCAAAGGCGGAAAAACCCGCCCCCACCGTCGCGCCAAACAGGATTCCGTTCAGTTGGTATTTGAAGCGTACGCTGCGCACCACAACAATCACCGCGAACAGCTTGGCGACTTCCTCTACGATGCCCGCCTCCATGGTCAGCAAATTGAAGACCGGCAGCATATAAAGCACCAGCGCCGCGCACAACGACACCACGGCTCCGGTGATGAAGAGTTTTCCCACCATGTACATCGAAACGTTGCGCGGCGTGTTCAACTCGAAGAAAAGCGTCAGCGTCGCCAGCGGCGTCGCAAAGGATCCAAGAAGCAAAAGCGCCGGCACCAGGTTGGTGTTGGTGGTGAAGTGGAACATGACGGCCATGATCACGTACGCGATCACTATGGTCAGAAGGACGCGGAAGAACATCCACGGCTTGGGCCACCCAGTTTCGATAAGGTCACAGGGCGGCGTGGTGGCCCTCGAACCCACCATGAAGTAATCTTCCAATTGGTCGACGTCGCGCCGCTTGAACACCTCGCTGAACATCTGCCCCAGGCTGAAGCCCTCGAGCTGGTCCGTCGAGGCCAGTTTCCGGATGCGCGAATTCAGGCCCTCCATCATGCCTTGGTGGGCGTGTGGGTGCACCTGGGCCGCTGGCATGTAATACATCTGCTGCGGGCCGCCAGGGTAGGCCTGGTACATTACCGGCACCATTCCCGGCGGCGGTCCTTGTGGCGGCATCGCTCCCATTGCCGGCGGCATCGCTCTCGGCGGGGGTGGCGGCGGAGGCGGCGCTTGCGCCTGCACAGCCGCTACCGCAACACCGGGCGCTACACTTTGCGCGCCGTTTGCGGCTCCCAGCACCGTTCCGCAGTTCTTACAGAATTTATGATCCGGCAGCGACTCTGCGCCACAACGGGGACAAAACATGGCCACTCTCCTATCCTTCATCTCAGGGGATGCTTAGGAAAGTAGCACCTCTGCGGTCGCAAAGTAAAGCGGAGAAGTGAGGACGGAATGGCCGGCCCCTTCAAGTTGCGGCGCCGTTTGAGTTTCCCGTCAACGGCGCAGGCCCAGACGCAAGGCGGAAGCCTCGAAAGCGGGGTTCAAAGCCAGGCCCGAGCGAAGCCGAAGCATCTCGCTTTTGCGACCTGGAAAGCCGAAAACTTCGCCCCGCATCGGACCGGAAAGCCCGCTGACCCGCTGACTCGCTGACTCGCTGACTCGCTGACCCGCTGACTCGCTGGCCCGCTGACTCGCTGACTCGCTGGCCCGCTGGCCCGCTGACCCGCTGACTCGCTGGCCGGCTGACTCGCTGACCCGCTGACCCGCTGACTCGCTGGCCCGCTGACCCGCTGACTCGCGTGCCCGCTGGCCCGCTGGCCCGCTGACCCGCTGACTCGCTGCCTTACCGCCCTACTTCACCTTGGTCAGATGCGCCAGCATCCCGTCCGGAGGACCATTCAGCGATCCGTCATCCGCCACCGTCAACACCGTGGTATCACCTTCGCACAGCAGAGTAATCTTGCTGCCGCTCTCGGTGTAGGTGCACGCCGAGCTCATCGGTCCCATACTTGTAGTCGCCTTGCCGCCCGAGTCGAACTCGATCTTCACCAGATCTCCGGCGCCCGCGAAGGTATGGCCACTCACTTTGCTGCATCCCGCAGCGCCAAGGCACAGCAGGGCCACACCCGCGGCCGCCACCACTCGTTTTACGCTTGCTCTCATCTTTTCCTCCAGTCGGAACTCTGTTTCTTAGTGCGCCATCGCGGCACGCCAATCCCCCGAGAGACCCATCTCGCCAAACCCGGCTCGCCAGGCCCGATCGCCAAACCAAGCTCGCCAGACCCGCTCAGGCGGCAGCCGCATGCGCCGCGCCTCGAACCTGCCCGTCCGCCAAAACACATGTGTCCTTGAATCGGGAACCCGACCGCTTGGTTCCTGACGCTCTCTCAGGAGTCGCCTGTTGTTAGGGGGGAATGCCGCTCCTCAGACTCTAACCGCACTCAATCCCCGCAGGCAAGCTTTTTCTCCGCCCCGCCGGCATTCGCCCATCCGGACGCCGGGACGCCCGAAGGCAACAAGACAAAAAACCGGAATTGAGAGCCGCTAACCCCGAATCGCGGGCAATCCGGAAACCGCCCCATCCGCGGACGCTGCGGCGTTCGCCGGTACTGGTCCGTCCAAAACGTGGATACCTTCCGAATAGCCGGTTGACACGCTCGGAACTGCGAAAGTTGCCTGCGCAAGGCTCGATTCGAGCTTCGGCGATGGAACGCGATCCGAAAATCCCCCGCGAAATCGGTTGTTTCCCGTTATCCATCCCGCCTGGTCGTTGAATATAGGCTGATTCCGAAATGTTTCGATGCCTCCAGGCAAGCGCCACGGCCGATTCCCACTTTTCGAGCTGCCGCAGCAGGCAGCCCCGCGACGGCACTGGCAATGTTCTTGTTACCTGCCCGAATGGTTGTGCGAGCCAGTTGCCGCATCCACTCGCCGCGGCCGGCCCGCCGGATGCTGCAGGTGCTCGATGGTGCGCTCCAACTCGAGCAGAAGCTCCTCCGCCATTTCGCGCGTGAACCCGTGACGGATGAGGATGCGCTGGACGACGAGGTCTTCGCGGTTGGGCGGCATGGAATACGCGGGAACCAGCCAGCCGCGCTCGCGCAACCGGTCCGCCACGTCATAGAGCGTGAACGGAGAGGATGCGGGGTCTTTCAGCTTCCAGCAAAGCCCTGGGATGCCGCCGTTTCCGTCATAGACGATCTCGAATGGGCCGAGCGCGGCGATCTCGCCGGCGAGGTAGGTTCCGATCGCGGAGCACCCTGCCTGAATCTCGCGATAACCCTGCTTGCCGAGACGCAGAAAATTGTAGTACTGGCAGATGATTTCACCGCCCGGCCGCGAGAAGTTGAGCGCAAAGGTGGGCATGTTTCCGCCCAGATAGTTGACGTCGAAGATCAGTTCTTCAGGGAGATCGTGCTTCTCGCGCCATAGCGCCCAGCCCACGCCCAGCGGCGCCAGCCCGAACTTGTGACCTGAAGCATTGATCGATCTCACGCGCGGAAGACGAAAATCCCAGAGCAAGTCCGGCTGGAGAAATGGCGCGAGGAATGCGCCGCTTGCGCCATCCACGTGGATGGGGATGTCGAGCCCGGTCTCTGCCTGAAGCTTGTCCAGGGCCATGCCGATCTCGTGCACCGGCTCGAATTCGAGAGTGAAGGTCACCCCCAGAGTGACAACCACGCCGATGGTGTTTTCATCGCAACGCTTCACCACTTCCTCCGGCGTCAGCAGCAAGCGCTCGCCTTCCATGGGGACTTCGCGAATCTCCACGTCGAAGTAGCGGCAGAACTTGTGCCAGCAGACCTGGACCGGGCCCATGACCAGGTTTGGCCGTTCGTTGCCGGGCGAAGCGTTGGGATTGGCCTGGGCGCGTTGCCGCTTGCGCCAGTTCCACTTCAGCGCCAGCCCGCCAAGCATTGCCGCTTCGCTGGAACCAGTCGTGGAACAGCCCATCGTGCTCGCCGCCTGGGGCGAGTTCCAAAGATCGGCCAGCATGTGTACGCAGCGCTCTTCGATGGCCGCGGTCTGCGGGTATTCATCCTTGTCGATCATGTTCTTGTCGGCAGACTCGTCCATGATCTGCTGGACTTCGGGCTCGATCCAAGTGGTGCAGAAAGTGGCCAGATTATGCTGCGAGTTCCCGTCGAGGACGAGCTGGTCGTGGATGGTGCGGTAGACGGTTTTGGGGTCGCGCGCGACTTCCGGGAATACGTAGGTCTGGGCATCGCTATTCAGAAGGTCCGACTCGACCGCGCTGGTCGGCCTGGCTTTCAGTTTGCGGGTGTTGTGCAGGGCCATATGCTCTCCGGTTTGCAGGTTCCCGACGCCTGTCGATGCAATTCCAAATAAAGATTCATGCGCCATCATTACACGGGCGCATCGGCAAGGATTGCCCGGCGCCGAGGAACCCAGGAAGAACCACGCGCCGCAACCGCGGCAAAACAAACCTGGGCTTCTGCCCCCTTGGGAAATCTTTCTTCAAAATGACCCGCCGCCGCTCCGCGACCTTGCTCCCTAGCTCCCTCGCCGTCCCCCATCCCGAATACAATTCATGCAACGGCCGCCGCTCCTCGATCCCTGCGGCCGCACTGGTGTCTAGTCCCAGAACTTCGCACCAAAAATGCTCTGTCATCCTGAGCGAGTCCCGGCGTGCCGGGACGAGTCGAAGGACCTGCATTTCCGGGGCTTCGACTTGTGATGCACACTTCTGGGACGCCACACTAGCGACAAGGAGACTTCATGCGCGCCCTCGCTCTGGTTGCCGGCATCCTCTGCATCTCGATCGTGCTCTTCGATGCCTTCCAGACCATCATCCTGCCACGCCGCGCCACAGGCCGCTTCCGCCTCACCCGCCTCTTTTACATCGCCACCTGGAAGCCCTGGGGCTTCTTCGCCCGCCGCCTCCCCAATCCCCGCAAGCGCGAAACTGTTCTCAGCTACTACGGGCCTCTCTCGCTGATCTTTCTTCTCGTCGTCTGGGCCGCCGGCATGGTTCTCGGCTTCGCCCTCATCTACTACGCCATCGGCAGTCCCTTCAACGACCCCGCGCAGCCCTCCAGCTTCCGCACCGACCTCTACGTCAGCGGAACCACGCTCTTCACCCTCGGCCTGGGCGACGTCACGCCGCACAGCCCGCTGGCGCGCGTCCTGCTCATCTTCGAATGCGGCATGGGCTTCGGCTTCCTCGCCATTGTCATGGGATACTTCCCCGTCCTCTACGGCGCATTCTCGCGCCGCGAAGTTAGCATCGCGCTCCTCGACGCCCGCGCCGGCTCTCCGCCCACCGCCGCCGAGCTCATGCGCCGCCACTCCTACGAAGGCGCCGCGCAGGCGCTCACCGTTCTCTTCGTCGAATGGGAACGCTGGTCCGCCGAGCTCCTCGAGAGCCACATCTCCTATCCGCTGCTCTGCTACTTCCGCTCCCAGCACAACAACCAGAGCTGGCTCAGCGCGCTCACCGCCATCCTCGACACCTCATCGCTGCTCATCGCCGGCGTTCGCGGCCTTGAAGCACGCCAGGCCCAGCTCACATTCGCCATGGCCCGCCACGCCCTCGTCGACCTTTCGCAGATCTTCTCGCTCCGCCCCGTCGCCAACGCCCCTGACCGCCTCCCGCCCGGCCGCTGCCGCGAGCTTTACGACATGCTCTCCCAGAGCGGCATCCAACTCTGCTATGACGAACCCTCCCGCGAGCGCCTGCGCCAGATGCGCGCGCTCTACGAGGGATACGCCGAGGCTCTCAGCCGTTATCTCGTCATGCCTCTGCCGCTGTGGTTCTCCGAGCAGCCGCGCAAGGACAACTGGCAGACCGTAGCCCGCCTCCGCGCGCAAACCGAAGCCACCGACCCCACCGGCCCCACACCACATCCGCTCGCTTCCGATGCGCCGGCCACCGATTCAACTCTCGCCGCCTCCGCCCTCATCGACCGTTCGCACGATTTCTGAAACGCCGCTGCGCAGCACCGCCGACCGCGAATTCAGCCCGAATGGCTGGACAAGCGCATCGGCGATTATGCCCCAACTGAAAATCGTTCATGGCCACATCGGCTTTTGTGAGGACTTATGCTTCAGGGGGTGGCTGGCGAAGGCAGGACACCGAGTTGGCCCATCAGGCCGAGAGTATCCATCAGGATGCGCGTGTCTTTGATACGGCCATCCTCCAGGCGGTCGATGACAACCCCCCAAACGTGAACCGGACGTCCTGTTGCGGGAATGCCTAGAAACTCACCACTGTGGGTACCAGTCCATTCGAAGCGGCTGGCGACTTTATCGTGTTCCGCAATTTGTTCCTGGATGGAGAAGACGATATCGGGGAAGCCGGCACGCATGGCGCGAAGGATGTCTTTCAGACCGTCGAGTCCGGGACCCTGCCCAGGCAGTGGAACCTGCTCAATCACGTCTTCCCAAACATATTGTGCTGCCGCCTCGATGTTCCCCTGGGTGATCACTTCGTCCACAAAGTCTCGTACGGTCGTGGCATTGTCTCGCACCAATCTCTTCTCCTTTCGATGCTCAAGTTAGGATATTGCCACTAGCGATAACAGCCCAATGCACTCATTGAGCCAAAATGATGTGCGTCTCTTGAGCTCCGGCCGCTTGGCCGGCACCTCGGAACTTGCTCAATTCTTCGCCCGGGAAACCATTCGGCTGGCCGCAAAATGCGTAGGGAAAGGGCCGATATAACTCACTTCGCCGTACCGGATGGGGCCAGGCGATCTACCCAAAACTGCTTTTCTTTTGCGAATGCTTTCCGGTCTTCGTCCGTAATCCGCACCTCGCTGCCAACACCCGCCTTCACCGAAACCACTTTGCGCAGCAGGCCATTCGGCGAGGTCAGATAGAGAGTTTGATCGTTCGCCGTCTCGTCGACAACAAAGAGAACAATGTCGTTCTTGTCAACGACCGAGACGTCAAATCCTTGTACCAGGCTCCCCGTGCGCACTACACCTTGCAAAACCTGACACTCTTGTTCCTTTGCAATGCCAAGCAGCGTGGAAATATGAGGCGGTAACTTTGCTTGCACGCCTTGCCGAGAGATAGTGTCCGCGGCCAGAGCAAACCGCCCCGGTGCTTGCGAATGAGGGGAATGCTGCGCCTGGCCCGCAACAGCCGGCACGGTCATCCCTACCTGGATGAGAACAGCAAGCAACCCAACAAAACGACGAATTCCAACCTTCGACACTAGAACCCCCAATCTCGTTAATCTGCGGCCACACCCTGGTTTTTCAACGTGGCTTGGCGTCTTGCAAAAACTTGACCACACCGGCCATCTGGTCGGCACCCTCGAGCTCGCGTTCCAGTTCTGTCGCGATGGCGAGCGATTTGCGCAAAGAGTCCTTGGCCTCGGCCGCGTCACCCGACCTCTGGCTCAGATTGTAGAGACACCAGAGGAGATCCTCGCTGATCTGGGGACTGCCACGATGCGTATCGGTGATGTTCTCGAGCAGGCGCACCGCGGTTCGAATCGCATCGAGCCCTTCCGCGTTGCGGCCAATCCAAAAGAGAACAATCCCGGCATGGTTGGATGCCAATGCCGCGTTATGTTGCGCATCGACGTTCTCCGGGGCGGAGTGGAGCAGCCCCTCGCGAATCGTCAGGTTCTTTTGATAGGCCGCGAGCGCCGCGGTGGCTTGTTGTAGAGCTCGTGTCCCGTCGCCCGCCTGGTTGGTCGCTGCCGCCTGCGCGAATTGCTGGTTGCCGAGTTGCTCGAACGACTGCGCCGCTCTCCGCTGGCAATCCGGATTGGCGGGGTTGCGCTCCGTGAATCGACTGCACAAGTCGAGTTCCTGGTCGAAGCTCTTGACCGCATTCGCAAAATCGCCTTGGGCCGCCAATGCCGTCCCCAGCTTGTCCAATCCGTTTGCAAGCGCCATTTGATTCGCCAGGTTGCCGGGGTCCGCGCCGGCTTGTTTCTGCAGAGCCGCGAGCTCGCCCTGGCGGATCGTGAGTTCCTGCGCCGGACAGATGATTCGAAACGCGTCGTAATTGATATTGGTGTTGTGGATTCGAGTAGGACTCGTGATCTTGAAAATCAGTTGCTTTGGGTATTCGGATCCCAACTTCTTGGATTGCCAATCAATCTCGAATTCATGCTCGGCGATCTGCTTGTATTTCCAGGTACAGACGTCGCCTGTAAGGTCGAGCTCATGGCCGTTTTGGTAGATATGCCTGTTGATGCAGGTGCCGTCGCTGCGCCAATCCACATCCGTCGAGGCCACCCCCTGGTCCACATGCCAGACCCCCACCATGTAATCGAGCGATGCGGGCGGCGGGGGATCGCCGGCGAGGCGATCGGTGGACTCGACGCACGCACGGAGTTGTTCCCCCGTACCGTGAGAGTCCAACTGCTCGTCCGCGGCCGCCGCCGTGATGACGGCCTGCCATCGTTGCTTTTCTTTCTCAGCGGCCGCTTCGGTAGCGTCCTCTTTCGCCGAGACCGCTTCTGTCTTCGCCGCGTTGGCGCGTTTCTCCGCATCGAGTGCCCGGTCTGTTTGTGTCAGCGCAACACTCTTTTCGTCCAATGCGACCTTTTTCTGCTCCAAGGCCAACTTGGCCTGTTGATCCGCTTGTTGCTGGGCAGAGACAGCTTTCAGCTCGGCGGCAACGGCTTCTTTCTTCCCCCGGCTCGCCATCACCGCCAGCCAGGAAACACCCACCAGGCACGCCACCAGAACCACGGCCCACGCGACGGCGATTCGCTGGCGCCGCCTCTGTTTGGCCAGCAGCAGTTGAGCGGCCTCCAGAGCCGCCGCCTCACGCCGCGCATCGCGGCTGGCTTTGGCCACCATTGCGAGCACATCGTGGATCAGCTCGAGCCGGACTAATCCGCCCCGCTCTTCGCGGCGCAGGATGCGTCGATCCACCAAAGTCTGAATCGCCGCTTCGCTGACACCGGGCTCCGCCAGGGCATTGTCCAGAGCGCAACTGTCGCGGTAGCCTGCGGCGGTCAAAAGCCGGCCCTCGACGAAATAGCGCACCTTGACGTCTAACCCGGCAAAACCCTGGCTGTAGAACTGCGCGATGATCTCCTGCGTGTTTTCACCCTGGATGAGGGCGGCGCTGATCTCAGCTTGCCCGCGGGCAATGCGCTGCTCGTTGAGCTCGCGGCAGACCAGCGACAGCAGCGCGGGTTCGACCGAAATGTCCTCAAGCTGTCCTGCGTCGCCCCTGGCAGCGCCGCCGACAAAGCGGACGATGCGCGCTGCGACGGATGCGCTCAAGCGGCCGCCTCCCGCCTGCAGCATGGCCTCGGCCGCCCGGTCGCCGCGCATGGGCGTCAGCCTCATGCGGTTTTGCATGATGGGGCGAATGAGGGTCTTCAGGCCCTCGAATTCGGCCAGGTAGTCTTCGCGAAAAGTGAGCACAATTTTGACGTTCTGGCGCAGCAGATCGAATCGATCGAGAAGCTCAGGGTGCTGGGTGAGTTCGCTTTCCAGCGCGGGCGGCAGCCGGTTTTCGATCAGTTCGCCCAGTTGTTGCAGCAGCAGTTGCGTGCGCGCGGCTTGTTCCGGAGTTTGCCGGCCAAGCGTAAACAATTCCTCGAACTGATCGAATGCCAGCACGGGCACGACGGGGCGTCCATGGGGATTGAGGAACTGCGTGCCGGGGCGATGCAGGTATTGCCAGAAGCCGTCGCCCGGCGGGATCGGGCTGGCGCCGACCTCATGGCCGATACATTCATCGATGAGCGCCTGCCAGACCTGCTGGATGAGCGCGGGCGCCGCAAGGTCGAGATTCAGGCGCAGGTACACCGGCAGGTAACCTGCGCGGCGCAGGCGCGGGAATACGCCCGCATTCAGCAAAGAAGATTTTCCCAATCCCGATTGACCGAACAGCACCGTGAGAGGATCCCGTTCGATCAAACGAAACAGATCGTCGGTCTCGCTTTCGCGGCCGTGAAAGAACATGCGCGCGTCTTCAGTGAACGGCAGCAAGCCCGGCCACGGGCGTTCCGCGTCGATGATGGGCAGGTTGCTCATTGTCTACCAGCATGGCGTTCGCGCATGGCATTGAAGGCTTTGACGATCGCTTGTGCCTGATGCGCCTGCAAGCTGCCCTCGGGAGCTTGTTCGATATGTACCAATTTGAAGGCTGGCGGGATTTCGGCGCTAGAAACTGCGGCAGTATCGTCGATCACTAACGGGCACAGGAAGGAGAGGCTGCTCCCGGTGAAATCCAGGTTCCGCTCGCTGGCCCAGGCCCATTCCTTGCGAAAGAATCCGGTGCGCTTTTCTGCCGTGCGCGAAAGCAGGGGCACGAACAGCGAGCACTGCTGGATCGCCAGCCGAATCCGCGCAGTGTAGTCGCTGCCCCAATCGAGTTGCTGGCGGTCGAGCCATACCGGCAGGCCGGCGGCTTGAAGTTCTGCCGCAAGCCGCAGCGCGGCCGGGCGGTCCTCACTGGCATAGCTGATGAACAGGCTGCCGGGCGGCATGGTCTCCGGCATCGGACCGGGTTCCGGCGCCTTGGCTGCGGCGTCGCCGCCTTGACGCTCGTGCCAACGCTCGGCGAGTTCGGCTACGAAGTCGAACGGGTCCAGCGGCAGCACCTGGGTTTCGTGGCTGAAGTTTGTCAGGAAAGCCACCAGGGGCGTATTCGCCTGGGCGTCGGCGTCGACCAGGTATTCAGAGAAGCCGCGCTCAGCCGACAGCTTGCAGTTCTTGGTGGTGCGCAGGATGAAACGCGTGAGCCAGTCGGGGAACCGGCAGCCGAGATACAACAAGTGATTGCGCCCCAATTCATCGAATAGCCGCTCCGGACGTTTTTCGGGGATTTGCAAGGCGGTGACCCACTCGAGTTCATCCTCTTCGGCAACCACGTATTTGGGCAGCACCGATATCCGTCCAAACAGTCCATAAACCAGCGGCGCATCGCGCGCGCCGTCGGGCAGGTCGCCGGCTTCGCTGGGATTGAACGACAATTCGCGGGTTTCCGCGCGTCCGCCAAAGCGCGCCGCGTTGATCGCCTGAGCGAGAAAATTATCGGTGCAAAGGCTCACGTAAAGATTCAGGTCGCGTATGCCGGCCAGTTGCAGCAACGGCTCGGGAATATCGACGGGCAGCTTTGCGGCGATATCGCCCAACTCGCGATAGACCGACTGCCGTCTGCTGCCGGGCTTGGCGAGATAAGCTCCCACCACCTGGTCGAGAGTCGCGGCTTGACCCGGATCGCCGGCCTTCAATCGCGTCGCGAGTTCGCGCGCCAGCAGCCGGTAATAGGGCTCGCGTCGTCCGTCACGATCGACGAGGACCAGTTCCGGGCCGACAACGGGGATGACGCTGTGCGCCTCGATGTAAGTCAGCAACTCATCCCAAAAATCGTTCTGGTCCGGCAGCATGACCTGGTGTCCTGTCAACGTCGGCTATATGTCGCGATGGTATCGAGTATAAATTGACGGCCGGCATCGAAGAAACGAATTTTTTGGCACTGAATTGCGGGAAAATCCGGGGAGTCTTTTGGGTGCAGATTCCGGCAATAGGCTCTCTTGTCGAGGCAGTAGCGCGCATTTCTCACGCGACGCAAAAGCCCAGTACCGCCGGTCTCCAGACCAGCTGTCGCGGGGGTCTCCAGACCTCCGCAAGGCAGACGACGACTGCAAGCCCGCCATCTTACCCACCGTCGAGGCGGCTGTGAGAACTGCGGATTAGTCTTCGCATAGCCGGCCATCCACCAGCGCCCAACGCAAGCGGAATCCTGCGCCGGTAATGTGCTAATTTGAGATCCACAGCTTCAATCTCCAATCGTGGCAAGCAATGTGCCGCGTACCCACTCCGACACGGTTTGACTCTTGGCTTTTGCTGCCCCCATGATCTTCTTGAGATCGTCCACATTGAAGCGAACAACAACAAAGCCGCCCTTAGCCTCTCCCTTCGGCAATTTAGGGCGTCCCGGTTTCCTTGGCTTCGGCTTCTTCGATTCCGGCATTGGCTCTCAACTCCTGTGCGATGGCAAGACTGAGCATGTTCGCCATCTCCGACCCTCTAAGAATTACTGTATAACGAAAATGATAGCTTGTCAAGTGTTTTTGTTGTACAATTTATCTGCAAAAGAGGGCTGTTCCATGAAGAATACAGAGAACGGCACAAAGCCCAACCCCGAAGGCCATGCATTTGGTCGCAAATGGCGGATTTGGCTCGTCGGCTATGTGAAGCGCAAGTACCATGAGCGCCCAGCCAAGGAGAAGAATGAGAGCGCCGAGCAACGGGCACTCCGGCTTACCATGTGGTCCACTGCCGTCATCGCCATATTTACTGTCGTTTTGGCTTGTGTAAGCTACTTTCAGTTGAAAGAGTTGCATCAGTCTGGAGTTGATTCCAGTGGCCAAATGAATCAAATGATCGAAAAGTATCGCGAGCAAGTTGCTCAAATCAGCAGGCAAGCCGACGAAACTCGCGATCTCGCCGTGCAAGCCAAAAATCAAGCCGACCGGACGAAAGACATGGCGGACCGCATGAAAGATCAGGCGGACCGCACAAAAATAATTGCCGATCAGGCTATCATCCAGGCAAATGCTGCGAAAAGTGCCGCAAGCATCGCGGGTCAAACTCTCCATATCTCCGAGCGCGCTTATCTTACGCTCGGAACTCCAGCGGACGACTTCCAGAACAAGCAAATAAGCATTCCGATTATCAACAGCGGTCACATTCCATCCGGGAAAGCGACCATAATAGCCCACGAAATCACATTTCAGATTTCCATCCCCCTCGCAACAATCTATTCACTGAATCAGGAAACGACGATAGAGAGACACTGGACGACTGCGGGATTTCCCACGGTGGCAATCGGAAATCCATTTGTTGTAGACGTTGAGATTCCTTCGCTTGTTATGGATGATCTGAATAACGGCAAGCAAGGCGTTGCGATAGCCATAGAAATGATTTACAACGATGGTTTCCCCAACACACCCGACCAACGCTGGGTTTTTTGTGATATTTCCGTCTACAGCGCAGCCATGAAGCGTGGAATCATGAGGCCATGCGACGACCCCGAGGTCCTCCTTCGTCTCGTAACCGCTTTGGATCGCTATCCAGACACCAGATACCAGCAAATAAAACCATATTAGGGGCCTTGCCGAGCGCCAGAAGCAAATTAGAACACCACCGACAGAACATGAGCCGGGAATGAGAGCCCGTAGCCCCCGCATGACCGCCAATCCGGAATCGGGCTCGTTCCCGGACATCGCGGCGTGAATCGGTACGAATCTTCCCAACGATCTCAGGAACGTTGCCGCGTCGATTCCGGCCATAGGTTCCGTTATCGAAGCAGTCGTCTTCGCATAGCCGGCCATCAACCAGCCGCGACGGAACCGGAATCCTGCGCCCAGCATCGGCAAAGAGCCGCTCGCGATCACCAACCCATTTGGCGCATCCGCTCAAGGATGAGCGCGCTGTAGCGATTCATACGCTCGGGCCGCCGCTTCAGCGGAGCCGGCAGAATCGCAGCCAGCCGTGCCCCTTCTTCTCGCCCGATGTTCCGGGCCGCGGTTCCGTCGTACGCACGAGCCGCCGCATCCGCGCCATAAATACCGGGACCCCATTCCACCACGTTGAGGTAGATCTCCAGAATTCGCCGCTTGCCAAGGACGAATTCGGCCACCGGCACCAATGTGGTCTCCGCGCCCTTGCGCACGATCGAGCGGCCCGTTCCGAAAAATAGGTTCTTCACCAGTTGCTGCGTAATGGTCGAAGCTCCGCGCAAGCGCCCGCCTTCCATATCTTCATCGGCATCGATTTCGATCGCGTGCCAATCGAACCCGTGGTGCTCGTAGAAGCGCGCGTCCTCAGCGGCGATCACAGCATGCTGCAGATCGGGCGAGATTTGGCTCAGCGGAATGAATTTGTAGCGTTCGCGATACGGCCTGCCGTGAATCCAGGCCTGCAGGCGGCGCTCCATGTGTACCGCGGTTGTCGGCGGGTCTATCCACTTGGCGGCCACAAGCGTCAGTGCGCCAAGCGACCAGAGAAGCACCAGACCGAGGCCAAGCCATCGCACGAACGTTCGTAGACGGAATCGGGTATGGGACCGCAGAAAACCCTTCCCAAGCAGGGTCTTGCGCGGTGTCTGCGTGCCTTTCGTCACACTTCAGAATAGTCGCCTCGCCTGGGTTGCCGCTGATGGGGTAGTGGGTCAGTTTGGATGTGCCTTGAAAGGGCACGACTTTAGTCGTGCCATAAATCGCGCCAAATGAAACAGGGCTTTAGCCCCTGAGGAAATACTTTTCCAAACTGACCCACTACCGCTTATGGATGAGCGCGTCGGCAGGGCAATTGCATGAAGGAAATTCATTGGCTCCAATGGCTCCGGTCTGCCCGCGCCGTAGGCGCAATGTGCGTTAGCCCAGCGTTTCAACGCTGGGAAAGCGGACCAAGATAGGCCCCGCAGCCACGTAGGGGCGGCGCAAGCGGCCAAGTGCGGCCGGGACTGCCCGTTCATGCGATTGCCCTGAACGCATCGGCCGCTTTGCCGCTGTTGTGACTCATCCGCACATCCCTTTTCACGATCGAATCGAAAAGGGGATGACGCCGCGATCATTCCTGTTCC
The DNA here is from genome assembly GCA_963701835.1 of uncultured Acidobacteriaceae bacterium. Taxonomy (GTDB): domain Bacteria; phylum Acidobacteriota; class Terriglobia; order Terriglobales; family Acidobacteriaceae; genus Telmatobacter. Next base: position 8,507 of record CAVPBL010000019.1, on the reverse strand, counting down.
ACTGTCTGGTCCAGGCGGCTGTTCTCACGCAGACTGTGTCGGCTGCGGAGACCCAGGCTTTACAAGAATTTACATTTTATTTGCGTCTGCGCAAGCGGAACGATAGCGGCCGGCAGCTTCAATGGCCCTAGGTAAAGCGCGAGGATTGGACGCCGTACGCTCATCCTCCTGCTCAGCGAAATCGACGGAATCCTTTGTTGCCGAATTGGCGGCTTGCCGGGGCGTAGAACGATCTCGCGCCAACCATCGCAAGCCGTGGCCGGCGAAATGAAAATGCATGGAATCGGAACCACAATTTGCGGGCTCAGGTTCGACCACCCGTCTGACGTTGGTTTCCTGATTTCGAATTCTGCAAGCCCGGCAAATAGAGTTGCAGGCGCTTGCTGTTCAAAGGAGATGTTATGAAGTGCAAAAGCCTCGCGAGCTTGATACTGGCCGTACCTTTGGTTGCGGCTACGAATGCCTCAGCCGGATCGTGGTCGACACAGGCCACCCTGGCCAGCAGCGCATATCAGGGAACGATCGGGCTGGACGCCTCGGGCAACATGACCAGCGTCTGGTACCAATACAACGCGCCCAACGGCACGGCAATTGACGAAATCTGGGCCAGCAGCGCCGCATTTGGCAAGCCCTGGCCCACAGCCGTAGACGTATCCGGGAACATTGGCCCTTCGTCGGCCAGCCCTTCGGTGCGCGTCAGCGCCGCCGGCAACGCCACCGCGGTTTACACCAACCAAACCCTGGGCACGGTTTACAACGATAAGCCGGCCGGCGGAAGCTGGGGGACAACCCATGCAACCAACGGCGTAAATGCGTTTTACGTCAGCAACGATAATGGCGTCGAGGGGATGGCCTGGGGCACCGGCGGAGCTCGCCCCACGTCATCGACGATCGTCGCACAGTCGCGTCCCGTGGGCGGCATCTGGAGCACGCCGGTAATACTCTCCGCGCAGCCACATCTGAGCCTTGACGGCGCGACCGTGGCCCCGGACGGGACCATCGCAGTGGCTTGGGAGGTCTTCAACTCGACTTGCGGCTCGCGCACCTGCAAGACATCGAACTGGGTGATGCACGTCTCGACCCTTGCTCCAGGCGCACAGACCTGGGTCGATTCCGGAGCGCTGCTGGGCCCCGACACAACGCAGCACTTTGCCCAGCTCGCCGGCGATAGCGTGGGAGATTTGGGAGTGATCGCGTTGCAGGCAGGCAATGTTGTATCCAAGGTCAGGCACGGACAGGCGTGGAGCTCGACCGTGGTCGTGGTGTCGGACGCCGGCTTCCAGTTCTCTGCCTCGTCAACCTCGAACCGTATCTACTATAGTGATTCGGCCGGGCACGCGACGCTGGTCGGTTGGGGAGACATTCACCTCCAGACCCTGGCGGCTATCGACGGCAATCTCACCAACAATACGTGGGGCTCGCCCACCACAATCTCCGGCTCCGACCAGTTCCCGGGTTACTTCGACTTCACCATGAGCACATCGGGAGCCGGCATCGCGTTTTACCCTCTGCTGGACTTCGACGGGAACGGGAATACGGAGTGGCGCGCCATCACACGGCCCGGAGCGGGAAAGCCCTGGAATGCGCCCGCAACCGCCGGGATATCCTTTGAAGGCAGCGGCACACCGGACAGCGTCACTGTCAATAGCACGGGCCAGGCGGCTGTGGTCTTTCACGGATACAGTTCGGACTATCTGACCAACATCCTCTACACCAACACGTACAAGCCCTGAGGCTCATCGAACCCGCTCGACCGTGTTTGCCGGTTTTCCCCTGGACCGGGGCCCCCATGGACAGGTCCAAGTCCATGGGGGAAGATCCCGCCTTTGTGACCTGGGAAACCACCACCAACAACTCTCCCCGGACAAGCTAGTCTCCTGTCTCTGAAGTTCGCATCAAAAACGCTCTGTCATCCTGAGCGAGTCCCGGCTTGCCGGCACGAGTCGAAGGACCTGCATTTCCGGGGCTTCGACTTCTGGCACAAACGTCTGCGACGCCACACTAGAAGCTGGCAGCTAGAAGCTGCCTTTCGACCCCCCCGCTCCCTATTCCCTAGTCCCTACATTCCCGCCCCCACGTACTCTCTCTTCCCGCTCACGAACTCTCCCGTCCCGGCCTTCCTCCATCCCCTGCCATCCCACACATCCCCCACCTCCGGCTTGGGCGGCTCTACCCATTCCGGCTCCGCCGCTAGCTTCAGCGCTATCGATTCGCCGTCCCAGATAGCGCACCTCGCCTCCTCCACTTGCCGCGCCTCCTCCTCCTCCGCCAGCTTCATCAGCATCTTCACGCTTTCCAGCTTCCCCTCGAACGCTTTCTTCATCAGCAAATCCGCCAGCTCCTCGCTGCTCTCAGCCACCCGCCGCTCCACCGCATTTCTCAGCCGATCCACCCCTTGCCCCTTCACCGGCTCTTGCCGCGTCTGTTCTTCGCTACCTCGCTCGCTGCCGAGGTCCCAAGCGGGCGATTTGCGCCCGCTGGCGCGGCTTGCTCCCTGCCGATTTGCCCCCTTCCTGCCTCGCTGACTCGCCGACTTGCTGACCCGCCGACTTGCCTTTCTCGCTGCCCTGCTAACTCCGCTCTTCCGCCCAACCTCTGCCATCGCCCCACCCCGCTACGCCGCTTTCTCCCCGGCTCCCTCGTTCCCTCGTAGCCCTGCCGCCTCGCTGCCTCGCTGACTTGCTGACTCGCTGACTTGCTCCCTCGCTTCCTTGCTCCCTCGTTCCCTTACTCCCTTGGTCCCTGCACTTCCCAACACATCCTTCCATAGCCGTTCCTCCGCCATCGCGTCGAAGGTCTTCCCGTTCGCCGAAATCACCCCGTACACCACCTTGCACCCCATCGCCTCCGCCATCCGCCCCAGCGACCGCAGAGTGATCGAGCCCGTTTCCTCTCTCTCCTCCAGTTCGAACACGTTCGACGGAGATACCCCCATCTTTTCGGCAATCTCCTTGATCGGTACCCGCAGCGCCTCCCGCACCGCGTGCAACAGTCCGTTCGTCGGGTTCTCTTCCCGCCCCGCCAGCCGGTAATTCCGCATCTCCTTGTCCAGCTTCTTCCGCAGCGCCTTCCGTTCCATCGCCCTCATCTCTCTCACCATCCATTCCCTGTTCTCTGTTCCCTGTTCCCTGTTCTCTGATCTCTGATCTCTGTTCTCTGTTCCCTGTTCCCTGTTCCCTGTTCCCCGTTCTCTGTTCCCCGTTCCCTGTTCCCCGTTCCCTGTTCCCTGTTCCCCGTTCTCTGTTCCCCGTTCCCTGTTCCCCGTTCTCTGTTCCCCGTTCCCTGTTCCCCGTTCTCTGTTCCCCGTTCCCTGTTCCCCGTTCTCTGTTCCCCGTTCCCTGTTCCCCGTTCTCTGTTCTCTGTTCTCTGATCTCTGATTTCTGTTCTCTCGGTCCCTGCCTTTCTGTTCTCTTGTTCCCTCGGTCCTGCCTTCTTGTTCCCTTGTTCCCTTGGTCCCTTGTTCCCTGCCTCTCACACCGCGCAGTTCACCGTCCACGGCCCAAGGGCCACGGTCCACTGCTCAGCGGTTTCTTGCCTCGCTACCGGCTACCGGCGACTGGCTGCCCGCTGTCCACTGTTTTTGGGTATCTATATCTAGCGTAGCCAAAATGAGCATAATTAACTGCAAACTTGAGTTCACAATGTGGGACATGGACGCTTTATTTCGGACCCCGCTCCTGTTCAAGCCGGAGCTTCCATCGAAATTCCTCCGCCTCGAACCGCCCATTCTGTGAATTCTCTCCGGTTGTAACAGGAGATTTCGCGCAAAAATGCGTTTTCCCGCCCAAACTTAGTCTTGAAACCGGAGATTCTTCCTTCCATTCATCCACCTCAAGCCGGTCAATTCGCTCCTGCCCGCCTCGCCGTCTCGCAGCCGATCCCTCTCTCACCGCCCTCACCCTCATCGACGTTTTTCACGATTATTGAAACCTCGCCCGGAACTGCTCGATGGCTAAAACGTTCGCCGCAGTACCGGCGGCCCGCCTTTCCCAATCAAAGCCCTTTCAAGGCGTCGCAACACTGTTAGAGGTCGGTCAAGCTGGTGCTCCCAAATCCTGACTACTGTCCAGCCGGATTTGCGTAACTTCGCACTCACGGCCTTATCCCGCTCGCAATTGCGCTGAAGCTTCGGGCCCCAATAAGATTTGTTTTGCGTCGGCGGCTTCGAGCAGCGAGGACAACAGTGCCAAAAGCAACCGTCGATGAACACCGCAATCCGCGGAACTCGGAAAACGAAATCTGGGCGTCCGGGCAATTCTTGGTGCCGGCGCCAGCCTGTGACGCGAGCGTCTCGCAGGATCTCAATAAAGCGCAGCTCCGTACTCGCGTTTTCCCGCGATCGAATGGAGGCCATTATCCTTGATCGCATTTCAGGTGATAGCTGCACTGCCCGGTATCTTCCGCCCACAGGTCATTCAATCCGCGGCAACCGCCCCTTTGCTTCTGGCATTTTGCTCGATTGCCAATATGCGGCGGCCGATAAACTCTGCTATTGGCGGGGCCACAGCGTTTCCGATGAGCCGCCCCCGTCTACCGTCCAGCCTTCCGGAAACCCCATTAGTTTTTCGCACTCGTTCCAAGTCAAGTTTCTGGCCACATAATATTGGTCTGTCAGTATGGCCGCCTTGATGCTTTCCAGTTTGGGCGCGAATCGTGGGGCTATAGCTTGTCGGCGTGGTATACCCAAAGCCGCCGCGACGTTGGACCAGAAGCGGAGTGTTTCCGACAAACTCTCCGCGAAGACTGGGTGTAGCTTCCTGCCCGCGCGTTTTTCGCGGCGGATCATTCCTAAGCAATTCGCCGCTGTCAGAATAGAACTGATGGGAAAGTGGCGATCGATAAGATCCGACAAGGAATATTCTCTCGCGGTTGTGGGGCAAACCCGCGCTGAGAGTGTTACACGTAAACCAGACCCCCATATACCCGATCTCTTCGAGCTCGTTGATAACTGACTCAAACGCAAGTCCTCCGTCTGCGCTGATGAGGCCTGAAACGTTTTCCAGGACAAGCCATCGAGGTCGAACTTGGCGAGCAAGTTCTGTAAGGGTAAAGAATAGGCCGCTTCGTGCCCCGCGGATTCCTTCCCTTTCATGGTTCGCGTGGCTGACATCCTGGCACGGCCACCCTCCGGCCCAGACTTCGGCCTCAGGGATATCCTTCGCTTTGAGCGTTGTAATGTCATCATGGAGTGGAACCTCCGGCCAATGCCTCTTTAGGATTCGTTGACAATAGGGGTCAATTTCGCAGTGGAATACCGGTATAATCCCAGCGTGATCAAACCCAAGGTCGAATCCGCCAATTCCGGCGAAGAACGATGCAACTCTCATATCAACCCCTCATCGATCTCATGGCAAAATGGCTAAATCGCGCGCTAGCAAGGGTTTTATAGTCGAACCTCGAACCACGCCGAACGAATCGGAGGCCCGCAGGGAGAAGTGGCTTGTCGATGCGGAGGCCGGCTTTGTTTCGCCGAGCCCGACAAATAAGCTCTACTACGCCGTAATCCTGAAGGCACTTTGGCCGGCTGGGCACGGAATTCCTGGGCCTGATTTGAGCGAAGACGATATTCGTGCGTCTATCGATGCCTATCGTCATGCACAGGACAAGACGCCCTATAAGGACGTTTTCCGTCGCATGCGCGAGCTGCAGGGCGAAGAAGGTTTCACCTCGATCATTAAAGAGGGCACGCGCTACCAGTTGCAAAACTTGGATATTAGCCAAAAGCGCGAACCGAGGGCAAAGTTGAGTAAGAAAGACTGGGCCGCACTCAAGGAGAAATACGGTTATAGGTGCGCGTCCTGCGGGAAACAAGAACCGGACGTGAAGCTTAGCCCTGATCACAGAATACCTCGCTCGCGCAACGGCTCGAACGAGCTTGGCAATTGGCAGCCTCTCTGTGAGCAGTGCAACAATGTAAAAAGCAACACCTGTCAGGGATGCACGTTGAACTGCAGCGTTTGCTCCTGGGCCTTCCCTGAGGAATATAAGCAACTCATCATCGCAGACGACAACAAAGAGCTCGTGAAGCGAGCGGCCGACAAGGCCAAAATTCCACAGTCCGATCTCGTGAACGAAATCCTGCGCGCCCATTTTAATAAGACCCAGCGTTAGCGGCTTCACCTTATCCACCTTAATCCAACCTTTTCTCGCCCGAAATTGAGCCTCTTCCACAACTCCGGCCCTACCCGTTCGCCCTCATTACAACACGTTGACGCGTCCTCAAATTGTGCAGATCGAGGGCGGAAATTATCCGCTGCCTGGGCAGGCTCCTTGGTCCATGCGGCAGCATCGAAAACAATGCGGAAAGAGAGTCGCACCGAAGTATCATGCTTTAAGTATAAGCGAAGGAAAGGCGAACTCTTGCTGAAAAACACCCGACGGAACCAACATGGTATTGAACTCATGCGATTCCCGATTTGAACCTGCGAGTATCTTGGAAGAGATCGACCGATGCAACGTCGGCCCCATCGACCGGCCCGCACGGCCCGAATCCCCGCCATTCCGGATGGGCTCCCTAACCCGGCTCGTTAGCTCTGCTAGCCCCGCTAACTCCGCTAACCCCGCTGCCCTTCATGCTCTAAACTCGATAGAAAGGCCATTTCCCCGCAAAGGACGCCCCCTTGAAACAATTTGACTTCCGTGCATTCGCCGTCTCCTCGCTCCTGTTCCTTTCGCTTGCGCCCGCGCTGCGCGCCCAGAAACCGGCGCTCACCCCATCTGCCCCCGCCGCTCCTGCCTCCCTCGAAGACCGACGCAAAGCCCTCAGCGGCCTCTTCCACGACTACTGGGAAGATCAACTCAAGCACGATCCCGAGTTCGCCTCCACCATCGGCGACAAGCGCTACAACGACCAGATCAGCGACTACTCCGTTCGCGCGGTCAACGACGAGCTGGCGCGCGAGCAGACCTTCCTCATGCGTCTGGCGGCAATCGATCCCACCGGATTCACCGATCAGGAGAAGACCAGCCAGGACTTGCTGATGCGGGACTTCGAGGAGGACGAGGAAGCCGCGGAGTTCAAGGAATGGGAGATGCCTGTCAACCAGATGCAGGGCATCTACTCCGACTATCTGCGCCTGGTGGCCCAGCTCAACTTCTCGACCGTCAAGGACTACGACGATTGGATCGCGCGCCTGCACGCCCTTCCCACGGCCTTTTCGCAGGTCACCGAGAATATGTCGATCGGCATGGAAGACCACCGCGTGCCGCCAAAATATCTGCTGGAAAAGGCTCTCGAAGAAGTGAAGCAGTTGGCCGGCCAGAAGCCCGAAGACTCGCCGCTGGCCATGCCGCTGAAGAACTTCCCCGCGTCGATCTCCGCCACGGAGCAGGCGCGCATCAAAGGCGAGATGCTGGACGCGATCGCGAAAGAGGTGCTGCCCGCCTACCTGCGCTTGGCGCGATTCCTTGAGGTCAGCTACGTTCCCGCCGGGCGCGATCAACCCGGCATCTCGGCGCTGCCCGACGGGGCAAAGTACTACCAGTTCCTGATCAAGCGCACCACCACCACGGACTTGACCGCCGCCGAGATTCACCAGATCGGCCTCGACGAGGTGGCTAAGGACGAGGCCCAGATGCTGGCCATCGCGCAAAAGCTCGGCTTCCAGGATCTCAAAAGCTTCCGCGCCAGCCTCAAGACCAATCCCAAGCTGCATCCGGCCTCGGCCGACGATCTGCTCGCGGCCTACAAAGGCTACCTGACGCCGATGCAGGCAAAGTTGCCGTCGCTCTTCGGCACGCTGCCCAAGGCGCCGTTTGAAGTCGTCCCGGTTCCCGACTATGCGGCGAAGACCTCGGCTCCGGCGTACTACGAAGCGGGCGCGCCCGACGGCTCCCGCCCCGGCCGGCTGTTTATCGACACATACGATGCAACCCACCGCAACCTCTACAGCGTGGAGTCCATCGCTTACCACGAGGGCATTCCCGGCCATCACCTGCAGATCTCGATTGCGCACGAGCTGAAAGGCATCCCCGAATTCCGCAAATACGGCGGTTACACGGCCTATACAGAGGGTTGGGGGTTCTACGCCGAGCGGTTGGGCAAGGACGTCGGCCTCTACCAGGATCCTTACTCCGACTATGGCCGCCTGGAGAACGAAACCTGGCGCGCCATCCGCCTCGTCGTCGACACCGGCGTGCACTCCCAGGGCTGGACCCGCGAGCAGATGGTCGAGTACTTCCGCGACCACTCCGACCATTGACGAGACCGAGTATGCAGGCGGAGGTGGACCGCTACATTGCGTGGCCCGGCCAGGCGCTGGCCTACAAGATCGGCCAGCTCAAGATTCTGGAACTGCGCGACCGCGCGCAGAAGGCGCTGGGCGGCAAGTTCGAAATTCGCGCGTTCCACGACCAGGTGCTGGACGCGGGCGCCTTGCCGCTGCACGAGCTGGAGCAGCGCATCGACGCCTGGATCGCGGCGCAACAAGCGGCGGCGACGGCGGCGCCAGCACCGGCGCCCGCACCGTAGAACTCCGCCCTCGCGCCGGCGAGAGGATGAGAGTCCC
>CAVPBL010000018.1:0-118399 GCA_963701835.1 uncultured Acidobacteriaceae bacterium | reverse complement strand
ACCGCTTCCAAAACCCCGCCCGCACCCTCAAAAATCCCTATCGCGCGCGCAAAATGCGACGAAATTCACCATTTCTGACGACCTGTAGGTCGTCATTTACCCCAATTCCTCTACCTGCAGGTCGTCGTTTTCGGTGAGCTCGCGATGCGACGATTTTCCCCTCCGTCCCAGCTTCGAAAACCCTCCACCTGCAGGTCGTCACTTTTCACGGGATTCCGGCGGCCGGCTCCTTCGCAAACCGCCGCTGCCCAGCCCCGTTCCGGAAAAACTCCAACGACATCCTGCAGCCCATCCTTGAGCCCGACGCGCGGTTCCCATCCAAGCAGTGTGCGCGCCTTCGTGATGTCGGGGCGGCGGCGTGTGGGATCGTCCACGGGCAGGTCGACAAAGCTCAATTCGCTCTTCGACTCCGTGACGTCCAGCACCGCCTGCGCGCATTCGAGAATCGTGAACTCTTGCGGATTGCCGAGGTTTACCGGGAGATGCTCCTCGCTCCGCGAGAGCCGCACGATGCCCTCGATCAGGTCGTCCACATAGCAGAAGCTGCGCGTCTGGCTGCCATCGCCGTAAATGGTCAGCGGCTCGCCGCGCAGGGCCTGCATCATGAAGTTCGAGATCACCCGCCCGTCGCCGGGGTGCAGGCGCGGGCCATAGGTGTTGAAGATGCGCGCCAGATGGGTATTCACGCCGCGCGAGCGGTGATAGGCCATAACCATCGCTTCGCCGAACCGCTTGGCCTCGTCGTACACCGAGCGCGGCCCGACCGGGTTCACGTTGCCCCAGTAGCTCTCCGCCTGCGGATGCTCGAGCGGATCGCCGTAGCACTCCGAGGTGGAGGCTTGAAGATACCCGGCTCCGTAGCGGGCAGCGATTTCCAGCGTGTTCTCAACGCCAGCGGAGCCGACCCGCAGCGTCTCAATTCCCAAGCGAAGATACTCCGGCGGGCTGGCCGGCGAAGCCAAATTGAAGACGTAATCTAGACGGACCCGGATCGAAGCTCGCGCAGATGTCCCGCTGCTCAAACCGGAAGCGCGGTTCGCTCGTCGAGATGGGCGAGGTTCTCGAGGTCGCCCGTGCACAGGTTATCGACGCCCAGGACGGAGTAGCCGTCGCCCAGCAAGCGATCAGTCAAGTGAGAGCCAAGAAACCCGGCGGCGCCGGTCACAAGTGCGCGCATGGTCAAGAATCAACACTCCCAAACTGAGATATGGAGACGCCGAAGAGCAATTTTTGTCCGCAGCCGGCAGCCGCACATCGCGGCCCGCGGAATCCGGCAAGATTTCGCTCTACGCCGGCAGCTTGCGTGGCTTCCCTTCTTGCGCCTGGTAGCTTGCCTGCCTGCCCACGCTCACATACGTAAAGCCGTGACTCTGCATCTCTTGCGGCTTATAAAGATTGCGTCCGTCAATGATGATCGGGAAACGCACGGCCCGATTCAGCCGCGCCAGATCGATCGCGGCAAACTCCTTCCAGTCGGTCAGAATCAGCACGGCATCGGCATCCTTCGCGGCCTCGTAAACGTCGCCCGCATAACTTCATGTTCCCGGCAGGCGGCAGCAGTTCCTTCGCGCGTTCCATGGCCGCGGGATCGTAAGCCGTCACCATGGCGCCCGCCTGCAGCAGCTTCTTGACGATCTCGATGGCGGGAGACTCGCGAATGTCATCCGTGTCGCCCTTGAAGGCCAGGCCCAGCGCCGCCAGCCGCTTGCCGCGCAGCGTCCACAGCGCCGAAAGCACCTTGTTGAAGAAGACTTCCCTCTGCGTGTCGTTGATCTTTCGGACCTCCTGGAGCAGTTGAAAGTCAACGCCCTGTTCCTGCGCCACCCAGTGGAATGCGGCCACGTCCTTGGGAAAACACGAGCCTCCGTATCCCAGCCCGGCGCGCAGAAACCTGGGGCCGATGCGGCTGTCGAGACCCATGCCCGTGGCGATGTCTTCGATGTCCGCGTCCACCGCCTCGGCCAGGTTAGCCACCGCGTTGATGAACGAGATCTTCATCGCCAGGAACGCATTCGATGCGTGCTTGATGATCTCCGCGCTCTGCGTTGAAGTCACCAGCAGCCGGGCAGGCTGCGCCGCGCTGCAAGCCCCCGGCACAGCTCCGGGTTGCGTGTAATATCCGCCTCCGGTCAGCGGCTCATAGATTCGCCGCAGCATCTCCGCCGATCGCTCGTTGCTCGCGCCCACCACGATGCGGTCGGGATGCAAAAAATCCACCACCGCCGTGCCTTCGCGCAGGAACTCGGGGTTGGAGACGACATCAAATAGCTCTTGTATCCACTCCGTGCCGGTGCAGCACGCGCCGTATCCAGTCGTTGGTGTAGACCGGAACCGTGCTCTTCTCCACGATGCACCTTGTAGCTCTTGATGGCGCGCGCAATCTCCGCCACCACTGCCTCAACATACGACAGGTCGGCGGCTCCGCCATCGCCCTGCGGGGTGCCCACGGCGATGAAGACGGCCTCGCTCTGTTCAACGGCCTCAGCCAGATGCGAGGTGAACACCACCTTGTTGCCACGGTGCTTTGCCAGCAGCTCTGGCAGATGCTCCTCAAAGATGGGCACGCCGCCCTCGCGGAGCTGCTTCACACGGGCTTCGTCGTTGTCGACGCAGACGACCTTGTGACCCATTTCCGCAAAACAGGCCGCCGCCACAAGCCCTACATAGCCAGACCCGATCACACAGATAGAAACTTGCTTGGTCATGCGTTCGTACGCTCTCCCTTGCGCCATTCCTGGCGGCGGGTTCGTGGAGGTGCGGAATTCCCTTTCGGTTGTATGCTGCAAAACCGGCGACTCAGAAGTCATACCAGCCACTCACCGGCACATCCAATTCTATACACCTGCCGATCGTGTATTCGTTTCACGCCGCTGCTTCCGCATCCCCAAAGTCACCATCGACTGCATCCCTTGCGGCGGCCTTGCCGTCCTTCATCGTGGCCATGCAGGTCCTGCCGCTCGATCCGCCCCTAACCCTCCCTTGGGCTACAATCGATCCATAGGCCAAACGGCATCGTTCTTCGCGCATCGCGCGCCAATCCAGCAAGGAGCTGCAACGTTTATGGCGATTCCCGCCACACAACTACGCCCGGGCATGATCATCAAGCACAACGACCAGCTTCACGTCGTCTTCAAGGTCGAGCACCGCACGCCGGGCAATCTTCGCGCCTTCATCCAGGCCAAGCTGCGCAATCTCAAGTCCGGAGCGATGTTCGAGCACCGCTTCCGCTCCGCCGACGCTATCGAGAAGGTCGTCGTGGACGAGATTGCCATGGACTTCCTCTACGCCGACGGCGACGATTACTACTTCATGAATCCGGCCGACTTCGAGCAGACCATTCTCAAGAGCGCCACACTCGGCGACGCCGTGGAATACCTGACCGCAAACCAGCAAATCAAGGTGAGCTATTTTGATGGACAGCCGGTGGGCATTGAGTTGCCCCAAACCGTAGACCTGGAAGTCGTCGAAACCGAGCCGGGATTGAAGTCGGCGACCGCCTCCAGCGTCACAAAACCGGCCAAGACCGAAACCGGCCTCGTGGTGCAGGTGCCGGCCTTCATCAACCAGGGCGAAAAGATCCGCGTAGACACCAGCGAAGGCGCATACTTAAGTCGAGCTTAGAGACAAGAGAGCAAGAATATGAACCGGACCGACTTTCAGGAACTTGCCGAGCTTCGCCTTCGGGAATCCAAGGCTTTGCTCGCCGCGGGATTCTCCACAGGTGCATACTATCTGGCGGGGTACGCAGTTGAATGCGCGCTGAAAGCGTGCATCGCGAAAAGAACGCAGGAACACGACTTCCCCGAGAAAGAGTCCAGGAACTATTACAGCCACGATCTGGAGGAGCTTCTTGGGTTCGCAAAGTTGAGGATCGAACTTGATCAAGGCATCCGAGCTAATGCGGCGATGAGAACAAATTGGATCATCGTGCAGGACTGGTCAGAGGAAAGCCGGTACGATAGATACAAGACCGATGAGGAAGCGGCAGAGTTGCTCAAAGCGATTGAAGATCAGGCAGGAGGATTACTCCCATGGCTCCGGCAGCGTTGGTGAGCTTCGACATCGAAAACGGGCAAAAAGCGATCGATGCTCTGGATAAGGCGGGCAAGGGTCCAGTTGTCGCGCTCTGGGCAAAGCTGCCTGACTATGAGAACTGGCGCTTGGTGCTTGCCTCCGACCGTCTGGACCAGACTTCGCAATTCACTGGCTATTCGCAAATTAACGAGGCAATCGAAAAGGCCGGAATCCCGAGTCACAGACAGCCGTCAATGTACTTGCGACCGATGAACAGTCCGCTCATCCAGGCTCTGCGCCGCGTATTTGCCTCCACAAAGGATACCTACGGTATGCGCCTTGGCGGACAGACGTTCGGCGACAAGTATCTGGAAGACGCCTTCGTCTATCGAATTCGCTGAGAAGTCCGAAATACCCAACCACGCGCGAAAGAGGAGGTCCCATGCCTGTCCCCACCGTAATCGCAAACGCAGCAGAAAACTATCGCTTCAACTCGGATTTCCTGTTGAAGATGGTCCAGGACCTTACGCCCGAGGAGTGGTTGCGGCGTCCCGATGAGAAACTGAACCACATTGCGTGGATCGTCGGCCATGTGATCTGGGCGCGCAAGGCAGTGCTTACCCGGCTGGGCACGGAATGGTCGCAGCCCTGGCTCAGCTCGTTCGCGCGCGGAGTGAAATGCAACGATGTAGCAGCCTTCCCGTCGCCGGACACTCTGATGGAGGGGTGGCGCGAAGTCTCCGCAGTGTTGGCTACCGCGCTCGACGGCGCGTCAGAAGACGTGCTCTCGCAGCCCTCCACGCAGGGGCCTCCGAGCGCCGACGGCAAGATCAGCGGCGTCGTCAACTTCCTCGCCATCCATGAGACCTACCACGTAGGGCAGGCATCGTATCTGCGCAGCTGGATGGGACACAAGGGCCTGATGGGATAATCGGACTCGTCAATTCGGACAACTCAATCTGACTGGGACCGCTCGAAAGAGCCTATCATTGCAAGTTGCGTAGTGTGAGAGGTCATGCTGGCGACTTGCGGTAGCACGCCCCTCACGCTGGCCGATCAGGAGGCTCCCATGAAGTCCTTGCTTAGCGCGCTTCTCGCCCTGTTCACGAGTTGCGCCGCTTTTGCCGCGCAGCCGATTCCCGCCGCCGCTGCGCCAGCCAACAATTCCGATCAGACTGAGGCCGTCAAAGGCAGCAATGCCTTCGCCGTCGATCTCTACGCACAGCTCAGGGCGCAGCCGGGCAATCTATTCCTCTCGCCGGAAAGCATCTCTACCGCCTTCGCGATGGCTTATGCCGGAGCGCGCGGCCAAACGGCAACCGAGATGGAGCACGTCTTCCACTTCTCGCTGCCGCCGGAGCGGCTGCATCCGGCCATGGGCGCTCTGCTGGCCGCAATGAACGCCCAACACAAGGGCTACGAGCTGCGCGTGGCCGACGCGCTCTGGGCGCAACAGGACGCGAGCTTCCTGCCGGATTACTTGAAGCTGGTTCAAACCGACTACGGCGCGGGCTTCCACCGTGTCGATTTCAAAACCTCGCCCGACGCCGTGCGCGAGACGATCAATCAGTGGATCGAGCAACAGACCAACAATAAGATTCAAAACCTGCTCGGCCCCGGCACGGTTACGCCGGCCATGCGCCTGGTTCTCACCAACGCCATCTACTTCAAAGGCAATTGGCAGGACCAGTTCGACAAAGACTCCACGCAGAACGAGGAGTTCCACCTCTCGACCGCGCAGTTCGTTATGGCGCCTTTGATGCACCGCACCGGCAGCTACCTCTATTACGATGGCGGCTCGTTCCAGGCGCTCGAGCTACCTTACGCGAGCAACGAGATTTCGATGGTCGTTCTGCTGCCGAAGGATACCGGAGGTCTGCCGGCGCTCGAGAAGTCGTTTACGGCCGCGGCCGCGAGCAAATGGATCCAGAAGCTTGAGCCTGTAGACAAGGTCATCCTCACTCTGCCGCGATTCACCATGACGCAGCAGTTCGAGCTGAGCGGCGTACTCGCGATGATGGGCATGCCACAGGCCTTCAGCAACGCGGCCGACTTCTCCGGCATGACAGGCAAGCCCGACTTCACCATTTCCGCGGCCATCCACAAGGCCTTCATCGACGTGAACGAGCAGGGCACCGAGGCAGCGGCAGCCACCGCGATCATGATGCGTGCGACGGCGATGCGGCGCCCATCCCCGAGCCTCCGCCCATCGTCTTCCGCGCCGATCATCCCTTCCTGTTCCTCCTGCGCGACGAGAAGACGGGCGGCATTCTCTTCATGGGCCGCGTCACCGACCCGACGAAGTGACGACTTGCAGGTCATAAAAATCGATTCGTGGGGCGAGCGAAATTTCGTCGCATTCCGGGCTCGCGGGAAATATGACCTGCAGGTAGAGGAATCGGGCGAATTTATGACCTGCAGGTCGTCGGTTTTGGGTGAAATCGTCGGATTTTGAATGCGCGATCGGGAATTTGTCTATCTGTAGATAGAGTTTTTTGGCGGCCTCAGGAGGCTGGCTCTATTTGTAGATCGAGCCTCGAGCGTCTTTTCGGCAAGTTCTCCGTCTGTAGATAGAGTTCTGCTGCCTGAGAACGCCTTCCAATGAATATGGCGTTCTCAAGTCTCGCACCCCCGTCCTTGCTCCGCCAGGGCAAGACCGCCCGGCGTGTGGCAAAGGCGGCTTTACAAGGGAGGCGCGAGGCGTTACGCTATACGCATGATTAAGAGCTTCCGTCACTCCGGGATGGAGAAGTTTTTCAGGACCGGAAGCAAAGCGGGCATCCAGCCCAAGCACGCGACGAAGCTCTCGCGCCAGTTATTCGCTCTCAACCGGGCAAAGTCGGCACAGGATATGAACAGCCCCAGGATGGGAACTTCACCCCCTGAGCAAGGATCTTCGCGGGCATTGGGCAATTAAAGTGAACGGAAATTGGCGGCTTACCTTCACTTTCGAGGGCGAAGACGCAATTCTCATCAATTATCAGGACTACCACTAGGAGGGGCGTATGCTCATGCACAATCCACCGCATCCCGGAGAGGTGTTGCGAGAATATCTCGGCGACATGGACATTGTGGAGGCCGCGAAGCGTCTGCGGGTCACGCGCACAACCCTATCCCGCATCGTCAACGGGCGTGCTGGCATTTCGGCCGAGATGTCCATTCGGCTCTCCACAGCGCTTGGGACTCATGCCGCGTTTTGGTCCGGGCTGCAGATGGATTACGACCTGTGGAACGCAAGCCGCAGACGCAGACCGAAGATTCAGCCATTCCGCAAAGCAGCGTGAATGAGAGTTTCCAGGCTTGCACCTGGGGCTACCTTCTTGCGCCCGCTCAAGCGGACTCCCAATTCAAGAGACCCTTGCGAGCAACGGCGGATTACCCAGGACTCGGAATGTAAAGACGCCATAGGCTCCCCGATAACCAGCTAGAGGCTAGAGCTAGCGGCTAGAAGCCGCCTTTCACTTGCCGTCGGGCAGCTTGACCAGCTTCGCTTCGAGCAGCGCCTCGATCGCTTTCAGCGCCTCAAGCACCGACTCCGAAACCGGCTCGTCCACCTGCACCACGGCCAGCGCTTTGACGGCTTCCCGGCGATGCGGGCCAGCGCGCTCGCGGCCCAGCGCGAAGTTGGCGATGTTCACGCCCTGCTCGCCGAGAATCGTCCCGATCCTCCCGATCACGCCCGGCACGTCGAGGTTGCGGCAGACCAGCAGGGTGCCCTCGAGCGGCGCCTCCATGTCGATGCCGTCGAACGCCAGCAGCCGCGGCTGCTCGCCGTGAATCACCGTGGCGCTGGCGCGGCTCTCGCCCTGCGCCGTGTGCAACACCACGGTCAGCACGGTGGCCGCACCGCCGCGATGGCTCTCCTCCTTCTCCTCGTGCACGCGGATGCCGCGCTCCGCGGCCACCGCCGCCGCGTTGATGCGGTTCACATTCTCCGAGCCCTGCAGCAGCCCCGCGATGGCCGCGTTGCGCACCAGCTCGGTCTTGGCCTCGGCCAGCGCGCCGCCGTAGACCAGGTGAATGGCCTCAATCCCTGATTCGCGCCGCCCTTGCCCGCCTGCGCCAGAAACGATCCCAGCCGCCCGGCCAGGTCGATGTAGGGCGCCAGCTGCACGTACTCCTCGTGGCTCAGCGACGGCAGATTCACCGCATTCTGCACCACGCCCAGCTTCAGATACTCGCGCACCTGATGCGCAATCTGCATGCCCACCGCCTCCTGCGCCTCGGCCGTCGAGCCGGCGATGTGCGGCGTCAGAATCACGTTGTCCAGCTCCGAAATACGGCGAATCCTTCGGCGGCTCGACGGCAGAACACATCCAGCGCCGCGCCGGCCACCTGCCCGCTCTTGAGCGCCTCCACCAGCGCCGCATCCTCCACCAGCTCGCCGCGCGCGCAGTTGATGATGCGCACGCCCTTCTTCATCGCCGCCAGCGTCTTGGCGTTGATGATGCCCGTGGTCTGCGGCGTCAGGCCCACGTGCAGCGTGAGGTAGTCCGCACTTGCGCAAACAGCTCTTCCACGCGGAACCAGCGCGATGCCGTTCTCGCGCGCCACCGCGGCCGAGACAAACGGATCGCTGCCGACGATCTCCATGCCGAACCCGCGCGCGCGCCTGCGCCACTTCCAGGCCGATGCGGCCCAGCCCCAGAATGCCCAGCGTCTTGCCGCGCAGCTCCGCGCCCTGCAGACTCTTCTTCTCCCACTTGCCGGCGTGCATGGTGGCGTTGGCCGCGGGCACCTTGCGCGCCAGCGCGATCATCAGGCCGATGGTCAGCTCGGCCACGGCCACGGCGTTCGCGCCCGGCGTGTTCATCACCACGATGCCGCGCCGCGTGGCCGCATCGGCGTCGATGTTGTCCACGCCCACGCCGGCACGGCCAATCACGCGCAGCTTGGGCGCGTGCTCCATCAGCGCATCGTCCACCTGCACCGCGCTGCGCACCACCAGCGCATCGGCATCGGCCAGCGCCGCCGGCAACCCCTCCGGCAACTGGTCGTGCGTCATCACTTCCCATCCCGGCTCGGCCGCAAACACGGCCAGCGTCGCCGGAGAAACCTTCTCCGCCAGTACGATCTTCATCGCTGCTCCCTTGTCCGCCGCGGCGGACCCGCTCTGTACTCGTCAAAGCGAATGCCCTGCTGCTCGCACAGCAGATCGAACATCCGCACCACCGCCGCATGCGGCTTGCCTTCGCCGCGCTCGTACTTGGTCAGCGAGTTGGGATGCACCCCCAGCCGCTCGGCCATCTCGTATTGATAGAGATCGAGCTGCTTGCGCGCGATCAGCAGCTTTTCTCCGAATGTCAGTTCAGGCATGAATACAGCTCTCTAGCTGTTAGCAGTGCTAGCGCTAGTAGATGCGGTGACAGCGTTTGCAGTCGAGCCTGGTAGAACTCGCGTGATCTCGCGCTTCGAATCACTGCTACTCGCTACTCCGCTCACTGCTTCACTGCCTTCGCATACACTTTCTGCGCCGCCGCCACTGCCTGGCCATACTCCACCGGCAGCCCCAGCGTGTCCTTGGCGATGTGCTCCATCGCGCCCAGCAGCGCCACCGTGTCGAGATAGTCGAAGAAGCCCAGGTGCGCCACGCGGAAGATCTTGCCCTGCATCTCGCCCTGGCCGTTGGCCGTCACCAGCGCGAACTTCGCCTTCAGCGCCTTCACCACCTCGCCCGAGTCCATCCCTTCCGGCACCGCAACCGCCGTGGCCGCCGCCGCCGGAGCCGTGGGCGCAAACAGCGTGAAGCCCAGCGCCACCAGCCCGGCGCGCGTCGCCGCCGCGTTCACCTGCGCGTTGTCGATCAGCGCGATGCGGCCTTTTTCGAGGTCGCCGCCCGCCTGCCCGGCAATGTAGTCGAGCGCCGCGCCCAGCCCGCAACCAGCGCCACCGCCGGCGTGTAGGCGCTCTCGCCCTTCACGGCGTTCTTGCGCTCCTTGCGCAGGTCGAAGTAGTAGCGCGGATTCTTGGCCGTCTCCATCGCCGCCCACGCGTTCTCGCTCACGCTCAGGTAGGCCAGGCCCGGCGGAATCATCACCGCCTTCTGCGAGCCGCCGATCAGGACGTCGATGCCCCAGCCGTCCACGTCGAAGTGCGTCGTGCCCAGGCCGGTGATGCCGTCGACCACGAGCAGCGTGTTGGGCGCCGATCTCCTCGCGAAGCTTGGCGACCGCTTCCACGTCGTGGCGAACGGCCGTCGAGGTCTCCGTGGCCTGCATGTAGACAGCCTTGTGCTCCGGCTTCAGCGCCGCGCGCACCGCGGCCAGATCGAAGGTCTGGCCGTAGGGCGCCTTCACCACGTCCGGCTGGCAGCCGAAGGCCTTCGCCAGGTCCACCCAGCGCTCGCCGAACTTGCCCGCCGTCAGCACCAGCACCTGGTCGCCCGGCGAGGTCAGATTCGAGACCGACGCCTCCATGGCGCCGGTGCCCGAACACGCCAGCAGCAGCACGTCGTTCTTGGTGCCGACAAAGACCTTGAGCTGGGCCAGCACCTTCTGGAACAGGGCGCGAAACTCCGGCGTGCGGTGGTGCATGTCGGCCGCAGCCATGGCAAACTGGGCCGCGGGAAGCAGCGGCGTTGGGCCGGGCGTAAAAAGGCGTGTCTTGCGAATCATGTTCTTCTCCTTGTTTTGGACTGACTGATGGTCGAACCAACGACAATCACATAATACACAATTTTGTGGTTTTTGTGATTTTATCTTGTGGAAATCAAACTTCAAGGCCAGAACTCGGGACAATTCCGCTCTTTTTGCGCCCAACTTCCCAAAATCGGTACAATTCTTGTTTGGCCGGCTCGTTTCCGGGGCACCCGCTCTTCTCGTGGAGCGAGCGACTATGGTTGAAGCAAAGTCAGGAGCTAGAAAATGACCGAAGCAGGCGCACTCGAAGCCCTTGTCAGCCAGCAGATTGTCACCGCCATGAAGGCGCACGACGCCGAGCGCACCGGTACGCTGCGGCTGATCAAGAACGCGCTGAAAAATAAGGCCATTGAAAAGCGCGGGCCGCTGACGCAGGCCGAGAGCGAGCAGGCGCTGGCCACGATGATCAAGCAGCGCCGCGACTCGATCGAGCAGTTCGCCAAGGGCAACCGGCCCGATCTCGTCGCCAAGGAGGCGGCCGAGATCGTCGTGATCGAGGAGTTCCTGCCCAAGGCTCTCGACGAAGCCGGCCTGGCGAGGGTGGTAACTGAGGCGCTCGGCGAGCTGGAGGCGAGCCTCGGCCACAAGCCCACGCCAAAGGACATGGGCTCGGCGATGAAAGCCGTTCAAGCCAGGCTTCAGGCGGCGGGCCTGCGCGCCGATGGCCGCGCGGTGAGCGAGTTGGTGAAGAAGGCGCTGGCGGGGTAAGATGTTTCAGCCTGAAACGGAGCTGCACCTCCGGTGGAATCGCCGCATCTTCCCGGATACAATAACAAAGATTGACAAATTCTGTTACTCGCCTCACAATCAGAAACAGGAGGCGCTCCACATGAACGTGTCACTCACTCCTGAGCTGGACAAATTCGTCGCTGGCAAGGTCGAGTCCGGCCGCTACACATCGGCCAGTGAGGTCGTTCGCGAGGCCCTGCGCCTGCTGAGGAGCACGACCGGGCGCGAAGCGCGCAGATTGCGGCCTTCAATCGGGAGCTCGGCGCGAGGCTTCAGTCGCTCGACCGGGGAAACCATGTCGAACCACAAGCGGTCTGGGACGACCTTCAGCGAAGATCGCGCAAACGGAGAAGCCCGCAAGGATGAGCAAGTACGTCTTCAGCGCGGAGGCCAAAACAGACCTCGCCGAGATTTGGGAGTACATCGCTCAAGACAATCTCGATGCTGCGGACCGCTGGATTGCGCGCCTGCGTGAAGCCTTTGATACGCTTGCGCGTGTTCCGGGAATCGGTCACAAACGTGAAGACCTGACCGACTTTCCGGTGCTTTTCTGGCCGGTGGGCGCATATATAGTGATCTACCGAACGCAGCGGGATCGGGTCGAAGTCGTTGCCGTGACCCAAGGCTCCCGGGATATTCCGTCGTTCCTGCATCGGCGCACCCTGTACGGCCACGCGGCACCCCTTTCGGAACTATTCTCCTCACAACGGAAACTAATCCCCCATTCAGGGTCCATGAGATTAGCCCTTCCCTTGGGCAACCGGACCTATGCTACGGCCGGACCGGAGCCCGGCAGTGCTCGGGCTCACGGAGCGGACAGTGAGGGATCATGGAGCCCCGAACGATTTGTTCGTCCTTGCGCGGCTTTCCCCCTCGTTGACGAACGCCTTTGCGTTCCTTTTCCAGAGGCTCCCTGCACGGCGGGGAGATCCGATTGATGACATGGATTTTCGGCGCTCGCTCGCTGCTCTTCCACTTCCGTTCGCGGCGGATGCGCGCGCACAGCAGACGTACCTAGCGCTCGCGGTACGGCGCCAAACGGCAATGCCTATCCGAGCAACCAATACGCGCAGCCCCTACCGCAAAACCGCTACACGCAGCCGCAATATCAACCGCTCGCCGCCGGCGCCGCAGGATCAGCAGCCGCAATACCAGCCGCAATATGCGCCGCAGCAGCACCTTACGCGCCGCAGCCCGACGCGACCAGCGCCGGACAGCGCGCAATCGCCCTATCCGCAGCAGGATCTAACCAGCCTGCCGCGCCCGCCCAGGCTCTCAGCGCCGAGGATCTTGATCAGCTTCTCGCGCCCATCGCGCTTTATCCAGACTCGCTACTCGCGCAGATTCTTGCCGCGTCAACCTATCCGGCGCAGGTGGCAGTGGCCGACCAGTGGCTGCAGCAGATGCGCACGCAGGGCTACAGTTCTCCTGACCAGATTGCCGCAGGCGCCAACGCGCAGACAACCTGGGACCCCAGCATTAAGGCGCTCACCGCCTTCCCTGACGTGCTCGACATGATGGACCACAACCTGGAGTGGACCACGAACCTCGGCAATGCTTACTACAACCAGCCGCAGGACGTGATGCAGACTGTGCAAGTGCTGCGCGAGAGCGCCGAGCAGGCCGGCAATCTCGAGAGCACGCCGCAGGAAGAAGTGAACAACGACCAGGGCTATGTTGAGCTGGAACCCGCGAACCCGCATGTTGTGTACGTGCCCACCTACAACCCATGGGATGTTTATGGGGAGCCAATCGCGCCCTATCCGGGCTTCGCGTTCTTCGGCCCGCTGGGCGACTTCTTCGACGGCGCTCCTATTCAGTACGGACTCAGCTTCGCACTGGGAGCCTTCGATCGCATGGCTTTTGGCTGGTCGGCATGGGGTTGCGACTGGGCGGGGCAAGGGTTGATGTTTAACCATTCCGGCTACTATTCGCACAGCAACCAGATGGCCGATTGGGGCCTGCCACGCGGTGGACCTCGCGCCCACTATGGCCGGGGCGGAAACGGCGGCATGCGCGACGGCCAGAATCGGTCGTACGACCCAACGGCCGGGCTACAACCAGGGCGGCGGCAACCAGCACGGCGGATGGTCGAACAATCGCGGTCCGGGACAGTCCTTCGTGCGGCCTGCCGAGCGATTCCCTGAGCCCGGACGCCTCAGCAACAACGACAATAAAGAAGACAATCGCGGCTACCAGTACAATCGCGGCAACCAGCAGCCGTCTTATGGCTCCGCCCGGCCTGCGATGCCCGGTCAACAGACTTATAACCGCCCGGCGCAGCAGCCGTACTCAGCGCGTTGCTCCGCCACAGAACTACGGCTATCGTCCGCAGACCTACCCGAACCGCGCACCGGCGTACACGAATCCGGGCTATTCGAGCAGGCCGCAGACCTATAGCAATCCGGGCTACCGGTATGGCTACACAGGGCAGACAACAAACACCTACCCAGGGAACGGCTACTCCCGTAACAGCTATTCCGCACCGCAGGCCTATGCCACTCGACCCGGCTTCGCGTATTCCAACCCGTCCAGTTCGTATCGCGCAGCGCCGCAGTCGAATAACTCGCGCGGGTTTTCGAACCGCTCCTATGAAAACTACGGGAATTCGACGGCGCGAAACCAGCAATCGGGCGGATTCCATCTCTTCGGTGGTGGGCAGCAAAGGTCCTTCAGCAGCCCGCGCGCTCCGTCGTATTCCAACAATGCGCCGAGGAGTTTCGGCGGAGGACACCAAAGCTTTGGAGGCGGACACCAGAGCTTTGGCGGCGGGCACATGAGCGCGCCCAATGCGAGCCACTCCAGCGGCGGCGGCGGCGGCCGCAGACACTGATTTGCGGATCGGCTTGTGCCTGCGGCGCTAGACTGACGCCCGCTCCCTGTCCTTTACGCCCTTGATCGAAAGCCACAATGCAAATCCAAACTCCGCAATGAACATGACCGGAAACAGCGGGTAGGTGAGTTTTTCGTGGCCGGGGAAGAGCCATAGCTGGAAGAAGCAAATCAGCAGGCAAAGGCCATCAATCATCAGCAGTATGCCCAGAATTCGCGGAAGGATGGCCGACTTTATGACCAGATAACCAAGAGGAAAAAGCCAGGCGCCATAGAAAAGCACCGAAACCGTATTTCCGCTGTTGCCTACATTGAGCAAGAGCATTGCCAGAGCCTGCAACTGATCCGTTGCGAGTGGTCTCAGGTAGTCGGCGCCGCTCAAAGGCAGCACGGCGTCAAAACGAATCAGCGAGCTGACACACTCGACGGCGACGCCGCCCAGGTTCAATAACACAAACAGCAGCGCGAGGCTTCTATTCACCGGCTTCAATAGCACGTAGAGAGCCCAGGCCACGAGAAGAAAAAATAACGCGGCGAGCAGTTCGCTGGTGATACCAATGCGGAACAGCCAATCGGAAGCCATCAAATTCCTAGCTGTGGCCGCGGCATTTCCGTATACGATGGGTTTGCCTTGAACAAAGGAAGAAGCGGCAAATACGACGATGTAGATCGAGATAAAGAAAGCCCGCCACTCTCGCGGCTTTGCCTTGCGGCATATCGCCGATGCTGTTTGTCATCTCAGTTCCTTCCAGCCGATGAAAGCGCGATGAATTTCGTGGGACCGCATAGACCGGCACGGCCCTCAGGCTCTAACATAGACGCTCGGTTAGGTCGTTTGCGGGCCCTTTCATGGTTTGTCGATGAAATTCCCCTGCATCCTCAAAAATCTTGGCCTTCTGCCTATTGTGCGCGCTCGCCGTTCCGCGTCTCTGCGCGCAGGGCCCTCCCTATCAAACCGACGATCCGGTTCCCGTCGACCTGCATCACTACGAGTTCTACATCTTCGGCGGCGCCGACGGCACCCCGGCGGAGATCGACTCCACCGGCCCGGCCTTCGAGTTCAACTGGGGCGCACTTCCCCGCGTGCAGCTTCACGCCATCCTGCCCTGGGGCGTGATCGCGCCGTCGAACAATCCCGTTTACCTGCCCGCCGGCCAGGGCCCGACGCCTTCGGCCTCACCGACATGGAGCTGGGCGCCAAGATCGCCTTCATCAAAGAGACCAAGCACTTTCCGCAGATCGGCAGCTTCACCATGTTCGAAATGCCCACCGGCAACTACGACAAAGGCCTCGGCGTGGGCAAGGTCTGGTACAAGCTCCCCATCTGGCTGCAGAAGAACTTCGGCAAATGGCTCTTTGACGGCGGCGGCGGCTACCAGGTGGTTCCGCAGACCGGCTATCGCAACTTTCCCTACACCGGATGGCTGATCAAGCGCGAACTGAACGAGCAGTGGGAACTCGGCGCCGAAGTTTTCGCTCATGGACGCGAGGGCATTCGCCGCCGCGCAGACTCGAGCGCTCCGCCATGATCGACGTCGGCGGCTACTACCACTTCAAGCACAATCACCAACGAGCAGTTTCTGTTCTGCTACGGCCACTCGGTCGCCGGACAAACCGAGAACTACGCCTACGTGGGCATGTACTGGACCTGGGGCAAAGACGAAAAGAGCGCCGCGCCGGACGACAAGAAGGACTCGGCAGGAAATCTGCTTTTTCCCGCGCCGCCCGGCAGAAACGGCTTCTGACGGCGCGCCGCGCGCGATGCTCTGCGGCGTGCGCGCAGAAAGGATGATGTGAATGGAAATCACCGCACGCAGTCTCTGGACGATGATTCACGGCATGGGCTTCGGCGCGCTCTATCTCATGGCCTGTTCCGGCGCGCTGGTCGAGCTCTACCGCCGCTACTACTCGCACAGCGACGCGCCGGTCACCACGCTCGACGAGAGCGTTCCTGCGCATCTATCTCGCCGTCATGGCCGTGCTCGCCTGGCTCACCGTGCTCACCGGCGCCTACATCATCTATCCCTGGTATCGCGCCGCGCCGCCGCCGGGATCGCGAACCTCGCCGCATTTCCGCAACGCCTGCTATGTCGAGCCCCTCCACCAGCGCCTGGCACTCCATCGGCATGGAGTGGAAAGAGCACGTCGCCTGGCTCGCGCCCATCTCCATCACCATGGCCGCCGCGGTCGTTTTCTCACTATGGCCGCAATCTCAGAATCCATCCGGAGCTTCGCACCGCGGTCCTCGGTTTCGTCTGGATCTCGCTTCTTGCCGCCGGCATCGCCGGCTTCTTCGGCGCCATGCTCAACAAGAACGCGCCCGTCGAGGGCGGCCCGACGATCCACTATCGTCCAGGGAGAACAGAAATGAGCGCTCAAACCGCGGCCGCGTTCCGCAGGCGATGCTGATATCGAACGGCGCCGGCGCGGCCGCCGTTCTCGCGGCCGGCATCGGCTCGTTTCTGCTCGCCGTCTTCGCCATCCTGGCCGACAATCCGCGTCTATCAAGAAGCTCATGATCTTTTACACGCCCACCGGCCCGCTCTCCGGCGTCACCACCTGCGCCATCGTGGTCTGGCTCGCCGCGTGGGCCCTGCTCCATTGGCGCTGGTCGTGGCGCAATGTCGAAGTGGGGCGCGTCACCGTTGCAGCATTCATCCTGCTCTTCCTTAGCTTGCTGCTCACCTTTCCGCCCATCGCCGACCTCTTCTAGGCTGGTTTTTTCATAGCTGGAGACTGCCTGCTAAAGCAGGATCTTCCCGGTTTCTCGATAAAACTCAGAACGTCGCGACTGCTTCGGCTAATTCCGCGTGGGTCATAAACCTGCCGTTCGCCATTACGCCGTCTACCTGCTCAATCGCATGGATGTTCTGGATCGGATCGTCATCCAGCAGCACAAGGTCCGCGATCTTCGCCTCGTTGATGCTGCCCATTTCAGCATCTCGATTCATGAAATCGCTGCATTAATCCGTGGCGGCGCGGAGGGCTTCCATCGGAGTCAAGCCTGCGTCCACCATTAACTCAAGCTCTTTCGAGAGATCGCTGGGCAAGACGTAGGCGAATCCCAGGTCTGTGCCGGCGAGCAGCGGGATGTGGGCATTGGCCAGTATCTTTATTTCCGCGGTCCGAACTGAGAGCAGGAGATTCGGGATCCTCAAATCCGGCGAGAAATTCCTTCATTGACATCCCAAAAACTCACCAAAGAGGGAGCGGCTCGCTTCACCAGGGAAGTCCGGTCAGCATTCAGTTCTTTGAGGTGCGCCCGATTCCAGAAAACGATCAGTGTCGGGCACACCCAGGTGCCGTTTCGCCTGAAAGCAGCCAACATCTCCGGCACGGAGGGATCGTCCGGAGCAAAGGGAATGCCGTAAAAATGTTCGAGAGACTTCTGGCCGGCGTTTGATGCCTCAATTGCCGACACGGCGAATCCACTTGGATGAAAGGAACATGACCCGCAAACGGGATGCCAAGCAAACGTGGTTCTTCGGCAATAGCAAAGATGTCTCCCTGGAAAATGCTCATGAACCGTTGATGAAATCAGCCCCCTGACGAGCGAGGGCATCAGCTGCGCGGCGGCCTTCTTCGGGCTTGTTGCGATATATCGATTGGATCGGGACACCTGAGTCGACGACTGGGCCCGCAGCGAAGATCCGGGACCGATTCGCTGACCTGTGAGCGCTTCGACACTCCTTCGCTTGAGAGTTGAATCATTTGGCGAGCCCATGTCGCGTACAGTCGTGAACCCGAGGCCACGAGGGCAGGAAGCGCGGCCTCCTTCGCATTTCCCAGATGGACGTGCATATTCCAGAGTCCCGGAATCAGGAATTTCCCGGATGCCTGGATGCGCTTTGTCGAATCGGACAAACTGATCTCTTTCGTCGGTCCGATGCGCACGATCCGGTTTCGGGATATTACTACGGCCATGCTGGGTTTTTCAACGCCGCTCTACGACATCGATCAGGGTTGCGTCTACAAACGCAACATCGGGAGAACCGGCAACTGAGTTTACTGGAAGTACTCCTTGTCCTCTATTTTGTGCTGTTTCTTTGGGGGGGGAGGTGTCGGCTTGAGGGTGCAGCGGAATGATGGGCGCAAGCAAGGACAGGACCAAAGCCAAGCAACGGAGATTTCGGTGCACAACGACTCCTACAGCGGCTGCATCTTTGCGATCAATTCGATGGCGACATCCGCGGGCAGCTCGCTCTCCAGGCATCGTAGTCCAATTCGGCCCGGACAAGCGCGAACTTATTCCTCGGAGGCCCCAGAATCGCTTACCACCGCAAAGAAAACGCCGGGGCTGGCATCACTCCAGCCCCGGCGTTGATTTGATCGTGCGTTCGGCTTATTGCCAGGCTGCGGTCGTCATGTCCGTGAAGTCGGAAGCCGTCGATGTGACGCGCCAGCAGCACCACTTGCCCGTTGGTGGGGTTCTTCAGCAGCAATCCCACCACGCGAATCTTCGCGCCATCGCCAGGTCGCCGAATGCGCCAAAGCCATAGCGGAAGTCGCAGTGGTGCCCAGATAGACCGTGACCGTTGACGGAATCAACATGCCCGGCAAAGCCGTTGATCTGCATCTGGAACGTGCCCTGTGCCGAGCTTCTGGCTGCCCTTCGACGATGGTGCCGTTAAAGCCCCAGTTGCGCAGGTGGATGCGATTGACCGTACGTGGTCGCACTGGCCGCTCCGGTCGCCGGTCCGCCGACCGCAACGTCCTGGCCGGCCGTCAGAGCGCTTGAGTTGAAGAGGAACTGTGTGAACGGATTGTGCATCCAGTAGATGGAGTACTTTTCGTTGCCGGTCAGATTCACTTGCGCAATCTGGCCCAGCGGAACTCCGGTGTGCTGGTGGGCTCAAGTCCGCGCACATAGAGGTCGAAGCTGGTGGCCGCGCCGGTTGACGGCGTCACGTACGTGATCTGCCCGTCGCGTAGAAGCTCGCTGTCCGAGAGGATTGCCACTTCGTCGGCATCCAGCGTCTGGTCGGCCGGATCCAGCTTGCCCGGCAACCTGCACGACGCTGCTGGTGTTCGAGCGCGCTTAGGCTGGCGCCGCCGTCCCACTCCGTCTGCCCGAGACGTTGATCGTGAACTGTTCGCCGTGCGGTCCCTGCACGACAAACGACTGGGTCTGCGTTGCACGCTCACCACGCCGGCGATCAACTCATCGATGTAGCCGCCGTTGTCAGTGCTCGTCACCGTGCAGATATCGAATGTCGGAGTCACCGTGCCGGTGATCGCGCCGTTCGGTCGACTCGATCGACTTGGCCAAATCGAAGTCCATGCGCAGGCCCACCGGCGGTAGTCCGCCTGACCACCAGTGGATTCGTCAGATTGATGGTCACCGTGTTCGAGGCTGATAGTTCGCCGGCATCGGTCGCGATCGTTGGCGCGCCGCCGCCGGTGGTATTCAGATAGCCGATCGTGCCCGTGCCCAGAGTGAATGTTGATGCTGGTGTATGTCCCTGCGGGAACGTCGTTCATGTCCAGCAGGGTCTGCAGACCGTTGAAGCGTGCAAAGTCGACGGTCGGGGTGCCGCTGATCAGAGTTACCGGGGTTGCCGCGCCGTGGGTCAGCTCGACGCTCTCAAGCTGTCACCTGAAACGAGACGACGGCAGCCAAAGGCGCGTCCGTGCCGACCACGAACGCCGAGCCCGTTGGCCACTTGGATTGGGTTCCGGTGTGATCATGGACCGCTGCCGCAGCCCGCGCCACCAGCACGAGCAGCAGCGAGTGGAAGCAGCGCTAGCCTGCAGAGATTTTCGACATGTCTTGGGGGACATATTGGTACGTCACTTTCTGCGAATCTGCCGTGCCTTATGAGAGCGCGCCGAGTGAGCTCGTCTTGCTGGCCTCTCTACCGGGAACGCCGCCCAGATTGCGAGCCATTGCCGGTAAATTCTACACGAATGCGAACCTGCAAGGACTCTCTACTCTAGGCGGGGAAAAATAAATCGTTCCAGGGCGCGCTCGCGCACGGAGCATTCGCCAAAATTGGACATCTAGTGGCGAGTCGATCTTCTTAGAGTCGCTTCCTGCCGTCGAACTAATTAGAACACCAGAGGATTCACGGAAGTTGCGAGGATTTCTGAAAAAAGTTTCATAACTCAGGAGCTTCCCAATCGCACGTTACCTCCGGAATCTGCATTGCTGTAATCCACGGTAACTCAGCCCTGCTTATCGAATTAACCCCGGTTAGTCGATCTTTCTTCAGCCATATATTGCGGAACGAGACCTTGCACGGCGTGCCTTCGATCTGCAGTCCGAACAGCCCCGAAACATTGTTCGTCGAGGCCGGATCGTCATCCACCAGCACCGCCATCAGCTGCCCATTGAGAATGTGCAGAATCACCCCGCCCCGCGCGATGATCGTGTACTGGTTCCACTCGCCGTCCTTCACATACGTGCCCAGTTGCGCGCGGTCGCCGATCGTTCCCACCAGCCGCGGCAACTTGCCCGGCTCCGACTCCACCACCTGCCCGCGCCAGGCAACAATGCCCAGCGAAGTGTTCTGCGAGTAGAGCTGCCCGCTGTACTGCTTCGCCCGCTCGTTCACCGGATACCAGAAGTCGGCCTGCGGCCCAATCATCACCCAGCGCGGATCGAGCGGCGGCTCGCCCTGCCCGGCCACGCGGCCCGGCGGAATCCCCGTGCTGCTGCGGTACTGCACGCCGCTGCCTCCGCCCCACTCCACCTTGATCTCGAGCTTCAGGTCGAAGTCCTTCGCCGCCACGCCGTGATACACCAGAAAAGAGTTGCCTGCGTTCTTTTCCTTGGTCGAGACGCCCACGATCGCGCCGTCTTCCACGCTCCACACGCCGGGCCGCCCATCCCATCCGGTCAGCGTCTTGCCGTCGAAGAGCGAAACGTAGCCCGCGTGATCCGCAAAGTCCATCGGGTCCGGCTCGATGAAAACGCCATTGCGCTGGCCCGAGATATTCGGCTTTACCTTCCGCAGATCGGTTTGGATTTTGCGTCTGCGGCGCGCTGGGCTGGCTCCCGGCTTGGCCGGTTTGTGCCTGCGCAGCACCCGGCTGGCTCTGTGCCATCGCGCAGGTCACGGCCGGAGAGCGCGAACGCTAGCACCGGCAGGACATTCCGCGCCGCTGTCCGCACGAACCGCGATCTTCTTCGCATGGATTCCTTCAGAACACTTCCGACCGCACGCCCTCCGGCAATCGGCGCATGCTTCAGCAGGCCCAGCTCGCCGGCCAGCCGCTCCAGCTTGGCGCGCGTGGCCGCCGTGGGCGGCACCAGCGGCAGACGCAGATGTTCGCCGCACCGCCCCATCAGGCTCAGCACCGTCTTCACCGGCCCCGGATTCGACTCCCAGAAGTTCGCCTCGAACAGCCGCGCAAACCGCCGCTCCAGCTCCCGCGCCTCGTCCCAGTGATTCTCGAGCGCGGCGCGAATCATGCGCGTCACCTCCGCCGGAACCTCGTTCGACGCCACGCTGATCAGCCCGTGCGCGCCCACGGCGATCGCCGCCAGCGCCAGGTTGTCGTCGCCCGAGAAAATCTTGAACCCCCGCGGCAGGATGTGCGCCAGCTCGGCAAACTGCGTGACCTTGCCGCTCGCTTCCTTGATCGCCTGCGATGTTCCTGGCCGCCGCAGCCAGCCGCGCCACGGTCTCCGGCTCCAGGTTCGCCGCCGTCCGTCCCGGCACGTTGTACACGCACACCGGGAGCGGATCGACCTCGCGCGCCAGCGCCAGAAAGTGCTGGAACTGCCCCTCCTGCGTGGGCTTGTTGTAGTAGGGATTGGCCGAAAGCACCGCCGCCACGCCCGGCATGCGCCGCAAATGCCCGGCCAGCCGCACCAGCACACGCGTCGAGTTGTGCGTGCAGCCGGCCCAAACCGGAACCCGCCCCGCTGCCGCGTCGATCACCAGCCGCACCGTGCGCAGCCACTCTTCCTCGTCCAGCGTCGCCGCCTCGCCCGTCGAGCCGCAGGCCACGATAAAGTCAATGCCCGACTCGATCTGCCAGTTCACCAGCGCCCACAGCGCCGGCTCATCGACCGATCCATCCGCCCTGAATGGCGTCACAATTGCGGTACCACAGCCTGTCGTTTCCATAACAGCTCAAGTTTATAACGGTTCGATGCAAGGAGCGTAGAAGCGGGCGTCAATTCCCGTGCCCAATCCTATCGGCACCTTATTCCGACCCGGCTGCTATCATGCGCGGGTGAGGCTTGTCGCAAGGATTCCGCCAACAAGGAGCTCCGCAATGATTGCATCCGGTCCCCGCCTGCCTGGTCTTCTCGCTCTGCTCGCAGTGCTCGCAGCGCCCGTCGCCATTGCGCAACCGGGCGAGACGATCTCGCTCACTGTCGATGCCACCGAGACCCCGCAAAAGCTTCTTCACGCGCATCTGGTCCTTCCCGTCAATCCCGGCCCGCTCACACTGTACTTTCCCAAGTGGATTCCCGGCGAACACGGGCCCGACGGTCCCATCGCCAGCCTCACCGGCCTCAAATTCGAAGCCGACGGAAAAACCATCCCCTGGCAGCGCGATACGCTCGACGCCTTCACGTTCCATCTCGACATCCCCGCCGGAGCAACTCATCTCGACGCCTCCTACGACGCCATTGAGCCCGAAGGCGTGTCGGCCACGGATAAGCTCATGGTCCTCGAATGGAATGAGGTGGTCCTCTATCCCGCAGGCACGCCGGCCGCGCAACTCACTTATCAGGCCAGTCTCATCCTTCCCGAGGGCTGGAAGTTCGGCACCGCGCTCCCGTCGAAAAGCCAATCCGGCACTCGCGTCTCCTTCAAGCCCATCTCGCTCGACCTGCTCGTCGACTCGCCGGTGATCGCCGGCCAGTATTATCGGGCCATCGATCTCACGCCGCCCGGCGAGCCCATCCACCACGAAATCGATCTGGTCGCCGACAGTGAAGCCGCGCTCGCCATGAGCCCGGAGATGCAGAAGGAGATGACCAATCTGGTCGCCGAGTCGGGCAAGCTCTTCGGCACGCGCCACTATCGCGACTACCACTTCCTGCTCACGCTCAGCGATCACGTGGCCCACTTCGGTCTGGAGCACCACGAATCCAACGACAGCCGCCTGCCCGAGCGCGCGCTTCTCTTGCCCGACGCCGGCATGGCTGTCGGCTCCCTGTCTGCCGCACGAGTTCGTCCACTCCTGGAACGGCAAGTTTCGCCGCCCCGCCGATCTGGCTACGCCCGACTTTGAAAAGCCGATGCAAGACGATCTGCTTTGGGTCTACGAGGGCCTTACCGAATACCTCGGCCCTCTGCTTGCCGCGCGCAGCGGACTGTTCACGCCGGAGCAGTATCGCGAATATCTGGCCAACGCCGCTGCCCTGCTCGGCCCCGGACGCCCCGGCCGCACCTGGCGTCCTTTGCTCGATACCGCCGTCGCCGTGCCCGGCTTCGGCCGCGGAGGCAGAGGCTGGACCAACTGGCGCCGCGCCGAGGACTACTACGACGAAGGCGATCTGATGTGGCTTGAAGTCGCCACCATCATCCACAACGTCACAAACGGCCAGAAATCCATCGACGACTTCTGCCACCTCTTTCACGGCGGCCCCAACAACGGCCCGGAGCTCAAGACCTACACCTTCGACAGCCTGGTCGAAACGCTGAATCAAGTTGCGCCGTACGATTGGGCTGCGTTCTTTCACCAGCATCTCGACTCCACGTCTCCGGCAATGCCCGCGGGCGGGATCGAGAATGCCGGATGGAAGGTCGAGTTCAATGACAAGCCTCTGCACTAGCCGGGACGCCGCGGCGCCGTAGGCGACGTTTATTCCATCGGCCTGCAACTCGATGGCGACGGCGCCGTCAGCGACTCGATCGTCGGCAGCCCCGCATTTGAGGCTGGCATCTCATCGGGAATGAAGGTTGTAGGCGTGAATGGCCGCGTCTACACGCACGATCTTCTCGAAGATGCGATCAAGGCCGCAAAAGACACCACCGAGCCGATCACGCTGCTGGTTGTGGATGACGATTACTATCGCACCGCGCACCATTCAGTATCACGGCGGCGAGCGCTATCCGCACCTGGTCCGCGACGACGCAAAGCCCGACTATCTCGACGAGCTGATCAAGCCGCGTGCCGGGGGCCAATGAGGAAGCGAGGCTCGAACTTCAATCGGCCGGTTCGGATGTCTGTCCTGGAGAAGTCCGTCTGCCTTTGACGAGTTGAGCACATTCAGCCGCTGATTTTGCGCTGGCGGGCCGCAGCGCTGCTCAACGACATCTCGCGAAATCCAGATGGGCAAGAGCACCTGGGCCGATGCGCAGCGGCTGATGTCGTAGGTGGGGCAAGTGGGATGCATATGGGTGGCCGCGAATGAGCACGCATATTCAGCATGCATCTCGCTGGACGATCTTACGCAACTTGCTTCCGCTGAGAAGGCGGACAGTCGAATCAAGATGCACTAGCCCCGTGATGAATCGCCGTCCTTGGTCGTTGTCGCCGCTCGTAGGGTCTTCGAGGTCGGAAGACATCATCTGGTCAAAGTATTCGCCGTTCTTGTCGAAGCCGTTCCATGATACACGAAACGGATGGTGCGCCATGATCTTTGATTATGCGCAGGCAGTCTCGAAACGCGTCATGAGCGATGGCTCTCGAAGCCGTCGTCTTTCCGTCAACGATCCCGAGCATCCGTCGTGAACGATGATCGATGACGGCATGGCCGCTACTGGTTAACGTTCACTCCATGTCGGAGACTGGACGGCTCTTGGATTTCATCTCGATTAGCTTGACGCGCTGGAAAGAGTGCACACCGCCCGCGAACTGATGCAGACGGCGGCTATCCCTCTACCATCGGTCTCACGAAATTCCTAGCAGACTTTTCGAAAGCTCTTCCGCTCTGGATGCGGCCGCACCTGGCATGCGAGGATGTCATCAGCCCTGACGGCCACCTTCCGCGCGCAAAGCCATTTGCTCGGATTTCGAGTCTCGAATCAGCAAGCAGGGTGATTAGTATCCCGGCAAATGCGTCATGACGGAGATGCCGAGGAGACTGCCCCATCGTTCCGGCAAGATGCCCTGCATTTCTGCCGTGGCACAGCTGCTTCTGACTTCGTGTCCGATC
This sequence comes from uncultured Acidobacteriaceae bacterium, assembly GCA_963701835.1. Classification (GTDB taxonomy): domain Bacteria; phylum Acidobacteriota; class Terriglobia; order Terriglobales; family Acidobacteriaceae; genus Telmatobacter. The sequence goes on along the minus strand of CAVPBL010000018.1, from coordinate 93,121 downwards.
ACGAGGAGTCTACGCCTGAAGTCAGTCTCTCTCCTGCGTAGCGGAGCCAACACGAATCAGAATCTCGCCAGTTCGCGCGGCTCCGCGCACGGTTCAGCTGCTACACAGCTGATCGAAGATCTCGCGGAACTCCCAGGCGCCGTCTTGCCGCCAGCCACTCGGCGCCGCGCACCGCGCCCAGCGCGAAGCCGCGCCGCGAGTGCGCGTCGTGGCGCAGCTCCAGCGTGTCGCAGTCGCTCACCGCGCGTCACAATGTGCTCGCCCTTGGCGTCGCCCACGCGATGCGAATCGACCGGGATATCGATTCCCGGCTGCGCTGACAGAATGATCTCTTTCAGTGTCAGCGCCGTCCCTGAAGGCGCGTCGAGCTTCGACGTGTGGTGCGTCTCGTCGATCGAGAACTTGTATCCCTCGAGCTTCGCCAGCTCCGCCGTCAGTTGGAAGAGCTTTTGCACGCCGATCGAGAAATTCGTGCCGTAAAGCAGCCCGCCGCCGCGCTGCGGCGGCCAGCGCCTTCATCTCGGCGAGCTCGCGCGTACCAGCCCGTCGTTCCCACCACGATGCGCCCGCCCAGCGCAAGCACCGCGCGCATGTTTTCGACGGCGGCCTCGGGAGCGGTGAAGTCCACCACCACGTCCACGCCGGCCAGATTGGGCGCCGTCAGCGCCGACGCATGCTCGTTCTCGTCGATGTCGAGCGCGCGCACGCCGTGGCCGCGCTCCCGCGCCACCTCAGCCACAAGCGATCCGGTCTTTCCTTTGCCCAGCACGAGAATCAGCATAGGTTCCTTCGGAACAGTTCACAGTTACAAGTCTCGTAGTTCTTGAGTTCTCGCAGTTCTAGCCTGCGACTCTGATCTCCCATCGATGTCGCGACTGCGATCACGGACAGCGCACTGTTAACTACGAACTGAGAACTGTGAACTGCTTTCTCGCTTCCACATCGAAAATCGCCGGATCGGGCTCTTTGAAAAACGCCGCGTGCAACGACCGCACCGCCTCGTCGGCGTCGTCCTCTTCGATCATGAAGCTCATGTTGATCTCGCTCGCCCCCTGCGAGATCATGCGCACGTTGATGTGCCGGATGGCCGTTGAACACCTGCGCGGCAATGCCGCTCTGCCCGCGAATGTCCTCGCCCACCATGCAGACCAGCGCCTTCTTGCCCTCGTGTTTCACGTCCGCCATCGTGCTCAGGTCGGCGGAGATCTCGGGCAGGCTCGCATTCGAGTCCACGGTGACCGAAATGTAACCTCGCTGGTCGAAACCATGTCCACCGGGCATTTGTGCTTGTCGAAGACGGCAAACATTTGGCTCAGGTAGCCGTGCGTCATCAGCATGCGGCTGGCCACAATGTCGATGATGGTCAGTTTCCTCTTCACCGCGATCGATTTGAACGGGCTCTTGCAGTGCGGCGCCAGCGAGATGATGCGCGTGCCCTCGCAGGCGGCATTGCGGCTGTTCAGCACCAGCACCGGAATGTTTTTCTTCACCGCCGGCAAAATGGTGGCCGGATGCAGAACCTTGGCGCCGAAGTAGGCAAGCTCCGCCGCCTCCTCAAAGCTGATCACTTTCACGCGCAGCGCATCGGGGCACACGCGCGGATCGGCGGTCATGATTCCGTCCACATCGGTCCAGATCTCGATGGTCTCCGCGTTGAGCGCGCCACCCACCAGCGCGCGCGGTATAGTCGGAGCCGCCGCGGCCCAGCGTGGTCGTCAATCCCGCCTCATTCGACGCGATGAATCCGCCCATCACCGGCACTTTGCCCTGCGCAACCAGCGGCAACAGCTTCTCCGGCGCACGCTTTTCAATGATGTCGTCGAGCGGTGCGGCCTTCTGGAACTCCGAGTCGGTGATGATGATCTCGCGCGCATCCACGTGCGCCGCGTCGATGCCGCGCTCGCGGAATGCCGCAGTCACGATGCGGCTCGACAGACGCTCGCCGTGGCTCACAATCAAATCGGAGATGCGCGGAGTCAGTTCGCAGAATCGCCGACAAGTCCGCGCAGCACCTCGTCGAGCGCGTCGAACTTCTCGTCGATCAGCCGAATGAGCGCAGCGCTCGCGGTCTTGTGCTTCACCAGCTCGGCTGCGGTGTCGCGATGCCGCGCCCTGAGCCGCGAGCTGATGGCCAGCGCGCCGGTGCGGTCGCCGTCTGAGGCCGCCGCGGCCGCGCGCAGCAACTGGTCGGTCACCTTGGCCATGGCGCTCACTACCACCACGGGGCTTTTGCCGTTGGCCACGCGCCCGGCCACAATCGCCGCGGTGCGCCCGATGGCGGCCGCATCCTCGACCGACGTGCCGCCAAACTTCATCACCACCAGATTCATGATTCGTTCCAATGCTGTCTGCGCGAACGAACTTGCTCCGCGCTACGCGATCCGCATTCCGCTTCCGCTCGTCAGCTCCGCGTTGCCGCGCCAGCCGACCGCCGGTCGCGCTCCAGCTTGCCCAGGCTGGCCAGCATCTCGGCGTTCAAAATCGTCGCTCCGGCCGCGCCGCGCACCGTGTTGTGCGAGAGCAGCACAAACTTCCAATCCAGCACGTTGCACGGGCGCAGCCGCCCCACCGTCACCGTCATGCCCTTGCCGCGATTGCGGTCCAGCCGCGGCTGCGGGCGATCGTTCTGCTCCGCCCACTCAATCGGCTGCTCCGGCGCAGACGGCAATCCCAGCCCGGCAAGCGGCTTGAACTCCGCCCAGGCGGCGAGAATCTCCTCGCGCTTTGCCGCCCGCCCCAACTTGTTCCCCAGCTTGATCGACACACACTCCGTGTGCCCGTCGACAACAGGCACGCGATTGCAGTGCGCGGTCATCTTCGCGGCCAGCGGCGTCACTGCCTGACCTTCCAGCTTGCCCAGCAGCTTCAGCGTCTCCGTCTCCATCTTTTCTTCTTCGCTGGCGATGAACGGAACCACGTTGTCCAAAATATCCATCGAGGCCACGCCGGGATAGCCCGCGCCGGAGACCGCCTGCATCGTGGTCACGAAGATCTGCTCGATGCCGAACCGTTCCTCGATCGGCTTCAGAGCCAGCACCAGCCCCATCGCCGAGCAATTCGAATTCGTGACGATGAACCCGCCCGACTCCTTCCGCCACGGCTGCTCCTCAATCAGGTGCAGGTGACCGGCATTCACTTCGGGCAGCACCAGCGGCACGTTGGGCGCCATGCGGAAGGCGCTCGAGTTGGAGATGACGGCGCAACCGGCCGCGGCAAACTTCGGCTCCATCTCGCGCGCAATCGCCGCGTCCACGCTGGCAAAGATGATCTTCGGCGCGCCTTCAGGCTCCGCCGGCGACACGGTCATCTTCGCAATCCGCTCCGGCAGAGGCGTGTCCAGCCGCCACTTGGCGGCCTCGCCATAAGTCTTCCCGCTGGACCGGTCGCTGGCCGCAAGCCACCTGACCTCGAACCAGGGATGGTTTTCGAGCAGTTGAATGTAGCGTTGGCCGACCATTCCGGTCGCACCCAGGATGCCGACTGGGTATCTTGTTTTTCATGGCCTTAACTCTTTCCAGTGTACAAGAGGATGAGTTTCGGCCGCAGAAGCCATTTGCTACGCCATTGCCGCCAGCACCGCGTCGGCAAACTGCGTCGTCCCCGCCGTCCCGCCCACGTCGCGGGTCAGCGTCTTCCGCTCGCGCGTACACCGTCTCCAGCGCCTTCTGCGCCTTGTCCGCCGCGGCCGTCTCATCCAGGTGCCGCAGCATCAAAATCGCCGACTGCAACAGCGCCGTGGGATTCGCCACATCCTTGCCGGCAATGTCCGGCGCCGAGCCGTGCACCGCCTCGAAGATCGCGCAGTCCACGCCCAGGTTCGCTCCCGGAGCCAGCCCCAGCCCACCCACCAAGCCCGCGCACAGGTCGCTCACAATGTCGCCGTAGAGATTTTCGAGCAGCAGCGTGTCGTACTGGAACGGATTCATCACCAACTGCATGCAGGTGTTGTCGATCAGGTGCTCGCCATACAGGATGTCGGGAAACTCCTCGGCCACCTGCCGCGCGCAGCGCAGAAACAGCCCATCCGAGAGCTTCATGATGTTCGCTTTGTGGATGGAGTGGATCTTTTTTCGCCCATGCTTGCGCGCATACTCAAAGGCGAACCGCGCAATCCGCGTCGATCCCTTCTCCGTAATCACCTTGATGCTCTCCACCACTCCCGGAACCACCTCGTGCTCCAGCCCCACGTATTCGCCCTCGGTGTTTTCCCGCACGATCACCAGATCCACGCCGGGATACTTCGTGTCGAGCCCGGGCAGATTGCGAATGGGCCGCAGATTGGCGAAGAGATCGAACTTCTTGCGCAGCGTGACGTTGATGCTCTTGAACCCGCCGCCGATCGGCGTCGTCACCGGCCCCTTCAGCGCCACGCGATTGCGCTCGATCGACTCATAGAGCGCCGTGGGAATGTACTCGCCGTGAATCTCGAAGGCCTCGGCGCCGGCGGCAAACCGCTCCCACTCGAACTTCACGCCGGTGGCCTCAAGAATGCGCACCACCGCCTGCGTGACTTCGGGTCCGATGCCATCGCCGGGAATCAGTGTGACTTTGTGGGTTTGTTGCTCAGCCATGATTCATTGGCTACTAGCTTTTCTTCTTTCCGTGGCCAGCTAGCAACCCCTCGAGCTCTTCCTTGAATTCGTTCACGTCTTTGAAGTCGCGATAGACCGAGGCGAAGCGGATGTAGGCCACCGTGTCGAGCCCCTTGAGGTGCTGCATGATCAGCTCGCCGACCTCGGCAGTGGTGCGCTCGCGCTCCGGCGCCTCAATCAGAAAGCTCTCCGTCGCATCCACGATCTTCTCCAACTGGCCCGACGAAACCGGCCGCTTTTCGCACGCGCGCAGCAGGCCGCTGAGAATTTTCTGCCGGTCGAAGCGCTCGCGCCGCCCGTCTTTCTTCACCACCATGTAGGGAATTTCGTCAATGCGCTCATAGGTGGTGAAGCGCCGGTTGCACTTCTCGCACTCCCGCCGCCGCCGGATCGAGTCGGCATCTTTGCTCTCGCGCGAGTCCACCACCCGGTCCTGCCCGAAACCGCAATATGGACACTTCATGCTATGGCTGATTCTACGGTATCCGCGCGCGCTTCACGCGGCCGCATTGTGCCCCGCGCATTGCATCACGCCCAGGAAACGCACCCACGGACCCACCGCCTCGCGATACTGGTGCGCCATGATCTGCGATATCTGGCGCAGATGCGTCAGGTCGTGTGCCGCCCAAGTCGCCAGCAGCTCCGAAAGCGTCACGGCGCCAAACATCGGATGCCGTCCACGCCGCTTTAGGTCTTCCTTCGTCGGGTTCAGCGCGCGCAGCTCTCTCAGTCCCTTCGCCCGCGCCTGCGCGAAATCGTCCAGCAGTTGCTCCATCGTTTTGCCGCGGCTGTAACGCTGATAACCATCCCTGTCGAATGGCGTAAACTCCTGTGCCTCGCCCAATTGCAAAATCACTCTCGCACGCGGTATCCAGTTCTCATCTTCGCCGTGGATCAGGTGCGCCACCACCGTGCGCACGCTCCACGTGCCTTCGCCTTCGTTGCTCTCCGTCCATATCTCCGGCAAGCCGCGCAATAGCGCGTCGAGAGCCGCCGGTGTCCGCTCAAGAAGTGCGATCGTGTTTTGCAGATTCTGCTCCATCCAAATTTCCCCTGCCTTCTCGCTCCCCGTTCCCCGGCTCCCTTGTTCCCTGCTTTTCTATTCCCTACTCCTTACTCCCTGTTCCCTGTCCTTACGCAACAACGGCGTGAGAACTTGCGCTCCCAGGCCGCTGCCGGTCAGGGAACCGGCACCAGCAGCGCCTTGCTGGCAACGGCTGTCAGGCCGTCCAGTGTATCGATAAACGTACCGGAAATCGGCGGCGCATCCCACAGGTGCGTGAGTAACTCGGCATTGTTCCAGGCCGCTTCGCGCGCCGAGGAAACGCTCCAGGCAGCGAGCGTGTCTTCGAGGCGCGACGCGGGCGGCAACGCATCTCCCAGCAGGCGCACGTGCAGGGTCTGTTTGGCAGCTTCGATCAGGCTGTCGAGCGTCGCATTCAACGCCGTAAAGTCGCTATACTGCGTAGTCCCGTGCTGCGGCTCGATGCCCGTCGTCTGGCACACATCCACAACCGCCTGGGGAAGGTCGTGGTTGATGTGTGCGTTCATTCCCGCCAACGCAAACTGGATGCGCGCGATGGCGGTTTGATTTCGCACCTCAAACAACGCCTGCCAGCAACCCGGCGCGCCCGCCCCCGGCAAAGATGCGGCTGCCAATGCGCCCTGCACTGCCGCAAAGTAGAAGCGCGCGAACCGCACGTCCAGCGCCGCAAGCCACTGGGGATCGCCAAATCCAGCCGCCGCCACCCGCGCCTGGACCGCCTGCGTCACCTCCAGATAGAGTCCGTTAAACCACTTCAGCCCGTCACCATCCGCGCAGACGCCTTGGATTGTCTCAAGCATTTTGACCACATCCGCAATCGTCTCCGGAGTCGTTTCGACAGCCGCAAGAAGAGCTGAATCGTAGGGGAACATGGAATGCCATCTTAACCCCATCCAGACCCGCCTGCAAAGCGCCCAGCGCGACGCCGCTTCATCCCCCGAACGCAACAACGGCCTGAAAACTCGCGTTCCCAGGCCGCTGCCGGTGATTTGTTGGGATTGGTCGGCAACGCGCTCAATGGAATCTGTAAGTTGCTTATTCCTCAATAGGCAAAAACGGCGAAATAGGCATGACATGTGATTCCGTAGCACAAATTAGCACAAAATCTCTGGTATGCTTCACGGCTCCACTGCATCTCCGGCGCGCCCGTCGTCTCCACGGCTATGCGGCGGATCGGCGCGAAGGTCACAATGTCCCAGCAGCAACGCGCCGGGTTCGCGCGTTATACTTGCTCGCATCCGATTCGGTTGGAGGAAGAGATGCGTAAATACGTCGCCGCGCTCGCGTTGATTTGCGGAATGTTTGGAGTTGCCGTTCACGCACAAACCACGCACCAGCCCAAGGTGTTCGTCAATCCTTTGGAGGGGCCGGACAAGGCACTTGCGGACATGGTTAGCGCGAAGCTAATTAGTCATCTGGTAAAGCACGGGATTGCTGTGACCGAATCCGTTGACGATGCTGACGCGGTTCTCAATTGTTCGGGGCTGGTAGAGACATCAGTCAGCGACCAAGGGCATACTCGCGTTCGCATACAAGCCGGAGTGAGATTGGTTGATAAAGACGGGAACGTGCTGTGGGCCGATGATGTTGCTAGCAGCCGGTACGCGACGAGTGCATCGTCCAGCTTCGCCGAAAATGTTGCCAAGGGTCTCGAACAAGCACTCTCAAAACCCGAGAGAAAATAGGGCAATATGAAGAGAACCTGTAGGAAGTGCGGGGAAGAGTTCGAGTTGACGCCGAACAAGGCCGGTCACCTTGATGACTGCCTGAATTGCGTTCAAGACCCGCAACGATTGGCGAAGATGAACCGCGAGATCGGATTGCCCGGATACGAACAAGTCGGACTCCGAATCGAATCCCGCCCCTTCTATGATCCCGCTCCCCGCCGAAAACGGAAGGCGTAATTAGCCGCCCACCACCCAACCAGGCGAACCCGCGAACGCGCCTACGGTCATCTGAGCGCGATTGCGGGGCATTCAGGACGAGGATATTCGCGACCCCACAGCCGCGCCTCCCACGATGGTACGCTGTATGCGGTGACGTAATCCTGTGCCCGAAGGCGGCCGGCGTGGGTATGGATGTTTGGCAATGGCTGAATCAAAATTCGGGCGCTCTGCAAAGCATCGCCGCACTGTCTGTAGTTGCACTCACGGTCCTAACCATCAGGGTTCTGTGGGTCACTTGGAGCGCAATTAAGAGAGGAGCAATCGCCAGCGAGACTCAGGCGGAAGCTGCGCGCGCCCTAACCTTGCAAGCCAAAGAACAAACTGCGGTTGCAAGGCAGCAGACCGAGGCCATCGCAAAGCAGACGGCGGCTGCCTTGCAGTCGGCCACTGCGACAGACGCAGCGAATAGCATTTCCGAAGAGGCGAACAGGCTCTCCGTGGAAAAGATGCAAGCCGACTTACGCCCTATTCTGATTTACAGCTTTACGTTCCATCAAGGCGAAAACAAGACGCGCGACGCCATCAAAAACGTAGGACCTGGAGCGGCCAAAGACGTGCAAATCAGCATTGGAACTGCCAAAGATGAGCTGCCAAAGGGCTACATTTCGAGCCGCACCCTAATCGGTAGCGGTGACGAGGTGATCATCTCCATCAATCACGAAATGTTCGTGCGGACGGGAATGACGATTCACTACGCATCGTTGGATGGACGGCGTTTTGCCACGTCCATTTACATGCAGGAAAACGCAATCAGGCACAACTTTGAAGAGCTAAAGTCATAACAACAGGCAGCGTTCGCCATGCCGCCCACCGACCGTCTTCGTTCCCCTGTTCCCTGCCCTTACGCAACAACGGCCTGAGAACTCGCGTTCCCAGGCCGCTGCCGGTGAGCTGTTGGGATTGGACTAAGGCCATCGCGCTCCCGCGATCGCCAGAGCCATGACGGAGAACCCTCCGCCTGGACTTACCTGAGTCATGGGCGCGATGCCCTAGGCCTCAGTCACCTCACGTAAGGTACTACACCAAGAATCTTTGCTCATAGGCTGGATCAACCTCCTTTCCCGTGTAAGGACAAAGTACGGCCAAAGCCGTCGCGGAGTCAAGTGAGGCCTCCAACCAGGACTGGGCTCTCGGCGGGAAATTGGAAGCTGTCTCATAAACGGTTTTGAAAGGGCCCGGCTTCACAGCTTGCGGAAAACCTGCCCGGCAGGGTTTTGTAACAAGGACACGACTTTAGTCGGGCCGTGAACGCCGCAAACGCAAAACTGATGAGGGCTTTAGCCCCTGAGGGAAGCCTCCTTCGGTCCTGACCGTCGTTTGCGAGACGGCTTCTACGCAGCCGCGGCCCGCGCCACCGCGCGAGCCGATCCAGGCGCCGGCGCCCTGAACACCACTGTGGTGAAGAACTCGATCATCAATCCGAAGATCGCGTTGCCGATCGGCGTGTACACCGCCATCTTCATCCCGTGCATGTAGAGGAAACAGGAAAAGATCGATCCCACCACTACGCCCATCAGGATGCCGTGCCATGCCCAATGCAGTTTCAGCCCGGAAATACCAATCGCAAAGCCCATGACGGTGCGGTTGAGCAAGATCCAGATCAAATTGACAGTCGTAAAAGCCAAAATACCGGCAGAAAATGAAATGGTTGCGCACATCGCGCCCGCCACTACGCCGAACAAAGTAGCGATAGTAATCCGCTTCATAGGTCCTCCGCGCTCCGGCCACACTTCCACCCAGCGCTCACATACAAATACGCCGCATTTGAGTCATTTGTTCCGCGTTTTTTGCGCTCTTTTCGGCCCCACCTGCTTCTTGAGCGCCGCAAAATTCTTGCTCGCCGCCCGGTTGGTCAACCCCGAGAGCCGCTGGCGCGCGCCCTTCAGAAAATTCTCCACAGCGCGCCAGTCGTGCCCTGTTACATAACTGTTTTTGAAACTCGCTCTAGAACAGACTCGCCGCGGGCATGCGCAGGAATTCTTCGACGGGAATGCCACCGGATCCGACCAACAACTTCCTGTCGGGGTGGTACACGCGATCGAACGCGGCCATTCCGGGGAACGAGGTCCGGCTGCGGCCGCTTTTCACTTCAATGGCCACCACCTTGTCTCCGCGGCGCAAAACGAAATCCACCTCCTTTGAGACCTCGCGCCAATAGAAGACTTCGCATTCGGCGGCCATCGCAAATCCGCTCAGATAGGCCCCAACCGCGGACTCGACCAATCTTCCCCAGCGCTCCGGGTTCCCGCGCACCTCCGCGAAGGACTCCGTCGCCTGCGCGCTCTTCAACCCGTTGTTCAGCACCTGCAACTTGGGACTCGACGCTCGCCGGCGCACCGCCTGCCCGGCAAACTTCTGGATTCCGCACACCATTCCCGCGCCGCCAAGCAGATCCAGATAGTGAGCCAAGGTCGTCGTGTTGCCCGCATCCTGCAGTTGCCCGAGCATTTTCTGGTACGAGAGAATCTGGCCCGAGTATTCGCATCCCAGCTGGAAGAGCTGCCGCAGCAAAGCCGGTTTGTCCACGCGCGTCATGAGCAGGATGTCGCGCGAGAGCGTAGTCTCGATCAGCGAGTCGAGCAGGTAACGGCGCCAGCGCTCCTCGTCTTCGATCAGTGGCGCGGCTCCAGGGTACCCTCCGAAATAGATGTACTGGTCTACGCTCCAGCCGAATGCCTCCTGCATCTCTGCGAGCGTCCAGTGCCCCACGCGAAGAAGCTCGAAGCGGCCGGCCAGGCTCTCCGTCAGGCCGCGCTGAACCAGCAGGGGCGAAGAGCCGAGAAGCACCACGCGCAGATCCAGCTTCTCGGCCGAGTCCTCGTCCCAAAAGCGCTTCACCTGCTCGGCCCATTGCGACAGTTTTTGAATCTCGTCGAGCGCCAGAAGCCAAGAGCCGCTCTGGCGGCAGCGCAAACGCGCCGCCTCCCACTGCTGCTCCAGCCAAATTGGGTTCCTCGGGGCGGGGTTGTCGGCGGACGCGTAGGTGGACCGGTCGGGGAGTTCGGCCAGCGCCTGCCGCACCAGAGTCGTTTTGCCCACCTGACGCGGTCCTCCCACGACCTGAATGAAGCGGCGGGGTTCGCGCAGGCGCTCGACAATCCGGGCGAGAACGGGACGGGTAATGATGGGCATATCGGGTCCGATTCAATTATAACTCATCGTATTGAGTTATTTTACTCACTATTATAAGTTATTTTACTCACTATTATAAGTTATTTTACTCACTATTATGAGTAATTTTACTCATTACATTGAGATAATTTACATTTCACCCATAATCTACTCATAATAAACCGATTGCCAACCATTACCATCGACGTTTTTCGGCCTGACTTCGGCACTTATTCTACTGATCCCCGAGAATCTCTCGGCCGATCCACCAAAAAGAAAGGGGCGTCGCGTCGACGTCACTAGTTCCGCCGCCGGGGGGATTTACCCGGTCGGCTACGCTCCTTGAGCGCTGCAAAGTTCTTGCTCGCCTCGCGCACCGTCAACCCCGAAAGCGGAGCCCGCGTCGTCTTCAGGAACTTCTCGACGGCCTGCCAGTCGTGCCACGCGTAATCGCGGAGCGCCCAGCCAATCGCTTTCCGAATGAAGAACTCCTTCTCCGGCGCCAGCAGCTCGGCGTAGCGGAAAAGACGCACCGTGTCGGTCTCGTCGCGCAGCCCAAGCTGATGCAACATGCGCGATCCGCCGCACCCAGAAGTTCTCCGACCGCACTGCCCTGTCCATGGCGCGCTTTCCCTTCGCACCCGAGCGCTGCACGATCGGGCCGACCGCCTTCAATAGGGAGTCGACCGTATCCCACCACGACTTTTGCTGCACGAGATCCAGCAGCCATGGAAGATCATCAAGGCTCAGTGCCTTCTGGTAACGCCCAAGCAGACCGATCGCGACATATTGGTATTCCCGCTCGCGCATTTGCCACAATCCTTCCGCGGCAATCCGCAATTCCTCCGCGCCTGCCGGTGAAAAGCGCTTGAGCAAAGGCCCGACAGCGGCCCGATGATCCGGCATCGAGACCCCCAGATACTCAAACTGATTCCGCATGTAGGCGCGCATGGCCGCGGCCCGTTCCGCATTCTTCAGCGGCCTGAGCGCCGCCCGCACCGCGCGATGAAAATCCGCAATTTTTTTGCTTGTCGATGTGGGCATCGCAACGTCAACTTTCCCGTCTGCGTCTGTTATGACGATTTTTGGCACAGCCGCTTCGCCCACTCGCGCACGGCCTCAGGCGTCACGCGCCCGCCCGCGGCCTCGCTCGCCGCCAGTTGCACGGCCAGGTTGCCCACGGTCGAGCTCTCCGTCTCGCCAATCTCCACCGGCAGCCCCGTCCGCTGCTCGGTCAGCTCGATCAACAGCTTGTTGCGCGTCGCGCCGCCGATCATGTGGATGCGCTCCAGCTTGCGTCCCAGCATCTTTTCCAGATTCGCCAGCGCCGACGCGTACCTGAGCGCCAGGCTCTCGAAGATCGTCCGCGCAAACAGCGGCTCGTTCCCGGCCACATCGGGAATGGCATCGAACCCCAGCCGCGTCAGCTCGCCATTGATCCGCCGCGGCATATCGGTGTCGAGCATCAGCGGTTCCGCATCCATATCCAGCACGCCCGTTGCGGCAGAGCTGCGCTCGGCAGCCTTTTGGACGAGATCCTCGATCTTCCAGGCGCGCCCCTGCGCCGCCCATGCATCCATGCACTGCTTCAGCACCCACATGCTGTTGATGAGCGAGTGAAACAACAGTCCGCCGACCGCCGCGCCGATGTTGGTGTATCCCGCGTCGAACGCGTGCTTCGTCGTCACCGGCACTTGCGTGATCGTACCCACCAGCGACCATGTTCCCGAGCTGATGTACGCGGCCGAGCTCAGGTCCGCCGGAATGCCCGCGATGGCGCTCGCCGTGTCGTGCGTGGCCGGCGCAATGATCTGCGTCGCGCGGAAGGCGTCGAGCTGCGGCCAGCGGCCCCTGCAAGCGGCCCCAGAACCGTTCCCGTCGGAACCATCGGCGGCGCGGCCTCCACCGCCAGCCCGAGCAGTCTCAAACAGCTCCGCATCCCAGTCGCCGGTCTTCAGATTCACCAGGCCGGTATGGGTGGCGTTCGTGTACTCCGCCACGCGCCGCCCGCTCAGCCAGTAGAGAACGAACTCCGGAAACATCACCCACGGCGCGCGCTTGTCGATTCCGATTTTCCCTTCGCCGGCCGCCGGATCGGCCATCAGTTGATACACCGTATTGATGCGCATGCGGATACGCGCCCGTGCGCTGGTACATGTCGAAGGGCGAGATGATCCTGTCCGCTGCTTCCTTGCTCGCCACCGTGCGCTCGTCGCGATAGCAGAACGGCTCGCGCAGCATCTTGCCGTCCGGCGCCAGGCGCACGTAGTCCACTGACCAACTATCCACGCCAATGGAAGCAATGCCTTCGGGCGCGGCCGCGGCAGCCTTGCGCAAACCCTCTTCCAGCCCGGCAAGAATCTCGCGTCAGCGGCCAGCACAGCGAATCGCCGCGATGCACCGGCCCGTTGGGAATGCGATGAATGACTTCGATGCCCGGCTTTCGCCTCATCCAGCGAAGCAGCGAAACCCGGCAGCTTTCTGCGCCTAAATCAATGGCAACGCGCGCAGCTTCTTGCATTTGCAGCAGTCGCACTCCATCTTCTTCAGCGCAGAAACGCCTCGGTCAAGCCGCCGTCCACGGGAATCACGTGGCCCGTGGTGCAGCGCGCCCGAGGACTGGCCAGGAAGAGAATCGCCTCCGCGCAATCGGCCGGATCGATCGCCTTGTGCGTCAACGTGCGCTCGGCATAGAACGCGGCCAGGCGGCTGCGAAGCTCCTCGTCGCTGAACGATTCCTGGAAAGGAATATTGTACTTCGTCAGCGAAGCGCGCACGCGGTCGCGCGGAAACATCGTCGATCCCTTCACCACCGTCGCCGGGCTGATGCCGTTCACGCGCACATTGGGCGCCATGCTCACCGCCAGCTCGCGGATCAGGTGCGACAGCGCGGCCTTGCTCACGTCGTACGCCTCGCTGCCGCGCTTTGCCACCACCGCGTTCGCCGAGCTGGTGAACACGATATTCCCGTGCAGTCCCTGCTCCTCAAACATCTTCGCCGCTTCGTCGGCCAGCAGATAGTTCGCGGTCACGTTCACCGCCAGCGTGTCGGCCCACATCTCGTCGGGAATCTCGCCGTCAGGCGTCGAAGGGAAAATCGCCGCGGTATTGATCAGAATGTCGATGCCGCCGAACGCCAGCGCCGCCGCGCCCAGCACCTCGCGAATCGACTCGCGGCTGCGAATGTCCACGCCGGAGCTGCCGGTAAACTCCGGCGACGTGATCGCCGCCAGCTCTTTGGCCACCCGCGCCGCGCCTTCCTCATTGCGATCGGCGACAAACACGTGCGCGCCGCGCGCCGCGGCCAGCCGCGCCACTTCGCGCCCAATGCCGCTGGCCCCGCCAACCACCAGCGCCACGCGCCGGCTCAGCTCCTTCTCCGGCGGCTGCCGGCGAATCTTCGCCTCTTCCAGCGCCCAGTACTCGATGCGGAACGCCTCCACTGCCGGCAGCGCCACGTAATTCGAGAAGACCTTGAAGCTCGCCGGATCCATCCCCGGCGGGCACTGCGGAACGGGCCCGCTCACTTCGCCCTCGCCCAGCAAACTCGCGCCTTCCATCACGTGAATCGCGTTGGTGTAAAACTCGCCGGTGATGCGCGCCTCGGTCTTGTTCTTGCCGAAGCTGAACATCCCCATCCCCGGAATCAGCACCACGGCCGGGCTGGCGTCGCGCATCGCGGGCGAATCGGGCGTGGCAAACGCGCGATAGTAGGCGCGGTACTGATCGCGATACTCCGCCAGCGAGCGGTCGATCTGCTTCTTCAGCGCATCCAGATCCTCGTGCTCGCGCCCACGGACACAAACATCGGCCGGATCTTGGTGCGGATAAAGTGATCCGGGCAGCTCGTGCCCAGAAACGCCAGATCCTTGCCGTGCGCCGAATCCACAAACTGCAGCACGTCCGGGCGCATCGGAAAAGCTGCCGATGAACCGCTGCTTCGCGCTGATGCGCCCGCGCAGGAACGGCGCAATCTCGATCGCCAGCTCCCTGCGATCCGCGCGCGCCGGCACGGCCTCGCCGCCAAAACGCACCTTGCCCTTTCTTGCCCCGATGCCGCTCAATGAACTGCCCGATGCTGTCGATCACGTTCAGCGTGTTCAGGTAGCACTCGCGCTGCGTCTGGCCCCAGGTAAACAGCCCGTGCCCGCCCAGCACGATGCCGTCGCAGCCCGGATTCTCCTCGACCGCGCGCTTCATCATCAGCGCCAGCTCAAAGCCCGGCCGCTGCCACGGCAGCCACACCAGCGGGTGGCCGAACTCGCGATTGAACTCCTCCATCTTGGCTTTGCCGTTGGCGCTGCCGCCAGCGCAATCCCCCAGTCGGGGTGCAGATGATCCACGTGCGGAAACGGCAGAAAGCCGTGCAGCGGCGTGTCGATGGACGCGGCGACGGGATTGTTGCGGAAGGCGCACAGCGGATACATCTCCGCCATCTCGTCTTCGCGTGTCCACGCCTTTGTAACTGCGCTCCAGCGCCAGCAGCTTTTCCTGGTAGAGCGTGGCAAAGCCCGTGCGCTTGATGCTGCCCAGGTCGCCGCCCGAGCCCTTCACCCACAGCACTTCCACCGGCTCGCCGGTCAGCGGATCGGTCTCAACGATCTTCGAGCTGGTGTTGCCGCCGGCAAAGTTGGTGATGCGCAGGTCCGACCCAAGCAGATTCGAGCGGTAGCGCAAAAGCTCGGGCTCATCGAGAGTGGCCGCGACGCTCGGGTCCCAGCGGTCCTCAAGGAAATGCAATACAGGGGAAGCAGTTGCAGTCATTGTCATAGGGAGCACTCAAACGGGGAATGAATCGAGCACAATTCCATGATACAGCCCCAGACAGAAGAACTCTGCCTTCGTGCTACAGGCGGGCGACTTCCTCCGCCCCGGCGTGGGTGAGCTGGCAACTACAGCAATTCCACAATTGATATACCTGGGTCCGCATTCGCCGAGTGGTTTTTTCCTTCAAGAAAAAGCCAACCGCAAGACGCAGGAAAAGGCACGTGAATTGTGCAACCGCTCTTGATGCTGGAAGCCAAAACCTTGGGGCGTGTTTCAAAAGCCCGTTTTGTGTCAGGGCACGACTTTATAGCTTGCGGAAAAACCGGCGAGGCAAGGTTTTGTAACAAGGGCACGGCTTTAGCGGGCCGTAACCGTAGCAAAATGAATGTCGGCTTTAGCCCCTGCGGGATCTCGGCTCGCGCTTGCCAGGCCATTCTTGAAACGCGCTCTAAGCGGTTTCACCAACCGCCACTGCGTGCGCCGACTTTTCCTTCGCCGCTTTGACCGCCTTCTCATCGGCGCCCAGCGTCTCCGGCGTCACGGCGCGGTGGTGCACGTAGTTATAAGGAGGCACGGTGTACCCGCGCAAAATCGAAATGCCAAGCTGAATCAGCCGCGGGCCGTAAGTCTCCGGCTCATGCGAGATGGAGCCCACAATCGCGCTCGATCCCTTGCGCATCTCCTCCAGCACTTCGGGAATGCAGTCCTGGCCCACGATGGCGAAGTTCGCCTCCTGCCCGGCCTCGCGCACCGCATCCAGAACTCCCAGGGCGCTGGTATCGGTCGCCGCGGCCACCAGCGTAAGCTCGCCGGGACTGGCGTCCGCGCAGATACTCGCTCATCGCCCTGTGGCTCGCATCGCGCATGCCCCTGCCTTCGATCTGCACGAACCGGTCGGGAGCCAGCTCCTTGAACCGCTCCCGGATTCCGTCGAATGCGCCCGCGATGCGGTTCTGCACAAAGCTCCCGGCCTCTCTGAATCCCACGCCCACCACCCGGTCCACCTTGCCCTTCCATTTGCTGCTGCGCATACTGCGCCAGGATCGACGCGGCCTCGTACCCAACCTCGAAGTTGTCCACGCCGAAGTAGGTCGCGTTGGGGTGGGGCACGTCGATCGCCACCAGCGGAATATCGGCCTTCTTGAAGATGTGCGCCACGCGCGGCGCCGCCGCTTCCTCCACCTGGAACTCCAGCACCAGGTCCACTCGCTTGGCCACAAACTCCTCGGCGTTGCGCACCGCCACGTCGGGATCGTAGCGGTTGTCGAGCACGATCAGCTCCACGCCCGATGCAGCCGCCGCCGCAGTCACGCTCTGCGCCACCGCTTCTGAGAACGGCATCTCCGCGCTCTGCACCGCAAATCCGAAGCGCAATCGCCGCGGCCGCGAAACCAGCCGGTACTGGCCGCTCGGCGTCTGCGCCAGATAGCCGCGATGCACCAGCGTTTTCAGAATGCGGTAGACGCTGGTCTTGGAGATGTTCGTCCTCTGGTACACATCTTCCAGCGTCAGAGGCGAGTTATCCTGCTCCAGCAGCTCGATCACATCGAGCGCCTTGGAGAGAATCGGAATCAGGTACAGCCGCTTGATCTTCGCCTTGGCCAACTGCTCCTCCCCCTTATGCCCCTATTGAAACAAGAGCCACCAACATCATAGAACAACTTCGCGGGGAAAGACTTAGGGACCAAGCAGGGACCAAGGGACCTGGGAACCCGGCCACCGAAGAGCCATCACCAGCCGATTCGCTTGAGGCCCTGCACTGCATCAAAGTGTCCGTCCTGGCTCATCAGCGGAAGTCGATGCTGGCGCGAGAGAGCGGCGATCCACAGATCGTTCGAGGGAATGGGCCGACCGGCCTTTTTGAGCTCGGCGCGAATTTTGGCGTATTGGCTGGAGGTCTCGTCTTCGGCAAGCAAGACCCGGGTTGCGGCGATAAAATCACCAAGCCACTTTTCATATTCGTTGCGCCGCCGCGAGTGCGCGATTCCGAAGCGATATTCGCCGAGGACAATGACCGGCAATTCAATAGTTGCGGCCTGGCTGAAGATGCGAACAGCTGCCCGCTCATTGTCGGCGATTGCGGAAAGAGCGTTCGTATCGAGGATCACTCCCAATCCTCAGGTTCGATCTTTTCAAACTCTCTTTTCAGAACTCCATTGATACGCATCGTCTCTTTATGAAGATGTTTGAGACCGCCGGCCAGCCGGACCCAGGGCTTCTTCCCCTTCTGAGATGCGCTGGCCAGTTTCTCTTCCACTGCTTCGGTTACAAAGACGCGAAGGGCAATGCCTCGCTGGGCCGCAATCGATTTGGCCCGGCGGAAAATGGGGTCCGGAATCTCAAGCGTGGTCTTCATCGGAAACTAAGCATCCCATATTTATGGGAGTGAAGTCAATCGGCCCGGATTCGCCGGAAATGTCTTAAATCTGCGTTGCCGGCTCTCGGACTTGGTTGACCATCGGCCTGTGGGAATTCGCCGGTATTCCTACGCGTAACTACTGACGGCCGAACTCCGGCTTCCCCGCTCCTCGGCCGCGCGCTCCACATAGCCGCTCTTGCGTAGCGCCTCCAGTGGATCGGCCGGCAGTCCTCGCGCCTCGCGCCACGCGCGCGCCAGCGGCCGCACGTCGCGCCAGAATGCGCCGCGGATACAACTCCTCGGCAGCCACCAGCTCGCAGCTTTGCTGCAGCTCGGCCAGCTGCTCGCGATCCACCAGCGCCGCCTTCAAATACAGCTCCTGCGCCGTGACCACCGTCTGCACCATCGCCTCCATCTTGCCCTTCAGGTTGTGGCTCTGGTCGATCATGTAGGCGATGTCGATCTTCAGCCCGTCATCGACGGCCGCGTGAATCTCGTGGAAGATGCGGAAGATCTGGTAGGGATCGATCGAGCCCAGCGTCAGATCGTCGTCGGCATAGCGCCGGTCGTTGAAGTGGAACCCGCCCAGCATCTCGGTGTGCAGCAGCCACGCCACAATCTGCTCGATGTTCTGCGCGTTGTAGTGGTGGCCGGTATCCACCAGCACCCGCGCCTGCGGCCCGGCCTGCCGCGCCAAGTGGCTCGACATGCCCCAGTCCGCGATGTCGGTGTGGTAGAACGCCGGCTCAAACGGCTTGTACTCCACCAGCAGCCGCTGATACGGCGCCAGGTGGCTGTGCGAAACGCGCAGCGCCTCCTCCAGCCAGCCGATGCGCTTGCGCATGCTCTGCGTGCCGGGATAATTCGAGCCGTCCGCCATCCACAGCGAGATGTCGCGCGACCCCAGCTGCCTTCGCGATCTCGATCGAGTCCAGCATGTGGTCCAGCGCGTGCTCGCGAATCTCCGCCGACGGATTGCACAGCGAGCCGTATTTGTATTCCTGGTCCTGGAAAAGGTTGGGATTGATCGATCCCGAGCGCACGCCGAAGCGCTTCTCCAGCTCCTTCACCTCGGGCACATCGACCACCCCGTTCGGCAGATCCCACAGCACGTGCAGCGCCACGGTGGGCGTCACGCCGGTCAGCCGGTTCACCTCGGCCGCATCGGCAAACTTCTCTTCGATCGTGCTCGCGGCGGCAGCCTGCACAAACTTGCCAAAGCGCGTGCCAGTGTTGGCGAATCCCCATGAAGGAATCTCGATCCGAAACGAATCCAGCGCCTTGAATGCAACTTCCTGTAGGTCGAAATCTGAAGATGTCATCGTTTTCCCCTTCAATCTAGCGTCATGAATTAGAAGCTCGTCGAATGAACGCGCTGTCATCCTGAGCGGAGTCCGCCGCGGCGGACGAAGTCGAAGGATCTGCGGTTGTATTTCGCCGGACTAAAGACTCGCCGCAACAGTTATGCTCCATATTCCCAATCCCTATTCCATGTCTTTCACCAGAATCACATGCAAAAACCTCGGCCCATGCACGCCCTTGATGCGCGTCATCTCAATATCCGCCGTAGCGCTCGGCCCCGAGATCCAGGTCACCAGCGCCGGCAGCTCCTCCCGTTCCCTAGTCCCTAGTCCCTGTTCCCTGATCCCTGATCCCTGATCCTTGTTCTCCGTTCCCTGTTCCCTGGTCTTCGCCGCCTCCTGATCCCTGAACCCTGACACCTGACACCTGTCGAAATACTCCGGCAGCGTCTCCACGATCTGGCTGGCCCGCAACACGCACAGGTGCCAGTCCGGCAGCAACGTCAACACGCGCCGCCCTTCGGTCTCGGAGTGATGCAGAACAATCGTGCCGGACTCCGCCACGCCGCAAAAGCATGCTGTCACCACGCCCTCGGCCCGCTCGATCTCCCCGGCCGGCAGTCCGTGGTCGATCATTCCATTCGAATCCATGAATCTGCCACGCGGCCGGTACCAGCCACGCGGAGGGAAGTCCGGGGGGCGCGACAAATATGCGTCTGCCGCTCGATTGAAGTTGCGCGGCGATCGTGGCCCCAAGCTCCTCCGGCGCGCACTCCACCACTTCGGCATCGTATTCGCGCAGCCGCTCCGCCATCCGGTTGAGCGCGCGCTTCGGCGCTCATCGAGCCGCGCCGAACGTACTCGCGCGGCAGCATCGCATACCGCTCCTGCGGCCTGCTCCGCCGTTGTGGCGGAATTCCGCGTGGCGGCACGAATGCGGCCGAGAACAGCCTCGCGGGAAGAAATCGCGCTCATTGAACCTTCGCTCCCATGCTCCCTTGCTCCCTGCCGTTCCTGTTCCCTGTTCGTTAATCCGTGTTCCCTGTTTTTCTCCCACCACCCATGAAACGTCTGCCGTCGGCAGCCCGCGCAGGTCGCGCGTCTGCGTCCACTTCGCCCCCACGCTGGGCAGCGAGTGAATCCATCCATCTTTGCCGGTAAAGAGCCTCGAGCCCAATCCGCCCCATCCACTGCGCCGCGTGAAACAGCCACGCCCGCGAAAAAATCACATTTGCCGCGCGCAGCCCCACGTACATCGGATCGAAAAACTTCGCCCAGCCTGCCGCCGCTCCTGGTCCGTCACCTGCGACGCGCAACTCCAGCAGCACCTCGGGAATGTTGATCTTCACCGGGCACACTTCGTAGCACGCGCCGCACAATGACGACGCATAGGGCAGCGACTGCGCGTGCCGCATCTGCTGGAGTTGCGGCGTCAGGATCGCGCCAATCGGCCCCGGATACACCGACCCATACGCGTGCCCGCCGGTCTGCCGGTACACCGGGCAGCTATTCATGCACGCCGCGCAGCGAATGCAGCGCAGCGTCTGCCGCTCCGTCTTTCCCGCCAGAATCGACGACCGGCCGTTGTCCAGCAGCACGACGTGGAATTTCTGCGGCCCGTCGCCCGGCGTCACTCCCGTCCACAGCGAGGTGTAGGGATTCATCCGCTCGCCCGTCGCCGAGCGCGCCAGCAACTGCAGCATCACTTCGAGATCGGCGAACCGCGGCAGCACCTTTTCGATCCCGGCCAGCGTGATCATCGTCCGCGGCAGCGTCAGGCACATGCGCCCGTTGCCCTCCGACTCCACCACCGCCACCGCGCCCGTCTCCGCAATCAGAAAATTCGCGCCGCTGATCGCCGTCGGCACCGAAAGAAACTTCTGCCGCAGATAATTCCGCGCCGCCGCCGTCAGCGCCTCGGGTTCGTCGGAGAGGTTCTCAATCCCCATCCGCCGCGCAAAAATCTCCCGCACCTGGCTGCGATTCACGTGCAGCGCCGGAACCACGATATGCGACGGCTCTCCCTCGCCGAGCTGCAGAATGATCTCCGCCAGATCCGTCTCGTACGTGCGCACGCCGGCGGCCTCGAGAAACGGATTCAGTTGAATCTCCGCCGAAGTCATCGTCTTGATCTTGATGACCTCGTCGGCCTTCTCTTCGCGCAGCAGTTCCAGAATGATCCGCCGCGCATCGGCCGCATCCGCCGCCCAGTGCACCGTGCCGCCCGCCGCCGTGCAGCGCTCTTCAAACTGCTCGAGGTACGCGCCCAGATTCTCGAGCGCCTCATCTTTAATCGCGCCGCCGCCGCGCGCAGCGCCTGCCAATCCGTCTTCTCCGCCACCAGCCGCGCGCGCTTGGCCTGGATCACATCGATGGCGTGCGCCACATTCTTGCGCAGTTGCGGATTCCGCAGCACCGGCAGCGCCGCCACGGGAAACGGCGGCGCCAGCGCCGGATCGAGGACGGTTGCTCCAGCACCGGCCTCCGGCAAGCCTGTTCTCGGCTTCTCCGGTGCGCATCGATCCCGGCCACCGCGCTCATCCCAGCACCTCCGCCGGATGCTCCTGCGGTGCTCGCCAGAATCTGCGCCATGTGGATCGTCTTCATCCCCGCATACTGCCGGTGCATCGCCCCGCCCAGGTGCATCAGGCAGCTATTGTCCAGCGCCGTGCAGAACTCCGCGCCCGTTCCCAGCACATCCTGCAGCTTCACCGCCAGCATCGCCGACGAAACCTCGCCGTTCTTTACGCTGAACGTCCCGCCGAATCCGCAGCACCGGTCCAGATTCGCCAAGCGGCGCCAGCTCCAGCCCGCGCACCTTTTCCAGCAGCCGGAACGGCCGTTCGCCCAGGTGCAAGCGCCCGCAGCCCGTGGCAGCTCGCGTGGTAGGTCACGCGGTGCGGAAAGTACGCGCCCACGTCCTCCACGCCCAGCTTGTCGACGAGAAACTCGCTCAGCTCGTAGACCCTCGGCAGCAGCGCCGCAAACTCGCTCCGCAGCGCCTCGTTGCCCAGTTCCTCCATCAGCCCCGGATACTGGTCGCGCATCATCGCCACGCACGATGACGACGGAATCACCACCGCCTCCGCGTCCGCGTACAGCCTCACCAGGCGCTTCGCCTGGCTGAACGCCTCGCCCCGGAACCCCGTATTCGCGTGCATCTGCCCGCAACACGTCTGCCCCGCCCGGAATTCGACCTCCACGCCCAGCCGCTCCAGCAGCGTCACCACCGCCCGCCCGGTCTCCGGAAACAGCGTGTCGTTATAGCAGGTAATGAAGAGCGAAGCGCGCATAAAGCCACTCATCAAAATGGTTAGGTTTCAACTAAGAAACCGAATCATATACTTCTTAGAAACCAATTGTCTATTGCAATCCCGTCTCTTCGACAGCGATCCCCGCCTCGCTCTGCAATCCTGAATCTCTCGCAGCAAATGTCGCCTCGCCGTGTTCCAATGGCCGTTTCCCTCTGTTCCCTGTTCCCTGTTCACTATTCACTTCTTCACTCCTTCACTACTTCACTTCTTCACTTCTTCACTCGTTCCTTGTTCCCTGTTTCTTCTCAACCTTCCCCGTCCCGCCGCGTCTAACTCTCCGAGTCAGCCTTCTTCAGTCACTCGCTGACGGGGGATTCATACCCTTCATCCGGTTTCAAACGCTCGTCTCGTGAACAGAGATGCCCCATCACAGGTGGAACTGTAACAATTTGTGCAGTCTTCCTGAAAGCGGCGCGCGCCGCCCAATCGCTCGCGGCTCATTCTTGCGTTCTTGTCTGCGTGCGCTCTTCGAATTCCCCCGTGGGCATCCTCCTGATCCCTGTTTTCCCTTGGGCGTCCCTTTATGATGGAGTTGTCGTCCCTCTCGGCCGCCTCATTCCGGCAAATCCGGCGTTTCGACGATTTCTTCTGCCCCCGCGGCAATTCTTTTTCTCCGCCAAGGGCAACTCTTCGGGATTCCGAGGGTCTCTCACAAGAAAGGGTCCAGGACCACCCCCTATGACCAATTCGCGCTCGCTCCCCCTGCGCGCAGTTGCAAGTGTCTTCCTCTGCTCCGCCGTAGCCTTGGCACAGCACGTCACACCCGCCGTCCGCATCCTGAACCCCGTCGACGAAACCAGGCTGGTCACGCTCTCCCACACCGTCCATCCCCTCGCCAACGCCGCCAACGACCGCGGCGCCGCGCCCGACGGCATGAGGCTTGACCGCATCCAGCTCACCCTCCAGCGCAGCCCTGACCAGGAGACCGCACTCCGCCAGCTCATCGCGCAGATCAACACGCCCGGCTCGCCCAACTACCACCAGTGGCTCACCCCGGACCAGTTCGGCGCGCAGTTCGGACCCTCCGATCAGGACGTCGCCACCATCGAATCCTGGCTCGGCAGCCACGGCTTCATCGTCGCGAAGGTCAATCCCGGCAAGGGCACTCTCGAGTTCTCCGGCAGCGTGGCTCAGATGCGCGATGCCTTCCACACCCAGATTCACAAGTACGTCGTGAACGGCGAGGCCCACTACGCCAATGCCAACGATCCCCAGATTCCCGCGGCTCTCGCGCCCGTCATCGGCGGATTCGCCTCCCTCAATAACTTCCGTCCCAAGCCCTATCTCCAAAAGCTCGGCAAGGCCAGCTTCAATCCCGCCACGCATCAGGTCTCGCAGTGGACCTGGGGAAACAGCTCCGGCATGTATTTCGTGCTCGCCCCCGGCGACTTCGCCGTCCAATACGATCTCCAGCCGCTCTATGCGCCAACGTCAACGGCGCCGGCCAAACCATCGCCATCGTCAACGAATCCAACATCAACGTCGATCTCGTCAATCAGTTCCGCACGCTCTTCAATCTTCCCGCCAATCCGCCCCAGGTCATCATTGACGGCAACGACCCCGGCATCGATGGCATCAACAATCCCGACGGCCCCAACTACGCCTCCGTCGAAGCCTATCTCGACGTCGAGTGGGCCGGCGCCGTCGCTCCCAACGCCACCATCGATCTCGTCATCGCCGCCGACACCTCGATCGAGAGCGGCCTCATTCTCGCCATGGAGCACGCCGTCTACGCCAACGTCGCGCCCGTCCTCAGCCTCAGCTTCGGCCAGTGCGAATCCGGTCTTGGGTCCACCAATTCGTTCCTTAACGGCCTGTGGGAGCAGGCCGCCGCGCAGGGCCAAACCGTCATGGTCTCCACCGGCGACAACGGCTCGGCCGGCTGCGACAACGACAATGCTCAGGAATACGCCATCAGCGGTCAGGCCGTGAACGGCTTTGCCTCCACGCCCTACAACGTCGCCGTCGGCGGAACCGACTTCTACTACACCGACTACGCCACGGGCGCCGCCAGCATCTCCAACTACTGGAACACGACCGCCAGTCAGTTGCCGGCGATTTCCATCAAGGGCTACATCCCCGAGCAGCCTTGGAACGACAGCCAGTACGGCCTGAACGCCTACAACCAATACACCGCCACCGGCAAGCACCTCCATCGCCGCCGGCAGCGGCGGCGCCAGCAACTGCCGCCATCTGCGCAGCCGGATATAACACCACCGGCGGCGTGCAACGGCTCCTATCCGGCTATCCCAAACCCTCCTGGCAAACGGGCGCCGGCGTGCCCAGCGATGGCGTGCGCGACCTGCCCGACGTCTCTCTCTTCGCGGCCAACGGCGACAACTTCAGCTTCTACCCCATCTGCGCCACCGACGGCGACTGCCAGACTTCGGGGCTGGGCTCGAGCGGCCTGGTCCAGATCTACGGCGTGGGCGGCACATCCGCCTCCTCGCCCGCGTTTGCCGGCATCATGGCGCTGGTCAACCAGAAATGGGGCCGGCAAGGCCAGGCCGACAACATTCTCTACGCGCTAAAATCGCAGTACCCCGCCGCCTTTCACGACGTCACCGTCGGCACCAACTCCGTGCCCTGCGAGTATTCCGCCAACTGTTTCGCTAACCCCGAACTGCATCGCCGTCGCGAACCCCGCCTCGCCCTTCGGAAGCAACGTCACCGAAGGCCAGATCGGCGCCGGGACCACCCCCGAATACAACGCCGCCGCTGGCTACAACCTCGCCACCGGCCTTGGCACCATCGATGCCAACAATCTGGTCAACGATTGGAACAAGATCTCTCTGCTCTCCACGGCCACAACAATGACCGCCTCGCAGACCAGCTTCGCCCACGGAACCTCCATCACCATCAGCGGCGCCGTCACCGGAACGGGCACGCCCACCGGCAACGTGGCGCTCATGACCGACAGCACCGAGCCTTTCCAGCAGAGCCAGGGTGTCTTCTCGCTCACCAGCGGCTCCTATTCCAGCAGCACCGTCAACTACCTGCCCGGCGGCACCTACCACATCTGGGGCCAATACGGCGGCGACTCCAACAACGCCATGAGCACCTCCACGCCGCCCATCCAGATCACCGTCACTCCTGAAACGCCGGGCATGGACTTCAACCTTTTCAACGCCGCGCTCGGCCAGTACTACACCTCCACCTCCAACCCCGGAACCCAGGTGGATTACGGAACCCAGCTCATGATCAGCGCCCTGGTGGCTCCCGCCTCGCAGATCAACTACCTCCAGAGTTGTGACGTCTTAGGCACGAATTGCAGTCAGTTGGGCGCCTTCACCACGCCCACCGGCACCGTCACGTTTAAAGACACCGGCAACCCCATCAACACCGCGATCATGAACGCCGAAGGCGACGCCGAGTACAACGCAGCTTTCGCCGTCGGCTCCCACTCTGTCACCGCCACGTACAATGGCGACCAGAGCTATAACGCCTACACGCCGCCCTCGCCGATCGCCTTTACGGTCATCAAAGACACGCCGGAATTTCTCGTCGGCGCCTCCAACACCAATTCCGCCGGCCAGATCGTCAATGGCCAGCCGACGGTTTTGAACCTCATTGTTGAAAACGGCGCGCAATACAACGTCAATAGCACGAACGGCTCCGTCGCCCCCGTCCCGGTGCTGCCGCCCACCGGCACGGTCACGCTTTCGAGCACGCCCGCCGGCATCTCCGGCACTATGGCGCTCAGCGCCAGCGTTGACCCGGCCGATTTCGCCCAGGCCGGCATCGGCACCATCACTCTTTCGCCGAGCCTGCAGGCGACCCAATATAACGTCAACTTCACCTATAGCGGCGATAACAACTACGTCGGCGGCACGGCCCAGGGCACAATCACGTGGTGCAAGGCAGCGGCCTCACCCCGTCCGCCATCACCGCAAGCATGAGCGGCGTCATCTCACCCAACTCCACCATCACCGTCACCGGCGCCGTTACCGGCAGCGGAACCACTGCGCCCACGGGCGGCGTCCTCTTCGTCTCCTTCGGGTACGACCTCGGCGTGGTTCCCCTTACCCCCGGCTCGGGCGACGTCTCCACTTTCACCGCAACGCTGAGCAGCCAGGATATCTTCCAGGGAGCGAACTTCCTCACCCTCCAGTACACCGGTGACTCCCACTACGCGCCTTCGGAGTACACGTTGAATGGTGGCAGCCCGATTGCGAATCCGCTGGCCGATTTCTCGTTGGTCCCCAACACCACGATCGTGCCCGTCAAGCATCTCCACGGGAGCCAATAGCGGGCAGGACATAATCAACGTTTCTTCTGTGAATGGATTCAACGGCACGGTGAACTTGACCTGCTCTGCGACTTCGCCACTCACCTGCTCCGTCGCTCCCAGCCCCACCGTAAGCGCCGGGAATGCGCCGACCTCGACGCTGACCGTCAACGTCCCCGCCAGCACGCCAAACGGCAACTACAACGTGCTCGTCACCGGCAAGGACGCAAATACAGGCGAGTTCATCCACACGCTGGCCATTACGGCGGCTGTCAGCGGAGGCAGTCCCGCCATCACGCTGACCAACAGCGGCAACATCACCGTCGTTCAGGGCGCAACCACCGGCAACACCTCCACCATCACCGTCACTCCCTCCGGCGGATTCACCGGAAATGTCAACCTCACCTGCACCGTCGCGTCGCCGGCAGGCGCAAGCAACCCCGTCACCTGCAGCACTTCCAACTTCAACCCGTCCCCGGTCGACATCACCAGCACCGGGTTCGTCACCTCGACGCTTACCGTCAACACCACGTCGACCACCACAGGAGGCACATACGTCATCACGGTCGTCGGCACCGCTGGCACTGTCACCTCCGCAACCGATGTCACCGTCAACGTCATCCTGCCCCAGGATTTCTCGCTCAGCAAGAGCGGAGATATCACAACGACCCAGGGCGCGACCACAGGCAACACGTCCACCATCGGCGTTACGCCGTTAGGCGGGTTTAGCAACACAGTGAATCTGACCTGCGCGGTCACGACCGCACCGGCTGGCGCAGCCAATCCCCTTATCTGCGGTGCGTCCAATCTGAATCCCACGTTGCTCAATCTGCCCGCAACCACAACCTCCGTGCTCACCGCCAGCACCACGGCAACGACAACGACGGGCGCTTACGTAATCACCGTCACCGCGACCTCGGGCCGATCACGCACACACAAATGGTCAACGTCACGGTGAGCACGGCCGCAGCGTCGACGTACGCGGTGAGTGCGACCTCTCCGTCGGGTTCGATCTCGCCCGGCGGCTCTGCGACCTCGACCGTCACTGTAACAGGCAGCGGCGGATACGCGGGCAGCGTCACTCTCACTTGCTCCCTAACCAGCGGGCCGACAAACCAGTCAGGCGACGCGCCCACCTGCTCCATCACCATGGGCTCGCCGGTTTCGCTCACCGCATCCATTACGAGCGGCCAGGTCACCGCGACCGTCACCACCACGGCGGCTACCGCCGATCTGGTCTATCCCAAGCTCGGCAACGGCAAAGGCTGGTTGGGCGCTGGTTCGGGCGCGGTTCTCGCGGTGCTCATCTTCTTTGGGATTCCGGCTCGGCGGCGTAGCTGGCGCTCCATGCTCGGCATCCTGGTCGCGATGGCCGCTGTTCGGTGCCCTGTCCAGTTGCGGCGGCGGCAGTGGTGGAGGCGGCGGAGGCGGAGGAACGGGCCCGTCGAATCCTGGAACGACCGCCGGAACCTACACGTTTACCGTCACAAGCTCGAGCACCACCCGGTGACTCCAGCACCGAACGGCACGTTCACCGTTTCAGTGAACTGATCCTGGAATCCGGCACGCAATTGGGCCTTTCCTTCGGGAAGGGCTCAGCTTGCTGACAACCTGGAGAGAAGAGGTTTTGTAACAAGGGCACGAGCGGCGCACCCGCCCAGTCGGTGGGTCGCATGTCGCAAGCCCGCTTTAGCGGGCAGAAGATGGTCGCCCCAGGCGTAAGCCTGGGTTATCGGGCCCGATTTTGTGCAGCGAGCCCGCTTTAGCGGGCGAAAGACTCGCATCGGGATTTGTTACGCAGCTCCAATGGGAATGTGTGTCTTAGGCCGGGCACTCCAGAATTGGCGAAATCTCCACGCACCTTTGGAACTTTTCTTGGTGTGTGTGACCCTCGAAAGCTAACCTTTCTAGGTTACAGTTGCCTCTAAAATGCAACTTTTCTAGGTACATTTACACGAAAAATGCAACCTCTGGAGGTTACATTTGGGGCCCAAAGCTAACCATTTAAGCGAACATTTGAGGGGTTTCCCGCACCATATTTGCGAACATTTCGCTTGATTTGACAGGCTTTATTGCGCCCAGCCCGATTCTACGTACGAAAATAAAGTGAGGTTTGCCCCAATGCCCACCGAAGCCCGCAATTCGGACTTCGCTCCGCCTTCATTCGCCGATCGGCACTCCGGCCGCATCGTTGTTCTCGCGGACGACCTCACCGGCGCCTGCGATGCCGGTGCAGCTTTTCTCCGCGCCGGCCGCTCGGTCCGCGTCTGGTTTGGCTCCAGCGTTCTCTATTCCGCACCGGAGTCGGTTCAAGCCTTCAGCACAAACTCGCGCTGGCTTTCACCCCATCGCGCGGCCCGTGCCGTCTCGCGGGCCGCCGCAGCTCTCGGCTCCGATCCCAACTCGCTCTTCTTCAAGAAAGTCGACTCGGCAGCTCGCGGCCCGCTTGCCGCTGAGGTTCTGGCCGCGCATCGCACCCTCGGAACCCGCGCCATCCTCTTTGCTCCGGCTTTCCCGGCCGCCGGCCGCACCGTGCGCGACGGCATCCTGGAAATTCACGATGCTGCGGGCAAGCCCACCTGGGTTCGTCTTGCCCGCCTCTTCCCGCTCACAGCCCGCGCCCATCTCAGCCACATCTCCCAGCCCGGCGAGCTCGCGCCGGCGTTCCACTCCGGCAAGACCGTGCTTGTCTGCGACAGCGCGACCCAGGCTGACCTCGAGGCTCTCGCCCTCGCCGCGCAGGATTTGCCCGGCCTCCTCTACGCGGGTTCGGCTGGCCTGGCGCAGGCGCTCGCGGGCCTCAATCACATGCGCTTGCCGGCCGCGCTCGTGCCTGCTGCCGAGCGCACGCTGCTCATCGCCGGATCACCGCACCCGGTCACGAAACTGCAGCTCAAAACTCTCGATCTCGCGCACCTTGAATACGCGCGCATTTTACGCATCCGCCTTCCTTTCCTCGCCGGCGCGCGCATTCGCTCCGCATTTCGCTCCTACGCCCCGCAGGCGCTCATCCTCACCGGCGGCGATACGGCTCTGCTCGCCGTTCGCGCTCTCGGCGCACACTCCTTTATCCTTCAGGGAGAGTTTGCGCCCGGCATTCCCTGGGGCACCGTGCAGGGCGGTGTGGCGCACGGCTGCACGGTCGTCACCAAGTCCGGAGGCTTCGGCTCGCCTGAAGCCTTCAACGAGATTCTCGCCGCGCTTCGAGGTCCAGCATGAGCAGGCTTGCACGCATCGCCATCAGCATCGGAGACCCGGCCGGCGTCGGCGCCGAAATCGCTCTCAAAGCTCTTCAGGATCAAAGTGCCGCCTCGCTCGCGCACTGGCTTCTCATCGCCGATGCGGCCGCGCTCAACGCCGCGGCCCGCGTCTGCGGCATCGATCCCGCCGCCCTTCCCTGCACTCTGGTCGAAACCGGCACGCTCGCCGCCGATCACGCCGTCGCCTTCGGCCAGCTTCGCGCCGAGTACGGCCTGGCCGCCATCGCCTACGTCCGCCGCGCCGTTGAGCTCTGCATGAACGGCGAGGCGGAGGCCATGGTCACCGCGCCCCTAACAAAGAGGCCGTCACGCTCTCCGGACAAGCCTTCTCCGGCCACACCGAGTACATCGCCGAACTCACCGGCGCCCCTGAGCCGCGCATGTTGCTCTACTCCGACAAGCTGGCAACGGTGCACGTCAGCACGCATATTCCCCTGGAGCAGGCCTGCCGCCTCGACCGCGCACAAATCGTCCGCACCATCCGGCTCGGCAACGACGCGCTCGTTGTGGCTGCGCAGCCGCGCGCCGCGCATCGCCGTCTGTGGCCTCAACCCGCATGCCGGCGAACACGGCCTCTTCGGCCGGCAGGACGCCGATATCATCGCTCCCGCCATCGAAGAAGCTCGCGCCCTTGGCATCGACTGCTCCGGCCCCCATTCGCCCGACACCATCTTCGTCCGCGCCCTGCGCGGCGAATTCGATCTCGTCGTGGCCATGTATCACGACCAAGGCCACATTCCCATGAAGCTGATCGACTTTGAGGGCGGGGTCAATGTCTCGCTCGGCTTGCCCATCATTCGAACCTCCGTCGATCACGGAACGGCCTTCGATATTGCCGGCCGCAACCAGGCCGACCCTACGAATATGAAGGCCGCAATGCGTCTTGCCGTGCGCATGGCCGAAGGCAAATTCGCTCTCGCCGGCGCACCCGGCTCAGGATCGCCCGGCGGCGGGGTCTCTGCATTTCCGACCGCTGGCCACTGACCGCGGTCAACGGTTCGCCGAAGTGGGCCGAAAGACCGATTTCGGTGATGGGTTTTTTGCGAGGGGCCGCAAAACGCGGTAAATCAAGCGAAATGTTCGCTTAAAGGGTGCGGGAACCCCCTCAAATGTTCGCTTAAATGGTTAGCTTTGGGGCCCAAATGTAGCCTCCAGAGGTTGCATTTTGTGGGGACATTCACCAAGAAAAGTTGCGTTTTAGAGGTATTTGTAACCTGGAAAGGTTCCATTTTGAGGGTAACTGTAACCAAACAAAGTTAGGGTCCGCACGGAACCCGACATTTTTGGTTCAGGGCGTGACTGGCAGGCCGGGGGTTCGTCCCCGGCTGTCGCAAATCCGACCCACTCTTTTTGAAAAACAACGGGCGCAGCGAAGCCGCAGTCAAATCCCGATCGCGAAATCGATTTCCCGAGAGCGGCCATCCTGATTGAAGCGATGCCGATGGACATGCTCCCTGTCCGGAAACCTGATACGTAGAAGTGCACATAAATGTGCATAAGTGTTGACAGTTAGGATTTCCTCAGATACGATCACCACGTCATGGCTGGTATCGTGCGAACACAGGTTCTCATGTCCCAGGAAGAGGCAGAGAGATTTGAAATCTACTGTCGCGAGCGAGGCTTCAAGAAATCGACTCTTATCGCCAGGCTCATCAGGGACCACCTGAGCGCGGAACGATTCAGACCACAACAGGAGCTCTTCAAGACCCCAGGAGGCGGACAAAGGCCGCAATGAAAAGCCGCAGCCAGATGGCCCGTCAAAAGCTTGGAGAATCGCGGCAGGGGGGCGTCCTCGCGTCCTCGATTTGTTTGCAGGATGCGGTGGCCTGTCTCTTGGGTTTTATAGTGCGGGGTTCAAGATTGCTGCGGCGGTTGAGATCGATCCGCTCGCCGCTGCCTCGCACGGCCTTCATTTCCATGGCGGCGATCCACGACACAGTAGGGCTCGCGACATCACGAAGCTGTCACCCCAGGCGCTGGCGTCGGAACTCGAAATCGGGCCAGGGTGGAGCGGCCGGTTGACGCCGCAGCCGCCGGGTGCCCCGGCAACGATCAGTCGATGAGAAGCAAGTGCAAGGACCGAGGAAGCAATGCCCCTCCGCACAGCATCCATGGAAGTATCCGGAACCGAGGCAGCCAAGCTGGTCGCATCTGAGCTGGCCGGGAAGTCTATGTGGTTTGCCTGCGAGCCCATGCCCGATGATTTTTTTCGGAATTCACTGTGAAAGAGGAGGCCCTCGGTACCTTAAGGAAACCATCGCCTCGATACAAGCAGACCATTAGGCCGCTCCATCAAAAGCCGTGGTCGTACATGCGGCCGGATAGGCAAGGGCGGAGTGAAACGGGGCAAGGAGATGGATCGGCCTTATCCGAGCGTCAAGACCAGATCCGGACAGGCCTAGGCATCCGAAGACGACCAGCGTTGGCCTACTAAGACGTACTAGTTTGGAGATTGCGGAGGAAGTAGATGCCGCGCACAAATTGGACCCGCGACGAGTTGATAGTTGCTTTCAACCTCTACTGCAAGACGCCGTTCGGAAGAATCCATATTAGAAACCCCGAGATCATCGCACTTGCAAAGGTGTTAGGGCGGACGCCGTCCGCGGTTTCCTGGAAGCTGGCAAATCTCGCCAGTCTCGACCCGTCCCTGAAGAAGCGGAACATCGCCGGGGCGACGCACGGCGGGAAGCTCGAAAAAGAGATATGGGCAGAATTCAACGGGGACTGGGAGAGACTATCGTTTGAAAGTGAAACGCTCCGCCTGAAAATGGCGGGAGAACCGCAAGAGCAGGAAGATGACCAGCTCTACCCGGAGGGAAAGACCCGAGAAGCGATCGTCAGGACGCGAGTGAATCAGGGCTTTTTCCGAGCCGCCGTGCTAGCCGCGTATGACTCAACCTGCTGCATTACCGGAATCTCCGTAAACGCCCTTCTGTGCGCGAGCCATATCATTCCATGGAGCCAAGACAAAAAGAATAGAACCAACCCCCGCAACGGGCTGTGCCTGAACGCGATCCACGACCGAGCCTTTGATCGTGGACTTCTAACCATCACGCTCGACTACGAGGTCATGATTTCGCCGCGGATCAGAGCCATGAAGGGCAAGGGACTCGAAACCTTCATTCATAAATATGACCACGCAAGGATAAAGGTCCCCAACCGCTTCGCACCCGGGCGGTCATTCTTGCAATTTCACCAGGAGCATATTTTCCTGCAATAGCGGTTCCCCTTGGCAGTACGGAAGTCGAGACTACGCGGGTGGCATGAATTGAAACCGAGAGGCATCACCCGACGACCTGCGAAAGGCCAAACCCGCAGCCTGAGATAGTCGGTGCCCTGGCGCAGCAACAAGTCATCGCGTACGCTTGTTCCTCGCGGAGCTAGCCGTATCGCCCGGGCTCACATCCTTGACTCGATATCCAGGACCTGACAACCATTGCGACTGACCGCTCTCGTTCTTGCGGAGGGAGCAGAAGCCTTCAGGCCCCTTAGCACGAGCCTGCAATAGAAGTGGCTTTAGCCACGGGCTTTTCGTTTATGCTGCTGAAGTGCGGCTCGCGCCACAAGAAACTCGTACGTACTTCGTCACCGCTGTAACGGCGCAACGCCGCAGCATTTTTCAGGTCACGGCCAGTGCGGAACTGCTTCAGCGAACCATCCTTCACTATCACAGCGAGGGAAGGTTCCTTTTGCATGCGTTCGTCATCATGCCCGATCATTTCCACGCCCTGATCACGCCGGCCCCAGATGTTTCGCTTGAAAAGGCCATGCAATTCATCAAGGGCGGCTTCTCCTTCCGCCTGAAGAGCAAGCTGGACGTGTGGATGCGCAGCTTCAACGAGAGCCAGATCATGAGCAGAGAGAAGTTCACGAGCTGTGTGCAGTACATCGAGGAGAACCCCGTTCGCCGTGGGCTTGTATCGACGCCGCAAGCCCATCCCTTCAGTTCCGCCGCGGGTAGCCCGCTGGACCCCATGCCCGCCCATCTGCAGGGCAGAGCAGGCCGCACGGAATAAAGCCCGGGCCTAAGGCTCCGATTGACCAACTGTATTCAGGGGCCTGAAGGCCCCTGCTCCCTCCGTCATAAAGCGGTTGGGCGGAGAGCCCGCCGTCGCCCGGTAGTGTTAGGAAGCTTCAATCTGAACTCAATCGCACTTTATGGCTTCAAGACCATGCCTACTGTCGGCTCTCCCCGTCTGCTCGATGTCAAAAGCACGTCAACCAGTTTCGAGAAGGCAGTTCATCTTTCATTGGGCGAACTATCGACTGCGACAGAAGGCACGGAGCCATACGACATATATCGCGTATTCAAGGTTAATGTTTTGGAATTTACCGGAGTCTTACGCATTGCCGAGCACTTCGGACCAGCCCTTAAATCTGTCCTCAATGCGCTGCAGGCGTTGCCGCACGGCGTTGTTGCTGATTCGCTGTCGGTAGATCCGAGCATTCTTACGTTCGACGCGGAAGAGATTAAGGTCGAACTTGCGGAGGAAGACGCGAAAGAAGATTGACGGTGTGCGGGAGGAACTCTGATGGTCGACGTCCTGACACCCGACCAGCGTCGGCTCAACATGAGCCGAATTGAATGCGGACCCGCACCGGAATTACTCTTGAGGCGCGGCCTGCATAAGCGTGGGTTCAGATTCCGCTTGCACCGCAGGGACCTTCCGGGATGCCCTGACATCACCCTTCCCAAATACAAGAGTGTGATCCTCGTAAATGGATGTTTCTGGCATGGCCATGAATGCCCAATGTTTAAGATTCCGGCAACCCGACGGGACTTTTGGATTGCAAAAATCCAGAGAAATCGCGATAGGGATGCCTTCGTCCTATCCGCCCTCGCCAAATTGGGCTGGCGAACATTCGTATTGTGGGAGTGCGCCGTGAAGGGCCCTGGACGAAGGCCCCTGGAGATCGTCTTCAACAAAATTACCACATGGCTTAAGGGAAATAATGCACGAGGTACGCTCACAGGACGCGCCCGCCGGAAACCTAACCCCGCCCTGCTCCCTTCCGACTGACCGCACGCCTTGTCAACCCCGGCCGCCTCTTGCTGCCAGCCAGCAAATCCGCTAACCCACTGATTCGCCACCTGATCCCTGAACGCTGATTTTCGATCTCTGCTTGCAGGTAATTACGCCCACTTGGCGCATACTCATTCCATGATCCGATTCCACCCAAAGACCCGTGCCGGTCGCCCTCCCCGAACGAACCACGCAAGCCAAAATGTCAACCAAAGAGTAAACTTCGGCCCGAAAAACGCTTCCTAACCCTTTATTGATGAGGATTTTGCGAAATAAGTCCTTTGTTATCTAAGATCTAGAACAAGAGATCAACCCTAAGCCGTGCAAATAGAGGATTTTAGGCCCAAAAAGGGGGAGGGGGGAGGGGGGTGGTACTAAAAGGTAAACAGCCGGCCACGCCGACTGGCTGTCAGAAGATTGCCGGCCTGCCGCCGGCAACCCGCAAGGCTACACTGACCTTCGGCTTTCGGCGAGCGGACACCAGGCGAGACCCTCTTCCGATCTCTGATCTCTGATCTCTTCTCTGTCCTAGAACCGGTACACCACGCCGATGGTTGCGCGTGGGTTCCAGGTTCTGTGCGTCGAGTAGCCCAGTTGCGGCGTGTTGCCGCTGAGCGTAAACGATCCGGCAAGCCGGTCGCCCGTGACGCGAATCGCGAAGCGGTCCAGGCCGATACGACATGCCGCCGCCAAAGCCGCCCGCAAACGAGATGTCGGGCGTCATGCCCTCCCCGCCCGTATGTTCTCCGCCCAGCTCCGCGAAGAGTATGCCGCTCACTTTCTCGTAGATCACAGCGTGAATTTCCGGTCCAATCGAGAAAGCTGTACACCGACGGATCGCCGGGATTGTCCGGCTTGCGGCTGCTGATCGGCGGCCGGTAATAGTCAACCGTACCCATGAGGCCGAAATACTTGCCCCAATCGCGCGTCAACGACGCCTTTCCGCCGATCAATCCGTAGCGCGACAGGTTCACCTGGTTCAAGCTTGTGTAAGCGATCCGCGTAGACATCGTATTTGTAGGCTGGCGCCTGTTGGGGGACGGACGCCCCTTCCGGGTTCACCTGGCCGGCGGCTGTGACGGGCGCGAGCGCGGCCGCAACCGCGGCCAAAAGCACAAACAACAACGTCCTCTTCAACTCGAACATCTCCTCAACCGTCCCGTGGCACGAACAAACCTGCCCGCATCCGGAATTGGCTCCGGCGACGTCCTGGCTCGTTTCCTACGTTCCTAGACTACCCTTTCCCCCCCGGCTTTCACGAAACCGCGCCGACGCTTAAAAGCGCTCAGATCTTTGACTGAAATCCGCGCGAAAAGACGCGCCGAGATCCCTACTGACGCGGTCAGAATGTAGTCGATCATCAGCGCCGCCGCTGCCAGTGTCTCACGGCGAAGCCGGTCTAATGGCTATCCGGATCCGCGCCGAAAAAAGCAGTTACGGCCTGCGCGTTCAGGTCGCTTTCGAGCATCAACGTCACTCGTTGTGTTGCGGGGCGGAGCCGACAAAGCGATCGATATCGAACAGAACCGATCGCAGAATGACATCTGCTGGAGAAGTTGCATTCGCCTGGAACACTGAAAGGAAGCGCGCTCCACCATACTCCTCGTTCCGCACATTCTCCGCCTCCACAAGGCCGTCGGTAAACGCTGCCAGCAAGTCCCCGTGCTCAGCCTCACCACGCCGGTCTCGTAAGTAGTGCTTTCCATCACGCCCAGCGGAAGCCCACCCTCCCGCAACTCCTCGGTCACCCCGAGCGGCGCCGCAGAATCGGAGCATTGTGGCCGGCGTTCACATAGCGCAGCGCGCGCGTTGCAGGCTCATATTCAGCAACAAACGCAGTCGTAAAGCGGCGACCATTCTGGCTGTTCGTGCATGCGTACCGGTTCATGCGCGCAACCAGCTCCGTCAGCGATCCCGGCGTCATGCAAAGTGTTCTAAGGCTCGCCTGAATTGTCGCCATCAACATCGCCGCTGGAATGCTTTTGCCCGCCACGTCGGCCACCGCGATTAAGTAACTCTCCCTGATGCACCTGTGCCGCCCCGTCGAAACTGCGGCGCGGAAACACGTCGTAGTAGTCGCCCGCAACTGTATTCGCCGGGCGAGTCGCGAACGCAATCTCCAGTCCCGGCACCTGCGGCGGGCGCGTCGGCAGCAGCCATGCCTGGATCTCCTTGGCAATCTGCAGGTCGCGCTTCATCACCACGCGATCCGTCAATTCGAGGATCAGTAGCCCGAACATCAGCAGGCCACCCGAGATGCGCATCAAACCGGAACTCCCACTGCTGGCCGGGATGACCGACCATCTCCGCCTGCGGCATCAGAAGCAGCACCAGCGCCACAAGCAGCAAAATGCGGCGCGCGGCGTCAGCTTCTCCAGAATCGCCCAGAAAAACTGCTTCGCCACCATGGAAGAATTGTTTCGGCTGGGGCGCCCCGGCAGGCCGCCCCGCTTCGATCTCACGCGAATAGAGCCGATAAGTGGACCGCGTATCGGTCCGCAGTTGGTCCCAGAGCTCGTTAGCCTCATCCCCTCGGAGACGCGAAGCCAGAAACTCTCCAATCGCGCGGAAGGAGGGCGCAGGAGGCGCGGGAGGTCCGGGCGAATACGGCGAACGTACCCGCTGAACATTCATGGAGTTTTCTGCCCGATTATAGCCCGCTTCCGTTTGGCGCACGATCAAGGCTCTGTGGTTGGGTTCCGAGCACGCCGCAAAAGGCTCCCTGGCCAGAAGCCGTTTCGCAGGACACCCGCGTAACGCAGGATGTCGGCGTGTCAACTCCACCAGTTCAATCCGGTAGTTTGCACCTCACTGGCCTTCCCTCGCCGCCGGCAGCGTAAACAGGAACCTGCTTCCCTTGCCCAGCTCGCTCTCGGCCCAGATGCGCCCGCCGTGCTGCTCCACGATGCTGCGGCACAGCGCCAGACCCAGCCCCGTCCCGCCCAGCGCGCGCGAGTCCGATCCGTCACCCTGCTGGAAGCGCTCGAAGATGCGCTCCAGCTTCTCCGGCGCAATGCCGCGCCCCTGGTCTTCCACCATGAAGCACACCTCGGTGTGCCCGGAACGTCGCCGGCGGAGACGCCGGCTCGCGGCTCTCCTTCCACATTCCGCGCCGCCAGCCGTATGGTTGTGCCCAGCGGCGAAAACTTGATGGCGTTGCCCACCAGTTCGTTCAGCACCTGCAGCACACGCTCCTCGTCGGCGAATACCGGCGGGGCGTTCGCCTCGAGACGGAAATCGATGCGCGCCTGCGCCGCCGCATTGTGCGCCACATCGGCCGCGCGCCGCAGCAGCATCTCGGCTCAACCGGCTCGCGATTGAGCGGCAGCCGTCCCTTTTCTCCGCGGTCGAAATCCAGAATGTCGTTCACCAGCCGGATCAGCCGGTCGCAGTTTCCGATTGCCATTTCGATCATCTGCCGCTGCTTCTCCGGCCGTTTGTCCAGCGAGCCCGACTGAATCAATCCCAGCGACGCGCGCAGTGAAGTCAGCGGCGTCTTCAGCTCGTGGCTCACCGTGGAAATGAACTCATCCTTCATCTTCTCCAGGCGCCGCCTTTCGCTCACGTCCTGGAACGCCACCACCATGCCGGAGACGCGGCCCTCTTCCATGAGCGGACTGGCGCTGTACTCCACCGGAATCGCCGTGCCGTCCTTGCGCCAAAACACCTCATCCCGCATCCGGATCGGCTCGCACCGCCGCAGCGCCTGCAAAATCGGGCTCGTCGACCGCGAATACGGCGTCCCGTCGGCGTGGCTATGGTGAATCAATTCGTGCAAGTCGCGGCCAACCAGCTCGTCGACCGCATATCCCAGCGCATTCGCTCCGGCCTCATTGATGAAAGTCACTTTGCCGTCGAGATCGATGCCGAAGATGCCGTCATCCACCGCTTGCAGGATTTGCTCACGCTGCCGCGTCGCAATGTGCAGGGCCTCTTCGGCCTCGTGCTGCTCGGTCACATCCATGCCGTGGTTCAGCACGAAGGGCCGCTCGCCCGGCAATTGCATGCGCCGGCTGCGCACCGCGATGCGACGGTACATGCCGTCGCTCCGGCGCAACGGCAACGCACCCTGCCATTCCTCTTCGGTTTCCAGCGTGTTCAGGCAATCCTGGAACGTCGCCGCTCCCTCCGCGTCCATCAGCTCCGTCACCGTGCGTCCCACCAGAGCCTCGGCGCGATAGCCCAGCGTCTCTGCCGTAAACGCGTTCAGCGAGGTCAGCCGTCCTTCCATCGAGCAAGTGAAGACAAAGCCCAGGCTGTGCTCCACCATCTCGCGGTAGCGGGTCTCGCTCTTGAGCAGCGTCTCCTCCATCTCGCGCTGGTCGGTCACGTCCTGCCCGCTCACAATCAGGTACTGAATCTCTCCGCTCGGGCCCTGCAGCGGCCGCAGCGTCCAACTGATGCGCCGGGTCTCGCTGCCGGCCGCCCGCCACAGCGTCTCATGCGGTCCCGACACCTGCCCGGACGACGCCTCGCGCAGCTTGCCTGACGCCCACGCGCGATCGTCCGCCTCCAGAAACTCCTCCACAAACGGCCGTCCCACCGCATTGGCCAGGCTCAGTCCGGTCAAGCGCGCGCAGGCATAATTCATCCGCACCACGCGCCCCGCCGTGTCCACCACGGCGACTAACGCGGGAATCGAATCCAACGTTGCGGCCACAAAGCAGCGCTCGATGGCCAACGCCCGTTCCGTGCGCTGCCGCTGCCGCTGCGCCTGCTCCTGAAGCCGTATGCGGTTGTAGAGCTCCAGCCGCGTCAACGCCTGGCGGCCCAGAATCTCCAGCAGCGTCAGATGTTCCGGCATGAACCGGCCGGCGTTTCGCGCCAGCACCGCGATCACCCCGACCGTGTTCTCATTGCCGGTAATCAGCGGCGCTGCAGCATACGAAAGACACGGACTGGCGCCGGCGAGTGGAATGCCCTCGGGAGGAAAGCGCGGATCTTTGCCTGCGTCCGCAATCAGCAGCGGCTCACTCTTCTCCAGCACCCACTGGCACGCCGTTGTCGCGCGCGGTTGGTCGGTCGCCTTGAATCCAAACCGCGCCTTGAACCACAGCCGGTTGAAGTCCATCCAGCCGATGTACGCATAGTCGGCATCGCACAGCACCGCGGCGAGCTCAACGAGCTCGTTTAGTGCGGGGTCGGGGTTGCGATCGAAGAGGCTCAACTCCGGGCGCACAACCGCTTCCTGGTTCTCTCGAGCTTGCGAACCGAGCGATGCGCACATAGATAGATGTACCCGACTGCAAGTATCGGGGAGATTAACCAAATTGGCTCTTCCACTATTCGGTTAAGAAGTGGAAAACGCGGTACAACTCAAGTAATCACGTTTTTCGCCCCATTCGATAGGTTCAGTGATTACTATGGGTACTCGCCGATAATTGCCCGTCACCCTTCGTCAAGAACTCAGCACGGCGTTTGCTTGACCCCCGGCGATTGCCCGCCTCACACTGTCCACTGTCCACGGTTCCTCAATGTTCCGGCAGCTTGCAGCAGTCACCCGCCGCAGGGAGGCTCATTCGCGCCCGCATCCAGAACCACTTTCCAACTGCCATCGGGCTCTTTGCGCCACATGGTGATGTACCGCCCGCTGGTCAGCACCGGATTGCCGTTCGTATCCTTGCTGCGCCCTTCATAATGGCCCCACGTGTAGCCCATATCACCGGAAGGCCCCATCATCGCGTCCGTAGGCGTCCATGTCAGTTGGTAGTCCTTGGGCGACCAGTTGGCCGATTTGGCGATAGCCACCTTGCCGTTCAGCGGCGCCGCTCCGTTGCCCAGCGCCACGCCGTCGTCGGCAAACCATGCCGCAAATCCCGCACCGCCCCGTTCCGCTACATCCTTGGCAAAGCGCGCCTCTAGATCAAAGAGCAACATCTTGCCCGGCTTCACGGTCGAGTCGGCGAATGGATTGGGCGCCTGCGATTGCGACCCCGGCTCCGGTAACTGCGCCCACGCCGTACTCGAACCGATTCCCGCTGCCAATCCTGCAACCACAACCCAGGACGAAAGAAAACTCCGCATTCTTGCCACGTTCTTGCCCTCCAGCGAACCTGAAGTGTATGCGCCCATCCTACAACGCTCGCCCGCACGGCTGCGGTCACCGCCCTCCCGTTCGCGATCGAACCGCGTATGATGATCTCGCTGGAGAACGGCTATGTCCCAATACGTCTTTCATTGTCACGATTGCAAGAAGGAATTCACCCGGGTCCTGCACATGGCCGACCGCAATAAAAACAAAGTCGGGTGTCCGCATTGCGGCGGCAAACGCGTGGAGCAACTGATCACCGCATTTTCTGCGGTGACCTCCAAAAAGAGTTAGGCGGCGTCTCGACTCCGAACCCGCCTGCGCCTTGCGCCATTTTTCCCTCCGCCGCGACGGATGCGAAAAGGTTGGGATACCCGCCGGCTCGCTGACCCGCCGACCCGGTGCATCTCTATTGCGGCCGATTCCCAGGCGCCTCCGCCGCCGATCCCGCACCTGCGCCATCCGTGCCCGCCTCGCCCTTGCCGCTTTCATCCGTCACCATCCGCGCCTCTGAGCCAAACACGCGATAGTGCGTAAAGGCGACATCGTTCAACTGCGTCTGCATCGGCGCGCTCATGTCCATTGGGTTTCCGATCGGAATCGCAACCGGGACCTTCGAGAATGCTACGCCCCTCACCGGACAAATGGAGCTGCGATCTCCAATCGTCACCGGCGCGAATTCCACCACAATCGCCGTCTGCATCGTCTCGTGCGGCGGCGGCAACCCCGCCACAACGCTCAGCCGGAAAATGGCGCCCGTCTCCGGATCGATCGCGATCTCCCCATGGTAGGCGGGATGCAGTTCCTCGATCTTCGTTCCGTTGGGTATCCTCACTGCGTAGTTCGACTGATCCTCGGGCACGGCATAGCGAAAGACGCCCACTGGCTCGCTCGCGCCCTGCTCCCATCGCAGCCATACGACCTCGCTTCGCATGGCGTCGCCCATCACCACGTCGAGAACCGGGCCAAACTCGCCGCTCGTGGTCAACCCCAATGCCGGTGGATCGTCTTTCTTGCCCTTTGCCGCGTCCGCCTCGGGCACCTCCCGGCCATCGCTGTAAGTCACAGTCATGCTGTAGGCGCCTGTAGCGCGCAAAGCCTTGTAGTCGGTTCCGCTTATGACCCCTTCGAGCGTTCGTACCGCGTTCGCCGCTGCCCCCAGGAAACTAGCGCCGGTCGCATTCGCCATCTCTCGCGAGGGCGTGTCCTCAAAGTGCGTGGTTTCGCGCGCGGCATAGAAGTTCGGCAGCCGCGTGATCGTCGTCTTCACGTATTGCACGGCGAGCCACAGCATCCGTTGTTGGGTTTCGGCATCCGGCGCCGGATCAGGAACCTGGTCAGCTCTGGGAGGCTTGAGGAAGGCCGACAGATCGGCCAGCTTCATGAGCGCCTCGCGCGTCTTGCTGCCGGGAAGATCCTGCTCCCAGCGAGCCAGCCGGGCGGGGCTCACCCGTTCCGCCAACTGGACATCGTCAAGCTCCCCTGCGACCTTTCCATCCGGCTTGCCGTGGAGTTTGGCCAGCAATTGCTCCATCTGATCGATGGACAAGGTTTTGGCCGCCATCGCAGGCCAGGCGATTCCCCAAAGAAGCAGCAACGTGGCCCATTTCCGCATCGCCCGGTAATTCCTCCTGCCGAGGCACAAGTATAGCCGCTTTTCCGTCGTCGCCCTGGCCATCCCGCCCGAAACCCCAGGGCAAACGCATCTAAATTTGGATTCCGAGTAGGCGGAGCAAATATTCGTGGTCCCAAGCAGCCTGCAGGCGTTTGCCGTGGATGCCCAGTTTGCAGGTTTTGTCCTGTTTGAGCATGTTGAGGGCGATGCGCGTGAGGATGGAATAGTTCTGCGCGGCGTGTCCGGCGCGTTTGCGGCTGAGGTCCTCGCCGAAGCCGACATCGAGTACCCAATGCAACTTGTTTTCAATGCCCCAGTGCTGGCGGATGGCTGCGTTCAACCGCGCTGCATCGGGCTTGAGGCTAGTGATGTAGTAACGAATTTCGCGTTCTGTTTTCCCCGTCGCCTTGTGATAACGCTCGGCCTCGATCCGCACCAGTCCTTGTAAAGACGCCCACTCTCCGGGGGCATCCAATAAGCTCAGATCTGCGAGCACCGAGCAGGTGCGGCGCTCCACGCGCCCATGCCCGCAGTCGATTTCTTCATCGACGCTATCGGCAGCGAGCATTTGAAACGAATCCTTGATATCGGCCAACAGGGAGGGCTGATTTTCCTTCACCGCCAGCACGTAGTCAGCCCTTTGCTCGACGATCTGGCTGGCAATAGACTTCTGGCAGCCGATGGCATCGATGGTCACCACCGCTCCACTCAGTTCCAGGGCTTTGAGCAGCTTGGGGATGGCCGTAATCTCGTTGCACTTGTCGTCGACC
The DNA here is from genome assembly GCA_963701835.1 of uncultured Acidobacteriaceae bacterium. Lineage (GTDB taxonomy): Bacteria > Acidobacteriota > Terriglobia > Terriglobales > Acidobacteriaceae > Telmatobacter. The sequence goes on along the minus strand of CAVPBL010000018.1, from coordinate 49,761 downwards.
TTGCGCTGGGCAAGCACCAGGTTGTTGGAGTTGGCCCAGGCTGAAACCATGTGCACCAGCGCCTTGCCTGCCGTGGTCCGTGTGCCACGCAATGTCTTGCCATCGATGGCCACCACTTGGCCGGCGGTCAGACGGGCAATCGAGCCAACCCAGGCGGCAAAGCTTTCTTCCAACTCCTCGGTGGCCAGAGCCGCGAAGACACGGTTGAACGTGTCATGAGACGGAATTCCGCCCGGGAGGCGCAGAAAACTGCTCAGCCACTCGCGCTTCGCCTTGCCATAGTTCTCAATCTCGTTCCAACCGTTGGCGCCGCTCAGAATCGCCGCAATCGCCATCAAAAGAATCTCTTCCAGAAGATGCTCCCGCGTTCGCTCCACTCGCGGGTCCTTCAACTCGGCAAAGTACTTCAGGGGATTTTCCATATCCCCATCTCACTTCTACATAGCCGCTTGGCATATAGCGATTAAGATGCGTTTGCCCCGCCCGAAACCCCACGCCTGTCCAGCCGTCTAATCCCCAAAGCGCGTTTTGCTGCGCAGGTATACTAAGGGTCAGCAGAACCTGGGGTCAGAGCACCCTAGGGCCTGCTAACACTACGAGGGCGGTGGCGCCGGGAGCCAATTTTTCTCAGTTCAAGAAGCGAGGAGGGACAGATACCGGGTGTATCTTAGCGACGAGCGACGACGGAAATGGGGAAAATTGGCCCCGGCCCGAAGGGTTGCGGCGAAAATCCGGCCATACTTCATTCTCGCCCTCGACGGTGGACCCGCCACAGCCTTCGGGCTCGGCTTCGTCTGGCCGGATTTTCCCTCGCAACGCCATCCACCCTCGTAGTGTTAACAGGCCCTAGAACAAGAGACCCCCGTTCCAGGGGGCTTTTTTGCCGGAGGGGGATTTTCCCTGGACGCCCGCCTTTTCCCGGGGGAAGGAAACACATGGGAACACTGCTGGAGTCCATCCATTCTCCCGCCGACGTAAAGCTGCTCAGTTTCGCGCAGATGGCCGACCTTGCCGAGGAGATCCGCGACCTTCCTCATCCAGACCCTCTCCAAAACCGGCGGCCATCTCGGTCCCAATCTCGGCGTGGTCGAGCTCACCCTCGCCCTGCACGCCGTCTTCAACACGCCTCGAAGACAAGATCCTCTTCGACGTCAGCCACCAGGCCTACATCCACAAGATCCTCACCGGCCGCCGCGATCGCTTTGAGACCATCCGCCAGCCCGGCGGCCTCAACGGCTTCATGCTGCGCACCGAAAGCGAGCACGACTGCTACGGCGCCGGCCACGCCGGCACCGCGCTCTCCGCCGCGCTGGGCATGGCCGTGGCCCGCGACCTGGCCGGCGGCCACGAGCACGTCATCGCCGTCGCCGGCGACGCCGCCTTCACCAACGGCATCTCCTTTGAGGCGCTCAACAACATCGCCGAGCAAACCAAGCGCATGATCGTCGTCCTCAACGACAACGAGTGGTCCATCGACCGCAACGTCGGCGCCGTGGCCCGCTACTTCCACCGCATCGTCACCAACGAGCACTACCAGCATCTGCACGACCGCGCCACGCGCCTCATCGAACGCTTCGGCGGCAAGACCGCCATCAAAGTCGTGCGCCGCGCCGAAGAAGCCGCCAAAAGCATGCTGTGGCCCTCCATCCTCTTTGAGGAGTTCGGCCTGGAATACTTCGGCCCCATCGACGGCCACAACCTTCCGCTGCTGGTCGAGACCTTCAAGTTTCTCAAGACCCTCGACCACCCCGTCCTGCTCCACGTGCTCACGCAAAAGGGCCGCGGCTTCCAGCCCGCGCTCGACGGCCAGAAAAAGTTCCACGGCCTCGGCCCCTACGATCCCGAAACCGGCGAGACCCCTGACGGCTCGCCCACCTACGCTGAGGTCTTCGCCAACACGCTCGCCGAGCTCGCCGACAAAAGACGAGCGCATCGTCGCCATCACCGCGGCCATGCCCAACGGCACCGGCCTCGATCACTTCCGGCCCCGCCATCCCAAGCGCTACTTCGATGTGGGCATCGCCGAGGAGCACGCGGTCGTCTTCGCCGCAGGCATGGCCACGCGCGGCTTTCGCCCCGTCTGCGCCATCTACTCCACCTTCCTGCAGCGCGCCTTCGATCCCATCGTCCACGACGTCTGCCTGCAGAAGCTGCCCGTCCTCTTCTGCATGGATCGCGCCGGCCTCTCCGGCGACGATGGCCCTACGCATCACGGCCTCTTCGACATCGCCTACCTGCGCGGCATCCCCGAGATCGTGCTCATGGCGCCCAAAGATGAAGACGAACTGGCCGACATGCTGAAGACCGCCCTCGAGCTTCCCGGCCCCAGCGCCATCCGCTATCCGCGCGGCGCCGTTGCCGGCGTGACCCGCAAGCCCGGACCGCAATCCATCCCCGTCGGCAAAGCCGAAATCATCGCCGACGGCTCCGACGTCGCCATCCTCGGCCTCGGCCCCATGATCTCGCTCGCGCAGTCGCTCGCCGCAACCCTCGAACGCGACGGCTACTCCGCCGCCGTCATCAATCCCCGCTTCATCAAGCCGCTCGATCGCGAGATGCTTGCGCGCTACGCCTCGCGCGTGGCCGCCTTCGTCACCTTTGAAGATCACGTCAAGATGGGCGGCTTCGGCACCGCCGTCGTTGAAGCTCTCGATGAAATGGGCTTCGCTGTTCCCGTCGTCCGCATCGGCTGGCCCGACCAGTTCATCGAGCACGGCAAAGTCGACCAGCTCCGCGCCCGCTACGGCCTCACCGTCGAAGCCGCCCTTGCCCAGGTGCTTCCGCTGCTCTCCCGCCGCCGGCGTCCCACCCTCATCGCCAGCTAAACGCACACGCCGATATCCTGAATCGCTGACTTGCTGAGTCGCTAACGTCTTATCACCGATCGCTTTTCCTGTATCCTCCTCTGTATGCTCCCCTCCATCCGATTATCCCGATGGCCGCGCCGCTGGCTGCTCTGGATTGCCGCGGGGCTCGTCTTGCGGCTGCTCTTCATCTACTTTCCCCGCCCCGTCGACGACGACACAAACGACTATCTCGAATTTGGCCACAACCTTCTCCATCACGGGATCTATGGCATGACAGACGGCGCCACCGCCTCGCCGACCCTCTACCGTCTTCCCGGCTATCCCATCTTTCTCGCTGTCTTCGAGCAGCTTTTCGCGCGTATCTGGCCCAACACCTGGTTCAACGCTGTCTTTCTCGCGCAGACCGCCGCCGATCTCGCTGCCTGTCTCCTGCTCGCCGCCTTCGCGCGCCGCCATCTCGGGCCGCGCGCCGCAGAAGTCGCTCTTGCCCTCGCCGTGCTCTGCCCCTTCACTGCGGCCTACGTCGGCATTGCACTCACCGAATCGCTCTCCGTGTTCGCGGTCTCCCTCGGCATCTACGCCGCCGGCCGCGCCCTTACCGCCGAAACCGCCGGCGCGCGCGAGCCTCGGGCCCTCATCCTCGCAGGTTGTGGCGCCGCCCTCGCCATGCTGCTCCGTCCCGATGGCCTTGTCCTCTTCGTTGCCCTTGCCGGCGGCCTCTTTTGGTACATCCTTCGCCGCCCCGTCAAAGCCTCAGCCGCGCAACCCGCATTTCGCCGCGCCCTCGCTGCTACATCGCTCTTTTGTTTCGTCGCTCTCCTGCCGCTTGTTCCTTGGGCTCTCCGCAATTGGGCCCAATTCCACGTCTTTGAGCCGCTCGCGCCGCGCTACGCCGATCCCGGCGAGCCTTCCATTGCCGGTTCGCGCCGCTGGCTCCGCACCTGGACGGTGGAGTACGTCTCAACCACGAACGTCTGCTGGAACTTCCCCGGCGGTCCCATCGATCCCGCCGACCTGCCCCCACGCGCTTTCGACTCGCCACGACAGCGCGAGCAAACGCTTGCGCTCATCGCCGAGTACAACCGCGACGATTCTCTCTCCCCTTCGCTCAACGACCGCTTCGCAGCTCTGGCCGAACAGCGCATTCACGACAATCCGTTCCGCTATTACGTCACTCTGCCCCTGCTGCGCGTGACCGATATGCTGCTTCGTCCGAGAACGCTCGAGTACGACCTCGATGTCTTCTGGTGGCGCTGGAGCGAGCACCCCGCCCAATCCGCCTGGGCGATTCTGCTCGGCCTCATCAATCTTTTCTACGTGGCCGCCGCAGCCTGGGCCTTCCTTCGCCGCCGTGTCCCGTGGGCGCTCATGCTGGGCAGTTACATCATTTTGCGCTGCCTGGTATTAGGCGCCATGGAGAATCCAGAGCCCCGCTACACGGTCGTCTTCTTCCCCGTCTTCATCATCGCCGCCGCTGCCGCCCTCAGCCGCACCGGCGCGGTCCCCGGTGCGCACCCCAGCACAAACCTCGCTGATTCGCTACCTTGCTGACTTGCCGTCTCGCTGTCTCGCTGTTCCCCAGTTGGGCTCGAAGGCTGAGGTCAAGATGAGGTTACCAACAGGAGGCACTAAGGTTCCTTCCAAAGGCACTAAGGATTCCTCAAGAACTGCCGATTAGAGACCTATCATGAGTTGGTCCGCGCAGGGGGAAGCGCAGTGACCATGAGATCCACATTCCCGGTCCTCACTTTGGGCATTCTGGCGGCAGCCCTGGCAGCCAGACCCGTCGCTGCGGCGACAGCGAGCGCCTCAATCAGCGTCACCGCGACGGTTCAGGCCTCCTGCCTCGTCTCCGCCACCGCCACGGCGTTCGGAACCTACGCAGGGGCAGCGGCGAACGCGGCATCCGCCGTCTCGGTCGCCTGCAGCAACTCCACCCCGTACAATGTCAGCCTCAGTACAGCAGTGGCGCCGGGCGCCGCCGTGGCCAATCGGGAGATGACCGGTTCTGGCGTCGCGCTGCCGGGCTTTGCGCTCCGCTCAAATTTCCGACGCATGGTCAATTGGGGTCAGCCGCTCCTTGTCGATACGGCCGCCGGGTCTGTGAGCAGCTCCGCCCCGGTACTCGCCATCCATCGCCGGATTTCGGCATGGCAGTACCCCACTGCCGGCGCAGGCGTCGATACGATTACTGTAGTCGTGACTTATTGAACTATCGCGCCTGATCGCGCCCGTCGCGAAACAGCCACAAGGATCTCTGCCTTCACCCAAATCAGGCGCCTTCCTGCAAACGTCGCCAGCGATGCGTCCGAGCGCCCTCGGCAGCATGGAGTCAGCTTTTGTGTATCACTTTGATACACCGCCGGCTGATTAACACGTCTCGTTGGCCGACTAACACTAAGTTACTATTGAAACCACCTAAAGTAACCTGTATTGTCCCGATATCGCTCAACGGCAAACTGTCAGGTCAAGGCCTGATTGAAAAACGGCCCGCGCCTGCGAATCCATTGTTTTTGCGATCTCCCGTGCAACGAGCGCGGGAGGAGACTGTTTTCCGTACTCGGCGGCAAATGAATCCAGATTCGTGTTGGTAAGTCGTCCACTCTGATTCCTCATTGCCTGATTCAGCCAAGAACTGATCCTGTTTGACTCGACGTCAAGCAGCCGAAGATCTCAATTTCGAACGCAAGTTGTTTCAGGAGTCATTGTCATGAAGTTTTCAAACCCCCAAAGATCTGCACTGCCCGCCGCCATTCTCGGATTCGTGGTGCTGGGCCTGACTTCCACAATTGCCGTTGCACAAGCCAACCCGGCGACCACCACCTTTGGCGTCTCCGCGACGGTACTCAAAGACTGCATTGTCTCCGCCGCCGCCCTGGGATTCGGAAACTACACCGGAGCGGTGGTCAACGCCAGTTCCACGGTCACGGTTACCTGTACCAACGGCACGACCTACACCGTCGGCCTCAATCAGGGATTGACGACCGGCGCAACAGTCACAACCAGGCAGATGGGCATTACCCAGCCCGCAGGCGGGTTGAACTACTCACTGTTGACGGGCTCCTATGCGGGTTCCAACTGGGGCAACACGAGCGGCAGTTGGGTAAGCGGCACGGGCAGCGGCGCAGCCCAACCACTCACGGTATACGGCGTGCTTCCGGCCGGACAGTATGTCCCACCAGGTTCGTATACCGACACGATCGCAGTTACCGTGACGTATTAAACACTGACGCCCGTACGCGCCCGCGACGGGATCGCGACATAGATCATTGTCAATTCTGAACGTTGTTGTACCAGGAGCAAGTGTCATGAAATTCTCAACCCCCTTGAAGACCGCACTGCTTTCCACTATTTCAGTGTTCGCAGTGCTTGGCCTCACTTCGACGTCTGCCGTCGCGCAAGCCAATCCAGCGACCACCACATTCGGCGTCTCGGCAACGGTACTCAAAGACTGCATCGTCTCCGCCACCGCCCTCGCATTCGGGAACTACACTGGAGCGGTCAACACAACACTTCCACCGTCACGGTCACCTGCACCAACTCCACGACGTACACTGTTGGGCTTGGTCCAGGATCGGCAACCGGCGCCACCGTGACCACCCGGCAGATGCAGAATGGCAGGGCCTTGCTCAACTATGGGCTGTACTCGAACGGCACGTGGACAACCAACTGGGGCAACACTTCCGGCACGAACTGGGTGAGCGGGACGGGCAACGGGGCCGCCCAGAACATTACTGTCTACGGCCAGATTCCGGCGGGGCAATATGTGACACCCGGCTCTTACGCCGATACGATTGCTGTTACCGTCACCTATTGACTGTTGTTTGCACATTTGCAATTGGGACCCCCATGATTTTGCGGAACTCATGCCGACGAATGGCGGCGGCCCTGGCGCTCGCCGGCGCAGCCGTCATTCTCCTTTTAGCAGTCCCGGCAGCAACGGCGCAGGCGTTGTCGGTTTTGCCCGTCAACGTTTTCTTTTCCCCCGGACAGAAGGCTTCTTCCCTGACGGTGACCAACGTGGGGACAACTGAAACCTCGATTCAGATTCGCGCCTACGCCTGGAGCCAGCAGGGTGGCGAGGATCAACTCACCGAGTCAGATGCAGTGGTGCTGAGCCCTCCGCTTGCCACGATCGCTCCCGGGGCGTCGCAAGTGATCCGCCTCATTCTGCGTCAGTTGCCGCAGGGCCGTGAGGCAACCTACCGGATTCTCGTCGACCAGATTCCACCTCCGGCTGAGCCGGGTATCGTGCATATGGTGTTGCGCATGTCGATTCCGATTTTTGCCCAGCCGCCGACACGTGCGGTTCCGCATGTGCAGTTTCACCTGGAGATCGATTCCGGAAAGCTCATCCTCGTGGGAATCAACGATGGCCTTAGCCACGAAGTGGTCCGCGACATCGTGCTGTCGACGAGCGACGGGCGGAAGCTCAAGGAAGAGTCCAACGCATCGCCCTACATTCTCGCCGGCGTCACCCGGCGCTGGCCCATCACGGCGGAAGGTCCCTTGCCGCTGCCAAGCGAATCCCTGCAGTTGACAGCCCACACGGACGCCGGCGTCATCCAGCAGCAGGTCGGCTTTGTCACGGCGCCATGATCGTCGAGGTGCAATGGCCAGGTGGCTCGGCTGTGCTGAGATCGTTTTCCTTGTGATGGCCGTCATGCCGCAACCGGCAGCAGCCACAGGCCCACCCGTCGCCTCAACAAACCCCGCAGAGAGCCTCGCGGCTACCGGCCCAGTTACAGGTTCGGCTACCAGCCCAGCCAGCGACGAGACCCTGTACCTGGACGTTCAGGTCAATGGTCATTCCATCGGCAAAATCGGCGAATTCACCTTGCGGCACGGCATGTTGATGGCGCGGCCGGACGAACTGCGCGATCTCGGTTTCCGGGTTCCCGAGTCTCGCGCCTCGGAAACCGGCAGTCTCATCGGCTTGTCCGACTTGCCAGGACTGACCTGGATTCTCGATGCGAAAAACCAGGTGCTGCGAGTGACAGCCAGCGACAGTGCCTTGCTGCCAAAGTTGTTGCAGCCCTTTGGAAGAGAACCGGCTGGAGGCAGTCGAGTGATCGAGAGCGGCACCGGCGTCACGCTCAACTACGACACCGTGGGCACCTTCTCAGGCGGCCAGAAAGGCGGCAGTGGCTCCATGGAGATGAGAGCCTTCTCGCCCTGGGGTATTCTGAGTTCGCAATGGCTGGCCTTTGCGGGCGCTAACTCCGAGTGCCTCGGGCTCAAACACGGCGATTCGCCTTGATTCGGCCTATACGTTTGCCGACGTCAATACCCTGCGCCGCTATAGCCTGGGCGATTTCATCACCGGTGGTCTTGCATGGACCCGCCCTATCCACCTCGAGGGAATTCAGATCAATTCTGATTTCAGCATGCGCCCCGATCTTGTGACGTTCCCAGTGCCCACGATCACTGGCTCGGCCGCCGTCCCCTCCACTGTAAACGTGCTCGCGGACGGCAACCTTTCAGCTTCGAGTCAGGTCGCCGCCGGCCCCTTCGAGGTCCCGCAACTTCCGGTGGTTGAGGGGGCTGGCACCATCTCGATGACGCTGACGGATGCAATGGGACAACAAGTGACCGTGACGCAACCCTTCTACGCCAGTTCCACGATGCTGGCCCCCGGTCTCCAGACCTTCGCCGTGCAATCTGGCCTGGTGCGGCGCAGACTGGGGCTCAATTAGCAACGACTACGGAAAGCTGGCCGGCGCCGCCGTTTATCGCCGCGGTCTAACTTCGAAATTCACAATCGAGGGCAGCATTGAAGGCACTCCGGGCGCGTTCATGGCGGGCGTGGGCGGGGTGGCACAGATCGGCAATCTTGGCGTGGTCAATTTCGCTGTGGCGCCCAGCTTCGGCTCCGGGCAAGCAGGCGCGCAATTCTCCGCCGGGGCTCAACGCATCGGCAGAGTCTTCAGCCTGGGCGCATCCGCGATCATGGCAGACCGCAACTACCGCGATGTTGCGTCCGTGAATGCCGGCGGGGTTCCGCGGAAGCAGCTTAGCGCCTTCACTGGCTTGTCTCTCAAGCGGTTCGGCTCCGGCGGCCTGGCCTACGCGGCGGTCAACCTGGATGCTTCACCCACGCCGCTCCAGCAAAACGTCACCCCAGCCCAGCACTCCCAGGTCGTCTCCGCCAACTATTCGCTCCAGATCCACCACGTCTTTCTCTATGCCACGGAGTTTCGCGACCTGGTGAACAAAGGCAGCAGCGGGCTGCAGATTGGCCTGACCATCCCATTCGGCAGGCGCAACTCGATCACCGCCAGCGGGACGTCGAATGGCTCGGCGCAGGTGCAGGTGCAACAGCCGGCGCCCATGATCGGCGATTGGGGCTACCAGGCATACATCTCCGCCGGCGACACGACCCACGTATTCGCCCAGGGGCAATATAAGTCGCCCGTGGGCTTGTTTACGGCCGGCATCGACAACGACAGCGGAGTGACGACTGTGCGCCTCGAATCTCAAGGCGCGGTCTCGCTTGTTGACGGGAGCCTGTTTCCCTCCAACACGGTCTACGACAGTTTCGCCATTGTGGACACCGAGTCCCATGGCCGCACGTACACGTCCTACAGGAGAACCGCGATGTGGGCAGCACCAACTCCTCAGGGCGCCTGCTGGTGCCGGACATGCGTGCATTCGACCTGAACCGAATCGAAATTCAGGCGACCGATATTCCGCCAGATGTCACCATCGACGTCGCCTCGCGCGAAGTGCGCCCCCAGGATCGTTCCGGCGTTGTGCTCAAGTTCCCGATTAAATTCAGCCACGGCGCATTGCTGCAATTGGTCGATGAGGCCGGGGTGGCGGTGCCGCTGGGCAGCACGGCAACCCTGCGGACCACCGGCGTCGTCGTCCCGGTCGGCTATGATGGCGACGCCTACGTTGAGGATCTCAGTCCCCACAACCAACTTGCAGTCGAGTTCCCAGACGGGCGGCGCTGCACGGCCACCTTCGACTACAAACCGGTAACCGGGGAAATTCCCTCGATTGGACCGCTTCGCTGCCTGGAGAAGAAGCCATGATGCGAAGACTCGGTTGTGCGGCGCTGCTCCTCCTGGCCTTTGTGGCCCAGCCAGCCTCGGCAAATTCCTGCTCAGCGTACGCCTCGGGCATTGCATTCGGCAGCTACTATGGCTCGACCGTAGATGTTACCGGCACCGTGACGGTCACCTGCACGAGCGGTCAAGCCTATAATATCGGCCTCAATGCCGGGTTGGCGAGCGGCGCGACCGTGACCACACGGTCGATGCAGAATGGCTCGGCTCTGTTGGGCTACCAGATTTTCAGTAACGCCGGGCGCACCGCCAATTGGGGCAATTCCTCCGGCACGGGCTGGGTGGCCGGCACGGGCAACGGAGGCGCCCAAGTGTACACCATTTATGCCCGGATTCCGGCGGGAGAGAGTGGCGCGTTGCAGACTTACACCGATTCCACTACCGCTTCCATATCGGGCTCCGGCATTACCACCGCCACTGCGCAGTTCAGCGTTACCGCGACAATTGTCAAAGGCTGTTCGACTTCGGCGACCAATCTGGCCTTCGGCAACTACACCGGCGCGGTGAATAACTCCACATCCACGGTCTCCGTCAACTTGCACCAGCGGCACCGCGTACACTGTCGGCCTCAGTGCCGGACTCGCGACCGGCGCGAGCTGTGACCAATCGCAGCATGACTGGGCCCGGCTCGGCATTGCTTCATTACGGTCTTTACACCAACTCCGGTCACACAATCAACTGGGGCAACACGTCCGGAACCAACTGGGTGAGCGGGACGGGCAGTGGAGTCCGCCCAGCCCCTCACCGTTTACGGCCAGATTCCCGCGGGGCAGTATGTCGACGCCCGGCTCTTACACCGACACGATTACTGTTTCCGTCTCCTATTGAGCTTCGGGCAGGCCAGGCCGCTGTTCTCTGCCCTTTAATTACTGTCTACTGTTCACTGCCCGATGTACCGTCCGCCGCGGCGTACTGAATTGCGGCCTCTTGTTCCCATACTCCCTTGGTCCCTCGGTCCCTGCCGGGGTCGCGCGGCGGGGCGGCGAGCGACCTTTGCTCGCTGACGGTGGCTCGCTCGAAGGCTCTCTATGCGACAATCCTCATCAGACCGTCTTCCTTCATGCGACTGAATCGTTTTTTCCCGGCTCTGCTGATCGTTGGTTGCTCCCTTGCGGCCCTCCCGGCCCATCCCCAGCCCGAGTCCCCGGCGCCTTCCGTGCCGCTGGTTCTTGCCGGCGGCACGGTGGTCGACGTCACCGACTGGGGCCACTCGGCGCGCGACCTTCCCGACGCCATCGTCGTCATCCGCGACGGTCGCATTGAAGATGTCGGCCTTCCCGGCTCGGTCGCCATCCCCAAAGGCGCGCGCATCATCGACTGCACCGGAAAATTCCTCATCCCCGGCCTCATTGACGGCTATGCCGGCATGAACTCTCAGGCGCAGGCCAACGCCAACCTCTACATGGGCGTCACCACAGTCGTCGCCCGCGCCGACTCGGAGCACGGCTTCATCGATACAAGCGCCCAGCCCAGCCCGCACCTTTACCCCATCGACACCATTGGCGTCACCGACAACTGGAGCCTGCTGGCCCGCCATCCCGAATGGGTTTCCAAGCTGCGCGAGGGCGCGCATTCCGTCGAGCTCAGCCCGCAGGACACCGCACGCCAAATGGTCGACACCGCGCATCTCGGTACCCGCGTGCTCCTGCTTACCGCCCATCTCACCGCCGCCAATTCGCAGTGGATCATCGCCCGCGCCCACGAGATGGGCCTCGTCACTTACGGCGACTTCGTCTCCACGCCCTATCGCGTCGGCGTCGAGGCCGGCGTCGACGCCCTCGTCCACATGGACCACTACGATCTCGGCGTCATTCCCGACGAGTTGCAGCGCCCGCTCGTCGATGACCCCGACGGCCCCTCCGCCGAAACCGCCTACGACTACTCCGAGCGAATTCCGCCCACCGATGCGCATCTGCGCGCCTACGCCCACTTGCTGGCCACGCACCACGCAGCGCTCATGCCCACCATCAGCCTCTATTACGTCGAGCTGCCCGGCCATCGCGATCTTTGGAAGGAGCCGGCCGCTGCCCTCCTCGATCCCGGCCGCATGTTTCATCCCACCGATCCCGCGTACCGGCGACATCACGTACCCGCTTCCCTCCTGGTCGCGCCGCTTGCCCGCCGTTGCCCAGCGCTGGATGGAAGAGGACCTGCAAAAGAAGGCCGCCCAGTCCGCTCTCCGCCTCTGGCGCATCAACGGAACCATCTTCTCCGCCTTTCCCCACTACCTCGCCGGCTCCGGCGCCGACGCCATGGGCACGATGCCCGGCATCTCGCTGCACACGGAGCTCGAACTGCTGGTCCGCCTCGGCCTCTCGCCCCGCGAGGCCCTCGCGGCCGCCACCAATAACTACGCCATTCAATTCGGCTGGAACGAGCTCGGCCTCATCGTTCCCGGCCGCCGCGCCGACATCCTCGTCGTCGACGCCGACCCCACGGTCAGCATCTGGAACGCCCGCCGCATCTCCACCATCCTCCTCGACGGCGAACCCCTCGACCGCGACGGGCTCCTCCAACTTAGAAAGTAGCTCCGCCGCGTCGTTCGCTCCGCTGACCCCGCTGACTCGCTGACTTGTTGACTTGTTGACTAGCTGTCTTGCTAAAGTGGTGCCTCGCTGCTTCACATCATTTACCCTTGAATCCAGCAGCCGATTTCCGCCGCCATGCCCCGCAACCTCACCCGAGCCCGCGCCAAAGGCCAGCGCCACAACCGCTTGCTCCTCCTCATCGCGGTCTACAAGCTTCTCCATGCGCTGCTCTTCATCGCCATCGGTATCGGCGCCCACCGCCTGCTCCACAAAAACATTGCCGACCAGATCGACCTCCTCGCACGCCATCTGCGCTTCAATCCCGAGTCGCGCCTGGTCAACTTCCTTCTGGAAAAAGCCTCCCTCGTCAACGATCCCGTAATCCGCCGCATCGGCTTCGTCGCCTACGGTTACGCGGCCGTCAGCCTAGCTGAAGGCATCGGCCTCTATCTCGAGAAAGCGTGGGGCGAGTTCCTCACTCTCGCCATCACCGCGTCCTTCCTGCCCTGGGAACTCTTCGAGATGTTCCGCCGCCTCACCTGGTTCCACGTCGGCCTGTTCACCATCAACATCCTTGTCTTCGTCTACCTCTTGCGCCTCGTCCTCGAACGCGCGCGCCAGCGCGCCAAGTCCCGCAAGAAGTCCACCACCTGATCGTCGCCGCGGCTCTGCTCGTCCGCCAACCCGCCCCCCTGTTCTGCACGCCGTCAAAGAAAGGGCGAGCCTCTCCCGGGAGTTGGTGCTGAACCTCACAGATGTGCGACATACTTTCGATTCGAAGGAAAGCGACCGGATGACGCTGTTAGATTATTGATCAGATCAATTCTGCGTAAATTGGAGACGATATGACCTTGAGCGAAGGGCTTCCTGCGGCATTGCGTTTTGCCATTCCGGCCGTGCAGCGCGGGCCCAGACAAGGTGTCGCTGCACGCTACCGGGCCAACTGTTTGGCAGCGATCCTGCTAGCCGCCGCGACGATCGCTTTGAGTGCGCAGGAAAACAAGCCTCCCGAACAGATGCCGCCGGCCCCGGTTGCGGGTGTGGTCACCGCAGTGAAGATCGAGCCCGATCACGTGACGCTGGCTCCCGGCGAGACCAGTCAATTTACCGGGACCGTCGAGGGAACGGGAACTTTCAACGCGGCATTGAAATGGTCGGTAGATGACGTGGACGGAGGCAATGCCTCGCTGGGAACCATCAGCAGCAGCGGGTTATATGTCACGCCCTACCCGGTACCGAAGGTCGTGACTTTAAGGGCCACGAGCACTACGGACCCCACCAGGACAGCAAGCGCAACCATCAAATTTGCCGCGCCCCCGGTAGCAAGAGGGCCGGCGCTCCTGGTGGATGCGGCAGAGGCTGTGCATTCGATCAATCCCCTGATCTATGGAATGAACTCCTGGCGGCTTTCGGACCCACAGCATCAGGCGGCGACGGTGGCCGAGGAAGTGCTGCTGCCGCTCGACCGCTGGGGCGGGGATGGATACACGAGGTACAACTACAAGCTCGACGTCTCTAACCTCGGCGACGACTGGTTCTTCGAGATTGCGCCCAACACCAATACGAAATATCCCGATGTATCCGAATTCAACTCGCAGGCGATCGGCGATCGAGCCGTCGGCGCCAAAACCCTACTCTCCGTACCCGTCATGGGCTGGGTCGCAAAATCTCGCACCCGCGGTTCCAGCTTCTCGGTGGCAAAGTACGGCCCGCAGCAAAAGTCTGACCCCAATTGGCCTGACTTCGGGAACGGCTTCAAGCCCGACGGAACAAAGATCGCGAATAACAATCCCACCGATACCTCCATGCCCATCGACGAAAGCTGGACCTCGGATTGGGTCAAATACCTTGTCGGCAGGTTCGGCAACGCTGCGAATGGCGGCGTCGCCATTTATGCGCTCGACAACGAACCGACATGGTGGGACAAGGTACATCGCGACGTGCACCCTTTGCCCTTCTCGTACGACGAAGTCACGGAGAACGGACTGAAGGTGGCCAAGGCGATCAAGGCAGCCGATCCCACGGCTGAAGTGAGCGGGCCGGTCATCGACCTGTGGATCACTTACTTTTATTCGAAGAAGGACCTCGAATGGTTTCAGGACCATTGGCCAAATGTCACGGGTGGCCCCATCGATCGAAAAGCACACGGGAATGTCCCGCTGATCGATTACTATCTGCGCGCGTTCAAAACGGCGCAGGAAGCCGATCCGCAGCACAGGCGATTCCTCGATTATCTCGATTTGCACACGTACTTTGCGGCCAATGACGCGATGCTCAAGCCTGCGGGAACGAGCGATCAGCAAAGAGCGGTTCTTGACTCGACACGCGTCTTCTGGGACCCCACGTACACCGATCCGAGCTTCCGCAACCCGGACAGCTTCATGGAGCCGCTTGCGCCGCAGATGATTCCCCGGATGAAGAACTGGGTTGCAGCCAACTATCCGGGAACCAAAATCGCGATCACCGAGTACAACTGGGGCGCGCCGGAACATATCAGCGGAGCGGTGGCGCAGGCCGACATTCTGGGTATCTTTGGGCGCGAGGGTCTCGACCTCGGCGCGCTGTGGGGACCACCAAACCTGAATGAGCCCTTGATGTTCGCATTCAAAATCTTCCGCAATTATGACGATGATAACGCCGGATTTGGCGACTTGAGCCTTCGCGCCACGAGCGCGGACCAAAGCAAGCTTGCCATCTATGCGGCGCGGCGCACGGCCGATGGGATCGTCACCGTGGTGGTCATCAACAAGACCTTCGGCGACCTGCGCGCCGATGTACAACTTGACCATTTCAAAGCGAAGGGGCCTGCCGGGGTCTATCGATACAGTGGCGCGGCTCTCACGCAGATTCGCGCGCTTCCGGCAGTCGGGGCGCCCAGTTCCGGCAGGGGGGACAGGGCAAGCGTCGTGAAGAACCAGTTGTTTCCGGCGATGTCGATTACGATGTACGCGATTCGGGGTAAATGAGCGCCACGGCTGACCCCAGGCCCGCGACTCCAACGTGAGGCCCTAACCTTCCAGTTTGAAGCGCATCTTCGCCATCCCGCCTTCAGGCGCTCGGTTGCTCGCAGAGAACGACTGAACAATCGCAGCGCCGCAGCATGCACAAAAATCTGTGCATCGGCAGAATCACGCAATAAATCGGAAGAATCAGGATACCGCCCAAGCAGGGCTCTTCTGTAGTCTTTGAATTGAGAAAGTTGGGTGCATCTGGTCACGTCTCAAGCTCGGCTCCCAGAGCAGCATCGAAACCATGCGCTCCGCCTTCATTCGAAGGCGGTTCGGCACCAGACTCGACAGGAGAAGCAATGCAAAAGCGCAAATTAGGAAAAAGCAATCTGGAAGTATCGGCTCTCGGGCTCGGATGCATGGGCATGAGCTCGGCCTATGGCCCAGCAGCCGACAAGGGCGAGATGATCAAGTTGATTCGTTCCGCCCATGATCTTGGCGTCACTCATTTTGATACAGCCGAAGCGTACGGGCCGTTCGTGAATGAAGAACTGGTGGGCGAGGCGCTGCAGCCGATCCGCGAGAAAGTGACGATTGCCACCAAGTTCGGCTTCGACATCGATCCGGATACAGGCGCGCGTACTGGCGGAACCAACAGCAAGCCCGCGCATATCAAGCGTGTGGCAGAAGGCGCTTTGCAGCGGTTACGGAGCGATACCATCGATCTTTTCTATCAACATCGCGTCGATCCTAACGTACCGATCGAAGACGTGGCAGGAGCGGCGAAGGAGTTGATTGCCGAGGGCAAGGTCAAACACTTTGGCATGTCCGAGGCTGGCGTTCAAACCATTCGTCGCGCCCATGCGGTCCAGCCAGTGACCGCCGTCCAGAGTGAGTACTCGCTGTTCTTCCGCGGTCCCGAGGCAGAGCTGCTGCCAACGCTCGAAGAGCTTGGTATCGGCTTTGTACCCTTCAGCCCGCTTGGCGCAGGCTTCCTCACCGGCAAGATCGACGAGAACACGAAGTTCGATGCCACCGACTTCCGCAATCTAGTTCCGCGCTTTACGCCGGAGGCCCGCCAGGCGAACAGGGCTCTGGTCGAGCTGGTCAAAGCCGTCGCGGAACGCAAAGGCGCGACACCTGCGCAAATCGCACTTGCCTGGTTGCTGGCTCAGAAGCCGTGGATTGTCCCCATCCCCGGCACAACCAAGATCCACCGGCTCGAAGAAAATCTCGGAGCAGTCGACGTCAAGCTGACGCCTGACGACCTCCGCGAGATCGACACAGCTGCCTCGAATATCACGTTGCAGGGCGCTCGGCTGCCCGAAGCAGCGCTCAAAATGACGGGCCGCTAACGATAAGCTGGCCTCTGTCCATCTTCTCAAGGAGAAAGTTCAATGCAAAAGCGCAAATTAGGAAAAAGCAATCTCGAAGTATCCGCAATCGGTCTCGGCTGCATGGGAATGACCTTCTCCTATGCACCATTCGCCGGAAAAGAAGGACTCGATCGCGCTTCTCCGTGCTGCGGTCGAGCGCGGCGTCACCTTCTTCGATACTGCCGAAGTCTACGGCCCGTTCAACAATGAAGAGCTTGTGGGCGAGGCCCTCGCACCCTTCCGCGGCCAGGTGGCCATTGCCACCAAGTTCGGCTTCGATATCAATCCCGACGGAAGTCGCGGCGCAAAGCCGGTGAACAGCGAGCCCGCGCACATCAAGCAGGCCGTGGAAGGCTCGCTCAAGCGCCTCGGGACCGACTATATCGATCTCTACTATCAGCACCGCGTCGATCCCTCGGTGCCCATCGAGGACGTCGCCGGAGCGGTAAAGGACCTCATCCAGCAGGGCAAAGTAAAACACTTCGGGCTTTCTGAAGCAGGCGCAAAGACGATTCGCCGCGCTCATGCCGTGCAGCCGGTCGCTGCGCTTCAGAGTGAATACTCTCTGTGGTTCCGTAGGCCGGAGGAAGAAATCGTTCCCCTGCTCGAAGAACTCGGCATCGGCTTCGTTCCCTATAGCCCTCTGGGCAAGGGTTTCCTGACCGGAAAGATCGACGAGAGCAGGACATTCGACAAAACCGACATCCGCAGCAGCATCCCGCGTTTTACCCCGGAGGCACGCAAGGCGAATCAGGCAATGGTCGATCTGCTGGCCACAATCGGAACGAAGAAGAAGGCTACCCCGGCTCAGATCGCGCTCGCCTGGCTGCTGGCGCAGAAGCCGTGGATTGTTCCGATCCCCGGTACGACGAAGCTCCATCGCCTGGAAGAGAACATCGGAGCCGCCGCAGTGGAACTGACGCCCGACGATCTCCGAGACATCGAAAGCGCTTCCTCGAAGATCGCGATCCAGGGGGCTCGCTATCCCGAGAACTTGGAGAAAATGACCGGCCGCTAACCAGCGCTGGCAGCAGGAACAAGGAGAGATGAAACAATGGAGATCAAAAGAATCGGCTCGCAAGCTTCCGCAAAGGGACCGTCAGAGTGGTTTACGGGCACAGTGCGCATCGACCAGCTCTTTGATGCGCCCTTTCCCGCACGGGCCGTCGGCGCCAGCGTCACCTTCGAGCCCGGCGCCCGCACAGCGTGGCACACGCATCCCCTCGGTCAAACCCTCGTCGTCACCTCCGGCTACGGCCGGGCGCAGCGCTGGGGTGGGCCGGTCGAAGAGATACGCCCCGGAGATGTCATCTGGTTCGCGCCGGACGAGAAGCATTGGCACGGCGCCGCGCCGGCCACGGCCATGACCCATATCGCAATCCAGGAGAAACTCGATGGCAAAACCGTCGATTGGATGGAGCCGGTGACCGACGAGCAATACCAGGCAAAGCTCCGCCGATTGCACTGATGATGCGTCCCACTACAGCCCTACGTGCACCGTGTCTGCGCGATCCGCCCCGCCGCCCATCCCGCGGCAAAAGACTGTTCCCTGCGCTCTGACCACTGTCCACTGATTCGGGCGCTGCCCCGCTCCAATTTCCTCCACCTGTCCCTGGTCTCCGGTCCTTGATCTCCGATTTCTGAACCCTAATCCCCGCCTTCTTCGCTTTTTGTTCCCCTATCACAGCCGGCCACACCTGTCCACCCTGGGAATCAAAGCAGTAAACCCCATATCTTGTGGTGCCTCAATTTTTCTCTTCTATTAGTCGGCGTTCCCGCAGAAAGCCTGATTTTCCTGAGCTTTCCACAGTTTTTTCGCTTGGCGGAAAAAGAGATCAGGGATAATATCGACCGAGATGGAAGATTTTGGAGTTGGATGGAACTCTATGGATCCACCCAATACCCTGTCTTTCTTCCTAAGTTTACTCCGATTCCCTCTTGGGGAATGAAATTCCGGGCGCCAAAGCAGTTGGGGAATCAGCATGGCTAACCCGGAACAGTTCCTGAAGGGATTGGGTTCGCGGTACGGCAAGTGCTGGTCGCCGCGGAAGACGAACGAGGTAAGCAGATGTTTCGCGGCAATCATCCGGCAAAGGTCGAGGACAACGGGCGGCTCAAGCTGCCGGTCCCGTTTAAGCAGTTACTCGATGCCGCGAACGTGACCGACCTGTATGTGACCAGCGAAGACGGCAAACGAGCCCAGATTTGGCCGCTCGGGGAGTGGGAAAAGATCGAAGCTCGATTGGCAAAACACAGCACCATGAACGATTCCGTTATCAAGTTCCTCGATTTAACCAGCTATTACGGCCAGCAGGTGAAGATGGACGCCCAGGGGCGGATCATGCTGCCGCAGATTCTGCGCACCACGGCCAGGCTGGAGGGCGATCTCGCCGTCATGGGCAAGATCACTCACCTCGAGGTGGTCAACCGCTCCGCTTTTGAACAGGATCTGCCCACTGGCAGCCTCACGAAGGACGATCGCAGCCAGGTAGGCAGAATTCTGGCCGAGGAGAGCGATTTATAAGCCCCTCAGGGGGAGCACATGACGAAACCGAATGAACGCCATGTGCCGGTTCTTTTTGATGAAGTGATGGATTTTCTCCGCGTGCGGCGCGGCGGAACTTACGTCGACTGCACGCTGGGCCTGGCGGGACATGCCGAAGGCATCGTCAGGCAATTGGGATCGGCGGGGCACTTGATCGGATTTGACCGCGATCCCGAGGCGCTGGATTTGGCAAAAGCCCGGTTGGCGAGTGTTTGCCAGGAGCTGGGCAGCCAGGCGCCGCAAGTGACGTTTGATCGGCGAGGCCTTCAGCGGCATCGCCGAGCACGTTGCAGCCGGCCTCGGTTGACGGCCTGCTTAGCGACTTCGGCGCAAGCAGTCTGCAGTTCGACGAGGCGCGCAGAGGGTTTAGTTTTCAGGCGGACGGGCCACTGGATATGCGTTTCGATACGCGCCAACGAGCCGACCGCCGAACAAGTGGTAAATGAGACGAGCGAGCGTGAGCTGGCAGACCTTATTTATACATTCGGAGAGGAAAGGAGGTCGCGGACAGTCGCCAGAGCAATTGTGCGGGGGCGGCCGGTTACTACCACGGGCCAGCTTGCACGGATCGTAGCATCCGCCCTCCCGCGCATGAAACACGCGCAGATTCACCCGGCTACCAGAACTTTTCAGGCGCTGCGTATCTTCGTCAATCAGGAATTGGACGAAATCCGGGCTTTGCTTGAGGCCGCACCAAAGTTGCTTAAGCCCTCCGCACGGCTCGTCGTTATCAGCTTTCATTCTCTTGAAGATCGCATCGCAAAAGACAGTATCCGGGAAGGCGCGCAGCAGGGAATCTGGAAAATTTTGACCAAAAAGCCCGTGACTGCCGGTGAAGAAGAGATCGACCGCAACCCGCGCTCGCGCAGCGCCAAGCTCCGCGCCGCGGAACGGCAATAGGCAGGGTTGGCAAGGAGAACGAAGATGGCGGCATGTGCAACACCGTATTTCGAGTCGGGCCTTGGTTGGGGCGCGCGGATCGCCGAGCGCAACGCTGCGTTGATGGCGCAGCAGGTCGCAGCGCCGCCGCCGCGTGCGCACGCCGGAGTTCTACTTCGCCAAGCATTTCGATAACTCCCGCCTGGTCAAGGCCGCCGACCCTGTGCGCGCGCGCGAGATGCGCGTGTTTTCCGCCGCCGTCGCCGTGCTCTTCTCGCTCATCATGATCTACGGCCTGCAGCACTTCCAAGCCATCGAGAGCAGCTACCGCGTGGAGAGCGAAAAGCAGACACTCGATCAGTTGCGCGAGGAGAATCGCCAGTTGCACCTGAGCGAAGCTGAGCTCACGCAGCCCGGCCGCATCGATCAGATGGCCCACCAGCTAGGGCTCGACGAGCCGCAGCCCGGCCAGGTGGTTTATCTCAGCGCCATGATCCGCGCTCCCGCGCTGCCAGGTCGCTCCTGCTCTTGCGCTGCAGAGTCTCAGCTTCCACCTTTGCTGCCGGCGCATGCGGCGCAGATCAGCCAAGGCGACGCTGGCGATCGGAGCTCAAGCTCGAGCTATGAGCTAGAGCTGCATGCCGGCATCGTTCAACCCATCCGCAGCCGCTCACATACGCCCAAAGCCGTAGCCTCTCAAGCGAGCGCGCTTCTGGCGTCGTCTGCCTCTTCTTTCTGGTCTGGGCCGGCGCCATCGCGGGCCGGCTTTTCTGGCTGCAGATTGTGCGCCATCAGGATTTTGTTGAGCGCGCAGCAAAGCAGCAGCAGCGCACCTTTGAAGTGGCTCCGCGCCGCGGCATTCTCTATGACCGCAACCTGCGCGAGCTGGCCATGACGGTGCTGGCCGATTCCATCTACGCCGATCCCTCGCAGATTGCCGACAAGCAGGCCGCCGCGCACACCCTCGCCGCGCTGGTCCACGTCGATCCCGCCGACTCGCTCACTACCGAAGCACAGATCGCCGCGCGGCTGAACGCGGGCCGCAACTTTGCCTGGATCGCGCGCCGCGTCACGCCGCAGGTCGCTGCCGCCGCCAAAGCCCTCAACATGAAGGGCATCTACTTCCAGAAGGAGTTCCAGCGATTCTACCCCGACAATCGAACTCGCCGCGCAGGTGCTGGGCTACGTGGGCGTCGACGACAACGGGCTCGGCGGCCTGGAAGAAAAATTCGACGGCGAGTTGCATGGCCGGCCGGGCCTGATGTACACCGCCATGGACGCGCGCCGCAAAGTGCTTGGCTCGACCGAGCACGATCCCGAACCCGGCCGCAACCTGGTCCTCACCATCGACGAGAACATCCAGTTCATGGCCGAGCGCGCGCTCGATCACGCCATGCAGAAGACGCAGGCGCGTCAACGGCACGGTGGTGGTCCAGGACGTGCACACCGGCCAGATTCTCGCGCTCGCCATCCGCCCCACATTCAATCCCAACCAGTTTCGCCACACCACGCCCGGCCTGCTTCGCGACCACGCCGTGAGCGACGTCTACGAGCCTGGCTCGACCTTCAAGCTCGTCACTTACTCCGCGGCGATGGATTCGAAAGTCGCCACGCCCGACGACACGATCGACTGCCAGGGCGGCCAGATCACGCTCGCCGGCCGCGTCATTCACGACGACAAGAGCGATCGCGGCCTGGGCAAGGTCACGGTCGCCACGGCTCTCGCCCGCTCCAGCGACGTGGCCGCCGTCAAGCTCGCGCTCAAGCTCGGCCCTGACCAGTTCTATCAATACATCCGCGCCTTCGGCTTCGGCTCGCGATCGAGCGTCGAGCTGCCCGGCGAGACGCGCGGCCTGCTTCGCCCCGTCAGCCGCTGGGGCCCATCGTCCATCGGCTCCGTCGCCATCGGCCAGGAAGTCGCCGTCACGCCGCTGCAGCTCGTCACGATGGTCTCCACCATCGCCAACGGCGGCATCTATCTGCCGCCTCACATCCTCATGTCAGATCAGCCCGTCCCAGCCACCACATCCGTCCAGACGGCCGCCGCACCGCCGGCGCCGCAGGGGTCGCAGGCCTCGCTGCGCGCGAGCCCCTTCCGTGCCGGAGAAGATCTGCCCGATCCCCTCCCGCCCGGCGCGCATCGCGCCATCAGCTCGCTCGCCTCCGCCGAAATGCGCAAGATGATGGAGGGCGTAGTGCTTTTCGGCACCGGCAAGCAGGCGCAGCTCGACGGCTACTCTTCCGGCGGCAAAACCGGAACCGCGCAAAAAATCGATCCCGCCACGCACACCTACTCGAAGACCATGCACATCGCCTCGTTCGCAGGCTTCGCTCCGGTCAACAATCCGGTTATCTCCGTAGCCGTGGTCATCGATTCCCCAAAAGGCGAGTACTACGGTACCGCCGTCTCCGCGCCGGTCTTCGCTGAGGTGGCGCAGCAGGTTCTCGAATATCTTGGCGTGCCGCACGACATCGATCTGCGCCCCGCCCCCGCAGCCAATAAGAAAGATTTGCCCGTCACTGAAGACGAAGCCTCCACGCAGAGCGAAGACATTCAGGCCCTCTACGAAGCTGCCAACGATCTGCCCAACGACGACCCCCTGCGCGCGGCATCCGCTCCCTCTGCCAACGCGCCTTCCGCGCCATCGGCCCAGTCCGCCAACCCCTCCGCAGTTTCCAAATCCGCCGCTTCGCCAAAAGCCCGTCCGCCACACCCGCGCAATCGCCCGCGCCGCAACCCAACTCCGCCGCTTCGCCACCCACGGATAGAGTTGTCATCGCCGACGCCGGCCAACTGCGTGTCCCCTCGTTCATCGGCATGTCGGTGCGCCAGGTCATTGAGGAAGCCGGGACCGCCGGCCTTGAAGCGGAGATCGTTGGCAACGGCACAGCGCGCGAACAGGCTCCTGCCCCCGGCGCTTTGGTCCCGCCCGGAACCAAGATCGTCGTCCGCTGCGAACGTTAACAGCGCTGCGCGTGCCGGAAAAATGCGGTGGGCCACCATGAGCGGCGCCCGCACACTGGCCGGTTTCAAGCCCCAATTGCTATTGGTTTGGCTCCGCTGCGGTGCAGCTCGAGGGGTCGTTCGTAAACGCTGCGGTCGTCATGGCGCTCGATGCCGACCCACTCACCGCTGCAATCGCGCTGAGCGTCTCGCTCGAATCGACAGTCACCGCGCCGCTATACAACGTCGATGCGGTTGTCGGCATCGCGCCGTTTGTCGTGTAATAAATGGCCGTCCCCGCCGTTGTGTCAGTGATGTTTACCGCCTGCGTTCCGCAAAAGGTACCGGGCGCCAGGCTGAAAACGGGCGGCGCTGCCGGTGCACCAATCCCATAAACATTGCCGCTTTCCAGAAAAGTTAGATAGCCGGAGTTGTAGTCCACTCCCTCCAGTTCGGTTCCCACCGCAGGCGGCACAATGTAGACAGGGCCGGTGACAACTCCAGCTCGCGATGCGAACCACAGGCTCCCCGCCGGCCCGTTGTTATCAGCAGAGATCACGAATAGCTTGGCATCTGCGCTCCAACTGATCCCCTGGATGTATTGAATTGGCGTCGAGAGGCTCGTTGTGCTGGTATGCGTCAACGAACTCCCGGGCTGGTTCGCGACCAATGCGTTCAGATCATAACTCCAAAGTGTGTTGAAGCCATCTCTGGGACAAAAACTCGTTACCACCGCCTCATTGTCCGCCGAATCGATCGCCACGGAACTGGCTTCATGCCCATCGGCGCTGATGTCGCTCCACGTCACCAGATTGCCTGTGCTGGCGTTATACACCGCCAGAACGGTAGGACTGTATTTACCAGTGCCAGCCCGCCCACGCTTCAACCGGCCCATAGATATACCCATTGCTATAATCGATGTCTCCCAGGTGATTCACCGCCGAAGGCAAGCCTGCCAGCGCGTTGGAATTGTTCCAAATCTGATGCCATTGACTGTCATAAGCGGCCAGGCTTTGGGTGGAACTAAGGTAAATGTGACCTTGGGAATCCAGCGCCACACCCTGCGTGGCTCCCAAGTGAGGAGAGATACCAACCCCTCCTGGGAATGGGGAACCTCCGGCACTTCCACCAGGTGAGGTCACACCCGTTCCTCCACCGGAACCGGGTCCTCCCGCGCATCCGCACAGGGCCCATTGCGCCAGGGAAACCACGAGTGCGATTCCTACGACCCTAATCTTGCGGCGGATCATTTCATTGGTTTATCAAGGTCCGGTTGCCTGGTCAATTCGGATAGATTCAATTTCCTTTTCGCGGTAACCAATTCAGCCCTTGCGCAAGTGCCCATTGGTGCATCAAACAGTCACCGGACCGGATGCGATTGACCTCTCGAAACGTGTATTGGGGAACACCTGCAGACAAGCGCCACCGATCTGCCGGGCGGCGACCCAATGCGCGCTACATCTGCTCCATCTGCCAAAGAAAGCCGCGCGCCGCCGGCCCAGACCGGCATTCCGGCCTCAGATTCCAAAACCAACGTGCAGTCGACGAATCATCCTCCGCGCCGGCGCAAACCTCCGCGCAGCCTAACGCCGCCTCGGCACCACCGGCCGATGGCTGGAGCACTTCCTTTCATTTCGCTGCGCCGCCGCTCTTCACCCGGTTCTTACTTGACAGTCGTTCTTTCGCTCCTTTATTCTCGCCGCCATAGTGGTCAGACCACTTAAGATAGATCGCACCGATTGGCCTGCCGCTTCGAGGTCACTTCAATGCAGCCGCAAACTTCCCCAAGAGTCCTGATTGCGGGACTGCTCGCCGTCCTGTGTGCATCCACCCTTTCTGCGCAGTCCCTGGCAACCGGCGATCCGCGCACAATCGTTGAACCCACCTACCCAGCCGTCTGCATGGTTCTGCAGGCTCAGTTCAGCAGCTCACAACGGGCAACTCCGCCGGCTTCGGCTGACGACGATACTGCCCGCTTGACGAGTGCGCTCGGTAGCTGCGCCGGCACGGGCCAGAGCGTGGTCCTGCTGCGCACAAATACGAACGATGCCTTCTATACCGGAGCCCTCAAAGTGAACGGTGAGGCATTGGTAGTCGCCCGCGGCGTCACCCTGTTCGGCGACAATTACGGAACAAGTCAATTCATTTCCGCCACAGGCAACAACGCGGCCATTATGGGACCGGGCACGATCGATGGCCGCGCCGACCTGCCTATCACCGGCACACCCCGCCTGATCAACGCCAAGCACATCACCAATTTCACCGTCTACAACGTCACGCTCACCCATGCGGGCAAAATGCACCTCTACATGGAGGATGGATCTGACGTGACAGTATGGCGGTTGACGGTGGCCACGCCCGCCAACACCAAGAACACCGACGGTGTCGACATCGACAGCCTGAGCGATGTGACGGTTGCGTACTCTTCGATCGAAGACGGTGACGACGGGATTGTGGTCAAAACCAATTCGGCGCCGGCGTTCAATATCACTGTGAGAGACAATGTGCTCTTCGGCACCCATGGATTGTCCATCGGCAGTCAAACGATGTACGGCGTGACCAATGTGCTATGGAAGGACAACGTGGTCTTCGGAACCGACAAGTTCGGAAATGTCTCAACCGATAACAACGGGATCCGGATCAAAACCAGCCCCAGTTGCGGCGGCCTAGTGCAGCAGGTCACCTACCGCGATACGCTTCTTATCGGCGTGAAGCACCTTATGTATTTCGCCACCGACTACAGTTGCTCGACGGCCAACAACGCGACGACCCCGCAGTACCAGGACATCGTGGTTGACGGGCTGCTATCGGCGAACTCGCAGTCGGGCGCCTACTCTGAGTTCGAGGGATACGACCAGAACCATATCCTCGGCTTCTATCTGGCGTATGTTTTTCTCGACTCCACCACACAGCAGAACACTCAATATGCGAACGTCGGACTCGATTTTTCGGACATCGTGCCGACAGGTACCGGCGTAACGACCTTCAATTTCTTCATACCGCCGCCGATTCTTTAGCGCTGCTTTTCACCATCTCCTCACCTTCTCATCACCTCTAGCAGCCTCAAACGATCCCCGGGTCCCGATTCCGGGGCCCGGGATCGCAATCGCAAGCCTGGAAGCCGTCAATTCGGAAATGCCGCCCTCGCTCCCGGCAAGTTGACGCCGTAATCTTGCACTATGCCGGAAACGTCGTGGTATCCCTTCGAAGACGGAGCAACGATCGGTCAAACCGGCTCCGAGCAGGGCGCCATCCTTCGCGACGAGGAGCATACTTTCGGTGCGCGCATCACTCTCGAGTGCGCCACCCAAACCGGCTCCCTTCGCCATCACCTGCGGCATCTATGGCTGGATGCTGCACACGCGCTTCTTCAACTCCGAAGAAGAAGCCGAGGCGCAATACGGCCTCATGAAGAGCGCCCTTTCCGCGCTCCTTGAAGCAGCCGAGGAAACCGCTGAAATCGACGGCGGCCGGAAAGCTTTGTTCACCGGCATCGATGAATTCATCGGGAACTATCCCTAAACCCTGTGCCAGTTCACCCAATCGCCAGCATTCGCCCCGCCGCAATCTACAATCAAACCCAAGATGATCTGGAACGATCTCATCGCGGAAGTCGCACCCATCGGCTCTGCCGGAAGCTCCGCCACGCCCATCACCGGCATCGAGTACGACTCGCGGCGCGTGCGTCCCGGCGCGGTCTTCGTCGCCATGAAAGGCGGCTCGACCGATGGCAATCGTTATGTCGAGAAAGCGATCGCCGCAGGCGCGCTGGGTATCATCACCGACTCCGCTCAGACCTTCGACCATCTCACCGTCTACCAGGCCGGCTTGCCGGTCCTTCACGTCGAGCATGGCCGCCGCGCTCTGGCTCAGGCTTCCGCGGCTTTCTTCGGCCATCCCGAGCGCGTGCTCGCCGCCACGGGCATCACCGGCACCAACGGCAAAACCACAACCGCATTCCTCACGGAAGCGCTTCTCAATGCCGCCGCCCGCTCCACCATCCTCATCGGCACCGTCGAGTACCACGTCGCCGGCGAAACGCGGCCCTCCATTCACACCACGCCCGAGTCCCGCGATCTCTTCGAACTTATGGCTGAAGGCGCGGCGCGCGGCGTGGAAGAACTGGTCACCGAAGTTTCCAGCCATGCTCTCGACCAGGCCCGCATGGCCGGAATCCCCTTCGACGTCGCCGTTTTCACCAATCTCACGCGCGACCACCTCGACTACCACAAGACGATGGAGAACTACTTCGCCGCCAAGCGCCTGCTCTTCGACGGCACGGTCTATCCCCCTCCGCGCGTCGCCGTCATCAACGCGCACGATCCTCGCGCGGAAGAGCTCGCGGCCGCCGCCCGCAATGCCGGCGCCGAGATTCGGACATATGGAATTGGCGGCATGGGCGATTGGCGCGCCTCCAGTTACAGCCTCACGCCCTCCGGCGCGACCATCGATCTCGAAACCCCCGCGGGCTCGGCCTGCCTCAGCTCGCGCCTCGCCGGAGAAGTCAACATCCTCAACCTTCTCGCCGCCTTCACTGCAGCTCATGCGCGCGGCGTCCCGTTCTCTCAGCTCGCCGCCGCCGTTCCCACTCTCAAACCCGTTCCCGGCCGCTTTCAGTCCGTCGATGCGGGCCAGCCCTTCACTGTCATCGTCGACTACGCCCACACCGACGACGCAATGCGCAACCTCACCACCCTCGCCCGCCAAATGACCGCCAAATCCGGCGCACGCGTCATCACCCTCTTCGGCTGCGGCGGCGACCGCGACCGCACCAAGCGGCCTAAGATGGGTGTGGCCGCGGGCGAAGGCAGCGACTTCGTCGTCGCCACAAGCGACAACCCGCGCTCTGAAGATCCCGCCGCCATCCTGGCCGAAATCGAACCCGGCTTGCAGTCAACCGGCGTCGCCTACACCGTTGAAGTCGATCGTGCCGCAGCCATTCGCCTCGCGCTTCAGGCGGCCAAACCTGGCGACGTCGTTCTCCTCGCAGGCAAGGGCCACGAGAAAGAACAAATCCTCGCCGGCCGCACCATCCCCTTCGATGACGCTGAGGTCGCGCTTTCCATCCTGGCTGAATTGGGCTATGGTGAAGGGCAATGAATCTCACGCTCGCAGAAGCGGCGATGGGCGCCGGAGCGGTGCTCGAGGCGCCCGCCAGTGTGTCCAACGCCGGCGCGCTCGTAGCCGCCGGCTACTCCATCGACTCGCGCACCGTAGCTCCCGGCGAGGTGTTCTTCGCCGTTCGCGGCGAGCGCCACGATGGCCATGATTTTGTCGCCGCCGCTCTGGAGCGCGGAGCCCTGGCTGCGGTCGTCTCGCGCGCACGCGCCGCTTCCCTGCCCGATGCCGCGCTTGCTCATCCACTGCTCATCGCGGAAGATCCGCTTCTCGCCCTGCAAGCGCTGGCCACGCATGTCCGCCGCCAGTGGGGCCGCCGCGTGGTCGCCATCACTGGCTCAGCCGGCAAAACCACAACGAAAGAAGCCGCAGCCGCGGCCCTCGGCGTAAAGTTCAGCGTCCTCCGGTCCGAAGGCAATCTGAACAACAACTTCGGCCTGCCTCTGCAGCTTCTCCGCCTCATGCCGGAGCACGAATTCGCGGTCGTCGAGATGGGCATGAATCACGCGGGCGAAATTGCCGCCTTGGCCCTCATCGCTTCTCCCGATTGGGGCGTCATTACCAACATCGGCTCGGCGCACATCGAGTATTTCCCCGAGGGCCAGGCGGGCATTGCCCGCGCCAAGTTCGAGCTCGTCGCCGCGCTTCCCTCCAACGGCATCGCCTTCCTCAACTGCGACGATGCCTACGCCGCGCAATTTGGCCGCGACTTTCCCGGCCGTGTCGTCTACTTCGGCAGCGGCCCGTGCGCCGACCCGCAAATCCTCTCCACCGTCGAAGATCTCGATGGCCTGCACGTCCGTTACCGCGCCGGCCGCCGCGAAGGCAGCTTCACTCTTCATCTGCTTGGCGCGCACAATGCGATAAACGCCATCGCCGGACTCGCCGTCGCGCTCGAAGCGGGTGTCGAGCTCGACGCTGCCATCGCCGCCATCGCTTCACTTACCGCCGGTGACAAGCGCGGCCAGGTCATCGAGATCGCCGGCGCAACCATCCTCAACGACAGCTACAACTCCAACCCCGAAGCGCTTCGCTCCATGATCCGCACCCTCGCTGCGCGTCCCGCCAAGGGCCGCCGCATTCTTGTCGCCGGCGAGATGCTGGAAATGGGCGAGCACGGCCCCGCTCTGCACATCGCATGCGGACGCGCCGCTGCCGAGGCCGGCCTCGATCTCGTCGTCGCCGTTCAGGGCAACGCAGAACACCTGGCCACGGCCGCCTGCGCCGGCGGAGTTCCAGCGGTCTTTCTTCGCGACGCCGAAACTGCGGGCCAGTGGCTCGCGGAGAATCTCCGCCCCGGCGATGTCGTCCTCGTCAAAGGCTCCCGCGGCGTTCATCTCGAGCGCGCCATCGACGCCGTCGCCCATCAAACCGAATCTGGGGAAGAAAGATGAACGTTACCAGATCTACCCTTCGCATTGCGCTGTTCGCTTCGCTTGCGTGCGCCATCCCGCTCACGGCACAATATCCGTCCGCGTGGACCAAGCCGTTGCCGCCTTTCCGCATCGCAGGCAATCTCTATTATGTCGGCAGCGAAGATCTCGCCTCCTACCTCATCGCCACGCCGCAAGGGCTCATTCTGATCAACTCGAGCCTCGAAGTCTCGGTGCCGTTGATCCAGAAGAGCGTCGAATCTCTCGGCTTCCGCTTCAGCGACATCAAAATTCTGCTCATCAGCCACGCGCACTACGACCATTGCGCGGGCAGCGCGCGCATCATCCAACTCACCGGCGCCAAATACTACGTGATGGACGCCGATGTGCCGGTCGTCGAGTCGGGCGGCAAAGCCGACTTTCAATATGGCGCGGAGATGTACATGCGCTATCCTCCCGCGCATGTCGATCGCATTCTCCACGACGGCGACACCGTCGGCCTCGGCGGCACAGTGCTCACCGCGCATCTCACGCGCCGGCCACACCGTGGGCACCACGACCTGGACGACTGGACGAGACTGAAGGCGGCCGCTTGTTGCACGTAGTCATCGTCGGCAGCCCGAATGTGAATGAAGGCTACAAGCTGGTTGGCAACAAGGCCTATCCGCAAATTGCCGCTGACTACAAGCGTGGATTCGCTCTTCTCGAACGCCTGCCCTGCGACATCTTCCTCGGCGCCCATGGCGGCTACTTCGGCTTGACGCGCAAAATATGACCGCTGGAAGGCCGGCGATCACAACGCATTCATCGATCCCGCCGGATACAAGGCCTACATCGCCGATCGTGAGCAGGCGTTCGAGACGGAACTGCAGCGCCAGTCGGCCGCGAAAAAATAAGTCAGACGTCGATCCTGCCGCGCCAACACTGCCGTCGCCCGCGCCATCGTCATTCCGCGCAGCAGGAACACTTTGTTGCGCGACAACTCCCCCGACACCAGCTCCACTGCGCCTTTCGGCACACCAAATGTCTCGGCAAGAAACGCAATCAACGCCTCATTCGCGCGGCCCTTCAAGCGGCGGTGCCTGCACCGCAATCTTCAGCTGCGCCGCTGCGCCCTCGCCGTAAATGCCCGCGATCGCCGTCTTCTTCGCGCCCGGCTGCGCGCGCACCGCCAGCGTCACTCCATCGGCTCTCGCGCGCAACATCAGTCGAGCTCCGATTCCTGGCTTCGCCGCTCCGTCTGCGGCTTGCGCGCGCCGAACAGCGCCGTGCCGACGCGAATGCGCGTCGCGCCCTCTTGCAATGGCCAGCGCAAAATCGCCGCTCATCCCCATCGACAGCACGTCCAGGCTCAATCTGGGATGCGCCGCCGCCCACCGATCCCGCCAAACACGCAAGCTGCGAAAACACGCCCGCGTCACATCCTCCGCCGCGCCCCACGGCGCAATCGTCATCAGCCCGCGCGCTTCCAGATGTTCCAAATCCGGCAGCAGTTCCAGCAGCCGCGCTGCTTCATCCGACTCCGGTTCCACTCCCGTCTTCGCTGCCTCGGGACTCAGCTTCACCTCGATCAGCACCGGCAGCCGCTTCCCGAACTTGCCCGCTGCCTCGTTCAATCGCTCGGCCAGCCGCACCGACTCAAGCGAATCCACCCCGTCAAACAGCTCCGCCGCCTTCGCCGCCTTGTTCGACTGCAAATGCCCGATGAGATGAAAGCGCAGGGCCTCTCGCACCGCCCAGGTTCCGGTCTCCGCTGCGTGCAACACTTTTGCGTTAAATTCCTGGACGCGATTTTCGCCGAAGAGCGTCAGCCCAAGCGCGCAGCCTCGGCAATCGCCTCCGCCGGAGAAAGTCTTCGACACGGCCATCAGCTCGACCTCGCCGCGCGCCCGCCCCGCCGCACGGCAGGCCTGCGTAATCGCTTCTTCCAGCCGTTCGAGATTTTCTCTGAGCGCCGTCATCGCGCACCCGTCGCCGCTCAGCCCGCCCGTCGCTGCTCCGCCTCCCAAGTATTTCTCCGCTTCCAGCGCGGCCATGCACCCCGAGCCCGCCGCCGTAATCGCCTGCCGGTACCGGCGGTCCTGCACGTCGCCGCACGCATACACCCCCTGCACAATCGCGCCATTCTTTGTCGTGAACACATTGTTCGCCGTCTTCACGTAGCCTTCCTCGTCGAGATCGATCTCCCCCTCAAGCATCTTCGTGTTCGGCTCATGCCCGATGCCCAGGAACATTCCTTTCACGGCCAGTTCGGATTGCTCGCCATTCTTCGCGTCGCGCAGGCGCAGTCCCTTCACCTCACTTCTCGTCCACGCCCAGCACCTCGTCCACCACGGTGTTCGTCCGCAGCTCGATCTTCGGGTGCGCCATGGCGCGCTCCAGCATGATCTTCGAGGCGCGAAAGCCGTCGCGCCGGTGCAGCAGCGTCACCTTCGACGCAAACCGCGACAGGAAAATCGCCTCCTCCATCGCCGAGTCTCCTCCGCCCACCACCGCAATATCCTTATCGCGGAAAAAGAACCCGTCGCACGTCGCGCAGCTCGACACGCCGTGTCCGATTAGCGCCTGTTCGCTAGGCAGGCCCAGCCAGCGCGCGCTCGCGCCCGAGGCAATGATCAAAGTCCGCGCGTGGATTTCGCCTGCCGAGGCGTGAATCCGAATCGGATGGGCACTCGCTTCGATCCGCGTCACGAGTGCGTGCTGGTACTCGGCGCCGAACCTGGCCGCCTGCTTCTTCATGTTGTCGATCAGCTCCGGACCCTGAATCCCTTCCGGCCAGCCGGGAAAATTCTCCACCATGGTTGTAATCGAAAGCTGGCCGCCCGGCTCGTGGCCCTCCAGAACCAGCGGTTTCAACCCGGCGCGCGCGGTGTAGAGCGCTGCCGTCAATCCGGCGCAGCCGGAGCCAAGAATCACGGTATCGCGTATCTCTGTCATGGGTTTACCCGTGTCGATTGTAGACGGAAGAGGTCACTAGCCGCCCATCGAGGCGCCGTCCGCTCAGGGCAAACGCATCTAAATTTGGACTCCGAGTAGGCGGAGCAAATATTCGTGGTCCCAAGCAGCCTGCAGGCGTTTGCCGTGGATGCCCAGTTTGCAGGTTTTGTCCTGTTTGAGCATGTTGAGGGCGATGCGCGTGAGGATGGAATAGTTCTGCGCGGCGTGTCCGGCGCGTTTGCGGCTGAGGTCCTCGCCGAAGCCGACATCGAGTACCCAATGCAACTTGTTTTCAATGCCCCAGTGCTGGCGGATGGCTGCGTTCAACCGCGCTGCATCGGGCTTGAGGCTAGTGATGTAGTAACGAATTTCGCGTTCTGTTTTCCCCGTCGCCTTGTGATAACGCTCGGCCTCGATCCGCACCAGTCCTTGTAAAGACGCCCACTCTCCGGGGGCATCCAATAAGCTCAGATCTGCGAGCACCGAGCAGGTGCGGCGCTCCACGCGCCCATGCCCGCAGTCGATTTCTTCATCGACGCTATCGGCAGCGAGCATTTGAAACGAATCCTTGATATCGGCCAACAGGGAGGGCTGATTTTCCTTCACCGCCAGCACGTAGTCAGCCCTTTGCTCGACGATCTGGCTGGCAATAGACTTCTGGCAGCCGATGGCATCGATGGTCACCACCGCTCCACTCAGTTCCAGGGCTTTGAGCAGCTTGGGGATGGCCGTAATCTCGTTGCACTTGTCGTCGACCTTGCGCTGGGCAAGCACCAGGTTGTTGGAGTTGGCCCAGGCTGAAACCATGTGCACCAGCGCCTTGCCTGCCGTGGTCCGTGTGCCACGCAATGTCTTGCCATCGATGGCCACCACTTGGCCGGCGGTCAGACGGGCAATCGAGCCAACCCAGGCGGCAAAGCTTTCTTCCAACTCCTCGGTGGCCAGAGCCGCGAAGACACGGTTGAACGTGTCATGAGACGGAATTCCGCCCGGGAGGCGCAGAAAACTGCTCAGCCACTCGCGCTTCGCCTTGCCATAGTTCTCAATCTCGTTCCAACCGTTGGCGCCGCTCAGAATCGCCGCAATCGCCATCAAAAGAATCTCTTCCAGAAGATGCTCCCGCGTTCGCTCCACTCGCGGGTCCTTCAACTCGGCAAAGTACTTCAGGGGATTTTCCATATCCCCATCTCACTTCTACATAGCCGCTTGGCATATAGCGATTAAGATGCGTTTGCCCTGGCCATCCGCTTTCGAACCCGGCCCCCACGGACAGTGCTTCGCCCACGGGCCGATTGGCGGATGCCGCCAGGGCAGGAAACCGCACGCCAGAGACCGCAATCCCGTCGCTCAAGATAGGATGACTTAGGCGTGCAATTCGACTCCTACGGCCTGTCACACTACTGGAATGGCGGCGACGGGAGCCAGTTTTTCCGAGTTCCAGGAGAGAGGAGCGACGCATACCGGGTGTCTGTTAGCGACGAACGACAACGAAATCGGGAAAACTGGCCCCGTCCCTTCGGGTTGCGGCGCAACGCCCTCCATCTCAGTAGCGTTAACAGGCCCTAGCTGCTATCCCTGCTGCTTCCCGATCGGCCAATTTGAGGGTCTCCACCCATGAGGGACTTCTCATCCCTGTCTTGTTCTCCGTAGGAAATCCCCAAGAATCTCTGGAATCTCTGGGCTCGCGGATGCCCCCAACCCACCTGTCTGGGGATCCCGTGCCCAACTCTACTCTCGCGTCCGCGCACCGCGCATCGCATTGCGCCGCCTCCTCTCGCCGTCGCATGCTGCAGCGCCTCACGAGTCTTTTCCTCGCTCTACTCCCGCTGTTCTTCGCGCCCGCAATCGCTCTTGCCGGCGGACCCAAATACGTCGCCGGAACCAGCTTCTTCAATCCCGCCGTCCTTGGGGTACCTGTCCACTGGGCCGGCGGCCAGGTTAACTATTTCGTCGATCAGGGCCCGCTCTCCAGTTCCGTCACCAACCAGCAGGCAACGGCGATGGTCGATGCCGCCGCGGCTCTGTGGAGCGCCGTACCCACCGCCGGTGTCACCCTCGCCGACAAGGGCCCGCTCAACGAAGACGTCAACGCCAGCAACATCCAGGTCAACTCCTCGGGCACGATCACCGCGCCCGCCGACGTTACGCCCTCGGCCGCCAACTATCCGCTCGCCGTCATCTACGACGCCGACGGCTCGGTCATCAACGCCATCTTCGGCGCCAGCGCGAGCCAGCCCGACGCCTGCCAAAACAACGGCGTCTACGTCTGGATGGACAACCTCAACCCCGACGCCACCATCGCCCACGGCATCATCCTTCTCAATGGACTTTGCGCCACCAGCGCCGACCTCCTCCAGATGATGAGTTTTGAGCTTGAGCGCGCCTTCGGCCGCATCCTCGTCCTCGACGACTCGCAAGTCAATCCCGAAGCGCTCACCAGCGGCGAGTCCGGCGGCGCGCAGGGCTGGCCGATCATGCAGCCCTTGAGCGGCGCCTGTGGCTCGACCGGCGGCCAGTGCATCCCCAACCCATCCGTTCTCCGCTACGACGACATCGCCGCCCTCAACCGCATCTATCCCATCACCGCCGCCAATCTCTCAAGCTTTCCCGGCAAGCAGCTCACCGCTGCCAACACCATTTCCATCCAGGGCACGGTCAGCTTCCGCTCCGGCTACGGCATGCAGGGCGTCAACGTCGTCGCGCGCCCGCTCGACTCGAACGGCAATCCCCTCTACCAATACACCGTCACCGCCGTTACGGGCGCATCCTTCAACGGCAACCACGGCAATCCCGTTACCGGATTCACTGACTCCAGCGGAAACCCGCTCACCATGTGGGGATCGAACGACGCCTCTGTCCAGGGTACCTTCGATCTTGGCGGCATCCCGCTTCCGCCCGGTGTTGCCATGGCCAGCTACCAGGTCACATTCGAAGCCATCAATCCGCTTTACATTCTCGAAGACTCCGTCGGCCCCTACACGCAGGGCCAGGTCGCGCCCTCGGGCACGCTCAGCGCGATCATCCTCCCCAACCTCTCGCCGGGCAGCACGCAAACCCTCACCGTCACCGCCGCCGGCTCTCCCGTTGCCGGTTTCAACGACGCCATCGGCGCCGAGTCCCAGCCGCGCCCCATGCCCGCTGGCGGCCTCTGGTGCGGGCGTCTCAGCCAAGTTGGTCAGAGCGACTGGCTCACCTTCCCCGTCCGCGCCAATCGCATCTTTACCGTCGTCACCCAGGCTCTCGACGAATCCGGCTCCCCCTCCAACGCCAAGGCCATGCCCTCCATCGGCGTGTGGGACGCATTCGATCCCGCCGGCGCGACACCCGTCGGCGCTGCCCCCGGCCTCAACGGCCTCGCTGCCGGCGAAACCTGGCTGCGCGTCGCCACCAGCGCCGACGACATCGTCCGCCTCGGCATCGCCGACCTCCGCGGCGACGGGCGCCCCGACTACGCCTACAACGGCTGGCTTCTCTACGCCGACACTGTCTCGCCCGCGCGCCTGCCCGCCTCCGGCGGCCCCATCGTCATTCAAGGCATGCGGCTTCCGCCTCGCCGACACCGTGCTCGTCGGCGGCCAGCCTGCGCTCGTCACCAGCATCTCGCCCAACCAGATCACCGCCATTGCTCCGGCCGCGGCCTCCGGCGTCACCGGCTCGGTCGACGTCGAAGTCGACGACCTGCCCACCCTCTACGCCGCCGCTGTCATCCCCGGCGGCATCAGCTACGACTCCGGCTCGGGCGACGCGCTCACCCTCCTCACCGCACCCGCCAACACCGTTCCCATCGGCGTGCCTCTTCCCTTCACCGTCACCGCTCTCGGCCCCACCCTCGTCCCGGCCGGCGGCGTCATCGTCATCTACACCGTCACATCCGGTACGGCCACGCTCGCCTGCGGCCTGCCCGTCTGCTCGGTCACGGCCACGGGCGACGGCCGCGCCACCATGGCCGTCACCGCCGTCGATGGCACATGGTCCATCATCACCGCCTCGCTCACCAACGGCTCCAGCCTCCAGGCGCAGTTCGCCGGTGGAACGCCGCCCGTCCTCTCGTCCCTCACGCCGCAGCTCTCTCTCGCCGCGGGCGCCACCTTCACCTGGACCGTCGAGGCTCTCGTCCTGAACAAAGGCGTCCCTCTCGCCGGCCAGTCCGTCGCCTGGCAAACCTCATCCGGTGGCGGCATCACTTTGCAGGGCTCCGCTGCCGCCCTGACCAACTCCTCAGGCATCGCCACCCAGACCCTCACCGTCGGCCCGCTGGCCGAGGGCCAAACCGTCAGCATCAACGCCTGCCTCAACGGAACCAGCCAATGCGTCGCTTTCACCGCCTACGGCGCGCGCCCGGAGTACGCCCTGCTCGAACCCATCTCCGGCACCACCCAGACCCTCGCCGCTTCGGGCACGCCCAGCCAGATCGCGCTTCGCCTCCTCGACATGGACGGCAACCCCATGGCTGGCGGCACCGTCGCGCTCTATCAGGCGCTCTACGCCTGGTCGCCGCCCTGCGCTCCGCACGTGGTCTGCACCCAAGGCATGCTCCTCGCCACGCAAGCCTCCACAACTACCTCCGCCGTTGACGGCTCGGTCACGTTTCTTCCCGCCTCGCTGGCCGGCGTCGCCACAAATCTTCTCGGTCTGGCCGCCTCCGGCTCGACTGCCACTGTCTCGATTGCCATCGAACAGCATCCGTAGGGAATCGCCGGCATTCAATCCTCAGTTCCTATTGAATCTGGCCCGGCCCGACACCAACCGCCGATCCCATCGTGTTGACCCGGTGGCCGCCTGTGTCCGGTGCCTACCGCTGCCCCTGATCCGGTTTCCGCGCCGCCCGCCCAGATGGAAGGGTCCACCGCCGCGCCCTACAATAGGACCTGAGCTCAACCCCCGAGGAGAAACATGCCGCTTTCCGGAGAAGCCATCCGCGTAATGAACTACATTGACGACGTCGCCGTCACCCTCCGCCGGGTGCTGGTGGCGATTCCCACGCTCCCCGCCGAGGAGCGCGCCACGATCGCCGAGCATCTGCTTCGCGCCCGTCCCAGCGCCGAGGAAGTGGCCGCGGCCCTCGCCGCCAAATGAGCTTTAAGGTCCGCTGACCCTTGTGACCACCGTCGCCATCATCGGGGCCGGGCCCCTTGGCCGCTGGCTCGCCTTGAGCGCGGCCCGCGCCGGCTTTCGCGTCCTGCTTGAAGACGTGATGCCCGGCAACCTTCACCACGCG
Source organism: uncultured Acidobacteriaceae bacterium (assembly GCA_963701835.1). GTDB lineage: Bacteria > Acidobacteriota > Terriglobia > Terriglobales > Acidobacteriaceae > Telmatobacter. The sequence goes on along the minus strand of CAVPBL010000018.1, from coordinate 12,018 downwards.
CGGGAATCGATTCGCCAGGAACTCAGCCCACAGGCACTCCCCGCCGTCACCTTCGTTTCCTCCATTGAGGATGCCGTCCGCGACGCCGACCTCGTCATCGACTGCGTGCCCGATGAGCTCGAATCGAAGCTGGAGATTCTCTGGCTGGTCGACCGCATGGCTCCGCCGCGCACGGTCATCGCCACCCCGTCCACCCAACTCTCCATCGCCGATCTCGCCAGTTGCACCAACCGCCCGGAAAAATGCATCGCCATCGCCGCTTCGCCCGCGGATCTCACGGCCGGCGCCGGCCCCGATCTTTTGCTCCGAGCCGCCCCGGCCACCAGCGACGAAACCGCGGCCCTCGTGAGCGATTTTTTGCGGCAACTCGGCTTCCGTCCGTCGATCGAACGCATGCCTCGGCTAGATTTTCAGCTTGCCACTTGCCCCATCCCCGATTCAGCCGCGCTCACAGCCTGCAGATCAGCAGCTCGCGTTGGTAGATCATCTCCGGCGGCAAGTGGTCGTGCAAGTCGATGAAAAGCTCTTCGTGCCCGATCAGCTCTCTGCGCCAGGCGCTGGCGCTTACCTCCTGCATCTGCTCAAACTGCTCGCGCGAGAAGTCCAGCCCCGCCCATTCCATGTCCTCGTAGTAAGGCGTCCAGCCGATCGGCGTTTCCTTGCCCTGCGCGCGCCCGTGCACGCGGTCCACAATCCACTTCAGCACGCGCATGTTCTCGCTGAAGCCCGGCCACAGGAACTTCCCATCCTCGCCCTTGCGGAACCAGTTCACATGGAAGATGCGCGGAGTGGTGCCCAGCGAGCGCTGCATCTTGATCCAGTGCCGGAAATAGTCGCCCATGTGATAGCCGCAGAACGGCAGCATGGCCATCGGATCGCGACGCACCATGCCCACCTGCGCCCGCCGCCGCCGCCGTCGTCTCCGATCCCATCGTCGCGCCCACGTAAACGCCCGAGCTCCAGTTGAAGGCCTGAAACACCAGCGGCATGGTTGTCGAGCGCCGCCCGCCGAAGACGAACGCGCCGATGGGCACGCCCTCCGGATCCTCCCAAGCCGGATCGATCGATGGGCACTGCGACGCCGGCGCGGTAAAGCGGCTATTGGGATGCGCCGCCTTGGCTCCTGTCTGCTTCGCAATCTCGGGCGTCCACCGCTCGCCGCGCCAGTCCAGGCATTCGGCAGGCGGCTCGTCGGTCATCCCTTCCCACCACACGCCGCCGTCCGGCGTCAACGCCACGTTGGTGAAGATCGCGTTCCGGCTCAGCGTCGCCATCGCGTTGGGATTGGTCTTTTCGCTCGTTCCCAGCGCCACGCCGAAGAACCCCGTCTCCGGATTGATGGCGCGCAGTTGCCCGTTCGCGTCCGGCTTGATCCAGGCGATATCGTCGCCGACCGTCGTCACCTTCCAGTCACCCAGCGCTTTCGGCGGCACCATCATGGAAAAGTTGGTCTTGCCGCACGCCGATGGAAACGCCGCCGCCACATATGTCTTCTCGCCCTGCGGCGACTCCACGCCCACAATCAGCATGTGCTCGGCCATCCAGCCTTCGTCGCGCGCGATGTTCGAGGCGATGCGCAGCGAGAAGCACTTCTTGCCCAGCAGCGCGTTGCCGCCGTAGCCCGATCCATAGCTCCAGATCTCGCGAGTCTCGGGAAAATGCACGATGTACTTCTGGTCGTTGCAGGGCCAGGGCACGTCCTTCTGCCCCGGCGCCAGCGGCACGCCCACCGAGTGCATGCAAGGCACCACGCGCACCGCGCCTCGGTCGATCTCGGCCAGCACCGGCAGGCCGATCCGCGTCATGATGCGCATATTCACCACAACATAGGGCGAATCCGTCAGTTGTACCCCGATCCGCGACATCGGCGAACCCACCGGCCCCATGCTGAAGGCCAGCACATACATCGTCCGCCCTCGCATGCAGCCGTTGAACAGCTCCTTGAGCTTGCGCCGCATCTCGTAGGGATCCACCCAGTTGTTGGTCGGCCCGGCATTGTCCTTCGAGAGCGAGCAGATAAACGTCCGGTCCTCCACCCGCGCCACATCCCGCGGATCCGAGCGCGCATAAAAGCACCCCGGCCAACGCTCCTGGTTCAGCCGGATGAATGTTCCCGACGCCACCATCTCGCCGCACAGCCAGTCGTATTCCGCTTGGCTTCCATCCACCCAGTGGATCGCGGCCGGTTGCGTCAGCTCCGCCATCTTCTCCACCCAGCGGATCAGGTGTTTGTTCGTCGTCAGCGGCTTGGCGATGCTGGATTTTCCCTGTTTCATATGCCTTCCTCTTCTTCAGGCAAGGTTCGCGCAGCAGCAAAGTCTATTCGGCAAACGATACACATTCACTTTCAGCCTGGCCGCATTTTCTGTGGGCCGGACAAGTTCGAAAAACGCCAGGAATTCAGCGGGGGCTTTAACTCATTTATACGTGATTCTGAACCAGGACAGCAAGATAGTCCGAGCTCGGACCTGTCCGCCGCGAGCCCGGAACCTAGTGCCAATTGGTTCAAAACGGACGATATGTCGCTCTGCGCCAAGTCCCAGACGATGACGCCCCTCACCTTCCCTGGACCATGGCCTTGGTACATCGTAGCTGCCGGAGGCGTCGCATTCGGCATATTCTTGCTGCTGTATCTTCCGTTCCGGCGGGCGACGCCGAAGAGCACGTGGGGAATTGCGCCCCGCAGCGCTGGAAGCCCTGGCCGTACCGGTTCAAATTGAGCGAGGATGAACTTCACCACCCGGACAAGCTTCAAAAAAAGCCTCGCACTGAACCTGCCCCTGGGTGAGAATAGTTGCACGGGTACGGGCACGGCGGTTTTGACGGGACATCCATAAGCAGGCCGCGATCAATTGATCATTGGAATTTATCGCAAGTTCTAGGAGGAACCCATGACAGCTTTCATGCGCACAGTGTTTGTGGCCGGCTTGATGATCGGCCTATCGGCACCCTTCGCGGCAGCACAAGACCAGGACGTGGAGGGAAGCAAGGACCATCCCTTGATTTCGCGTTATCCCGGCTCGTATATCACGAACTATCTCGCGAAAGATTTTGATGAATTCACGCTTCCGCTTAGCAAAACCGATGACCGTAAGTTCGCCAAGAGCCAGCACCTGGAGGGGAAGATTACCCGCATCGTTTATGTAGCGCCGCAGGGACGCTCGGTGCTGGAGGTCTTTCGCAACTATCAAGGCGCTCTCAAAAACGGCGGATTCGAGACCCTCTTTACTTGCGGTCCGCAAGACTGTGCAGCGTCGGGGGGGGCGAATGGAAGGGTCTATGGTACCGGTGATTACGACGATTACTGGGGACCCGACCACGGGATTCACTACCTCGCGGCAAAGCTCGCGCGGCCGGAGGGCGATGCATATGTGAGCTTGCTCGTTGACGACCAGGGCGTTGATTCCAGGTCCAATGTCGAGCTCTACGTCATCGAAACGAAACCTATGGAGTCGGATCTCATCACGGTGAACGCGGCGTCATTGGCCAACGACATCAACCGTACCGGTCACGCTTCGGTTTATGGCATCTACTTCGACACTGGAAAGGCGGATGTCAAGCCCGAGTCCGACGCGACGCTGAAGGAGATCGCCAAGCTGCTTCAAGGCGACGCTACGCTGAAACTCTATGTTGTCGGGCACACCGACAACCAAGGCGCGCTCGACCTGAACATGGACCTTTCGCGCCGGCGCGCAGAGGCGGTGCTCGCCGCGCTCACGACGAAGTACGCGGTTCCGGCCAGCCGGCTGAAGGCCTACGGCTGTGGCCCCTACGCTCCCGTGGCATCGAATGACAGCGAGGACGGCCGCGCCAAAAACCGCCGCGTCGAGCTGGTGAAGCAGTAAGCGCATTGTAGTAACTGTTGGACTAGTGCAGGCCCGGTTCGGGTCCGCCTACGTAGAATCCGACGAATGCGGCGAGAGCTTGCCAAGCCAGGCGTTTACACAAACGCCAGGTTCACGTTATCGATGGCCTCGTCGATCTCCGCCGTGTTCTTGTAGCCGACCGTAACGCAGTCGACGCCGGCGTTCCTGAATGCGAATCGCATGGCCTGCTGGCGGTCGGCGCGGCTGGTGAATGCGCCCTCGCCGATCAGCTTCATGCTGATGACGCCCATGCCCGCGGAGCGCGCCGCGTGGACATGGGTGACGACTTCGCTCACGTTGCCAGGCGTGCTCCAATCGTCGGTCTCGTTGTCCATCTTGGTGCCCCTGTGATTCACGCGGATCATGGCCACATCGAGCCACTTGTTTCCGGACACCTGGCGCAACGCCGGCAATCCGTGCACGGAAGCGCCGTGCGTCACGATCGTTTCTCGAGCCTGTGCTTCGAGAATCGCGTCCTGCCACCTCCCGGTGTCAGCCGGCCAAGTCCCGGTGTGCTGCCAGTGAAGCAGCATAATGTCGAAATAATCGGTATTGGAATTTCTGCGCAGCTCATCGAGCTTCTTCAGCGGATCGCCTTGGTCCTCGGTCGTCACCTTCGTCATCAACTGATAGCTGTCGCGGGGAATTCCCTTCAGCGCAATTCCCAGCATCTGTTGCGAGGCGCCGTAGGACTCTGAAGTTTCGAAGAAGCGGACGCCGCGGTCATAGGCGTGGCGCACAAGCCGCGTGAATCCCTCCTGCCCCAAGGCCTGCTGGATGGCTCCGTTTTTGCTTCCCGTTCCGAAGGCGAGGCGCGTTACCTTGACGCCCGACTTTCCCAGCGTCACCAGATCCGAAGCGGTTGCTCGCTCGGCAAGCAGAGGCAGGCCGCCCATTCCTGCCATCGCGCCTGCAACTGCGCCGGTCTTCAAGAAATTTCGTCTGGAAATTCGCATCATGATTTTGACCTCCGCCGCCCGGCCAAAGGGGAGTGACCAGTTGGCCGAATGGTATCACAAGTCGCGGCGGCGCTGCGTGAGTGCAAGCAGGCCTGCGCCGCAGCCTGCCCGCCGTAATCCACTTATCCCGCGTCTTCCGTGGCGATCGGAGTGCTCCTGGTGCGCATGCTGGTGATGGTGACCACGCTGGCCAGGACGAACAACCCGCCCAAGACCGTGCGGGCGCCAATCGGCTCGCCGCCCAGCCAATAGCCCAGCATGACGGCCACTACCGGATTGACGTAAGCATAGGTTCCCACTTTGGTCGGCGATTCGTGGTGCAGCAGCCACACGTACGCCGTGAATCCGGCAATGGAACCGGCGAAGACGAGGTAGAGCAATGCGATCCACGCCGCGCTGGAGACATGCACGGAATGAAGTCCGCGCCATTCGCCTCTCGCGGCGGCGACCGCGGCCAGCATGATTCCGCCGGCAAACATCTGTGCGCCCGAACTCATCACCTTAGACGAAGGCTGTGGCAGCTTGCGCGCCAGCGCCGATGCCACCGACCAGCTGATGGCGCCGATGATGAGAGCGACTGCACCGGCAGTATCGATGGGCGCCCCGCCCAGTTTCCCGAAGAGGATTGACCGGCTCATGAGGACCGCGACTCCCAGAATCCCGGCGAGCAGTGCCGCGGCCAGCCGCAGCGTGAGCCTTTGCGTGCGCAAGATGAGAATCTCGGCGAGCGCCATGAATGCCGGAATGGTGGCCAGGATCACGGCAGCGATGCCCGAGGGCACACGCTGCTCGGCCCAGAACAGCAGACCGTAGTCAACAACGAAGATGAGGAAGGCAAGCAGGATGACGGAAATCCACTGCCGCGCGCTCGGCGACCGCTCTCCCCGCGCGAATGCCCAGCCGTAGACCAGCAGTCCTGCTGCCAGGAAACGCATCGCGCAAAAAAGGAACGGCGGGATTTCACTAACGCCAACACGAATGGCGAAGAAGGTTGACCCCCAGACAAAGTAGATGATTGCGAAGGCCAGCAGGGTCTTCCATCGGGCAGGTTGTGTCACAGCAGCCAAAGCCTCCATCAGAATGTCAACTCACGAACCCGTCAGTGCCCTGACTCTTCTTCTTCCTTCACCAGCTATGCAGCCACTCGGCGTCACGCCCGATCCGCACCGGCGCATGGAAGAGTTCGCTCAGGCGGTCCTCGGTGAGCAACTGCTCTCGCGGACCATCGGCCACGATGCGCCCGTCGCGCATGAGGATGATGCGCTCGATCTCCGGCAGAATGTCACTCAGGTGGTGCGTGACCATCACCAAGCCAGTGCCTTCGCGGGCCAGCCCGCGAAGCGTCTCGCGCAGTTCCCGTTGGGCAGCCAGGTCGAGCGCGTTGGAGGGCTCGTCGAGCAAGCAGTTGTTGCGGCCGGTGGACGAGCGCGCGGGCAATCAGAATCCGGCGTTTCTCGCCTGCCGACATGGTGCCCACCAGTTGCGTTGCGAGATGCGTGGCTTCCATCCGTTCCAGAGCCTCCCACGCCCGCGCGCGCATTTCGGCGGTGACATGCAGATTGGGCCAGAGCGTCGAAGCGGAAAAGAAACCCGCGATCACGGCGTCGAGGCCACAGGTTACCGCAGTCCGCTCACCGGGCAGTTCGGTACCCATGGGCCCGGCGCTAACTACGCCAAAATGCCGGCGCAGTTCAGTCAAATCCCAGCGTTCGCGGCCGAAGATGCGCACGCGCATTCCGGGGCGAACGATGGGATAGAGCTGGCAGGTCATGGCCATGATCAGCGTCGATTTCCCGCAGCCGTTCGGTCCCAGGATCGCCACGTGCTCGCCGGTACGGATGCTGAGGTTCACGCCATGCAGAACGACGCGCTCGCCGCGCGCCACGTTGACATTGCGCAGCTCCAGGAACTCTGACGATTTCTGTCCGCTCTCGCTCATTCAATCCCGCCGGCTGACCCCCACCTGCTAGATTAAATGGGGTCCGGCTCATGAGCGATCTCTCCAAGTACGTCATCCCTCGCGGATTCCGGTTCGCGGCCGCCAAGGCAGGCCTGAAGGCCAGTGGCCGAGCTGATTTTGCCGTCATCGTGGCCGATGCGCCGGCCAGCGCCGCCGCCGCCTTTACTTCGAACCGCGTCATCGCGGCTCCTCTGATTGTTGACAAGGAACATCTGAGCGCGACTGGCGGTCGCGTCCGCGTTGCTGCCATCAACGCGGGAAATGCCAACTGCGCCGCGGGCGAGCCCGGCCTTCGCGCTGCGCGCGACACGTGCGCCGCCGCGGCAAAGGTATTTGGCTGCCGCGCGGAAGAGGTTTTCCCTTCATCGACCGGCATCATCGGCGTTCCGTTGCCGGCAGAAAAGCTGATCGCCGTGCTACCCGAGCTAGCCGCGAGTCTTGGTTCAGAGCCGCGTGATTTTTCCGAAGCGGCGCAGGCGATCCTGACGACGGATCTTGTCGAGAAGGTGGCCTTCGCGAGGCTCGACTTGACGGGCCGCGACGGCGCCGCGCGTGAGGGTCGCGGCGAAATTCGCATTGGGGCGTTCGGAAAAGGCTCCGGCATGATCCATCCGCAACTCGTGCCGCACGCGACGATGCTCATTTACATTCTGACCGACGCGGCGATCGAACCCGCCGATCTCGACGCCTATCTTCGTCCCGCCATCGACATCAGCTTTAACCGCATCTCCGTCGACGGCGATACCTCGACCAACGACACGGTGCTGCTGCTCGCGTCCGGGGCGAGCGGCGTGCCCATCGGCCGAGGCGATGCGGCCTTCGCTGCCGCACTCGCACAGGTGTGCACATCTCTTGCGCACCAGGTCGTGGCCGACGGCGAGGGCGTCTCGCATGTGGTGGAGTTGCGCATTGACGGCGCGGCGAATGATGCCGATGCTCTGCGCGTGGCCAAGGCGATCGCCCACTCACCCCTTGTGAAAACCGCATGGGCCGGGTGCGACCCCAACTGGGGGCGTCTGGCTGCCGCGATCGGCTACTCCGGCGCACAGATCGATCCCGGCCGCATCGACATCCGCTTTGGCGACCTGCCTATCTGCCGCGACGGCGGCCGCGCGCCGGAGTTTGACGAAGCCGTGGCTCACGCCTACATCAGCCAGCGCGAGTTCTCGGTTTCCATCGAACTTCACCAGGGCCTGGGCTCGTGCGTTTTCTGGACTACCGACCTGACGGCACAATACATCCACATCAACGCCGACTATTCGACATGATGTGCCGGATTGTTGCCGGCTTCGAGTCAGCAAGCCGTGAATCCGAGTGCCTGAGTTCAGTACTCGGAAAAGAGTTCGTGTAAGCACGGATAGAACCGTGCTTAGGGTCGTTGGCGCGAGGACTCCCACGCGTTTCGTGAGGCGGCTCTTATCGATCGCGCGAATTTGGTCGAGCAGGATGATCCCGTCTCTTCCACCATGCCGGACGGGTATACGATATGGCGCAGAAAATCCCTTGCTCGTCAAGGGCGCGATGATTGCAGTGCGCAAATAATCGTGTATTTCGGCCGGAGACATGATGACGCAGGGCCGTGTTTTGCGAATCTCGCTGCCGACGGTAGGATCGAGCTTCACGATCCAGATTTCACCGCGTCTTATCGATCGCCGGCTTACCATGTCCAATCCTCGTCGGCATCATTGGCGAAATCCGGCAACGCCAGACGATCCTCGCCGCGTGCTGCAATTTCCTTGCTGGCTTCTGCCCAGCCCTGACGAGCGAGCCTTCCTGGGCCGGCGCAGTACCAATGTATTGCCTTCCACCAGAATCTCCGCCTGATCCTCAAGTCCCGCCTGCTCAAGCAGGGGCTTGGGAATCAAAATCCCCCGCGAGTTCCCCAAGCGACGGATGGTTGTCAGCATTGCCGTCCTCCATGTAATAACAATGTTATCACACGAATGAATGTTCGGAAGTTCTGTCTCGGGAAAGACCAGATATTATTTCGCGCGCGGGTGGGTGCGGTCGTAGACCGCGGTCAACTGCGCGGTGGTGAGCTGCGTGTAGCGCTGCGTTGTCGACAGGCGTTCGTGGCCGAGCAGTTCCTGGATCGCGCGCAGATCGGCGCCTTCCTCGAGCAGGTGGGTGCCAAAGGCGTGGCGCAAAGTGTGCGGGTGCACGTCGGAGGAGAGTCCGCGCAGAATGGCGATGCGCTTGACGATGCGGCCAACGCTGCGCGTGGTCAGCCGCGCCTCGCCGCCTTTTTCCAGGCCGCGCAACTGCAGATTGACAAAGAGCGCCGGCGTGCGAAGCGGTTGCTCCCCGCCGGGCGCGGCCAGCAGCGCCGACCGCTCGGCCAGATAGGCGCGCAGGGCCTCGGCCGCCGCATCGCCCAACGGCACGTAGCGCTGCTTCTGCCCTTTGCCGCGCACCAGGATCGCCTCGTTGGCCCAGTGAATGTCGTCGAGATTCAGGCCGGTCAGTTCGGCGTTGCGGATGCCGCAGCCGTAGAGCATTTCCAGAATCGCCTTGTCCCGAGCCGGCCAGCTTGCCGCGTCGTCGCGCACCGAGTCCACGACGCGATTCATCTGCTCGATGGAAGGCACGCGCGGCAGATGCTTGGGCAGCCGTGGCGTGGCCACCAGGGATGCCGCGTTCTGCTCGATATGGCCGGTGCGCGCCAGCCACTTGAACCAGCTGCGGATGGCCGCCAGCGCCCGCGCCGCCGAGGCCTTGGACAATCCGCGCTCATAGAGCGTGCCCAGGTAAGCGCGAATGTACGTGTGCTCGATCCGATCGACGGAGAGCCGCTTCATGCCGGTCAGCGAGCCAGACCGCGAATCCGCGCAGCTCGCGGCGATAGGCGCGCAACGTGTGCGCGGATGCGCCACGCTCGTTGGCCAGTACCTGCAGATAGGCATCCACCAGCGCGTCGACTGTCGAGGTGCATCGGGGGAGCAGCGGTGGCGCTCATGCGGTTCCCTCGCCGGAAGTCTTCGGCGCAACAGGCTGTGAAACGGGAGCCGTGTCAGCGTGCGCATCGGGCTCCAGCCTTCGGCGCGCCCGCCCGCGGATGATGCATGCGATGCACGGCCTTTAACCGGCCCAGCGCCAGGTGCGTATACACCTGCGTAGTGGAAATATCGGCGTGGCCCAGCATGATCTGGACGCTGCGCAGGTCGGCGCCGTGCTCCACCATGTGCGTGGCGCAACTGTGGCGCAAGCCGTGCGGGCTCGTAGTGCGGTTGGCCACTTTGACCAGCCGCCACACCCATTGCCGCGTGAGCGGCATGCCGCGCAAGGAGAGAAACAGCCACGCCCGGTCTTGCCGCGCCGCACCGGCCTTGCGCGACGAGCTGATCCGCTCCAGGTGCGGCCTTCCCTCGCGCAGATACTGCTCCAGAGCGAGGAGCGCGGAGCGGCCCAGCGGGACAATCCGTTCCTTATCGCCCTTGCCGCGGACCTGCACGCGTCCCAGGTCCAGCGCAAGGTCGCTGGTGGCCAGCGAGGTGACTTCAGAGACGCGCAGCCCGCCGGCATAGAGAATCTCCAGGATGGCGCGGTCGCGCAGAGCCGTGGCCTTGGCCTGCGGGTGCGAAGCCGCCATGCCGGCCCGCTCCAGCATCTCCGCCACCTCGGGCTCGGCGAGCGATTTAGGCAGGACCTTCCACGCCTTTGGGCGATTCGATGTTGACGGTGGGGTCGTGATGAATGCGGCGGTCGAGAAGCAGCCATTTGTAAAAGCCGCGCAAACAGCTCAGCTTGCGCGCCGCGCTGCGGGAGTCGATGCCGTGATTGCGCAAGTGCTCGAGAAGCGCGGCTACATCGGCCTCGACCGCTGTCAGCAGCACCGCGTTGCGGCCTTCGAGGAACTCGGCAAAGATGCGCAGGTCACTGAGATAGGCCTCGCAGGTGAGCGGGCGCAACCCCTTTTCCACGCGCAGGTAGGCCTCATAGTCTTTCAAGAGCGGGAGATTGTTTCTGCCTTCCACAGACTTCGATTATCGGCGTGTTGAAGTTGACTCTGTGGCGACACCAGAAGTTACCGTACCTTGTTCATTACGGGATCAATGTGGGCAATAGAGCGGCTAAACGCTCGCCGATTCGAACGGTTGCGCGCGGGTTCGCATCCCGGAGGCGGCGAGGCGCGGCGGAACGTCTGCTCGTATCCGGCGTGTGCGGGGCGCGGCACGTAAGGAGATGTTGCATTCGGCCGATACATACATTGATGGACCGGTGCGCGCTCGTGCTCCGCGGTGCAGCGGAGGGGCGAGGAGGGCCGGTGCGGCGGAGCGGTTTGGTGGGACGATAGCCCTGAGCGCTCGGAGGAAGACGATGGCAGACAAAAGCAATAAGCACCACAAGCACGAGGAAGGAAAGAGAAGGCAGGCCGCAGATCGATCATTGGCTGAGAAGCCTGCATCGATCTCCCTGCGGCTGGGCAAGGACTGCGACTACGAGCGGGAGCTGCGCCGCCTGCAGGTGGAGCTGGTGAAGCTGCAGGAGTGGATCCGGCATGAGGGCCTGCGGGTGGTGGTTCTGTTTGAGGGCCGCGACGCGGCGGGCAAGGGCGGCGCCATCAAGCGCATCACCGAGTCGCTGAATCCCCGTGTTTGCCGCGTTGCGGCGCTGGCCACGCCGACGGAGCGCGAGAAAACGCAATGGTACTTCCAGCGCTACGTGGCGCACCTGCCGGCGGCGGGCGAAATGGTTCTCTTTGACCGGAGCTGGTACAACCGCGCCGGCGTTGAGCACGTGATGGGCTTTTGCACGGAGCGCGAGTATCTGGAATTCATGCAGAGCTGTCCGGAGTTTGAGCGCATGATGGTGCGCTCCGGCATCATCCTCATCAAGTACTGGTTCAGCGTGAGCGACGAGGAGCAGGAGCGGCGCTTCCAGGACCGCATGGACAAGCCCACCAAGCGCTGGAAGCTGAGCCCGATGGATCTGGAGTCGCGCAAGCACTGGGCGGATTACTCGCGGGCCAAGGACGAGATGTTCGCGGTGACGGACACGAAGCAGGTTCCGTGGTATGTGGTGAACGCCGAGAACAAGAAGAAAGCGCGGCTGAACGTGATCCGGCACCTGCTTTCCATGATTCCTTTCCGCGACCTGACACCCGCGCCGCTGAAGCTGCCGCGGATTGTGAAATCGAAGTACGTGCGCCCGCCGATCCACGAGCAGAACTTCATTCCGGCGGTGTACCGGTAAGGCAGGGACCAAGGGAGCGAGGGAACGAGAAGGCAGGGAC
>CAVPBL010000017.1:0-169278 GCA_963701835.1 uncultured Acidobacteriaceae bacterium | reverse complement strand
CTGCTTGGGAAGGGCCTGGCTAGGCTTCGACGAGCGCGTCGGCGATGGAGAGGTGCTCGTCGAGGGCGGCGATGCCGAGGTCGAGTTCTTCTTTGGTGACGATGAGCGGCGGCGCGATGACGAAGTGGCTGACCCAGGCCTGAATGGAGACGCCCTGCGCCATCATCTTGGCGGCGATTTGATCGACGACGAGCGGCTTGCCTTCGACCTTGTCGCGCATGGTGTTGAAGAGCTGCTTGGTTGTGCGATTCTTGACGATTTCGACAGCGAAGAAGAGGCCGAGGCCGCGCACGTCGCCGACGGAAGGGTGTTTCGCCTTGAGGGCCTCGAGCTTTTGGCGGACATAAGGCTCGAGCTCGGCGGCGCGCTCGACGAGCTTGAGGCGCTGCATCTCTTCGATGGTGGCGACGGCGGGGCCGAGGGTGAGCGGGTGCGCTTCGTAGGTGTGGCCGTGGGAGAAGTAGTGGTCCTCAAAGTAGTCGGCGATCTTGGTGGTGGTGGCGCAGAGGCCGAGCGGGCACGTAGGCGGAGGTGATGCCCTTGGCGGTGACGAGGATGTCGGGCTTGACGTTCCAGTGGTCGACGGAGAACCACTTGCCGGTGCGGCCCCAGCCGGCCATGACTTCGTCGGCGATGAGCAGGACGCCGTGGCGGTCGCAGATTTCGCGCAGGCGCGGGAAGTACTCGGGCGGAGGAACGAGGACGCCGTTGGTGCCGACGACGGGCTCGACGATGATGGCGGCGACGTCGCTCTCGTTGCGGATCATGTGCTCGATGTAGTCGGCGCAGGCGATGTTGCAGGCCGGGATAGGTGTGCTTGATGGGGCAGTCGTAGCAGTTGGTTTCGGGCGCGAAGACGAAGCCGCCGCCCTTGCCGGCCGGTTCCATGGCCCAGCGGCGCGGATCGCCGGTGGCCGCGATGGAGCCCATGGTTGAGCCGTGATAGGAGCGGTAGCGCGAGATGATCTTGGTTTTGCCGGTGAACATGCGGGCGATTTTGAAGGCCGCTTCGTTGGCCTCGGTGCCGCTGGTGGCGAAGAAGAATTTGTTCGATCCCTCGGGAAGGACTTCAAGCAGCTTGGCGCTGAGGCGCGCGCGCGAGGTGGTGGCGAAGCCGGGAGCGGCATAGCACAGCTCGCGCGCCTGCTGGGCGATGGCCTCGACGACGCGGGGATTCTTGTGGCCGAGGTTGACGCACATGAGCTGCGAACTGAAGTCGAGGTAGCGCTTGCCTGCGCCGTCAGTGAACCAGCAGCCCTCGGCATCGGCGATGTGGAGCGGTTTCCAGGTCTTCTGGAAGCGCCAGGTGCCGTAGTTGGTCTGGCGCGTGATGGTGGAAACCTGCTCGGTGGTGAGCGCCGGGGATGAGGAAGTGTCAATCATGGCTCGAGTTCCTCCCATGGAGATGCATCAAATCGTATCATTCAAGGCGCGCGGAGAAGACGCGGTGGTTGGGGTTTGACTCGCGAGGAGCGCCAGCCGGGTCAGGCCACGCGATGTTCGCCGATGAGGCGATCGACGAGGGCGATGAGGGACTCTCCGGTACGGGGAAGGATGAATTCGTTCTTGGTGGCGTTCCAGTCGAGCTTGAAGCTGGTGGCGAGCGCGGAGATCCAGATCTGGCGCACCGGTGCATTGGGGGTAATGACGAATCTGGCGCCGGGATCGTCGAAGAGGACATTCAGGACGCCGCCCTGTTCCTCGACCTCGAAGGCGGCTTGATCGTCTTCCTCGCGCGCGATCAGATGGCGCTTCAGGCCGTCGAGCGCCGCTTCCGCAGCGCGCCGGAACTCCTGCTCGTCCTGCATGGCCCCAGTGTAACAAGTTGCCGCTGCGGCTCAAGGGCGGCGCGGATAATGGCGGATCAGCGCAGACGCTCGTTGTTCTTCAGGATACCCCGGACGCAATTCTCCGGGTTTTTACAGGGCCTTGCCGGGGCTTAATTGCACAAACGCGGTTGACCCTGAACCTCTTCGCATGTCCGGAAATCGGACAAAAGGGGATCGAAAGGACTAAAGATTCGCTTCTCCGTGCCGATACATTGCGGCAGGAATCGAGAAGCGAAGATGGAGATTGGACCCATTCCGGGAATCCGCGCTTGCCTGCCGTGAAGGCGCCCACGGCGGATCTGCGGCCACCGGCGGTGTTCGATATTGACCCTTCGGCAAAGCCGAGCGACAGCAGAGAGCAGGGAAGCGGGAGAAAAGCCGCCGGCGCGGAGGAGAACGAAGAGGACGATCTGATGCTGGAGGGCGAGACGGAGGGCAGCCCTGAGGCGCCGGATGAAGTCCCCGGAAGGCAAGTCGACTATTTCGCTTAAATCAAAGCCAACTCAGATTACGGCAAGCGAACTGGCTATAGAACATGGCCACCGCAAGATTTATAGGAGATCGCCGTCTCAGGCGGTGACGGACTCGCGCAGTTTGTGCTCCGCATAGAGAGAGTCAGGCTCGGCGAGAGAATCGGGCTCAGCGAGAGAATCGGGCTCGGCGAGACGGAGCAGGCGGTGCAGATAGGCGCGGGAGATGGAGAGGCTGCGTGCAGCCAGGGTCTTGTTGCCGTTGTTTTCGCGGACGGCGGCGACGGCGAGCTTGATCTTGTAGTCGCGGAGCTGGCGCTCGAACGAGCCTGCAGGATGGTAATCGGCGATGTTGACGACTTCGTCGAAGGCGGCGGCATCTTCTTCCGGCTCGAGGGCGTTGAGGCACAAGTCCTCGGCGCGGACCATGCGGCCCGGAGCCAGAATGATGGCGCGCTGCATCACGTTTTCGAGCTCGCGCACGTTGCCGGGCCAGGAGTAGGTCTGGAGCATCTCGAGCGCCGCGGGCTCGATGGAGTCCATCGGCTTTTGGAAGACGCCGGCGTAATGGCGCAAGAAATGGCGAGCGATGAGCGGAATGTCTTCCGGCCGCTCCTGGAGCGGCGGCGACTCGATGCGCATGACGTTGATGCGGTAATAGAGATCCTGGCGGAACTTGCCTTCGGCGACGAGCTTGGCAAGATCCTGATGGGTGGCGAAGATGAGGCGCGCGCGCAAGGGAATGAGCTTGCTCGAGCCCAGGCGGCTGAACTCCATTTGCTGCAGGACGCGGAGGAGCTTGACCTGGGTGAAGAGGCTCAGGTCGCCGATTTCGTCGAGGAAGAGAGTACCGTCGCCGGCCTGCTCGAAGTAGCCTTCGCGGGCGCCGACGGTTCCGGTGAAGGCGCCTTTTTCATGCCCGAAGAGCTCGGCCTCGATCAGGGTTTCAGGGATGGCGCCGCAGGAGACGGCGACGAAGGGCTTGTTGGCGCGGGAACCGAGATTATGAATGGCGCGGGCGATGAGTTCCTTGCCGGTGCCGCTTTCGCCGGTGATGAGAACGGCGGCGTTGAGGTTGGTGACGCTGCGCACCAACTGATAGACGCGCTGCATGCTGGGGCTGGATCCGATGATGCGGTCGCAACGGCCCGGCTCCTCGATGCGCTGCTGCGCGCTGTAGAGCTGCTGCTTCAGCGCGGAGGTCTCGCAGGCCCGGCTGAGCATGGTTTTCAGGTCGCGAATCGAAGGCGGGCGGCGGCAGTAGCCAAAAGCCCCGGAGCGCACGAGTTCGAACGCAGTGGAGCGCAGGCTGTCGTCGGCCATCAGGATCGACGGGACATTGGAGGCGATCAGACGCCGCGCTGACTCGATCCGTGTTTGCAGCGAGTCCTGGGAGAATAGAGATCGAGGATCATGACATCGCAGGCCCCGGCGGAGACAAGGCTGTCCATTCCATCTCCGTCCGGCTCGAGCAGGACCTCGAAGTCCTTACCAAGGGCAGAAGAAAGAAGAGGGTGCAAAGTGCGGTCTTCCGAGTACAAGCCAATTCTTGTCATTATCGTGCGATCTACCATGTCGCCGATTGCATGACGCCGTTATCAGAGACTTGGCGATGTACGTTCATCATCGGCAATCGATGACGGCGGGAACATTCCTCTTTCGTGCTATGAGAGCGTGACCGTGGTAATGGCCGGGAGTCCGCAGGCCCAGACGGAACCGGAAAATGGAGACTCTTTGCATAAATTTCGCTGGACCTAGTCGGAGTTTGCCTCCAGCAAGCTGAACATACCTTCGTAACTCTCCCCGGAATCCTCTGATCTGACAATGAGTTACAAGGGTCACGGCCGGGAGGTCGAGGGGCAAGCGAAGGTGTAAACGGCCCACTCCGGGGGTTGTTTCGGGAGTAAACAGCCGTATACACCTGGCACGACAATTCACTTGTATCTATCTGGATCCACGCCGGTTTCTGGCCGTGGGGGTTTGGCTGGGAAATTGCTGTATGGAAGGGCAGCACGAAAGGCCATAGGGACAAGGAGCAGGGATGATGCATTCGTTTGCCTGGTGGCCCACCGTGATTGTCCTGGGTGTGGCGACCTTCACAGATCTTCGCAGCCGGCGCATTCCGAACTGGCTCGTGTTCCCTTTTTTCGGCTGCGGGATTGTGGTTTCCGGGTGGCTCCATGGCTGGCACGGCGGTGGAACAGAGCCTGGCCGGCGCAGGGCTGGGGCTGCTGATCTACGGGTTTCTTTTCTGGATGGGCGGGATGGGCGCCGGCGATGTGAAACTGTGCGCAGCAATTGGGGCCTGGATCGGCCCGTACCAGCTTGTTTTTGGCGCTGGTGATGACCGGCCTGGTGGGGGGAGTGATGGCACTCGCCTGGGCAGCCTGGGGTGGATTCTTGAAGGAGTTATTTCAGCACACCGGCGATCTGGTTTTCGATGCGAAGGAGCGCGGGGAGGCAGTTCTGAGCAATCCGCGGCGGCACAAGATGCCGTATGCGCCGGCCATCGCGATCGGGACGCTGATTTCGTTTTTTACGCGTTGAGGACGGAGTAAAGACAATGCCCATGCTAGGGCATGAGAATCACGGAACTGACGCGCGCTCTGAGGGCGCGCAGCAGAACTATCGCATACCAAGGAGTAACCGCAACGTGGCCACGAACTACTCCGCCGATCCGATGAATTCGTTTCCTCCGCCGAATCCGATCCCGGATTCGATCGGCGGCGAGGCGCTTTCCGTCGCGCTGATCAGCCCCGATGAACGCCGCCGCATCGGCGGCGGCCTTGGCACTGGCCGGCTGCACGGGATGTGAGGTGTTCGAGTTCCCGAGCTATCCGGCGGGATTGGACGATGTTCCGGCGATGCTGAACCAGAAGTATCGACGTGGTGATCGTCGAGCTGGACAGCGATCCGGAGTACGCGCTGGAGCTGGTGGAGAGCATCGGCAGCGATGGGCTGGCGACGGTGATGGTGTATTCGGAAAGCACCGATCCCGAGCTCCTGGTGCGCTGCATGCGCGCCGGAGCGCGCGAGTTTCTGACGCTTCCGCTGGAGCCAGAGGTGGTGGAAGAGGCGCTGGTGCGGGCCGCGGCGCGGCGGCCGGTGGCGCGGACGGCGAAGAAGACGGCAGGAAAGCTGCTGGCGTTCATGGGTGCCAAGGGCGGCGCCGGGGCGACCATGCTGGCCTGCAATTTTGCCGTGGCGCTGGCCAAAGAGTCGGGCGAGAAGACGCTGCTGATCGATCTGGATCTGCCGCTGGGCGATGCGGCGCTGAACCTGGGCATCACGGCGGAGTTTTCGGCCATCGATGCGCTGGAGGCGGTGGACAGGCTGGATGGGCAGTTCCTCTCGCAGCTCCTGGTCAAGCACAGTTCCGGGTCTGTGGTGCTTGCGGCGCCGGGAAGGTTCATTCAGTACAAGGCCAGCAACGAGGCCATCAACCGGCTGATGAACGTGGCGCGGCAGGAGTTCGAAAACGTGGTGGTGGATATGGGATCGAAGCTGGACCTGATGGGAACGACGGCTTACAAGGAAGCGACCACGATCTATCTGGTGACGCAGGCGAGCATTCCGGAGCTGCGCAACTCGAACCGGCTGGTCCAGCAGTTTTTCGTCGGCGCCGGTGCCGAAGCTGGAGATCGTGATCAACCGGTATGAGTCGCGCGCCCTGGGCGTTGCCGGAGGAGCACATCACCAAAGCGCTGACCCGGCCGGCGCAGTGGAAGATTCCCAACGATTACGCGGCGGTGCGGAACATGCAGATCAACGCCACGCCGCTGGTGCTGTGCGGATTCGGCGATTCGCGACAGATCAGGCAGATGGTGAGCGCGGTGACCGGGAAGAGCGCGACGCCGGCCAAGAAGAAGAGTTTCAGCTTCAACTTGTTCGGGTGATTGCAGGAAGAACGGAATTCCCAATTGGATGGAAGGTAAACCGTGGAACTGCTGAATCTGGAAACGTACAAAGCGGAAATTCACCGGACGCTGATCTCGAAGCTGGATCTGGAGAAGCTGTCGCGCGTGAATTCGAGCCAGGCGCGGCAGGCGGTGTCGGGTCTGGTGAAAGAGATCATGTCGGACCAGCGGGTGCCGCTGAACTTCGACGAGCAGGAGAAGATTCACGCCGATCTGCTGGACGAGGTGTTCGGGCTGGGCCCGCTGGAGCCGCTGCTGCGCGATGCCAAGATCTCCGACATCCTGGTGAACGACAAGGACCACGTGTTTGTGGAAAAGGGCGGGCTGCTGCAGAAGGTGGATACGTCGTTCCGCGACGACCGCCATCTGCTGCAGATCATCGACCGCATCGTGTCGCGGGTGGGCCGCCGGGTGGATGAGTCGTCGCCCATGGTGGATGCGCGCCTGCCCGACGGCTCGCGCGTGAACGCCATCATTCCGCCGCTGGCGCTGGACGGACCGTCGCTGTCGATCCGGCGCTTCGGGACCGGGCCGCTGGCCGCCAACCAACTGGTGCAGTTGAAGAGCATTTCGCCGGAGATGATGGAAGTGCTGTCGTCGGCGGTGCGGGCGCGCATCAGCATCCTGGTTTCGGGCGGCACGGGCGCCGGCAAGACGACGTTTCTGAACATTCTGTCGCAGTACATTCCGAACAACGAGCGGCTGGTGACCATCGAAGACGCGGCCGAACTGCGGCTGGCGCAGGAGAACATCGTGCGCCTGGAGACGCGGCCGCCGAACATCGAAGGACAGGGCGCGATTCGCCAGCGGCAACTGCTGATCAACTGCCTGCGTATGCGTCCCGACCGCATCATCATCGGCGAGGTGCGCGGCGAGGAAGCCTTCGACATGCTGCAGGCCATGAATACCGGCCACGAAGGCTCGATGACCACGATTCACGCCAACACGCCGCGCGACGCGCTGTCGAGGCTGGAGTCGATGGTGGCCATGACGAACATGAACCTGCCGGAGAGATCGGTGCGGCAGCAGATGGCGTCGGCCATCACGATTGTGGTGCAGGCCACGCGCATGAGCGATGGAACGCGCAAGATCACCAGCATTGCCGAGATCACGGGCATGGAAGAGAACGTGATCAGCATGCAGGAGATCTTCACGTTTCGAGAAGAAAGGCATCGGGCCGGACGGCCGCGTGATCGGCGCCTTCAAGCCCACGCGCATCCGTCCCCGGTTCCTGGAGCGGCTGCGCGTGTCGGGCATTGTTCTGCCGCCCAGCCTGTTCGAGCGGGAAACGCAGGTGAACTGAGGAGGAAAGGAGGGAGCAGAGATGGGATTGATTGCGGTTTGGTATTCGTGGGCGTGTTCACGTTGATTGCGCTGCCGCTGATCGGCAGCGCTCTGTCGCCCTCGCAGAACTCGCAAGCAGGCGCTGGCCACGCTGGACTCGGCGCTCAAGGCCGAGAGCGGCGGGAACTGCGACCGGCAAGACCTGAACCTGCGCAAGAACGAGAGTTCTGAGCAGCATTCCCTGGCTGAACCAGAAGCTGCTGAAGTTCGAGCTGACGCCCTATCTGCGCAGGATGCTGAGCCAGGCCGATTTGAACTGGAGCCCGGGGCGGCTGCTGCTGATGACGTGCGGCCTGTTTTGCGCTTCCGGCCTATGCGGTTTACCAGTACTGCCGAGTCCTTTCTGCTTGCGCTGGCGGTGGGGCTGGTGATGGGCGTCATGCCGTTTGGCTTGGTGGTGTTCAAGCGCAACACGGCGCTTTGGCCAGTTCGAGAAGGGGTTGCCGGAGGCGCTGGATCTGATGGTGAGCGGTCTCCGCGCCGGGCACAGCCTGCTGGCGGCCATGGCGCTGGTGGCACGCGAGTGCGCGGACCCGGTGGGCAGCGAATTCAAGATCTGTTTCGAAGAGCAGAACTACGGCCTGGAGATGAACGCGGCGCTGGACAACCTGCTCAACCGGGTTCCGCTGCAGGACCTGAAGATCACGGCCACCGCGATCATGATTCAGAAGGAGAGCGGAGGCAACCTGGCCGAAGTGCTGGACAAGACCTCGTATGTGATCCGGGAGCGCTTCCGGCTGAAGCGCCAGATCATGGTGCACACGGCGCAGGGACGGCTGACGGGTTGGATTCTGACCTTGTTGCCGATCGTGCTGGGCGTCGGCATCTACTTCGTCGATCCGGAAATGATCAGCATTCTGTGGCATCGCGACATCGGCATCAAGATGTGTGGGGCGCGGCGGGGCTGATCGTGATCGGCGGATTTGTGATTCAGAAGATCGTCGACATCGACGTGTGAAGGGGACGTATGGGATTTGCAGTTTTCAGCATTTTTGGCCGTCTTCCTGCTGATCGCCAGCGGCGGGGCTTCTGCTGTTCTATCGCGAAGCGATGCTGCAAGCGCATCAGCGAAGTCGATCAACCCGCGACCCAAGCAGAAGAAGCGTGATTGGGACCATCAAGCAGGCCGGATCCTCGATCGGGAACCTGGTGGAGACGCTTCGAGAATCTGATGCCGAAGAGCGAGAAGGAAGTTTCGGTCGTCGTAGCAGCGCCTGACGCGGGCGGGCTATCGCAACGAGTCCGCGGTGAAGGTCTTCTATGGCTGCAAGGTGGTGACTCCGCTGCTGCTGTGCCGCAGTGGCCGTGGTTGAGCGGGCTGGCAAACCTAGGCTCCGTTCTTCGTGTATCTGATGGCGCTGGGCGGTGGATTTCTGGCTCCGGACTTCTGGCTGGGGAAACAAGATCGAGAAGCGGCAAAAGCGGATCACACGGGGCTTGCCGGATGTGCTGGATCTTCTGGTGATTTGCATGGAAGCGGGGCTGAGCCTGGACCAGGCGACGGCGCGCACCGCGCAGGAATTGAGGCAAGTCACAGCCGGAGTTGTGCGACGAGCTGGGAATTGTGGTGCTGGAGCAGCGCGCCGGACGCGCCGCGGTCAGAGGCGTGGAAGAACCTGGCCGAGCGCACCGGCGTGGAATGTCTGCGCAATCTGGTTTCGATGCTGGTGCAGACGGAACAATTTGGAACCAGCATCGCCAAGATGCTCCGCGTTCATTCCGACACGCTGCGCACGCAGCGCGTGCAGATGATCGAGGAGATGGCAGCGAAGACTTCGGTCAAGCTGGTGTTTCCCCTGGTGCTGTTCATTTTTCCCTGCGCTATTTCTGGTTACACTGGGACCAGCCGTGATTGTGATGATGGAGTCGTTCAGCTCACTGACCAAACATTGAGCGAAGAAGGGGAGAATTGCATGGACAGCACCACGATTATCAGAATTGTTGCCGGGGTTTTGGCGGTCGTCATTCTGGTGATTTTGATTCAGCGCCGCCGCACGCGGGTGAAGTAGGCGGCGGCGCAAGACACCGTGGCGTGTTGAAAGACCGGGTGGCGCCACGGAAGGGTTACGAAGGTTCCGTTGCCATGGCGACTTGCCGCGCGGGCGGCAAATGCCTGCAGTGGGTCGCCAAGGCAGGGGAAGAGGTGAGGTGTACCCTTTTGCAGGCTTGACCGTAGCGCGGGGAGAAAGGGCCGGTCCTCGAATGGAACTGGTGGAAAGGTTCGAACTGGCGGCCGGAAGCCGATGAGAAAGGAAGCCGCGGCAGAGTCTGCCGCAGGCGAAAGGAGCTGATGGAATCGCAGACTCATTGCGCCTATAACCAAACGCGGGAGTGCTTTCTTGGCCTGGAGGTAAAGGCGGTCGATCTTTCCGCAGCCCATGCCGCGGAGCTGATGGCGGCGCGACCGCTGAAGTCGGGCGAAGGCGTGTGGATGACGCCGTTCCGGGGGATTCCGCCAGTGGCGATGCCCGCGCCGCTGGATCTGATCTATCTGGACGAAGATTGCCGGGTGATCGACATGGTCGAGTCCTTTCCCACTTTTCAGGTGAGTTCGTCGAGCCCGCGGCCGACAGAGCGTGCTGGCGCTGCCGGCGCACTCGATTTACTCGTCGCAGACCCAGCCCGGCGATCAACTTGTGCTGTGCGTGGCCGAGGAGATGGAGCAGCAATTGGAGCGGTTGACGAGCATGCGCGACGAGGAGGAAACGACGCCGGTGATTGCAGGCGCGGCTGTGCTGCGCGAGAAGCCGCTGTGGAGCGGCGGGCCGGGACTTCTGGAACTGGAAGACCGCGACGGGCAAAAGAGACCAGCCGCGCAGCAGACCCACAATGATGGATCTGGCATATCCGGGCGCGAAGCAAGTTCCAGCAACCGCGCAACTGGTTGGAGCGCTGGTGGTCGCCCGATCCGCGGAAGGCTCCGCGGGTAAAGGAGCCGGGGCTGGCCGCGTATTACTGGAACGGCGCCGCTCCGATGGCGCACGGGATTCGCGATATCAGTTCGTCGGGGCTCTATGTGGTGACGGAGGAGCGCTGGTATCCGGGGACCCTGGTCCTGATGACACTGCAGAGGAACGACTGCGGCGAGGAATGTGCGGAGCGCTCGATTGCCGTGCAATCGCGGGCCGTGCGCTGGGGTCCGGATGGCGTAGGGCTGCAGTTTATGCTGGCGGAACGAAAAGGACGCGCGCAACGGGAAGGCCCCCATACTCGACGCGGCCGGCAAGAGGGAATTCGAACTCTTCCTGGGCCAGTTGGAGAGGGCAAGTGACGGGCGCCAGTGAGCGCCAAGGAGATCCTTTGACAGGCAGTGGGGCCAAGTCAAGATGGCAAGGCCGGCCGCGCCGGGAGGTGGAACGATGAAGATTGGACTTAATCTACGCAAGATGAGCAATTCTTTTGTCCGCCGCGTAAAGCGCACCTCGGGCCGGCGGAGGCGAGGACGGAACGGCGCTGGTGGAGTTTGCCGTCACCCTGCCGTTGCTAATGATGGTCCTGACCGGGACGGCTTCGTTCTCACTGGCGTTGTATTTTCTGCAACAGATCCAGAATGCGGCCTCCAGCGCGACTCACCTTCTCGCAGCAACGACCGGAGCGTTCGACGATCCCTGCGCCAACGTCGCTACGGCGGTCACCACTGCGCTGCCGAACCTGGATGCATCGAAAGTTACAGTCACAATCGCCATTACCAACGCAAACGGCACCATAACCTACGGTCCCTTCAACCCGCCAAGCGGAGCTACCTGCAAGGCGGCCGGGAGTTCCGGAACAACGGCGAAGGAGACGGCGCTCTATCCCGTCTACGTGACCGTGAAGTATGCATACACCTGGCTTCCAATTTTGAATTTCAGCCCGTCGAGCGCCTTGACGTCACAACCTGCGAGCGAAGTTGCCGAATGAGGAGAGGAATAAGTTCTGTGAGACCATCTGCGGTCGCAGCGATGAACGGGTTCCGGAGTCCGGGGCTCGTGGTATCGGGGGACCAAACCCGGAGGCGGGAGAGATGAAGAATCGATACAGCACCGGATGGTTGGGAAAATCACTTGCGCGCCGCATGCAGCGCGCGATGGGCATCAAGAGCGAAGAAGGAACGGCGCTGGTGGAGTTTGCCGTCACCCTGCCGTTGCTGATGATGGTCCTAACCGGGACGGCATCCTTCTCATTGGCCTTGTATTTTCTGCAACAGATTGGCAACGCCACCGCGGGCGCAGCCCAAACCGTTGGAGAGGAGGCGATATATACTACCGATCCGTGCGCAACTGTGGTTTCCTCGGTCACTGGATCGTTACCAAACCTCTCACCGACGAAGCTCACGTACACAGTGGCGATTACCGACTCCAGCTCAACGGTACACACTTACGGCCCAACCACTGGCAGTTCGTTTTCCTGCACCGCCGGAGCAACGTATTTGTCTACTTCGGTGAATCACCCGGTCTCGGTGACGGTGAAATATACGTACACCTGGCTTCCAATTTTGAAGTTCAGCCCGTCGAGCAACTTAACGTCACAGTCAACGGCGTTGGCTCAATAGGGCCAAAAAACGAAGAAAAGTAAGAGCTTCCCCTATAAGTCGCTCTCCTTTGCAGTTGTTGCGCAGGTTATTGAAAGAAGAGCGAGGTCAATCAATCCTATTGCTGGCGCTCATCGCCGTTGGGGTCATCGCGCTTGCCGCGACCTCAGTGGAAACAGTCCGCGTGCACTACGCGAACCGCCAACTGGTGGCGTCGAGGAATGCAGCGGTGCTGGGGGCGCAGCCGTCGCAAACGCCGGATCCCAAGTCTGACGATCGGCAAGGGCGCCGAGCGACCTCGAACCAGGGACGCACAGCCCGATGCGATCTTCCATAGCGATCATGTGACGACGATGGACGCGCCGGCAAGATCCCCAGCGTCCACGCCTTGCCCGAGAACGCTCGCAGGAAGAACGGCCCAGCGGGGCGAATTTCGCTTCCGGTGATGGCAAAGGCCTGCCAGGCTTTGGCTCCGACAACCAGAGCCTCACATTCTGACGGCGTCTTACCGTAGCCATCACGAACAATTTGAGTGCGCCGCTGCCGATCGCAGCCATCTGCACGACGGAATCGGCAGATTAAGCTCATAGAAAAGCGGGAGGACCGGGAAGGCCCCCGCTACAGACGGCGAGACCGGCGAACTTCACTTTTTGCGCCCACGATCCGGCCTAGCATGGCGACGGCTGACCCTCTACCCCGGGTTACCCAGCGCGATTCATTACCAATGTTACCTACTTATAGCACAGAAGTGCAATGGTAGGTTACCTACTGGTGATTGAAGATAGGGCCAGATTACCCATTCCCCAAGAGGTCGCGGGAGTGTCCGCGAGGCCGTACGATGGTATCGCTCAGCGACGAACGCGCAGGCCTTCACGCGCACACAGCGCGTAGCTCGACGTGTCTTTCGTGTCTTCTTGCGTTCGGCAGTCCACGCAAGGCACGCAATTCTCCAGTTCAGCCCATCGAACAACCGAACGCAGGCAGACGCGGCGCCAAAGCTGCGCGAAAGGAGGAATTTGAGCCATGACACGGTTTGGAATTCCGTTTATGCGCAGGTTCCTGAAGAATCAAAATGGCCAGACAGCGATCGTCGTGGTATTCACCTGTTCCACGATGATGGCTCTTGCGGCGGCCTCGGTTGAGACCGGGCATGTGTATTACGCGTACCAGCAACTGGTGGCATCGACCAATGCGGCGGCCCTGGCGGGAGCGGAGGTCATGCCCGATACGACCCTGGCGTCAACCTACGTAACGACATACAGTGCGCAAACGGGTAAATTGAACGCGACGCCGATGCTGACGAACGTGGTGGCAACGCCGACCTATCTTTGCCTGAGCAGCGTTTCCGGCACGCTCGGCGTGGCGTGCGAGACTGCTGATGGCGGCACAGGCGGTTACAACTCGCTTGCGGTGACGCAGACGGCGAAGATTCCTCTCTGGTTTGGCGGGCTGATCGGCATGCGGCAGATGAGCGTGTCGGCGACAGCAAAGGCAGCCATGGTCGGCGGGCAAAACAAGCCCTGGAATATCGCTATCATCCTTGATGCGACGCCGTCGATGGCCTACCAGGACAACGGCGTGCAATGCAGCGGGACCCAGCTTCACTGCGCGCAGCTGGGCATTCAGGCGCTCCTGAACGACTTGTATCCCTGCGCGGTGGGACAGACCTGCACGTCGGGCACGCCCACTCCGTTCGACACAGTGAGCCTGTTCGTGTTTCCGGCAGTGACGACGGGAACAATTTCCGATGACTACACCTGCAACGCCAGCAGCCCGACGGCAGTGGCCTACACTTTTCCCGACGTGAGGACGCCGTATACGGCGGGGACCGCGCCCACTTCGAATTTCATTCTGCCGACCGGCGACACGTACGAGATTGTTGCGGAGACGAATGATTACAAGACCCTCGACACTGCATCGAGCTTGAATACGAGCTCGAATGTCGTGAATGCGGCGGGCGGGGATGCGGAGCGGCGGGCAGGGGGCCCAACTGCCCCGGCGTCAGGACGCGCATGGAGTGGACCTACTATCCGCAGGTGATCTATGCGGCGCAGGCGGAGTTGAAAACCGAGCAGGCGAAGAACCCGAACTCTCAGAACGCGATGATCATTCTCGGTGACGGCGACCTGAATGCGTGCGCAACGAACGCCTACACCACCGGGGGCGCGTGCAACAGCACATCCGATCAGCCTGGTTGCCAGCGAGGGCACGCTGAACGGCACGGGAACGAGCACGACCAATCCGTCGCACTACAAGGATCCTACCTTCCCGTCGGCTCTGGGCGAGTGCGGTCAGGCGGTGCTGGCGGCGCAGTATGCCGCGCAACAAGGAACCGATGTATACACGATCGGCTACGGCGCGCTGAAGGCGGGAAGCTGCCTGACGGATAAGACCTACAGCGCCTCGGTGACGACAAACGGGGGAACCTGGGGTCCGGGAAAGCAGGGCTGCGATACGCTGGCGGCGATGGCTTCGAAAGCGGTGAACTTCTACTCCGACGATGGTGACGGCTGCCAGGCGACGGCGCCGACGAACCAGGCGATCACGCAACTGACGGACATCTTCCATCACATTGTAAGAAATATGACCGTACCGCGGCTGATTCCCAACAGCAGTAACTAGAGCTTGTTTCAAAAATGGCCTGGCAGGCACGAGCCGAGATCCCTCAGGGGCTAAAGCCCTTTGTTTTTCGGACTTTTTTCGGCACGACTAAAGTCGTGCCCTGACACAAAACTGGATTTTGAAACACGCTCTAGAGTGTTGGCTTGACAGAACCCGAAGAATCCGGTAACAACGACTGAGAAAACCGGGCGACGCCGCAACATCTCCGAGCGAAGGGAGCTCCCCCGTGCGTAATTCCTGGATGGTCGTGTTGTTACTTTGTGCTCTTGTTCTGTCAGGATGCTCCGGCAAGCCGGGAACAGGCACGACGCAGACCCAAACCAGTTCATTTTCTGGCGCGCCCCTGCATGGCATCGTGCACGGCGGCCAGCAGCCGATTGTGGGCGCGCACGTTTACCTTTACGCGGCCAACACGACGGGATACGGCAATGCGTCGGTTTCGATTCTGGCCGCCACCGGCGGCACGACGCAAGACCCCAACCACAATTACTACGTGACAACGCAATCGGGGGGAACCTTCAGCATTACGGGGGACTACTCCTGCCCCAGCGCCGGCTCGCAGGTGTACCTCTACTCGATTGGCGGCAATCCGGGATTGGGGCAAGGGACAAACTCGGCAGCGGGCCTGATGGCGGCGCTGGGAACGTGCGGGTTGCTCTCGTCCTCCACTTATTGCCGTGGTCAACGAGGTTTCGACAATTGCGACGGCATATGCGATCGCGGGTTTTGCCACAGACGCGACGCACGTGTCGAGTTCGAGCAGCCAGTTGGCAACGGCAACGGATGTTCCCAATGCATTTGCGACGGTGACGAACCTGGAATCGCTCAACAGCGGCCTCGCGCTCGCGGTGACGCCGACAGGCAACGGGACGGCGCCGCAGGCCGAGATCGATACGCTGGCGGACGTTCTGGCGGCATGCGTCAATTCAGCAGGGCCGTCGTCAACGCCGTGCAGCACATTGTTCAGCACCGCGAAGAACGGAAACTCACAGCCCGTGGAGACGGCGACGGCGGCGATCAACATCGCGCACAACCCTGGGTCGAACGTGGCAACACTTTATGGACTGCTGCCGCCGGATCTGGCCTTTCAGCCGACGCTGGGCGCGGCGCCCGACGACTTCACGATCGCGATCACCTACTCGGGAGGGGGTTTGGATGGCACAGGATTTGCCCCGGAGGGAATTGCCGTAGACGCCTCGGGCAATGTGTGGGTGCCGAATTACTTCTCCAGCACGATCACCGAGGTCAATTCCAATGGGGTCCCATTGACGGGATCACCCTACACCCAGGCTGGATTGAACGAGCCGACGAGCATTGCCGTTGACGAGTACGGGAATGCCTGGGCCGCAAACTTCAACGGCGACGACGTGAGCGAATTCAATTCCCAGGGGCAGAAGATCTCCAATCCGCCTGGATGGACCGGCGGCGGGCTGAATAAGCCCTATGGCATTGCAATCGACAATGTCGGCCATGCGTGGGTCGCAAATTTTGGCGGCAATAGCATGAGCGAATTCAGTTCTTCTCTATCCTTCGGATTGGCGATTTCGCCCAGCGACGGCTTCACAACCGACACATTGGCTGGCCCGGCCGGAATTGCGTCGGACACCTCGGGCGACGTGTGGACGGCAAACTATGCTGCGGCCACCTCGAGTCTCGAGGAGGCCATGCCAAGCAACCTGCCCGGACAGCCGCCGACATTTACGCTTTTCTCGGGCGGGGGACTGAGCTCTCCCTACGGGGTGGCGATTGACGGATCCGGGAATGTGTGGGCGACGAACCGAGGCGGAGACGGCAGCATCAGCGAGTTCACCGCGAGCGGCCAGGCCGTGTCTGGCGCAGGCGGCTACAGCGGCGGCGGCTTGAGTGGGCCCTACGGGATCGCCATCGACGGCGGAGGCAATGTCTGGACGGCAAATAACGGCGGTAACAGCAACAGCGTCAGCGAATTCAATGCCAGTGGCACGGCGATCTCCGGTGACAATGGCTACGTAAGCGACGGGCTGCTTGAACCCTACGGCATTGCAACTGATGGATCGGGCAACGTATGGGTGGCGAGCGACAACACCAGCGGCCCATTGACCGAGTTTGTGGGCGCGGCCACGCCGGTGGTGACGCCGATTTCAGCGGGCACTGCGTACAAACAGCTAGGTACGAGGCCGTGATAAAGGCGTGATCCCGGCAGGCGAGCCGAATGCGCTCACCGGATTACTCCAACTGCTCGGGAATAATCAGCAATACTTCCACTTTGGCGGACTGGCCGTCTTGCGTGGCGGGCCGGAACTGCCATTTTTGCAGGGCGGCGAGGACAAACTGGGCCTGGGGAAACGCCAGCGGGAAGACGATAGTGAGGGTTTCGAAGCGGCCGGATTGATTCACGAAGCCATGGACCATGACTGCATCGGCGTCAAATGCGCCAGACTCAAGATTGGGACGCACGATGTTGTAGGGCCAAGGCGCCTGAAGACGGGCGATGGTGCCGCCATTGGAGGCGTCGGCAGAGCGCGGAAGCGAGTACTGCAGAACCCAGCTTCGGGCCAGTCCGACGTTCAAATAGACGGTGTAGGCCAATCTGCCACTCCATACGCCGGCCATCTCGGGAAACTTATCTTCAAGCGAGGCACCGACTACGACGGCGTTGAAATGGCCATCCCTGGGCCGGGAAATCTCGGTGGCGGCAGACGAATTGCCGTCAGCGCCGGCGTCGCCAGTGCCTTTGGCCGATCCGGATTCGGAGCCTTCAGGCTTGCCGTTGGAAGCGGCGTAGGCAGAATCGTTGGTCTTGGCCACGGGGCCTTGACTTGCGCCGAGGTCATGATTGTTTGCGTTGGCCGCGGGATCTTTGCCTGAGCCGGCCTGGCCCGATTTGGCGGTGTCCCTGTCCTTGCCCGGCGCTGATAGATCGTGCGGTTGACCCGGCGCCAAAACTCCCTGTGCATTCGACGGCACACTTTCGCTCACTGGCGGCAGGGTGGCAGTGCCCTCCTTCATGCGCAAGTCAGAAAGAGAGAGGACCGCAGCTGGAGTCGGCTGTGCCGATGGCTGCGAGGTAGAGGCCGGTGGGAGCTGGACATGCTCCTGAATGTGGACCGCGATGGGCGAAGTCGTGCTTGGCACGACGATGGGCTTGGGCGAAGGCGTGAAGCTGGATGCGATGTTGACGTCGGCCAAGGTCATTTCCTCATTGGGCCGTTCGACCGACGGTTTTACGTCGGCGGAAGTGGGTTTCTCGGGCAATGGAGGAACAATTTTCTTGACCGGCACCGAGGCCGGCGACCAGATGACGACCTGAGGGACGGGGATCTGCTCGGGGAGTGTGACAGGGTTAGAGAGGTCGGCCTGGATGAGCGTTTGCGGGCCCGGCTTGGCCTGTGCGACCTGGCGCAAGGCTGACACGCTGGGCGACGGCTTGCCTTCGGAAGCGGGTGCGTGGACGCCGGAATGCGCGGCGGGATAGGCGATTCGAGGCGCGGCTGGGCGCATCTGTTCGTCGGGCATGAACAGATCGAGCTCGCGGACGGCAAAGTGCTCCGTTGACACCTTGGCAACGGGCGGCCTGTAGGCGATGCTGAACCAAGCCACGGCAACCGCCAAGCCGTGAAAAAGGATGGAGGCCACAAAAGAGGTGGGCCGCGGGCCCAGATCAGCCTGCTCGGTGAAAAGCGCGATGGTGTGGGAAGACGTCATCGAAGGCACGATCCCCACTCTGACATATTCTGAATGGCTGACAGTTTTGCGAACGCACGCAGGAAGGGATTTTCGTGAATTCGTTCCCACCTTGGCACGAGCGGGCTGCCGCGCCTATAACACGGAAGATGCAGATGCGGCTTCCGGACTCCGAGTAAACTCATGATGAACCGGTCGCAGAATGGGCCGCCGACAACGAATGCCGGATGACGCCGTTTTGTTCCGTTCCGGGGGTCCATTGTGGCCACTTTAAGAATCGCTCATTGTGGTGTTTTCCCCCATAGCACTTTTGATACCTTATCGAAAGATAAGGGCGATTCTGATGGATTTGGGGAGGCTTTCGGGGACTACACTGAAACCGCACTGCACGCTCACGCTCAATGAAGACGTATTGGCGGGGCGTATTGTGTACGGCATTTCCGGAAAGAGGGAGAACTTTTCGGAGCGCATCCGGGGCGGCGGAACGTGGCTCGTTGATTCGACGGACGAGGATGGATGGCGGCCGTGGCTGAGCGATGCGGAGTTTCCGAAGATGGCCGAGAGGGACTTGCCCGGCGCAGCGAGTGAGGCGGGCGGAGAAAGGCGGAGTTGGCGCGAGCCGGCTCCAGCAGGGTAAGGATGAATCGAAGACTCATGACGATCCTCCTCGTCGCAATCGTGATCGCCAGCGGCTGCGCATGGATGGTCTATCGCATCGTGAGCGTGCGAATGTCGTCGGCCAAGCCCGTGGCAACTACGCGGGTAGTCGCGGCAGCCAAGGACATTCCGCTGGGCGCGGTGCTGACGACTGCCGACCTGACCACGATGACGTTGACGGGCACGCCGCCGAAGGGCGCGATTCTGAAGCCGGAAGACGCGATTGGCCGGGGCGTGATTGCGCAGATCTCGCAGGGCGAGCCGATTCTGGACAGCCACCTGGCGGGTCTTGGCTCCGGCGGCGGATTGGCGCCAACGATCCCGCCGGGCATGCGAGCCTGCGCGGTAAGGGTGGATGAGGTGGTGGGTGTGGCCGGATTCGTGATTCCCGGCGCACGCGTGGACGTTCTGGTTTCAGGCAACCCGCCGGGCGCTGCGAGGTTCGACGGAAGGCGTCATGACACAGACGATCCTTCAGAACATTCAGGTTCTCTCCGCAGGCACCGACATTCAGAGGGATGCCGAGGGCAAGCCGCAACAGGTGCAGGTAGTAAACCTGCTGGTGAACCCCGAGCAGGCCGAGACTGTTGAGCCTGGCCAGCAATTCATTGAAGATCCAACTGGTGCTGCGCAACCCGCTGGACACGCAGGTAGCGAAGGTGCCGGCGACGGCGATGCGCAATCTCTTTGCCAGTGAAGCTGCCTCCAGCGTCGCCGCAAGCTGCTCATAAGAGAGCTGCCAAGCCGGCGGCGAAACCCTATTCGATCGTCGTGATAAACGGCGGCAAAACCACCGAAGAAAAGTTCTCTTCACCCGAGGGACAGCATTGAGAACGAAGGCTGGGGTCACCATCGTATCTTGCGGCGCGCTGTCATTGGCACTGTGTCCGGGGCAGGCCGTGCGGGCTCAAAGCGCACCGGCTTCGCCGCCCCCGCCAGCAGCGGAGGCCACGTATCAGGACTCCACGAACGAACTCTCGGTGACGGTGGGCAAATCGGTACTGGTGGATTGCGCGCAACCGATCCAGCGCGTTGCCGTCGGGCTGGGCGACATTGCGGAAGCCACGGCAATCAGTCCCACCGAAATCATGATCGAGGGGAAAGCTCCCGGCGAAACGAGCCTGATCATCTGGGACATTCACGGCGGACGCCAGTTCTTCAATGTGACGGTTCGGCCTACTGCCGCAGTATCGGGTGACAACCTCGACGCGATCCGGCGCGAGCTGAGGACGGAGCTGCCTGGCCAGACGATAAAGGTGACCTACAGCAACAACAGCATCTTTTTGCGTGGGACGGTCAACGATCTGACCAGCTCGGCGCGGGCGATACAAATTGCGTCGACGGCGGGGAAGGTCGTGAACCTGCTGGATGTGAATGTGCCGAAATCGGAACCGCAGATCCTGATCAAGGTGCGGTTCGCCAGCGTGGATCGAAACCTGGCCCGCGACCTTGGCGTCAACCTGTTCGATCTTGGTCTGGGAGATGCTGTTGGCGGCGTTTCGGCCGGCCAGTTCACTCCACCCCTTATCGGCAATAGTAGTAGTTCGTCAAGTGGGGCAGGGGTCAGCGGAACGGGCGGGTCGGCGGCTTTTACCCAGGAGGGGAGCATTTTTGCATTCTTCCCTGGCCTGAACGTCGGCGCGGATATCCATGCTCTGGAGACCAAGGGAGTGGTGCAATTGTTGGCGGAACCCAATGTGATGGCAGCCAACGGCAAGGAGGCGAGCTTCCTGGCGGGCGGGGAGTTCCCCTATCCGGTTGTGTCGGGGACGTCGGGTGGCACGGCCGCAGTGAGCATCGAGTTCAAGGAATACGGCATCCGGCTCAATTTCATCCCCACCATTACGCCTCGGGGAACGATCCGGCTGCAGGTGGCGCCGGAGGTGAGCGCCCTCGACTATAGCCAACGAAGTGTCAATCTCAGGGTTCAACGTGCCGGGCCTAACCACGCGCAGAGTGAATACCGAGGTGGAGCTGTCCGATGGCCAAAGCTTCATCATCGGCGGCCTGCTGGACAAGAGCATGACGGACACTTTCCAGAAGATTCCGTTTCTGGGCGACATTCCGATCCTCGGCAAACTGTTCCAGTCCGAGTCGAGGACGAAGAACGATACCGAACTGATCGTGATTGTCACGCCAGAGATCGTGGCGCCGCTCGCGGCAGGCACGCCACCGCCGGCGCTCAATTATCCTGTACCATTTCCTGCCGCCCAACTCGAATATTCCCATGCACCAACCGGATGAGAAGACGGCGGAAAACACGCTGCCGCCACCCCCTCAATCGATTCCGGTGGAGAAGCTGATTGAGAGCATGAAGCCGGAGAAGCCGCTGGTCATCGAGAGCGGGACGGGTGGGTTCGGGACGGGGGGCGCAGTGATCAATTCAGGCGGCGCCGCGACCGGGTCAACGGGAGCGCCGCCGCAGCAATAGTGCCTGCGGATTCCTGGCAGTGAAATGGGGAAGCTTGGAGACGCAGATGAATCCATTGCGAAGGATCGCGAAGATGGTGGGGCAGTTCTTTGCTCCGCGTCCTGCGGCAGCCCCTCAGGGACCGTTGCAGGTGCTGAACGTAACGCGCGGCACAGTTCTGGCCACGCGGCTTGAAGCCGCACACTCGAGCGCATACGCGCAGAAAAGGACTGTTGGGGCGCGAAGGCCTTTTGTCCGGCGAAGGGCTGTGGATCGCTCCCTGCGAGTCAGTGCACACGTTTTTCATGAGATTCCCCATCGATCTTGTCTATCTGGACCGGCAAAACCGCATCAGGAAAGTGCGGCACAGCGTAGGTCCCTGGCGGGTGTCGGCATGCCTGACGGCGCACAGCGTGCTGGAACTTCCCGCCGGGACGGTTCGCGAGACGCGTACGGAACGAGGAGACACGGTCGAGATAGGGCCTGCTCCCGCAGAAGACAACAGATCTTAGACAATTAACCTGCATTCTTTACAGCCGTCTCGACGGTGGGGAACGGGGCAGATTTGCGGCCGTCGTTTGCCATGCGGGGGTCTGGAGACCCCCGCCACAGCCGGTCTCCCACCCCAACGAGCCAAAAGCACGCTCGTTGGGGACCCCGGCCTGGAGACCGGCGGTACAGGTTTTTGCGCAGTGTGAGAAATGCGGGTTAGACAGACACGGCGATGGCGGGGGCCTCGCGTGCAGAGGCGCGCGCAAAGAGATACCACACGATCCACGCAGGCGCGGGCCAAAGATAAGCCGCCGAGTGCAGCGCGAAGTGTGAGACGATCTGAATCTCGATCGCGATATAGATCAGCGCGAGAGCCGAGAGGATGCCCCTGGAGGGATTCCTGGAGACGGCGATACAGGATCGCCGGAATCGCCAGGGACTGATCGAAGATCCAGCCGAAGGGCGCGACGAAGATGGAGACGAGCACGAGCAGGCTGCCGTTCTCAAACCAATCCCAGGAGCGGCGGCGCGGCCAAAAGTAAGCCAGCGCCCAGATGCACCCCATCATGGCAGGGCACGAAGGCGAGCCACTCCGCGGAGGGGTGGATCAATCGCGCAGAACGTCGCCGAGGCACGGGGTGAATTCGCGCGTGATGACCGAAGTGCGCATGTAGTAGAGTGTACTGACTCCAGGCGTGGGGATCGATGCAAAGAGTGACAACTGCGCCCGCCGCGAAGGCCGCAACACCGCCGGCCAGGATGCGGTAACTGCGCGAGACGAAGATCCAGACGAGCAGGACAAGGGCAAAGGGAAGAAACAGGTGCGGCTTGAGTGTACACAGCCAGAGCGCCGCGCCAGCCGCAAAGGGCCGAGTCTTGTGAAGGCGAAGAAAGAGAACCAATCCGAAGAGCAGCAGAATGGAAGTTTGGCCGAGAATGACGCAGAACAACGCCGGCGGAAAGCAATAGCCGAGCCAGTCGAGGCCGTTTCCGGCAGCGCCAAAGAGCTTCCAAAGAGTGCGGACTGAGGCGAAGAGGAGGGCCAGCATCACCAGCGACCACGGGAGCGCCGCAGCCATGGGGCCGAGGTAGCCCAATGGCAGCGCCAGCGGCAGGGTCCAGGGTGTATTGCGCATGTAGTAGGAAGTTCCACCTTGGAATCCAGCGTCGCGCTCGATGCGATTCAGCGCGTCAGGGTCGTAGGGATTGCCATGATGGACGAGTTGCTGGCCGGTGGCCCAGTAGACGATGAAATCGCGCCGGGTGACGATATTGCGATTGAACGGCATCAGCGCGAGAAAGAGGGTGGTGAAGACAACCGCCAGCGCGCATGCAATCGCGACAAAAAGCACAGCGATGTCGTTCTCCTTCTTCATCGGCAGTGGGCCTTTCTCTTGCAATTGAACTTTGTTTTCGCTGAGCCGTATTCCCGGTCAACGCAATTATATCGGGCGTACAGGATCGACCGGCGGTTGCGGGGCGTGGAATTCTGGCGCACGGAGCCGGCGATTGAAGACCTGCTCCAACAGTGTTCCTGCGCCTCAGAAGGGTGCCGCAACCGGGTGCGCGGGAGCGCCCTGGGCGGAGGAGCGCGCCAGGAGAAACCATGCCAGCCAGGCGGGGGCTGTCCAAAGCCAGAGAGGCGACGAAAGCGGTGAAAAGGATCCAACAGCGCAAAGCTGAATGTCGGCCAGAAGGATCAACAGCGCGAGCGCGGTAAGGTGATTGCGAGAGCGCGTGACATAAGCACCATGCAAGATTGACGGCAACGCACAACATTGATCGTAAATCCAACCGTATGGCGCAACTACCAGAGAAACGAGGATCAGCAGACTGCCGTTTGCGGTCCAGCTCCACGACGAACGTCGCCGCCAATAGTAGATCGGCGCCCAGACACAGGCTGCGGCGGCGGGCAGGAAGCTGAGCCAACTCGCCTGAGGATCGAGCCAATGGCGAAAGGCGCCGGCGAGGCAGGGGATGAATTGATCCTTGAGCCCCGGCAAATGCATGATGCGGATGTATTCGGGCCATGCGTGAGGGTCAATGAGGAAGGCAGCGGCAGTGCTCACGGCGAGGGCCGCGGCAGCGCCAGCAACCACCCTATAACTGCGCGTCGCCAGGATCCAGGCAAACAGGGCGGCCGCGAAAGGCAGAAAGAGTTGCGGTTTAAGGGCACAGAGCCAGAGTGCCGCTCCGCTCAGGAAGGGCCGGCGTTGATGGAAACGCAAGAACAAAACCAATCCGAACAGAGCCAGGATGGAAAGCTGTCCCATGGCGAGCCCCAGGATGAGGGGCGTGAATGCGATTCCGAGCCAATGGATGCGATTTGGCGGTGAGCCGTGCATGAGGCGCACCATGCGCACGGAGATCAGGACGCAGGCGAGGAGGAAGACGTTCCAGAGCACTGCCGCGCAGCGAAGACCGAGAAAACCAAGAGGGTAAACCACCGGAAGTGCCCAAGGAGGATTGAGCATGACGACCAGGGTCTGTGCATTCCAGCCGGCGGAGTGTTCGAGTGCCGAGAGCGCGTCGGGGTCGTATGGGTTGGCGCGGTGAACGAGCTGCTGGCCGGAGGCCCAGTATTCGACAAAGTCGCGGGTACCGGCCAAATTGCCGGCCAGCGGGACAGCAAAGACGGCGATCAGAGTAAAAGTGAGCCCCAGCCCGATGACAATCCCTGTCGACACCTCGGCGAAATCGTGGTGCTCCTGCACGATCGGAGGGTCAACTCTGGATGACATGGAGAGCATTCTACATGAGTTGTTGAGTTGGAGAGCGCGGCGCTTCTCGCCGCGCGCGCGAGAAGGTACCACGCGAGCCAGGCAGGGGCAGTCCAAAGATAGAACGGCGATACGATCGGGAGGGCGCAGATTTCGATATCGATGACAAGAATCGCCAGCGCGAGAACCGCCAGAAGGTTTCGTGAGCGGGTCGCGTAGGCGCCATCGAGCAAGGCGGGAATGGCGAGGCACTGATCGTAGAACCAGCAGTAGGGCGCGGCCAGGAGCGAAACCAGCATCAGCGGGCTGCTGCAGGTTAGCCAATCCCACTGGTTGCGGCGGCGCCAGAAGTAGATGAGTGCCCAGAGGCAGCACAGCGCGGCAGGGAGGTACTGGAGCCAGATAGCCTGGGGATCGAGCCAATGGCGCATGACGCCGGCGAGACAGGGAATAAAGTCGTTCTCGACGGCGGGCGAGCGCATCAAGCGGATGTAGTCAGGCCATGCCGTTGGGTCCACGAGGAAGGCAGCCGCGCTGGTCAACGCCAGAGCGGTGGCTGCGCCGGCCAGCAGCCTGTAGCTGCGCGAGACGACAATCCAGGCAAGCAGCGCAGCTGCGAAGGGCAGGAACAGGTGCGGTTTGAGCGCGCAAAGCCAGAGCGCCGCTCCAGCGGAGAATGGATGGCAGCGATGGAAGCGCAGGAACAGGACCAGGCCCAAGAGCGCAAAAAGCGAGGTCTGGCCGATGGTGATGCAGATCAGGGCCGGCGTGAATGCGAGCCCGAGCCAGTGGATGCGATTGGGAGGAGAGCCGTGCAGCTCGCGAACCATGCGAACGGAGATCAACAGGCAGGCGAGGAGGAGGAGGGTCCACAAAATGGCCGCGACGCGCAGCCCGAGAAAACCGAGGGGGTAGGCAAGCGGCAGCGCCCAGGGCGGATTGCGCATGATGAGGACGGCCCGCACGTCCAGGCCGGCAGAGTGTTCCAGCGCAGAGACCGCTCGCGGTCGTACGGGTTGGCGTGGTGGACAAGCTGCTGGCCGGTGGCCCAGTAGGAGACAAAGTCGCGATGAGGCAGCCAATTTGCCGGCAATAGGCACGGCGAAAATGAAGAGGATGGTGAGGGCAAGCGCCAGCCCCGCGACAACGGCAATCGCAACTTCAGCAAAGTCGCGGCGCCCCTGCGCTGAGGGAAGATCCAGCTTGCTTGCCATGGAGGCTATTCTACGGCAGTTCCTGAGGCTGCGGGCTAACCCCGGCCACTACAAACTCCTTGAGCTCAGAAGGAGACCGCCAATGGCGGCAAGGAGTGTACAGCAGTTGTGAAATTGCCGGGATTGCCAAGGCGATCCGAGGCAATTCGTGCGAAGACGAGCCGCAGGTAATGTATACGGCACGGGTCGATGGTTCAGCGGCTGTAAACAAGCGTATACAACCGGCGAAAGCTTACCGGGTAGCGCATTTTCGCAAGATATTGATTCTAAAGCCACTTCATTTTGTCCGAGAATGGCACGCCAGGTGCAGGGTAGATGGCTGCCCGGCTGAGGCTGGGACTTTGAACTCTCGGAGAGAACTAAATGAATAACCTGTTTCTTGCGCTCTATGTGAAGCTGCAGAGCCTGATGAATCGTGAAGAAGGCCAGGATCTGGTCGAGTACGCCCTTCTAGTTTGCCTGATTGCTCTCGCGGTCATCGCCGGCGTTACACACGTTGCCACGGCGGTCACGACCGTGTTCAACCAGATCAGCAGCTCGCTGGCGTAGTTTCATCGCCACAACACAGCCCTGAACCTCAGCTCCTTCGCGGGGGATGCGCTGTTGCGTAATTTGCGAAACGTGTCCTCCTGCGCGAGGTCAACCGCTCTTAATGCAGAGCAACAGGCAACCGGCAGGGATGAACAAACCGAGCACCTGGTTCTTGTCTGTGCGAAATCACAAGAGATCGTGGAAGTGAACAATGCCGGCTCAGGCCGGAGTATCACCAAAGGAGATACGACATGCGCGATACACTTTTGAAGCTCTACGTGAAATTCCAGGGCCTGAGGAACAGCGAAGACGGTCAGGACCTGGTTGAGTATGCATTGCTGGTTGCCCTGATCGCACTCGTGTGCATCACCGGCGTCAACAATGTGGCCACTGCTGTGAACAGCGTGTTCAACCAGATCAGCAGCTCGCTGGCGTAATTGCTGGCCGCACAACTCATGCTGGGCCCGAGAATTCTGGCGGGAGAGAAGCGCCTCCGGCATGAATCCGGAACGTACTCTCCCTGCAAGGTTAATGGCTCTGAAAGAGAGAGCAACGAACGACGAAGAAGATGCAAACCGCGTAATTTCTTGTTTGGTTTCATCCGTTCCTCTGACTGTGAAAGACGCGAGCGTTCGCTCGCGAAACGGAAAACAAGGCACGCCGTACGCCGGCTCAGGCTGGAAAACCACGGATAGGGAGGAACCACAAATGAAGAACACACTGTTGAAGCTGTATGCGAAATTCCATAGCCTGAAGAATAGCGAAGAAGGCCAGGACCTGGTCGAGTATGCACTGTTGGTTGCGCTGATTGCCCTCGTGTGCATTACCGGTGTCAGCCATGTGGCGACTGCCGTGACCACCGTGTTCAACCAAATCAGCAGCTCGCTGGCGTAGTTCCACGTTTTCCAACAGACCAGAGGGTTCTGCATCTTCGCGGGGACATGCGCATCCGGCCATAAGCTGGGATGTACTCTCCCCGCAAGGGCTGACTGCTCTCAAAAAGAAGTGCTTTGAACGGCCAGGAAAACGCGACCGCGCGGGTTCCTGTTCGCGTTTATCCGCCACCGGTTCAGTGGAAGACACGGGAATCGCCCTGGTGCAAGTCAGGCGTGCCGCGCCGCGGCTCATCCGGAAAGATCACCGAACGGGAAGAATAGATAGGCGAGATGAGATGAACCGTTTTGGGAAGACCATTCTCCAGGTGCACTTGAAGCTCCAGGACCTGAGGCACAGCGAGGCTGGTCAGGATCTGGTTGAATATGCGTTGCTGGTGACCCTGATTGCGCTGGGAGCCATTGCCGGCGTGAGGCATGTTGCCACGGCCGTAAGCACTGTATTCAATGAAATCAGCTCGTCGCTAACGTAGTCGAATGGACACGCGCAGCCGGGGTGGCCGTTCCACCGCAGCGCTCCTCGCGATTTGCGCGTTTACAACTTTGACCGTTCTACGGGAGAGATGAGCCGGTGAAGACCCTCCGCCACCGGCTCATGCTCTCCCGTGGTTTTGAGTGGGCGTAGCGAGGTGACGAAGCGGGTTCGGGTAGATGGATCCCTTGGACGTGTTCCGCTGCGAATGTCGTAAAATCGCGATGATCTCTGCGGGATCTTGTTTGCCGAACCGATATGCTACTGCCTTCAGCCCATAAGCCGAACCCTGCCCTGCTGATTCTTGAATGCGGCCTGACGGCGATCGCTATTGCGTCGGCGTTTGCCTGGCCGCGGCTGGGCGCCGGCGTTTTCGCGCGGATCGAGCAGAGCTTTGCACGGTTGGCGCGCAAACGAGGTCTGGCGGTAGCGTGCCGTTGGACTCAGCGTGATCCTGCTGCGGCTGGCCATTCTTCCTCTATTCCCAGTTCCGCTGCCCTTTGTTCCCGACGATTTCAGCTTTCTGCTTGCCTGCGACACGTTTGCGCACGGCCGGCTGACGAATCCAACGCCCGCGATGTGGACGCACTTCGAAAGCATCCACATCACCATGCAGCCGACCTATCAGTCGATGTACTTTCCCGGGCAGGGACTGGTGCTGGCCGCGAGCAAGGTCCTCTTCGGAAATCCATGGATCGGACTGCTGATCGTGAGCGCGCTGATGTGCGCGGCGCTCTGCTGGATGCTGCAGGCATGGCTGCCGGCGAACTGGGCGCTGCTGGGCGGATTGATCGCGGTGCTGCGCCTGGGCGTTTTCAGTTATTGGACCAACACCTATCACGCCGGCGGCTCGCTGGGCGCGCTGGGCGGAGCGCTGATCCTGGGCGGCGCTGCCGCGGCTGATGAAGACCGCGCGTATTCGCTATGCGGTGCTGATCGGCATCGGCATTGCGATTCTGGTGCTGACGCGGCCATACGAGGGCATTCTGCTTTGCCTGCCGGTTGCGGTGGTGCTGGGCCGCTGGATGTGGAAGGGGAAGAACCGGCCGAGCGCGGCTGCGATAGTCGCGCCTGGCCGCGGCGCCGCTGGCGTTTGGTATGGCCGCCGTGCGCATGGATGGGCTACTACGATTATCGCGCCTTCGGAAGTCCGCTTACTCCGCCCTACACGGTGGATCGCAACACCTACGCGATCGCTCCGTATTATGTGTGGCAGCAACGCGCGGCCCGAGCCGGACTACCGCTATGCGGAGATGCGGAGCTTCTATCACAAGGGCGAGGTGAGATTTCTTTGACAAAGATCCACTCGCTCAGCGGGTTTCTGCCGCACACGCTGGAAAAAGTCGCCTTCACATTTCTGTTTTATGCCGGCTTCGCGCTATTGATTCCGCTCATCATGGTGCGCCGCGTGTTTCTCGACCGCCGCATCCGGTTTCTGGTGGTTTGCGTGTTGGTGCTGGCGGCCGGAATGGTGATCGAGATCTATCTTCTGCCGCACTATGTGGCGCCGTTCACCGCGGCCTTTTATGCGATCGGATTGCAGGCCATGCGGCACCTGCGGCTGTGGAAGCCTGAGGGAAAACCGGTGGGGCTGGCGATGGTGCGGTTCGACCGTGACAGTGTGCGTGCTGCTGGCGGGCTTGCGGCTTTTTGCGCAGCCGCTTCATATCGCGCCGCCGCGAATGGCCGCCGAGCAACTGGAATTTCACATGGTTTGGGTCCCGAACATTTTGGCGTGGAACGGGCGCAGATCGAAGCGCTGGCTCGAACAGCTGCCTGGCAAGCAACTGGTGATCGTCCGCTATTGCGGAAACCACGATCCATTCGACGAATGGGTTTATAACCGGGCGGACATCGATGGTTCCAAAGTCGTATGGGCAAGAGAGATGGACGCTGCCGATAATTTAGAGTTGATCCATTATTACGGGAATCGGAAGGTTTGGCTGGTTGAGCCGGACGCGATTCCGGCCCGAATGTCGC
The DNA here is from genome assembly GCA_963701835.1 of uncultured Acidobacteriaceae bacterium. Classification (GTDB taxonomy): domain Bacteria; phylum Acidobacteriota; class Terriglobia; order Terriglobales; family Acidobacteriaceae; genus Telmatobacter. The sequence continues at coordinate 139,554 of CAVPBL010000017.1, read as the reverse complement.
CGTACCCGATGACGGAACCAGCGATCGGGAAGTGAGTGAGGCGGAACAGGGCTCGTGTTTCCGGCTCCATCCAGAAGGACAAAGGCCCGGCGAGGTTGGGCCACCAGGATTCGCCGGGAGTTCAGCGAATGATCAACGGGAAACGAATTGCGGTGGTGATGCCGGCGTACAACGCCGAGAAGACGCTGGAAAAGACCGTGCGGGAGCTGTCCGACGTGGTGGACATCAAGATCCTGGTTGACGACTCCAGCAAGGACAAGACGGCGGAGCTTTCGCGCAAGCTGGGCGTGCAGACGTTCGTTCACGATGCGAATTACGGCTACGGGCGCAACCAGCAGACCTGCTATCGCGAGGCGCTGGCAGCCGGGCGCGGACATCGTGGTGATGGTGCATCCCGATTACCAGTACACGCCGTCGCTGGTTCCGGCCATGGCGGGCATGATCGCCAGCGGCGTCTACGACATGGTGCTGGGATCGCGGATTCTGGGCGCCGGGGCGCTGAAAGGCGGAATGCCGCTCTACAAATATGTCTGCCAACCGGCTGCTGACGGCGTTTCAAAATCTGTTTCTGGGCGTGAAGCTGTCGGAGTATCACACCGGATTCCGCGCCTTTTCGCGGGAGCTGCTGGAAACGCTGCCGCTGCTCGAAAACTCCGACGATTTCGTCTTCGACAACCAGATGATCGCGCAGGCCGTGATGTTCGGCTTCCGGATCGGCGAGATCTCCTGCCCGACGAAGTATTTTGAGGAAGCCTCCTCCATCAACTTCAGGCGCAGCGTGAAGTACGGCCTGGGCGTGCTGGCCACCACCGCCGGCTTTGTTGCCCATAAGCTGGGAATCGTCCACCTGCCGCGCTACGGCGCCGCGGGCAGAAAACTGACTCAGCAGTATTACTCGCAAAGCGCGCGGCGCCCATGAGGCTGTGAATGCTCGCCGAGACGCAGAGGAAGAGCCTGGCCGGAGCAGCGATTCCTGCAATCCTCACAGCGTGTCCTGCTGTGCTTTTTTACGTCTCGCTGTTCCGCCACCTTGTCAACCTTCCCATACAGGATGATTACGATGCGGTACTGCGGTTTCTGAATGAGATGGTCCAGGCGAAAGGTACGGAGGCCAAGTTCTGGGTATTTCTTGGTGAGCAGCATAACGAGTACAAGCTCTTCTTCGGGAATGGCGTGGCCTGGGCGCAGTTTGTCCTGCTTGGTCACGTGAACTTTGCACAGCTTTGCGTGCTGGGCGACAGCGCAGTGCTGGTACTGGCGCTGCTGTTGTGGCGGATGTTTCTGCCGTTCGAGAAGGATCTGGTCAAACGGCTGGCATATTTCGTGCCGGTGGCTTGGCTGCTCTTTCAATTGGAGTATTGGGAGACGCTGAATTGGGCCATGGCTTCTTTGCAGAATTTGTGGGTGGTCGTGTTTTGTCTGGGGGCGATCATGTGCCTGCAGGGGCGCACACGCAAGGCATACAGCGGAGCGGCGGTTCTGTATGCGCTGGCAATTGCGGCCTCAGGCGAAGGGTTTGTGTTGCTTCCGTTGGGGCTGATGACTTTAGCGATACAGCGTAGGTTCGCCCGAACTGCAGGCTGGCTGGCGGTCTCGGGAGCTTGCGTTGCCGCATACGCGTACCACTATAATCCGATGTCGTCGCAGGCGCGACCTAACGGCGCAGTGTTTAGCACTTTACTGCACATACGCCCGGATTATGCGATCGTATTTGTCGGCGACGCGGGGGCAATTACTCCCGGAATTTTCGGCAGCGTGGAGGTTTGCCTGACGCTGGGTGCGATCCTATTGCTTCTATTCGGCTGGCTGGCGTGGCGGGGGTACATCCGGCGGAATCCGCTCGTATCCTACTGCGTAGTGTTCTTGCTACTGACGGCAGTGGGCGTGGCCGGCCTTCGCTCAGAGTTGGGCCTGACGCAAGGCCTATCATCGCGCTACACCATCTACGGCGCGCTGCTGCTGATCTTCGCCTGGATGGCGGTCGCGGAGGAATTCCTGCGGCAGCGGAGCGGGCCGTTGCTCAACGACAACCGGTATCTGGCTTTGGTGGTGGTGGTGATTGCGTTTGCGCTCTGCACGGATGAGATCGGCTACCTGAGGCTGGCGGGCCGCGATCGCGATGCGGTCAGGGCGATGGCTGGGTTCGAACATCCCGCCACGGCGGAGTCCGCCGAAGGGCCGGAGCCCCCTTCCGCCCAAGAAGCCGGAGTCTTCACTGAGCTCCACTCGCGAGCGATTCTGAGCGAGTCGATCCGGCTTGGCGTCTACGAGCCGCCGAATTTGTGAATTGTGGCGAGAACCGAAGCCGGTAGCTTTTTGTGCAGCAAGTTGAGGCGGCAGGACGGTCTTGACCGTGCCTGAAGATCGGCAAAGTGAAGCTTTGTTCATCGAACAAACCTGCGAATGAGCCGCCCGTCTATTACCACATATGATTCGTGACGAACCGGCCGGGACTATACTGGCGGCGATGCGGAGCGTTTTGAGGTGGTTCCGGCTTGAACTTAGGATGCGATTTGGCGGCGCCAGGCGGGTTGCGGCTGGACTGCTTCTTCTGAGCTGCACTGCGCTTGCGGTGGGCCAGCAAAAGACGGTTGGCGCGCGCGTGACGGTGACGGTGGTCGATGAGAACGGTCATGGCGGTTTCCGGCGCGCAAGTGGCGATAATGGAGCCGGGACTCGAGGCGGCGAATCTATGGACGGATTACGCTGGGAATTGCAGCTACGCGCTTCGGCAGCAGGAAGCCGTACCGGATTCGTGTGGACAAACCGGGGTTCTACCAAGCCGATGAGAGCGGAATCGATGCCAGCCAGAACAGCATAAGAGTGGTGCTGGCCCACGAGCAGATTGTGCGCGAGCAGGTGAACGTCGACAGCGTCGTCGCCGGGCATCGATATTGAACAGGTCTCCGACCAGAACACGCTGAACACACCGGAGATCGTGAACATTCCTTATCCGACATCGCGCGATATCCGCAATCTGCTCCCTTTCAACCCGGGCGTAGTGCCGGATGCGACCGAGCAGGTGCATGTGGCCGGCTCTGAGACCTGGGAGACGCTGGACACGATGGACGGATTCGATATCCGCTCGCCGGTCGGCGGTTCGCTGAGCCTGCGGGTGAGCGCCGATGCAGTGCGCTCGATCAACTCGGAGACCACGCGCTATCCGGTGGAGTTCGGCCGCGCCACCGGCGGCGTGATCGCGCTCTATACCGGCATGGGCGATGACAAGTTCCGCTTCAATGCGACGAACTTCATTCCATCCTTTCGCAGCAAGAACGGCATCCGCTTCGACAAGTTTGTTCCGCGATTCACATTTTCGGGGCCACTGAAGCGCGGGCGCGCGTGGTGGTATGACGGTGTGGAGACAGAGTATGACAATATTTACATCTCCGAGCTGCCGGCCAACGCTAATACCGACGAACTGGTGCGTGGGAGCAATCTGGTAAAGGTGCAGGAGAATGTGACCGCGGCGAATATTCTCACTGCGGGCCTGCTCTACAACAACTATCACTCGCCTTATGACGGCATCTCGCCGCTGACGCCGCAGCAGAGCACGGTAAAGCGCAACACGATTGCGTGGATGCCGTACCTGCGGGACCAGCAGAGTTTTGCCGGCGGCGCGCTGCTCGATCTGGGAATTGGGTATGTGCGCATTCGCGACGGGTATGAGCCGCATGGCAACACGCCCTACCAGATCACGCCGGAGCTTACCGGAGGGCAGCTATTTCGAGAACCTCACCGGGCGCTCGCAGCGGCTGGAGGGAACGGCGACGTTGTATTTACCGGCGCGGGAATGGTTGGGCCGGCACGAAGTGAGGGCGGGACTGGACCTGGACCACATTGCTTATGACCAGAGGCAGACGCGCGCGCCGGTGAGCTACCTGCGCGAGGGCGGGACTCCTGGCCTGAAGGGCCTCGGCGAGAGAGCACGTTTGCGCCGGCGCCGGCGTTTCACGTTGCACAACGCCGAGATCGGCGCGTACGTTCAGGATCGCTGGCAGCCGGCGAAGGGATGGCTTGTGGAGCCGGGGCTGCGCTTCGACTGGGACGAGATTGTGCGGCGGCCGCTGCGTGTCGCCGCGACTGGCGGTGGTGTATGCGCCGCCCGGAGACAAGGACACAGACGAAGATTTCGGCGGGAATCGGGCTCTACTACGAGCACACGCAACTGGAGTATCTGGCGCAGACCTACGCGGGCATCCGCTACGACACGTATTACGCAGCGGATGCGGACGTGACGCCGACGGGCCCGGCGAGGAGACAGAATTCACCGCCAACGATGGCTCTGCTGCACGAGCCGCGGGCTTTGAATTGGAGCGTGGGCGTGGAGCGCAAGCTGCCTTGGTCGATCTTTGGCGGCGCGAACTTTCTTGAGAAGCGCACGTCGAATGTCTTCACGTTTGCCGAATCAGAAGCGGGAGCGGCGAGCGCTCGCGGGCGACTATCTGCTGACCAATGGGCGCGCAGGATCACTATCAGCTCAGAAGAGTTCGACGTGCGACGGCTGTTTGCGAACGGGTACACGGTGTATGTGTCGTACACGCATTCGTCGGCGCGCACCAATGCGGCGCTCGATTATCTGCCGACGCCGTCGCCGCTGGGGCCGCAGCAGAGCGGGCCGCTGGCGTGGGATACGCCGAATCGGGTGATCTCCTGGGGCTGGCTGCCGGTTCCGATTGCAAATGCTGAAGAATCGCTGGGACTTTGTGTACCTGCTCGACCGCATACCGGCTTTCCGTTTACGGCGGTGAATGCGGCGCAGCCAGGTGGTGGGAGCGGCGGGAGGCGCAGCGCTTTCCCGCGACTGTCGAACTTCAGCCCAGGACTCGAATGGAAGTTTCATTTTCGCGGACAGTATTGGGGACTGCGCGGCGTGATGGAGAATGCGACGGACAGCGGGAATCCCTGGTGGTGAACAATGTCGTGGATTCACCGGAGTTCGGAACGTTCAGCGAGTTTCAGGGACGGGCCTTCACGGCGCGCATCCGGCTGATCGGGACGAAGTGAATGAAGCAGGGAACTAAGGGACTTAGGGAACAGGGATTGTCTTATTGGAGATGGCGTGCTGCCGATGCAGGATTTTGGGAAATCGATCGTGGAGATTGGGACTGCTACTTGCAGTGATCGGCGCGAGCGATCTGTGGCCTCGCGCATGACAGCCGCGCTGAGGACGCCCGGCGATATCTTAAAAGGCAAGAACATTTCTTCGACATCCCGCAGGGCGTGATCTGATCAGCGTTGTACTGTCGGCGATTTTGTAATTGATTTCGCGGCTGCGGCGCTAGAAGGCGTTTGCGATGGACCGCAAACGCTAACATGCCGCCCGAGGGCGCTGTTTTGAGACGCCGACAACCGGGGCTAGATACCGACGCCGAACTCGTTTGCCTGCTGCGAGCCGGCATTGGAGTAGAAGTCGTAAGGAGTGCGCCTCTTGAATCTGTAGCGGCTGCGCAGCGCTGTGCCCACATAGATGCCGATCGCGGCCACCGCAATCCCCACGGAAAACCACGTAATCACGCGCAGGGCGGTAGATCCCACTTTCTCCGGCACGGGGGACTCTTCAGCGAACAGTTCGGATCCAGAATCGACGGACATCGAGCGCAGCCTCCTCTAGTTCAATGATAGCGCAGATTATGTCCCGCTCGCTGGCCGGACAGATGCGGAAAACACGGAAGTAATTCAGGCGGTAGTTTCGATTCGGGCCAGCCAAGCGGCCTTTTCGATTTCGGGAAGAAAGCTGGCGCTGATGGAGTTGGCGGCAAGCTGGCGCAGCTCTTCGCCAGTAAATCCTTGCTGGGTGTGTGCGAGGAGGAACTCATTGACGAGATCGGAGCCGAAGAAGGCGGGATCGTCGGAGTTGAGGGTAACCAGCAGGCCGAGATCGAAATAGCGGCGCAGGGGATGAGCGGAAAAGGACGGGCAGACGCCGGTGCGGACGTTGGAGGTGGGGTTCAGCTCCAACGGAATGCTGCGCGCTCTCAGTTCCTGGAGGAGCGATTCGTCCTGAACCGCGGAGAGCGCGTGGCCGATGCGTTCGGAGCCGATGGCGAGAGCTTCCCAGATGGCTTCGGGGCCGGTGGTTTCGCCGGCGTGGTTGGTGAGGCGGAGGCCGGCGGCGCGGGCCCGGGCGTAGAGCTGGCGGAAGGGCTCGGAGCCGGAGCGGCGCTCGTCTCCGCCAAGGCCGATGCCGATGATTGAGGGGTACTGAACGCGCATCTCGGCTGCCTTGCGGAAGACGCGGTCGGCCTCCTCGACGGTGAAGTGACGGACGGCGTCGAAGATCCAGTAAAGCGAGAGGCCGAGTTCGCGGAGGGCCCGCTCGCGAGCGTGCTCGAGGGCGGCGAAGATGGGCTCGAAGCAGCGCGGATCGAAGTTCCGCCACATATAGATGACGCCGACGGAGATAAAGACCTCGGCGTGGACGACTCCCTGCGCCGCCAGATGCTGCATCATGCGCCAGGCGACGAGCTCGTAGTCCTCGGGGTCCTTCAGGCGCCGGGTGACGGCCTTGAAGGATTCGATGAATTCAGTAAAGTCAGTGAACCGGTAGAGCGCTTCAGCTTCGGCGAGGGTGAGGGGGCGCGTATCGTGGCGAGCGCTGAGCTCGACCAGCGTCGCAGGGCAGAATGGTGCCCTCGAGGTGCAGGTGCAGCTCGGCCTTGGGAAGGCGGCGAATGAAGCTGGTCAATGCGCGTTCATGCGGCGGTCATCGATTCTCCCGGCAGGCTCCCGGCCGAGCTACTGGCCCTTAACCGTTGTCGCCCGGTTGTTGACGAAGGTGATGGTCCACTGTTTGCCGGCCTGATCGTAGGTTACCGTGCGGTTGCCTTCGCTGGAGCTGTCGGTGTGCTGGTTCTGGCCGATGGACATACGGGTTTCAAGTTCGCTCATGCCGGGGATGACCTGGTGCGCGTCAATGGCGGACCACACATTCCTGGGCCAGTTGTCGTAGATGGTGTGGGGATCGTCGTAATAGAAGAGGACGTCGGAGAAGTATTCTTCCTCGCTGCCATCCATGACGCCGATGACCGTGGCGTAGAGGCTTGGGCTGCCGGGCAATGCGAAGACGGCGAAGACCTGGCGGCTGCCGTGCGAGATGCCGTCGTCTACCTGCGCGGGCGGGACGGCCTTGATGACTTTCTTGATGTCGAGGCGCTGCGCCGACGGGAATGACGCCGGTGCGATTGGCGAAGACGATGCGGCCGCCTTCATACGGGAAGTAGGGCATGGTGTAGCCGTTCTTCATCCACACGCTTGTGCCCTGCAATTTGAGCGCATCGTCAAAGGAGGTCATGAACTTCATGCGCACGATGGCGACGTCGTCGGGCGTGAGGTTTTGCTCGCGGAGTGGTTTGGGGAGAACGCCGGGATTGCGGCGGTGCTCAAAGACAGAGAAGAGGTAGATGCCGCCGATGGCGAGCGTGATGAGGGTTGTGAGGGCAGCTTTTTGCCAGGTTTTCATGAGGACCTCAGTTCAGAATAGTTCGATGGCTGGAGCAGCGAGTGCGACGGCGAGCTATGGCCAGTTTCCGGAGTCGGGGTCGGAGCGTCACTGAATGCGTGAGGAAGCCGCCGATAGCCGGCTGGCACTGCAGGAGCGACAGCTTGAGCGGACTTGGCGAACTCGGAGCGGTGGCGGCTGTAGAGGAAGTAGATGAGCAAGGCCGATGACGAGCCAGGCGAAGAAGGCCATCCAGGTCATGACTTCAAGGCCCATCATGAGAACGATGCAGAAGACGATGCTGAGCACGGGAAACACCGGACCGAGCGGAGCGCGGAAGCCGCGGTGGCGGTCGGGTTCGCGGTAGCGCAGGATGATGACGGCGGCGGAGACGAGGACGAAGGCGAACAGCGTGCCGATGTTGGAGAGGTTGGCGACGGTGCCGATGTCGAGCAGTCCGGCGGGGATGCCGACGACGAATCCGGCCACCCAGGTGGCGAAGGCCGGGGTGCGGAACTGCGCATGGATGCGGCTGAAGATGGGGGGCAGCAGGCCGTCGCGCGACATGGCGAACCAGATGCGGGCCTGGCCGAGCTGGAAGACGAGGATCGACGAGATCATGCCCATGAGCGCGCCGATGCAGCACGAAGAGTCGCACCCAGTGCAACTCGCTGCTGCCGCTGCAGCGATAGTGAGCCGCTTGAGCGCGTTGACCACCGGCGCCGCGTCGCCCATGACCGATCTGCCAGGGCACGATGCCGCTGAGCACGATGGCCACGCCGCCGTAGAGCAGCGTGCAGGCGACGAGCGTGGCCAGGATGCCGATGGGCAGGTCGCGCTGCGGATTGTGGCACTCTTCGGCCGCGGTGGAGACGGAGTCGAAGCCGATGTAGGTGAAGAAGATGATGGAGCCGCCGGTGAGCACGCCCGTCCAGCCGTTGGGCATGAAGGGATGCCAGTTGTGCGGCTTGATGAAGCTGGCGGCGGCGAAGATGAAGACCAGGATGGCGGCCATCTTCACCAGCACCATGATGTTGTTGGCGCGCGCCGACTCGCGGATGCCGCGCACCAGGATGACCGTGAGGATCATCACGATGAGGAAGGCGGGAATGTTGAAGCCGAAGTGCCAGCCGGGATTGTAGAGGTTGTTGCCGGCCAGGTCCTGCAGGCCGGTGGGCAGATAGGCGGGCGAGATCCACATGAGCGGCGGATGAATGCCGAACCAGTCGAGCAGGTCGACGATGTGCGCGGCGAAGCCGACGCTCACGCTCATGTTGCTGAAGGCGTATTCGAGGATCAGGTCCCAGCCGATGATCCAGGCGACGAGTTCGCCGAGAGTGGCGTAGGTGTAGGTGTAGGCCGAGCCGGCGATGGGGATCATGGAGGCCATTTCGGCGTAGCAGAGACCGGTGAAGGCGCAGACGATGGCGACCAGCACGAGGGAGAGCGCCAGGGCGGGTCCGGCGCCGGGGCGGCCGGCAATCGCGGTGTGGAGGATGAGGTAGTGGATGAGCGGCGTGCTCGGCGATGGTGGGACGATCGAAATGCTGGCCCGGCCATGGCCGTGCCGATGACGGTGAAGATGCCCGAGCCGATGACCGCGCCGATGCCCAGCGCGGTGAGCGACCACGGCCCGAGGCTCTTCTTCAGCGCGTGCTCGGGTTCTTCCGAGTCGCTGATGAGCTTGTCGATCGACTTGCGGGCGAGCAGTTGGCTGGGCAGGGAAGGCCTCCTTGCAAGAGCAGCTTCCAGCGTCTAGCCGCTAGCTTCTAGCTCTTCTTGTGCTGAGCGCAGGAATCTGGCCCGCAGCTTGGTGAAGCTAGACGCTAGCAGCTCGAGGCTGATGGCTGCTTTTACCGCTTCGCTGGCCGCGGGCCATCTTCTTCACTTTTCTTTTCAGCGAGCCGCGCGGGGTGGTCCGCTTGGCCTTGGGGGCCGCTTTCTTGCGCGCCGCGCGCTTCAGCTTCTTGCGTTCTGCCTTGTCTTCGATGTTTGTGGTGTCGGCCACGTCAACCTCTTTCCATCGAATGTGTTCAGTGAGTCCCGGCCTGCGGGTTTGCGAAGTCCATGGTAACAGGGAGATCGGGGCCGGCGAAAGCGAGTCGTGCGGTTTCGCCGCTTTAGAGTGAATACCCGCGGCAGAGGTCTTCGTAGCGTACAATGAAAGCAGACATTTCATCTGCCTGGCCTGCTCGGCTTCGGCTGTCCGACCGCTCCTGACGAGCTTCGCACCTCCACGCAACAATCACCCTGTTTGCCGGAGTTCGTCATGCGTTCCGATCAGATCCACCGCGCGCTGGCGCGAGGAATCAACCGCTTTGAAGTCTGTCAACTGGTCTCAAAGGGTGTAAAAGCCACCCACAAGACCGGCTCGCGCTTTGAAGATTCCATCAACAATGTTCTGCAGTACCTGGGCACCCACGATACACCCAGAGCAGGCCTGCATCCGGCCATTGCGCCAGAGATCCTGAAGCCCGCCGCATAATCGGACAGCTTTCAGTTCCCATTTCAGGTTTTCGATGAGGCACAGGACAGCTTTCGAACCCATCGGGAGGCAGCAGATCCTCCGCCAAACGCAAGAAGAGGGACGGCAGTTTTGCCGCCCCTCTTCTTATTGGTTCCAAGGTTCGGTTGCGAACCGGTTGCCCGGGGTTAGCCCTTAGACAACCTGGACGTTCTCGGCCTGCCAGCCCTTGGGGCCCTTGGTCACGTCGAACTGGACCTTCTGGCCTTCCTGCAGCGAACGGAAACCGGTCGACTTGATGGCCGTGTGATGGACGAAGACGTCCTCGCCGTTTTCACGGCTCAAAAATCCAAATCCCTTTGCGTCGTTGAACCACTTGACTGTGCCTTGTTCCATGTGTTGCTCCTCTTAATACTGATTTACCGCCGAACGCAATGTGGAGTGTTGCGAGTAGGCGATAACGCGGAACAGGCAAGAACTTCAGATCGAATTCTACGATTACACCAAGTGTAGCACGGATTCCGGTCCGCGGCCCGAGATTCATTCGGCCTTAGCGGGAAGGCGGTTGGCTGGAAAGGTTCCCTTTGGAGTCAGCGGCTTGGCCTGCGCGCGAGTGGGACGGCAAGGTAAACTCAAGGTCGCCAGAGAGGTGAAGCTTGAGCGGCGAGCAGGGCCGGGTTCTTGTCCTTAATCCAGGAACGACATCGACGAAATTCGGCGTCTACACGCGCGCGGGCGAGGAGATGGCGCGGAACATTCACCACGGCGACGACGAGGTGGCGCGGTTTCGCGGGCGGCCCATGCTGGACCGGCTGGAGTACCGGGCGGGACTGATCGCGGCAGCGCTCGCGGAGGCGGGATACAGCCAAAGCGGGAAGGGCGAGGAGCGCTGGGCCGCGGTTGCCGGCCGCGGCGGTCTGCTGCCGCCGATGGAATGCGGCACTTATCTCGTGGAGGACACGATGGTGGAGGAATTGCGCCGTGCGCGGCGCGGCGAACATGCGTCGAACCTGGGAGCGGTGCTGGCGCTGCGCTTTGCCAGTGCCGCCGAGGTGAACGCGTACATCGTGGATCCGGTGACGGTGGACGAGTGGCAGGCGTGCGCGCGGCTCTCCGGCTCGCCGCTGGTCCGCCGGTCGTTTATCGGCCACGCACTGAACACCAAGGCGGTGGCGCGGCGCTACGCGCGCGGGCAGGGGCGGGCGTTATGCGGATTTGCGGCTGATCGTGGCTCACATGGGCAGCGGGGTCACGGTCTCGGCGCACCGCGGCGGGCGAATGATCGACAGCAACTCGATCGAAGAGGGGCCGTTCGGCCCGGATCGCACCGGATCGCTGCCGGTGCGCGAGCTGATCAAGCTGTGCTTTAGCGGCACCATGACGCAGAAGGAGCTCGATCGCCATGTCTTTGGCGACGGGGGGCTGTTCGCGTATCTTGGGACGCGCGACCTGATGGAAGTGGAGCGGCGGATCGATGCGGGCGATCCGGCAGGCAGCGGCGGTGTTCGAGGCCATGGTCTACCAGATCGGCAAGGAGGCCGGAGCGATGGCCGCGGTGCTGGAAGGGAAGGTGGACGCGATGCTGCTTACCGGCGGGATGGCGCACTCGGAGCGGTTGGTGGAGCGGCTGCGCGGAACCGTGGAGTGGATTGCGCCGGTCGCGGTGTATCCGGGCGAGGACGAGTTGCAGGCGCTGGCGGAAGGCGTGTTTCGCGTGCTGGACGGCGAGGAAGAGGCGAAGCGGATGGGGAAAGCAAGCTACTAGCTGCTAGCCTCTAGCTGCTAGCTTGCCGCCGCTAGCCGCGCCGCGCAAAGTTGTGCTGCAGCGACGGCGACGTCCCAGATCCCCGATTATTTTCCTGCGCGCAGATCGGCTAGAAGCTGGAAGGCAAAAACCAAAAGCTGCCGGCTGAGAGCTGAAGGCTGCTTTAGAATCGGGGAAAGAACCGGGGACAGTCGGAGTCAGGGACAGGTGATGGAGTGGCGGTTCTGGCGGTGCAGCAGATCCGGCGCATGCGGGGCGGCGCGCAGGGCCAGTTGATGCTGGGCGCGGACGGCCACATCTACGTAGTCAAGTTCCAGAACAACCCGCAGCACACCCGTGTGCTGGCCAATGAGTTTCTGGCCTCGCGCCTGGCGGCGGCGGCGGGGCTGACCGTGCCGGAGACCGAGGTGGTGGAGGTTTCGAGCTGGCTGGTTGAGAATACGCCGGAACTGGAGATCGACCTGGGGCGGACGCGCGTGCGTTGCCGGGCGGGACTGCAGTTTGGGTCGCGCTTCGCGGGCGGCATGATGCCGGGCCAGGTCGTGGACTACCTGGCCGAAGAGCAATTGGCCGAGGTGAAGAACCTGAGCGAGTTTGCGGGGATCCTGGCCGTGGACAAGTGGACGGCCAATGCCAATGGACGGCAGGCGGTCTTTACGCGCCGCCAGCGGGAGCAGCGGTACAAGGCCGTCTTCATCGACTTCGGCTACTGCTTTCATGCCGGGGAGTGGCGCTTCGAGGATGCGCCGCTGCGCGGGGTGTACTACCGCAATGACGTGTACCGGCAGATCACGGGATGGGAGGCGTTCGAGCCGTGGTTGACGCGTGTGGAGACGATGCCGGCGGAGTCTGTTTGGGCGGCAGCCAACGAGGTTCCGCCGGAGTGGTACGGCGGGGACCTGGGCGAAATGGAAGCGCTGGTGGAGAAGCTCCTGGCGCGGCGCAGCCGGGTCCGAGAGTTGATTGAGGCGTTTGGGAACTCGGACCGGAGGCCGTTTCCCAAATGGGGCGAGAAGGGAAAGGAAGGGGAGGAAGCGGCTTGGAGGGCGGCGCGATGGGGGGATACGATGAGGGTGAATTGAAGGGCAGGGAGTGGGGACTACGGAGTGGGAAGTAGGGACAAGGGAACAGTGTGAGTGTGAGTGTGAGTGGACTGTGTGCGCTGATCGCTCACACCCACACTCACACTCGCACCCACACTCACACCCACACTCAAACTCACACTCACACTCGCACTCAGACTTGTCCTGACCAGGAATCACGAACTACGAAAGAATATGAACAGCCAACACCAGCGGCGCGCGTGCGAGTTTCGACTGCTCCGGTATGTGCCGGACGCGGTGCGGAACGAGTATGTGCACATCGGGGTGATTCTGCGCGAGCAGGGGAACCCGCACGGGGAGGTGCGGTTCACCCGCGACTGGCGGCGGGTGCGCTGCCTGGATCCCGATGCCGATACGGCGCTGCTGGAAGGGATGGAAAGCGAACTGCGGCGGCGGCTGGAGCAGGAGCCCGGGGGCAGGCTGATGCAGCTTCTCGAGGAGTCGCTCTCGCTGACCGTGCAGATGACGGAGCCCAAGGCCTACCTTGCCGAGAGCATGCCCGCGGGAATGGAGGAGCTGATGCGGCTCTATGTCGAGCCTCCGCCGCGGGAACGGAGCCCAAGGCTAAGCGGCCGGGCGGCCATCCAAGCCCGCATGCGCAGCGAATTCGAGCATGCCGGCGTGTGGGATCTGCTGCGCAAGCGGATCGCCGCCTCGGAGTACACGCGGCCCGGAGATCCGTTGCGCATCGACATGGGATACCGGCCCAACGGACTGGTGCGGATGTTTCATGCGGTGAGCCTGGATCCAGGGCTGGAGATGGCCAAGGTTCTGGCCTTTTCGGCCACCGCGCTGAGAGCGGGCGTGGAGCGGGTAGAGAAGGCCGAACTGGAGCTGACCGCCGTGGTCGAGCCGGCGGCGCGCTTGAGGGCCACGGAGGAAGAGCCGGAGCGGCTGGAGTTGTACCGCTTCGGCGTGGAGGCGATGGAGGAGCACCAAATCCGGGTGCTGACCACCTCGGACATGGGCCGCGTGGCGGAGACAGCGCGGCGGGAACTGCGCGTGTAAAGAGGGGGAACCGCGATTGGGGAGAGGGGAAAAGAGGAATTCCCAGGCCTAAGATCATTTGTTTCAGCACAGTAGGACAAAGGGACTGCGGCAAAAATATTCTTGCCGAAGTTTGCAGTTAATTTCCCTGTTTCGCGGTAAGATCGATCTTGTTGATGGAATTCAGGTGGTTCGAAGCAGTTTGTTGAGCGAGCAGCTCATGACTGGCAACTGACCACGGAATACTGACCGCTCAAAAAGGCATGGCCCACGGGTCATGCCTTTTTGTTTGCAAGGAAGGTGCGCGTGAAGGTAGGCGAGCAGTTGCGGGAGATGTGGCGGCAGGCCCGCCACGGCAGGCAGGCAGACCAGGGCGGGAAGTGCGGGCAGATCGAGCTTGAGGCGGAGACGGAGCGCAAGACGCTGGCTTTGCCCGCGATCCTGAGTCCGGTCGAGTTTCCGGGGCGGCACCTGCCCAAGCCCACGCCCATGAACCTGCGCGGGTTTGCAGAGACGCCGGTGGTACGGCGGGCAATCAATGTCATCAAGGACCGCATTGCGGCCATGGACTGGCAGGTGCGGGTGCGCCGCGGGGTAAGGCCGGAAGATGCGGCCTTTGCGGCGGCCAAGATGCGGGCATTGCGCCGCGTGCTGGAGGAGCCGAATCCGGCCGACAGTTTCCGCTCCTTGATCGAGCAGGTGATCGAGGATGCGCTGACCGGCGGCTTCGGGGCCATGGAGATGGAGGCGACCGGAGACCCGGAGCGGCCGGCCGTGCTGTGGCCGGTGGATGGGGCTTCGATCCGCATCAACGCCAAGTGGGACGGGCAGGAGGATACGCCGCGCTACGCGCAGGCCGTGCCGGGGCAACTGGAGTCGGGCGCGGTGGAGCTGCTCGACCGCCAGTTGATGTACGTGCGGATGAATCCGCGCAGCTTTACCCCCTTCGGGCTGGGGCCGCTGGAGGTGGCCTTCGAGACGGTGAACCAGTTCCTGAGCGCGCACCGTTTTGCGGGTAAGCTGGCGGCCAACACGGTGGCGCAGTACGCGCTGTGGCTGAACGAAGCTACGCCGGCGCAGCACGACCGGTTGATCCGCTGGTGGCAGGACGAGATCGAAGGCACGGGGCGCGTGCCGCTGCTTTCGACCGAGCAGAAGCCGGAGGTGCTGCGCTTTGCCCAGGGAACGGACGCAGACCTGCGCCTGGCCTGGCAGGAGTTCCTGATCCGAATGGTGGCCAATGCCTTCGGGTTGCCTCCGTTGCTGATGGGGCTGGAGAGCGATGTGAATCGCTCGACGGCCTCGGAGATGGCCGACGAGGCCTTCCGCGGAGCGATCTCGCCGCTGGCTGTGCTGCTGGCCGGCCACATCACGCGCGACCTCTTCGCCAAGTGCATCGGATGGAGGGAGTTTGAGTTTGTGTTCAACGAGCTGACCGCGCGCGACGAGCAGACGGAGTTGCAGGTGCAGGTGCAGTTGCTTCAGGCGGGCGTGCTGACGGTCGAAGAAGTTCGGGCGATGCGCGGATTGGGGCCGCTGGCTGAGAACAGAGCAGTGTTGCTGGCGGGCGAAGCAGAGAGCAGGGACTAAGGGTCACAGGGACTGGGGACTGAGTCCCTGGCGGAGCGGAGCGAGCATGCGATTGGAAGCGATGGCGGTAAAGATCCCTCACGTGGACAAGCATCCCAACCGGGTGCCCTTTGAGGGAGTTTTGACGTTGGTGAATGCGGCCAGCGATAAAGCGCCGGCCGGAGCGCGCGGGCACCGTGTGATGCTGACGCGTGAAGCGGCGGAAAAGGCGCTGCCCTCGTTGCTGGGCATGGCCGTGGATTACAGGCCGGGCTGGGACGGCCACGACGCGCGGCGCAAGATCGGCCTGCTGACCGAGGCCGACGTAATCGGGCCGCGCCTGGTGGTGCGCGGATACCTTTACGCGCGCGACTTTCCCGAAGTGGCCGCGGCGATTGCGGCGCACGCGCCGCAGGCGCTGGGCATGAGTTACGAGCTGGCCGATGCACGCGTGGAAGATATGCGGGCCGAGGTGTGGAAGCTGACCCGGGTCATGTTTACGGGGGCGGCGATTCTGCTGAGAGACAAAGCGGCCTACCGGGCAACAAGCTTCCGCATGGCGAGTTAGCGGAAGGCAGCGGAGTTAGCGGAGTTGGCGGAGTCAGCCAATGGAGTAAGCCGGGTGGTAAATGAGTAAGTAGGCGAGTTAGTCAATCAGCGAGTAAGAAAGTAATCGAAGAGGCTCCGTTCGCGGAGCCGTTTTTGTCACTGGGTGAACCGGATGTTAGTGCGGAATTCATGGAAGCAGGAAAGGAAAAACATGGAACAAGAAGAGAAAGGCATTGTTGAGCGGCTGGAGGCCGCAACCGCCTTGTTGGAGAAGACGCTGAGCTGGCTGGAAGAACGCCAGGGCGAGCTCTCCGGAGAGGTGGAGAGGATTTCGGCGACGGTGGAACAGAGCCGCCGCGAAACCGAGCTGGCGGAGAAGCTGGCCGCCGTGGAGCGCGAGTTGGCCGAAGTAAAAGCGGCGTCGTCGCAAAGCGCACTCAACCCGCTGCGCCGCACCATGCCCGCCGCCACTGCCGAGATGCTGGCCAAGCACGGCATCGGCGAGGGACCGGTGGATGTGCGCGCCCTGGATGCGGCGTTGTCCGGGCTGAGCCTGGAACAGCGCATCGCGGTGAAGACTCAACTGCTGCGCGCCGGCGCGATCGCGTAGAAGCAGGGATCAGGTTTCAGGGGTCAGGGATCAGAAATGCCGATCCTTTCCTAAACAATGACCACTGAGTCCTGACACCTTACCCCTGAAACCTGAAACCTGAAACCTGAAACCTGAGAAAAGGCCCCATGGAGGGGGCGGAAAGAGCCTATGAACGCAACCTTTGCAGACATTCACGCGGCAGCGGATTTCATCGGGCCGGGAGCCATCGAAGTTCCGTTGTATCAGACCGAGATTTTCGACATCTGCCGGCGCTCGAGCTCCTTTGGGCAGCGCATCAAGCAGGTTCCCGCGACCGGCCATCCATCGCGGTTCTTTGAGGAGACGGCGATCCCCAATCCGGGCACTGCCGGCTTTGTAAATCCGCGCAGCATCAATCCCACGGTGGTAAGCCCGACGAGGATCGAGCTGAGCGTGCCGCTGAAGGCGATCGTGGCGCAGATTAACTACAACCTTTTCGACATCGAGCTGGGTGACCAGCAGAAGCAGTTTGCATATCTGCAGGCCAAGGACCTTGTGGACACGGTGAGCGGCGTGATGGTGGCGCACGATGTGGCCTTGTGGAACGGCAACGACACCAGCCTGAGCGCTCCGACCACTACGCAGTACATGGGTTGTGCTGCGCAGATCGCGGCTGGCGGCAACTCGGTAACCGTGACCGCCGCGATGAAGATCGTGGACACGATCAAGACCACGGTGGCGCAGATGGTGGCCAACACCGGCTACTATGTGCGGCCCACAGCGATCTATGCCAACCCGGTTCTGCTGGACCTGATCGACCAGGAGATGAAGTCCGAGTACAACGTGGTGCTAAACACCGACCAGATCACCGGCGGATTCCGCGTGAAGATGATTTCGACGCAGGCCGGCGACCTGCCCCTGATCCCCGATTGGAGCCTTGGCTATACCGGTACGCCGGGAACGGGCAATGCCGTGCTTCCGGCCTACATCGTCACCGAGGATCTGATCGAGTACCACTGGCTGGGCGATCCCACGCCGCGCGTCTTCCAGCTCGGCTTACCGAACTCGTTGACCCACCAGTATGTGGCAGTCAAGTTCGGCGCTCCGGTGGTGAAGGGCGCGAACTTCGCCCACTATCAGGTGCTGGTGGACCGGTAAGAAAGACAGTTGTCAGTGGTCAGTGGTCAGTTGTCAGTTTGCGATTCGAGCTTCCGAACAGGAAATCGCGGAAGCTCTTGGACGCAGCTAATTGACTGATAACCGATAACTGATCACTGATAACTGACAACTGCGAAAGGAAACGCGATGGCATATCTCGAGCCAGCGGATTACCCGAACTTTGGATTGCCGGCAGGGACTACGGCGGACTGGATTACGGCCGCGACGGCTTTGATCAACAGTTACTGCAGGCGGCCTGACCTGAACGTCATTCAGTACACCGAGCGCCTGCGCGTAACTGCCGGGTCGCAGACGGTGCGGCTAAGCTATCTTCCGCTGGCGCCGCTGGCCCCGGCGACGACGCCGATCGCGGGCATCGAAGGACGGTACGCAAGGCCCAGACGTGGAGAGCTCCCGCACGAACCGCTCTTTGAAATTGCGTGGGCATTTGCATTGCCCGGGCAATGGACGACGATCGATCCCAGCCTTGTGGACTACGACGCGAGTACCGGGGAGCTGACGCTGCCCTGGAACGTCCTGGGACTGCCTTACAACGAAGTGAAGGTGACTTACACGGCGGGCTCGGCAACCATCGGCGACGATGTGAAGTCAGCGTGCGCGCAGATTGTGCGCAATGCGCAGGCGACGCCGGCGCTGAACACGAGCATGAGCAGGATCGACACAATGCAAATGAAGTATTTCTCAAGTTCGCTGATCGACGAAACGGTGCAGGCTTGGCTGAATCCGTACGTGGCGAACAGGTTGGGGTGAGCGATGAGCGATACGGCGCCGCGCAACCCGATGGGAGCGCCACGGATGCTGGCCGATGCGCTGCTGCGCAGTGTGGCAGGAGCCACGGCCCTTCTGCGCGTGACCGGCACAAATACGGAACCCAGCATGTCGGAGGTGGGGTTGGTAGCAACCACCTTTGCCGATGTGCCACTGAGCCCGGTCCTGATGCGAAAGCTGCGGCCGAGCTGGAAGGAAGGCGGAGAGTCGAACGTGGGAGTTGCTGGTATCGGCCACGAGCGTCGAGCAGCAGTTGAACGCGCTTGACCTCCCTTCGGCGCAGTCTCTTTTTGCCATGACATTAGCGGTCACCGTGGCCGCGCAAGACTATCTGATTGAGTCGATCGCTTCCAACGAAGCCTTCGGCCAGGTATATCTCTACCGGCTGCTCCTGCGCGAGGCGCGGCAGCAAGCGGTGTAAGGGCAGGGAATAGGGAGTAGGGAACATGGAACGAGGATCAAGATCGATGGCCAGTCATCTGCTTTCGTGCGGACGGCATTCGATCGTAGACGAACAATGATCCGGAAAGGCGAGTTGGGAAGCAGGGAAGAGTGATCGGGGAACGGTTGTTCTAATCCCCGATCCCCGATCCCTGTTGCCTGTCTTCTTATGCAGAACGCGAAAGATTCGTTTTATATGGCGCTGCGTATGCGCCTGACAGTGGTCAATCCGGAACGGACGATCTTACTGCGCGGCGCGGTGCGGCCGGGAATTCTGGTGGAGGAAGCGGAAGCGCCCTTCAGCCAGTTTCCCAGCGACGTGTTTGTTCTGCGCTGGCTGAGTATGGCCGCCGATATCGATCTCGCTTCCGCCATGGTGGCCGAGCAGTGCGAAGTCGTCTACCAGACCTGCGGGACGCAAAGCTTCGGTGGATTGGACCGCGGCCGCGCCTTGAGCGAGATGGATGAGGAACTGATGGCGATGCTTCAGCCTTTCTACACGCCCAAGCTGAATTACGCAGCCACGCCGCCAGCCGCAATGCTGACGCATGTCTTTTGGGATGAACCCGCGTTTTCGTCCGTTGTTATCCAGCGCGACCAACTGAGCCGCAGCGCGAGTGTCATGGTCTATAGCTACCAGGAGCAGGGGGAGTAAATGGCCGCAAATTCGTTTTCCGGTCCGGCGCCGGTGATACGGCGAGTGCGGGCATATTTTGCGCCGGTGAATCGCGCCTCGCAGACGCCAGTCCTCTTTGATCCCACGCAACAAGGCCAGTTCAACCTCGACGCTCCACCAGCACCCTGGATCAGCCTGGGATGGATTCAGGAGTTTGTCCGCAAGCCCGCGAGTAAGTCGGCTGCGCTGTTGACGGGCATTCCGGCAGCGCCACTCGAGCAGGTGCGGGAAACTGTCCAGGCGCGAGTCAGTTTCCAGTTTCTAAGCTGGACTAAATTGACGATGGCTCTGGCGACGGGCTCGCAGCATATGAACTTACTCGCACCGGCTGTTGGCGCCGCTTCGGCGCCGGATGGCGCGCAAGCAATTCCTGCAGTCACTCCGCAAAGCGGTTCCGCGAGCACATCTATTCTGTTAGCCCCGGCGGATGCGGCAATGTTCACGGCCGGCTCGATGATCGCTGTGGATGTGGACTACACAGGGCAGACTGGTTTTGTGGGTGCACCCGTCGCAGGCGCATATGTGCGCCAGGCGCTCACGGATGTCGATTACATCCGCCGCGTCACCTTCAATGTTGCGCTGGTAACGCAAGCAGGCGAAACCGGGCTGACTCTCGCTGAGCCGTTGCTTGGTGGCGCTCCGGCAGCGGGCGCCAAGCTGCAGGCAGTCACGGGATTTGTGGACCGTGAGGGCGGCAGCTTCTATCAGGAGTGGTCGGCGCTCTTCGTGATGCAGGGCAGCCAGGGCGAGAGAATCTTCTTCCACTATCCGAGGTTGCAGACCATGACCGGAGCAGAAGAAGCAATCACGCCGCTCAATGGGAAGAATCAGAACGGGCAGTCGCGTCTGCTGCTCAAGGGACAGTTTTTGGCTCTGCCTGTCACCGACCCGTTGGATGGCGAGCGGATCTTATGTTACCGGAGTTTCCGCCCAGCAGCCAACGCACTCGTATAGCTCGCGAGGAAGGATTCAACTTAACGGGTTAGAGGGTTGCAATGAAGATCTTGATTCAAGGACAGGATTACACGGCTGGGATCGACGCCGTGCGTCCGTTGACAATTACGCGCAAGATCAACGAACCCTCCATCTGTGAGTTATGGCTAAGCTTGCCTGTCAGTGGCCGCCTTCCGGTGCCCGCTCGATTCCAAACTCTCAGAGTGACGGGCGACGACGGCACCACTTACTTCACGGGTTATATCGCAGTAAGTCCGCTACCTGAATACGCAGGCTTAGGTCTCGAAGGCCCACGTTATCGTACGGCGATTCAAGCCGTGAGCGATGAGTTATTGCTCGACCAGATGCTCATGCCTCGCAGCGCCGGCATTGCCGGAGGGAACGCCGGGGCGTTGCTCGCCTCGCTTGTGGTTCATGCCGGATCGACACCGCTCTCTACGCAGGGGCTTTCACTGAACACTCCGGTGCGAAACTTCACCCCGGAGGTGGGCGCGAATTGGAGCAAGAGCGCTGGACAGGTGGCGGGCATGGCGCGGGCGGCGTATCGCGCTGTCAGTGGCGCGGTCAGCCTTTCGACCGTGCAGGCAACCGTGCATCCACTCGACGAAGCGGATGGCAGCTTGAATCTCGCCAGCCTCGCTTTAACGTCCAGCGTGAAGCGTGCGCTGGCCAACGACGTGACCGTCTGCGGCGAGAACGAGCCGGTGGCCTATGTTACGGAGTATTTTCTGGGCGACGGAATGACAACCCAGTTCAACCTGGCCGCGGACCCTTATTTCCCTGCCAATGCAAAGTCCGCCATCATTAGCGAGCTCTTCAACGGGCCGCAAATCAATCAGGCGCTTTGGGGCGTGTCCCGCGGAGGCGGCTACTTAACGCTGGGTCCGCGCGGCGTGGCGATGAACGGCGGCACCGGGATCGATGGCCAAACCCTCCTTACATGGCTCGATCCAATCGAAATGGGCGGAACGTTGCTGCTTGAATCTGTCGGCGTGACGCTTTCCCCGGGTAGCACCGGTATCGTGGCCGGGTTCTTTACCGACCTCGAAACCGCGTCCGACTGTACCGCGGGTTTTCAGGTCACCGCGCAACAGGGAACAGGGGCTGTAACTCTGCAACCAATCGTGCAGGGCACACCGGCAGGAACGACCTTCGCGTTGAACTCCGCAAACCAATATACCCTTCGCGTCCGCGTGCATTGCCCGGAATGCCAGCGCGCTCGATCCGTCTATTACTCCTTTGGAGATGACGGCCTCATCGCCGCAGGCGGTGAATGGCTTATCGCCCCGGGAAGAATCCAGATGGAGATTCAGGAGTTTGTCAACGGCGTCGCCGCAACGCCGGTCACGCTGTACGATGGCGCCGTCACCTACTTACCCGGAATTTGCATGGTAGTGCCGGCGAGCAGCATCAATCTGATTGGAACCATGCGCGCCGTGAACTTAACGAACCTAGGGTCAGGGTGGGTTGTAAGTACGCCACCGAATGGCGGCTCGTACACACGGAGAGTCGGCACATCCGCCGAAGCTGCCGAGTGTCAGCTCGAGCGGACCGGGACCGTTACCTTCTACATCGGCTACACTCCTGTTGCGGGCGAGCAAATCGCAGTGAGTTACCGCACGATTGGCCGGGCCGTAGGCCGCGTAGTCAACGCCGCCAGCCAGCGGGCGCTCGCGCAAGCTGGCTCGCCCGCGGTGGCCGCGTGGATCGGCTCAGTCACCAATCCTCCAGCACGTAGCTCCGCCGATTGCCGCAATGCTGCCCTGGTGATGGAGCAAGCAGCGGCCAGCGTGAGCGCGCTATGGAGTGGAACATACAAAGGCAATCGGGCAAGCTTTGCCGTCGACGTCTGGCCGGGAGACGCACTGCTCCTCAATGCGCCTTCAACGAATCTGAATGCCGAGGTCGTGGTGCGCGGGGTCAAGGCGACATATAGCGCCAGTTACCCTGACTTAGTAAAGTACGAGATCGCATTTGCCAACGACTGGGCCGATGACTTAGCCATCAAGACCAGCGCCACGGTGCCGGCGAACGCCTGGTTGCCTGCGCCCGTCGCTCCAACCGTGCTTGCCAACCTAACCGGACTTACGGTCACAACGCTGAACGGAAGCACAGTCACGGTAAATACCGGCGTGACTCCACCCAGTGGTGGCGGATTCGAGATACGGCTGCGCGATTTTGTCTTCATGCCCGGTGAGGATCCGACTTTGGTGATCCGCGGAGCGCAGCCAAACCTGACCTTCTCGCGCTTCTCGGCGAGCGACCGATTCTACATCCGGATGTACGACGGCTCCACGCCGCCGAATTATTCTGAGTTCTCTACGGCGCTATTTATCAACCTGCCGCTGAGCGCGTGAGTGGAAGCAGCTCTCGTGACGATTTGCCAATTGGAGTTTGGCGGATGCGCATGATGAATGAATTCGAAGCCCAGGTGCTGAGCGATCTGAGTGTGCTCAAGTCGCAAATGGCTGGCCTTATGGGCGATGGCAATGGCGGCCGCCTGGCTGACCTGGAGCGGCGCATGGACCGCCATGAACAGAACTGGCAGCGCGCCAAAGGCTTTCTCGCCGCGATCAGCGTTTTGTTTGCCGTGATCGAAGTGGCTGTCGAGGCGTGGCATCGGCACTGAGCGTGGAGGCTTGAGTTCCTTTCGTAGATCGTGGCCGGCGCCCTTCAAGACAGTGGGTCCTTCAAAAGTTCCGCCGCAATCCCTTTCCCAGCCCTCGTATAATCGGCTCATGAGCGAGCAACCGCTGGTGGGCGTTGTGATGGGCAGCAAGAGCGATTACGAGGTGCTCTCGGCTGCGGTTGAGATTCTGCGCGCGCTCGAAATTCCTTATGAGGCGCGGGTGTTGAGCGCGCATCGCACTCCGGATCAACTCTTCGAATACGTTGTGGCGGCGCGGGGGCGGGGATTGCGGGTATTGATCGCCGGAGCGGGCGGCGCAGCTCATCTGGCCGGCGTGATCGCGGCCAAGACGCTCCTTCCCGTGCTGGCTGTGCCCATTGCGGCCACACCGCTCAACGGACTGGACTCGCTGCTCTCGATGGTGCAGATGCCCAAGGGCGTCCCCGTGGCAACGCTGGCCATCGGCAAGCCCGGAGCAGCCAACGCCGCGCTCTTCGCGGCCGAGATTCTGGCGCTGACCGACGCGGCTCTCTATGAACGGCTCGCCTCGTGGCGCGCCGCGCGCGCCCAGGAAGTGCTGGACGCTACTTTACCCGAGTAAATATGATTCTTCCTTCAGCAGGGATCGAGTAGGAGGGATATTTGGGGCTTACGAGCACAGGAAATTCGGTTCCACCGGGATAGCGGCGCAGATGTGCATCAGCGTAGTTGTCGAATACAAAAGGTTGCCTGTGAGTTCCTTCGAATCGGCCGTCCGCGTCGCGATATTTGTAGTGAATGATAATAAGTTTACATCCCATGAAAGAATCATCTCGTTTCGCTGAAACGACAATCGCGTTGAAGACCGGCCAGTCGCTTGTGCCGATCCTTCGCAGGAACTTGATCAGCGTACGGATGAGAAACTCAGTGTAGGTAAATAGACCTGTACCCCACATAGAGGAAAAGATATCACGCCGCTATCCTATGGCGTTGTCCATGCAATTGCCTGCCGGGTCGAAATAACTAATTCCCCGAGAAAGAACAGTCTGGGTCTGGAGGCCCGCACTGCAGGCGGTCAGAAGACCAGCGCTACATTCCCTTGGTGCAGCGGGAGCCGGTAGAGCACATGACGGCGCAAGGGATGGTCTTCGGGCAAGCATGGGTGATCGAAATCGTCGCGAGGATCGTGCGTCATGCCGATCTTCTCCATTACTCGCCGAGAGCGCAGATTTGCGGGAACTGTGAATGAAACGATGTTGTCGAGGCCAAATTCGCCGAACGCATAATGGACGGCGGCGCGAGCACCCTCACTCGCCAATCCTCGACCCCAGTACTCAAACGCGAGCCGCCAACCGACCTCAACCGCTGGCATGAATGGCGAATCGAAATTCGGAATCGACAGCCCGATAAAGCCGATGAAGGAATGGTTATCGAGTATCTCGGCGGCGAACGGTCCGAAGCCGTGGCGGTCGAAGTGGGCCTGAGCGCGGTCGACGAGCGCGTCGGATTCCGTGGGCGTGAGGAGAGCGGGCATGAACTCCATTACGCGCGGATCGGCGTTCATGGCTTGGAAGGGTATGCGGTCGGAGTCGCGCCAGCGGCGCAAGAGGAGGCGGCCGGTTTTGAGTAAGTCTCCCATTGGTGCAACCGTCTCCGATTTCGAAAAGCAGCCGCAAATCCTTCGACTCCGTTCGGCGCAGAAAGCCCGCCAAACTCCGCTCAGGATGACAGTTCTAAGATCATGAGTAGCGGTTAGAGGGTTGCGGCTTGCTCCGCCTTTTCCCAGCGCTTCGGCCGCTTGTTCGCCTGCAGAATCTTCTTGCGCAGGCGCAGTGACTTGGGCGTGACTTCGACAAACTCATCGTCGGCGATGAATTCGATGGCCTGTTCCAGGTTGAGCGTCGTGTACGGGACCAGGCGAATGGCTTCGTCGGCGGTCGAGGCACGCATGTTGGTCATCTTCTTTTCGCGCACTACGTTCACGTCGAGGTCTTTGTCGCGCGAGTGCTCGCCGACGACCATGCCTTCGTACACCTCTACGCCCGGCCCCACAAAGAGAATCCCGCGCTCCTGCAAGCCGTTCAACGCGTACGTCGTCGTCAGTCCCTGGCGGTCGGCGACCAGCGCGCCGGTGGGCCGCTGCGGAATTTCGCCCTGGTAGGGAATGTATCCATCGAAAAGAGAATTCATCACGATGGTTCCGCGCGTCTCGGTCAGCATTTCGCTGCGCAGGCCAATGAGTCCGCGGCTGGGCACGCGAAACTCCAGCCGCACGCGTCCCGAGCCATGATTGTGCATTTTGGTCATCTCGCCTTTGCGGGGGCCAAGCTTTTCAATCACCACACCGGTGAATCGTTCGGGAACGTCGATCGTGAGGTGTTCGACGGGCTCCATGCGCACGCCGTCCACGATTTTGGTCACGATCTCCGGCCGGCCTGCCATCAACTCGTAGCCCTCACGCCGCATCATCTCAATCAGGATCGCGAGCTGCAACTCTCCTCGGCCCAGCACCTTTAAGCTGTCGGGCGATCCTGTCTCTTCCACGCGGATCGATACATTGGCCAGCAGCTCTTTTTCCAGGCGCTCGCGCAGATTGCGGCTGGTAACGTATTGGCCTTCGCGGCCGGCAAACGGCGAGGTGTTCACGTTGAGCTGAATCGCAATTGTCGGCTCGTCGATGATAATCAGCGGCAGCGGCGCAGGATTCTCTACGCTGGTAATCGTCTCGCCGATGGTGATGTCCTCCACGCCGGCTACGGCCACAATGTCGCCCATCGTGGTTTCTTCGATCTCGGTGCGCTTGAGACCCGAAAAGGTGAACAGTTTGGTAATGCGCGTCTTGTAGAGCGAGCCATCGCGCCGCGAAATGTTGACTTCGTCGCCGGCGTGCAAGGTGCCCTGAATGACGCGGCAGATGGCAATGCGGCCGAGGTAATCGGAGTAATCGAGGTTCGCAACCAGAATTTGCAACGCGCCACCGGGATCGCCTGTGGCTTCGGGAATCGTATCCACGATGGCCCGGAACAGCGGCTGCAAATCCACGCCAGGCTTTGTTGGATCGGTGGTCGCAGTGCCGGCCTTGGCGACGGCGTACAAAACCGGGAAATCCAATTGCGATTCGTCCGCGTCGAGGTCGATGAACAGATCGTAGATTTCGTTCAGCACTTCCTGCGGGCGCGCATCGGGCCGGTCAACCTTGTTGATTACTACGATCGGCGGCAGTTTGGCCTCAAGCGCTTTTGAAAGCACGTAGCGCGTCTGCGGCAGCGGCCCCTCAGCCGCGTCAACAAGCAGCATCACGCCGTCCACCATCTTCAACGCGCGTTCCACCTCGCCGCCAAAGTCGGCATGTCCGGGCGTGTCGACAATATTGATCTTTCCGACGCCGAAGTTGATCGCCGTGTTTTTGGCGAGAATGGTGATTCCGCGCTCGCGCTCCAATTCATTCGAGTCCATCACCCGCTCGGCCACTTGCTCATTGGCGCGGAAGGTGCCGGCCTGACGCAGCATTCCGTCCACCAGCGTCGTCTTTCCGTGGTCCACATGGGCAATGATGGCGATATTGCGTATCGTCTGGCTCACTGGTGCACTTTTCCTTGGCGTGAGTCCGGCCGCTCAGGCCGGCGGGCCGGTTTGGGGGATTCGAGAGCAATGCGCCGCACTGTGCGGCAGACTTCATTTTAGCAGGTGGAGACTCCTCGCGGATTTGCGGCGCGAGTGCAGCAAAGTATTCGAGGATGAGAATTGGTCGGCGGCCGGTCATTCAATCAGTGTTCACAATCCAGGCGCCAATGGCCCGATACGATGAGAGGGAGTCCGGCCGCTAGTGCATTTGACGCGAGTGCAAACGGACATCTCGAGCGGAAGGATGACGTTGCCTAAGATTCGCATGGACTCAATCGATCAGATCCATGGCGAATTCGATAGTATTGGCCCTGCCGAGGTGTGATTCCCGGCGTTTCATTCGATGTCCTTTTGCTGCCCCAATTTGATTTCACGAACGCTCGGCTGGATGACTTGCGCCTTTCTACTGACGGCGGTGATCGCCCGAGCGCAAACACAAAACAATTTACCGTCCGCACTCGTGCCGCATGCGCTTTTGGTATTGCCGCTGACGGGTGGAACGACTGGTACGACGAACGCAACTCAACCTGCCAATCCCGCAGGGAGAGAAAGTGGAGGCGGACCCCTCCTTACCATCGCGCCTCACCCGGAGAACGCGCGCTATTGGGTCTCCGGCCAGGCCAACAGCATCTTCCAGATGCACGGGCATTTTCGCTCGCCTTATGAGGGGCCGAACAGCCTGATCGACGACTTTGAAACCAAGGCGTCCGAGGTCACGACGCTTTATCTCGGCTATCAGTTGTTCCCGAACACCCGCTACAACACTGACCTGATCGTCGACGTTGAGAATGCCGGCGGGCGCGGCATCTCGCAGTCGCTGGGGCTGGCCGGCGAGACCAACCTGGACGTGGTGCGCAACCCCAGCTTGAGCATCAAGCCATATCTTTCGCGCGGACGAGATTCATCAGATTTTCGGCTTGACCAACGAGATGACCGACCAGGATCGCGGGCCTCTGGCGCTGGCGACGAAAGTGCCGGTGCGCCGGTTTGAGATTCGCATTGGCAAGATGACTCTTCCCGACACATTCGACGTCAACTCAGTTGGCTCCGACAGCCATCTGCAGTTCACCAACTGGACGATCGACAACAACGGCGCGTGGGATTACGCGGCCGATACGCGCGGCTACACCGTGGCGGGAATTCTGGAGTACGACGACCGGATCTGGTCGGCGCGGTACGCCATCGCCGCCATGCCCGTCGTCGCCAACGGCATCGACCTCGACTGGGCCTTCAGCCGCGCCAACGGGCAGAACTGGGAGTTCGAATTGCGCAAGGGCCTCTTCGCCCGCTGGCTCGATCCGAAGCGCGAGGGCGCGGTGCGCGTGCTGAGCTATGTGAATCACGCGCACATGGGCGACTACCGCGAGTCGGTGGACCAGTATCTTGAATGGCAAAGTATCGGCGCCCGACATCACGAAGACCGAGAAATTCGGCGCGGTGAAGTACGGCTTCGGACTGAACACCGAGCAGGAAGTGACCGGCAGCCTGCGGCTCTTTGGGCGCTTCGGCTGGAACGAGGACCAGCACGAGTCGTTCGCTTACACCGAGGTTGGCCAGACGATTCTGTTCGGCGGCGATTATGCCGGCCATAGCTGGCATCGAGCCAACGACAAGGTGGGCGTCGCGTTTGTCTCGAATGCCATCAAGCGCGACCACCAGAATTATCTTCACTACGGCGGGCTGGGCTTCCTGCTGGGCGACGGCAATTTGACCTACGGGCGCGAGGACATTCTGGAGTGGTATTACAATGCCCATCTTTGGCGCGGACTCTACGGCATGATCGGCGGAACGCAAATTGCCCATCCCGGCTACAACACCGATCGCGGCCCGGTGTACGTGACGACGGTGCGCACGCACATCGACTTTTGAAACAATCTCCGCCGTCAGACTCCTGGGCCGCATCGAAGCCGAACCCCGTTTGAAGTGCGATCGGACGATCTGGAGCGGCCCGGCGAAGACGCGCCCCGCAAAAAATTCCTTCTGCAGTGTGTTTTCAGCAGCTTGCAGCGCGTAAATCGGGCAGGAGACTTGACGGAAGTGCCAGGGAACAGGGAACAGGGAGTGGGAAGAAGAGGTGTAGGGGCTTGCACGCTTCGATGTTTGCACAAAGGCGAAGCGGTGAAAGGCCTAAACGACTGAAAGCTGAGAGCTGAGAACTGAAAGCTGAAAGCCTATTTGCCTGGCTGCTTCTGCTGCTGCCCGTGCGGCTGATCCGGCAGCGTATAAATCACCTCGCCGGGCTTGGCGTAGTGCAGCTTTTCGCGCGCCTCGCGCTCAATCGCGTCGGGATCCGACTTCAGGCGCTCGATCTGCTGGCGCATCTGCGCGTTCTCCTGCTGCAGATCCTTGATCTCCTGCTGCAGGGCGCGGTCCTCGGCGCGTTTCTGCTGCCACACGGACAAACCATGCTTGCCGTAGATCACATGCCACGTAACCAGCAGCGCCAGCACCACGGCGATCACGGTTCCCGCCGGCCGCCACAGCCGCTGCGCCCAGGCAATCGCCCGCTCGCGCAACGAAGCCGGCTTCGTTCCTGGCCGCATCCATCTCAGCTTGCACGTTCTCTTCCGGCATCGAACCTCAATCCAAGCTTCGTTGCTCACGAGCATCAAGAGCAGGTCTGAGACTCGCCGACAGCCGGTCTGGAGACCGGCTCAACCTGAGCCCACAGCACAAACTTTTCGGCCGCCGACCGCAGCGCTTCCATGTCCCGCTCGTTGCGCGCTTCGGTATAGGCCCGCACCACCGGCTCCGTCCCGGACAGCCGGTAGCAAACCCACGAGCCATCCTCCAGAATCAGCTTGAGCCCGTCGGTCCTGACCACCTGCACAACCTTGCGCCCGCTCAGCTCCTTCGGATCGGCCTTCAATCTTCTCAGTGAACGCGGCTTTCTGCTCCGCGGTCAAGTGGAAGTTCTCGCGAACGGGATAAAAGGAACCAACCTTGGCAAAAAGCGCCTTCAATTGCGCGCCCAGGCTGGCGCCGCGCGTGGCCACCATCTCCGCCACGAGCAGTCCGGCGATGATGCCATCCTTCTCCGGCACGTGGCCGCGGATGGTGAGCCCCGCCGACTCCTCGCCGCCGATGGCGATCTTGTCCTCGATCGATGAGCGCGCCGATGTACTTGAATCCCACCGGCGTCTCGTAGAGCGGAACTTTGTGGTAATCGGCCAGCGCGTTGATCAGGTTGGTGGTGGCCACGCTCTTGGCCACGCCGTTCCGCCAGCCGCGCGTCTCAACCAGATAGTCGAAGAGCAGCGCGATGACGTAGTTCGGCTGGATAAACGTTCCGTCGCCATCCACGATGCCGAAGCGGTCCGCATCGCCGTCGGTGGCGATCACCAGCGAGGCGCCGATCTCTTTCATTTTTTTCCTGGCGTCGCCCAGCAGTTCGTCGGACGGCTCCGGCGCGTGGCCGCCGAAGAGCACGTCGCGATAGTCGTGCACCGTCTCCACCGTCACGCCGGCCTCGCGCAGCAGATCGGAGGGATAGCCGCGCCCCGCGCCCCAGAACGGATCGTAGACCACCTTGATGCCCGACTTGGCGATGGCTTTCAGATCCACCAGCTCGGCGAGCCGCTTCAGGAAGGCCGGCTTCACGTCCGCGGTCTCAAAGTTCTCCTGCGAAGGGGCTCGGGAATTGCCGCCTCCGCCGCTGGCAATCTTCTCGATCGCCGCTTCAATCTGTTTCGTGACTTCGGGCAGAGCCGGCGCGCCGTCGGGCGTGGAGTACTTGATGCCGTTGTACTCGGGCGGATTGTGCGAGGCGGTGAAGTTGATGGATCCTGAAGTCTTGAGCGTGCGCACCGCGTAGCGCGATGGCCGGTGTGGGCGCGGCCTCGGGAATCACGATCGGCGTGACGCCCGCCGCGGCCAGCACGCGCGCCGCTTCGGCCACAAAGCTCTCGCCCAGAAAGCGCGGATCGCGGCCCACCAGCACCCGGTGCGGCGCCGGGCAGTGTCTTCACATATGCGGCAATTCCCGCCACCGCCAGCCGGATATTGGCCACGGTAAACTCGTCGGCAACAATGGCCCGCCATCCCGAGGTGCCAAATTTGATCGCTGTCGTCATCGTCTTCTCCACGCGCGGCAGCTTCGCGGGCCGCAAAGTCCATACTGCAACACCGGGCCCGGATCGGCAAGGCAGCATTGCGCTCATCAAAAACAACTTGGCGAAACAGCCGCACGGCGGACCGATTTGGGCTTACAGTGTTTGCAGCATCGTTTTCATCCCGGAGGGGCCTATGCTCGAAACCACGTCGTCCGCCCGCATCGTCATGACCACCGTCGTCAGCCCCGAGGCAGCCACTCGCCTGGGCCGCACGCTCGTCGAGGAGCGGTTGGCCGCCTGCGCCACGCTCCTTCCCCCTGTTCACTCCATCTACCGCTGGCAGGGACCAGATCGAGTCGTCGGCCGAAACTCTGCTGTCTGCTCAAAACAGCCTCCGATCAACTGCCCGCTCTCGAAGCGCGGCTGCATGAACTTCACAGCTACCAAACCCCCGAGTTTCTGGTGCTTGCGGTCGAGGCCGGCAGCCATCCCTACCTCGCCTGGCTGCACGCGTGCTTGCGCGCGCCAGAGGAATCGGTGGCGTGAAAGCGGGCCTTAAGGTACCGCGGCGTGAGCCATCTAGGTCGCGCGCGGGCGCTCTGGTATCCTTGTGGGAGTTTGTCCCATGCGCTGGCTCTTGATTGTCCTTCTCGTTTCGCTCGGGGCGCTGCTGTTTGCGGCCGCGGGTGTGGCTCGTCACATCTGGCTGCAGCGCACGAAACCCAGGGAGCGAACCGTCCGCGGCCGTCGAACCAGCCGAGGAGTCCGACCTGGAAGTGAATCCCTGAAAGCGTATGTATTGATCGGCCGGCAACGCCGCGTCAAGATGAGCCGCAAGTGCCGGTCATCCACTGAACGCTATTGCCGCATCAGTGAAGTATCGTCAGTCATTTGTTGCCGAAAGGATCTCCCCCGTCGTGAGCACTCAGACCCCGGATCGTCAGCCAGATCGCGCAGTCCCCGGTGGAAATCTCCATCGCCCATAGCCCCGATTCCGACGATGCCTTCATGTTTTATGGCCTGGCGACGCAACAAGATTCGCGTGCCCGGCTACCGCTTCAACCACACGCTCTGCGACATTGAGACGCTCAACCGCCGCGCCCGCGAAGAGGCCTTCTACGATGTCACCGCCATCAGCTTTCACGCCTATCCCTACCTGCAGCAGAACTACACGCTCATGGGTTGCGGCGGCAGCGTGGGCGAGGGCTACGGCCCCATGGTCGTCTCCAGCCGCAAGCTTGACGCCAGAAGACCTCGGCCGCATCCGCGTCGCCGTTCCCGGCACGCTGACCACGGCCTATCTCGCGCTCAAAATCTTCAATCCGGACATCGAGACCGTCACCGTTCCCTTCGACCGCATCATTCCCGAGATTCTGGCCGGCAAATACGATGCCGGCCTCATCATCCACGAGGGCCAGCTCACCTACTCCACCAGCGGTCTCTTCAAGGTCATCGATCTCGGCGTCTGGTGGCGCGAAACCACCGGGCTTGTGCTGCCGCTGGGCGGCAACGCCATCCGCCGCTCGCTCGGCGCCAAAACGCACAAGGTCATCTCCAAGGCGCTGCGCGACTAGCATCCGCTACGCCCTGGAGCACCGCGAGCAGGCCCTCGAATACGCCATGCAGTTCGCGCGCGACCTGGACACCAGCGATGGCCAGCCACTTTGTGAGCATGTATGTGAACGAGCGCACGCTCGACTACGGCCCCGACGGCCGCGAAGCCATCCGCAAGCTGCTCGCGATGGGCCACGAGCGCGGCATCATCCCCATCGCTCCGCAAGTGGACTTCGTGGATTAGCGGACAATCGCTGATGGCGGAGTCGATGTTGCCGCAGGCGGATTGTGTTTTTGTCCCGGTGCGGACACGGTACCTTTGGTGTCACGACTCCGCCCAAAGGTCATTGGGCGGCCTCAACAATTCTTCGGCCGGTTTCTAAATTTTTTCTAATGTGTGCCGATGCATCCAAGCAGGAGATTTGCCCGGATGCCTTCGTCACGCTCGCCCGCTTTTCTGCTTGCTTCGCCCGATCCGGCTCTTCTTGGCGCCATCGAGCCGCTGCTTCAGGCCGCCGGCGCGCGCGTCGAAGTTGTTCTCTCCGCCGAGGCGGCGCTGGCCTCCATCGCCGGCGCGAATCCGCCCGGCCTGGTCGTTGCTCGACTGCAAGCCTGCCCGGCATGCCGATCGGCCAGTTGCTGGCCGCTGCGCCGCGCCCAGGCCGACGGCCCGCGCTTCCCCATTGTTCTGATTGCCGACACTGTGACCGAGGAATGGATCGACCGCCTCGCCGAGGGCGCCATCGACGACCTGATCCTGCGCTCCGCGGAATCCGCCTACTGGCAGCTTCGGCTCGACCTGGTGCTGCGCAATCAGCGCATGGCGCGCGAGCTCGAAACCCTGCGCGAGGCCGCCATTCGCAACGCTCAATTCGACCGCCTCACCGGCGTCTACAATCGCGAAACTCTGCTCGCCATGCTCTTTCGCGAGACCGACCGCGTGCAGCGCATGAACAGCTCCTTGTGCCTGGTGCTCTTCGATATCGACGACTTCGGCCACTGGAACTCGCGCCTTGGCGTGGACGCCTGCGATGAGACTGCTTTGCCAGGTGGCCAGCCGCACCGCGTGCTCTGTTGCGCAGCTACGACCTGCTGGGGCGGCCTGGCATGGACGAGTTCCTGATCGCGCTGCCTGCCTGCAGCCCCGCCAGCGCCATGATCCTGGCCGAGCGCCTGCGCGTCGATGTTTTTTCCGTGCCCTTCCGCGTGGCGGGCGAAGCCATCCGCCTCTCCGCCTGCTTTGGCATCGCCAACAGCCGCGGCCGCTCGCCGGTGGTGGTCCTGCGCGAGGCCGAGAAAGCGCTGGAATGGGCCAAGGCTGCCGGACCCGAGTCCATCCAGTGTTTCGGATGCCCGCCGCGAGTCCACGCCCGTCGCCGGTTACGTTTCTCTCCGCGACCTCGGGCGACGAGTTGCTGGCGTGGTAGCGGCAAATCCGCGCATCTCCCTTATACGAAATATGATATATTTCGATGGTGCGGGACTACGCAGAGATCTACTGGACCGGGAATGCAAAAGAGGTTCTGAGTTCCTTTCCTCGAGAGATTAAGGGCACACTGGGGTACTCCCTGCGCAGATTACAAAAGGGACTGCTTCCGGACTGCGATGCACGGCGGATGGAGTCAATTGGAAACGGCGTTTGGGAACTGAAAGCCGCCGATGAAAAAACCTGGTACAGAGTGATCTACCTGACGCGGATCGGCGATGAGCTGTATGTGTTGCACGCATTTGAGAAGAAGAGCCGCAAGACCGGCCGGCGCGACCTGGAGATTGCGAAATCAAGGCTGAGGTTGGTGCTGTCGCAGGCGAGAATTTCGGAGAAAAAAGGTCATGGCTAAGAAGGTTGGTGCAGTTACCCATGTGACTCGGGGCGACGTGCTGGACGATCTCGGCTTTACGCATGCCGATGCGACGGCGCTTAAAATCAAGGCCGATCTGCTTGATGCCATCCGCGATGAAATCGAGCGGCAGAACTACACGCAGCACCAATTGGTCAGCGTTCTCGACGAGCATCAACCGGCAGTCAGTAATCTGCTGCGAGGCCGCATCGCCCAGGTTAGCATCGAAAAGCTGCTGCGTTATTGCGATCGCCTGGGCATGCGGGCCATGCTCAAGGTCCAACCAGCGCGCAGGGCAGCTAAGGCCGCCTGAATCACACTGCATCAGCCGCAAGCTTCTCACGAGTCTCTATCGCGTACGGCTCCAGAACTCCTGAAACACATCGTTTGAAATGAGCCTGCCGCGTGCGGTAAGCCGAACGCGTTCGCCGTCGAAGGTCAGCAGCCCTCGTTCACCAGCCGCTCCACTGTTTGCATCGCCGGCTCGACCATCTCGCGGCCGAATTCTGCTCGCAGCGCGGCCACGTCCACGCCTGCATTCATCCGCAGCCCCAGAAACCACGCTTCCTCGTGCTGGCGAGCAGGCGCGAGCCACGTGATTTCCGGCGCCGCGGGAGAGCTGAGATATGCATTGAGATCGTCGGTCGTCGATGAGCGAAGAACCAAGTCTGCCGCAAGGGCTAAAGCCCTCACACATTGCACTTCGCCATCGGCACGACTGAAGTCGTGCCCTGATACAAAGCTCTGCCTTGCAGGAGTCTTTCCGCGGCCTGCGAATTCACGCTCTGACCCAGAGCCCGCCGCCCGCAGCATCGACGACGCATCCAACCCCACGCCCAGATACGGCCGCCGCTGCCAGTAGCGCAAGTTGTGCCGCGACTCGAAGTCCAGGCCGCGCGAAATTCGAGATCTCGTACTGGCGCAGCCCCGCCTCCTCCAGCCGCTCGATCGCCCGCTCATACATCCGCGCGATCGCATCGTCGCCCGGCACCAGTCCGGCGTGATAGCGCGACCCGCCCGCCAGCACCTCGCGCCCCAGCCGCGAATCCTCGTCCACCTCCAGCATGTACACGCTGGCGTGAGGAACGCCCGAGTCCACCAGCGCCGTCCAGCGATCTTCCCACGAGGCAAGCGTCTGCCCGGCCAGCCCCGCGATCAGATCCACGTTCAGGTTCGTGATCCCGGCCGCGCGCAGCCGCCGCAAATCCGCCTCAACCTTCGCCCTGTTGTGCAGCCGCCCGCTCGCGTGCGCCTCGCTATCCACAAACGACTGCACGCCCAGGCTCACGCGGTTCACGCCCGCGGCCGCCATCGCCTCCAGCGTCGCGTCCGCCATTTGCCCCGGCGCGCACTCCATGGTGATTTCCGCGTCCGCATCGACGATCGAACTCCGCGCGCATCGCGGCGAATAACCGCGCCAGCAACTCCGGAGCCAGCAGCGTCGGCGTTCCCCCGCCCAGATAGACCGTGTCCACGCGCCGCGGCAGCTCCGCTCCAAGCTTCGCGGCCCACGCCCTCGCGCCGGCCAGGTCCTCGATCAGCCGCTCCACATAGCGCTCATGGTCGCCGGCCGGATACACGCCCGAGGCAAAGTTGCAATAGGTGCACTTCGACCGGCAAAAGGGAATGGAAATGTAAATTCCCAGCGCGTTGCCGCCGTTGCCGGTCATGAAAAGATTGTTTCACGCGCGTCCGCAGGTCCGCCTGCTCCGAAAATCCCCGCCGCCGCTCATGCAATGATGGATTAGAAGGAGATCCGGATTTGAAAGCCTGGCCTGTCGTTGCCATCCTCGTCATCCAGGTCATCCTTTTCCTTGCCCATTGGTTCGTCTATTCCACCTGCATCGCCTTCTGGCCCGGTCTCGCTCCCGCTGCGGTGGCCGATCTGCGCATCGCGATGTTCGTTCTGGCCTTCAGCTTCGTCGTCGCCTCGCTGCTTTCCTTCCGGTTTTCGAATTTTGCCGTCCGGGCTCTTTTATTGGATCGCGGCCGTCTGGCTCGGCTTTCTCAACTTCTTCTTCTGGGCGTCGCTGTCTCGTCTGGCTGCGCGTGGTTTGTGCTCCGCCTTCTCCCACCTGGCGGCGAATCCCGGCGGATCCGCCCGCTTCTCGCCGCCGCTCTCTACTCGCGTAGCCGCGCTCACCGGCATCTACGGCCTCTTCAACGCCCGCGTGATCCGCATCCGCCGCATCGCCGTCCAACTTCCCAATCTGCCCGCGTCCTGGCGCGGCCGCCGCGCTGTCCTGCTCAGCGATCTGCACCTCGGGCCCATCAACGGCGTCCGTTTCTGCCGCCGCCTGGTTGCCCTGGCCGCGCGTCTCGAGCCCGATATCGTCTTTCTTCCCGGCGACCTTTTCGACGGCACCAAAGGCGATCTCGACCGCCTGGTCGCGCCGTTCCAGGCGCTCACTCCGCCCTTCGGCATCTACTTCTCCACCGGCAATCACGAAGAATTTACTCGACGCGACGCATTACATCGAGGCCATCGCTCGCGCCGGCATCCGCGTTCTCGCCAACGAGCTGGTCATGGTCGACGGACTGCAGATTGCCGGCGTGCTCTATCACGACTCAGCCTCGCCGCTGCGCATGAAGGCGGCGCTCGATAACATGCGCGCCAACAGTCCGCGGCTCGACCGCTCCCGGCCCGGCATCCTGCTCAACCACGCGCCCACGCGCCTGCCCATTGTGGAGCAGGCCGGCTTCAGCCTGCAGCTCTCCGGCCACACCCACGGCGGGCAGTTCTTTCCTTTCACTTGGATCACGCGCAGCATCTTTGGCCCCTTCACCAACGGTCTGCATCGCTTTGGCGCGCTCCAGGTCTACACATCCACCGGCTGCCGGAACGCTGGGGCCCTCCCATGCGCGTCGGCACACGCCCCGAGATCGTGTACTTGACCTTTGAATAGCCGGGATCGTGCTACAATGTAGTAACGTTGCTACATGGAGGCGCACTGTGACGATCACGACCCTTTCCAGCCGCGAATTCAACCAGGACACAGGCCGCGCGAAGCGCGCCGCGAAGAAGGGACCGGTCTTTATCACCGATCGAGGACGGCCTGCACACGTACTGTTGACGATCGAAAAGTACCGGGAGATTTCCGGCAAGAAGAAGAAGAGTTTGGCGGAAGCATTGGCGATGCCCAATGCCGGCCAGGTTGACTTTGAGCCGCCGCGATTAAGCAGCAAGATGTTTCGTCCGGCCGACTTTTCGTGATGTATCTTCTCGATACAAACGTTGTCTCGGAGCAGCGCAAGATCGGAGCCGGCACAGCGGATCCTGGCGTAACGGCATGGTCGGAGAGTTTGGTCTCAGAATTCGCATATCTCTCAGTCATTACTGTTCTGGAGCTGGAAAAGGGAGTTCTGCTCATGGAGCGCAGAGATCCGCGGCAGGGAGCGATGCTGCGCGCATGGCTGGAAGATCAAGTGCTTCCCGAATTTGAGGGACGAATATTGCCGGTCGACCTCAAGATTGCACGACGAGGCGCGTCGTTGCACGTGCCCGACCCGCGGGACGATCGCGACGCGCTCATCGCGGCAACGGCGTTGGTGCATGGTATGACCCTTGTTACGCGCAACGTGTCTCACTTCGCGCGCACCG
Source organism: uncultured Acidobacteriaceae bacterium (assembly GCA_963701835.1). Classification (GTDB taxonomy): domain Bacteria; phylum Acidobacteriota; class Terriglobia; order Terriglobales; family Acidobacteriaceae; genus Telmatobacter. The sequence goes on along the minus strand of CAVPBL010000017.1, from coordinate 101,810 downwards.
GAGTTCCTATCTTCGATCCATGGCAGGCCTGAGCGGCTTGCATGTTCGCGGCGGAGTCACGGCTTCGCTATTATGGGAAGCACCGCAAAAAACAAAACCTATATCAAGGAGACGATTGTTTTGAGCGCAGAATCCCCCTCGCCGAGCGACCCTGACATCCCTGTCATTCGCACCAGCCTTTCCGGGCTCGATCTGCTCATGAATCCCCGCCTCAACAAAGGCACGGCCTTTACTGAAGCGGAGCGCGATGCTTTCGCTCTGCACGGCCTGCTGCCGCCGCACATCGGAACCCTCGAAGACCAGCGCGAGCGCCGCAAGCGCGTGCTCGACAGCCGGCCCACTGCATTCGGCAAGTACACGCAATATGCGCGACCTGCAGGACAACGACGAGACGCTGTTCTACTCGCTCATCGCCCACCACATCGAGGAGTTGCTGCCCATCGTCTACACGCCGGCAGTGGGCGAGGGATGCCAGCGCTTCTCCGAGATCTGGCGCAAGCCGCGCGGCCTCTTCCTCAGCTATCCCAACAAGGACCGCATCGAGCAGATCCTCGCCAACCCGCGCTACGACGACGTGCGCTGCATTGTGGTCAGCGACGGCGAGCGCATCCTCGGCCTGGGCGATCAGGGCGCGGGCGGCATGGGCATTCCCATCGGCAAGATGGCGCTCTACACGGCGCTGGGCGGCATTCCGCCGGAGCATTGCCTGCCCATGCTGCTCGACGTGGGCACCGACAACGAAGCGCTGCTCAACGATCCCATTTACATCGGCTGGCAGCACAAGCGCATTCGCGGCCAGGAGTACGACGATTTTGTCGAGGCCTTTGTGACTGCCGTCGAGCGCCGCTGGCCGCACATCCTTTTGCAGTGGGAGGATTTCGCCGGCGCCAACGCGGCGCGCCTGCTGGAGCGCTATCGCGACCGGCTCTGCACCTTCAACGACGACATTCAGGGAACCGCGGCCGTGACCACCGCCACGCTGCTGGCCGCCGTCAACGCCACCGGCATCCCGCTCCGCGAGCAGACCATCGCCATGTTCGGCTCCGGATCGGCCGGCATCGGCATCGTCGATCTCCTCATCGCCGCCATGAAGGAAGAGGGCCTGAGCGAAGAGCAGGCGCGCAAGCGCATCTACGCCTTCAATCGCTACGGCCTGCTCGTCGAAGGCGGCAAAGGGATTCGTCCCGAGCAGCAGCCGCTGGCGCGCAAGCGCGAGGACGTTGCGGGATGGAAGCTTTCGGCGCCAAGCTCGAACCGGCGCCATCTCGCTGCTCGATGTGGTGCGCAACGCCGGCATCACGGTGCTGGCCGGCGTCAGCGCGCAGCCCGGCGCATTTACCGAGGAGATTGTGCGCGAGATGGCGCGCCACACTCCGCGCCCGGTCATCTTCCCGCTGTCGAATCCCACTTCGCAATCCGAAGCCACGCCCGCCGACCTGCTGCGCTGGACCGACGGCCGCGCGCTGGTGGGCACGGGCAGCCCCTTTGCGCCGGTCGAAGTCAACGGCAAACTCGTCCGCATCGCGCAGATCAACAACTCCTACATCTTTCCCGGCCTGGCGCTCGGCATCCTCGTCTCCCGCGCCCGGCGCGTCACCGACGGCATGATTATGGCCGCCGCCAAAGCGCTGGCCTCGCTTTCGCCGGCGCGCGCGGACAAAAGCGCTCCGCTGCTGCCGCCCATCGCCGACTCCCGCAAAGTGAGCCTGGTGGTGGCTGAGGCCGTGGGCCGGCAAGCGATGGCCGACGGAGTAGCCGATGCCGTCGACGAAGCGGGCTTCGCGGAAGAACTCCGCGCGTATGTGTGGGAGCCGGTGTACCAGCCCTACGAACGCATTCCCTGATTCCAGAACTCCGCGAATCTTCAGCAACTTGGGCCGCACCGCCCGGATGTAGCACCATTTCGCTGCGAGCCATGGTCAGGATGGCTCGGTGAGAATGTGGTAGTATTCATTACTACTGGGGTACGCCTTATGCCTACCATCGAAAAGCTGAGCATCGCGCTCCCCGCAGAGATGGCGGCACTCGTCCGCCGTGCCGTGGATGCCGGGGAGTATTCCTCCAACAGCGAGGTCGTGCGCGACGCCCTCCGCGACTGGACGCACAAGCGCAACCTGCGAGAACAGAGCCTGTCGAATCTCCGCAAGCTATGGCAGGAGGCGGTCGCGGACGATTCCGAAGGCCTTGATCCAGACCCGGTCTTCGACCGCCTGGAACGCAAATATGACGGCTTGGCCAAGGCAACGGGCCGGTAATGCGCCTCCGGCTATCGCCCTGTGTGCCGGGCGACCTTGAAGAGATCGCGGAGTATATTGCGCAGGACAGTCCCCGCCACGCAGCGCGAGTGATTCGTTTGCTTCGCGCGCGGATGAAGGAAATTGCCAAGCAACCGGCAGGATTCTACCGTCTGCGGCCCGAACTTGGCGCGGAAGCGCGCTTAGCCACAGTGGGCAATTACGTCATTCTCTTCCGCATCCGCCAGAATGCGGTCCGCATCGAGCGCGTCGTGCATGGCAAACGGGATCTTCTTCCATTGTTGGAAGAAATCGAGGGCTAGAAGCAGTCAAGGTCGAGATGGCGGTCTCTCCATTCTTGAAGAACAGAGACCTGAAACCCACATTTGCAGGTGGCTTGAACCCAACAAACAACTCTGCTTCAAGTTCATAGTTCGTTGTCGAAAGCCGAACCATCACTCTCCCGCCGGCACTTCCTCCAGCAATCGCTTCCACGTCTTCTGGTTTTTGCGGAAGCCTTTCTTCAAATCCTCGAGAATCCGCTCGAAGTCCGCATTCGTGCGCAGGTTGTTCCACGCGGGATTCTTCTGGAACCACGGATAGTTCTCGTTGCCGAGATAGATGGCGCGGCGCAGCCAGTGCAGCGCCTCGCTGGAGTCGCCATCGACGGCAAAGTAAGTGGCCAGCCGGTAGGCCATCTCGCTGTCGGCCTCGGCCGCGGCCAGCGTGTCGTCCTTCAGCAGCGCTGCGCCCCGCTCCCGCGCGCCCGCCTGCACATAGCAGATGGCCAGCGTGGGCACGGCGATGCGCAGCGAGGGATCGTCGGCGATCACGCCCTCCAGAATCTCGATGGCCGCGTCCAGGTTGCCCAGGCGCATCTGCTGGTAGCCCGCCGAGGTGCGCAGCAGCGGATGGCGCGGCTCCAGCGCCAGGCCTTTTTCCAGCTCGTCGCCGGCCAGCTCAATCTGGTTCTGGTAGTGGTACACGCGGGCGCGATGGTTGTAGAGAATCGCCGCGTTCGCCGGATTCAGCTTGAGCGCGCGGCTGAATTCGCTCAGCGCCTCGTCGTACATGCCGTCGCCGCGCAGCGCCAGGCCGGCCACCATGTGCACATTCCAGTCGTTCGCGGCGCCGGCCAGCAGGCCCGCAATTCCGTGCCGCGCCGACTCCTTTTCGCCGCGCGACAGCAGCATGTAGATGCGGTAGAGATTGGCCTCGGTCGAAGCCGGATCGAGCTTGAGCGCCTCGTCGAACGCGCGCCGCGCGCGCATCACGTGAATCTGCCCGCCGAAGCCGTGGCGCGCGTACTGCAGCTCGGCAATGCCCAGCCCGCTCCATCCCGCGGCAAACTTCGCGTCGGCCGCCGTCACGCTGGTGAACAGCGCGTGCGCGCGATCCAGATCGGCGCGAGAGCCTGTGCGCACCATGAATGAGCTCAGCAGCGCCCGCGCCTGCAGATACTTCTCGCTCACCGGGCCCGGCAGCGATCCATCGCGCGCCGCCCCGCGCTGCGTGTCGAAACTCTGCCCAGGCCGCGCTGCATTCGATCCTTTCCGCCGCCCCCACTCCTTGCAGCGTGGCGAACACCTCGTTCGAAATCTCCGTCTGCACCGCAATCAAATCCAGTGACGCCACGCGAATCGATCCGCCCGAGCGCACGCTCTGCGACGCCACATCGAGCAGTTGCCAGTTCAGGTCGAATCCGCTCTCGGAGCGCACAAAGCTTCCGGCGAGCACAAACTTAACCAGCAGCTTTTGTCCCACCGCCAGCGGATCCATCTGCAGCGATGGGCAAGGCGCATCAGCGCGCTCGATGGCCGCACCACCAGCGAGGGAATCCGCGCCAGCCGCGCCGCGATCGCATCCGCCAGCGCATATCCGTAGAGCGGCGCCGCCTCTGTCGCGCCCAGGTTGGCAAAGGGCAGCACCACCAGCGAGTTCTGCGCCTTCTGCTCGCCCGCCGACTCGCGAAACCGCTCCGCCAGCATCGAAAGCAGACCCGTTGCGCGCTTCTCCGCCTCTGCGCCCGTCGCCGGCAGATTGGCCGCCGCGTCGCCGGGAATGATTCCCGTCTCGATGCGCAGCGCCTTCATGATGGTCTTCAGCCCCTCGCGCACCTCGGCCGCCGAGGCTGTGCGCGCGCCCGGATTCTTTTCGAGGCACGCCGCAATCACGCTTTTCAGCTCCGGAGAAATCTCGGGCACAATCGCGCTCAAATCCGGCGGCTCCAGAAACTGGATGGCGCGAATCGCCTGAAAATCCTCGGCGTCGGGCCGCGCGAATGGATGCCGTCCGCTCGCCAGCTCATACAGAATCACGCCCAGCGCCCACACGTCCGACTGCACGCTCGACTGCCCGGTGACAAACTGCTCCGGCGCCATGTAGCGGATGGTTCCGCCGCGCGCCGTGTAGGTCGGCCGCACCGAGGCGTGCCTTGGCCAGCGCCGGCTTGGCCGGATCGAAGCGCGCGTCCTCCGGCGCGCAGCCGCCGCGCCAGCCCGAAGTCCAGAATCTTCACCAGGCCGCCGTCGGTCAGCATCACGTTCTGCGGCTTCAGGTCGCGGTGAAAGATGCCCAGCGCATGCGCCGCCTGCAACCCGTCGGCAATCTGGATGCCCACCGAGAGCACCAGTTGCAGGTTCGCCGGCCCGCGCTCGATCAGCTCGTCCAGCGGCTGGCCCGGCACATACTGCATGGCGATGTAGGCCTCGTCGCCGCTCTCGCCCACCTCGTAGATGGCGCACACATTGGGATGCTCGATGGCCGACGCCAGCCGCGCCTCGCGCAGCACCGTCGAGCGCATCTGCTCGGCCGTCAGCAGGCCCGGTGTGCAGCATCTTCAGCACCACCGGCCGCTGCAGCAGCGTGTCGTTGGCCGCGTACACCACGCCGCTGCCTCCGGCGCCCAGCCGCCGCAGAATCTCGTAATGTGCAATTGTCTTTCGCTTCATCGCTCATCTCAAGTCTAGCGGCCATCGCGTAAAGACCGTCTTAAAGCGTGCCGCGTCGCCGCGTCGAATCTGTTAACGTCGAATTGAAGATGGAATCGCGTTCGTGGACTCGCGGCAGGAAGCGACCGGCGCCCGGCGCAAGTCCAACGCAAAGCGCGCCGCTGCCCATGGCAAAGCTGGCCCTCGCCTTTGTGGTTGCCGCTGTCGATGTCCCCGCTTGCCGCGCAGCAATCCGCGCAAACAGACGGTCAACAATCCGTGCCGCAAACAACACAGCAGGCCGCGCCCCAGGCGCCCGCTCCGGAACCCCAATCTCCGTCCACCGCGCAGCAACCCGGCGCAGGCGCGCAACTCCACACCGGAACCACGAGCGGCCTCTCGATCCGATGCCCGCCTGCAGCAACCTGCTCGCCGATCACCAGTACCTTCGCGTGCAGTCGCAGCTCGATCAGTTGCCCCCGGACCAGGCGCAGTTCTATCGCGGCATCCTGGCCAACCGCTCCAACAATCTCGAGCAATCCGTCCAGCTCCTCGAGCCGCTTGTCGACCAGGTGACCGCCAGCGGCGACGCTGCTCACGAAATGCTGCTGCGCAAGACGCTTGCCGAAGACTATCTGCGCCTCGGCGACTGGGCCAAGGCCGCGCAAGGCCTACCAAGCCCTCGACGACCGCCTGCACGCCAATCTCAGCCCCGACGAGCAGGACGAAATCGAGATGCCGCTCAAGATGCTGCCCTTGGCCAAGGACGATCCGCCCACCACCGTCGATCCTTGCGAGCCCTTCCGGCTGCAGGTCAGCAACGATCCGCTTGGCCTCATCGATGTTCCCGTCTTTATTGACGCCCGCTCGCGCACCTGGATGCTCGACCCCACTGCGCCCTTCAACCTTATCGCCCGATCCACCGCGCACGAAGTCGGCCTCACAGTCTCCCAGGAATCCGCCACGATCCACACGCTCACCGGCCGTCCCATCCAGGTTCATGTCACCGTCATTCCGCGCTTCACCATCGGCGGCCGCCTCACCCTTCACAACGTGACTGCCTTCGTCTTCGACGACGCGGACTACTACTTTCCTCGTTCCGGCTACCAGGTCGAAGGGGTTCTCGGCTATCCCGCGCTTGCGGCCATGGGCAGCCTCACCGTCTCCGACAACACCATCCAGGTCCGTCCCGCCAGGGAGATCGAGCGGCAGCGACCAGGCGACCTTCTCACCAACGGCGCGCGCTTCTATCTCGACGGCGATCGAGATCATCGTCGCTCTCGGCCACACGCTCGATCCCACCGCCGATCCTGCTTCTCAGGATGCCTCCGCTGCCAGCTCCAACACCGGCCCGATGACGACCGCATGTTTGCCATCGATGCAGGCGGCCAGCAGACCTATCTCACTTCGCGCTACTTCGACGAGCACGCCGCCGAGTTCAACAGCCAGAAGATGGAAATGTTCTCGTTTCCCGGCAATGGAATCCGCGCCGCAGCCCGCCTATATCGCCGAGACTGTTCCTCTCGTCGTGGGCGAAACCAGGATCGACCTGCACTACATCCGCGTTCTCACGCAGCCGCTCGGCTCCGCCGCGCACGACGATGTCTATGGCGTCATCGGCATCGACGCCTCGACCAGCTGAAGAGCTATACCTTCGACTACCGGACCATGCGGTTCAGCGCGCGGCAAGAGTGAGACCAGGAAGGGGCAGAAGGGAATCGAGAATAAGGAGCAGAGATCGGGAACGGAAAAGCGGAGAGTCGGGAGCTATTTCTTTTCCTTCTCCAACTTCGTCTGGCCGCGCCGCCCCAGCATCATCACCACCACCCCAAACACCAGCAGCACCAATCCCCACCAGAGATTGGCATCGATCCCGAGGCTCTTCGCATAGACCGCCGTGTTGGTGCGAGTGGCCAGGCCGAATGCCGTCAGGATGGTTCCGATCAACGTGAACAGCATTCCCATCGAAATGCGCGCATCGTAGAACATCGCTGCCTCGTCCCCCTCAGATAAAGATCAGATTCACCGCAATCGCCGCCAGCAGGATCGCCGCGGCCAGCGCTCTCCGGCCGCTTCCACCACGTTGCGTTCGCCGGCGGCCGCTCCGTCAGCGAGTGCACCAGCCCCTTGAGTTCCTCTTCGGGCCGCGCCTTTGTGCACACGCTCACCGCCGCCGTCACGATCAGGCTCACGAAAAACGCGAATCCCGCCGTCCCCAGCCCCAGCGCCATCTCGCTCGAAGGATGGTGCAGCACCGCGATCCATCCGCCGTGAATACCCGGCTGCTCGCCCTTGCGGCAGCGCAAGCCCATGGTGCAGCAGCGCTCCGGCCGCGCCCGCAATCAATCCCGCAAATGCGCCGTGTCCCGTCGCGCGCTTCCACAACGCCCCCAGCAGCAGCGTCGCAAACAGCGGCGCATTCACCACCGCGAAGACCAGAACCATCGCGTCGAGCATGCTGTTCAACCGCATCGCCGCGCACGCCGCTCCGATGGCAAGCAACATGCCGCCCACCGCTGCCCATCGGCCCGCCGCAAGCATCCGCTTGTCGCTTGCGCCCTTGGCAAAGAACGCCTGGTAAATGTCGCACGTGAAGACTGTGCTGAACGCCGTCAGGCTCGCTGCCACGCCGCCCATCAGGCAGGCCAGCAGCGCCGTCAGTCCCAGCCCCAGCAGGCCCATGGGCAAGAACTGCAGCAGCATGTTCGGCGTGGCCATCTCGTAGTCCAGCACCGCGTGGCCGTCCGCGCCCATCATCGGCTTTCCGGCCGCATCGGCTTTTGCCGGAACCAGTCCCTGCCCCGCTTCCACTGCCGGCGGCACAACGGTGATCTCGTGATAGATTGCGCCGTTTTCGTTGTGGACCACGATGGCCGTGCGCGGCGTGGGCAAGCCAACGGCAATCAGCCCCGGAAGAACCAGCAGCAACGGCACAAGCACCCATACCGCCGCGGCGATCAGCGGAGCCCTCCGCGCCGACTCCACATTCTTCGCCGCCATCGCCGTCTGCAACAGCCGGAAGTCCGTGCACCAAGTGCCGCCGCCCAGCACAATGCCCACGCCCAACACCAACCCGACAGCGCCGATGCCCATGGGATGCGGCGCCCGCATGGACCGCGCCGGGCGACGCATGGATACGTCGTGCAAAGAGCTTGCCGGAACCGCAGCCTTCAGCCCGCTCCAGCCGCCAATCTTCTTCAGCCCCAGCAGCACCATCGGGCAGCAGCCCGGCGACTACCAGGCAAAACTGCAGCGCCTGGTTGTACATCGCCGCCGCAAGTCCGCCCAGCAGAACATAGGTGAGCACCAGCGCCGCCGGCAGCGCGATCGCGAGCAGCAGAATTCCTGCCGGCGGCAGTTTCAGCGCGTTTGCAACCTGATCGAAGACGTGCAGCGCCGCGATGACGCGCGCCATGGCGTAGAGCGCAATCCCCGCGCTGAACGCGGCCATCGCGGCAAACAGGCAGGCATTCAGCGCGCGCGTCTTCTGGTCGAAGCGCAGCCCAAGATACTCCGGAATCGACCGCGCAGCTGCCGCACCCGGCCCCGATTTTGCTCCGTAGTAAACCGGCATCAGAACCAAGCCCGCAAAGAGCATCGCCGGAATCGAGCCAAGCGCGAAAAATCCCACGCTCGCCAGTCCGTAGCGCGCCCCGGCGGCGCCCATGCCCAGCACCTCCTGCGAGCCCAGGCTGGCGCCCACCATCGCCATGCCGCACAGCCAGCCGGCAGCGCGCGCCCGGCCTGCATGATACTCTCTGCTTCCCGTCATCGCCGGCTTGAGCGAGAAACCGGCCGTGAGCATAAAGAAGCAGTAGATCAGCAGGATCAGCCAGTCGGCGGCGGCAAGATTCGGCACAACGGGCTCCTTCCATCCTGATGGTACAGAACCTGAGTGACGGGGCGCCGCAGGCAAATTGCAAAGCTGTAGCCGCGTTCGCCTGGAGCGCCCGCGTCCATACTTCATCGCGGGCCTTCAACGCGAGCACAAAAAATGGCGGCAAGGGGAAATCCCCCTGCCGCCTCCAGTTTGTCTGTCAACCGTGTCTGCCCTTTGTGTGAAGCTCTCGTAGTCTCGCCGCGCTCGCATCTTCGAGATCGCGGCCCAGCGCGTGCGCGACACAGCAATCGCCGCGGTTAGCGCCGTTACTGCTCGCTTCCCGTTCCCGGGCCCGGTGATCCCGGTGCGGGATGCCGGAGCCGGCGCCCCTTGCGGAGGCTCGGCCGGCGGAGGCGCTTGCGGTCTGCGGAACTGCCCGCCCATACCCGGCCTCGACCCGCCCTCGCCCCATGCGCCCGGACCGTGTTCGCGCATCCGCTCACGCGCCATCCGGTTCTCGCGCATGGTCTGCAACTGCTTCCACTGGTCCGGCTTCAACTGCATCCGAACGTCCAGCAGAAAACGCGCGTTCGCTTTTTCCAGATCGGCCCGCGCCGTTACCACCTTGTCGATCTGCGCCTCAATCGCCGCCCGGTCCGGCGTGTCGGCCTTCATCAGCGGGACCATCGTCACCTCGGCCTTTCGCAGAGTTGGCCTGCAGGTCGATCAGTTTCATCCGGTGATCCTGCAGAATCCCATCCATCGCCTTGCGCTGATCGTCGGTCAGGTTCAACTGCTTCACGAGCGTTCGGATTGTTCCAGAACTGTCCGCCCGCCCAACCCGAACGCCTGCTCCATGGGAGGCCGATGCTGCCGCAAACCCAGGGCCCATGCCTGGCCCGCCGGGCCCTTGCGCGCCCGCACAATCCGCCAGCCATCAGAACTCCCGCTACCGCCAAAACCAGTCGTACAGTCTTCATGCTCCTCATCGTCTTCTCCTCCCTTGTGCCTCAAGGGATCCTCTCTCGCCTTCTCTTGTGTCTCTTACTTGGTTCCGTTCTCGTTCTTATTCAGTTCCGTTCTCGTCCATCAATTGCGCCAGCGGCTCCATTGCCGCCGGAACCTGCTCGCGATACATCGCTGTCCACCGTCGCCAGCAGATCCTCATTCTCACGCCGTTGCGCTTTCGCCACCGCAGCTGGCTGCTGCTCTGGTCGACCGCTGCGCTGCCGCAGGCTGTCTTGGCCGCCGCACGCTCCTGCGCGGCCTTTTGCGCCGCCGTTTTGCGCCGCAATCCGCGCCATCTCCTGCCGGTGATGGCGCTCGTACAAGGCTGCCTGCCAGGCTGCCCGCGGCCAGCACGCATCCCAGCGCCCAGCTTGCCGCCAGCCGCCAGCTATGCCGCAGCCGTCTTCACCGCCGTCCGGGGCCGGCTGTACGCCGCTTCGCTCCAGGCATCCACGCTGGCCTTGAAGTTCTTCAGCGCCTCGCGCCACCACCGGATCTTCGATTTCTCCCGCCAATTTGTCCCTCGAAATTCATCGTGTTCCTCTCAACTCCGCGCGCACTCTGCCCAGCGCTCGCGAAAGATGCGCTTTCACCGTGCCCTCGCTCAATCCGGTGGCTTGCTGCAATCTCGCTCAACTCCCGCTCCTCAACGTAGCGCAGCAAAAAAACCGTTCGCTGCCGCTCGCTCAGGCTCTCGACCGCCTTCCAAACCTGCGCCACCTGTTCCCGCGCCAGCATCTGCTGCTCTGCGTTCCGTTCGCCGTTCGGCAGCCATTCGCTGGCCTCGTCCAGTCCACCGCGTTGGCCTGCGTGTGCCGCCAGAACTGCAGCCGCCGGTTGCGCCAGTGGTCCTTCTGCAGGTTGATGGCAATCCGCATCAGCCAGGTCATCGCGCTCGACTCGCCGCGAAAGTGCTTCCAGTTCCGGTGCGCCTTCAGGAAGCACTCCTGCGTCAGCGTCTCCGCCAGATCCACGTCCCGCAACGACGCCAGCAGAAACCGGAAAATCTGCGGCCGATGGCTTTCGACGATGCTCGCAAACTCCTGCGCAGCAATCTCCTCCGCCGCTTCCGCGGTCATCGGCTTTACTGCTGTCGCCGGCTGCCATCGATTTGGTAGACGTCTCCATTCGGCGCAAGTTTACAGCCCCTCAGCTTCATTTTCGCGCAGACGGCGCGCACAGTATAGGCGCGGAAGGGCGCAATCAGCCTGTAAATTCAACGTTTTCTTTGGTGGATCGGCGCACACCGCCCTTCCTCTCCGTTCGTTACTCGCGCCGCGCTTCACGCTTGGGTGCCGGATCGAGCAACGCGGCGGTGTCACCTGGGCAACGATATAATTTGGCGCGGCAATGAAAGCGAGAAGCTGACGAATTGGAGACGCAAATGATTTCCCGGCGCACATTTGTGAATGGCCTGGCCGCCGGTGTCGCAGGCTCGGCGTTTGCATCCACGGCAAAAAGCTATGCGCAGATTCTCGGCGCCAACGACCGGCTGAACTTTGCCATCAACGGCCTCAACGGCCGCGGCCACGCGCATCTCTCCTCGCTGCACGCCAACAGCAAGACCGCCCGCGTCGCCTATATCTGCGACGTCGATTCCGGCATCCTCGCCAAATTCGCCGCCAAGGCGGAGCAGGTGCTCGGCTACGCGCCCAAGGCCGAAGGCGATTTCCGCCACGCCCTCGAATCGAAAGAAGTCGACGCCATCACCATCGCCACGCCCGACCACTGGCACACGCCCATGGCCGTGCTCGGCCTCAAGGCCGGCAAGCACGTCTACGTCGAAAAACCTTCCAGCCAGAATCCGCGCGAGGGCGAGCTGCTTGTCGCCGCGCAGAAGAAATACGGCAAGCTGGTGCAGGTTGGCGATCAGCAGCGCTCCTCGGACTTACACCATCAAGATGATCCAGCAGATTCACGACGGCCTCATCGGCGACACCTACATGGCCAAGGCCTGGTACGCCAATACGCGCGGCTCCATGGGCATTACGGCAAGCCCGGCCCCGCGCCCGCCTCGCTCAACTGGGATCTGTGGCAGGGCCCCGCGCCGCGCAGCGAGTACAAGGACAACATCCATCCCTACAACTGGCACTGGCTGCGCCGCTACGGCACCGGCGAAACCCTCAACAACGGCACGCACGAAGTCGACGTCTGCCGCTGGGCGCTGCAGGCCGAATATCCCGCACGCCGTCACCGCTTCTGGCGGGCGCTACCAATTCAAGGACGACTGGCAGTTCTACGACACGCTCGTCACCAACTTCGAGTACCCGGACAAGACCATCTCCTGGGAAGGCCGCAGCCTGCCAGGGCATGCGCCTCTACGATCGCGACCGCGGCTCGGTCATCATGGGCACCAAGGGCTCGGTTGTCATCGACCGCGACGGCTACGATGTCTTCGACTGGAAGGGCAAGCAGATCGACCAGTACCGCACCGGCCACGAGACCTCGACCAGCGACATCGTCGGCGCCGACACCATGACCGACGCCCACTTCGCCAACTTCATCGCCGCCATTCGCGGCCAGGAGAAACTCAACTCGCCCATCCCGGTCGCCAACGTCACCGTCACCATGCTTCTGCTCTCGAACATCGCCTGGTTCGTCAATCGCTTGTTGCGCCTCGACACCGAAACCGCGCACATCCTCGACGATCCCGAAGCCATGAAGTACTGGGCCCGCACCTACGAAAAGGGCTGGGAAGTGACCGTTTAAGAGCAGCGACTAGGCTGAACGGGACCAGGGAGCAGAATCTGAGTGCCAGATCATCGGCACACGGCCATCGATTTCTGAGAGGGAGCAAATGCCTGTCACAACTGGAACTCTTGCCCGCCGCGCAAGCCGGAACCATTACTCTCGGCGGCGATCTCACCGTCAATCGCATGGGCTTTGGCGCCATGCGCATCACCGGCAAGGGCATCTGGGGCCCTCCCGCCGACGTCGACGCCGCGCTGGCCACCCTGCGCCGCGCCGTCGAGCTGGGCGTCAACTTCATTGACACCGCCGACTCCTACGGCCCCGATGTCTCCGAAGAACTGATCGCTCGAGGCGCTCTACCCCTACCCGACAGGTCTGGTGATCGCCACCAAGGCCGGCTGGACGCGCCACGGCCCCGGCGTCTGGCAGCACAACGCCAGCCCCGCGCACATTCAGGAAGCCATCGAAGGCAGCCTCAAGCGCCTGCGCCTCGAGCGCATCGACGTTTACCAGCTCCACGTTCCCGACCCGGCCGTCTCCTTCGACGCCTCCATGGAAACCCTGGCGCGGCTGAAGGAGCAGGGCAAGATCCGCCACGTCGCTCTCTCCAACGTCACGCTCGAGCACATCCAGCGCGCGCAGAAGATCGTTCCCATCGTCAGCGTGCAGAACCGCTACAGCTTCTCCGATCGCGAGTGGGATTTCGTGCTCGACTACTGCGAGGCCAACGGCATGGCGTTTCTGCCCTGGGGACCGATGGCGCAGGGCCGCAAAGGCCAATGAAGTGGTGGAAAAGATCGCCGCCGCGCGCCAGGTTTCGACGGCGGTCGTTTCGCTGGCGTGGCTGTTGCGCCGCTCGCCGGTCATGCTGCCCATCCCCGGCACCAGCGAACGTCAAGCACCTTGAAGAGAATGTCAGCGCCGCCGCCTTCCGGCTGACCGACGCCGAGTTCGCCGAGCTCGCCGCGGTGGTGCCCAAGCCCTACTGGCTGCGCGGCTAAGATCCTGGCGCGGCGCGCGCTGCCTCTGGCCCATGCACCTCACGGCTTTTTCGATGCCGCCGGTTATGTTCCGCCCCGCGCATCAGCAACACTATGGGAATATTGAGCAAAATGAGAATCCCCATCAGAAGAAATGCGTCGGCATAGCTCAGCAGCGCTGCCTGCTGCTGGAGCATCCGATAGAGGAGCCCGCCAGCCTTCTGCACTGCCGTTACGTGGTCAAATCCCTGATGCGCCATGAATGGCGTCAGTTGCCCCATGGCCTGCTGTGCGACCGCGCTTGACGGCGTGAAGTGATTCCCGAGGACCTGTTGGTGAAACTGCTCGCGACGCGCCATCAACGTGGTCACAAACGAAATGCCCATGCTGGAGCCGATGTTGCGCATGGTGTTGAACAGGCTCGTCGCATAGCCTGTCTCGGCCTTCGGGATCGGGCTCATGGTCAGTGTGGCCATGGGCACAAACAGGAATCCCAAAGCAAAGCCCTGGACGATTTGAATCCAGAAGATATCCCAGGTTCCTGATTCGAGCGTCATTCGCGCATAGCCGAAGAAGCAAAGCCCTGTGATGGCGAAGCCAAGGATCAACAAGCGGCGTGCGTCCCAGCCTCTGCCCAGCAGAAAGGCCACCAGCGGCATGCATAGCGCAGTACCCACGCCGCGCGGACTGTTCCAAATTCCCGCTGTAGTCGCCGTCCAGCCCAGCAACGTCTGCATGAAAAGCGGCAGCAGCACCAGGCTGCCGTACAGCACGAAGCCCATGATGGTGACCAGCACCAAGCCCGAAGCGAAGGTGCGCGAACGCAGCAGGCTGAAGTGCACAATCGGGTCCTTGGCCCGTAGCTCGCGCAGCACGAAAGCCGTAAGACAAACCAGCGCCACCACACACAGTGTGCGAATCAGGATCGATCCGAACCAGTCCTTCTCCTGCCCCTTGTCGAGCATGATCTGCAGCGCGCCCATGCCCACCGCCAACATGCCAATGCCCCACGCATCCACGCCCAGCGAGCGGCGTCGCAGGTATTGCGGATCGACGATGTACTGTGAGATCAGCAGCAGGCTCAAGATGCCCACCGGCAGGTTGATGAAGAAGACCCAACGCCAGGTCCACGTGTCCGTGATCCAGCCGCCCAGCGTAGGGCCCAGGATGGGCGCCGCAATAATCCCCAGGCTCCAGAAGGCCATCGCCTTGCCTTGCTCCTTGCCGGGGAATTCTTCCAGCAGCACCGCCTGCGACAGCGGCTGCAGCCCGCCACCAGTCAAACCCTGGAGGACGCGAAAGACGATCAACATGGGCAGAGTGGGAGCCAGCCCGCACATCAGACTTGAGATGGTGAAGCCGGCCACGGCGATCAGCAGTACGCGCTTGCGGCCCATCACGCCCGCCAGCCACCCGGTAATCGGCAGTACGATGGCGTTCGCCACCAGGTAAGAGGTCAATACCCAGGTTGACTCCTCCACGGTTGAAGAAAGAGAACCGGCGATGTGCGGCAGGCTGACGTTGACCACCGACGTATCCAGCACCTGCATCACGGCGCTCGACATCACGGCGATGGCGACCATCCAGCGATGAGGCGGAATACCCTCACCGTCGACAGATGACCTGGCGAAGACAGATTTTGCTCTTGCCGAGAGGGAATCAGAGCCGGCGCAGCACCCGCCAGACGGGGAACGGAGACCTCAGCCACGGCTGTCCACTCCATGACGGGCACGGAACAGCGGTCCGGGATCTCCGTTCAAGGAGACAAACCCGGCAGCAGAAACAACAACGGGATTGCTCCGTGCGCTTATAGCCAAATCTCCGCGCTCTCGCGCAGTTTGGCCGGCGAGAGGGGCCCCCGATCAGTCGATGGAAAGACTAACCGAAGGGTAACGCGGGCTTAGCGTAGCGTCAAACCGCGCGCACCGGGCTGGTTCGTACCGTGGTCTGTATGCCGAGAAGCGCACGGATGAGAGTGTGAGCGCGGCGGCGTTTTGGAGCGATCAAGATGGCCTCCGCGAGAGCCCCATTTGCCGGGCCGGTTGCGGACGGGCATTGTAAGATTCGCTATTCGAGTTGGCTGAATTCGCCGGGCCCCGTCTCCTGGAGTTATCGGCGCATCCCGCTCCTGCGGTCTGGCGGCGGATAGCCCGCACACCTCGGAATCTGCAGTCGTTAATCTGATCGGGAATTGCGGCATTCTTCGGCAACGCCCGCGCGTTCGATCCATGTTAATCTCGACTTCAAACCAACCGGCGATTTGAGAAAAGGGTTCCGAAATGGAAGTGATCGTGACCGTTGCTGCCTCAAAGAGATTTGCCTGGAATGTTATCTTCGCCCTGACATTGCTGGCTTGCGCGCTATCCGAAGTGAAGGCGCAAACCGGCGTTGGAGCTGCCTACGGCGCGCGTGACCCCGTCACCTGCGATTCCACCCGCTCCAATGGAGCCGCCCCGACAGTTGCTGAAGCGACCCGCTTCTTCATGTGCGCCAATGAATCGGTGTCACCTACGTGGGGTCTCAAGCTCGTTGCGGACGTGAAACTGCAGATGGCCGGGCGCGCCGCTTCCACCCAGCCAATGACATGAATGTCCCGCAGATTGACACTTCGTCTGCCATGTACGATTTGCGAGGCAGCTTTACCCAATTCTTGTGCGACAAGATTGGCGGCCCTGAGACCGGCCTCGCTCTGGCGGGAAAGAACTGCAACAGGTTCACGTACCTCCATGCCACCGGAACTTGTTACAAGACGACCTTTGACGATTGGAGATGCCAGATGATGGATATGACCGTAGGAGATCCCAGCGATGTGGAGGTACGCGGCGTGGCCCCGCCGAAGTAACGCCAGGTGGTGAGGCCATCGCTTGGGACTCGCCCTCCGCAACAGGATCGGAAACCGAAGACGCCCGCCGCATGTTCCGCTGAATCCCCGATTCAAAGTCTCCGCCAAGCCGCCCTTGCCTGCTCCAAATCCGATGGCTCAGGGCTATTCTGTTGTGAGTAAACATTTTCCGGGCATTCGCCCCTTAACGGAACCGCCATGCTGCTCGAATCCCTTCGCGAAAAAGTTCTCCACGCCAATCAGGAGATCGCCCGCCGCGGCCTCGCGCCCCACACTTTCGGCAACGCGAGCGGCATCGACCGCGGCAGCGCTAAACCGCTCGTGGTCATCAAGCCCAGCGGCGTCGACTACGCCGCCTTGACCCCTGCCGACCTTATCGTCACCGATCTCGAGGGCAACATCGTCGATGGCCGCCTGCGCCCGTCGAGCGATCTCGATACGCACACGCTTCTCTACCGCGAATTTCCCCAGATCGGCGGCATCGTCCACACCCACTCCGAGTTCGCCACCGCCTGGGCCCAGGCCGGCCGGTCCATCCCCTGCCTCGGCACCACCCATGCCGACTACTTCCACGGCCCCGTTCCCGTCACCGAACCGCTCACCGCCGAAGAGGTCGCCGAAGCCTACGTGCGCTCAACCGGCGCGGTCATCGTCCGCTGCTTCCGCGCAGGCAATCTTGACCCCGTCGCCGTCCCCGGCGTGCTGGTGGCCGGCCACGCCCCGTTTGCCTGGGGCAAGGACCCCGCTGAGGCCGTCGAGCACGCTGACGTCCTCGAGTTCATTGCCCGGCTGGCCTTTCGCAGCGTGCTGCTCGGAGCGCTGGAGACCGGAATCCCACCCTATGTCCTGGAACACCATTACCTCCGCAAACACGGCCCGAAGGCCACATACGGCCAGCGCTGACCCTCACCCTACGCTCGGCCGCGTATTCAAGAACCCGCCCGCGTTTGCCCGTCCCCCCGACTGCGGTTGGCTCGAGGACCGATCCGCTTCTCCATCTTCTGCATCCAAACTCGGCAGAATGGGTTGTTAATCCGCCCTTGCTATGCAGGTCAAGTGTGCGATAACTCGCCACGGTTCATCGTGCTACCATTTTCCATAGAATGATTCTTTTCTCTGGATGCCCTCTTCGGTTTTCTGCATCCAAGAGGTGATTTACTTCACGCGTGGATGACATTTTTGAGCAACCTGAACGTCCATATCACGCGTATTCTCAAACGATTGGCGCGCCGCCGGTGGCTTGCAGCCGATCATCCCCTGCATGGCAACCGACGTGCTAAGAAAATAGTTGGCATAGAAAAGCATTCATCCATGGAGACAAGCCTTTTCAACCGCGTGCAGGCCACGCTGCTGGCCCTGGCCACAGCCGGTCTGTTCGTGTTGGCGGTCTTGAATCTCCTGGAGCAGCGCCAATCTCCGCAGCTCGACGATGGCGTGTGGTGGGGCGAAGCCGTCGGCGGCCTGAAAGCCGAAAAGGTTCTGCCGGATAAGCCTGGGCAGCGCGCCGGCATTCAGGTCGGTGACCTGCTGACAGGAGTCAGTGAATCGGCCACGGCAGAAGTGACACCGGTAACGCTGGTCGCGGACCTGGAGCGCGCACTCTACACCACGGGTCCTTACGTCCAGGTCTACTACACCATCACGCGCGACGGCATTCCCCTCGAGACGCCAGTCAAGGTCATTCCCGAGCCGATGGACCGCAGTCTGGAACTCGGCCTGCGGATCATCGGGCTCATCTACCTCGTCATCGGCTTCTACGTCCTCTTCCGCCGCTGGGGCGCGCCCCGCGCCACGCATTTTTATCTCTTCTGCCTGGTCTCGTTCGCGCTCTACGCGCTCAAGTACACGGCCAAGCTCGACGCCCTCGACTGGACTGTCTTCTGGACCAATGTTGTGGCCGAAGCGCTGCAGCCGGCGCTGTTTCTCCACTTCGCGCTCAGCTTCCCCGAGGAGCGGTTCAAGAAGCTCCGCCGCCGCTGGCTCCTGCCGCTGATTTACGCGCCCGGCGCCGGGCTGCTTGCGCTGTGGCTCTGGTCCATCACCACGCGCGAGGCCACCAAGCTGCTGCTCGACCGCCTGAACCAGATCGCCACCGCATACGACGCCATTTTCTACGTGCTTGCCGCGCTCCTCTTCCTGCGCAGCTACAGCCGCGCCACCACGCCGCTGCTGCGCCAGCAATTGAAGTGGGTCACGCGCGGAACCCTGCTCGCGGTTCTTCCGTTCACGTTCTTTTACGCCATCCCCTATCCTGCTTCACCTGAATCCGCCGCAACTGCTCACCAATCTGGCCGGCCTGTCGCTGGTCTTTCTGCCGCTCACCTTCAGTTGGGCCATCGTGCGCTACCGGCTGATGGACACCGACCTGATCTTCAAGCGCGGCGTGGCCTACACGCTGGCCACAGGCTCTGATTCTCGGCGGCTACTTCGGCACCATCGCGCTCAGTCGCCGCTGGTAGTGCATAACGCCGTGCCGGAGGCCGTGCGCGAGTGGGCCTTGGTCATCGCCATTGTCGTGGCGACTGGCGCGTATTCGAGCCACTCAAGCGCAGGATTCAGGGCTGGGTTGACCGCGCCTTCGACCGCCATCGCTACGACTACCGCAAGGCTCTGGTCGAGTTCGGCCGCGGCCTCAGTTCCGAAACCGATCTGCAGGCCCTGCTGAATTCCATCGTCGAGCAGTTGCCGCGCACGCTTCTCGTGGCCCGCGTCGCCATCTTCCTCACCGAGGAGTCTGGCCGCCTGCGCCTGGCCGCCTCTCACGGCCTGCCCGAAGAGATCAGCGCCGCGCGAGGACAAATCTGGCCCTGGGCTTCCTCAACTTCGACCGCGCCAAGGACCACTCGCACATCTTTCTTGAAAACGCTCAAGCTGCCCTTCACCTGCCGCCTGACCAGCAGCGCACCGCCGCCCTGCTCGACCTGAACTACTATCTGCCCTGCCGCGTGGCTCAGGTGCAGCGCGAAAATGGCGAGGCCGCCAGCCGCACCATCGCCGTCATCGGCCTCGGCCGCACGCTGGGCGGCGATTTCCTGTCCAGCGAAGACGTGGAACTGCTCGAATCCCTGGCCAGCTACATCGGCATCGCCCTCCAGAACGCCAGCCTCTACGCGCGCCTGGAGGAAAAGATCGCCGAGTTCGAGCGCCTCAAGGAATTCAACGAGAACATCGTCGAATCCATCAACGTGGGCATCTTGGCCATCGACCTCGACGACCGCATCGAAAGCTGGAACGCGCAGATGGAGGCCATGTACGCCCTCAGCCGCGCCGAAGCCATCGGCCAGGCGCTCAGTTCCGTCTTTCCCGTCGGAGTTCATCGAGGCGCATCGAGGGCTTCCGCAACGAGCAGGGCGTGCATCACCTCTACAAGTTCCGGCTCACCACCCGCGCCGGCGAACTGCGCACCGCCAACATCGCCATTGCGCCGCTGCTCTCGCGCGACTTCGTTCCCGTGGGCCGCATCGTCCTGGTCGACGACATCACCGAGCGCGTCACGCTCGAAACCCAACTCGCGCAGGCCGACAAGCTCAGCTCCATCGGCCTGCTCGCCGCCGGCGTGGCCCACGAGATCAACACCCCGCTGGCCGTCATCTCCTCCTACGCGCAGATGCTGGCCAAGCAACTGCGCGGCGACGCGCGCCTCGGCCCCGTGCTCGACAAGATCACGCAGCAGAGCTTCCGCGCCGCCGAGATCGCCAACGGCCTGCTGAACTTCTCCCGCACCTCGACCACGGAGTTCCGCTCCACCGATCTCAACCAGGTCATCCGCGACACGCTTTCGCTGCTCGAACACCAGTTCAAGACCGCGCAGATCCTCGTCGATCTCGATCTTGCCGAGGAGCTTCCGCCCATCCACGGCAACCCCGGCAAACTGCAGCAGGTCTTCCTCAATCTGCTGCTCAACGCCAAGGACGCCATGCCCGGCGGCGGCCGCCTGCGCGTCGCCACGCTCGTCAACGGCCACGTCGAGGCCGTCATCTCCGACTCCGGCTCCGGCATCGCGCCCGAGCACCTCAAGCGCATCTACGATCCCTTCTTCACCACCAAGAACATGCCCGGCGGTAACGCGCGGCACCGGGCTGGGCCTCTCCGTCTCCTACGGCATCATTCAGGAACACGCCGGCAAAATCCATGTCGAAAGCGCGGTCGGCGCCGGCACAACCTTTCACCTTGAGTTTCCCTTGTTAAGGAATTCCGTTCATGCCTGAGCCCACGCCGAGGATGCACTGCCTTTGAACGCCCCCGTTTCCGCGTCCGCATTCGACGGCAATTCGCCCGCCGCCTCCATCCTGGTCGTCGATGACGAGGCCGGCATCCGCGAATCGCTGGAAGTGCTGCTCTCGCTCGAGAACTACGCCGTGAAAACCGCGGCCAACGGCGAGGAGGGGCTGCGCCTGCTCGATCAGACGAGCTTCGACCTCATCCTCCTCGATCTCGCTTTGCCCGGCCAGAGCGGCCTCGAGCTGCTGCCGCAGTTCAAGGAGCGCCAGCCCGATCTGCCCATCATCATGATCACGGCCTACGGCACCGTCGATAACGTCGTCGAGGCCATCCGCGCCGGCGCGGAGAACTTCGTCCAGAAGCCCTGGGACAACGAGAAGCTGCTCGCCGACATCCGCTCCGCCGTTGCCCGCCACCGCGCCGAGGAAGAAAACCTTCAGCTCAAGCGCACCCTCAAGCAGCGCTACAACTTCTCCAACATCGTGGGCAAAAGCGAGATCATGCTGCGCGTCTTCGACCTGGTCGCGCAGGTCGCGCCCAGCCGTTCCACGGTCCTGATTCAGGGCGAGAGCGGCACCGGCAAGGAGATCATCGCCAAGGCCATCCACGCCAACTCGCCGCGCCGCGACAAGCCTTTCGTTCCCATCAACACCGGCGCCATGCCCTCCGAGCTGCTCGAGTCCACGCTCTTCGGCCACGTCAAAGGCGCGTTTACTTCCGCCATCGCCTCGAAGAAAGGCCTCTTCGAAGTAGCCAACGGCGGCACGCTCTTCCTCGACGAAATCGCCACCATGGGCATGGACACGCAGGCCAAGATTCTGCGCGTGCTGCAGGACAAGCGCTTCATGCACCTGGGCGGCATTCAGGAGATTCAGGTGGACGTGCGCATCCTCGCCGCCACCAACGTCGATCTGCGCACAGGCGGTGCGCGATGGCCACTTCCGCGAGGATCTCTTCTACCGCCTCAACGTCATCACCGTCGACCTGCCGCCGCTGCGTGCCCGCCGCGAAGACATTCCCCTCCTCGCGCAGCACTTCCTCGATTTCTACGCCAACGAGAACGGATTCTCGCCCGCGCAAGCTTTCCGCCGACGCCATGCGCGCCCTCATCGATTACGATTGGCCCGGCAACGTCCGCGAGCTCGAAAACGCCATCGAACGCGGCGTCGTGCTCTCCTCCGGCCCGGTCATCGGCGCCGACCTGCTCCCCGGCCACATCACCGGCCGCAGCTTCCAGGATGCTCTCCTCGAGCACAATCCCAACTCCTCGCTCTTCGACATCCTCGAAGTCATCGAGCGCCGCATCATCGTCGAGAAGCTCGAGCGCTGCAATTGGAACCAGACCGAAGCCGCCGAGCAGTTCCGCATCCCGCTCTCCACGCTCAACCAGAAGATCAAGCGGCTCAACATCGAGATCCGCAAGAAGGGCAGGGAATAGGAAGCAGGGAGCAGGGAATCGGGAATAGGGGCAGGGATCAGAAAACGTAGAATGGCCACCGTTCGCCGACCGGCTGACAACTGAAAACTGACAACTGGCAACTACAACTACAACTGTTCACTGCTTATGAGCTACTTCCTCTTCAAATCCGAACCCGGCGTCTACTCCTTCGACGACTTCCTGCGCGACGGCGAAACCGTCTGGGATGGCGTGACCGCCCCAGCGGCTGTCAAGCATCTGCGCGAGATGAAGCCGGGAACGAAGTGGATTTTCTATCACACCGGCGACGAGCGCACCGCCGTCGGCACCGGAACCGTCTTGAGCGTCGACGCTACCGATCCCAAAGTCCCCATTGTCCGCGTCAAGGCCGGCAAGCGCCTCAAGAATCCGAAAACCCTGCGCCCAAATTAAAGCGGAAAAGCTCTTCACGCCGGTCGCCGCTGCTGCTCATCGGCCGGCTCTCCGTCGTCCCGCTCACAAAAGAGCAGTGGGACTGGTTTATTCGTTAGCTCGCCGGATCCCTGAGCCCCTTCACTTCCTCAGTTCGACCGCGACCACCTGTCCGTCTACCGACTTGTCGCTGCTCTCCACATACTGCGCGCGCGCCTTCATGCCTTCGAAGTCGGCACACGGATTCATGTCGCCCTTGGGCGTGAATCCAACCACAGTCAGCTCGATCTTATAGAAGTCATTGTTGTAGAGAGCCACAGTCTTCCCCGAGGCATTCTCCAGGCGAAACTCAAGCACCGAAGGATCGCTGCAAACAACGCCGCGAATCACGCCTGTCGCCGTGTGTTTCGGTCCAGTAGCCGGCTCCGTGGGGTGTTTCGGCGTTTCCGCGGCGGCGGTCACGTTTACGGTGTTTTGTGCATCCGCCTGCTCTTTGGCAAAGGCCTCGGCCTGTTCCTTTTCATACGCCGCCGCCTTTGCGCGGGCCGCCTGAATCTGCTCAACCGCGTCGATCCTGCTTTGCACCATCGCAGCCTCACCCGGATCCTTAGCCACTCTTGCCGCGCCGCGCAGCACGCTAACGGCATCGTCGAATCGTTCCATGACGATCAAGGTATTTGCCGTGTTCACCCGATAGCCGACATTGTCAGGCCCCAACTGAACCGCATAGAGATTCAACCGGTGAGCCTCGTCGAGGTTCTCGTGCCTCATTGCGTAATAGACCGCGAGCCGATCGTAGGCCGGAGCAAAACGGGAGTTCAATCGGATTGCGGCGCGCAGGCTATCCTCGATCTCTTTGTCATCGGTTGCGCCCGCTTCGCTCATGGAAAACGATGCGAAGTAGTAGTAAGCCAAATAATCCTGCGAATCGAGCTTGACCGCCTCGCCATACCAGGTCCGCGCCTCGTCCAGGTGTCCGGCCCGGAATTCGAGGTACCCCATGGTTTCGTGGGCCAGCGCGTTATTGGGGTCCTCTTTGAGTACCGTGTCCAGCAATGCGCGCGCGTCAGCGGAGCGCTCGACGTAGGCAAGCACGTCGGCCCTTGCGGCATCCGCCTCAACCTGTGTCAGCGTTCTGACTTTGTAGGACGATTCATCGAGAGGCTCCGCGGCGCTCGACAACTTGAATTGCTTGTAATCGGCGCTGCGAATGTAGGACTCCAGCTCCTGCTGGAACTTCTTCAGGTCTCCGAATGCCTTTTCCCCCGCCGTGACGGGGTCTTCCTTATGGCTGACAAGTGTCACGTAGTCGTCGAGCCTGTGCAGCTGTTTCTCGCGATCGGTCACCATCAGGTAGTGCGTCAACGCCCAGGACTCCGAATAAAAAACCGACCCCTTTTGTTCTTCGTGGTAGTAGGGCGACTTTGCATCCACTTTGAAGAGCACGCTGAGCGGGATGAGCCGGTTTTCCCGCAGAAAGAGGATGTCGTCTGCGCTTGGCTCACCAAGCAACACATCCTTGTCTTCTATCTCGGTGTTCTGTATGAACTCGGCGAAACCTTCGTTGAGCCAGAGAGGCATCCACTCCGCTGCTCCCGCGAACTGCACATGGGTGTATTCGTGATACACACTCGCAAAGGGGTGTTCATACTCGGCGCCGAGTTGCAGCAGGATGTAGTTCTTCTCCTGCGTGTGCATGTAATACCCACCCAGCTTCATCTGGCCTTTCGCCAGATACGCGGCGGGCTCCATAGCATCGAAAACCTTCTCGTTCTTTGCGGCGACCACAATGATCGGTTCGGCCGGATCGACGTTCGCCTTTGGGAACAGCTTTTGAAACACCCATCGCATGCGCTCGAATTGGTCCGTGACGTGAAGGCCCTGCTTCTCGCCGGCATCGGTCAGGACCGTGAAGTGCGCGCTGCGAATCTCAATCCACTGTTCCGTTGCTGCCGCGCACGGCCGGCACAACGCGGCCGCGAAGACGAGAAGACAAAGAATTCGGCGTCTCATGGGAATTGGCGCAATTCTAGCGCACTCCGGCCCGCTTGTGTTTTGTCTGATTTCCAGATATATTACAGGATATAAGGAGGGGGCGATGAGTAGCGCAGCGCAAACACGAGCGATACAAAACTATCGCAAGCGTCTGAGCCGGCGTGGAATGGCACGATTTGAAGTGCTTGGGCTGGCCGCGGATCGCGAGTTGGTGCGCGCCGTAGCCCGCCGCCTGGCCGAGAACACTCCGGATGCCGAGGAGATGCGCGCGTCAATGCGCCGGGGAATCTCGGAAAAGCGGGGCAAGAAAGGCGGCGTCCTGTCGGCGCTGCGGCGCTGGCCAATTGCCGATCTTGATCTTACGCGACCATATGAAGAAGGGCGAGAGATCGACCTGTGAGCCGTTACTTGCTCGACACCAACATCATCAGCAATCCCACGAAGCCCCTGCCGTCGCCGCCACTCCTTGCTTGGCTGGCTGAGCAGGATGACGAAGATCTCTCTATCGCTTCGCTGACTGTGGCCGAAATTTGGCGTGGCGTGCGGGAAAGGCCCGCTGGCAAGAGGCGCACGGAACTGGAGCGATGGTTCGCCGGGCCAAACGGCCCGCAATCGGTGTTCGACGCGCGGATTCTACCGTTTGACGTGAAGGCCGGGTTGATCTGGGGGCGCTTGATGGCCGAAGGCACCAATGCAGGCCGTCCGCGCAGCGGGCTCGATATGATTTTCGCGGCGATCGCCGAAGCCAACGATTGCATCCTGGTTACGGACAATGAAAAGCACTTCGCCGGACTGAAGTTCATCAATCCGATGAGGGCAGCCCCTTGAGCCACGCCTTGGTGTTCAGCAACTGCCGCTGATCCAGCGACCAAACCTTCCCCGTCATCTCGTCCGGCGCTCGGCCTTCGCGCGCCGACTTCTCAAACTCGCTGGCCATGGCCTGCATCTTCGCGTCCAGGTCGTCGAGAAAGTTCAGCACCAGCGCCTCGGGAATCATGGGCAGCTTGGGCGAGCCGAACTCGAGCTTGCCGTGATGCGACAGAATCATGTGCAGCACCAGCGTGCGCAGCCGGTCAGGAAAATCGGGCAGCCCGGCGATCGTCTTCTCCACCAGATCCACGCCCATCTGGATGTGCCCCAGCAGCACGCCTTCGACCGTGTAATCGAACCCGGTGTCCCAGCTCAGCTCGCGAATCTTTCCGATGTCGTGCAGAATCACGCCGGTGACAAGCAGATCGCGGTCGAGCATCGGATAGTGCGCGGCCACGCGATCGGCGAGCCCCAGCAAGCTCACCACGTGCTCCAGCAGGCCGCCCAGCCACGCATGATGAAGCTGCCGCGCCGCCGGCGCCTCGCGGTAAGCCTGCTGCAATCGCCGGATCGGCAAGCAGCGCTGTCAGCAGCCGCTTCAGGTCGGGATTCGTCAAGCTCGCGACGCTCGCCTCGAGCTCGGCCCACAGCTCGCCAACATCGCGGCTGGTTGCGGGCAGCATGTCCATCTTGTCCGCTTCGCCCTCAAGCGCCTTGCGAAGCTGATCCACCTTCAACTGCGCGCGGTCGTCGTAGCGCGAAACGCTGCCCCGCACCTTTACCATGTCGCCGCGCTCAAAGATCCTTGGCAATGCGCGGATCGCCGAGGTCCCACACGCGCCCTTCGATCTGCCCGGTCTTGTCGCCGAGCGATCAGGTTCAGGTACGGCTTGTTTTGCTTGGTGGTCCGTTGCTGCTTGGCCAGAACGAGGAAGAAGCTGTCGAAGGGCTTGCCCTCGTCAAAGCCCATGAGATCGGCAATATAGATGTCTTTCATTCTGCCGAGAAGATTAACGCAATTGGCCTGTGCGCCAAAGAGCGCTGTCTCAAGGCATAGTGCCGAACACGGCGCCAAAATGCACCGAGGGCCCGGGAATCAGCTTCCAGGCCCGCCTGATCGTCCTCTCGTCTGACTTGCTGCGCTATTGCTGCGGCTGCGGCTGTGACCCCTGCTGGGTTGCGGCGCCTCCGGATGGTCCGCCGGCGCCGGCGCTCCCGGCACCGGCGGAATCGGCGTTGGCTGCTGTACCGGCTTCGGACCGCGATTCAGCCGGGTTCTTCTTCTTGTTCGCTAGGCGCGTCTTCTCGGCGGTCGCCTTTGACGTCTTCTTCTTCTTCTTGTTCGAGGTGTCGCCCGCTAATCCCAACGGAGCTGACTGCGTCTGCCGGTCGGCAACTTCGGCCGCATCCGGCGGCGCGGGCACAGTTGAGCCCGCCTTCGAACTGCTGCCGCTCGGTTTCGCAGTCTTTGGCGTCGCGCGCTCGCGCGCTGAAGCGCGTCTTCTGTGTAGGGGCGGTGGGCTCCAGTGGATTGGCCGGCTGTTCCGTGGCCAGCGGTTCCGTGTTCGAGGCCGCCTCCGGCAGCGCGCCCGCATTCTCGGTGGTCGAATTTGTCGTCGCCGCAGGCAGCGTCTCGCGCGGCGCCTGGCCAAAGCGGATCTTCTCCTTCTTGCCGGGCTTCTCCGTGCCGGTTTCGGCCTTCGTGCCCTTCTTCTTCTTCGTTGGTGCTGCTGGCGTTGTTGTCGGCGCTGGTTCTGTCTCCGTCACCGGGACCGGTTCAGTCGCCGGCGGACCCGCACCCGACTTCTGCCGGAAGGTGTGCGTGCTCTCGCGGAACCGCGTCCGCTCCACCTTGGCCTTCTTCTTTGGCGCCGGCGGCACATACGCGCTGAAGCTGATGCTCGAATGCACCTCGCCGTGCGTCGCGCCGGTGTCGGTGTAGCCGGGCTTGATCTGGATGAAGGCCTCATCCCGCATCTTGCTCAGATAGTCGCGGATCGCCGGCTCCATCCGGCTCATGTAATACGCCTGTTCCACATCCTCCTGCACGTCCTTGAATGGCCGTGGTCCGCCCGGCGTGTGCTGCACGACCTTCAGAATGATGTAGCCCTGCCGCGTAAGAATCGGTTCGGTGTACTGGCCCGCATTCAGTTCGAATGTCTTGTCCTCAAGCACCTTGGCCAGCTGGCCGCGCTTGTACTGCCCCAGATCGCCGCCCGAGGCAGCCGTCGAGCCCTCGCTGAAGCTCCGCGCCAACTGCGCAAAGTCGCCGCCCGCGTGCAGCCGGGCCTCAATGTCGTCGGCCTTCGCTTTGGCCGCCGCCACCTTGGCCGGCATCGTCCGCCGGCCCGTCGAGATCAGAATCTCGCTCAGCCGCTCGCTTTCCGGCTGCACATAATCCTGTTTGTGCTCCTCGTAGTAGCGCTCCACCTCGCCGGGCGTCATCTGGATGTGTTCGCCAACCTCCTGCCGCATCACCTCCTGGGTGATGATCTGGTTGCGGATGTTGGCCTTGAAGTCCTCGAACGAGACGCCCTGCTCCTTGGCCGCCTTTTCCAGGTCCTCAATCGACTCCAGGTTGTACTGCTTGCGGATCTCGTCCAGGCGCTTCACCAGCTCCGTCTCGCCGGTAATGTTCAGCTCCTTGCCCTTTGAGAGCCACAGTTGCTGGTCGATCAGGTTGCGCAGCAGATCCTTGCGCGGCCCTGCCATCTCCTGCATCGATGCGCCGTGCTGCCGCCCCTCCTGGTCCAGCTCGCCCAGCGCGCGGTTGTAGTCCGACTGGGTGATGATCTGGTCGTTGACGCGGGCGATGATGTCCTCGACGGTCGTCCCGCCGTAGGGGCTCTCCGGCTCGTTCGCCTGGCCTCGCGCCAGGCTGGCGCCCACAAGCAGCGCCGTCCAGAACACGAGCGCTGCGCAGGCACGAAGAGGTTTCAAAGTCATAAAATCGGCTATCGGCCCGATGGCGGGGGCGCGATTTTCTGCCACCTGATGCATGCTCCGGGACCGCGTGCGAGACCGCGCGATTGAGAAGCTGCAAAAGCGTGGAATTGTCTTCAATGCCATGATCCGTTCCTGTCCCGCTGACCGAATGACGCGGTCTAGTTGATAGACGCCATTGTAAATCGTCGGAGAGCAGAAACGGAAAGCAGAAGCGCGGCCCCTCCTGCTGTCGTTGGCGCATCTGGCCGTGTCCCCGCTCCTCCTGGCCAGTCCCACGGATGTGGCAGTTGAGGCCGCTCCGCTACCGGGTTCCGCCCGTGCGCGTCAAACAAACCGGTGCTATACTTTAGCCGAAGACGGCCTCGCGGGCTGTTCGCGAGCGGCTCTTCGATCTCCCTGGCCTTGCCGGTACCGGGCAAGGTCAATTTTTATCGGGCGAATATCCTGCCGCGGCGGGATTCGCGCTCGGGCGATCGGAATTCCGCTCCAATGCGCCCGGCGCACTTGCCGTCTGGAGGTTTGGTTTGTCGATGACTCCCCGCGCCCGCCGCGCTCTCTTTGCCGTCGCCCTCTTCTTCGCCGTCTGCGCCGTGGCCGGCACTCTTCTCGAGCGCCGCGTTGGCGCTCAGTCCTCGCAGGATGAGAGCCAGCTCCGCGACAGCCTGAAATCCTTCACCGACGTCTACGCGCTTGTCGAGCAGAACTACGCCGAGCCCATCACCCCTGACAAGGCCGATGACGCCATCTACGACGGCGCCATCCCCGGCATGTTGCAGGTCCTTGACCCGCACTCGCACTTCTACGATCCCAAGGCCTATGCCCGCTTGCGCGAAGACCAGCGCGGCCGCTACTACGGCGTCGGCATGGTCATCCAGCAGCAGAACGACGGGACGGCAAGAGCAAGGTCTACGTCGTCACGCCCTATGAGGACACGCCCTCGTACCGCGCCGGCATTCACCCCGGCGACCAGATCGCCGCGGTCGACGGCAAATCCACCGACGGCTGGTCCTCCGACCAGGTCGCCAAGGCGCTCAAAGGCCCCAAAGGCACGCATGTCCAGGTCACGATGGTTCGCGTACGGCCAGCCCAAGCCGCTGGTCTTCGATCTCATCCGCGACGAGATTCCCCACCCCTCCATCGATCTCAAGTTCGAGATCCGTCCCGGCGTCGGCTACATCCATCTCACGCAGTTCCAGGAGACCACCGGCCAGGAGATGGAAGACGCCATCAACAGCTTCGGCGATCTCAAGGGCCTGCTCCTCGATCTGCGCGAGAACCCCGGCGGCCTGTTGAGCCAGGCTGTCGATGTTTGCGACCACCTGCTCACCAAGGGCCAGACCATCGTCACCCAGCGCGGCCGCGCCTACTCCGATCAGAACTACGTCGCCACCCACGGCAACGATGGCAAAGCCTTTCCCATCGTCGTGCTGGTCAACCGCGACACCGCTTCGGCCGCTGAAATCGTCTCCGGCGCCTTGCAGGACCACGACCGCGCCCTGATCGTGGGCGAAACCACCTTCGGCAAGGGCCTTGTGCAGACCGTCTACAATCTCAGCGAAAACACGGGCCTCGCCCTCACCACCTATCACTACTACACGCCCTCCGGCCGCCTCATTCAGCGCAACTACGAGGGCGTCTCGCTCTACGACTACTACAACCACGCCGGCGGCGGGCAGGCTGCCGACTCCTCTAACCGCGAGGTCAAGCTCACTGACTCCGGCCGCACCGTCTACGGCGGCGGCGGCATTACGCCCGACGAAAAGATCGAGGCTTCCAAGACTAATCGCTTCCAGGACGAGCTGGTCTATAAGGACGTCTTCTTCCACTTCGCACCGCTCTATGTGGCCACGCACACCATCGACAAGAACTTCCAGGTCGACGACGCCGTCCTCGGCGAATTCAAGAAATTCCTCACCAGCCAGGACGTCGACTATACCGAGGCCGACCTCAACGGTTCCCTGGACTGGGTCAAGGCGCACATCAAGAAGGACATCACCACCATTCAATTTGGCCAGCTCGCGGGATTGCGCGTCCTCGCCGATTGGGATCCCACGGTCCAGAAGGCGCTCACCTACATGCCTGAGGCCCAGGCTCTCGAAGACAACGCGCACAAGGTGCTCGCTGAAAAGGCGCAGGCCCGAACTACTGGATCCCAGGGAGTCGCCTCCCGGCCGTAATTCCACCTCGCCCACCCGCCCTTAGCAAAAAGGCCATCCCCAATCTGGATGGCCTTTCTGTTTTGCGCGATCGTTTGAGAGACCGGGTCGCCCCGCTGACACTTCTCCCTACGCCGGTCCTTCCGGCGCGAGCGGCATCATGCGGGGAAACTGCCGCCTACTTGGGCGGCGCCGCCGCTGGCGTGAAGATCTCGCGCTTGCGTCCCGGTTCCGGTTTCGGCTTTGGCTTGGGAGCCTTCTTCGTTTCTCGCTTGCCCTTATCTTTGTTTCCCATGCGTGCAAGCATGACACAGAAGCCCTTCCCTGAAAAGCCCCAATCGAACGCCCGGCATCGGCGCCTCAGCCGTCCGCGCCCGCTCTGCACGAGGCAATCTTCACCTAACCCCCGCAGGCGCTTCCGGCCGAGCGCATCAGGCCGCATCCGGCCCAAGATCGACCGGAACCGGAGCGCCCTGGAGGGTCACGAAACGGTCCGGACGGCAGCAAGCCCTGTCCAACTGCGCCAGATCGGCTTGCATCTCCCGGTCCGATGCGAACGACGCCAACGCCGCATCCAGAATCGCAGCCGCCCCGGCTTCGGCAGGCCGCTCGATGCGGTAGTGCATCCACTTTCCTTCCCGCCGCGCCCGCACAATGCCAGCCCGCCGCAAATACGCCAGGTGCCGCGACACTTTCGGCTGGCTCTGCTCAAGGATCTCCACGAAATAGCACACGCACACCTCGCGCCCGTTCATCAGGTTCAGCAGGCGCAGCCGCGTGCGGTCGGCCAGGGCGGCAAACAGGGTGGCCAGGTCAGCGGATTTTGAGCTCTTGCTCATGTCCTTAAATATACGCCTTGACAAATATGAATGCCGGGAATACATTTGTGTAAGCATATACGAAGGAGGGTTCAAATGGCAGCCCCGGCGGAAGTGAAAGAGCAAGTGAAGCAGAAGTATGGCAGTGCGGCGCGTGCCGTGGCGCAATCAGGCAACTCTTCGGCCTGTTGCGATTCCGGCCTTCGCTGCTGCGACCCCATCACGACCGGTCTCTACAGCGACAGCGAGAAGGGCCTCATTCCCGAGAAAGCCGTGCTGGCCTCGCTCGGCTGCGGCAATCCCACCGCGCTTATCGAGCTCAAGCCCGGCGAAGTCGTGCTCGACCTCGGCTCCGGCGGCGGCATCGATGTGCTGCTGTCGGCGCGGCGCGTGGGTCCCACCGGCAAGGCTTACGGGCTCGACATGACCGACGAGATGCTCGCTCTGGCTCGTGAGAATCAGCGCAAGGCGGGCGTGGAAAACGTCGAGTTTCTTAAGGGCGAGATCGAAAATATTCCTCTCCCCGACAACACGGTCGACGTCATCATCTCCAACTGCGTCATCAATCTCTCAGCCGACAAGGATCGCGTTCTGCGCGAAGCCTTTCGTGTGCTCAAGCCGGGCGGCCGCTTTGCCGTCTCCGATATCGTGGTGCGGGGCGCGGTCCCCGATTCCGTGCGCCAAAGCATGTTGCTGTGGGTTGGCTGCATGGCGGGCGCGCTCGAAGAGCAGGACTACCGCGCCAAGCTCGTTGCGGCCGGCTTTATCGATGTCTCCGTTGAACCCACACGCATCTACAACGTCGAAGACGCCCGCCAGTCTCTGACTGAAGCCGGCATCGATGTCGACGCCATCGCTCCCGAAGTCGAAGGCAAGTTCCTCAGCGCCTTCATCCGCGCCGTCAAGCCTCAACCCTCCTGCTGTGCGCCCGGTTGCTGCGGCGCCGGCGCGGCGAAATAGGAGCCACCTCCATGCCCAACCACTACAACGTCCTCTTTCTCTGCACAGGGAACTCGGCCCGCTCCCTGATGGCCGAGGCGATTCTCAACCGCGAGGGCAAGGGCGCCTTCACCGCATATAGCGCCGGCAGCCACCCCACGGGAGCGCCGCGCCCCGAAGCGCTCGCCCAGATCGCCTCCGCCGGAATGTCCACCGGCGGCCTGCGCAGCAAGTCGTGGAACGAATTCTCGGCGCCGGGCGCGTCGCAAATGGACTTCGTCTTCACCGTCTGCGATAACGCTGCCAAGGAGACATGCCCCTACTGGCCCGGCCAGCCTATGACCGCGCACTGGGGCGTCCCCGATCCCGCGGCAGTGAAGGGAACTCCCGAGGAGGTCGCCCGCGCTTTCCGCGACGCCTTCGTCATCCTCGACCGCAGAATTGGACTCTTCCTCTCGCTGCCCATCGCCTCGCTCGAACAGCTCGCCATTCAGCGGGAGATCGACAAGATCGGCCGCTCCTGAGGGACCGAATCGCCGCAGGGGGCGCCACCAATTTCGCCGTCGAGGTTTTTTGCAGATGAAGGTTACGAGCCGGCTCTCTTTTCTCGATCGTTATCTCACCGCGTGGATCTTCGCCGCCATGGTGGCCGGCATAGCGCTCGGATGGCTCGTCCCCGGCGTTGTTCCGTTTCTCAATCGCTTCAGCATCGGCACAACCTCGATCCCCATCGCGGTGGGCCTGATTGTGATGATGTACCCGCCCTTCACCAAGGTCCGGTACGAAGAGCTGCACGAAGTCTTTCGCAATAAAAAGGTGCTCGGCCTCTCCCTGGTGCAGAACTGGCTCATCGGGCCGGTCCTGATGTTCGTTCTGGCGGTGGTGTTCCTGCGCTCGTACCCGGAGTATATGGCCGGACTGATCCTAATCGGGCTCGCGCGGTGCATCGCCATGGTCATCGTCTGGAACGAGCTGGCCAAAGGCGACACCGAATACGCAGCCGGCCTGGTGGCCTTCAACTCTCTCTTTCAGGTCTTCTTCTACTCACTTTATGCCTGGGTATTCATTACCGTTCTTCCGGCAAAGCTCGGTCTGCAGGGTGCGGTCGTCCACGTATCCATCGCAGAGATCGCGCGCAGCGTCTTCATCTACTTGGGCGTTCCCTTTCTTGCCGGATTCCTCACCCGCGCTGTCCTCGTCCGCGCCAAGGGCCTCGCGTGGTATGACCGCAACTTCGTCCCGCGCGTCAGTCCGCTCACGCTCGTGGCCCTCCTTTTCACCATCGTGGTCATGTTCTCGCTCAAAGGGAGCTACATCGTTCGTCTCCCCCTCGATGTCCTCAGGATCGCCGTGCCGCTCCTCATCTACTTCGTGGTCATGTTCCTGGTCTCGTTCTACATGGGCCGGAAGCTCGGCGCGGACTATTCAAAGACCACGACCCTCTCCTTCACTGCCGCCTCAAACAACTTTGAGCTGGCCATCGCTGTCGCAGTCTCCGTCTTCGGCATCAACTCCGGAGCCGCGTTCGCGGCCGTCATCGGGCCGCTGGTCGAAGTGCCCGTCATGATTGCACTGGTCAACGTAGCGCTCTACTTCCAGCGCCAGTACTTTCCCAATCCTCAGACGGCGCCTGTCGCGCAAGTCTGCGCATCAGCCAGGAAGTAATCCTGTCCCTCCTCCCGCCGGAAACTATTATTTGGGCCAGCGCCGCTGCCGCCTTGCTCGCTGCGCCAGGGAGATAGCAAACCCGATTCGACCACATCGAAAAGGACCCGCTGTTCACAGCGCCGCGGCCGGTCCGACTAGTGATGGTCGTCCTGCTTATGCCGCCAGTCCCAGTATTCCTTTTGCTCGTCTGAGTTTCGCTTGTTGAAATCCTTATGATCCCGGTGAGAGTCGCGTTCCCACTGCTGGTAGTAAGGCGTCTCATCACCCCATGCGTGATAGTCGCGGTAGTAAGGGTCATAGACGCGCGCGTGGACCGCGCAGCCAGTCATCAGCACTGGGGAAGCTACGACCGCGGCGAGCGCAAGTGAAGCGAGGTTCCTGAACCGGATACGCATATCGATTCTCCTTGACGTCTCCTTGACGATGAATGATGCCGGGACTCCAATCGCTCCGGCCAATCCCAGGGAAGCCTGATTAGCCCTACCCCAGACAGAGATTCACGTTCCGGTCAAGGGGTTGTTCGCAGGTCGAGCAACTATTCTCGCGATCGTTCCTGTTCACCCACTTGCAATCGCCACATGTCAATGCGCGGAAGGGCGTTTCAGCGTCTCCACACAGCCGGGCGATCGTCAGGCTCCTGTTTCAAGCTCCTTTCAAGTCTCCATCGTAGACTCTGGTTATGTCTGGCTTTATCCTGTTCGCCGCGCCCTCGTGGGTGAACCTCCTCATCTTCATTCCCGTTGTTCCCTATCTCTTGTCGAGGAAGCAGAAGATCCGCATCGGTAAAAAGCGGCTTCTTGCGGACGGACTCTTTGGCATAGCCTTTGGCTTCGTTGAAGCGGCTGTTGTGGTCTATCTGAGAGCCGCCACGGGACTATGCCGGGTGAGCTCTGCTGCCCGCCCCCGCGTGGACGATACTGGATCGAGGAGTACCATGCCGCAGCCGAGCGATACCAACCGGGGCGCAGTCACCATCTCGGCGGGTCCGCGCTTGAAGGCCGCCCTCGTTCTCGCCATCCTCGCGGATGTCTTCCAGATTGCGGTGTTTCCGCTATTCATCGAGGGCGCCGCATCGCCCAGCGACGACATTCTCGATCTCTCGATTGGCGGCGTGCTGACGCTTCTTCTTGGATGGCACTGGGAGTTTGCGCCGTCGTTTCTCGCCAAGCTCGTGCCCGGCGTTGACTTCATTCCCCTCTGGACGCTGGCCGTAGCCAATGTTTATCGCAAGTCGAGGCGGCTGGTGGTCGCAACAGAAGACGGCAGCGGGAAATACCCAGCGGGGAGCGGCTCGCAGAAATCCTGAGCGGCAGGTTTGGCCCGCCCGGCTGCTCCACACTTCAGCCGCCGCGGCGAGCGGAAAAAATCTCTCGGAGGTGCAAGAAGTGTCAGGGCACGACTTTAGTCGTGCCGTAAGCGGAACAAAATCAATGAGGCCTTCAGGCCCTGAGGGATGCTTTTCGGGGATTTCTCCCGAACCCAAGCCTTTTTCCGCAGCCGCTCAAGGCGCGAATAGTCCCTCGGGCGCCTTCGATCATCGTCATCCGCGTTAACGGCGATCAATGCATGATGGCGCTGGCGTGGACGCCGATGTAGTACGGCCACAATATGATTGCGAGAGCACCTTTCCAAAAACTCAGGTGCAGGAATCCAATCGTGAAGAGCCAGGCGCCGCACCACGCGAGCCCCATAAAGGTGTGCTGCTCGATGCGGATCTTCTGCCAGTTCTTTCCGTGCGTATCGTTTTCCAAGATCCCCTCCGCCGGTGTCTCCTCCGAGGTTGGGCGAGGAGCACAGTGCCCCATTGCCTTGCCGGAGGCGGTGTGGTCATGACCTCTTCGTGGACTGGAGAAATAGTACTCCTGCCGGCGCGTGTGCTCGCGAAGCGGGGCGGAAAAGCGATTTCGGCGGCCGGTTTTTTGCGAGGGGTGCAAAACGCGGTAAATCAAGCGAAATGTTCGCATTGAAGGTGCGTGAACCCCCTCAAATGTTCGCTTGGAAGGTTAGCTTTTGGCCCAAAGGTTGGCCTGAGAGGTTGCACTTTTCGGGGACATGCACCTAGAAAAGTTGCGTTTTAGAGGCAAAGCTAACCTAGAAAAGTTAGCTTTTGAGGGTGACCCAGACCCAAAAGAGTTAGGAAATGCATTTGAAGCGTGCGTTTCGGCGTGTCGCGTGCCCCGGCCTTCTGATCCCTGAGCTCTGTTCCCTGTTCCCCGGTCCCTGTTGTCTCATGATTGAGCAGGGGCTGGAAAATGAGAGACACTGCGGCGTTTGCAGGGACCGAATTAGTCTGCGAACCTAAAGTGGCAATCGAGCTCGACTACGCAGCCTTTGGTGCCCGGTCGAAATGCATCGGTCTGGCGCTTCTTAATCTCGGTTACCCGACTGCTGACAAGTTTTACCTTCCGTCCAGAGAATCCGGCGCAGCCCGTAAGGCTACGTTTCAGCAGATCGGGCGGTGTTCTCCGACTTCCAATTCGGATCACCACATGGGCTCCATCGTCCATGACCGCGCCCAGTGACCGCCACATATCACCGATGAAAGACCAGTAAGTGTCGGCCGTCCCATGCCGATCATCTCGTGATACCGAGCTCTTTTGGGGATAGCCAGGACCACCAAGGAACCATAGACGCAGCCACTGGTCTTCCTCAAAGCTGGTGACGTTGAGGTAGGGCGGAGAAGTGATCGCACAGCGGATTGGTCGCCCCGGGGAGGACTCGACTGCCCGCGGAAGGTTTCGCATGTCGGTGTGAAGGACGAGTGACTCTCCCTCGGGTAGCGGCGATGCATATCGGTAGGCGGCCATTTGGGCCAGCACGTCAAACACGTTCCGCTCCGGCGCTACAAGCTTGTGCTCCTTCCAGAAATTCACCGAATACCGCGGCTTTGTGCTAATCGTTCTCGGCATCTGGTTGCTTAGATACCGGGGTGAGGATGCTTCCCCATGGAGTGAGCCGAGCGTCAATGCAGCCAGCATATTGTCCGCGCGAGACTCATTCCAATTAAGGGTTTCCCGGAGGTATAGCAGTTGCCTCAGAGTAGACGGTTCGTAGGCGTATTGAAAGAATTCCTCGGCGTCGCGGGCAGGGTGTCGCCACGCAGCATCGTCGAATCCCTTCCGAAGCTTGGAAAGTCGCGCCCTTAGCCAATTCAGCGTGGGAGGGTTTGTTTTCGCCCTCGTCAGACATATTGCCACGCTGTTTACGTCGCTTGCTATTGAGCGGCGGCCGCAAAGGATGGCGGTCAGCGCGGTGGTTCCTCGACCGCTGAACGGGTCGAGGACTATTTCGTTTGGTTTAGTGAGCCGCTTAATCCAGTACTCGGCAAAGGTCTCAGGGAACATCGCGAAGTACGGGCAAAGCGCGTAAAAACGGTGCCTCATATAGCGAACTTTCTTTCTCGTTGGCGTAGAAGGGCTGCGCTCAGCCACGCTCGGCAATCTTTGAAGACATCGTCTGAGATCTCGAGCCCGTACTGGATGAGCCTGCATCGGTCGAACAATAGGCCCCCTAAGCTGGTGTGGCTGTCCCATTCGGTGCCGTTGACCCTATGCGGGACCATATACACCTTCAATGGGTCGATGAGTAATGGCTTTTGGAAAAAATTGCGACAGAAGTGCCTTGGCTGAAGCTCGGGCAAGTGGTCCTTCCAGTGAATGCCGGTTTTGCATTGAGCGAAGCCAACGAGCCCGCCCGCCCTTCCGTCAGAGAATACCCTCCAAACCGCGATGTCGAGTTTCCCGTCTCCAGCTCCTGGCGGTTTCGCGCCTTCCCTCAGTCCGCGTCCTTCCCGGATTGATTGGCAAAGGCTCTCGATCTTGGATTTGAATTTATTTTCGGGGATGTCTTCCCGCTGGGCGGTCCCGAAGACGATCGATCCGGAGAATTTCGTCTTTCCGCCCCAAAAGTTAAGGAGGATATCTGCACAAAGCCTTTCGAATATTGCCGTTGGGTCGAGGCCGTCGAGCTTGCGTCTCTCACTGTCCATGTCCGCGCGGGTTGCCACCAACAGGAATAGGTAAAGAATGCCTGCACGAGTGCGAGGGGCCGCTTTGGATCGGAGCGACAGGAGATCGCCCGATTTGTTTAGTTCGAATGGATATCCCCAGGCACCCCCGCTCGGGCGTGAAGGCTTGCAGGAGCTATGCCGGTCGGCCAGTTCCTCGAAGACCTCTTCCGAAAGGCTTCTGGCGTTCGTTTCTCCAATTGAATATGCGCGGTCCAGGGCGCGGACCAGGTCCTCTTGCGACGCTTTGCCGTCGCTTTCGAGGAGCGCCCGGATTTCTACCCAATCAGCGAGACTCACCAGTTTGTTGGCTGTGGCGGGTGAAGGAACTGTCAACAGATTGGTGATCTTACCCTTTTGTCTTCCTCGCTTCGCGACCATTACGGGCCTTCTTGGCTTGCATTGCTTCGACTAGGTCGTGCGCTAGATTTTCGACATCCTTCGCAAGATCTATGGCGTCGAGTTCACCTGTGCTGAACCCTGTGGTAAGCGTTCCATGCGCTTTCTGGAGGGCCTGCTTCGCCTCTTGCAAGGACTTTCGGAATATCCGCTCGTCTCCTTGGCTAATGTCGTGCGCAACTCCCAAGGGCAGCCCGTCTCGCAGTGCCTTTATGCCAGCGTCGGTTAATAGAATGGCGTCGAGTGTACTAAGGTCTGGATTCTGCGATCGGATGAGAGAGGGTGTGCCTGAACTTTCGCGGCCGTAGAGCCAGGTCATCAGTTCGCCGAGGTTCTTGAGCTTGGACGACGGTACAGGTCTCCTCGCAATTGTTCCTTTAGTGCGAAGCCCAAGAAAACTGACGATGCCAGGGTAATCCATTCCAGTGTAGATGTAATTGAAGTGGAACTTATTCTTCGCAATGTCTGAGCGGTTGAAGACCTTCGCGTCTTCGGCTTGCTCTACGATCATCAGGCCGCGATACATGCGAAGCACGGTGGAGTTATAATCGCCAATCTGCAGTGCGATTTCTTCGAGGGGCACGCCGTAATCGTTGTGCACATGCGCGATGTACTGAGCCTTAGCATAGGAGCCCCAAGTGGCTGGTCCATTAACGTGTTTGAAGCCAAGGTAGCGCCAGAGGTCTTCGCGGGTGGTGACGATCGCGGGCAACGTGGCCAAGGCGGCGGCCTGCTCTTTTGTAACGGTGGGCAGCTTGGTGGCCCTTATCTTTTCGCGTAGATTCGCATCAACCAGGAGCTTGACTGCGGCAAGCCTCCTGTTTCCCTCTATCACGTCGAACTTTCCGTCATTCCTCTCCTCGACAAAGAGCTGCTCGTATTCGAAGTAGCCGCTATATGCGATCGACATTGCAACCTCTTCGACCGCCATCTTCTCCCAAAGGGCCTTCAGCAGGTCGAACTGCGTAGCTGTCTTTGGGACGCCGAGTTCTGCCAACCGCGGGTTGTTGGGGTCGAGCATGAGCTTGTCGAGCTTGATCCGTTGGTAATTTCCCGTGGCTTCTCCGTCGAGTACTGTTGCTTCCAATTTCCTGTTCATAATGACCTCGGACTTGCAATGCTCATCTTTCTCTGCCTTTGGACGGCTTCGTCTTACGCGCTGAATGATTGGTTCTTCTTTAGCCAGTTCGAGAGAAGCTCTTCGACGAGATCGCTGAGTTCCCTCTCTTTGCTGACCAGCCGGGTCTTTACACCCAGATGAGTTGACCTCCGAACATAAATGGTGAATTTCACGTAGTCAGGGTCAGCGCTCTTGGCTAGCGGCCGGAAGCCGCCAGCGTTCGCGTCCTTTGGAGGCTCGCCGCTCATGCCCGTGATCCCTGCTTGCGAGGATACTCCAGCTCTGGCGGCTCGTTCCGTGCGGTTTCCCATCAATCTCCCTAGCTCGGCTCCGATTGGCGGGGACCAGACCCGCGCCAATTGAACACTAGTAGCCTATCATAAACATTCAGACGGTTAAAGGGCTGAACCGCCAGACAGGCAGATGTTTAGACATCTGCCTGTGAGAGTCATGGAGATTTTGGGTCTGGTCCATCCCAACCCTC
Source organism: uncultured Acidobacteriaceae bacterium (assembly GCA_963701835.1). Classification (GTDB taxonomy): domain Bacteria; phylum Acidobacteriota; class Terriglobia; order Terriglobales; family Acidobacteriaceae; genus Telmatobacter. The sequence continues at coordinate 61,915 of CAVPBL010000017.1, read as the reverse complement.
CGCCACATTTCGGTCCCGAAAAGGGTGCGACCGGCCTTTGGCCAGACAGGATGCGAGGGAACACGATTTGTTGCCTGGGAGGTCGGCTTTGCGTGCAGCTTTCCATCAATCGCTGCCCCCACTCCAACACGCCCGCTAACTTGCTGACTTGCTGATCCCTGACCCCTGCCTCGCTGCGAACCCCGCCTCGCCCGCTATTCTGAGAGAACCATGACCAACTCAGGCAAGCCTCTTCGCCGCGTCGCCGTTTATTGTGGATCGGCCTTCGGCAACAATCCCGCCTTTCGCGCCGAGGCTGCGGCCCTGGGCGCCGCCATCGCCAAAGCCGGCCTGGGTCTGGTCTACGGCGGAGCCTGCCGCGGCCTGATGGGCGTGCTCGCCGACGCCGCGCTGGCCGAGGGCGGCGAAGTGATCGGCGTGCTGCCCGATGCGCTCAAGGACCGCGAGATTGCGCACAACGGTCTCACGTCGCTCGAGCTTGTCGCTACGATGCACGAGCGCAAGGCCCGCATTCACGAGCTCTCGGACGCCATCCTGGCGCTGCCCGGCGGCTTTGGCACGCTCGACGAACTGCTGGAAGCCATCACCTGGGCGCAGATCGGTCTCCACGCCAAGCCATGCATTCTGATCAACACGGCGAATTATTGGAACGGGCTGCTGGCTTTTCTCGACACGGCTGTCGGACGAAGGGCTTCATCGAAGCGCGAAGAATCGCGAACTGGTACGCGTCGCCGCCAACGCGCCGAAGCGATTGGCCATGGCTATCAACCAGCGCGTGAGCCGCAGACCCTCCGCTGCGAGCTGCGGCGTGTATCATGCCGCTATGTCAACCAAGCTTCGTTTCGGCGTGCTCAGCACCGCCAGCATCGGCCTGAAGAAAAGTCATCCCTGCCATGCAGCAGGGCGAGCTCACCACCGTTACCGCAATTGCATCGCGCGATTTGGCCAAGGCCGCGCGAGGCGGCCGCGAGACTCGGCATTGCCACGGCCTATGGCTCCTACGAGGAGCTGCTCGCCGATCCAAACATCGACGCCATCTACAATCCGCTGCCCAATCAGCTCCACGTGCCGTGGACGGCGAAGGCCGCCGAAGCCGGCAAGCACGTGCTCTGCGAAAAGCCGCTGAGCATGACCGTGGCCGAGGCCAAGACGCTGCTCGACGTGCGCGCCCGCACCGGCGTCAAAATCTGCGAAGCCTTCATGATCCGAAGCGCGCCGCAGTGGCTGCGTGTGCGCCAGCTTCTCGACGAAGGCCGCATCGGCGAGGTCCGCGCCGTCAATGCGCATCTTCAGCTACTTCAATGTGAACGCGGCGAACATCCGCAACCGGATTGAGACGGGCGGCGGCGCGGTGTACGACATCGGCTGCTACTGCATTCAGGGCTCGCGCTTTGCCTTCGGCCAGGAGCCGCGGCGTGTGGTTGCGCTTGTCGATCGCGATGCGCAGATGGGCACCGACCGCCTGGCTTCGGCGATTCTCGACTTTCGCGTCCGGCCAGGCGATCTTTACCTGCAGCACGCAGCTGATCCCGTTTCAGCGCGTGCAGATTTCTGGGCACGCGCGGCCGCATCGAACTTGAGATTCCCTTCAATGCGCCCAGCGACCGGCCTACGCGGCTCTTCATCGACGCGACCGGCGACCTGAGCTTCAGCGGAATCACGATGGAGAGCTTCCCCGCCGCCGATCAGTACACGCTGCAAGGCGACGCCTTCGCGAGAGCAGTTGAGGAGAACAGCGAAGTTCCTGTGCCGCTGGAAGACTCGATCGGCAACATGGCCGTCATCGAAGCCATCTTCCGCTCGGGAAAGTCAGGCCAATGGGAGCGACCAGAGAAGTAGGAGTTTTCGTTCGCGAGCGGGCCGTGCGCTGGATTCCGAGTCGTCGCGCGGGCTACGCGCCAGCCGCGCACTGGCGCAAATCGCGGACCAGCAATGCAGTCCTTCTACACAGGCAGCGCCGCCGCCGCGCACTCGCGCAAATCGCGGACCAGCTCGTCGACGCGCTTGGGATCGCTGTCCCACGCGAACATGAAGCGCGCCGCTCCGCCGATGAAGGTGTAGAAGCTCCATCCGCGCGCGCGCAGTTGGTTGAGGACCTTCTCGCTGGCCTCAACAAACACCGCGTTCGCCTCGACGGGTTGCGCCAGCCGCACGCCGGGAATCCCGGCGATCTGCGAAGCGAACTGCCGCGCGCAGCGGTTGGCGTGCGCGGCGTTGCGCAGCCACGCGCCGCTCTCAACATGCCGACCCACGGCGCGGAGAGAAAGCGCATCTTCGACGCCAGTTGCCCTGCCTGCTTGCAGCGGTAATCGAAATCCGTGGCCAGCGCGCGATCGAAGAACAGCACCGCTTCTCCCATCGCCATGCCATTCTTTGCGCCGCCGAAGCAGAGCACGTCCACGCCGCTCTTCCACGACATCTCTGCAGGCGAGCAGCCCAGGCTGGCGCAGGCGTTGGCAAAGCGCGCGCCGTCCATGTGCAGCGAAAGCCCGAGCGCGCGGCACTCTGCCGAGATCGCGCGCAACTCCTTGAGCGTGTACACGCGGCCCGTTTCAGTGGATTGCGTAATCGATCACTGCGCGCGGCTTGGGATAGTGAATGTCGCTTGCGCTTGGTGGCCAGCTCGCGGATGGCGGCCGGCGTCAGCTTGCCCGTCGGCGCTGGTTGCCACCAGTAGCTTCGATCCGTTGGAGAAGAACTCCGGCGCGCCGCATTCGTCGGTCTCCACATGCGCCTGGTCGGAGCAGATCACGCTGTGATAGGACTGGCAGAGCGACGCCAGCGCCAGCGAGTTGGCCGCCGTGCCGTTGAAGACGAAGTACACCTCGCAGTCGGTCTCAAAGAGGGTGCGAAACGCGTCGGACGCTTTGGCCGTCCACGGATCGTCGCCGTACGAGGTCACGTGGCCGCGATTGGCGGCTTCCATCGCCTGCCACGCCTCAGGACAGATTCCCGCGTAGTTGTCGCTGGCAAACTGCTGCTGCAGGTCTTTCTCGTCGATTTCGGTCATGGCACAATCCTCGCTCGATCGGAGCAGCACAGGCCCCGACGGCACTTTTGAGCTTGCGGCGGAATGAGTGAATGAGTGCGGAGGCTTGAGGAATTGGAGGCGCGGGCCGGGATCGAACCGGCGCATAAAGGTTTTGCAGACCTCTCCCTTACCACTTGGGTACCGCGCCTTGGGCTGCCTGCGTCACCGGTTGCGGATCGTCCCACTCCGCTCGCCGACCGGCTCAGATTGCACCGGGGCGATGCGGAATGGAGCGGGAGACGAGACTTGAACTCGCGACCCTCGCCTTGGCAAGGCGATGCTCTACCACTGAGCTACTCCCGCTTGACGCAATTTCGAGTATACCGGGCTGCCGAAACCGGGTCAAACCAGCCCGACCCTGTCACATGAGGGCGCAGATAAATGCAAGTTCCTGCGGATCTTGCGGCCAGCAAAGCGCCATCTCAGCATCGCTTCTCGCGCGCCGCTTCCGATTGACCCGCCCTCCAGATTCCCGTACACTAAGAGTTTGCGAGGGATGCGGCTCGAGCTGCCTTCCACCCCGCATCATTTTTCCTGAAAACAGGACCATTCCTCCTGAAATTCAGGCTTGGAGATTGAAGCAAAGCCATGGCAAACCACGTATCGGCGCTCAAGCGCGCCCGCCAGACCGTAACCCGCACCGAAGTGAACCGCGCCAACAGCAGCCGCGTGCGCTCGAGCCTGCGCTCCCTGCGCGAGGCGCTGGCCAAGGGCGACGAGAAGGCCGCTCAGGCGCAATACCGCGCCACGGTTTCGGCCCTCGACAAGAGTGTGCAAAAGGGCGTTCTGCACTCGAACACCGTTTCCCGCTACAAGAGCCGCTTGAACGCGCGCCTGAAGGCGCTGGCCACCGCCAAGGCAAAGTAAGACGGCGGCCGGTGTCGTTGGCAAACCAAATCAACAGATGACGAGCAGCCGGGAGCGATCCCGGCTGTTGCTGTCTCTGGCATGCAACGGGCTCAGGTTCACCTGCGCAGCAACGGCTTGAGCACGGGGAAAAGCGTGTCGGCGATGATCGCGGAACCTTTGGCGGTGGGATGGATGCCGTCGTCCTGGATCGTTCCGGGAACATGGACCAGATTCTTGTAGAGCATGGGCACAAAGGCCACGTGGTGCCTGCGCCGCGAGATCGCGAAAGATCTGGTCGAACGAGCGGATGTAATCGGGGCCGTAATCGGGCGGCAGCGTGATGCCGGCGAGCACGATCTTTACCTGGGCTTTCTCAAGGCCGGTGAGCACCTGGTCGAGATTGCTGCGCGTCTGGTCGACGGGCAGGCCGCGCAATCCGTCGTTGCCGCCGAACTCGACGATCACGATGGCAGGGTGCAGGCGCAGCACGAACGGGCAGGCCGGCCAGCGCATCCTTGGTGGTGGCGCCGCTCGTGCCCTGGTTGACCACTTTGTAGCAGTAGCCCTGCGCGTCGAGCATCTTCTGGAGAAAGTCGGGATAGGCCTGTCCGTAGGCGAAGGCCGTGGCCGGCGGTGATGCTGTCGCCGATAGCAAACAAGGATCGGCCGATCGGCGGCATGGAAGCGGGCCGGCCAGCAGCAACAGCAGGCAAAATGCGACGAGAACCGTGCGCCGAACGTCCACGTATATAGTGTAGCCGCGATGCCAGAGGACGCAATCGATCGCAGTGCGCTGCGAGACTGGCCATTTACACTGCGAGTGACGGGAGGGCGAGTTGATTCAAGTCAAGGGCGCGAAGAAGTGGATCCAGAACGGCGCGCGGCGCGTGGAGATTCTGCAAGGGATTTCGCTGGACATTCCGGCCGGGCAATTTGTGGCCATTCGTGGGCGCGAGCGGAAGCGGAAAGAGCACGCTGCTGGGGCTGCTGGCCGGCCTCGACACGCCCAGCGAAGGCGAGATCTGGCTGGATGGCGTGCCCATCCACAATCTGGCGGAAACGGAACTGGCCGCGGTGCGCGGGCGCAAAATCGGCTTCGTCTTTCAGTCCTACCAGCTCATCCAAACGCTCACCGCTCTCGAAAATGTGCTGCTGCCTTACGAACTCAACGTGGAGGGCAACGGCTTGGCGCAGGCGCGCCGTCTGCTCGATGAAGTTGGCCTGAAAGAGCGCATGGATCACTATCCCGTGCAGCTCTCCGGCGGCGAGCAGCAACGTGTGGCGCTGGCGCGCGCCTTTGTGGTCGAGCCGCCGATCGTGATGGCCGACGAGCCCACCGGCAATCTCGACTCGGTGAACGGGCGGATGGTTCTCGATCTGCTGCTCGAACGAAATCGCAAGGCGGGAACGACGCTGGTGCTGGTCACGCACGATCCTGAAGTTGCGAGCCGCGCCGACCGCAAGATTGTGCTGAAAGATGGCCTGGTGGTCGAAGATTCAATGCCGGGCGCGCTCCGCGCCGGACGCTCAAGGATCGCAAGGAGAAGCAATGGCCAAGCGCGCATTGAGCTGGAAGCGCGCCGCGGCCATCGGCTGGCGCGATCTGAAGTCCGCTCCCGGCAAGTTCGGGTTTGTCGTGCTGTCGGTGGCCATTGGCGTGGCCGCGCTGGTGGGCGTGCGCGGGCTGAGCGACAGCTTTCGCAGACACTCTGAACACTGAGGCGCGTTCGCTGCTGGCGGGCGATCTGAGCGCGCGCATGTTTCGCGCGCCCACGCCCGATGAGTTGAGCAAGATTGCGGCGATCGAAGCCCAAAGCGGCGGCGCGAATCCGTTCCACATGGGTGACTGAAACCGTCTCCATGGCCTCCGTGCCGTCGAATCCCGTCGCCATTGCTGGTCTCGCTCAAGGCCGTCGATCCTGCCGAGTATCCCTACTACGGAACCGCCGAGCTGGAGCCGGCGATGCCGCTGCAGCAGGCGCTCCAGGGCGACTCGGCGGTCGTGGCGGATGAGTTTCTCATTCGCCTCAATGCGCACGTGGGCGACACGCTGCGCCTCGGCGGAAGAGACTTTCGCATCACTGCGGTGCTGAAGCAGGAGCCCGATCGCATCACTGCGGGGCATGGGCCTGGGACCGCGCGTGATGATCTCGGAGGCGGCGCTGGCAGAGACCGGATTGCTGGCGCCGGGCAGCCGCGCGAGCCGGCGACTGCTCGTCAAGCTGCCGGACAACGCCGCCGCGCGGCGCTCACCGCCGACGCGAGAGACCGCCGCGGTGCGCACGCAACTGGAAGCGGCGCTGCCCGATGCGCAGGTGATGGACTTTCGCGAAGGCAATCCCGCGCTCACGCGCGGCCTCGACAATGCGACCTCGATCCTGAGCCTCATCTGCCTTGTCGCCATGGTGCTGGGCGCGATCGGCGTGGCCATGGCCATGCACGCGCATCTCGAACAGCGCATGGACATGCTGGCGATTCTGAAGGCCATCGGCGCGGATTCCGCCGATCTGCTGCGCATCTTTCTTTTGCAGACGCTGGGCCTCGGCTTGGCCGGAGGATTGCTCGGCGTTGCTGCGGGCGTTGGCGTCATGGCGGCGCTGCCGGCGGCGTTCGGCCAGTTGCTTCCCGTGCATGTGATTCTTCAATTTCCCTGGCAGTCGGCGCTGGCCGGCCTGGGAACGGGACTGCTGACGACGCTGCTCTTCTGTCTGCCGCCGCTGCTCGATGTGCGCGCGGTGCGGCCGGTGCTGGTGTTGCGCAGGCTGGTGGAGCAGGGAGCGGCCGGCATCGGCGGCTGGTTTGCGCGCTGGTGGGCGCGCCGCCTGCAACTCGGCAATCGCAGCGGCGGTGGTGGCCGCGCTGGGCGGCATTGCCTGGGCGCTTTCCGATTCGCCCAAAGTGGGCGCGTGGTTTGCGTCTCTGTTTACCGTCGCGCTGGTGGTTCTGCTGGCGCTGGCGGCCGTGGCGCTGCGCTGCATTGCGCTTCCTGCTCAATCGCACGCGTCTGCACCTGCCTTCGTCTCTGCGCCATGGCCTCGCCAATCTCTACCGGCCGGGCAATCAATCGGCCGCGGTGCTGGCGGCGCTGGGCACGGGAGTCATGCTCATTCTCGCGGTCTATCTCATGCAGAAGGATCTGTTGCGCGATCTGCATGAGACCGCTTCGCCCAAGCTGCCCAATGTCTTTCTCGTCGATGTGCGAACCGACGAAGTCGCGGGCGTGAAAGCGTTCTTCGCGCATCAGCCGGGCGTGAGCCAGCAGCTCAACCTGATTCCGGTGGTGATGGGCCGGTTCATCTCCATCAACGGCCAGCCGGTGGAGCAAATGAAAGACCAGCATTATCCGCGCCGCATGCTGGAGAGCGCCGAGCTGAGCTGGGCCGATGCGCCGCCCGAAGGCGACAAAGTGACCGCAGGCGCGTGGTGGACGAACAGCAGCGCGGCCGCAGATCGCCGTGAGCGATGGCGTGGCGCAGCGCCTGCACCTCGGCGTGGGTTCCGCGATGGAACTGGAGACCGGCGGAACGACGCGCACGCTCAAAGTCGCCGCCATCTATCGCGCCGACGGCCAGCACCTGGGCGCGCGCGTGCAGTTCGTTCTGCCTTCGGGGCAGATCTCCGACCAACCGTCCACGTGGTACGGCGGCGCGCACATCGATCCCAAACAGGTGGCCGCAATGGAGCGGGCGTTCTTCGCGGCCTATCCCACGATCACCGTCATCAACGTCGCCGATGTGCTGCGAGCGCATCGAGAATGTCGTCGATCAGATCACTTTTGTCGTGCGGCTGCTTGCCGGGTTCTCGATTCTCGCCGGCCTCACGATTCTTGCCTCGAGCATCGCCAGCACGCGCTTCCGCCGCATGCAGGAGGCGGTCGTGCTCAAAACGCTGGGCGCCACGCGCATGCGCATTGTGCGCACCTTCAGCGTGGAGTTCAGCGTTCTGGGATTGCTGGCCGGCGCGGTCGGCGTCGTTTTCGCCAACCTGCTCACGCGCGTGCTTCTGCACCGGCTCGATGTGAGCTTTCAAATCGAATGGGGCGCGACGCTCGTGGCGCTTGCCGGAACCGCGGTGCTGGCCACGGCTACGGGCTGGATCGCAAGCTACCGGATTCTCGGCCTGCGCCCGCTCGAAGTGCTGCGCGAAGAGTGAGAAAGGCAGGGAACAGGGAACAGGGAGGGTGGTTTCCCTTTTACGGAACCAGCGCCTGCAAGCCGCGCAAGCAGCCGCGCAGATCTGGCCATGACTACCGTGGCCAATATTAGGAGCGCCCACGTGAACGATTTGTACATCGCGTACTGATGATGAAGATCAGGAGCGCGGTTAGGGGCACGATAATGGCCATCCGCGTTCCTCCGCGCGCGGCGTCGTGCCTTCGCCGCCCTCACGCCGTTGACCGCGGCCGGGAATGCCCTTAAGATGAAGAAGTTGGCTTTGCGCGCCCTGCATTGGGGTTGACCCAATCGGCTGCAAGTCGAACCGCACCACGCGTTTGTTGCCCCCTCGTTCAATGGCAGGACAGCTGACTCTGGATCAGCATATCGGGGTTCAAATCCCTGGGGGGCAGCCACGATAGCAGCGCGCTGGTGGCGTGCATGCATCTATCGGGCGTCTCTCAATCCCGCGGGAGATTCTGCAGGTCGATTCCCAACTGCTGGCACTTCTTGTAGAGATGGCTTCGTTCGAGCCCCAGCGCCTTGGCGGTTTGCGTGATCTGGCGGCCGTGCCGCTCGAGTTCGGCCAGCACCTGTGCGCGCTCGAAGGCCAGCACGCGTTGCGCCAGCGGGCCGCTTGCGCGCCGCCGGTGCGCGAGGCTCTGGCACCGCACTGCGCCGGCTTGCGAGAGCGGGCAGCGCCAGGCGCACGTCTTCCGCGCCGACTTCGCTCCCGGCCAGCAGCAGCAGCCGCTCCACCACGTTGCGCAACTCGCGAATGTTGCCGGGCCACGCATACTCCTGCAGCGCTTCAATGGCAGCCGCGGTGAAGGCGACGGGCTTCCATCCATTCTGCGCGCTTACCTGGCGGACAAAATGCTCCACCAGCGCGGGCAGATCTTCGCGCCGTTGGCGCAGCGGCGGCAGCTCCACGGGAAAGACAACCACGCGATGATAAAGGTCGCGCCGGAATCCGCCGGACTCAACGAGCTGCTCGAGATTGCGATGCGTGGCGACGACGACGCGCACATCGACGGCGGTGGGCTTGCCGGCGCCGATGCGCTCCACCTCGCCCTCTTCGAGCACGCGCAGCAGCTTGGCCTGCATGGCGGTGGGCATGTCGCCGATCTCATCCAGAAAAAGCGTGCCGCGATGCGCCTGCTCGAACTTGCCCGTGTGCCGCTGCGCCGCGCCGGTGAACGAGCCTTTCTCGTGGCCGAAGAGTTCGCTCTCAATCAGCTCCGCCGGAACCGCCGCGCAATTGAGAGTGACGAACGGCCCCGCCGCGCGGTGGCTCTTCTCGTGCAGCGTGCGCGCCACCAGCTCCTTGCCGGTGCCGGTTTCGCCGTAGATGCAGACGCGCGTTTCGCTGGCCGCCACGCGCTCGATCTGCGCCATCACGCGGCGCATGGTTTCGCCGGCGAAGACCAGCGTGTGCTTGCCCACGCGCGCGCGCAGGTCGCGGTTTTCGGTTTCGAGGCGCGTGAGCTTCAGCGCGTTCTCGACCGTGACCAGCAGTTTTTCGGTGGAGAGCGGCTTCTCAAGAAAATCCAGCGCGCCCAGGCGCGTGGCGCGCACCGCCATCTCGATGTGCGCCTGCCCGCTCATCATCACCACCGGCGCGGTGACGCCCGCCGTCTTCAGATCTTCGAGCAGCGCCAGGCCGTCGCGCCGCGGCATCACCACGTCGCTCAGGATCAGGTCGAAGGGCTGCGTGCGCGCCAGCTCCAGCGCGCGCTCGGCGTTGTCGCACACCACAGCCTCGTGCCCGGCCAGGCGAAAGGCGCGGGAGAGCGAGGCCAGCGTGTTGGCTTCGTCATCGACGATCAGGATGTTTGCCTTTGCGTTCATGCGTCGGCCCTCGGCAGCGTAATGATAAACGTTGCGCCGCCGCCCGCGCGGCTTTCCACTGCAATTGTGCCCGCATGATCGGCGACCACCGACTGCACAATGGCCAGGCCGAGGCCGGTGCCGTGCTGCTTGGTGGTGTAGTAGGGCGTGAACAGCCGCTCGCATTCTTCGGGCGTAAGGCCCTGCGCCGGTGTCGGCTACGCGCAGCTCCACGCTTGTCGCCCTTCGGATGCGCGGAGATCGTCAGCGTGCCGCCGTCGGGCATCGCGTCCATGGCATTCAGCACCAGATTCGAGAGCGCGCGGTGCAGCAGCTCCGGATCGGCATCGAGCGGCATCGGCGCATCGGCGACGTCAACTGCAAATCTGAATCTTCGCGTCGATCTTGCGCCTGGCTCGACGGCAGTTTGCGTAAAGCGCAGCGCACGCGCTCCACCACATCCTTCGCATCGATCCGCTCCAGCTCCGGCTTCGGCATTTTGCTGAAGTCGCTGAAGCGGCCGATGATCGTCTTCAGGTTCGCGATCTCCGTCGCCAGCGTCGCCGTGCTCTCGCGAAAGACCTCGTCGAACTCCGCTGCCGGCAGATTCGCGCGCACGCACCAGATTCTCGACCGTGAGTTGCAGCGGGAAGAGCGGATTCTTGAGCTCGTGCGCCAGCCGGCGCGCCAGTTCGCGCCATGCGGCCACGCGCTCGCTCTGCACCAGGCGGTCGCGCTGGCTCGCCAGTTGCTCCGTCATGTGATTGAAGCTGCGCGCCAGCACGCTCACCTCGTCGCGCCCGCGCTGCGGCACGCGCACATCCCAATTGCCGCCGGCCACCTCCTCGGCCGCATGCGCCAGTTGCTCGATGGGCCGCGAGACGCGCGCCGCAATCCAGAGGCTGAACGCGATGGCCAGCAGAATGCCGCCCGCCGCCACGCCATAGGCGATGGCGCGAATGTGCTGCTGCGCCTCGACCATGCCGCTGCGCGAGATGGCCACCATCAGCACCGCCATCACGTCGCCCTGCTCGTTCTTGAGCGGGATCGCCGTCGCGTTCAAGCTGTCTTCGCGCCGGCCAGTCGGATTGACGATGCCGCTCACCTGCTGGCCGGTTTTGCGCGCGGCGTCGATCAGGCTCTTGATAGTGGGTCGCGCCGGCGAATGCGCCGTTGGCGCCGAGCAGCCGCGCAGGATCGAAAGCCGCCGGAGCGGGAGCACTCGCTCCCGTGCGCCAAATTCACCGTCGTTGTCGCACTGCTCGCATCGCTGTAAAGCCCGATCTGCATGCCCGGCGCAACCGGCAGGTCGGCGAGAAAGCTCTGGTCGAGCCGCTCGCCGCCGATCAGCCGCACCGCGGACTCCGCCGATCGCCATGCACGGCAAAGAGTCCGAGCGCAGTCGATGCCATCGGGCAAATCTTCGCGCTTGAGGAATGGCGTCGGCGTGGCGTTTGCGGCGGCGGGCTCAGGGTAGCCAAAGCGCGCCGGCCACTGCGCCGAGCTCACCACATTTCCGTCCGGCCCCACAATCTCAAGAAAATCGAGTTGCGCATCCTGCGCCATGGTCTGCGCCTCGGTCAGATACGGCGCTGCGTCGCCCGACTGCGCCAGCTCGAAACGCCATGGCGCGCGCGCGCTCGCTCGCGGCCAGCCGGTCGACGGCCGCGGCCACCTCCGCCGAGCGGTGCTGAAACTCGCGCTGAAACTGGCTGACGAAGAGCGCCGTCTCCTCCTGGTCGCGCATCTCAAATACATGGCGAATGCGCACCAGCACGGTCCACGCCACCGCCGCCACGGCCGCGGCCACGGTGAGCGAAAACAGCAGCAGCAGCTTCTGGCGCAGGCTCACGGTGCCTCCTCCAGCGAAGCTCCGGCCAGGTCCGGCGTGCCGTCGGCGCGCAATCGCAAATCGCGAACCCGGCCGCCGATCGCGCACGCGCGGGGAAGATCGAGCAGCGGAATCAGCGTCTTGCAGATCGAGAAAGTCGTGCTCGGCGCGGAAGAGCGCGGTGGGATTCTGTCCCGCGACAGGAGCATTCTCTCCGGCGCTGCGCAGCAGAGATTCGCAGAGCGCGTCGGCCGGATCGGCGCCCTCGAGCGGCAGCTTGCGCAAAACCAGGTCAGCGTGCGGCGCGTTGCGCGCGCTCACCACCTGCACATTGAATCCCGCTTCGTGCAGATTGAGCGCGATGCGTTGCGCCGCCAGTTGCATGGCGCCATCGCCGTCCGCTGCCAGCGTGAGCGGCGGCGGCGTCAGCCCTCCGCGCAGCTCATTCGCCTTGTTCAAATCGCGGTCCGTGGGAAAGAGAAACGAGTAGCCGGTGAGCGACTGCGGCAAAAGGCTGGCGGTGATCTCGCCCTGCTTTTGAAAAATGACGTTGAACAGCGCGCCGCGGTCGACGGCCTGCGCGATGGCCGCGCGCAGCACGGGATTCGCCAGCGCGCCGGTGTCCGACGCCTGAAGCGCCAGCAACTCCACCGGCGGCGAAACGACGACGGTGAGCCGCTGCTGCTGCGCCTGGCGCAGTTGCTCCGGCGGGAACCTCGACCACATCGGCGCGGCCCACGCTCAGGTCGAGCCATTGGTCGCGGACCGGCCGGTTGGCGCGCGATCTCAATCTCATCGACAAACGGCCGTCCCTGCCAGCAGTTTTCGTTGGCCGCGAGCGTCAGCACGCCGTTGTTGAAGCCGGCGAACTGAAATGGCCCGGTGCCGATGGGGTTCGCGCGGAGTTTGTCCATCCGCGGTGCGCGTCAGCGCGATGAGAAACGTCATCGCCGGCGAGCAAGGCGGGCAGGTTGGGCATCGGCGAGTCGCCGGTAAAGACGACCGATGAGCCGACTGCATGAACCGCCGTCCACGGGCAATTTGCGGTGCACGACAGGTTCAGCGACATCACAACGGCAGCCGAAGTCAGCGGCGAGCCATCGTGAAAATGCACGCCGGGCCGCAGGCGGAACTGCCAGCGATGATCGTTGTCGTCCGATTGCCACTCGACGGCGAGGGCCGGGCTCACAGCGCCATTGGCGATCGAACGCGGTCAATCCATCAAAGACCAAGCCGGCGCGCCATGCCATCGGGGCTGCGCAACGGGTCGCCCTCGATCTCCACGCGCAGTGTGCCGCCGTAATGGGGCCGCGTGCTTGCGCGGCGCAGAGAGCGCAAGCCAAGACCAGAAGAACAGCTAATTGCAAAGCGCCGTAACACGGTCCACCTCGTATTGGTTTGCCGCATTCCGCACCACCGCGAGAACGCTCTTGCCGTCGGGCGCGGTCCACAGCGCCGTCACGGTTCCATCCATCGCCAGCGGCGCGCTCGCCGGAACGGCCTCGAGCGCCGGCAATTCGTAGGCGCGCAGGCTGTCGTTCGCTGCCTCGCCCGAGCCGGATGCAATGATCTGCGTGCCCGCGCCGCAGCCCGAGTGCAGCACGGCAAAATCGCTGCCCCAGTCGCGCGTGCCGGCGACAGGCTTGCAGCGCGCCGTTCTCGGCCAGTTGCACCTTGCCGTCGATGCCGCCGATGAGCAGTGCAGCCGCACCGGCCGCACGCGGAATGAGCGCGGCCGAATAGAACGGCGGCAGATCGACGCCGAGGCTCGGCGTCACCACGCCGGTGAAGTAGTTGCGCGCGGCGTTGTAGAACGCATTGAGCGAAGGAGCGGTCACGTCCGCTGGGCTGGCGCGGACGTCCCGGCTGGCGCAGACGCTGCCGATCCGAGCAGTGCGCGGCGCAATGGCCCCGCCATGGCAGGTCGTCACTTTCGCGGCAGCTTGGCGTCCAATCGCCTGCACGCGCCGCTGAAGAAGTGCCGCCCGTACAGCGCATTCCGGCGAGCCATGCTTCGAAGCCCTGGCCGTCCGCCGCCATCGCCAGAATGCCGCGCGGATCGCGCGCGAGCTGCCGTCGCTGTCCGATGCTCACGCGCTTCTGCTCGTGCCAGCCGTCCGCCGCGTGCGTGTACAGGACAATCTGCTCCGGCTCCAGCGCCACCAGTCCAGCCGGCGTCTCAGACACGGCCAGCACCGGTTCGCTGCGCAGGTGAGAGATCTGCTGGCTGCAGTAGCATCAAGCCGCTCGAGCGGCAGTTGCCTGCGGCCTTGAATCGGGCCCAGATCCACCATCGCCACCTGCGTCTGATTGCCTTCGACGATCTCGGCCACCCACAGCCGCTCTCGCGCGCTCTCGCTCAGCGTGACGCGCACGGTGTTCGCGCTCTCAGCGCCTGCCACAGTCACGCCGTGCGCCTTCAAATCCTGCGCCAGCAGCCGCCGGATCGCGGGAATCTCGTCGGTCGGGAATTGAGGAGAGATTGCGGATCGTCAGGTGCGCCTGGCCGGGGCCGAGAATCGCGGCGATCTGCTCGGCGAGCGCGGCTGCGGGCTGGTCCCATGGGCTCGGCGCGGCTGCGCGCATGCCGCGAGCCCCATCAGCCCGACTCAACACCGCTGCAGCCAGCCAGATCAGCCTCATAGCCTTCATCGCTTCTTCTGTTTTTCCGTTTGCGCGGATTATATCGTTTGCGGCTGCCTAACGCACGCCATCGTCACCGATCAGCCGAAGGCTCGTGCGCACTGAAAGGCCTGCGGGACGGAAGACGTCGCGCTCCCGTCCCCGCAGCAATCCGACTCAGTGGCCCGGTTTGCGGGCGCAGGCTCCTGCTCGCTGTCCATCTCCTGCTTCACGATCGGATTGTTCGCCGCGCTCTTGAACACATCGCTGGCGAAGAAGAACTTTCCGTCCGACGGAACCATCACGACCTGGATCTTGTCGGAGAGCCGCTCCGCCACGATCTTGTTGATCAGCAGCGGCGACCTGTTCAAGCAGAGCCGCTTCGCTGGTCATGCGTTCCGCGTTGGCCGCGGCCACCACCTTGATGCGGTTGGCTTCCGCGTCGGCCAGCAGGTTGCGCCGCTCGAGCTCGGCCTTGCTGTCGATCACCTTGGCCTGCGCGTCGGCCTCGGCAGTTTCAATGGTCGCCTCCTTGCGCGCTTCGGCCTCCAGCTTGCTCTGCTCAATCTGCTTCTGCTTTCAGCGGCAGCGTGTACTGCATGGCATCCGCCTCGCCCTTGGCCTCCACCACCTTGGACTGCGCTTCGCCCTCGGCTTCCTTCACCTTCTGCACCGCTTCAGCCTCGGCCTGCAGCTCGGCGATCCTCACCTGCTTCTGCTGGATGTCGGTGTCAACGCCCATCTGGTCGTCCTGCTGCTCTTTCAGCAGCAGCCCTTCCAGGCCCCGCGCGTACTCTTCGGGCAGTTGAATGTCAGAGAGCATCACTTCTTCCACCATGATGCCGTCGGCCGCCAGCTTGCGCGTGATGATCTCCGCGGCCTTGGCGCGCACCTCTTCGCGCTTGGTTGAGAAGATCTCCTTCACCGTGTACTGCGGCGTCAGTTCGCGCCACGCGCTGGCCACCACCGGCGGCACCAGCTCCTTGTCGGCCGGCTGCGGCAGATGCGCCTGCACGCTGGCCAGCTTGTTGGGATCGAGCCGGTAGCGCACCGTGACGCCGAGGCCGATGTTGAGGCCCTCGAGCGACTGCACGTTCAGGCCGGTGCGTTGCGCGGCGCCTTCTTCGCGCCCTGCTCAGCAGATTCCTGCGGTGAACATGTGATCGCGCAGGTCGAAGATCTGCACGCTGTCCACCAGCGGCGTAACAAAGTGCACGCCGGGATAGAGCGTGCCCGGCAGCGTGCCGCTGAATCTGGCTGATGCGCACGCCGCCCATGCCGCTGGGCACCACCACAATGCTGGCCGCCACCAGCAGCGGCAGGCAGCCGCCGATCGCGAGCGCGACCGAGCGGCGCCAGTTGAATCTCTTTTGGTTCAGCCGATGTTCTCGTCCGGCGTTCCGTCTCCACCGGCTTCTTGCGCGCGGCCTGCATGCGCAGCCAAAGTCCATACAGCGGAATCGCCACTGCGGCAGCCAGCAACAGCGCTCCCGCGACCATCAACAACATTTTCAGTGCGAGCATTTCCCGCCTCCATTCCGGTGATTGGGCTCTTTCGGTTTTCCGGTTTCCGGCCGTGGAGCCAGCAGCAGCCGGACCAGTCCTCCGTAGGTCAACTCTTCAAGCAGCAGCGCCGCCGCTACCGGCAGCAGCACCGCCTCAACACTCGAAATCGCGTGCGCAAGCAGATTCATCGCCGACCTCCTTTACATGGAGCCCGCAACCGTCAGGCCCGCAGCGGCTGTCAGGCCGGCGCTGGTCAGAGTGCTCATGGTCGTGGCATTCGCAGCCTGCTCGGCGGCAGGCGCTGCTGCGGAGGCACCGGTGCCGGCGCTGCGGAGGCTAGTAGCTGTCTGCGGGGCCGGCTGAGCCGCGGTAGCCGGATTCTGGCCGTCGCCGAACAACTGCGCCGTCTCCTCGTTGCGCTGGCCGATCAGCTCCACCGTGTCGCCCACGGCCACCATCGGATAGAGCTCTTCCAGATCGCCCTTCGCCATGCGAATGCATCCATGCGATGCAGCCTTGCCGATCGAGCTGGGCACGTTGGTTCCGTGAATTCCGTAGCCGTGAATGCTCAAGCCCATCCAGCGCGACCCCACCGGATTGTTCGGCCCCGGCGGAACGGTGCGGCCATCGTGGCGAGTAGGTCGGGTTCATCACGCGGCGCTCGATGGTGAAGGTGCCCACGGGGCTCGGCGTCGACGGCTTGCCCACCGCGACGGTGTAGATCTTCTTCACCTTGCCGTCCTCGACCAGCGCCAGCTTGTGGTCTTCCAGGCTCACCACGATCACGCGCTTCGCCGCCGCTGCCGGCGCCGGTGTTCTTCGCCGCCTGCTTGGTTCGCTGCCGGCTGAGTCGCACTCTGCGCTGTCAGCTGCGTTGCCAGAACCGCCATCGTCATCGCCGCCATTGCCCATCCGGTTTGCCTTCGTGCCTTCATCGCATCCCCCGATTTCCCGATTTCTTGAACGGCCTACGCCGGGGAGAAATTGCAAGCGGCGCGCCAATCAGACTCGATTGAAAACAAAGGAGTTGAGCGAGAACTGGAGGACCACGGCCGTGTCAGAGCACACACACCGTGCGCGTCTTGACACGCGCGGCGAGCCGCAGCGCAGTGGCGGGAGCCTCAATTGGAATCTGGAATCGAGGAGGGCCTTTCACAGGAATGTGCCTGATCGACCTCGTGCATGGTCAAGATGCGCAGATGCTCACGGAGAGACCCGGAGCGCGGCGAACCGCCGATCACCGATGAGGACCGATTCGCCTCACCGATTCTCTGCGCCGCGGCCGCTGCCGGCGACGTGGTAACTCAAGGAATTCACGTCTCCCGGTTTGTTCCAGCGCGTGGCAGCCCAGACGTGGTAGCTGTTGAAGAGAAACTGCCCGCCGAGAACCAGCAACCAAACCCATAGCGCGAACCGCAGCGGCCGGCGCGGAACGCGCGTGCTCAGCAGCGTTCCGCCAACTGCCCCGGCCACGCCGCCGATGATCAGTTGCAGCAGCAACTCAGGGTTGGTGGCGTGCGTGAACCAGTGCGCGCCGCTGCCGATCAGCGAAACCAGAAAGCCGAAGACGATGTCGGTGCCGACCACCTGCGCCGGCGCCAGCGGCGTCAGGCTCAGCAGCGCCGCGCTGCCCAGCGCGCCCGCTCCGGCCGAAGAAAACCCAACCTCCGCGCCCACGGGAAACATCAGCCACGAGAGCAGCGGGCTGCGGTCGCGCGCGCCGGATTCTGCCGCATGGGGCGGAAGGAATAGAAGATCTGCCAGCTCGCCGTGCTCACCAGAATCGCGCCCAGAATCGCGTTCAGCAGGTTTGCCGATCCCGCGTTGACCAGATGCTTCAGGAACAGCGACCCGACGCAGAACGCCCGGCGCTCCGCCCAGCAGCATATAGCCCAAGCGTGCGCCAGGCCACGTTGCGGCGCGCAATCTGCGCGGGCACCAGAATCAACTTCACCGCCGCCGAAAACATCAGTCCGATGCCCACCGCAACCGGCGCAGGCACGCCGAGAAACAGCACCAGGACGGGCACAGTGATGGTGCCCGCGCCCACGCCGGTGAGCGCGATGAACAGCGCGATGAAGAATCCGATAATGTACTGCATCTCCTGGCTCCTCAGTTTCCTCTTGCGTCCGCGTCTACTTCGCCGGCGCCTGCCTGAATGTGAATTCCGCACTCCACCTTGCGGCCAGCCCAACGGCCCGAGCGCGGATCGTTGGGATCGAGCGGCAGCGAAGTGCATGGCTCGCAGCCGATCGAGGTGTAGCCGCGCTCATAGAGCGGCAGCAGCGGAATCCCAAGCTGCTCGCACGCGTACCAAACGTCGCGCGTGGTCCACTCGGCCAGCGGCGCCAGCTTCAGCACCTGCTTGCCGCCGGGCAGCGCGAACATGCGCCGACTCTTCCAGCGCCGCGCGGCTCCGTGCCTGCTCGCGGCGCAGCCCGGTGAGCCACACGCGATACTGCGGCCACCGCCTTGAACAGCGGCTCGACCTTGCGCAGCCCGCAGCAGCGGTCGGGCGCGGACTGATAGAGCAAGCCGTGTTCCGCCTCCTGCTCGGCCACTGTTTTCTCCGGCAGCAGATTGATCAGATTCAGCTCCCACTCGCGCGCGATGCGGTCGCGATAGGCGTAAGTCTCGGCGAAGTGGTAGCCGGTATCGAGAAAGAGAACCGGAATCCGCGGATCGAGCGCGATCGCCAGCTTCGTCAGCAGCACATCTTCGGCCTGAAAGCTGCACGTCAGGCACACGTCGCCCTTGCCCGTCACTTCGCGCGCCAGCGTGGCCCGCACCGCGTCCAGCTTCGCGTTCACTTCGGCAGCAATCTCCGCAACGCTCATTACAAATCCGCCCCTTCTGAAGAGATGAAGATGCCCGCGCGCTGCAGCAGTTGATGCACTGCGGCGACAGCGTGCATCCGATTGTCCGCGTCGAGCGTGATCTCGAATCCGCCGGCGCGCGCCGTCAGCGCGCCTTCTTCGCCGGCGCGCACCACCAGCGCGAGCAGACCCGACTGGGTTTGCAAGTCCGGTCACAACGTCAAGCAGTCCCGGATGCTCAGCAGAGAACGCTCAGCTCGCCGGCATCGATGCGGCATGTCACGGCGCCCACGGCAAACAGCGAGCGCTCGACGGCGTCGATCAACTCCGCAGGGCCGGACAAGCTCCAGCACGCCGCCGCGATGTCCCCAGCGCGCCTCGCGCTCGCCGGCAGTCACGCGGCCCCATGCCGCGGCTTCGTCTTCCTCGCCCGCGGCCGCGTGGCCTTGCGCGGCGGTGATCATGCCCGCCGCCACGGTGGCGTTGGTTTCGGGATCGATCAGAATCAACGCGCCGGTGCCGCGATTGTCGCGATAGAGATCGACGGCGATGGGGCGCAGCAGATGCAGCGAGACCGCGCCGATGTCGTTCATGCGCAGCGTCGGCGCCGGCTCGTGCCTGAGCGCGCTCAGGTCCACGCGGTGATCGATCGACGAAACGAACGCGGGAACAGTGTGGCTGGTGTGCTTCAGCAGATAGCGGCGATTCAGCATCGAGCGGCCGCTGATCCATCCACACCAGCGAGGCCTTTACGCTGCGCGCCACGGCGGGCGGCGCATCGGCGCCGGCGATCAAATCGCCGCGGCTGATGTCGAGCTTCGCGATCGAGCACCAGCGTGACGGAAAGCGGCGCGATCGCCTCGTCAAGATCGCCATCGAATGTGACGATGCGCTCGATCTTCGCGCTTCGCCCCGAGGGAAAGACCGTGATCTCGTCGCCGCGGCGAACCGTTCCCGACGCAATCTGCCCCGCGAATCCGCGGAAAGTGTGATCGGGCCGCAGCACGCGCTGCACGGGAAAGCGGAAGGGCGTCGTTGCGCGTCTCCCGCGCCGAGGGCAGCGCCTCCAGCAGTTCCAGCAGCGACGGCCCCTCGTACCACGGCATCGCGCTCGACGTGTCAGCGATGCACCACGTTGTCGCCCTTCAGCGCGCTGACGGGAACAAAGTGCGCCTCGACAGGCGTGCCGGTATCTGCCGCAATCTGCTCGAGAACCGCTCTGAAGTCGCGTCTCGATGGCGCGGAAAGCCGCCTCGTCGTAGCCGATCAGATCCATCTTGTTCACGGCGACCAGCACATGCCGCACGCGCAGCAGCGACGCGATGTAGGCGTGACGCCGCGACTGGATCTGCACGCCCTTGCTGGCGTCGATGAGCACGATGGCCGCATCGGCGGTGGACGCGCCCGTGGCCATGTTGCGCGTGTACTGCTCGTGGCCCGGCGTGTCGGCAATGATGAACTTGCGCCGCGCCGTCGAAAAATAGCGGTAGGCCACGTCGATCGTGATGCCCTGCTCGCGCTCGGCGCGCAGGCCGTCGGTCAGCAGCGCGAAATCGATCTGCCCCGGCGCCGTCGTGCCCTTGCCCTCGATCGAGCGCACCTGGTCTTCGTAGACCGATTGCGTGTCGTAGAGCAGCCGCCCGATGAGCGTCGACTTGCCGTCGTCCACGCTGCCCGCCGTGGAAAAGCGCAGCAGATCCTTCTCGCGCTCGGCGAGCAGAAATTCGTCAATCGAAAATGCGGGAGCCGTCAAGCGGTCGCCACTTAGAAATAGCCCTCCCGCTTCTTGATCTCCATCGAGCCTTCCTGGTCGTGATCGATCACGCGATTCGCGCGCTCCGACGAACGGAACGAGATCAGCTCCGCAATGATCGCGGGAATCGTGTCGGCATCGGAGCGAATGGCGCCCGTGCACGGGCTGCAGCCCAGCGAGCGCAGCCGGCACTTCACCATCTGCGGCTTCTCGCCCAGCCGCGCCACAAAAGCCTGCTCGATGGGCAGCAGCGCGTCGCCACGCACATACATCGGCCGCTCTTTGGCAAAGTACAAGATCGACCACCGGAATCTTTTCCTCGTGGATGTACTGCCACACGTCCATCTCCGTCCAGTTCGAAAGCGGAAACACGCGAATGCTTTCGCCGGGATGAATGCGCGCGTTGTAAAGGTTCCACAGTTCCGGCCGCTGATTCTTCGGATCCCACTGGCCCGCGCGTGTCGCGGAAGGAGTAGATGCGCTCCTTGGCGCGCGACTTTTCCTCGTCGCGCCGCGCGCCGCCGAAGGCCGCGTCGAAGTTGTAGTGGCGCAGCGCATCCAGCAGCGCCTGCGTCTTGAGCAGTCCGCAGCAGCGCTTGGTGTCGAGCACGATGGGATTGGTTCCCGCGGCGATGGCCGGCTCATTGCGCCACACCAGCAGCTCCGCGCCCACCTTGCGCGCCATCTCGTCGCGGAAGGCGAGCATCTCGCGAACTTGAAGCCGGTATCGATGTGCAGCAGCGGAAAGGGAATCGGCGCCGGGATAAAAGGCCTTCTGCGCCAGCCGCAGCATCACCGACGAATCCTTGCCGATGGAGTAGAGCATCACCGGCCGCTCGAACTCCGACGCCACCTCGCGCAGAATATGAATGCTCTCCGCCTCAAGCAGGCGCAGATGGTTCAGCCGCGGCGGATGTGACAGTTGGCGTTTGCGGCGATGTTTGGACTGTTTCGGTTGCGGCGACCGGCATCGTGACCTCTCAGTTTCTGGGGAGATGCTGAAGGCCGGTGCGCGCAAAGACAAACCCGGCATTCAGCTACGGGTGCGTCTTCTGGATCGATTGTGCTGAGGAGATCAGAGACTAGCGGGGACACCCGTCGAAGATGTTCGACAGGCGACAACAAGAACGGCTTTGCAAGGCGCAAACCATGTATGCAGAGATCGTAACAAAATCCACGTCCGGATCAAGAGGGCAAGATGGGCACAGCCGTCGCGGCGAAGAGCGAAAAGCTGCCAAGGGATTCAGGATTCCCGCCGGTCTGTGCGAACGGCTTCTGCGGTGATCCGCGGTTGAGCAGGGCAAGAAAGGTGCGCGCGTCGCCCAGGAATAAAAGTGCGCACATTTCGCAGGGTTGACGTACGATAGGGGCGACTCACTTTCTCACCCTCAAGTGAACGCGAGCGGCAGACCACCCGCTTGGCAG
Organism: uncultured Acidobacteriaceae bacterium; assembly: GCA_963701835.1. GTDB lineage: Bacteria > Acidobacteriota > Terriglobia > Terriglobales > Acidobacteriaceae > Telmatobacter. Next base: position 40,098 of record CAVPBL010000017.1, on the reverse strand, counting down.
CCCGCCGGCAATCACCCGCCGAAGCGGATTCGCTTATTGCGATTTTTGGCCTGGCGACGCTGGGGGCGCTCGCTCTTTGCGTCTGTGCCGGGTTGGACCTGGCCGGGCGGCTCATCCCTCGCTTCGGGCCTCAGGTTCGGGTCCGGGACGATCCCGGCCGCTCTGGCTCCAGACGCGGCCAGCGCCATTGGCTTGGGGCGACCGATTCGGCGACGGCACGCCCGACTTTCTCCGGCTGACCGATCCCGCCGACCAGGCCGCATTTCGCCGGTGGTTCACGCTCATCGCCGAGTACCAGGCCGTTCGTCCGCGGGCCCAGGCGCCCGCCGAGATCACCGACTGCGCCAGCCTGCTTCGCTATGCCTATCGCGAAGCGCTCAAACGCCACGATGAGAACTGGTTGATGTCCAGCGGAATCGACGTTCCTGCTCCGCCCGGGAGAGATTCGCGCCTGGAGCTATCCGCACACGCCCGCTTGGCACGGCGCTCTTCCGCGTGCGGCCCGGCGCTTTTGAGCCCGGCGACCTTTCCAACGGCGCCTTCGCGCAGTTTGCCGACGCCAAGACGCTGGTCCAGCGGAACGCGTACTTTGTCAGCCGCGATGTGCGCGCGGCGCTGCCCGGCGACCTGCTCTTCTATCGCCAGTTTGGCCAGTCGTCGCCCTGGCATTCGATGATCGTGATCCGCACCGGCGCCGACGCTGAAGTCGTTTACGACACCGGGCCCGACCACGGCGACAACCCACGGACGAAGACCTGTCCGCGGGGGCCCGGCCACGAGCTTCGCCGCGTTCTTCTCTCCGAACTCCTTGACCATCCCCAGCCGCAATGGCGGCCGCTCGCCGGCAATCCTAACTTTCTCGGCGTCTACCGCTGGAACATTCTGCGAGGAACTCCATGATTGACCGGAAATCGCCTTGACGGAAATCCGACGTTGCCGCAATCCGCTCTTTGCCAGCCGCTCCTGGCTGCTCCTTTCGGCTGCTGCTGCGGCTCGCAGCCGCAGCTCCCCGCTCGGCCAACGACGCGCCGCGTTCGTTTTCGCTTTCAACCACGCGAACATTTGCGCCGGGCGAGAGCGTCAAGATCCAGCTCTTCGCTCACAACGTTCCGGAGCTCGAGTTTCGCGTCTACAAGGTGCGCGATGCGGAAAAGTTCTTCGCCGGCCTCAAGGACGCGCACAGCTTCGGCGTGCAGAACTACGCGCCGCAAGAGCAAATCGATCAGGACGCACCTTCGTCGAGCGGCTGCACGACTTCAAGGCGCATCTCTGGTTTCTCATTCGGCACTTCTTCCGCGGCCAATTCACCGACGATGCGCGCGACAACTTCCGCGAGCAGCAGGCAAAGCTGGGCAAGCGCAGCCAGGTGGTGGGCGCGGCGCAGTTCGCGCAAATTCCGCTGCTCAACGCGAGCCAATTGGTGGCGCGATGGAAGCTGGAAACGCCGCCGGCGCTGGTGAGCGAAACGCAACAGTTGCCCATCGACGGGCTGAGCGCAGGCGTTTACCTGATCGAGGCCACCGACGGCACCTACAAGGCCTACACTGTCGCCATCGTTACCTCCGTTGCCGTAGTGGAGCGGACGGAGGGTGCGCGAGCCGATCTCTACGTGGCGGATCGCAAATCCGGCGCGCCCATCGCTGCTGCTGATGTGGTCCTGTGGGCGAACGGGCAGCTTCAGTCGTCCGGCAAGACCGGCAGCGATGGCATGGCCTCGCTCACGATGACGATTCGCGGCGGCGCGCAGGGAGCGGAGCCGGAAAACGTATGGATCCTGGCGCGGCAGCGGAGCCGACGCCGCGCTGGTCACGCCCTGGGGTTACAACTTTCAGAGCAATAGAGCGCAACCGGAGCGCGCCTATATCTACACCGACAGGCCCGTCTACCGGCCCGGCGATGCCGTGCACATCAAGGGCATTCTGCGCCAGGAACAGAACGACACCCTTGCGCTTCCCGGGACCGCAAACGGTCACGTTGACGCGTCCGGGGCCCCGACAACAAGGAGGTGTTCAACAAAACAGCTGACGCTCTCGCCGCACGGAACAGTCGCGGCTGACTCAATCTCGGCTCTGATGCGGCGCTGGGCTACTACTACATCGATTTGCATGAGCAAAGACATTGGTGGGGCCGGCAGCTTCTACGTCGAGGACTACAAGAAGCCCGAATACCAGGTGACTGTAAAGCCGGCCGTGGCGCGCGTGCTGCAAGGTGATTCGATTCAAGCCACGATTAACGCGCGCTACTTTTTCGGTGAGCCGGTTGCAGGCGCCAAAGTGACTTACGTCGTGCACACGTCCACTCATTATTGGTGGGATCAGGACGAGGGGACGATAACGGCGATAACGCAGACGCCGATTCGAATGACTCGGACAGTTCCGACGATGCCGACGACACCTACGGCCAGACCGAACAACAGGAGCACCAGGGCATGCTCGACGCAAATGGTCAGCTGACGGTCACGCTGCCTACTCAAATCGACCGCAAGCACACCGACCAGGACTATCGCATTGAGGCGCGAGTAACCGACGCGGCGAATCGCGAGGTCGCCGGACACTCCACCGTGCTGGCCACCTACGGGTCGTTCCGACTGAGCGTTGAGCCCACAAGCTATGTCGTACAGGCCGGCCAGCCCACGCGCGTGAAAGTGACGGCGCAGGACTACGACGGCAAACCGGTGCAGACGAAAGTCCACATTGCCGCGGCGCTGGAGAAATGGGATTCCGTGACTCACGGCGGAACGACACGCCATGCCGGCAGCAAAGATGCCGTCACCGGCGCAGATGGAACAGTCCTGGTCGATCTGGCCCTCAGCGGCAGCGGCGACTTCGAAGTAAAAGCCACCGCGCAGACGCCGGAAAACCGCACCGTCGAAGATTCCAAACCTACGTTTGGGTCTGGAACGGCTCAGGCTCGTGGTATCAAACCAACGCGCAGGCGCAAATCGTCGCCGACAAAAAATCCTACCAGCGTGGGCGACACCGCGCACCTGTTGCTCGTGACGCGGCCTGCACAGAATCGTGGGCCGTGGTGACGGCCGAGGGCGACAGCGTGCAGTCGCGGCAGCTCATCCATCTAACGGGCGCGAGCGCTCCATTCGATGTGCCCATCACGCAGAAGGCTCAGCCTAACCTTGTCGTCACTGCGTCATCGTCCACGACGATCAATTGATGACGGCGCAAAAAAACCTCAAAGTGCCGCTCGTCGAGCGCACGCTCACCATTACGGCCACGCCCAACAAGAGCCAATACGAGCCGGAGGAAACAGCCAGCTTCGACGTGTTTGCAGTCGATTCCGCGGGCAAACCGGTCCAGGCCGACCTGAGCTTTGGCGTAGGTCGATGAGGCCCTCTACTCCGTGCGGCCCGATACGACGCCCGATATTGTCGGTTCGTTCTATCCCACGCGATATGTCTATCTCGAGCCGCAGACTTCCTTTGATTTCTTCTTCTCCGGGCAGGCAGGCACAAAGAGCCCGCTGCTGGCTGACTTGGCCAACGGTCTCTACCATCCGCGCATGGCGCAGGTAAAACCGGGCTCCGATCTGGTGGTTCCCAAGATACGCAAAGCCTTTCCCGATACGGCGTACTGGAATCCCAGCGTGGACACCGGAGCGAACGGCCATGCGCGCGTGGATTCAACTTCCCTGATGCGCTCACTACGTGGCGCACCACCATCCGCGCCATGACCGACGACGGCAAAGCCGGCGGCGTGGTCACGCGCGTGCTGGTGCGCAAAAACCTGATTGTGCGCCTGGCCGCGCCGCGCTTCTTCCGGCAGGGCGACGAGACGGTGCTGCGCGTCATCGCGCACAACTACCTTGAGACGGCCAAAGACGTGACCTTCGCGCTCGACGTGAGCGGAGTGGACGTCCTGAGCGGCAAAACGCAGAAGGTGAACATATCCCGCCAATGCCGAAAGCTACGTGGATTGGCGGGTGAAGGCGCGGGTGATCGGCAACGCCGCGCTGACTGCCAAAGCCCTCACCAATGAAGAGTCGGACGCGCTGCAGATGACGCTGCCCGATTCTGCCGCTATGGCGTAAAGCAGAGCGCAGCCGGCGCCGGAGTCGTGTTCTCTGGCACGGGACAAAATCAGTGGACGTACAGCTATCCGGCCGCATCGGACGCGGGCTCGCGCGCGCTCACCATCACCGTTGCGCCGTCCGTCGCCGGAACCGTCTTTGATGCGCTCGATTATCTTACGAGCTATCCGTGGGGTTGCACCGAGCAAACGATGTCGAGCTTCCTGCCCGACCTGATTGTGGCCCAGGCCATCGACAAGCTGCATCTCAAGTCGCCGATCGATCGCAAGACGCTGAACGACGAGGTCAGCGCCGGGCTGGAGCGGCTCTACAGCTATCAGCACGACGACGGCGGCTGGGGATGGTGGCAGGACGACCCGAGCCTTGTCTTCATGACCGCCTACGTGGTGAGCGGGCTGGGGCAGGCGAAAGCGGCAGGCTACACGATCGACGATGACCGGCTCACCAACGCGCGCAACTGGCTGCTGAAGACGCTGTCCGCGCATCCTGACATGATTCCCGACCTGCGCGCCTACACGGTTTATGCCTTGGCCACTACCGGAGGCGCACCAAAGGATGCGCTCGACAAGACATGGGATAGCCGCGACAAGACTGAGCGACGAGGGTCTTGCTCTGGCCGGGCTGGCGCTTGACGCGGCAGGCGACCCGCAGGGCGCACCAAGCTGCTGAGCTTCTCGAAAAGAAGGCGCACGCGACGGACTCTGACGCATACTGGCAAGGCAACTACGATGGCCTGCTGGAGTATCTGGGATGACACTTCGCCGGAGACGACCGCTTTCGCGCTAAAGCTGTTGATACGGCAGGATCGCGGCAGCGGGCTCATGCCCAAAGCCGCGCGGTGGCTGGCCGAACACCGCGATGGCGACTATTGGTACTCGACCAAGCAAACGTCGATGGTGATCCAGGGGCTCACCGACTACCTTGCGCTGAGCGGCGAGCTCGCCAACAGCTCCGACGTGGAGGTTCTCGTGAACGGCGCAAGCGTAGGCAAGCATCACTTTGGTCCCGATGACGCATTCGCCGCGCCCTGGCAGGTCAAGATTCCCGCCGCGCAGGCCGCCGGCGGCGGCCAGTTGACCATTCGCAAGAGCGGCAACGGCATCACCTACTGGTCTGCCGAAAGCAGTTGGTACTCCGCCGATCGCAAGTCCTTCCAGCAGGGCCAGCTCGCGCTCAACATCACGCGCGACTATTACCTGCTGCAGAAGAAGCAGGACAAGCCGACCGATCCCATCACCTACGATCTGGTGCCGTTGAAAGGCCCGGTGCATATAGGCGACATTGTGGCGGTGAAGCTGGCACTGAGCGGGACCGATTGGAAGTATCTGCTGGCCGAGGACCCGATCCCGGCCGGCACGGAGTTCCTGCCTGAAACCGGCCTCTACACGCTGAACAATAAGCCCGACTGGTGGGCCGACTGGTTTACGCGCAAGGAGTTCCACGACGACCGCGCGGCATTCTTCAACACCGATTTCAGTACCGCGCAGCGAGTACGTCTACCTGCTCAAGGCGGACAACCCCGGCACGTTCCAGATCAGCCCGGCACAGGCCGGACCCATGTACCAATCGAACGTCCAGACCACCACCGATCCCGCAACGCTGGAGGTGCAGCCGTGAACGATGTCGCAGCCATAAGCACTTTGAACGATCTGTTTCGCCGCCTCCGCTTGAGCCTTCGCATGGGTTGCGGCCCAGTTTTGGGCTACGCTGCTGCTCGTTCTTGCGGGAGTGGCGTGGACACGCCTGCCCGACAATTACGCCTGGCAGGTGGGATTGACGCTGCTGCTGCCGCTGGTGCTGCTTGCCGTGGCGTTGCTGCTCGAGTCTGGAACCATGCGCAAGCTGCTCAACGATGGAGCAGGGGCGCGCGCCGTTGGCAATGGGCGCGCTGACGCTTCTGGTCTGGGCGGCGATTGTATGGGCTTGCCTGGTGGTTGCTGGACTGGTGCGGCGATCAAATCCCAGAGTGGGCGGGGTATCTGAACTCGCGCGCTTCGGCTCACATGCGGGCCACGCTCTTCACCTACGAGCACATCCAAAGTTGGCTCACGATCCTGGTCTGGATCTTCCGCTGGATCGTTGTGCCCGCAAAGGTGATTCCCTTCGCCATGGCCTCGGCGCAATGGGGCTGGCGGCTGCCGTGGCGCAAGCTGATCCGTTTCCTGCTCAACTGGCGCTGGTGGCTGGCGGTTGTGGTGGCGGCGCTCCTGGCCGTGGAGTGGCCCAGCCATTTCTTCACTGCCGAGCCGCAGGGAACGGTGGCGCATCAGGTGTGGGCCATCGTGCTCAAGTTGGCTGGAGCCTTTCTGCTGGCCGTTGCAAGCTGGGTTCTGCTGCTGGCGTGGGCCGCGGTGCTGCTCGGTCGTAGCCGGCCCTCGCAAGGGTCAGCCCGGCGACGATTCGCTGGTGCCTGTTCCTGTGCACTCCGGCCCGCTCGGCGAAGATTCCGTTCGACTACCGCTGCCCGAGAGAGGTGACGACTCCGGCGGGAACGCCTGAGCGCAGCCACTCGAGCACTTGTGCACGACCGTAACGCGCGAGCAGTTGCGCGGCGTACCACTCGGCGGCGCGATGCGCGGCTGCCGACTCCGCCTCAGTTGATGCGTGGGCAAGTGCGGCATCGACTGCATCAAGCGAAAGCGCGGGTGCAGGTGTCGATTTGCCTGCACGAGTTGGATTTGCGTCGCCGCCAGTTCTCGCTCCACACTTCGACCAGCCCTTCGCGCAGCCAAAGTGGGGTGCGAGCTCCGGCCTGCTGTTCCACCAGCGCATGCAGAAACTCGTGGCGCATCGTGTCGGCCAGCAGCTGACGCCCGGCCAGCGTGCGCAAGGGCTGAGTTCCGATCCAATCGCCTTCTGTGAAAGCCGCCACCCAGCCGGGCGCGAGCGTGGCGTCGCGAAAGGCCGGCGTGGAAGCGAAGGCGCGCACGGTGAATGAGCGAAGGCGTGTTCAAGCCTGAGCGCGCAGACGCCTCTGCCCGCGCGCGATTCAGATCGGGCAGGTATGCGGCGTCGCCCGCATCGAGCGATTCGAGAACAAACCCGTCTGCCCGCAACGCTCGTTCCAGGACTGCCCGGTTGCTTCGTCGCCGGCTTCCGCGCCGGGAAAATACTGCTGCAGAATTTGCGCCGCCGAGCGCCCCTGCGCGGCCATCGCCGCCGCGCCCTTCTGGCAAAGGCCCACGCCGTGGCCCCATCCGCGCCCGTGAAACGCGAACCGATCGCCCTGGCGGCTCACCTCGAACCACGTGCTGGGAATCCGGTTCCACCCCAGGGACTCGCCCACAGCCAGCCGGAACTCTTCGGCGGAAATCTCGTTCCCGTCCAACCGTAGCGTGACGGCGCGGCCCGACTCGCCACGCCGTGCGACGGTGAGGTTTTGCCATCCGGGCGCGGCGAGCCCGTGGGCCGCGAGCGCCGCCGTCAGCTCGGCGCGGGTGATCTCCGCCGCCCACTCCCTGCCGCCATCCGCGGTGCAGAATCGGTCAGGCTGCGACGGCAGATAAGGAACCGGCTGGGCATGAGGCCACATCTCGGCTGGCGAAGCCGTACGCCCGCCGCAGTCCTTTCGCAAAGTAAGCCAGAGCCCGCTGGCCGTGAAACCACAAGGTTTCGCCGGCCGTCGCCAGCACCGCTGCGTGAGCCGGAGCCGCTGCGCTCGCTGTTCCCGTCCCAATGCAGAAGCTGGCAGTGCGTCGAGTCGCATAAGTCGTAATCCGAGTGTCCATGCGCCTCGTGGAGCGCGAAACTCCGCACCACAATCGCCAGAGCCTTCAGTGACTCAGCGCTGTCCGCCGCGACCGCTTTCACTCGCGACCACCCGCTCCACATAGTCTCTCCACCGGCAGCGTAACCACGATCACCAGCACGCCGGCCTTCGCGGTGATGGTCACGGGATCATGAAGCGTTACGGTTTCGCCGTGCGCTGTGAGCGTGACTGCGCCGGCGAGCCAGAGACGCTGCGCATGTCCTGTTTTGGCCGCCGCCGTGAGCGCTACAGCATTCCCCTCGGCTTTGACGTGCGCTGGTTGAGTGAATGGGAGGGTTGCACAACCAGCGCAGCTCCGCAGCATGATTTTGCGATCCGGCCCGGCGGGCGTGAGCACAACCTCGCGGTCATGCCATAGCGTCCACATTCCTACGCGTAGCGTCGAGCGCGAAGTTGGCGGAGCAGCGGCGGCGATCACGGCAAGCTTGCGGCGCGGGCTGCACGGCGCTCACCGCCGCGCCGGTTGCCGCCAGCAAGCTCAGGAGCGCTCGCGCCACCAACCGGCCGTTCACGGCCGCTCCAGAGGCGCGCCGGCCAAAATCTCACCGGCCACGCGCGCCGCATCCGCGCCACGGCCTGCAGGCAGATAGACAACAATCACCACTTTGGGCTTCTCGCGCGGGCGCGAGGCCCACAAACCAGCCATGGGTTTGGCTCGACGCAATGCCCTCGGCCGTTCCCGTCTTGCCCAGGACCGCAACGCCACCCAGGCTTGCCGGCCCGGCCATGCCGAAGCTGGCCGAATCCTCCAGTCCCGTCGCGTACCACCTGCGTTGCCGCAGAATCAGGATGCGCGGCTAGCTCCAGCGCGAGCCAGCGATAGGCCGCGGCCAGCTCCAGCGGCGTCACGCGCACGCCTTCCACTCCCAACAGCGCCAACTGTTCCGCTTCTTGAGAGTCCGGCTCGCGAAACTCGGCCACCGCTTCTTCGCGCGCAAGGCCAGTCGCTCCGAGCAATCCGGTAGGGTGAAGCAGCCGGCCCAGCTCACCCGGCCGCAGCGTCCGTGCCACAGCGGCAAAGTAGGAATTGCACGACCAAGTAAGAGCCTCACGCGCATCGAAGGGCGGCGCCGGCGGATGCGTGCATGCCAGCCGATGGCCGGCGACCACGAGTTGCCGGTCGCAGGCGATTCGGCTGGCGGGGTTCCATCGCCCCGCGCTCACCAGGCCGTAAAGTACCAGCGGTTTCAGCGTCGAGCCCGGAGCGGCCAGCGTTCGCGCCGCATCGTCAAGCCGATACGCTGCCCTTGAGCCGTCCGCTTGCGATTTCGAGAACGACGATCCGCGCCTCTGGAGCCCGCTGCGCCGCACGCTCAACCTCGCTCTGCCACGCGGGCGCGCTCGTCTGGCAAAAGGCGCTCATCGCCCCACATGCCGCCACCATGGCAATCGACCGAATGGTTCCGTGCACATCAGAAGTATGACCTATGTCCACTCAGAATCAACAGATTTTGAAATCGCACCCACCGAAACTCGTGTGACCAAAGTCGCTGCCTGCCTATTTCTCCTCCACTATTCTCCAATTGAGAAGGAAACGCGTAGATGGCCACCCAGGTATTGCAGGGAATCCGCCCGCAAGTGGGGAAGAAGAAGATCGTTCGCCGATCCGCGCCGGATCGTTCGCAACGAACCAGGCACGTTGTTCAAGGCCTGTTTGTCGTCTTGAACGTCTGGATTGGAATGCAGTTCTGGCTATGGGTGCGTTACTTCGAACGCGGCGGACAAGGCCTCTACGTTTCCCGGCCCGCTGGAGCTGAAGGCTGGCTGCCGATTGCAGGACTCATGAACACGAAGTACTTCCTGCTCACCGGGCACGTGTCCTCCATCCATCCCGCGGCCATGTTTTTGTTTGTTGCATTCGTGCTGATGAGCCTGCTGCTGAAGAAGGCGTTCTGCTCCTGGCTTTGCCCAATCGGAACCCTATCGGAGTTCTTGTGGAAGCTGGGCAGAAAACTCCTGGGGCGCAATCTGCACTTGGCGCGTTGGTTCGATATTCCGCTCCGCGGGCTCAAGTACCTGCTCCTCGGATTCTTTCTCTTTGTCGTCGGCGCCATGACAGCCGAGGCACTACAGAGTTTCCTACACACGCCGTATGGACTCATTGCCGACGTCAAGATGCTGAACTTCTTCCGCGACATGGGAGAAACAGCAGCGATTGTCATCGCGTTGCTGATTTTCGGCTCCGTGCTGGTGCAGAACTTCTGGTGCCGCTACCTCTGCCCGTATGGCGCGCTGATGGGTCTGGTTTCGCTCCTCAGCCCGGTAAAGATCCGCCGCGACGCTGATGCCTGCATCGATTGCGCGAAGTGCGCCCGAGCCTGCCCGGCCGCTCTGCCGGTGGATCGGCTCGTGCGGATCCAGTCAATGGAGTGCACGGCGTGCATGGAGTGTGTCGCTGTGTGCCCGGCGGAAAACGCGCTGCAATTGTCGCTCGCGCCAAGGCGAAGCGCCACGCCCGCCAATCGCTGGCTACGCCGTGCCCTCTCGCCCGTTGCTCTAGTCTGCATCCTCGCTTACATCTTCTTCGGGATCGTCCTTTTCGCGCGGGCAACAAGCCATTGGCAGGCGAACATACCGGATTCTGTCTACATGAATCTGGTAAGACACGCGGACGAAGTTACGCATCCCGGCATGTAGCCGCTGCCAATCCTAAACGTCGTGCAGTGACTCAAGGCCCGCTGGTAAGATTCGAGCGTGAGCGCTGAGCGCACCGATCTGGCCGCGGTCCTGGAAAAAACCGCGCTGCTCTCGAGCCTTTCCCAGCCGGAGCTGCAACTGCTCGCCACGCGCACCGTGCGCAAACTGTTCAGCGCGGGCGAATGGCTGTTTGCCGAGGGCGATCCGTGCAATGGCCTGCACATTGTGGCGCGCGGCAAGGTGCGCATCTTCAAGACATCGGTGAGCGGGCGCGAGCAGGTGTTGGCGGTGGAGGGCCCTGGCGGCTCCGTGGCCGAGGTGCCGGTGTTCGACGGCGGACCTTACCCGGCGTCGGTGGTGGCGCTCGAAGATACCGAGATCGCGTACATTTCGCGGCGCGATTTTCAGGCCTTTTGCATCGAGCATCCTGAGGTCGCGCTGAAGGTGCTCGCCGTAGTGGGAGCCCGGCTGCGGGGGCTTGTTGGCATTATTGAAGAACTCTCGTTCACGACCATCCGCCAGCGCCTCGCCTCCACATTGTTGAAGCTTGCGCAGACTGAAGGCAAAGAGACCGCGCGCGGCGTAGAGTTCCGGTTGCCCGGCAGCCACCAGGAGCTGGCCAATCAACTGGGGACTGTACGCGAACTCATCTCGCGCAACCTGATGCGCTTGCAGGCTGAAGGGCTGCTGGAAGTGGACGCACGCGATGTTGTGGTGAAAGACATGAACGGGCTGGCCGCGGTGGTCGAGGCCGCAGCCGGGCCTGCGTCGTAATCTATCTGCGGAAACCTCCGATCGCCTGAGGGAGAATTGCAGTGATTCTGCTCAAGCGTGTCTACGAAAAGCCCAGTGATACCGATGGGGATCGATTTCTGGTGGATCGTTTGTGGCCCCGCGGTGTAAAGAAGTCATCTCTCGCCATCGAGGGTTGGTTGAAAGATGCCGCTCCCAGCACCGAACTCCGCACCTGGTACCATCACGACCCCTCCTTGTGGGATCAGTTCCGCCGGCGCTACTTCAGTGAACTCGAAAAGAATCCGGCAGCCTGGCTGCCATTGCTTGAGGCTGCGCGGCGCGGCACGGTGACGCTCATCTATAGTGCTCAAAACACCGAGCAGAACAACGCCGCCGCTCTGAAAGAATTCCTGATGCCAAGAATCCATGCGGTGAAGAAGGCATCAACTTCTTCACATGCCGCGCCAGTCGGTCGCAAACATTCTTCCCTTGCATGACGCAACAGAGACGCGCAGCGCAGCGGGCTATTGCAGCTTGAGCCGGATGGCTGTGCCTGTGTATTTCACGCTCCTGAACCGGGCGGGCGTAAACGGAAAACCGGCCGGGTGCGCCTTGGTCACCAGCAGCACCCGGAACGTGCGATCGTGCAACATGCCGTCAAATTCGCCGCTGCGATCGCCGATGGTGAGCATGCTTGTCTTGTCGTCCCAACGAATCAAGATCTGCGAAAAGGCTCCTTTCTCGTAGTCGAACGTCGTGCCCTGATCTTCATAGAGCTTGAACTCGCCGTCAGCACCGGCATAGATGTAGAGCGTAATGGGGTCGGCGGGCTTTTCCGCGACATACTGCATCGCAGGACCATAGGGAATGATCGACCCTGCGCGGACGAAGACGGGAATCTGGTCGTAGGGCGCCGCGACAGAGGACGTGCCGTTTGCGGCGGGCTGGCCGGTCCAGTAGTCGTACCAGGCGGCCGCAGGCGGCAGGTAGACGCTTCGCGCGCGCTGCCGGTACTGCGTGATGGGAGCAACCAGCAGGGCCGGGCCGAATAGGAACTCATCGTTCGACTCGCGGGCGGTGCGGTCCTGGGGAAAGTCCATCACCAGTGGGCGCAACATCGTGTAATCGTGCTGCGTGGTCCATCCGGCCAGTGAGTAAATGTAGGGGAACAATGCGTAGCGCAGGCGATCGAATTTCAGCTCGGCGTTGAAGGCGGGCGAGCCATCGCCGAGGGTCCACATCTCGCGCGCCCGCAATTCGCCGTGCACGCGCAGGATCGGAGTGAACGTGGAAAGCTCAAACCAGCGCGCATTCAACTCCCGCCATTCCTCATCGTCAGCAGCGGCCATCGGTTCATGAGAGAACTTGTTTTGCATGGTGTAGCCGCCCGTGTCCATCGTCCAATAGGGAAGGCCGGAGATGCTGGCGCCCAACCCCGCTGGAATCTGCTTGGCCAGCGCGGTCCAGGTGGATGTGATATCGCCCGACCAGGTGACGGTGGAATACCGCTGCTCACCGGCAAAACCGGATCGAGTGAGAATGAAGACACGCTGATTCGGAGCGGCCTCCCGCTGCCCGGCATAAACGCCCAGACTATTCTCCAGGGCGTAACCATTCAGCATGCGCGATCCCGTTCCCATGAATGTGGGATTCATGTGCGTCCGCTGGCCGTCGAGCGTGGGCGGCGAGGGCATCAGATCGGGTTCGGTCGCATCCATCCACCATGCGTCGATGCCCTTCGAAAACAAGGCTGCATCGATCTGCGACCAGAAGAGCTTGCGGGCGCCGGGATTGAAGGCGTCGTAGAACGTGTAAGGCTGGTCGATCCAGTCTTTGATGTGCTCTTCGAGATTGGGCAAATATAGATAGCCCTTGGCCGCCATCTCCTTCGCGTTTTCCGTATTGGGATTGAACTTGCCCCAAACGGAGATCATCAAGTGCGCGTGCTCGGCGTGAAGCGCCTTGATCCAGCCTTCGGGATCGGGAAAACGCGCAGGATCAAACTCGTGCGAGCCCCACGCATCGACATGCCAGTACTGCCAGTCCTGCACAATGTTGTCGAAGGGAATCTGTCGCTCGCGGAACTCCTTCACCACATCCAGCGACTGCTGCGAGGTCTCGTAGCGCTGGCGCGACTGCCACAGGCCAAAGGCCCAGTTGGGCAGCATGGTCGCTTTCCCAGTGAGTAGTCGGTAGCCGGCAATCACCTCATCGATCGATGGGCCGTAGACGAAGTAGTAGTCGATGCCGTCGCCCACTTGCGACCACAGCGACGTGTCATCGTCCGGCGCGGGAGTCTTCCACACGAATTCGAGAGTGTCCTGCTGCTCGGGATCGTTTTCGATCCGGATCGAATACTTTTGCCCGGCATCCAGATGAACGCGAATCTGATCGTTGGAAGTGAGCCACTTTTGTCTCCAATGATTCATCACCAGTTTGCCGTCGAACCAGACGCGGATGCCGCCGTTCGAGTAGGCCCGAAACTGGTAGTCGCCAGTCGTGGGAGCAAGAATCGAGCCGGTCCAGGATTTTTGTTTTCCCGTCCTGTCGCCGGCTTTGGATTCGGAATGTTCGAGCTCAGCCTGGCTCATGCCCGGATGAATGCAGAGATCCGCCGTTTGCCAGGGCGGCTGCGAATCGGCCGCCGGCGCGACGGTCAACCCGCCCGGCTTGCCGTCCGCATCGTAGAGATCGGCCGCCGGAATCGCCGTGAAGGGGCGGAGATCGCCAAAGCGGGTGAACGAAGTGTTATCCCAGAGAATGCCGTAGCCCTTCGACGAGACGAGAAAGGGAACCACAACGTTAGTATTGTGCTGCCACAGATCCAGGTCGTAGCCCTTGATATCGACGGCGCCCAATTGCATCTGGCCCAGACCGTAAAGCGATTCATCTTTCTGGGCCCGCCACTTCTGTTGAATGTGAAACGTGTCTTCACCCTGCACTTGAGCCGGCTCGAGCGTTCTGCTGCCTGGAACTTCAGAGAGCAGTGGATGCCCAGCGCTATCGGCAATCGAAACGGCTCCCGTCTCGCGGTCGACAGTGACGCGCAGCTTTGTTGTGGCCAGGGTGAACCCCGCGGGCGATTCGCTGACTGTGAAAGGCGCCGTGCCTGGTGGAAGAGCGACCCGGTCAATCGAGCTTCGGCTAAAGAAGTCCGGTGAGCCGGAGAACGCAACCCGCACAACCGTGGCGGAGATCACCTGGATGCGTCGTTCGCCTGTTGCCAGGCGCAAGGTCATGCCGTCGGACTGCTTTTCCATGGTTGGAGGACCGGCGGCAGATGCGTATGCCGGAAGACCAATACAAATTCCCAGGACCAAGCCGAGCAGATACTGCATGACGCGAAAAAACCGCAAAATAGCTTTGCTCTTGCTGCGCGGAAGGAACATTTGCTTTCTTCATCTCCAGAACCAACGAAATGGCCGGGTGAACATCGGCGCCAGCCCTGAAAGACAGCCTACACCTGGATCGTTGTTTTTTGGGGCCAGACCACGTTCGCGAGCTTCGCTAACGTCTTGATCAGGAAGCTCTCTTTTACTCGGAGCGCATCGGAAATGCTTTGAAGCAGGCCGCACTCGGCGCCGGGCTACCTCACACCAACCGACGGCGCCTCACACCCGCCAACTTTGGTATATACTGCAAGACGTTGGCGCTGCCGGCGCAAGAGCGGGAGTAGTTCAGTGGCAGAACGTCAGCTTCTTTATACCGCAGTCATCGGTTTCGCGTTCTAAGTTCTTGCCTGTCCTGTAAATTAATCAAAACACGATACTTGAATTCAACTCAATGCTGGTTGCAAGTGTTAGCAATCTTTGCCGGTTTTGGCAGTTTTTTGCCTTTTTGACGTTGAGTTGACAGTAAATCTGACAGTAAATCCGACGCTACGGATTCAGAGCTGGAACCATGTTTCCGCCCACTGAAAGGAAGGGAACATGAGGCCGACAGTATGTGTGCCCGCGCAAATGTAACCGGTAAAGGGGTAGCGCTCCAAGCGGCCCTCCAGCCGATGTAAAGGCTCAAGCAGCTCCGCCTCAGCGTGACGATTGAAGTGCCGCCTTGGGAGCGTCTTCCGCGAGCGGCATGCAAAAGCATTTGGGGAACTCCACAAGACGGAGCTTGCCTCTTCTAAACCAATCATCAGTTTTGAGTCGGAACGTGATGGATATGGAGTGCCCGGCAAATTCTGTACCAGTGGATGTGAGACAAACTGGTATGGGAGGAGCACGGAATGGGGAAGGCGAAGAAGCATAGTCCGGAGCAGATCGTGAACATACTTCGTCAGATTGAAGTCGCGAGCGCAAATGGTAAAACACACCCTCTGGCCTGCCGGGAAGCGGGCATCACCGAACAGACTTTCTACCGCTGGCGCAAAGAATACGGCGGGATGAAGACCGACCAGGCCAAGCGACTGAAGGAACTTGAGCAGGAGAACTCGAAACTGAAGCGTCTGGTGGCCGAACTGAGCCTGGACAAACAGATCCTTCAGGACATCGCAACCAGTGCGGTTTTCATGGTAAACAACATCACGCTCAAACATCTCGGATTCGAACCCGAATGGAAGGAAAACAATGCGCTGTTCGCCGAGTGGGGCAAGGGGCGGTAGCCCCGGTGCGAATCCCACAATAAAGCCACCCGGATGTTCTCGGGTGGCTTCTCTTTTTTGGAGCAGCTTACGCCTTTTCCGGAGCGTGTTGTACTTTTTGCATCGCACTAACAAAGATTTGGATGGTTTTCGACATCGCATCGGCGTCGGCGGCATTCAGTTTGCCTAGCTTCTTTGCCGTGCCGACTTTATGCGACAGCGATAGCAGATGGTCGAGCACCTCAAAGTGCGGTAGGTTCAGCACGGTGGTAGTCTGGTTCGCCTGAGCCGCCGCGTTGCGCTGCTGGCGAAAGCGGAAATTAGCAATCTCGTGCAAACGAGCTACGAACGAATGCAGCGTCAACGTTTTGAAGTAAGCACGAGCATCCGGGTCGTTGCGGGTACCCTTCTCAAACACGGAGTACAACTCGCCGATGTGCGCTACGAACTAATCCAATGCCGGAGGTGTGGTGCCGTATTCCGGGCTCGGAGGGACCACTGGTGCCAGTTAAAGAGGCGTTACTGGTTGTGCCCTAACAAATGTAATAAGTGAAACCAATGGATGAGACACACGTGACCAACTCGCAAGTAAGTAGTCGTAGCGCGAAGGACTCAAGGCGCGAGTATTTTTCAATTCCCGAACTCGCCGACCGATGGCGCTGCTCCGAAGGCACAATCTACAACCGACTCCGAGCCACTGGAGCGACAGTGCTTGACTTCGCCGAGAGGGGAAAACGCGGGAAAAAGGTCGTGCCTGTCGCGACCGTACTACAAATCGAGCGGCACAGGACGGCGCGACTTTCGTGACAGGAGTACGTCACTGCCATCGCTCTTGCCCATTTTTCACATATACGCCACCAAGGGCACCGGGATACTTGAACGCTACTTCCTCAGTGAAATACCTGCGTGGTTTCTAGCGATGGGGACACCATAGTCAATTCTAGTTGCGCGATAGTTGCCGCCGTAGTTGATTCTAGTTGCTCTTTTCTCCAGTGTTCATGCGGGTCGCGTTGTACTTACACAGTATAACTAGTACTACTTACGACCGTTGCTATTGTAGTTGGTTATAATTGATGTTGTTCTCCAGTGTTTATGCGGGTCGCGTGGTACTTGCAAGGTATATCTAGTACTACTTGCGCGAACTTACTGCGTTTGTGGACATTGATCTATCACTCGGCACTGCACTTATTGACATTTATTTATCTCCCGGCTACGATTAGATATGCCCTTTCCCCTTCTCAGATGGCTGGATTGGGGCGCAGACCCGTGACACGCATGGACGCACGCAACAATCCGCCATCTCCCCACTGCCGCAGGGCCTCGCGGATCGCGAGGTTCTGCGACGGCCGGAGATGCGCATGATACAGCTACGCAAGCGAGGTCGCACCTGCCATGCGGACTATATGATTGGCCGCAAGCACGTCGTGCGGGGCACACTCGGAACTCGACGGGAGGACGTTGCTCTTCGTCTGGCGCACCGGCTGGAAATCGCGATTGCCGAAGGCCCCGGCTCGTCAGTGTGGCCGGAAATCGCCAAAGTGCTTCCCCAAGCCACCTATCGTCGCTTCGCACACCATATTGGGGTTCAGGAGAAATTCGTCGCGACTTGGGCAGAGTTGCGTAAGACATACGAAGCTTATCTTGACCAGCGACTCGCCATAGGAGACATCGCCAAGAACTCGGTCGCCAATTACAGGCGCGTCACAGCGGAATTTGACCTGTTTTTGAATACGCGAACTCCGGCGATGTCTCTACTGACCGAAATCGACAAGACGGTCGCCGACAACTTCAAATTCTGGAGGGTTACCAAGATTCAGACCCGCAAGGGTAAAGGAGGAGGAGCGGGGTTCACCGTCGATGCAGCCGTGATGCATCGCATGTTCGATTTTGGGAAAGAGCGTGGATTGGTTCAGGAGAACCCATTTGTCTGCGAGGCCAATCACGGCTCGGCTGAGCGCGGCTCACAGCCATACGAACCGGAGGAGCTAAGGGCGCTCAGAAAAGCCGCCGCTAATGAGTGGCTCTTCTTCCTCGTGCTGAGGTGGACGGGGCTGCGAAAGTCCGATGTCGTCTCTCTGACATGGGGCGAATGTGACCTGGACAAGAAAGTAGTTCGCAAGTTGACCAAGAAGTCGCGATACCGCAAGCGTGCCATCATTGAAATGGACGAGGAATTATACAGGGCATTGAAGACTGAATACGATTTGCAGATGCCGCAGCCATCCGATACGGTGCTGCGCCTAGATTCGGAAAAACCGCTGACAACCACCAAGTTGGACTATCTGGTTTCGAAGTGGGGTAAGAAAGCAGGAGTGAAGGCTCATGCACATCGGTACCGCGACACGTTCGCAGTGGATATGCTCCTGCACGACATCCAGCCCTCGATTGTGGCGCGGATGCTGGCCGATACGGAAGCAACGGTTAAGAAGTGTTATCAGCCCTACGTCAGCGTCCTTCGCCAGCAGACGAAGGAAAAATTAGACTCGGGAGCAAGGTTTGAGGATTTTTTCTGCGGCACGCCCGCGTCACAGTCAAATGAAACACCGCCAACTTCAAGAAATGAGTCTATGCCTCCTCATAACTTCTATCATCATAGTCTTCCGACACTTAGCCGTTCATAAGTCATCGGCGATAACTACAAAACTGAATATTAGTCCGTATTATGTAGTGTAAGTTGGAACGCCGTTGATACGGCATAACTTGCTGAAGCTGCGTAATGCGTGACTCTCAAGAAGGTCAACTTACTCAACATCCGCAGGATTCGCGTCACATCCGCGTCTCACTTATTTTTGGCGCGTCACACGTGCGTCACAGGCGGGGTGCTATATTGCTGTCGAGCGCACAACCGGATCAACGGATCGGAAGTTATTCTGTGGCTCGAAGGAGATACCAGCGAGGTAGCATTCAGTTCGCACGTGGAAAATTTACAGGCAGATGGCGCGAGGATGTGATTTTGCCCAATGGCGAAGTCAAACGGGTCAATCGCAAGAAAGTTCTCGGAACCAAGAACGACTTCGCCACCAAGCGAGAAGCGCAGCGGGCTCTGGACATATTACTTGCGCCCGTGAACTCCCTAACCTATCGACCAGTCCACCGAGTCAGCTTCGCCGAGTTCAGTGAACGATGGATTGCCAACGTGTTGCCGACATACAAAATAGGCGGCTCTCAAGGTACGGCACGAAAGCAGGCGCGGAATCGCCTTGTTCCTGCACTCGGCAACTTCAACCTGCAAGAAATAACCGCTGAGGTACTTCAAAGCTATATCGCTGCGCTCCAGAAACGCGGCCTTAGCCCAAAGTACATCCGCAACATCATCTCCACCTTTTCAGCGATGTGGAACACAGCCATGGCATGGAACTACGTGACGCACAAACCAGTACAAGGCGTCGTTCTTCCTCAATGCGTGAAGCCCCAGTCGGAGCAGTACACCGTGGAAGAGACCATGGCAATGTTCCGGGCAGCGCGGGAGCCCCTGCGAACCTTTCTATGGATAGCCGGAGAGACCGGGATGCGCCCCGCAGAGGTTTGCGGCCTCGACGCCCGATACATCGATTTGAACAGCCCGGCAATCGCGGTCTGCCAGTCGGCGAGCGGGAGCCACATCGTGTCTCCAAAGACTGCGGCGGGGTATCGGGGCTTCGCGATCTCCGTCGAACTGGCTGAGCACCTTCGCACGTTCCTAGACGGGAAATGCGAGGGGCTTCTTTTTCAGACTCCGAACGGACGGCCCTGGCGCGAGAGCAAGGTGGTTGAGCGCAAGCTTAATCCATTGCTCGACCGGCTCGGCATTGAACACTTTGGCAGGGGTCTCAAAGGCTTGCGCCATTGGAATTCGACTCAGATGGACAGGAACGGGACTCCAATCAAAGTTCGACAGACCCGACTCGGCCACGATGACCCAAGGACGACCCTTGGGATGCGTAATCGAGGCGGCTATACCCATATCGTGAGCGCGGATGACCGGGCAGTGGCCGCGCAATTCGGCTGCATGTTCGGACGGATTTTGTGTCCAGATGCGCCCTCCACCCAACCAGCCCCAAACGGGACTGACTGAGGAACACTGAAATGAGAGGAGTTGCGGAACATCCGCGAGAATAACCCGGTTGTGGGTCGGAGGTTCAAATCCTCTCTCCCCGACCAATGTTGTCAACACCTTACAGACTGTGAACAAGCGTAAAAGGAGACCCTCTGGTATTGGCCCAGGTGCTCTGGTGCTAGAAAGTGCATCTTTATTGAGAATTCGATGTGAGTATAGATGCAGTGACAGCTACATTTTTATCTACATTGGAAGGTGTTATGGTCGCTGAGTTGTTGAGCCCTGTGGTTCTTGAAGGCTCTCGAGCGCAGATTTCCATGACTGCGCCAACCTGCCCGCGCTGGTGGCTGAAGCGCATCGGCTGACGCCGATCGGTTGTGTATTGACGGACGCAGAGTCTGATTCCGAACGCAACCACAAGTTCTGCCGCGAACAACTCAAGGCCAAGAGCATCATGCCGGCCAAGCGCGGCAAGAAAACCTAGAAGATTCATGGCGTACGCGCCGAGATGCGAATCAACTTTCCCAAGAAAGAGTATGGGCGAAGATCGATGGTCGAAACGGTCTACTCAACAGCCAAGCGCAAACTCAGCTGCCGTGCACCGGGCAGATCCATCACAACACAAGTCCGCCAAGCGCTGCTGCTTGGGCTTGCATATAACTTCTACCGTCTCAGCGCCCCTAAAGAAATGTGGGTTTTTGAGAGGATGTCAACAGAGCCAAGCACTCTCATGGATGAATCAACTTGAGAAACCAACTGGCAAGTCGTTGTAAGTCAGAGCGAGGAAAACGCGGCGCTCACGAATTACTTTGAAGCGTTTGACGGTAATTCAACGACTTACGACCCACGTTGATAAACTCGGTTCATCCGTGAGACTGGTTCTAGTGCTTCGACGGAAGTGATGCGAGAAACTGCCATCCGTCACAGCCAGGCGGTCTGGACACCTCTGGAAGGCAGGCGAGTCTCGGGTGGGCGGGGTTTCGGGCCCGAATTCACTTTACTGATAACACCCGCTATCCTGCCCAAATCCGTATAACGGATTCCGGGTGGCGCCCCGCGCCGAGAATGAGAACGTCACAACAGTGTGGATGCACGATGCTGACATCAACAAGGAATCAGCAGATATGCCCAACTGAAAGGTGATTGCGTATTGAGAATTCGGTTACTACGCGACGTAAGAGAAAGACGAAGAAAAGATACACCCGAAATGGCGTCACGGCCATCGCGATGACTGCACAGCAGCGCTGAATGCAGGCTGCCAGAGTGTCTCATCGCTTTGGAGCGCTGGCGGCGCATAGATCGGTGGCGGAGGCATGTTCGGCGGCGGAAAATGCGGCAGCGGTGAATAGCGGCTTGGGTTCGCGCCAAGCGGATTCGGCGGCAGGTAACTGCCATGCCCGTAATTCCACCCGTCCGGGATCTGCCAGTCCGCATGAATAATATCGGGCGAAGGATAAGGCTCTGCCGGGCCCTCCCGCCCGAGTGCTTCGTTGACAAAAGGTGCGCCGCGTGAGAAGAGGCCGCTAACAAAATTACCAGTTGGGAATGCCCACTTGAGCACGTCATCAGAGCGAGAAGCGAGCACGGAAATCGACTGTACCTTTGCCGCCGCCTTTGCGTACTCGCCGGCCAGGCATGTGTTGTCAATCGCTCCGGCCATCAGCAGCAGTCGCCGCACAGCCCGGTTGAGCCCCTGAATGGTCTGCAGCACCACCCGTGCTCCCAGCGAATGCGATGCGAACGAAAGCGACAGCGCAGGGGTGAAGTAACTGTTTAAGAAATCCGCCAGCGAGTTCCCGGCATCCATGGCCTCATTTCCTTCCAGCGGATAGTCCACAACGTGAATCCAGCGCGCGTCTCCCGGCCATAGCATTCCCACACAGACCGTGCTGCCCAAGTCCACCAGTTTGGCCCAGTTGCTCAGCTTCTCAAGCCCGTCCGCCTGGTTCACATTGAAACCGTGCGTCACCAGCAGCACGTCATGCCCACGCACCACCGCGCCTACATCCGCCGGCTGGTAAACGCGGCTGTTCTCATCCAGCACTTTCAGTGGTCCCACGCCTCCGCCCAACGGCAGTGCGCGCGTGTTCAGAAAGAACATGGCGTGTTACCCTTTCACGGACCCAACCGCGTCGGACGCGGTCTGGATGGCGTTGGCAATATCCTTGGCCACCGGCGCGAGCGGCGTGGCAATCAATCCGATGATAATCAGCTGCCAGTACGGCAGCTGTTGCGCTTGGGGTAGAGCATAATTCCCGGCAAATGCGAGTCCCACTGCAATAACGCACGCCAGACTCTTGCATGAATTGCGGTAAAACTGGTCTGCCCTCTCATACGCGCGATCGATCATCGCCGAAAGTGCCAGGTCAAACCGTCCGTAGGCGTCGGTTTCTACAGGCGTCAATCCACTATTCTGTGCTGGGCTCTGCGTGTCCACCGCAGTAAGCTTTTGGGCCACGTTCACCAGCGCCTGCGCATCCACGTTGGTCTCCTTCGCCAACGCATCCGCCGTGGCCGGATTCAGGTGCAGCTTGATGAACGATTTGGCGATTGCCTTTTGCGCGCCAGTCTGCATGCCGTTCAACCAATTCGCAAACAGCGTCTCGTGGATGTCCGCGGGTGTCAGCCCGGCCCCCGGCGCTGCGGCACCCGGTTGGCCTACCATCCTCGCGACCAGTTGTTTGATGTAGCCAAATCCGGCTCGGCTCATCCCGCCGGCCAAAACCTTCGTAGTATCCACAAGACCGGTCGCGGCCGTTCCCAGCGCACCGACCGCCAAAGTAGCTTGAATCAAATTGATTGGCATAGACCGTTCCTCCCGCGGGCGGACGTCCTAGAAACCGACTTCCTGACTGCTTTGGGGACTGACTGCCGCGCTCTCCTTGAGATAGGTGACACCTTATAGCCCGCCTCGCAGCCGGTCAAGCGGAATTTGTTAGCCGTCCTCGTTCGAAAGTGTGCTTCGATTGACCCGCCGGCTCATTCTCTCCGGTCCCACATCCGTATCTGAGGACTGACCCTGCCATCAGGGGGATGAGTCTGCTCGAATTCGCGCAGATGGCGTACCTCATCCGCAGGTTTAATAGAAATTTGCTTCCATTTTCCCTTTTCCGGGGGTATTGTATATTGCATCTAGGTCGGGACATATGGATGCCCACTAGCACCTAGATTCCCCAATCGAACCGATGCGTGAAGTCAGAAGGAGTGCCTTTGCCAGATACGAACTGGGAGTTCCACCGGCTCTGCCGGGAGTCGAATTTTGAGAATTCCGGGAGCCACCCACCTGCTGTTGCGTTTGTCTTTGCGAAGCTGATGGGAAGACGAATCCAGCCGATGTAGTTGCTCTTTCTTTTCTCCAGTTGCGATCAGACTGCTTTGTGGGGCCAGCAACCGAATGCATTTGGTTCTGAGGGGGATACAGACTCCACGGAATCCCCGAGTTGTCCGCTGGAAGCGATCTGGCTCTGGCAACAGCCGTTCTCATCCGGCACGCAAAATGTTGAAACATTGAAACGTTTCGAGTTGCCACTGCACTATGTACATGCACCGCGTATCTGTGAGCCCGTAAAAGGGCGTAATGCGGAGGGTAGCCTGTGGCGAACAACCGCACATACGGTGGGAGTGGTCTGGCGCTAACCGAACTGTTTGAGGGGTGCCGACTGACCGCTTACCAGGATGTTGCAGGCGTGTGGACCATCGGCTATGGGCATACGGGGCCTGACGTATCCCCCGGCCTGACCATTACGCAGGCCCAGGCCGCGCAGTTGCTGCAACAGGACGTCGCATCCGCCGCCGCGTGTGTCAATCAGGCCGTCACCGTGGCTCTGAACCAGGATGAATTCGATGCGCTCGTCGATTTTGTTTTCAACGTGGGGCGGGGCGCCTTCCAAGGGTCAACGATGATGAGGGATTTGAACTCCGGCGATTTTGCCGACGCGGCCGGAGAGTTCGACAAATGGGACCACGCTGGAGGAAAGGTCGTGGCCGGCCTACTACGGCGTCGCGAGGCCGAGCAGGCCCTCTTTGAGCAGGGCGATAATTCCGGGCCGGAACCGGCCTGATCCAATAAGACTCTGCGGAGGGTACCGATAAGCGGGCCAAGACTTCCCCTATGACGTTGCGCGGCAGTCGCGCAGTGACGATTGACGGGACAACATCAACTTGCAACCACTTCCACCGGAGGAAAACCATGCCACTCACCACATCCATCGACGATCTCTTTACCGCCGCGTCCACCGCAACTGCAGCCAGCGGCGGGGGCACAACCGATCAGCCGCTCTACACTGGCCGCTACTTCGCAATCTTCAAGCCAGATGCGACCGCGGATGCCATTCAACAGTTCCTGGACGGGGCAAGCGTGAAAACCGCCTCAGCCGCCTCCTTCGACTCGCAGGCGGTCTCATTTTCCGATTTGGGCGACGCGGAGGTGCTTACGTTCCCAAATCTCGGGGTGGCGCTGGTTTCCTCGGATGCTTACGCTTCGCTGCAATCACCGAACATCAACATGGCCGTCGCCTCAGCTGACGGAACCGGCTCCGGAGCTCCCGCCGCAGGTTCGGCAACCGACAGCCCGGTTGACAGTTGGGAACAGGAGACGTTCTTTTACATTAACGGCACCGCGACGACAACCCCAGCCACCAATGTCACTTACGGACTGGACCTTACCAAGGTGTCCCTGAGCACCCAGGACGGCACGGGCATCAAGCTTTGCATGCTGGACACGGGCATCGATCTGGCTCATCCCGACTTTTCCAGCCGCACGATCGTGAGCAAGAACTTTGTCGGCGGCGCGACCGTGCAGGATGGCCATGGCCACGGCACGCACACTGCCGGAACCGCCGCCGGACCGCAAGCTCCGGCTTCCGGCCCGCGCTATGGCATCGCCTACAACGCGTCGCTTTACATCGGCAAAGTCTTTACCGACAACGGCAAGACTGTGGGCGGCTCTGTGGTTGCGGGCATGAACTGGGCGCTCGCCAACAACTGCGACATCGTCTCGATGTCTTTGGGAGCGCCCGTCGGAGTACAGAAGACCTACACTCAACTTGGTCAAAAGGCGCTCAATCAGAATTCGCTGATCATTGCCGCCTCGGGCAACGAAAGCAGCCGGCCCGGGACGGTGGCCAATACCGACGCACCGGCCAACTCACCCACGATTATGGCAGTGGCGGCGATCGACAGCAGTTGCAATATCGCTCCGTTCTCCAACGGCGGCAAAGTTGAGATTGCCGGCCCCGGTGTGGATGTGCTCTCCTCATGGCCCATGCCAACACAATACAAGAACGATTCCGGCACCAGCATGGCAACTCCGCACGTTTCAGGCATTGCCGCACTTTGGGCGCAGAGCGACAGCTCTTACCGCGGCCAAGCCCTATGGACCGCAGTTACCGGAGCGGCAAAAAGCCTGACCCAGCCGGCGACCGATGTGGGCGCAGGTCTGGTGCAGGCGCCGTATCCAGGAGGCGTATGCCAGTAAGTCACGATGCGGCTGGGACGACCTGGATCGTCACACTCGATACCGATGCATCGGTTGAGCGGGTCCGGCGCGCTATCGAACGCGCCGGACTGACGATCCAAGAGTTTTTGCAGCCAACATCGATCTTCATTGTGCGCGGCACAGAAGCCGCGGCGGAAAAAGTCCGGCGAATTGGCGGTGTGGTCGCGGTCGAAGCCGACCTGGAGTTCGACGTTGGCCCCCCGGATGCGCCGGTCTCCTGACAGATCGATGACATCCCGGCCAGGGTCGGGATGAAGTGGGGCGCTTCGGCCGCAAATCCGATTGCACTCCTAACCCCGAATTCTCAGCAGCGGACGATCGGCATTGATCCCCTCGCTCCGCAGAAAGGTTCAACACTATGCCAGACATCGTTGCAGTAGCGCCCGAAGGACCGCTCCTCGGACCGGACTTCATCACGATACCGGTAAAAAGTCAGAGCACCGGAGAAAGTTTCGACCTGGAAGTCTTTCCAGACGCCAACAATCCGGCTCTGCGCGCCAACGGCCTGCCGATGCAGTACTACTACTTGCCCAAGCAACTCTACCTCGCCAAAAAACCGGATGGCAGCGGCGACTTCGACTTCAGCGTGACACTATTCAAAGGCCTGATGACCACCGAGGACACGCTGGGCATCAGCGGCGCGCAAACTTCCGGCGGCGAACTGGACGCCGGGGGCGCATTCGTGACCTTTTCGATGACAATGGCCGTGCCTGATGACGTAATCAGCGCGGCATTGGCAATGTTGAAGTCGGAGCAGTACAGCGCCCCGCCGGCGCGCAGCGCCTCCTACTATGGCGGCAGCCAGGGCGGTCCTGCTCCTCTGCTGGGCATCGTTCCTATCGTCGACAATCATGTCACGATCGAAGTTCCGCAGCTTCCGGGTTCGTCGGCTCCGGCGCCCGCGGCGGGCGGAACAACACCGGCTGCGGGTGGAACAACACCTGCGACGGGCGGCGCTGCTGCGACGCCTGCCGGGGGCGCGAAGCCGGCTACACCCACACCGGCCCCTGCGGGCGGCGCTGCGGCCCCCACCACCACCCCTGCTGTTGTCAACAATGGAAATCCTTGGTTCATCTCCGCACAGACCAGCGGACAAGGCAGCATCGAGGCCTCGGGCATCAGCAGCTTTCTCGTCACCTGCAATCAGCTTGCGGCCGGCGCTATTGTCGGCTCCCTTCAGGCGGGCCGTTCGCCGTTTGTCGTGCATTACAACCTGAGCGAGATGTTCTACATGAACGCCTGCGAGATCAACATGACCATTGACGTCGACAAGACGTTCATGCAGTTTTCAGGAGATGTCAAAGCAACGTACGGCTTCGCGCAGGCGGACCTGCAGGCGAACTACCAGTCCTGCATCACCAGCGGCGCCATCAACACGGTCATCAATGAAAACGGCGCGGCCGTTGACGCAGCCACGAAGTCGATCATCGACAAACAGGTAAGCGATATGCAGACCAACGCCTGGAACCTGGTGAAGTCGGAAATCTTCGACTGGCAGCCCAAGCCCGACGCTCCGGCCAGCGCCGGCAGCCCCGGCCCATGCGGCGGCGTCGCTGTGCAACTGAAGGCCAATTACCAGAAGCACGGCGTGAACCTGACTCAGAACTGGATCTTGAACGAAACGGTGACCAAGCTGGACGGCAAGGATGGAACGTTGACCGAACTCGAGCCCGCCATCCAGAAAAACCTCGACAAATACCTGTCGATCATCGATATCGGCCAGTACTTCCAAAAGCTGCAGGTGGCCGCGACGCCAAACATCGACTTCACGAGTCCGCCCGACCTCGCCGATCCCATCACTTCGGCCTCGATTGAAGTCAGCTACCCCAACGCGAATCCCGACGGCACAGTTCCCAACAATGCGGACGGGACACCTGTCCTCAGGACCCTGGGCGACGGCTTCCACTACACTCCGACAGCCATTAATCTGAGCGCGCCCAGCACACTGGCGCAGTGGACGAAATCGAATCCGACCGACATCATCAACATCTCCTTCATGCGGCTGATGAAGAGCCTGCCGAACTGGGATGCGGATAAGGTCACCATTACCAAGAAGCTGGTCTACGATCCGGACGATCCGCGCGTGGATCTCTCGACGGGAACACCGGTAATCATCGTGACCTCGACGGGCAATGATCACACTCCCACCGTGGGCCCCGACGATGTTGGCTATATCTACGTCAAGTTCGTGCTGGACCGCGCCATCTCGTCCAACGTCACCGTAACGCTAACCGTCACGTTGACCGGCTCCAAGGGCACCCGCACCGACTCGCTGCAACTAACGACGACTGATCCGAAGCAGAAGCCCGTCGCCCTGTGGCAGGTGTTTAGCGACAAGTACTTTGACGCCGATACCGCCAAGGTGAAGATCGACGTGGAGGTTGCTCCGCCGCCTTCAAACTTTTCAGGAACTCCGGTAACGTGGAGCGGCGTGCAGGCCGTGCCGGTCGGGGTGGGCCGCATCAAGCGCATCGTGCCCTACACGATTCAGCTTCCCGTGCTCAGCGATCCCGCGCAGTCCACACTGGCCGGACAATACATACTGCAGGCGCAGAAGGAAGCTGCGGGGCTGAGCTGAAACGATGAGTCCACCCATTGCAGGCAGCGCAATGCGTCTGGCCGGGCCTGTGGCGACAACGCCGCAGGCCTCGCCAATCATCATGCATCCCCTGATCTGGAGGATTCCGTTTCCCATCCGTCCCGTCAGCCTGCCGATGGCGTCCACGCGCAGCGGCAGTCTATTTGCGGACCGCAATGATCCCAATTTGCATTGGTATCTGCCGCAATTCGCGCTTGCGGCCGATGTCGATCCAGCCTTCGTCTTCGCGGCAAGCCAGACCAGCCAGCAGAGTGATGGAACTCCGTTCAATACGGTCCGTCTGGCATTCCGCCTGACCAAGTCAAGGCCTTCCGACGCCTCCCAGTTCGCGCAACAGAATCCCTCCGCCACTCTCCAGGAGATCCCCTTGGAGAATCTTGCGGCGGTTCTTGCCAGTCCTTACACGGACGCACATGGCAATCAGGCGGTCAGGAGCTTCACCGCCAGTGGAATCACGGTTCAGAGCGACGGCTCATATCTCGTCGATTTCGAAGGTTCGATCCTCGGCGACGCCGTTGTGGCGCTTTATCAGGATTTGCGACTTTTCGGTAAATCGAGCCTGACGCTCACGGCAACCTTCAGCACATGGTCTCCGCCCGGTGCGCCCGCGCCGCCTGTCGGCCTCAGGGCCACGACTTTGTCTTTTCAGAACACCGCCGCAATGTCGCCGGTGTTGCGCAGCGCCGCCGTGGAGACGCCCGCGCCCGCTCCGGCGGCCGCGGCGCCGTCCGCCGTGCGCATGGAACCGGCCTTCCAGTTGCATCCTTTCCCGCTGCCGCCCGAGCCGCCCGATCCGCCGGCCCCGCCGCAACTTGTGGTCGCCTCGCTGCCGTTCCAGCAGGGTCTCGGCGTCGGCTTGAAGTACAACGCGGATGGTTACCAGCTGCAGTACACCGTTACAACGCTTTCCTCGCCAAGCCGCGTCATTCTGTCCGTCGCGGACATGGACGGCTTCAATGCTCCGCAGTCGCAATATGTCGAACTGAAGGAACTAGGCGACATCAATGCGAAGTATCCATCCATCAGCCGCGCCTATATCGGTGTGCTCAGCCGAACCATCGTTCTGATTCCGCAACGATATTCGATTCTGCGCAGTAAGTCCGGTTGCTCCGCCGCTTGCCTGGCCAGGGTTGACAGCTCGCCTTCTTCGACGAGCCAATGCGCCTTCGAGTTTTCCTTTGTTCTAGGCCCCGAGATTAATCGCGTCGAGCTGGCACAGTTTCAGAATGATGTTGCCTCCGTTTCCGACCTTCAAGGTTACTCCATCACATTTCCAACCTTGCTGAAAGACACACCAGCGTCGGCGCTGCAAACAAGCTTTGCCAGCACCGAGAATTTCTCCGCCGGTTCCGACCCCCACACCTTTGCGCTCACTGTGACCGTGCAGGACAACGGCCCGGCAACCCCGGCCGTGGCCAATGCCAATCTCCTGATCCTCCGGCTGACCGCGCAAACCGGAACGGACCTGATAGGCTCGCTTAGTTTGAAGCTTGATGATGGATTCACCGGCCCTGTGCCAGCCACCGTCGATCTGAATTTTGCGCACACCACCGGCACCGATGAGCTAACTTCAGACCTCGACCCAACCGCACCGGCCTTCAATCTCTCGAATCTCTCGCCGCTCGATCTCGCCATCCAGCAATATGCTCTGGTTCAGGGCGCAAATTTAACCTTGTCGTCCGGCGGTTTCGTCGTGCCCGGCCGCAGCGGCAAGGCTTTGCCGGCGCCCGCCAACAACGCAGGCATGGCGGTGGTTCCCGTGGCGCAACTCGCGCTCCCCGCTCCCATGACGATGGCCTCGGTGTCCAACTATCTCAACTTTCAAACCGTGGATGTGCAGCAGACGCGCTACATGGTCGCCGTGGATGCGACGGGAGTGGATTGGAAATCTGTGGCGTCGGTTACAGCGACCGTGACCTTCCCCACGCTGTCTTCCATTGCGCCGATGAGCCTCGCGCTTGGGCCGGTGTTGCAATCGGGCAGTCAAAGCGTGCTGGTGCCTCTGGTCAACGCAATGTCCACACTGCCCGGCTCTCTTGATATCGTCGTCAATTTTGCCGATGCGACCAAGGCCGCCGTCGAGTTCACTTTGACAAATGACTTTGTAAGCCAACCGGTGATGACGCTGCTGCAAAGCCAGATTGCGGCCCATCTTTCGTAGACAGCCGAACTGCAGCGGATCGTGCGCCTGCAGCGCGAGCCGCGCGTGGGGAAACGTCTTCACACCGAAGGTAACCTGGTCCATCCTCGAGATAGCGCCGCCATCTGCGGGTTGGCGCGCCTTGCTCCACATGACCTCCGCCAAAGTCCGAGTTGAGATTGCGGTTCCGAAGTGAATTGCCCTGTAGTTAAAGATAGGGATGAGGCTCGGTCTGCAGAGGATCAACTGCGAACGTGCGACCCCGAGTATAAAGAACCTCGTCTCCGGGTCCGAGCGGTCCACAATGATGGTCGGTCGTCCCTTTTCGCAGGCCAATTCGAACATCATACGGCGAACCGTCGTGTGCAACTGTGCCTCATTTCCCTGGAGCAAGCACTCCGCGCCTATGATTCGGAATCGGCTTTCGTACCTTCCGTCGCCAGGGGGCAGCGGCCCTGGAGTGAGCATGACGAATCGGGGAGTCCGAACTGCCGCGGCCTTGCAGTATTCCATCATCTGTTGAATAAATGAGAGACCTGGCTCCGGGCCCAATTCCAGCGAGCGAACAAATACACCGATGGTATCCTTTTCTGTGCGCATGCGGAGCAGCGCTTCTTGCGGTGATGAAGCACAGAGCACCTCGCACCCAAGCGTGTTTTTGAGTCCACGCGCGAGCGTGGAGTAGGCGGCTGGAATTGAATCCACGACAAGAATTTTCATCGCGCACCTCCCGTGACAAAGGCAAGAGGCCAAGAGATGGTTCCGCCCACGCCTATCCGAAGAGCCCGATAGATTCTATTGTTGAGATTTCGTTTGCAAATGATGATGACGCCTACCTCCGCTAAGAAAAGTCTGCGGGCGGTGCCGTGTGGAGGATTGTGACGCAAAAATACTTGATGGGCGGTAAAGCGCCTTGGAGATAGCGACATACGCGATTTCCTTTGCGCCGAACGACGCTCTCGGTCGCGATGCTGAATGAGGGCATCGTGCCTAGCAGACAGTCGTTCTGTTGGCGGAACTGGATCAGATTCCGCGGAAATCGAGCGCTACCTCACCGGACGGGAACTATTTGAACACTTCTCGATCCGGTTCACTAAGAGGGACTGGACTGACCCCACAAATTGAGATATAGGTGTAGTCGAAATTGTGGCGGTCAAAGCCTCCAAGAGCAACGCAGAACCACAGTCTTCAACAACCAGGCTGCAAACCATTCAATATAAAACAGTTAACAACACGTGATTTCAACAGATTTCAATAATTAGCCGAATCTGGTTCGGGACCATATTCCCCTGCTTCAGCCGCTGGTTTCCGGTCGTCCGGCGCGAAGCGCTCCTGCCCAACCCATCGAAGATCTAGCACAAATCACGCAGTAAGGCGCCGTCTTGTGCGACTTCTTTTCTCTGGGTTGAAGGGTTGCGCGCTTTCGTTGCGGCGCCTGAGTAGGAGAACGCGCCGCAAGGAATCGGCCGTGGAAGAGGAGTCTGAGCATTGCCGCCCATCCAAATAAATAAACAATGCCTTACTCCATATACACATTCCCCTTCCCGGCAGGTATTTGTCTTTTAGAGACACAGAGAGAGTAGAGAGAGAACAGGACAAGGGGTCAGAGGGGGTATAGAGAGGGAGCAGAATCAAGTCCGGAAGCAAGCCCAGGTAGCGCAGTTTAAGAAGGAACAGAATTCAGGAGGCGCAGTTTCCTGATCGCAAAAACAGCATCCATTCCAGGTGGCGCAGTTTTTGGAGCGGGGAGCCGAGCTTGAGTCGGGCGGCGGCAAGGGACATGAGGCAAGCCAGGCGGGAATACATGGTAAGTAGTTGATGCAGATAGGAGTTGACTGGAATCATGGAGTCATTTATCGGAGCGGTCTCTGAAGGCGGCGAATAGGGAAATCACGAAAGAGAGACCTGGTTTTGTATCCTGCATCTCGGTGACAGCGTCGTCGATGGAGATGCCGAACCCTTCGTTCAGGATCTCCAGGCCGAAGATCTTGGCCGCGCACATGGCGCCGTACTCGTTGGCGCCGGAGAGCGTGACGTCGAAGGGCAGCACCTGGTCGGAGTACCAGGGTGTTGCCAGCTGGGCGTTCTGGCCGGCGGAGGTCAGCGTGTTGTCCAGGGCGTCGATCGTCGGCCGACTGGCGGGAATGCCGGAGGAGCGCACAACTGAAGACTGGAAAACACGGCGCCGCCGTTGGAGACGCTGGTGTACTGAGGACGGATCTCGTCGATGTCGGCAACGAACGTGCCGGCGCACTTTTGAATGAGGTTCAACAGAGAGTGACGGTCGAAGTTGATCCAGATCAGGCTGCCGGCGATGCCGCGCTTGTTGCGGGAGTAGGCTCGAGCATCGGGGCTGCCCATCGTGTATACGGGCGCCTTTTCACGGGTGACCGAATAGTTGATGGCCTGGAGCTTTGGTAGGACTCCACGACCTGCATACTCATCGTGTAGTCAAATTTACGTGGTTGTGGCCCTGATCACTTGACAGTGTGGGCCAACAGGAGCATAAGTATATGAGCACGAGAGAAAGATGTTCGCCTCCCTTCCGTCTTCCAATCTTACTCCGCCAGAGCATGGGCCGGCTGTTCGGCTCCTGCATCCAGGAGGTCCGCAAGAAGGCCGGCCTGTCCATCGAGGAAGCCGCCCGCTTGTCCGGTATGGAGGTCTCTGAATGGATGGCCATCGAGGACGGCTATCGTGCCCCAGGACATCAACCGGCTGCGGGCCATGGCCGAGGCAATGCAGATCAGCTTCGACCAAATCGCCAACCTGGTCCTGCTCTGCCGGGGCGGCCTGGGAGGTCTAATCGGGGCGCGCCCCCTGGCGCGCGGTACTTATAACCGGATAGGCTCATCTCGGAGAGAGGAGGTGAGTCCGATCATCACCGTCAACAACGAGGAAGTCAAACGCATGAATCTGAACGTTCCCGTCGATCTGCACAACGCCTTCAAGGCGGCGACGGCCGCCCGAGGCCAAAACATGACCGACGAGTTGCTGAAGTTCATCCGCAGCTACATCGATAAGCACTCATCGAAACCAGCAAGGCGGCGCAAATGAAGCGCGCCGCCCTCTATATGAGGGTCAGCACTGTCGATCAGCACCCGGAAACCCAGCTCCTCGACCTGCGCCAGATGGCCGCCCAGCGCGGCTACGAGATCGTGCAGGAGTATACGGACAGGATCAGCGGCGTGAAAGCCAGCCGCCCTGGCCTCGATCAGATGATGGCCGACGCCCGCCGCGGACGCTTCGATGTGGTCCTGGTCTGGGCCTCGGACCGGATCGCCCGGTCAGTGAAACACTTCCTTGAAGTGCTCGACGAACTCAACCGTCTGAACATCGAGTTCGTCAGCTTCCGCGAGCAGATCGACACCGGCGGCCCGCTGGGCCGGGCCATCGTGGTCATCATCGGCGCGATCGCCGAGCTGGAACGCAGCCTGATCATCGAGCGAGTGCGCGCCGGCATGCGGCGCGCCCGGCTCGAAGGCACGCACATCGGACGCAATCCGTTAATCCTGGACCATGAAGCCATCCAGCGTGAACGCTGCCAGGGGCAGAGCCTGCGGCAGATCGCCAAAGGTCATCGCATCTCGGCGGCCACCGTACAACGTGTGCTGCGGAGAGCACCCGGCCCGAGTCCCCATCCAGGAGCTTCAAAAACCGGCCTGAACCAGCCTCCTTGGCCTGTAACAAAAGGGGTCCGAAAACCCACCCGCTAACCTCAACAAAACAATCGGCCGGATCTCACCGATCCGGCCGTGTCAAAAGGTGTGGGTTCTGATACAGGAAAGCCCGCGCAATCGCTTGTGAAATCTGGTCCTACCTACATGATGAGCATTCCTTTCTTCCTGAAGGAACCGCCGGCGAAGATTATGAGTTTTGGGAAAGCCTCTAAAATCGAATATCGGTTGCGAATCCAACCGATTGTGTGGTATTAAGAATCTATTCTTATACGCTTTTTTTGAAACTTTTCGGGCTAAACACCAGTCCCCCCGTTAGAAGGCTTCTGCTTTTTTCAATCCACTTCCCCAGGAGGTAGACCCTGACGTGTCTATATCTCGTCGTTCGTTCCTGAATAACTCTGCTGCCTTCGGTTTCTTGTCCACGTTGCTCGCAAATTCCGAACTGGGCATTGCTCTCGATATTCCGACCGCCGAACGCACGAGCCAGCCCACCGCGGGTGAAATCTACTGGAAGAATCTCTACGCCGGGCCGACTGGTGCGAGCCGCGGCGGCAACAGAATACCGGATGAGGACCGCGATCCGCGAATTGTCTACTGCGGCGACAAGAACGAGATGATCTGGGTGGAGGACATCAAAGCGACCGACCTGCCGTCCTTCACCGACGATGCTGTCGTCACTTTGGAACTCACCGGCTTTCGTTCCGGCAGTGCCGATAAGGCGAGGCTGGCAAAGGTACGATTCAGTCAATTGCATCTCTCGTGTCAACGAGTCACCGGCAGCGAGTTTCTGGGCCCGCTCGTGTGGGCGGCGTTAGCTACGCTATACGCCGGCACTCCGAGCAAACTCCCTTCAGAGAAGAGCCTGACCTGGAGTGCGCTGAACACGAATCCGATGGAACCGGCGCAACCGGCCCAGCCACAAGGACCGCAACTGAGTCATGTCGTGCTCAACCAGGGGGCCGGGCACATGAGCGTGAATATTACGACAACGCCCACGAACTCAGTGCTCGATAAGGTGCTGGGAGTTCTCATCAACGGCACCAGGATCATGACTCCACTGTTGGGCTTTCCCGGGATTGCGCTGCCGGCGTTGCAAAACTTCTACACGTTTTACGGCCAGATCGAAAAGGCGCGGTCTGAGAACTTCCTGCTGAACTCGGCAAAGATGGATGTGGCCGTGACACAACGGGGAGCCGATAGCAGCCTTGTCTCCGCCAACGCTTTGAAGCTTCTGGCAGGCAACTACATATTGATCCCGAAGGCACAAGAGGACGATTTGCAAAAGGACATGGACAAGCTGGTTGTGCAGGACGGCTACCTTGTGGAGCGGGATTCAAAGGCGAATCCGGACGAACGAACCGCTCAGGCCGTTCCCACCATCAGTTACCTTACGCTCAGCGTGAAGGTGCAGAAGGCGAGCGACTTCCCTGCTACCTCGACGGTTACCGATCCAATGCTGGACTCCGCCCCGCCGGCTACAGGTTCTTCAAATAGCAAGCATCCTCCGGCAAAGAAAACAAATTAGGTCGGGCGAACTGTCGCTTTGATTTGGCGGACGCGAAAGCAACGAAGCTGACGGCTGGAATCTGGAGTGAATGTGAGCTGCCTGCTCCTTTTTGCTTTCCGAGCTTTTGACAGCAATTGCCGGAAGACGTATGACGAAACGCAATCTCTCAATTCGCGCAGGATTGGAGCATTTGATGCGTGCTCTGCTGCGCGCAGAGTGCTCGCTCCATGCGGAAGCGACTGCTGCAGCCTTTGCGATTCTGCTGGTGGCTTCCGCCTTCGCTTACGCAAGCCAGGCACAAACCGCGGTTGCGACCAGCGCCGGCGCCGGCTCTGACGAATCGCTTTTCGATCGAATTGCATTGAATGATTGCCAGGCTCCGACCGATGCGCAACTGAACGAGGTGAAGGCGGCCGCAGCCGATTTTCAGCGCCGCGGGAACCGAGACGACGAGGCACGCGCGGAAATCCTGCTGGCATCCCTTTATGAGCAACTGGGTGAATTCAAGCAGGCCATGCCTTCGTTGCAGAGAGCGCGGGTGCTCGTTGGGTCAAAGAACAATGCAGCCGAGGCGCAAGTGCTGACGATGACAGCGGACGCGCAAACGCAACTAGGGCAGAGCGATAAAGCGTCAACTGACGCGACGGAGGCACTGAAGATCGGCGCGCGGATTGGCGATCTTTCGGCAGAAGCGTCGGCGCTGCGTGCTCGTGCCGAAGCGATCTGGAAGAACACACCCGACAAAGCAATCCAGGATCTACAGAAGGCGCTGCAGCTAAGCGAGCAATCCGGCGATTTGAAGGTGCAGGCTTTTATTCTGAACGACGAAGGAGCAATCACTCAAGATTCGACTGACCCGTTTGACACTTTTGACCGGGCACTTGCCCTGGAGGAACAGATTCATGATTGCCACGACGAAATTGGGACTTTGATAAATCTAGGAACGTTGGAACACGACCGCGGCCAAATTCGAAACGCGCTCGATCATTTGAATCAGGCTATAGCGCTGGAGAAGCAGGTGGGCGATCATACGACTGAAGCGATTACGTTGCACCAGTTGGGATATTTCCACTCGCAGATTGGAGATCTCAGCCAGTCACTATCTCTCTTCAAACAGGCACTTCAACTCGAGCGGCAAGATGGAGATACTGCATCGGAAGGTCCTACATTGGCGACGCTAGCGGGTGTCTACCGCGACACGCAGTGGCCGGCCACTTCTCTTCACGCCTACCAGCAGGCCTTGCCGTTGTTGCAGCAGAGCAAGAACACACTATGGCAAATAAGAGTTCTGAACAATTTAGGCGCGGTTGAGGCTGACCTTCACCATCCCGTCGAAGCACGCAACTATTACAACCGGGCGGTGGCATTGGCATCGAGCCATGGTGACCCAGTAACGCCGGCATACGCTGCGTGGGGAGTCGGCGAGTTGGAGCAAGCCGATGCGCTGCCCAGCTATTTTCACGCAGTACAGTTGGCGCACGAGTTTGGACAACCGAACCTGGAAGGCGACGTGGACTCGTCGCTGATGAACCATTTTCGCGCTCACCATCAACCGAATGTGGCGATCTTTTTCGGCAAGCGAGCTGTCGACCAATTTCAGTCGCTTCGGCGGAATATGAACGGGATCGGCAATGACCTGACGAGCTCATTTCTCCAAAGAAAGTCCGGCGCCTATCGGGCGCTGGCGGAGATTCTGATCGACCAGGGGCGGTTGATTGAGGCACAGCAGGTTCTGGATTTGTTGAAGGTCCAGCAGTATTCCGATTACGTGGGCGCCCAACCCAGCGAGCTGAGCCAGCGTCTTCCTCGCAGTCCACGAGAAACTCCGCTCCAGGCAAGGTTCGACGAACTGTTGACACAATGCGCGGACCTTGACAAGGCTCTGCGCACAACGAAAGGTGCCGATCATCGGCAGACACCTCAAACTGTGCAAGCGCAGTCTGCGCTCCGCTCAGCCCAGGCAACTTTTGACGCCTTTCTCCAAAGCCTTTACCAGCAACTGGAAGCGCAGAATGGAACTGTCGCGGCCGTGGAAAGCGTGACTGGCGCGGAATTACCGCTCGAAAAACTCATCAACACCGACTCCCATGCGGCCGCGCTCTACACACTCGAAGGAACTGATCGCTATTCCGTAATCGTAATTACACACAACGGACGGTTTGCGCATTCATATCCGATTTCTCAAGACAAGCTCGACAAGAAATGCCAGCAACTTCTCGATGCACTTAAGGACCGCGAGGCGAATGCAACAGCTCCGGCTCAGGTTCTGTATGGAATTGTGTTTGCCCCAGTTGAAAAGGACCTGGAGGCTATAAACGCGACGACACTTGCTGGAATCTCGATGGATCGCTGCGCTACATCCCAATCGGAGCGCTCCTTAGTCAGCAAACCAACCGCTACATTATCGACGACTACAGCATCGTGAACTTTACACCGTTGAATCACTCGCTGGATGACGTTCCAAAGTTCGATGGCGCTACGGCCATAGGAATGGGAACAAGCCGCATCAGTATCGATGGGCTTGACATGCTTTCCAATGTTCCGGCGGGGCTCGACTCCGTTGTCGTCGATCCTGACGTTGCGGAGTCTCACGGAGTCTTGCCGGGAAAGATCCTGCTGAACGGCCAGTTTACGGAAACAGCGATGCAGCAGGATTTGCACTCGCAGGCCGTTGTTCACATTGCGAGTCACTTTATCTTGAAACCGGGAAACGACGATCTCTCCTTCCTGCTTCTCGGCGGCAAGGATCAGGACAGCTCCGGCTATCGGTACTCGATCGCCGAATTCGAGAAAAGCAGCAACGTACACATCGAGGGGACGAAACTCCTTACGCTTTCCGCGTGCGAAACCGGCGCTGCTAATAAGCGGGATGTGTGTTTCGAGAACAACATTCCTCAGTTAAGACTGCGGAGTCCAGGCAGGAGAGGCCAATCAGCGAGAAAATGGCGTAGTGATGGAAAGCATCAGCGAAGTCGCGCTCGAAAAAGGAGCGGAGGCTGTCGTCTCATCGCTGTGGAGCATCGATGACATGAGCACAAGTGAATTGATGGCGGACTTCTACAAGCGGTGGGCTGGTTCGAAGGGTGCCGTCTCCAAAGCGGAGGCGCTGAGGCAAGCGGAGCTCGATCTGCTGCACGGCAAAGACATGCCGCAGTCCGACGCGGGTGTCCGCGGAGTGAGAGTCGTCGGGAACGAGCCTAACAGGCAGGCCGGCGCAGCCAAATTTGCCAGTCCGTACTATTGGGCGCCGTTTGTGCTCACGGGCAACTGGCAGTGATCAATTCCGAGCGCGCGAGCGGTGCGCAATCGCAAAAAAACTCTTGCAGGGTCCGGCAACTTTTGCTATATTCACTTTCACTCGCCCCCCAACGAGTAAAGTTCCCCCACCCCCGTATAGAGCTTCATAATTCTCCGCCGACCGGTGTCTCATGAAACGCCTCACCGCCTGCCTGTGTCTTGGTTTGACTCTCTTTGTATTGGGAGCAGTGTGTTCTGAAGCGCAAACTGCGTCGACGCTTTACCCGTTTGTTGGCGGTAGCGATGGAAATGAGCCCACCGTCCTGCTTCAAGCGCTGGACGGAAACTTGTTACGGGATTACCTCATTTGGCGGGGGCAGCGGCACATGCTCTGATGGCCAAAGTCGGCCCAGCGGATGCGGAACAATCTTCAAGCTAACCCCGCAGGGAGGTGAAAGCGTGCTCTACTCTTTTTCGGGTGGGGCAGACGGCGGAATCCCTAGCAGCTTAATTAGGGCCGGACGGAAAAATCTATGGCACGACAATGATTGGCGGCCCCGATTCCTCAAATTTGGATTTGTGCCTTGATCCCGGTGGAAGTGGAAATCCCGCTCCCTGTTCCTTAACTCAAGTGGCGCCGCAGTTACTTGCGGATCGATCTTCGAATTCGATCCATCGAAGGTCAACCTGTCACAAAAGCCAGCGATCACGCCGGCCATCCTGTATACATTCAGCGGAAACAACGATGGAGCATCTCCCGGAACCCTCGTTCTTGGCACCACGACTTCAGGATCTGCCGTCATTTACGGCACAACACTGGCATGCAGCAACTGTGCCTCACCTTTTCCCCCGGTTACACAATATTTGGCACCGTTTTTCAGTTTTGCGCCATTGCAATCTGGAAGTACCTCAGTCACTCCAACGACAATTGTCAAGCTTCCTCTGACGTTTACGTCTCCATCGTTTACCTTGGCTTATCCGAATTCCCTGATTCAGTGGGATCAATACACTCTTTACGGAACC
This sequence comes from uncultured Acidobacteriaceae bacterium, assembly GCA_963701835.1. Taxonomy (GTDB): domain Bacteria; phylum Acidobacteriota; class Terriglobia; order Terriglobales; family Acidobacteriaceae; genus Telmatobacter. The sequence goes on along the minus strand of CAVPBL010000017.1, from coordinate 618 downwards.
ACGCAGATGGGCGGAGCCACGACCTCAACCACGTGCCCGACAAATTCGAATGGAGGATTTGGCTGCGGTGGCGTGTTTCGGGTTGACCTCTCAGGTCCGACTATCCTGGAGTTATGTGACTTTGGAGATGGCGCCTGCCCCAAAGCGGCGGCGCCGCAAGTCTCGCATCTCCCGGGTTCGCTGGGAACTCTGGGGCAAATTCGCCCCGAAATGATCATTTCACAATCCGGGGACAGGTTCCCGGTCGGGGGGTGAGCACATGGAACTTTTCCACTTCGCCGATCGCTTTGACGATGGATAGCAGTGGAGACCTCTATGGCACAACCCCACCGGGCTGTGACATTGGAAGCACTTACTCCCCGAATCCAAACTGTACAAGCGCGTATGGCGGGTGTCAAAAGCAAACTTGCGATCTTCGAATTGGTGCCTCCGGCCAGTGGCACAACGGCAGCGAGCACTTTGGACATTCTGTATACCTTCAGTGGGAATGGCTCAGCTCCGTCTCCAAGCGTCGATGGCGATGCCTCACAGGCTGGGTTGACGTTTGCGACGGATGGCAACTTCTACGGACTAAGCGGAGACGGCGCCACTGCCGGCGAAGTCTTCAAGCTGCCGGTG